>NZ_CP090059.1:915000-2115000 GCF_021391395.1 Sphingomonas cannabina | reverse complement strand
CCTTCGCCGGGGAACAGATGAAATGCAGCTCAATCATTGAGCAGCCGAGCGGCATGCGGCGCGTGGTAGGTGAGCACGCCCGAACAGCCGGCGCGCTTGAACGCCATCAGCGTCTCCAGCACGAGCGCGTCGCGCTCCCCTGCCCCGGCGGCGACGGCGGCCTCGATCATCGCGTATTCGCCCGAGACCTGATAGGCGAACACCGGCACGCCGAACTCGGCCTTCACCCGCGCGATGATGTCGAGATAGGGCAGCCCCGGCTTCACCATCACGCTGTCGGCGCCCTCGTCGAGGTCGAGCGCGACCTCGCGGATCGCCTCCTCGGCATTGGCCGGGTCCATCTGGTAGGTCTTCTTGTCGCCCTTCAAGAGCCCGCGCGAGCCGACCGCGTCGCGGAACGGGCCGTAGAAGCCGCTGGCGTATTTGGCGGCGTAGGACATGATCTGGACGTTGACGTGGCCCCCGCCCTCCAGCGCCTGGCGGATCAGGCCGACACGGCCGTCCATCATGTCCGACGGCGCGATGATGTCGGCGCCCGCCTCCGCCTGGACCAGTGCCTGGCGGACCAGCACCTCGGCGGTGGCGTCGTTGAGGACGTAGCCGGCATCGTCGAGCAGGCCATCGTGGCCGTGGCTGGTGTAGGGATCGAGCGCGACGTCGGTCAGCACGCCGACCTCCGGCACCGCGTCCTTGAGCGCACGGATCGCGCGGCACATCAGGTTGTCGGGGTTGAATGCCTCCTCGCCCTTGTCGGTCCTCAGATGCGCGGGCGTGTTGGGGAACAGCGCGAGGCATGGGATGCCGAGGTCGCGCGCCTCCTTCGCCCGCTCGACCAGCCTGGCGACCGACCAGCGCGAGACGCCGGGCAGGCTGGCGATCGGCTCCTCGTCGGCGCCTTCGGTGACGAACAGCGGCCAGATGAGGTCGGCGGGAGTCAGCACCGTCTCGGCATGGAGACGGCGGCTCCAGGCGGAGGCGCGGGTACGGCGAAGGCGGAGAGCGGGGTAGACGGACATGGCGTTCCACATGAGCCTTCAGCCGGTCGGTTGCAATCGTCCGGCGGGTTCGGTGGCGGCGTGGGCGTGCTCCGCCGTTTCCTCGGGGTCGGGCGGCACCACCAGCAGCTGCGTGCGCCACTTGCCGTAGCGGTAATAGGCGATCGCCAGCGCCAGCGACACCGCCGAGCCGATCGGGAAGGCCCACCAAAGGGCATCCGTGCCGATCAGCGGCTTGGCGCCCAGCGCGATGCCGATCCGCACCGGATAGAGCGCGACGAACAGGATGATGAGCGGAGGGATCGTCGCGCCATTGGCGCGGACGGTCGAGAACAACACCATGGTCGCGCCGAACAGGACGAAGGTCCAGCTCGCGATCAGCTGGATGTGGCGTGCGATCGGGATCGCCGGGCTGTCGCCGCCGACGAACAGCGCCATCACCGGCCGGTCGAACAGGATGATCAGGACGATCACCGCCAGCGTGATGACCGTATTCATGACGATGCCGGAGCGGGTGATCTCCCCCACCCGATCCCAGCGGCCGGCGCCGATGTTCTGCGCTGCCATCGCGCTCACCGCCGCGCCGATCGCCATCGCCGGCATCTGGATATAGGTCCACAGCTGCTGCGAGACGGCATAGGCAGCCGCGGTGTCGACGCCGAGCCGGTTGACCAGGCCGACCATGGTGAGACCGGCGGTCGACATCACCAGCATCTGCGCGCCGATCGGCAGCCCCTTGGCGACGATGGTGCGGACCAGCGCGCGTTCGGGAATCAGGTAGCGCAGCTCGTGCCCGCGCAGGCGGATCGGCAGGTCGCGGATATAGACATAGGCGATCAGGCCGAGCGCGGAGACGGCGTTCGCCAGCAGCGTCGCCGTCGCCGATCCGGCGATGCCCATCTCCGGAAAGGGGCCGAGGCCGCGGATCAGCACCGGGTTCATCGAGCTGTCGATGATCACGCTCAGCACCATGAACCACAAAGGCGTGATCGCATCGCCGGTGCCGCGCAGGCTCATCTGGATCAGCACGCCGAGCATCGACAGCGGCAGGCCGAGGAAGATCACGCGCAGATAGTCGCGCGCCAGCGCCTGCGCCTCGCCGGGCGTGGCGAGCAGGTGGAGGATCTCCGGCGCGAAGATCCAGCCGAGCGCGGAGATCAGGATCGCGCCGCCGACCACCATTCCTACCGCCGACCCGAACGCCCGCCGCGCCGCCTCGACATCGCGGCGGCCGATCGACTGGCCGATCAGGATGGTCGCTGCCATGCCGAAACCGAACACCGCGCCGAACGTCAGGAACATGATGATGTTGGCGTTGGACGTCGCCGCCAGCGCGCCCTCACCCAGGAAGCGCCCGACCCAGATCGAGTTGATCGAGCCGTTGAGCGACTGGAGGATGTTCGAGCCGAGCGTCGGCAGCGCGAACATGAGCAATGTGCGGCCGATCGGGCCTTGGGTGAGGTCGTGGGTGGGGCGCGCCATGGCTTACTTCCTACCCGTCATGCCGGACTTGTTCCGGCATCCACGGAGCCGCGAAGTCTGCGCTCGCGGATAGGTGGACCCCGGCACAAGGCCGGGGTGACGGTTGGGGCGGAGTTTCACCCGAGGCGTGCCAGCGCAGCCGTCAGGCGCTCTGCCTCGGCCGCCTTCTCGGCGTGGTCGGCACGGGCCTTCTCCACCGCCTCGGGCTTGGCGCGCTCGACGAAGCTCGGGTTGCCGAGGCGCCCGGCCAGGCCGTCGCGCTCCTTCTCCGCCGCCGCGATCGCCTTGGCGAGGCGAGCGCGCTCGGCATCGAGGTCGATGACGCCTTCGAGCGGGATCACGAAAGTCGCTTCATCCACCACGATCTGGAGCGCGCCACCGGCCGGCACCTCGCCATCCATCTGATCGACCCGCGCGAGGCGGGCGATGGCGGCCGTCTGATTGGCGAGGCGCGCCTGCGTTGCCGGAGCGGCGTCTCGGACATGCAGCGGCAGGCGCGCGCCCGGCGGCACGTTGAGTTCGGTGCGGGCGGCACGGACTTCGCTCACCAGCCGGATCAGCCAGTCGATCTCCCGGCCCGCTTCCGGATCGAGCGCACGGGCATCCGCCATCGGCCATTTGGCGACGATCAGCTCATAGCTGCGCTCGCCCATCTTGGACCACAGCTCTTCGGTGATGAAGGGCATGAACGGGTGGAGCAGCACCAGGATCTGGTCGAGCACCCAGCCGGCGACCGCGCGCGTCTCCGCCGCCGGGCCCTGGGCGCCGAGCGCCTCGCGCATCTCGTCGCCGGAGAAGCTGCCCGGCTCGCCGCCCTGCAGCACCGGCTTGATCAGCTCGAGATACCAGTCGCAGAAGCGGCTCCACACGAAATGATAGATCGCGTCCGCCGCGCCATCGAACCGCAGATCCGCGAGCGCGAGATCGACCGCCTGCACCGTCCGGACCGTCTCGCCCACGATCCAGCGGTTGACGGCAAGGCTCGCCGCGGGCGGCTCCAGGTGTTGCGAGGCGCCGATGCCGTTGGCCTGGCAGAAGCGCGCCGCATTCCACAGCTTGGTCGCGAAGTTGCGATAGCCCTCGACCCGCTTCTCATCCATCTTGATGTCGCGGCCCTGGCTCTCCATCGCCGCCATGAAGAAGCGCAGCGCGTCGGCGCCGTATTTGTCGATCAGGCCGAGCGGGTCGACGGTATTGCCCTTGGATTTGGACATCTTGGCGCCGTCCGCGGCGCGGACCAGCCCGTGCAGGTAGAGCTTGCGGAACGGTACGTCGCCCATGAAGTGCAGGCCCTGCATCATCATCCGCGCATCCCAGAAGAACAGGATGTCGAAGCCGGAAATGAGGACGTCGTTGGGATAGCGGCCATGAAGCTTCGGGTCCGCATCCTCCGGCCAGCCCATCGTCGCGAACGGCCACAGCGCAGAGGAGAACCAGGTGTCGAGGACGTCGGGATCGCGCCAAATCGCCACCGCGTCGGGATTTGTCTCCCGCAACTCGCGTGCCGCCTGCTCATTCTCGACGATCAGGACCGAAGCGCCGGTAAGGTCCGGGCCCAGCTCCGAGGCCCGACCATGATTGGCCGCGGCCAACGCCGCCTCCTCCTCGGTTTCGGCAACGAACACGGTGCCGTCCTCGGCGAACCACGCCGGAATCCGGTGCCCCCACCACAGCTGCCGCGACACGCACCAGGGCTGGATGTTCTCCATCCAGTTGAAGAAGGTCTTCTCCCAGCTCTTCGGTACGATCTCGATCGCGCCCGATCGCACCGCCGCGATTGCGGGCTTGGCGAGCGTCGCGGCGTCGACGTACCATTGGTCGGTCAGCCACGGCTCGATCACCACGCCCGAGCGGTCGCCGTAGGGCGTCTGGATCACGCGATCCTCGACGCGTTCGAGCGCCCCCTCGCCCTCCAGCAGCTTGACGATGCGGTCGCGCGCCTCGAAGCGGTCGAGGCCGACCAGGTCGGCGGGGATCAGCCCGTCGGCGGTCTGGGCGACCTGACCCTTGGCATCGAGCATGTTGAGCATGTCGCGCGGCTCGATGCCGGCTCGCTTGCCGACCTCGAAGTCGTTGAAGTCGTGTCCTGGCGTGATCTTGACCGCACCCGAGCCGAGCTCCGGATCGGCATGCTCGTCGGCGACGATCGGGACCAGGCGGCCGGTGATCGGCAGCCGCACCTTCCTGCCGACCAGCGCCTTGTAGCGCTCGTCCTCGGGGTTCACCGCCACCGCCATGTCGGCGAGCATCGTCTCCGGCCGCGTGGTCGCGACCGAGATGAAGCCGCTGCCGTCCTCCAGCGGATAGCGCAGGTGCCAGAAGCTGCCGTTGACCTCGCGCGTCTCGACCTCGAGATCGCTGATCGCGGTGCCAAGGCCGGGATCCCAGTTCACCAGCCGCTTGTCGCGGTAGAGCAGGCCCTGCCGGTAGAGGTCGACGAACACCTTGAGGACCACCTTGGAGAAGCCCTCGTCCATGGTGAAGCGCTCGTTGGCCCAGTCCATCGAGCAGCCGAGCCGGCGGAGCTGGCGGGTGATCTCGCCGCCGCTCTCGGCCTTCCACTCCCAGACCTTGGCGACGAACTCCTCGCGGGTGAAGTCGGTGCGCTTCTGCTGGTGGAGGGCCATCTGCCGCTCGACCACCATCTGCGTCGCGATGCCGGCATGATCGGTGCCGACCACCCACAGCGCGTCCTTGCCGGTGAGGCGGGCGTGGCGGACGAGGATGTCCTGCAGCGTGTTGTCGAGCGCATGGCCGATGTGGAGGCTGCCGGTGACGTTGGGCGGCGGGTTGACGATCGTCCAGGGCTCGGCGCCGGGGCGGTCAGGTCGGAACAGCCCGTTGGTCTCCCAATGCTGGTACCAGCGCGATTCGATCTCGGCGGGGTCGAAGGTCTTCGGCAGGTCGGTCATGCGGCCGTCCATAGCCGCCCCGTGCGGCGATACAACCGGGGCGGCGCTCAATAGCCGCGGTCGAGATCGACGACGTTGCGCATCGGCCGTCCGTCGAGGAAGGCGGAGAGATTGTCGAGGAACAGCTCGGCGGCGCGGAGGAACATCTTCGTCTGGCTGCGGCCGGACAGATGCATGGTCAGGATCGCGTTGGGCGCGGACCAGAGCGGATGGTCGGACGGCAACGGCTCCGGCGTGACGGTGTCGAGGAAGGCGCCGGCGATGCGGCGCTTCTCCAGCGCCTCGGTCAGCGCGTCCTGATCGACCATGTCGCCGCGAGCGACGTTGATGAGCCAGGCCGACGGCTTCATCGTACGGAGCTCGTCGGCGCCGAGCAGCGCGTGGGTCTCTCCGGTCGAAGGCGCGGCGAGGATTACCCAGTCGAACTCGCCGAGGCGTGGTTTCCACTCGCCGGGAGTGAGCGTGCCGTCGTGGCCCGAGCGGGTGACGCCGGTGACCGTGCCCCCGAACGCCGCGAGCCGCTCACCGATCAGCCGGCCGATCGTGCCGTAGCCGACGATCAGCGCGGCGGTCCCGTCGAGCTCGACCTTGCCCGGCGCGTCGGTCGACCACTCGCGGCGGTCGGACATGCGCACCACCTCGTCGAAACGCTTGGCGGCGGCGAGCACGCCCATCACCGCATATTCGGCGACCGCGATCGCGTTGATGCCGACGCCGTTGGTGAGGATCGTGCCGTTGGCCTTCAGCCTGGCGAGATCGAACGGGTCGACGCCGGCGTAGATGGTGTTGACCCACTTGAGCTGGCCGCCGGTCGCGACCGCCTCGGCGGTATCGGCTGAACGCTGCATGTCGACCCAGGCGATATCGGCGTCGACGATCATCTCCCGCGCGTCTTCGCGGGAGGCGAACCAGGCGACATCGAGGCCGCCCGGCAGGCGCGGTTCCAGCAGCGGGCGGGCGAGCGCGGGGAGGACGGCTTTCATAGAGACGGCCTACCAAATCCTCCCCGGCACGGGGAGGGGGACCGCCGCCGAAGGCGGTGGTGGAGGGGGCTCACCGCGAGCGAGTCGTCTGCCGCGCTCCCCCTCCACCAGCCTGCGGCTGGTCCCTCTCCCCGTGCCGGGGAGGAGCTTAGAGGGCGAGCTTCCAATCCCACCCCAGCGGATCGCCGTCCATCACCTCGACACCGGCCGCCGTCAGCTCATCCCGAATCGCGTCAGACCGGGCGAAGTCCTTGGCAGCGCGCGCTTCCTTGCGCTCGGCGAGCTGGGCTTCGATCGTCGCCTCGTCGATCACGGCATCGGCGGGACGCACGCGCAGTTCGGTGCGGTGGAGGGTGGCGAGCCTGAGCCCGAGCACGCGGTCGATCTTGCGCACGGCAGTGAAGCGATCGCCGGCGTGGCCCTTTCCGGCCACCACGCTCTCGAGCAGCACCAGCGCACGCGCGGTGTTGAGATCGTCGCTCATCGCTTCCTCGACCTCGCGCACCTCGACGACGTCCAGCGACCCGCGCGGCTCGGCGTCGAACCGCGCGGCCAGCTTCTCGATCCCCTGTACAAGCCGCTTCAGCCGCGTCAGCGCCGCGGACAGATTGTCCCAGGTGAACTCCAGTTCACTGCGGTAATGCGCCTGGAGGCACATCAGGCGATAGGCGAGCGGATGCACGCCCGCGTCGATCAGGGTCTGCAGGGTGAGGAAGCCGCCCGCCGACTTCGACATCTTGCCACCGCGATCCACGAGGAAATTGTTGTGCATCCAGATATTTGCGCCTGGATTCGGGCACGCGCAATGAGCCTGGTTCTGCGCAATCTCATTGGGATGGTGGATTTCGCGATGATCGATCCCGCCGGTATGGATATCGAACGGATGCCCGAGATGTTTGAGGCTCATCACCGAGCATTCGAGGTGCCAACCCGGTGCGCCCCGTCCCCAGGGCGAATCCCATTCCATCTGCCGATGCTCGTCCGGTGCCGAGGTGCGCCAGATCGCGAAGTCCTGCGGGTGGCGCTTGCCCTCGACCGGATCGATCCGGCTTTCGCCCTCGTCGGTGCCGGCGCGCGCGAGGCTGCCGTAGTTCGGCACGGTGCTGACGTCGAAATAGAGACCGGATTCAAGCTGATAGCAGCTCTTTTCGATCTTCTGTGCGAAGTCGATCATCTCCGGAATGTGATCGGTCGCGACCGACCACAGCATCGGCGGGGTGATGTTGAGCCGGGCGACGTCGCGCTTGAACGCCTCGGTATAATGCGCGGCGACCTCCCAGATCGACTTGGCCTGCGCGGCGGCCGCCTTCTCCATCTTGTCCTCGCCGGCATCGGCGTCGGAGGTCAGGTGGCCGACATCGGTGATGTTGATGACATGGCGCAGGTCATAGCCTTTCCAGCGCAGCGTGCGGCCGAGCGTGTCGGCGAAGATATACGCCCGCATGTTGCCGATATGCTGGTAGTTGTAGACCGTCGGCCCGCATGAATAGACGCGGGCCTCGCCGGGATGGATCGGGCGGAACTCTTCGATCGAGCGGGTGAGGCTGTTGTAGAGCCTGAGCGGTGTGCCGGACATGACCGGCGCCTTAGCGCGGCTCCGCCCGCCGAGGCTAGAGCGCGATTCCCTCGGCGCTTTCCTCCTCCTCGATCGCGGCGCGGACCATCGCGCTCCACACCTCGGCGGCGTCGCCGCGCGCGGCGTTGCCGGCGGCAACCATCGTGCGGGTCGGCTCGCGCAGGGTGCGCAGGATCGCACGGGCGCGGTCGACCTCGAGCCGCCAGGCATCGTCCACCGCGTCGGACACCGGCCGTTCGGAGCCCTGAGGTCCCTCGGCATTGGGGCTCAGCGCCGCGGCGGCGATCACGCGGGCGATGCGCACGGCGGGCGGCGTCTCGGCGATGTCGGTCATCCTCTCTCTCCTCCTGCCGCCGAACGCGCCGACGGGCCCGCCGTTCCGGCTCAGCGACGGCGGCGCCAGCGGCCGAGCAGCGAGCGATCGCGCAGGATCGCGTGCGCGGCATTGTGTCCCGGCGCGCCGGTGACGCCGCCGCCGGGATGCGTGCCCGCGCCGCACATCCACAGGCCGGGGATCGGCGCGCGATAGCTGCCGTGCCCCAGCACCGGCCGCGCCGCCCAGAGCTGGTCGAGCGACATGCGGCCGTGGAAGATGTCGCCGCCGGCGAGACCGAACTTGCGCTCCAGGTCTAGCGGCGAATGGATCTGGCGGGCGGTCACCGATGCCTTGAAGCCGGGGGCATAGCCCTCGACCACGTCCAGGATCGCATCGGCGGCTGCCTCGCGCTCCTCGTCCCAGCTCCGGCCGTCCGGGAGCGTCGGCGAGAAGCCCTGACAGAACAGGCTCGCGACATGCGCGCCGGGCGGGGTGAGGCTGTCGTCGAGCGTCGAGGGGATCAGCATCTCCACCACCGGACGGCGCGTCCATCCCCGCTTCCGCGCCTCCTCGAAAGCGACATCCATATAGGCGAGCGACGGCGCGAGGATGATGCCGGCGCTGAGATGCGGCCCCGGCTCCGGCCAGGCAGTGAAGCGCGGCAGTTCGGACAGCGCGACATTCATGCGGAAGCTGCCCGAGCCCACCTGATAGGCAGCGATACGGGTGCGGAAGTCGGCGGGCAGGTCGACGGGATCGACGAGCGTCTCATAGAGCGGCTTCGGCCCGATATTGGCAACCAAGATCGGCGCCGCGATCAGTTCCCCGCTCGCGAGCTGCACGCCGGTCGCCCTGCCTCGTTCCGTCACCACGCGCGCGACCGGGGCCTCGGTACGGATCGTCACGCCCGCATCGCGGCACGCCGCCGCCATCGCCTGGGTGACCGCGCCCATGCCGCCGATCACGTGGCCCCAGGCCCCCTTCTCCCCGTTCACCTCGCCGAAGACATGGTGGAGCAGCACATACGCCGATCCCGGCGTGCTCGGCCCGGCATGGTTGCCGACCACCGAATCGAAGCCGAGCACCGCTTTCACCGGATCGCTCTCGAACCAGCGGTCGAGGAACTCGCGCGCGCTGCGGGTGAAGAGTTCGAGAAGATCGCGTTGTCCTTCGACGTCGAGTCGCCCCAATCGCCGCCCCTGCCGCGCCGCGTCGAGCAGCGTCGCGAGTCCTTCGCCGACATTGGGCGGGATGCTTAGGGCAAGATCGCGCAGCACATCGGCGATGCGGTCGAGCGCGGCGTGATAGGCCGGCAGCGCCTCGGCATCGGCGGAGGAGAATTTCGCGACTTCCGCCCGAGTCGACGCCATGCCGCCACCCATCGCCAGCGACCGCCCGTCGGGCAGCGGCAGGAAATTGGCGAGCGGGCGCAGCACGACCCGATAGCCATGCTCGCGGAGCCGCATATCGCGGATCACCTTGGGCTGGAGCAGGCTGACGGTGTAGCTCGCGGTCGAATTGCGAAAGCCCGGGGCGAACTCCTCGGTCACGGCCGCGCCGCCGACGACGGAGCGCGCCTCCAGCACGCAGACCTTCAGTCCTGCGCGCGCGAGGTAGAAGGCGCAGACCAGCCCATTGTGCCCGCCGCCGATGACAACCGCGTCGTAGCGCTGCGTCATCGGCAGTCCCGGCTCATGCCGGCGTCAGTTCGACCAGCCCCTCGCGCTTCAACTCCTCCAGCAGCGCCACTACGTCCGGACGCGCCGCCTCCGCCGCCACCTCGAATTCCTCGCTCAACGTCTCGCACAGCCGGGTGACGCTCTGTGGCGTCTCGATCAGCGCCCAGATGCGCGTCGCGGTGGGATTGAAGCCGTAGCAATAGCCCCGCTCGACATGCAGCCCGAGCAGCTCGCCGTCGACCTCCGCCTCGATCAGCCCCTCGCGCCGTGCCGCGATCATCTCGTCCATGACCCGCTCCTCGCCTGTTGCGGGCCGGATCATCTCGCGGCGGCGCGTGGCCGGTCAATCCGTTGCGTCCGGGCAAAGGCGGGAGTTGCATCCGAGTTCGATCTTTCCGTCGCCGCATCCCCGGCGGCCGCCCCCTCTTGGGCCGCCAGCCGCACCGCGCCGATCCGCACGAGCAGGATGATCGTCACCGGCCAGAACAGCGTGGCGGCGATGTCCTTCAGCGTCTCGGGCACCATCCAGGATCCGACGGCGAGCCGATCCATGACCTCGTTGGCGCCTTCCAGCAGCATCAGCGGGATCAGCGCACGCCAGTCCGTCAGCGGCCGGCGCATGACGATCAAAGTGGCGAGCCAGATCGCCAGCCCGATATAGGTATGTGCGAACTTGTCGCTGCCGCCGCAGAGTTCGGTGATATGCGCGATGATCCGAGCGTAGGCGTTTACCAGTTCCATGCCGCTCCCCTGCCCGCCTCGGGCGCAGAAAGCCAGCCCGGGGCGACAAACCGTGCCCGCGGCGGAGTCGTTTCGATCGAGAATGGAGGCCCGAGCCGGAATCGAACCGGCGTGCACGGATTTGCAGTCCGCTGCGTCACCACTCCGCCATCGGGCCCCGATCAGGTGGTGGTCGGCGCCAATGCCCGCGCCCGGGGCGGCGTGTCAACCGGATAGAGTCGTTTTCAGCTTCGCTGGATCGGCACCGGCCCGCTCCCCCACCCGGCCACCCAACGGCAGTATCTTATGGGTGGCCGGGTGGGGGAGCGGGCCGGTGCCGTAACCGTTTCAGCTCCGCTGAAACCAACTCTAGCGCCGAAACCACAGGCGGGCAGGAAGTTCTTACACCGGCTTGGCTGGGCTCCGCGAGCAGGATATGCAGCCTCGCGACAACAACTGTATTGCATGACTAAAACAGTTGTGCGACATCGAGGACGATGATGACCACGACCTTCCCCGACACCGACGCCGCCCGTCACGCCATGGTCGCCAGCCAGCTCAGGACGAGCGGCGTCAGCGATGCGCGTGTCGTCGAGGCGATGGCGGCCGTCCCGCGCGAGGCGTTCGTGCCGGGCCATGATGCGCTCGCCTATCGCGACACGCCGCTGCCGCTGCCGGGCGGGCGCAAGCAGAACCCGCCGCTCGCCACCGGACGACTGCTGACCGAGGTCGGGATCGGCGCCGGGGACAAGGTGCTGCTGATCGGCGCGACCGCCGGCTATACCGCCGCCGTGCTGGCGCGGCTGGCGCGGGAGGTGGTCGCGGTCGAGAGCGATTCGCAGCTCGTCGGAATGGCACGCGAGGCGCTGGCGGGGACCGGCAACGTCACCGTCGTCGAGGGCGATCTCGCCGCCGGCCACCCGGAGGGCGCGCCTTATGACGTGCTGCTGATCGACGGCGCGGTCGAGGTGCTGCCGGCGAGTCTTGTCGACCAGCTCCGGCCCGGCGGCCGGATCGGCACGGGCATCGTCGACCGCGGGGTGACGCGCCTCGCCTCTGGGGTTCGTACCGAAGGGGGCCATGGCCTGGCCGATTTCGCCGACATCGATTGCGCACTGCTGCCCGGCTTCGCCCGGCCGCGCGGGTTCCAATTTCCGGGATGACGATGCGACGCTTTCTTCTGACGGCCGCCGGGGGGGCGGCGATCTCGGCCCTGCTCGCGACGCCCGCGTCCGCGGACACGCTGCGCGAGGCGCTGGTGCGCGCCTATAACACCAACCCGACGCTCAGCGCGGCGCGGGCAGACCTGCGCGCGCAGGACGAGAATGTGCCGATCGCCCGGGCGGACGGCCTGCCCTCGCTGCAGACGCAGGCGGACTTCACCGAGACGATGAAGAACGCGCAGAACAATTTCCTGGCGCCGGAGCGGGCGCTCAACGCCAGCGCGAGCGTCAGCTATCCGGTCCTGAGCTTCGGCGCGGTGCGCAACTCGGTGAATGCGGCCCGCACGCGTGTGGAGGCCGGCCGCGCCAGCCTGCGCGGGACGGAGGCGGATCTCTTCACCAACGTGGTCGCCTCCTACATGGACGTGATCCGCGATGAGGCGATCGTCGCGCTCAACCAGCAGAATGTCCGCGCGCTGCAGGTCAACCTTCAGGCGACGCGCGACCGGTTCGAAGTGGGCGACCTCACCCGCACCGACGTCGCCCAGTCCGAGGCGCGACTCGCGGTGGCGGAGGGCCAGCTGCGCTCGGCCGAGGCGCAGCTCATCGCCAGCCGCGAAACCTATGTCCGCGTCGTCGGCACGCCTCCGAATGCGCTGGAGGAGCCGCCGGCGCTGCCGAACCTGCCGAGCAATCCCGACGGAGCGGTCGGCATCGCGCTCGACAACAACCCGCTGCTGCTCGCCGCGGCGAAGGCCCGCGACGCCACGCGCTATGACGTCAGTGTCGCCAAGACGGCCCGGCTGCCGCGCGTCAACGTGATCGTCGGCAGCACCTACTACAACTATCTCGGCACCCTCCCCAACGGGAGCGGTACGCCCGGCAACGGCGTCGGTGCCACCGCAGGTCTGTCGATGACCCTGCCGCTGTTCCAGGGCGGCCGCCCATCGGCGCAGGTCCGCCAGGCGCAGGCGCGGCGTTCGCAGGCGATCGAGCAGGTGACCGAGACCGAGCGCGGTGTCATCGCCCAGACCCGCTCCGCCTTTGCGAGCTGGCAGTCGGCGCAGCAGGTGATCCACAGCAGCGAGATCGCGGTCCAGGCCAACAAGCTGTCGCTGGAGGGCGTGCGCGCCGAGAACAGCGTCGGCACCCGTACCATCCTCGACATCCTCAACGCGGAGCAGGAGCTGCTCAACTCGCAGGTGACGCTGGTGACCGCGCGGCGCGACGCCTATGTCGCGGGCTTCGCGCTGCTCGCGGCGATGGGGCAGGCGGAGGCGAAGGACCTCGGCCTCGACGGCGGTCCGCTCTACGATCCGGTCGCCAATTACAACCGCGTCAAGGGCAACATCAACGATTGGGACGACGATCCCGACCCGCAACCGATCGCGACCCGCACCGTCGGAACGCCGGCGCAGACGCCTGCGATCGGCTCCAATCCTGAGCTCGACGACCCCGCGCTGCGCCGCGGAGTTGACAGCACCCCCGCGAATCCCGCAGTTACGCCCAATTAATCACGCCGCTTTCGCGTTTTAGAGGGCCCAGTTGATGGGGGACGTCGGCGCCGAGCCGAGCATGGAGGAAATCCTCTCTTCGATCAAACGCGTGATCGAGGAGAGCGAGGCCGCGCCCGCCGCGCGCAAGAACCGTCCCGTCCGCCCGATGCCTCCCCCGCCGGCCGCCGAGCGCGAGGAGGTGCTCGAACTCTCCGACCGCGCGACCACGCCGCCGGCGACGGAAGAACCGGCGAAGCCGGAGCCGATCATCTCTCCCGATGTTGCCGAAGCGACTCGCGGACCGCTCGAGACGTTGTCGCGCATGATCGTGAAGCCCGAGGTGACCGGCAGCGACACGCTGGAGGGCTTGGTGCGCGAGATGCTGCGCCCGATGCTCCGCGAATGGCTCGACACCCACCTGCCCGAGATCGTCGAAGCGATGGTCGCGCGGGAGATCGCGCGGATTTCGGGGCGTTCGCTCTAGGCTGTCCGAATGAAGCGGAATCGTGCTCCTGCGAAGGCAGGAGCCCTGAATCATGTGCGCCGCACTGCGGCCTGGGCTCCTGCCTTCGCAGGAGCGCTGACACTGCTTCAATCTGAATGAGACAGACTCCAGACTGGATCGACATTCCTAATCCTCCCCCGCCAGGGGGAGGTGGCGCCGAAGGCGACGGAGGAGGAGGAAGGCGACTCATTATCGGCTCGCTTCCTCCCCCTCCGTCACGCTCCGCGTGCCACCTCCCCCTGGCGGGGGAGGATTGAAAGCAGGCATTCCTCATCGATCTGGATGTCGATCGGCCCCATTCCGCCGCCGACCGAGCCGGATAGCCGGCAGCCCGTTACCACCGCTTGCAATGTAGGATTTCGCCTGCTTGGCTCGTCCGGTCCGAGCTGCGCATCCGAGCCGCGCAAGCGTCGGCCCGTTCTTTGATCTCGTCGATCTTGTTCATGCCGCGTCGCCGTCGCGTAGGCGTCGCGCCAGTGTCGCGCGACCGTCGCGCCGGTGTCGCATGGGTGTCGCATGGGTGTCGCATGGGTGTCGCGTCGTCGTTGCGCCCGCGTCGCCTATCTGTCGCCTTCGTGTAGCGTTCCGAGCGGACCGGTTCGTACACACGTGCCCGAGTCAATTTAGTCAACATTTCCGGGCGCCCTGATACCGCAGACGCCATCCGGAACGGGGTCGTTCTACCCGTGACTTTCGTGACCTTCGACGGATTTCCACGGTTTTCCGGCGCCTGCCCCAGGCCCTGCGACCAGCGCCTGCCGGTCGGCCACCGCCCCTCGCATGCGGCGGAACGGGCAAGTCGAGCCTCAGGCGTCCACGCCTGATTGATTGACGGCGCCCCATACCGTATAGGCGCGCCCTTCCCGCCCCGGCCCGGGTTACGTCCCGTGCGGCCGGGGCTGCTCTTTTTCCAAGGGGACCGTCGCCGATGGCTCGCCGCCGCCAGATCTACGAGGGCAAGGCCAAGATCCTGTACGAGGGTCCGGAGCCGGGCACGCTGATCCAGTACTTCAAGGACGACGCGACCGCCTTCAACGCGCAGAAGAAGGGGACGATCAGCGGCAAGGGCGTCCTCAACAACCGCATCTCCGAGCATATCTTCACGCTGCTCGCCAACATCGGCGTGCCGACGCACTTCATCCGCCGGCTCAACATGCGCGAGCAGCTGATCCGCCAGGTCGAGATCGTGCCGATCGAGGTGGTGGTGCGCAACGTCGCCGCCGGCTCGCTGTCCAAGCGTCTCGGGATCGAGGAAGGCACCCAGCTCCCCCGCACGATCATCGAATATTGCCTGAAGGACGACGCGCTCGGCGACCCGATCGTCAGCGACGAGCATATCCTCTGCTTCGGCTGGGCGAGCCAGGACGAGCTCCACGACATCGCCGACCTGGCGATCCGGGTGAACGACTTCCTCTCGGGCCTGTTCGCCGGGATCGGCATCCGCCTGGTCGACTTCAAGCTCGAGTTCGGGCGGATCTGGGACAACGACTACGGCCGCATCATCCTGGCCGACGAGATCAGCCCGGACAATTGCCGGCTGTGGGACATGACCACCAACGAGAAGCTCGACAAGGACCGCTTTCGTCGCGACCTCGGCGGGGAGGTCGAAGCCTATCAGGAGGTCGCGCGCCGGCTGGGCCTGCTGCCCGAAGGCGCCGATTCGGCGGTGCTCGACCTCGAAACGCACCGGAAGCGCCGCGGCAAGTAAGCCCGTTTTCGGCGCCGTTCCGGAGGCAATCTTCAACGGCGCTTAGCCCCGTCCGCCTCATCCTCCGCCCGATCCGACGGGCAGGACAGGAGAGGTTCGGACATGCGCTGCCTGGCCTTGATCGCGGCGATGCCGTTGATCCTGTCCACGCCTCCCGCGGCGGCGCAGGAGGCGGTCGCCACGGCCCCGGCATCTCTGCAGCTTCTCGCCCAGGCCGAGGCGCTCGTCCAAGCGAAGCGCTTCGCCGATGCCGAACCGCTGATCGCCGCCCTCTCCCGATCGCCGGAGATGCGGCTCCAGGCCCGCTTCCTCGCCGGCTATGCCGCTGCCGAACAGGGCGACTACAAGCGCGCGTCCGAGCTGTTCAAGGCGATCCTGGCCGACAATCCGGGCCAGACCCGCGTCCGGCTCGAGCTGGCCCGCGCGCTGATCGGGCTCGGCAAGACCGCGAGCGCCGACCGGCAGCTGAGGATCGCGCAGCAGGACGACGATCTGCCGCCCGACCTCGCCCGCATCATCCGCGGCGTGCGCGAAGTGATCCGATCGCAGCGGCCGTGGCGGCTCGACATGGACTTCGGCATCGCGCCCGACAGCAACATCAACGGCGCCACCTCGGCCGACCGGATCACCATCCAGCTCGGCGAGATCACCCTGCCCGTCGCGCTCGACGACTCGATCAGGGCACGCTCGGGCACCGGGCAGGTCGCCAGCCTCAATGCCGGCGTACGGCTGCCGGTGTCGGGCAAGACGGCGATGCTGGTCGACCTCAACGGCAGCGGCAGCAACTACAGGGGCTCGGAGTTCGACGACTATCTCGTCCAGCTCGCCGCCGGCCCGCAGCTCAACCTCTCCGACGACGCGAGCCTGTTCGGCCAGCTCGTCGGCGCGCAGCGCTGGTACGGCGGACGAAGCGTCACCCGTCAGATCGGCACCCGTCTCGGCGGCCAGCTTGCGGTGGCGGACAAGACCCGCCTCGGCATCCAGTTCGACGCACGGCGCACAACGGCGCTGTTCGACCGCGCCTTCAGCGGCTGGCAATTGGGACTCTATGCCAATGCCGAGCGGTCGGTCTCGCAGTCGCTGGTCGTCACCGGCGGCCTGTTCGCCCGCCGAGACCTGCTGCGAACGCCGATCTACTCCAACGCCGAGCTCGGCGGCTCGCTCGGCCTGGGCGGCTCTTTGCCGCTCGGGATCAGCTTCGTGCTGAACGGCGTCGTATCGCACGCGAGTTACGACGCGCCCCTGACGATCTTCTCGCCCGATCCGCGCAAGGACTGGCGGCTCAGCGGCGGTCTGTCGCTCGGCGCCCGTAAGTTCAATTATATGGGCTTCTCCCCCTCGGTGCAGCTCAGCTATTCGCGGACGGAGTCCACCCTCCCCTTCTTCGCCAGCGACCGCCTGCGCCTCCGCCTCGCCCTCGCGCGCTATTTCTGACCGGAATCGTCACCCCGGACTTGTTCCGGGGTCCACCGGGCAGCAAATACAGGCTTCCCGGTTCCAGCCGGAGCCTCGGTGCCTGTCTTCGCGGAGGAGTGGATGCCGGAACAAGTCCGGCATGACGATTGAGGTCTGTTCCAGCCTTGCCCTCGCCGCGCCGAGGCGCCATAGGCGCGTGCCATGAAACTCCGCATCGTGGTGACGCTCAAGAACGGCGTGCTCGACCCGCAGGGCAAGGCGATCGAGCATGCCCTCGCCGGCCTCGGCTTCTCCGGCGTGGATCAGGTCCGCGCCGGCAAGGTCTTCGAGCTCGACGTCGCCGACGGCACGTCCGACGCCCAGATCGACGAGATGTGCCGCAAGCTGCTCGCCAACACGGTGATCGAGAATTATCGCGTGGAGAAGGCGGCATGAAGACAGCGGTGATCGTCTTCCCGGGCTCCAATTGCGACCGGGATCTGGCGGTCGCGCTGGAGGAGGTGACGGGCAAGCGGCCGGACATGGTCTGGCATGGCGAGACCGAGCTTCCCGACCGCCTCGGCCTGATCGCGCTGCCGGGCGGCTTTTCCTACGGCGATTACCTGCGCAGCGGCGCGATGGCGGCGCGCTCGCCGGTGATGCGCGCGGTGGTCGAGGCGGCCGGGCGCGGCGTGCCGGTGCTGGGCGTATGCAACGGCTTCCAGGTACTGACCGAGGCGGGGCTGCTGCCCGGCGCGCTGATGCGCAATGCCGGGCTCGATTTCGTGTGCCGCGACGTCACGCTGACGGTCGAGAACAGCCAGAGCCTGTTCACCAGTCGCTACCGCTCGGGCGAGACGCTGAGCGTGCCGGTGGCGCACCACGACGGCAATTTCTTCGCCGACGACGAGACGCTCGACCGGCTTGAGGGCGAAGGCCGCGTCGCCTTCCGCTATGGCGAGGCCGTCAACGGCTCGGCACGGTCGATCGCTGGCATCCTCAATGCCGAGGGCAATGTGCTCGGCATGATGCCTCACCCCGAGCGCAAGATCGAGGCGGCGCACGGCGGCACCGACGGGCGGCGGCTGTTCGAGGGGCTGCTCGAAGCGGTTGGCTGACCGTCCTAGCTGCGAGCCTTTCTACCGAACACGCTCGTCCATCGCGCCAGCAGCGTGATCGCGGCCGGCCAGAACAGCGTGTTCCAGATGTCGTGCCAGTTGCCCCAGAAATCGATTCGCGTGCGGAAGACGACGCTGTCGCGAACGTCCCAGATCTCTCCCGCCAGCGCGACGACCGCCACCGCGATCAGCGGCTTCCAGCTGCCGATCCGCCAGCGCAGCACCAGCAGCGTCGCGAGGAACACCGTCAGCCCGACATAGATATGCAGCGCGTCCTTCGCGAGATGGACGTGGCTGATCAGCCAGACCTTGGCCGCCTGGAGATCGCTCATACCCGCGCCGAGAAAGGGGTGAAGTCGGTGCCGCGGTCGAACACGTCGACGCCCTCGCGGCGCTTGAGGAAGCCGACCACCGCATAGGTGACGGGGGTCAGCACGATCTCCCAACCGACCTTCAGCGCCCAGTTGGTGACCAGCACCGTCACCACCTGGCTCGTCGGCCAGACGCCGAGGAAGGCGAGCGGATAGAAGATCAGGCTGTCGGCCGCCTGGCCGAACACGGTCGATCCGATCGTGCGGCTCCACAGCATCCGGCCGCCGGTCACCAGCTTCATCTTGGCGAGCACGAAGCTGTTGACGAACTCGCCGACCCAGAAGGCGACGACCGAGGAGAACACGATCCGCGGCACCTGACCGAACACCGCCTCATAGGCTGCCTGGCCGGTCCAGCCCTCGGCAGGCGGCAGACTCACCACCACCCAGCTCATCAGCGCCATGAACACCACCGCGACGAAGCCCGCCCAGATGCACCGGCGCGCGCGGGCATAGCCGTAGACTTCGGTCAGGACGTCGCCGATCACGTAGGAGATCGGAAAGAACAGGATGCCGGCGCCGAACACGAATCCGCCGATGGTGGCGACCTTGCCCGCGCCGATCACGTTCGACAGCAGCAGGATCGCGACGAACGCCGCCATCACGAAATCGAAATAGCGGAAATGCCCGCCCGAAACCTCGCGCGCGTCGACCGCGGCCGGTGCTGCCCCTTCGCTCATGCGGAACATCTATGAAGGTGGTTCCGCGGCCGCGCAATCCACGCTAATCGCCGCGGCGGGCGCCCGTAGCTCAGCTGGATAGAGCACGTGCCTTCTAAGCTCGTGGTCGCAGGTTCGAATCCTGCCGGGCGCGCCATTTCGGTTCAAAGCTACGAACGCCTAGCACCGCCGCCTCTACGCCCGAGGCGGCGGTTAGCGTTCGGAGCAGCTCGCTTCTCAGCCCGCGGATGCGGACCTCCTTCTTGCTCACCACTTCCACCCGCTGCGCGACGGCTCGCACCTGATCGCGGGCGAACGTCCCATCGCCGTTCCGCAGCTTCTTGCGCAGAGCGGCCGCAAAGGCGCGCAAGCTCTCCGGCGTGATCGCCGGGCCGATTTTCACGACATGCGCCAGCGCGCGCTCGGCATCGCCCCTGGCCTGATCTCGCGTGGCGGTCAGCTCGGCGATGCGATCCTTGAGTGAGGAGTCGGTCACGTCGATGACGCCGTTCTCAATCGCATCATAGAGCCGCTTGAGCTTCGCTTCCGCCTCGGTCGCACGCCGTTCAAGGTCGGCGACGTGCTCGCGACGCTGGTTCACCCACTCGTCGCGCCGTTCGAGGATCTGATCCATCAGAGCTTCGAGACGCTCCGGGTCGAGCAGCCGGCCTTCAATATGATCGACTACGGCCTCGTTGAGCCGATCCATCGGTACAGTGATGCCAGGGCAACCCTCCGCTCCCTGCCGCGCCTTGGTCGAGCAAGTATAGTAGCGATATTCACGCCCCACTCGGCTGGTGCCGGTTCGCAACGTCATCGCGCCGCCGCAGCACGCACAGAAGCAGATGCCGGTGAGCAGCGTCGGGCCGCCGACCGCCATCGGCGGCATCATCTTCGGGCTACGCGCCTTAAGCGAGCGCTGGACAGCCTCGAACTCCGCTTCCGAGACGATCGCGGGCACTTCCATAACGGCGTGCTCGCTCTCGGGCTTCGGCGTTCTCGTCTTATGATCGCGGGTGTTGAAGCGGTGCTGGCCGATATAGGTCGTGCGGGTGAGAACCTGATGCACCGCACCCAAGCCCCAGCGCCCGCCGTCGCGGGTGCGGATGTTGTTCTCGTTGAGCCAAGCGGCAATCGACTTTAGGCCCATAGGCCCGCAGTTATCGACGCCGTTCAGCGCCATACGGTAGATGCGCCGCACCGTCTCGGCCTGGATCGGATCGACCTCCAGCTTCTTCTTGATCTTCGCGCCACGCTCTCCGGCCGCGACTACGCGATAGCCGATCGGCGCACGAGCCCCGTTCCAGAAGCCCTGCCGTGCGTTCTCCTTCATCGCCCGCAGCGTGTGCTTGCCATTCTCCTTCGACTGATATTCGTCGAACAGCGTCATGATCTGGCGCATCATCACGCTCATCGGATCGTCGCCGAGGTCCTGCGTGATTGAAACCAGCTTCACCCCGTTCTTCGCCAGCTTGCGGACGTAGAACTCAAACTGAAACTGATCGCGGAAGAATCGCGAGAAGCTGTGGACGACGATGACGGTGAACGTCGGCGGCTTGGCCATCGCCGCGTCAATCATTGCCTGAAATGCCGGCCGACGATCGTCGGTCGCGGTGTTGCCCGGCTCCACGAACTCGGCGGCAATCTCCCAGCCGCGTGACAAGCAATAGCCTTCGATCTGGCGGCGCTGGTCGGGGATCGACAGGTCGCTTTCGGCCTGCCTGCCAGTGGAGACGCGAAGATAGAGCGCGGCACGGGCCGTCACCGCGACCGGCGCCTCATCCTCATCTCGTCGCAGGGCGGCGCTGGTCATGACACTTCACTCCTCAATCCTTCACGACAGCGGTCCGAACAACATATCCAGCTCTTGGCGCATATGGCCTTCGATCGCGCGCAGCTCCGCGTCACCGATCGGAACTTGCGCTGGCCAATCATCGGTGACGATGATCGGCCCGTCATCCTCGCGCGACCGGCGCGAAGCCCGGCGCGGCGCCACGCGATTGGTGTAATCGTGTAGGTCATCCGGGCATTCAGCCCAGCGACGAGGCGTGCGGCGGCGGAGCTTGCGAGGAAGGGCCATAGCAGCAGGCTGCCGCGCGCCGGCATCCCGCGCAAAGCCTCCCGCGCGGCGAAGCGCAGATAGGGGCGCGCTGCGGCGGGTGTCATGCTTCGCCCCACGGATCGACAACCGTGATTCCGCAATCGGCGAAATCACGGACGTTGCGAGTCGCCAACCGCGCGCCGCGCGAGCGCACGATCGCCGCAATCTGTGCATCGATCTGGCTGATCGGCTTGCCACCCTGTTTCCGCCCGGCGGCGATGTCCGGGTACGCAAGGGCTGCATCGCTATCGAACGGCAGGACACGCCCGGCCAGATCGACATCGAACATCGGGCGCGCAGCCGCCAGCAGGTCGTCCCGGCGACGTCCCTCGGGAAGCAGCGCCAGACCGTAGAAGATTTCGGCCTGCGTCAGCGTGGTCGTGAACACGCCCGCCATTGGTTGCTCTGCCATCCACGCCAAGACCCTCCGCTCGGGTTCGCGTCGCATCAGCTCGGAAATGACGTTGGTGTCGAGGACGATCATTCGCCAAAGTCCACCGGCGGCCGGATGGCCTGGCGCGGCACGTCAGGCAGATCGACGCCGCCTAGCGCACGAAAGCGCTCATGGATGGCCTGACCCAGATTGCGAGGCCGCGGGATTTCGGTTGAGAGCGCCGAACGCAGGATATCGCGGGCCTCGTCTTCCATCGAGCGGCCGTGCATCGCCGCGCGCAGGCGCAGGCGATTCTTGATCGCATCATCGATGTTTCGGATCGTCATGACCGCCATGTTCGCCTCCGTAAGTCATTGACTGCATATTAGTCGATGAGGCCGAAAACACAAGGAGGGCTCGGAGCGTTACCTTGGAACGCTTACGCCAGCCGAGGTGCCGGATTTGAAACTGGGGAGGTCAATGACTGCATCATTCGGGCCTCCAGGCCTGGCGGTGATACGTGCACTAAAGAATGCGACCGAATTGGCAGATTGGGCTCGCAGTGAAGGGTTTCGCCACCTGCGCCCGACATTTTGGCATGCGACGGTGATCTTCACAGACAGCAATTCACCGACGTTCGAGCTCGACCCGCATGAGCTCCACATCGAACCCGGTCATGACCGCCAGGTGCGACGTATGGGCGGGCTGATCGCTCTGAGCTTTCAGTCGCCTGCACTAATGGCTCAACATGTCATCAACACCGACCGGCGCACCTATCATCTGGAGCTGCGCGCCACGGTCGCGACCTATATGGCGTCGGTGAGCTGGACCTACCCGCAGGACCAGCTCATCGCCTTGCAGGCGAGCAACGCCGCCGCCACGAGCGCCGCGCCGGCGGCGACGGGCGTCGACGTGTCCGCGCTTAATTTCCGCTATCGCATCGAAGGCGACCGCGCGCCGTGGCGTCCGGTTCGCGCGTTCGATGACGGACGGCAGGTGTTCATCGAATTTCCAGCCGGGATCTCGCAGGGCGAGATGCCGCCGCTGTTCGTGACGGGTGCGGCAGGCGACGCCCAGTTGGTCAATTACCGCGTGCAGGGCCGCTATATGGTGGTCGATCACCTGTTCGCCGCCGCCGAGCTGCGCCTGGGCGACCGGCGCAGCGAACAGCGCGTCCGCATCGTGCGCGACGATGGACGGCGGGGGCGGCCGTGAGCGATCCGATCTACACTCCGTCTGCTGCGCCCGCCGCGCCGCGCTCCGATAGCCAAGCCTTTCAGCTTCGCGGCGACCCGCCGCGCGTCATGCGTCTGTCACGCAAAGCGCTCGCCGTCGTCGGCGTCGCCGCTGGCCTCGGCATCGGCGGCTCGCTGATCTACGCACTCAAGCCTGCCGGCGAGCGGCAGGCCGAGGAACTCTACAACACCGAGAGCCGACCCACGGCCGAGACCATCACGTCCGGGCCGCGCGATTATGCGCAGGCGCCCCGGCTGGGTCCGCCGCTTCCCGGCGATCTCGGTGGCCCGATCGTTTCCGCCCAGCAGCGCGGCGAGAATGTGCCGGTGCCGCCGGTCGGCGCACAGCCGGGGCAGCCCGATCCGCGTGCTCAGGCGGCTGAGGCCGCGCGCCAGCGCACGCAACAGGAGCGCGACGCCGCCCGCACGAGCGGCGTGTTCCTCGGCGGCAGCTCGGCCAATGCTGGCGGAACTGCCGCAGCGCCGACGCTGGCGCTGCCCGATCCGGCCGCCCAGCAGCCACAGCAGGCCGCAGCGCAGGGCGACCAGGCCGCCAAGCGCGCCTTCATGGCCCAAGCGTCCAATCAGCGCACGGTGAGCGTCGAGCGGCTCGTGGCGCCAGCGTCACCCAACATCGTGCAGGCCGGCGCCGTCATTCCGGCCGCGCTCATCACCGGCATCCGTTCCGACCTGCCCGGCCAGATCACCGCGCAGGTCACGGCCAACGTCTACGACAGCCCCACAGGCCGCATCCTGCTCATTCCGCAGGGTGCGCGGCTCATCGGCGAATATGACAGCGAGGTCGCCGCCGGGCAGACCCGCGTGCTGCTTGCCTGGGATCGCCTCATCATGCCGGATGGGCGCTCGATCGTTCTCGAGCGCCAGCCCGGCGCGGATGGTGCAGGGTTCGCAGGACTACAGGACCGCGTGAACCAGCATTGGGGCAATCTGCTCCGGGCGGCCGCCGTCTCGACGCTGCTCGGCGTCGGCGCTGAGCTGGGCGCGGACAGCGAAGACGACCTGACCCGCGCCCTGCGCCGCGGATCGCAGGATACCATCAATCAAACTGGCCAACAGATCGTGCGACGGCAGCTCAACGTGCAGCCGACGCTCACCATCCGGCCGGGCCACCCGTTGCGCGTGGTCATCACCCGCGACCTGGTGCTCGAACCCATCGGAGCGACGCGATGACGAAATTGAAGCTGGGGCCACTCGCCGACGACCGGCCGGTGAAGCTCACCGTGGAACTTCCCGCCGCCGTCCACCGCGATCTCGCAGCCTATGCCAGCGCGCTGGCGGCGGAGACCGGGGGCGAGGCCGTGACGCCGGAGAAGCTGGTTGCGCCGATGCTCGCGCGGTTCATGGCGAGTGACCGCGGATTTGTGCGCCGACGGCGTGACGCAAAAGGCTGATCGCCGCGGAGGATCAGTTGCCGAGGAAGCGCCTGCGGCGTTCAGCCGCATCGACCTTGATGATCGCTTCTTCGGCCGTGGCGCATTCGCCGCCACGGACCGAGCCGTCGCGGCATCCTGCAGCGACCTGACGGGCCTCGTCGATATTCGCCATGAAATACTGCGTCCCACGCGCCTCGCTCGATACAGGGGCCGCAGGCGGAGCGGTAGCGGCTATCGCGGCTTGCTGCGCTGGCGCGATCACTGGCCGCAAGAAAAATCCGCCCGAGAAACCTAAAACCAAGGTGACGAGCACGATAATGATAATCTTTCCCTGCAACATCTCGAAAACTCCCGGAACTGACTATGTAATTTACTGTGTTTTCAGAGATGAATCAAAAGACAGCGCATATCTCGTCTTGATGAATCCGAGAAATCGCCGCATTGCGGGATTGCTGTTGTCATCGCGCCAATAGCCTGAACAGCCCGCCAGCGCTGGCCCCTGTTCGCCGTGTATTGGTCGATAGATAACCTCAGGATAATGCGCGCCCGTCGACCCCTCGCAGACGATGCTCACACCGGAACTGCCGCCGAGGATGCTCAGGATCGTCTCGCGGCTCGACCGATGCATCCTGATGTCAGGCTTGGCGCCGGACACCGACAGCCGTCCAAGCAGCATGTCGCGCATCTCCGGACCGGGATCGCCGACAGGCAACAGGAAGCGCTCGCCTCTGAGATCGGTCCAGTGAACCACGTCTCGTTCCGCGAGCGGATGAGATACCGGTAGCGCGACCAGCATTCGTTCGCTCCACAACGGCTCGCATCGGAATCCGTTATGACTGGCTGCACCCATCAGGATCGCAACGTCGATTTCGCCGGTGTCGAGACCGGCGAGTAAAACGCTGCGATTGGCCTCGATGCATTCTACCTCGACGTCGGGATGCGCCTCATGCCAACTCATCAGCGTCGCACGAAGGTTGCCCGCTGCAACCGAGCTGTTGTGCCCAAGCATCAGGCCGCCAGCGCGGCCTGCGCTGGCGTCCTACGACGGAGTGGACGATCGACGCGGGCTTCATGCTGCAGGATATCGACACGCGCGACAGTCAATATGTCCTGGCGAACGAAGAGGCACTGACCCGCGACAACACTGTCGCCGAGCCCACCGACAACGACTTCAGGATGGCCCAGCTCTCCGTCGAGGGGAAGCTCGGCAGCCTGCGGCTCGTCTCTGCCACCAGCTTCGTGGACCAGGGATTCGATTATGCCCTGGATGCCAGTGATGCTGCTACGAGCTTCGGACTGGCCGGCACCGCTCGGTTCGAGGACAACCGCGCCTACTCGATCTTCAATCAGGAGCTTCGCCTGTCGCCGGCCGGCAAGAGCCGGTGGCTGGTCGGGGCCTCCTACCTGCGAGCGACAACCAAAGGCGCCTCCGTCATTAGCGGAGACACGGGAGCATCACAGACCGTCGAGACACTGGATCGGAGGACGACGGAATATGCTCTTTTCGGGGAGGCGACATGGCGCCTCTTCACGAGGATCGATGCGACCGTCGGCGCGCGCCTCTCCCGATCCGTTTCCCGGGATTTCGCCACCCGGCAATCCGGACAACAATCGCTCAGGCGCGACAGGACGCTGGTGTCGCCCAATGTTTCGCTCTCCCTGCCGTTGGACGACGGTCAGGGCATCGTTTATCTGCGTTATGCGCGCGCGAAGCGCCCGGGCGGATTGGCTCCATCCAGCGAGAATGCGACGGGCGTGTACAAAGCCGACAAGCTGGGCACGATCGATCTGGGCATTCGACGGACGGTGGCCGAGGAGCGCCTATCCTTTTCGTCTAGCGCCTATTACACCCGCTGGGACAGGATCCAGTCGGACTATCTGCTGCCTAATGGCCTCGTCTCCACACGCAACGCCGGACGGGCCTCCATTTTCGGGTTCGAAGCCAGTCTGGACTGGCAACCGGGCGAGGGAATCCGCATCGCAGCCGGAGGTGCCGTACAGCATGCGCGTCTGACCCGCGCACCGGACGGAACCGAACTGGACGACCGTCGCGTACCGGTCGTGCCGGCCCTCACCGGAAGACTGTCGGTTGCCAAGACGATCTCGCTGTCAGCTTGGCACGGACAGGCAGCCGTGCAGGCCAATTACATCGGCAACGCGCGCCTGAGTTTCGACAGCGACCTGGATCGGCCGATGGGGAACTACACCGACCTTTCGGCGCACGCGGAGCTTTCGAGAGGAGCCTGGACCATCGGCGCCAGGCTCAACAATCTCCTCGACATACAGGGAGACAGCTTTGCTTTCGGCAATCCCTTTTCAATCAGGAAGAGGCAGCAGTTCACCCCCGTGCGTCCACGGACTGTCATTCTGTCCGTGACGCATAGTTTCTAGGCTTCGTCGCAGCCATGTCGCTGGGCAGTGGGCAGCACTCTCTGCTCAACTCATATCGCGCCGATGATCGCGTCCGCATGACCGCCGCACCAAGTCGCCAGATCGGGGAGCGAGAAAGGCGAAGAAGACGTCTCGGCGGTCGAGGATCTGATGCGCGAGCGTGGTGCTTCGCCGGATATTGATCGTCTATGCCGAAACCTCCCCTCGCCTTGTGCGTGAAGCCGCCGGCATCGATACCGGTGCGCTCCGGGAGGCCGCCGCTCTCTTCCGAGCGTTCGGTGAGGACTATCACGAACGCAATCTCGAGGAGGGCTTCCTCTTTCCCGAGCTGCGGCGCTCGGCGGCGATGCCGGCGATCCGGTCGACGCCCTGCTGATGCAGCACCGGCGCGGACGCGAGCTCACCGGCTATATCCACGAGACCGCGCGCATCGGGTCGATCGAGCGGCGGCTCGGCATCGGCGGTCTTTCGAGCTTCACCGCCGCCCGGTGACGGCACGCCCACGGCGTACGTGCGGCGTTCGGCGCCGCGAACGAAACCGCGCCAACGGCCCGCGAACCGGCGAACGATCCGCCGCATCGGCGGGAACCGGCGCGCTTGCGCAGCGTAGCCTTCATGCGGACGAAACATCTTCGACCCGGAGGACCGCGCCATGACCATTGCCCCCAAGCTTCGCCAATTCCTCGACCTCAGGGACGTGACCTACGATCTGGTCGAGCACCCGCCGACCCAATCCGCCATGCAGAGTGCGGCCGAGGCGCATATCCCGCCGAACCGGATGGCCAAGGCTGTACTGCTCGAGACCAGGGATGGACCGCTGCTCGCGGTGCTGTCCGCCGACCGGCGGATCGAACTCGCCGACCTCAGGGACGATATCGGGGAGAAGCCGCAACTCGCCGACGAGGACGAGGTCTCCGCAATCTTCACCGGCTGCGAGCCGGGCGCAGTGCCGCCGATGGGATTCGGCGTGCCGCTGATCGTCGACATGCATCTCTCGGACGAGCCGGAGGTCTATTTCGAGGCCGGCGATCACCGGTCGCTGATACGGCTCGATCACGGCGAGTTCATGCGGCTGACCCGCCGCGCGCGTCATGCGAGCTTCGGCACGCCCTGGTCGCTGATCGAATAGCGTCGAGCATCGGCGACACGTCGGGAAATTTGACGGTTCGCGGGAAATATCCCGCGCGCGCGTGCGTTCATGCGGCACCGGTGCCGCGCGCTTTGACGCGGCGCCAATCATAGGAGGATGTCATGAGGCGGACCTTGGTCATGGCGGCCGCCGGTCTCGTGCTCGCCGCCCCCGCGGCGGCAGGCCAGAAGCACGACCTCGATGCCGACAAGAATGGTCAGATCACCCGCGCCGAGTTCGACGGGCATGTCGCGGCGCAATGGGCGGACAAGGACAAGAACGGCGACGGTCAGCTGACGCGCGACGAAGCCGGCGCGAAGGATGCTGCCGATTGGACTGCCGCGGATACGGACGGCAACGGCACGCTCTCGCAGGCGGAATTCACCGCGAAGAAGTCGGCTTGGTTCACTCGGGCCGATACCGACGGCAACGGTACGCTTTCCACCGCGGAGGCAACGGCAGCAAAGGCCGCAAAGCCGCGTCGTTGAGGACGAGCGCATAGCTAGGCGGCCGCGTCCGCATCGGTTTCGCCGCGCTATTCGCCCCGGCAAGGGGATTCGTGATCGCGCTGTCGCGAATGGCGGCGATGGCCGCGTCGCGCTCGACGTCTCGATCCAGGGCTATATCCGCGCCTGGTCGCGCTGCTCGACAGCGACGACGAGAAGGAAACGAGGGCCGATCGCTATGCTCAGAGTGACGCGGTAGCCGAGGGCAGTCGGCTCCGGTTCCGCCGACGCCAGCGGCGTCACCGCAGCTGGCAGATATCGATCACGTCCATGTCATTGTAATCGAGATTCTCGCCGGCCATCGCCCAGATGAAGCTGTAATTGCGCGTGCCGGAACCCATGTGCACCGACCAGGGCGGAGAGATCACGACCTCCTCGTTGCGCATCACGATATGCCGCAGGTCGTCCGGCTGCCCCATGTAGTGGAAGACCCGATCGTCCTCCTCCAGATCGAAATAGAGGTAGATCTCCGACCGCCGCTCATGGACGTGCGGCGGCATCGTGTTCCAGACGCTGCCGGGATCGAGCCGGGTCAGGCCAAGGCATAGCGCGGCGCTCCCGCAGACATGCGGCAGGATCAGCTGATAGATCGTGCGCCGATTGGAGGTCTCAAGATCGCCGCGCTGGAGCGGGCTGGTGTCGGCAGCGGTGATCCTGCGCAGGGGAAAGCGCGCGTGCGCCGGCACCGACAGCAGGTAGAAACGCGCGCCCTCCCCGGCGAAGGTCACGCTGCGGGACCCCATGGGCACGTACAGCGCCTCATATTTCGCCAGCTGGATCGCTTCGCCGTCGACGGTGACGAGCCCCTCGCCGGCGCCGATGTTGACGACCCCCAGTTCCCGCCGTTCGAGCAGAGGATGACCCGCCGCGCTCTCGGGCTCGGTCTGGTCGGGCAGCGCGAGCGGCTTACCGGCCGGCACCGCACCCCCGATCACGAAGCGCTCGCCGTGCGAATAGGTCAGCACGACCTCGCCAAGCCGGAACAGTCCCGAGACGAGGTGCCGGTCGCGCAGCGCCTCGTTCGACGCCCCCGCCATCATGTCCGGATGCGTCGCGTAATAGGTTTTTTCGTACAAAATCGTCCTCGCCGGTCAGCGCGTGCGTTTGTCGAGCGCCGCGACCTGGGTCGCCGCGAGCAGGAAGGCGCCGACGCCGTAATATTGGGTGTCGGCCGCCTCGACCTTGTCCGGGCGGTCGCCCACCTGCTGCACATATCCCAGCCGCCCGTCGGGCTGGATAGCGCGAAGCAGAGCGGCCCATCCGCGCCGGACCGTCGGCTCATAATCGCTGCGCGGCAGCAGCCCCGCGTTGATCCCCCAGGCCAGCCCATAGGTGTAGAAGGCGGTGCCGCTCGTCTCGGGCGGCGAGCCCTCCGGCGCGAGCAGCGACGGCGCCCAATAGCCGTCCGGCTTCTGCAGCTGCCTGATGCGGGCCGCCATCTGCAGGAACAGCGCCTCCATCTTGCGCCGTTCGGGACTGGCCTTGGGAAGCTGCGGGATGATGCGCGCCAGGCCGCCGAAGACCCAGCCGTTCCCGCGGCTCCAGAACATCTTCCGACCCTGGGCGTCGCGGCGCTCGAAGAAGCGGCTGTCGCGATAGTAGAGGTGCTCGACAGGATCGTAGAGGAAGTCGGTGGTCGCCCAGAACTCGCGCAGCGCGAAGTCGCGATAGCGGCGGTCTCCCGTCTGGCGCGAAAGCTCGAAGAAGGCGGGCGGCGCCATGAACAGCGCATCGCACCAGCACCAGCGCGTCAGGCATTCGGTGGAGGAATAGCCGTCCTTGGGTACATAGAAGGCCAGTGTCGTGACCGCCGGCTTGGTCACGACCAGGTCGAAGGTGCGGCGCGTCGGCGCCCGCGCAGCTGGACCGGCGCCGTTCGCGGCGGCCCAGAGGTAGGCCTGGGTGATGGCATGGTCGTCGGCGAAATAGGGCTTCTCGCCGGGGAGCCACTGGTTCGCGCGTCCCATGTCGAGGATGGCTTGCCGTATCCGCGGCGGGCCACCCGCGTCGGCGAGCGCGGTCATGCCGACCCAGAACACCGCCTGCTCCCAGGCGCGCGGCTTGCGGGTCTCGCTCGTCGCCTGGGAGATGCCATGACCGTTCATCCGGTCGAGCTGCCAGTCGGCAAGACGGATCGCTGCGTCGAGGGCAGACGCGGGCGCCTCTGCCGGCGCAGCTTGCGCGAAGGCGGCGGCGGGCGCGGCGAGCAGCAGGGCCGCCGCGAGAGCGGATAGCTTCATTCCCTTCTCCGGAAATCAAACAAGGGGGCGCCCAGCGGACCGGGCGCCCCAGGGAGGAGCCTAGAATTTCCCACGGACGCCGAACGAGATCGTCGTGCCGTTGAAGAATGAATTGTCGCGGCGCGTCGAGCCATTGCCCTTCGGCTGGTTGGGGTTGGTGTAGTAGGTGTAGAGATTCTCGTTGGTGATGTTCAACGCATCGATGCGCAGCTCGACCAGATCGTTGACCTTGTAGCTGATCGTGCCGTCGAGGAACGCCTGCGGGGCGACATAGGGGATCTGGTCGTTGCCGTTGTTCTGCGACGTGATGCCCGTCTTCGCGCGGTAATTGTAGGAGCCGCGGATCGAGAACGGCCCCTTCTCGTAGAAAGCCGTCACGCTGTACGTATAATCCGGGACGAACTGGATCGAGATACGATCTCCGTTCGTCAGCACGAATTCGTCGCCGGACTGGTCGATCAGCGTGAAGCTGCTGGTGATGCCGAGGCCGTCGAACGGCTTGGGCAGGAAGGTGAAGTTCTGCTGATAGGCCAGCTCCAGCCCCTTCAGCTTCAGCCTGCCCTGGTTAACCCAGATCGTGCGGCGGAACAGGTAATTGGGATCGATGACGCCGTTTACGCAGGCCGGGGAGCCGAGCGAGGCGCAGTTGAAGGCGCTCGAAGGCAGGCCGACCTCGCTGAACGGGACATAGTCGAACACCTGGGTCGCGCGATCGACGATGTTCTTCTGGAACACGCCCGCGCTGAGCAGCCCACCCGGCGCGAAATACCATTCGAGGCCCGCATCGTACTGCGTGGCAATCTGCGGACGCAGGTTCGGATTGCCGACGGTGTATTCGGCGTTGAAGATGTTCGGCACGTTGGTGCCGGTCGCGATATAGGACAGCGCCGCGCGGGTGATCGTCTGGCCTCCGGACGCGCGCAGGACGAGCTTCGGCGTGATGTCGAACGCCAGGCTCGCCGAGGGGAGAAGGTTCTGATACCCACCCTTGCGCTGCACCGGAGCGAAGTTGCCGCCGCCGATGCTCTGATAATTGTCGATGATCGTGCGGGTATCGGAAAAGCGCATGCCGAAGTTGCCGCGCAGCGCATGGCTGCCGACCGGGATCTTGAAGCTGGTCTCGAAGAACGCCGACTTGACGATCTCCTCCGCGTTGAAGGCGGCGTTGAGACGGACCGGCGCCTGCCGGTTCGCACCGTTCGCATCCAGCACGTCCATCACGAACGAACGCGGGAAAGTCGCGAACTGCGACGGATAGCCGGAATTCCCGCCGTTGGTCAGCTCGCCGAACTGGATATACGGGTCCATGTACGAAAAGACGCCGGCCGGGTTGCTGGCGAAGGTGCCGCCGTTCGGCAGCGGAGTAGCGGTGGCGATGCTGGTGCCGTCCTGCCGCGAGATCCTCTTGGTGGTCGAGACATAGCTGCCGCCGAGCTTGAGCGACAGCAGCTGGTCGCCGGTGTCGACCGGGGTCCAGTCCAGCACGGCCCGGGCGGTCTTCTCCCGGTCCAGCTCGTCGTTGATCGCGAAGCCGAGCGACGGCGACGAATATCTGCTCGTATCGGTGAAATCGACCGGCGAGCTGATCGTCGGATAGCTCACGTTGCCGCTGGGATCGAAGGTGGTGGTGATGCCGAAGATGTTCGAGATGATGCGGTTCTCGGAATAGACCGCCTTGCTCTCGCTGATATTGCCCTGGGCCGAGAGCGTCATCGTGTCGGTGAGCTTGTAGGACGCTCGCACGATGCCGTATTTGAACCGGGTCTTGGCGTCGCGGAAGAAGCTCTCCGTCAGGATACTCGAGTTCCCGAACGTGCCGTAGAGGTTGTTGTATTCGTCGAGGTGCACGTCGAGCGGGATGAGGCCCGAATGGTTGCCGGTGCCGGGCGGAGCGGTACTGCCGGCGACGGTCCGCGAGTTGCGCACCGGCACGCCGAAGGTGAACTCGTCCGTCTGGTCGGTCAGCCGCGAGAAGATGCCGTCGACGCTCGCCTCGAAACGGTCGCTCTTGTACTGAAGCGATCCGACGAAGCCGAGACGCTCGCGCTCGTTGTTCGAGGCGAAGACGCGATAGAAGCGCGGCAGATAGCCGTTCTCCACCTGGGCACGGGTCAGGCCGCCGAAATTGGCGAGCGGGTTGTCGAGGTCCAGCTCGAACTGGAACGGCCCGCTCGTGTTCGCGGGCGGCGCGGGCGTGTAATAGGGACGGCGACCGAGCGCCGACGAATTATAGCCGCCGGTGGACTGGAAGCCCGACCGCTCGTTGACGTTCTTGGCATAGGCCACGCCGAACAGCGCACCGAAATTGCCCCAGGTATCGCTGAGCAGCAGCGACCCGCGCGGGCGCCATTCCTTTGACTGGGTGTTGTAATTGGCCTGCGCCGTGTAGCGGATCACCCGGCCGCTGTTGTCGAACGGCCGGGGCGTCTGCAGGTCGACGTTGCCGCCGATGCCGCCTTCCTCGAGATTGGCGAGCGGCGTCTTGTAGACGTCGACCCGCCCGAACAGCTCGGACGGGAAGACGTCGTAGTTGAAGTCGCGCGCCGAAGTGCCGACGTTCATCGCCGAGGTCGTGCGCACCGGCGCGCCGTTGATCGTCGTTACGGTGAATTCCGAGCCGAGGCCGCGGATGCTGATCCGCTGCCCTTCGTTGGATGCGCCGTCGCGCGACAGGATGACGCCGGGAATGCGCTGAAGCGAATCGGCGACGTTCGCCTCCGGGAACTTGCCGATATCCTCGGCCACGATCGAATCGCGGAAGCCGATCGCCTCGCGCTTGAGTTCGATCGCCTTGCTGAGGCTGCCGCGGAAGCCGGTGACGATGATGTCGTCCGCCGACGCATCGGCCTGATCGCCGCTCGCGGGCGCATCCTGCGCGGAAGGCTGACCCGGCTCGATGCCCGATTGCTGCGCATAGGCAGGTCCGGCTGCAAGGGTGATGGCAAGCGCGCCCGCCGAAACAGCCGACGCCAGAATCGATTTCCCCATGTCTCTCTCCCGTCACGTTCGCGGTGCAGGCCGCGCGTGCCGCTCTTGTATGATAACTTTTGGCGATCCAGTCAATTGTCAGACTGTTTCGGGGAGATATCAGCGGTTTCCTGCGGAAATCCGCGACGATTCCGCGCTCCCGATCCACCGACTCGGTGTAAGTGGTATGATAGATTCGAGGAATCAGCCCCTGTCGGGCAGTGTGACCTAGCAGGCCTCGTCGGTCCGCCTACGCGCCCGCAAGCTGGCGCTGAGGGTGGAATGGCGCGTGAGGCTCTCGTGCATATGCTGGCGGGCGGCTTCGCGGGCGCGGGCCGAATCCATCCGGATGATCGCGTCGACGATCGCCTCATGCTCCGCGAGTACCTTCGCGGCATAGGCGCGATGCGCCTCGTCGGGCTTGTCGCCCAGATAGAGGCTACGCGAGGGCACTAGGCGAAGGCCGAGGAACTCGACGAAACGCGCATAATATTCGTTCTGCGTGGCCTGTGCGATCGCGAGGTGGAAGGCGGCGTCCGCCTTGGCCGAGGCGACGGGATCCTCACCGACCGCGACCATCTCCTCCAGCGCGTCCTGGATGGCGCCGATATCGGCCGTGGTGCGGCGCGCCGCCGCCAGCCCCGCCATCTCGGTCTCCACCGCCATGCGGATCTCGAGCAGCTTGATGACGTCGGCCAGTTCCTGGACTTCGTCGCGGGTGATCTGGAACGCCCGATATTCGGCGGTTTCCGCAACGAACACCCCGGCGCCCTGTCGCGAGAGCGTCAGCCCCTGAGCAGCGAGCCGCGCGACGGCTTCGCGCACGACGGTGCGGCTGACATTCTCCGACAGCGCAATCTCCTTCTGGGAGGGAAGCCGCGAGCCGGCGGGAAGCTCGCCGGAACGAATCCGTGCCTCTAGCTTGGCGAACAGCTCGTCGGTCAACGATCCGGTGCGGATCGTCTCTTCGGCTCCGCTGGGCGAGACCTCGATCGGCAGGGCCTCAGACCGACTTGTCATACTTATCTCCGATAGCTACCCTCGTTTATCACCAACAATGACAACAGTCGATCCGGCGAAAGGCCGACAATGAGGGGATTTATGCGATCACTGCCCGGTCTGTCCGCCCTGCTCCTCGCGAGCACCGCCTCGACGCTCGCAGCGCAGGAGGTGGCGCTGCCGATCCAGCCGCAGGTCTCGCCCGATCGGCCGGAGTGGGAGAATCCCGCCGTCTACGCGATCGGCAAGGAGCCGGCGCGCGCCACTGGATTCCCGTTCGAATCGCGCGAGAAGGCGCTTGCCGGGCACCGCACCAAGTCGACGCGCTTCCTCCCGCTCAACGGCCAATGGCGCTTCGCCTTCTCGCCCAGTGCCGACACGCTCCCGGCGGGGTTCGAGAAGCCCGGCTATGACGTATCCGGCTGGAAGGAGATCAAGGTCCCGGCCGACTGGCAGACGGAGGGCTATGACCAGCCCAGGTACAACAACATCACCTACCCCTTCCCCGCCAACCGGCCGCTGATCCCGCATGCCACCAACCCGGTGGGCTCGTACCGGCGCGACGTGGAGGTGCCGGCGGACTGGAGCGGATCGGACGTCATCCTCCACATCGGCGCAGCCGGATCGGCCTATTATGTCTGGGTCAACGGCGAGAAGGTCGGCTATTCGGAGGATTCGAAGCTCCCCTCCGAGTTCGACGTGACGCGGTTCGTGCGGCCGGGCCGCAACACCATCGCGATCCAGGTCTATCGCTGGTCCGACGGCAGTTATCTGGAGGATCAGGATTTCTGGCGCGTCTCGGGCATCGAGCGCGAGGTGTTCCTGATGGCGGCGCCCAAGACCCGGGTGCGCGATTTCTTCGTTCACGCCGGCCTCGACGACGCCTACCGGGACGGACGGCTCTCGGTGGACGTGGCAGTGACTGCATCCGATCGCCCGGTCACGGCACGCGCGCTGCTGCTCGACGGCGACCGGCGGGTGCTCGAGCTTTCCCGGCGGATCGAAGCGGGCACGGGCGAACGCACCGTCACGCTGACCGGTGCAGTGCCCGGCGTGAAGCCGTGGACGGCCGAAACGCCCAACCTCTACATGCTGCTCGTCGAGCTCTACGACGCCGAGGGTCGGATTATCCAATCGACCTACAGCCGCATCGGCTTCCGCACCGTGGAGGTTCGCAATGGCCTGGTCACGGTGAACGGCAAGCCGATCACCATCCGCGGCGTCAACCGCCACGAGCACGATCCCGAGACGTTTCACGTCATCTCGCTCGAATCGATGGAACGCGACATCCAGCTGATGAAGCGCAACAACATCAACGCGCTGCGCACGTCGCACTACCCTAACGATCCGCGCCTCTACGAGCTCGCCGACCGATACGGCCTCTACGTGATGGATGAGGCCAATATCGAGAGCCACGGCTATATGGACTGGGCCAACAAGCGCCCGCGGCTCCGCGGCCAATATCAGCTCGGCTTCGATCCCGCCTGGGAGGATGCGCACAAGAGCCGCATCCTCAACATGGTCGAGCGCGACAAGAATCATCCCTCGATCATCTTCTGGTCGCTGGGCAACGAGGCAGGTATCGGCCCCACCTTCAACAAGGCCGCGGCGGCAGTGAAGGCGCGCGATCCGAACCGGCTGGTGAGCTATCTCGGCTGGGGCACCTGGCCCGGGGTGACCGATCATCGGCCCAACGACTATGCCGACATCTATGCACCGATGTACGACAGCGTCGAGAAGATGGTCGACTATGCCGAGAACTGGGCATTCCGCCAGCCGATGATCCAGTGCGAATATGCCCATATGCAGGGCAATTCGGGCGGGAACCTCAAGGAATATTGGGATGCGATCTATGCGCATCCCGGCAAGCTGCAGGGCGGCTTCATCTGGGACTGGGTCGACCAGTCGATGTACCGCTACACCGCCGACGGGCGCCGATATTGGGGCACGGGCGGCGAGTACGGTCCCAATCCGGGCGGCGACATCGAGTTCGGCGACGGGCTGAACCAACCCGACCGCACGCCCAACCCGCACCTGTTCGAAGTCCGGAAAGTGTATTCGCCGATCCAATTCTCGAACTTCGACGCCGCGGCGGGCCGGTTGACGGTGATTAACCGCCACGACTTCGTCGACCTTTCCGGTTACGACTTCGGCTTCGAGGTGCTTGAGGACGGTGTGGCAGTGGCGAAGGGGCAGCTTCCCGCGTTCCATGTTCCGGCGCGGGGCCGCGAGACGATCGCGCTCGCCCTCCCCTCCTTCACCCGCAAACCCGGCGCCGAATATGTGCTGACCGTGAGCGCCCGCGCCAAGGCAGGAGCTATCCCCGCGGCGGAGGCCGGGACGGTGATCGGATGGGAACAATTCGTGCTCGGCCGCGAGCCGGCGAACGCGCCTGTCCCCTCGGGTGATGTCGCGCTCGCGGAGGGCAAGGAGACAATCCGCCTCGCCGCCCACGGTGCCGAACTGGTCCTCGACCGCAAGACGGGGCTCGTCGAGCGCTATGCCATCAACGGCCAGCCTTTCCTCCACGGCGGCACGCCCAATTTCTATCGCGCGCTCACCGACAACGACATCGGCACGGGCCTCGAGAAATCACATGGCCTGTGGAAACAGGCTTCGGCGGAACGCGTGGTCCAGGGCGTCGAGACGCGCCGGCTTGGACCAAGCGCGGCCGAGGTGACGATCCGCTATTCCGTGGGCGATGGTGCGGCCACCTTCGTCTCGCGCTATCGCATGATCAGCGACGGCTCGGTCCGGGTGGAGGGCGATTTCACACCGCTCAAGCCCGACCTGCCTGATCCGCTCCGCGTGGGCCTGTTCTTCTCGATGCCGGCGCGCATCGATACCGTCTCATGGTACGGTCGCGGTCCGCACGAAAGCTATCAGGACCGCAGGACCGGCGCCCCGCTGGGGCTGTGGCGGGGCAGGATCGCCGACCAGAACCACGATTACATGCGTCCGCAGGAGACCGGCAACAAAGTGGACGTCCGCTGGATGGAGCTGCTCCAGCCCAACCATGGCGGGCTGCGCGTCGTCGGCGACGCGCCGCTGTCGATGAACGCGCTGGCCTTCCCCTATGACGATCTCTCCCGCCGCCCGCCCGGCACGCGCCGGAGCACCGACATCGTGCCGCATGGCGAGGCCTCGCTGATGATCGACGCGGTTCAGTCCGGCGTCGGCGGCGACAATGCCTGGGATGCCGGCGGACGCCCGCTGCCGCAATATCGGGTGCCGTTGAAGCCGATCCATTACGGCTTCACGCTCGAGCCCTTCGCGGGCGACGGCACCACGCCCGACCGGGCCAAACCCGCCGCCGCGGGGGAACTCCGGTGAGCGCCCGGTTCTGCGCCGCCGTCGCCGTGTTGCTTGCCGGCGCAGCACCGGCCCAGACCCTTCCCGAGGCTGAGCAATTGCCGCCCGTGGCGAGCCCCCTGCCCCCCGCGCCGGACAAGACGCCGCGCGCGAGGGTGATGCTCGCGGACTATCGCTACGGCGATCTCCTGTGGGAGAACGACAAGACCGCGCACCGCATCTACGGCCACGCGCTGGAGGCGGCCGAGCCGCCCTCTGGGTCGGGAATCGACAGCTGGGGCAAGAACGTCGCCTGGCCCTTCATGGACCGGCAGCTGCGCACCGGCGACCAGCACGCCTATCATGGCGAGGGCCTCGACTTCTATAACGTCGGCACGGGCCGTGGTGCCGGCGGGCTGGGCATCTGGTTCGACAACAAGCTGTGGGTCTCGCGCAACTATCGCAGCTATCGTATCCTGAAGGATGGGCCCGACACGGCCGACTTCGTGGTCGACTATGCCCCCTGGCCGGTCGATGTCGGACGCAAGGTGTGGGAGACGCGCCGGTTCACCCTTCCCCTCGGCACCCATTTCACGCGGCTGGTGTCGACGATCCGGTCGGACAAGCCGGGGCCGCTGCTCGTGGGCATCGGCATCGGCAAGCGCACTACCGGCGACGGCGGCGAGCTGACCGTCGACCGCGCGCGCGGTCTGCTCTCCTGGTGGGGGCCCGCGGACCCGCATCACGGCCGCATGGCGATCGCGCTGCGGGTCGATCCGGCGATGATCGCCGAGATCCGGCAGGACGCCGATAACCATCTGGTGCTGCTCAAGGTCACGCCGGGCAAGCCGTTCGTCTATTATTCCGGCTCGGCCTGGAGCCTGGGCGAAGGCGGCTTCCGCAGCCGAGAGGCCTGGGAGCGCTACGTGGCTGCAGAGCGGCTCGATTTCCTCCCGCCGCGCTGATCATAGGACCACCCATGGAACGCCGCCGCTTCCTCGCCTCCATCCTGGCCACCGGCACGCTTGCCGCGACCGCTCCGGGCTTGGCCACCGCACGGCGCAGGCCCGACGGCGCGAGCGACCGGAGCTATATGCTCGACATCCTCGCCAGGATGGCGGAACCGGTGCTGGGCCCGATGTCCGAAGGCCGGCTCCAGGCGGTGTTCGAGCCGGAGCTCAGCCCCACCTGGGACGGGCGCAATGCCAAGGTCGCCTATCTCGAATGTTTCGGGCGGCTGATCTCCGGCATCGCGCCGTGGCTGGCGCTTCCCGACGACGAGACGGCAGAGGGGCGGCTGCGCACGAAGCTGCGCCAGCAAGCGCTCGCCAGCTATGCCCATGCGGTCGATCCGGCCAGCCCCGACTATCTGCTGTGGCGGAGCGAAGGCCAGCCGCTTGTCGACTCGGCCTATTTCACCAACGCCCTCCTCCGCGCGCCGAAGCAGCTCTGGGACCCGCTCGATGGGGCCACGAAGCGGCGGGTGGTGCAGGAGATCCAGGGCCTGCGCCGCGTGCCGCCGCCCTACACCAACTGGCTGCTCTTCGCGGCGATGAACGAGGCGTTCCTGCTCTCGGTCGGCGAGCAATGGGACCCGATCCGGATCGACCTCGCGGTCCGCAAGATCAACGAATGGTATGTGGGCGACGGCTGGTATGCGGACGGCCCGCGCTTTCACTTCGATCACTATAATTCATATGTGATCCAGCCGATGCTCGTGGAAATCCTCGAGGTGCTCGTCGCGACCGGGGCCAGGTTCAACAAGCTCAACGCGCCGGAACTGCTCGACCAGGCGTACAAGCGGATGCAGCGGTTCGGCGAGCATCTCGAGCGGCTGATCGGGCCGGACGGCAGCTATGCGCCGATCGGGCGGTCGCTCACCTATCGCACCGCCGTCTTCCAGCCGCTGGGGCTGCTCGCCTGGCGCAAGAAGCTCCCCAATTCGCTGCCTGAGGGCCAGGTCCGCGCGGCGACGCTCGCCGCGCAGCGCGCGATCTTTCGCAATCCCACCAATTTCAACGCGAAAGGCTATCTCACGATCGGCTTCGCCGGCCATCAGCCGACGCTCGGCGACGTCTATTCGAACGCCGGCAGCATGTATATCGCGGCGGAGAGCCTCATCGCGCTCGGTCTTCCTGCGAAGGACAGCTACTGGACCGCGCCCGGCCTGTCCTGGACGACCAGAAAAGCCTTCAATGGCGAGCCGTTCCCCAAGGATTATTACGTCGACTACTGAAAGGCGGGGCCCCGCGCGATTGCGGAGCCCCGGGTTCGGGCTACATCCGGAAGGAGATGCTGCCGACGAAGGTCCGCCCGTTCTTGTAGAAGGCCGATGGTCGGTCGCGCGTGCCGCTGTATTGCAGATACTTCTCGTCGAGCAGGTTCTGCGCCTGGACGGTCAGCGTGACGTTGTCGTTCAGCTTGAGCGCGGCCGAGGCGTCGAGCTGATGATAGGGCGCCACCATCTCCTGCGAGCCGAGGCGGCCGATCGTCCGGAAATAGGATGAGCGATAATTGTAGCTCACGCGCGCCTGGAAGGGCCCCTTCTCGAAATAGGGGATGATGTTGACCGTGTGCTTGGAGAGATACGGCAGGTTGAGGATCTCGGTCGTGTCCAGCGTCGTCGAGGTGCTGCTGTCCTGATAGGCATAGTTGGCCTGGATGCCGAACCCGCCCCAGAGCTCCGCCTGCCCGTTGATCAGGATGCCGTTCACCTTCGCCTTGCCGCCGTTGACCGGCCGCGACACGCTATAACGGCTCTCGAGCTGGCCCGTCAGCGAGTTGTAGAGCGTCACGCCCTCCTGGCGCGTGGTGATGATGTAGTTGGAGATTTCGCGCCGATAGAGTTCGAGCGACAGCAGCGCGCCGGGCGCCGGATAATATTCCGCCGTGACCTCGAAGTTGGTCGATTCATAGGGCTTGAGGAAGGGATTGCCGCCGCCGGCATCATAAGTGACATCGTTCTGCGTGATCGAGGCCGCCAGGTCCTGGTAGCGCGGCCGCGAGATCACCTTGGCCACCGCGCCGCGGAAGATCAGCTTCGGATTGACCTCATAGGCGACGTTGAGCGCCGGCAGGAATTTCAGATAGTCGGTCGAGGTGCTGGTCGGCACCGGGCGCGGATTGGGATCGGCCGGCGTCGGCAGCGTCAGGGCATAGTATGACACGTTCTTGGTATAGACGAGCCGTCCGCCGACGTTGCCGCGCAGCCCGCCCTGCTCGAAGTTGAGCTGGACGTAGCTCGCCGCGACCCGCTCCTTCACGCGGGTGGAGGCGCCGATCTTGTCCACCAGCGGCGAGTTGATCGCGTTGGCGAGGACGTCGATGACCGACTGCTCGGGCAGGTTCAGGTATCGCGTCGCATTGCCGCTGCCTCCCGTCCCGCTGAATACGTCGTCGGGGGTGACGAGCGCGTCCACGCCCAGCTCCGAGCCGAGCAGCGATTGCTGGAGATAGGTGTTCACGCCGCGCGCATCGACCCGGTTGACGTGGTCGGTGAAGCGGGCGCCGATAAGCAGCTGGGTGAAGAAGCCGCCGAGGGGCACGGTCCCGTCGAAGCCGGCGAACGCGTCCTTGTCGGTGGTGACGCTGTAGTCGAGACCGCCGATCTGCGCGGCGACGAGCGGCGCGCCGTTGACGATCACCGGGTTGCCCTCGATCGTCGCGGGGTTGTTGTTGGGATTGGTGAAATAGCTGGCCGGATTGGTGATGTCGCCGCCGAAGTTCACCTCGGCCGACGTCGGGCTGATCGAGTAGCTGAACGGCGCCGCGGTCTGGACGTTGAAGAGATATTCGGGGTTCCGCCCGCCCTTCGCCTTGCTCCACCCGGCGGCGAAGGACAGCTTCGAGCCATCATCGCCTTCCCAGTCGGCAAAGAAGTTGACGTTGTCCGTCTTGAGCTTCGTGCGGCGGACGAGCGTGTCGAGCTGCGCGCTCGCCCCGTTGGAGGCCCCGAAGCTGGCGTCCGTCACCACGCCGTTCGAGATGGTCGCCGACTGCAGTACGTCGCCCGTCCAGGCGCCGGGGATCGTGTACATCGACTGGCTGTAGTTGTTGTAGTTGCCGTCGATGTGCAGGCCGCTCAGCGTGAGGGTCAGCTTCTCCGCCGGGCGCAGCTGCACGGTGCCCGCGATGCTGGCGCGCTCACGCTTCTGCTGGAAATAGGCATAGTTGATGCCGAACGGCGACGCGGCCTTGTCGAGATCGGCGAGCGTGCCGCCGGTGATCACCGCATTGGGATTCTTGAGCACGCGCTCGCCCGCGGCGTTGGTCGTCATGAAGGGGCTGCCGGAACCGTCGGCATTGTCGTAGCCGAAGAACTCGACGCCCGAGCGCACGAGATTCTGCTTGTCGTAGGTGGCGGCGACCAGGACGCCGAACGTCTCCGCCTCGTTCTTCCAGCTGTAGAGGCCGGAGCCGCGGAAGCTCCCTTTCTCCGCCCGGTCGTTGTACGAATAGCCGCCGGACGCGAAGATCGAATTGGCCTTGAGCTCGAGCGGCCGGCGAGTGCGGACGATCACCGTGCCGCCGAGGCTGCCTTCCTCGATGCGCGCCTCGGGCGACTTGTAGACCTCCAGCCGGTCGACCAGCTCGGGCGCGAGCAGCGAATAGTTGAAGGTGCGGCTGCTGGGATCGTTGTCGTTGCCGCCCCAATCGGCCGAGGCCAGGCCGTGGCCGTCGAGCAGCATCCGGTTCAGCGCCGGATCGGTGCCGAGAATCGCGACCTTCTCGCCCTCGCCGAAACGGCGGTCGATCGAGACGCCGGGAATGTGCGACAGCGATTCGGCGACGTTGCGATCGGGGAACTTGCCGATGTCCTCCGACGAGATCGCGTCCACCACCGCGTTCGCGTTGCGCTTGATCTCAAGGGCCTCGCGAAGGCTGCCGCGGAGGCCGGTGACGACGATATCCGACTGATCGGCATCGGCACCCTGACCCGCCGGTTGGGGCGCCGTTTCCTGCGTGGGTGTCGTGTCGGATTGCGTGGCAGGCGCCTGCTGCGCCTGGGCGCTGCCGGCAAAGCCGAGGATGCCGGCCAGGGATGTGGACAGCAGGGTCATCTCTCGCAAACGCATGTGGTACTCCCTTTTCAAACACCGGACTGACTTGCGTCGCGTGGACGCCGTTCCCTGCTGACGGTCGCGCCCGGCGGCTTCGCCCGCTCGATTGCGCTACAATCGACATAACCAAAATATTACCATTCATGCGAGCGCAATCAGCGCCGGCATCCGACAACCACCGCCTGGAAGCGGCATTTCGTCGCGGAAAGCCGATCTCACAATGGAGAGGAGGAGAGCCAAATCCCCGCCTGGCACCATGAAAAGTATCGTTCTGGTCCTAACGGGATGGTCGCAAATGGACCCGCGAGTCAGCGGTCGCCGGTCACCACCCGGACCAACAGCTGCTGCTCGCTCAGGGGATCGGCCAGACGCACAGCCGGGCGCGAAGAAGGTCGCTTTCTCGACGGTCCTGGCCTGCAAATCCGACGCCCGATCCGCCCGTCAGGGCCGATCGGCCCAGTTCGGGGCCTCTCCATCATAACCGCCGACGGCGGTGATCAGTCCCTATTCACTCGATAGAGCGCATGATGTGACAGGATGAACAGCGTCCGCCGGTCCTCTCCGCCGAAGAGGAGCTGGAGCGGCCGCTCGGGCACGTCGATCCGGCCCAGCTCCCGCCCGTCGGGCGCGTAGACGAACACCTGACCGTTGGCGACATAGACGCGCCCCTCGGCGTCCGTCGCCACGCTTTCGCCGCCGCGGTTGGCGAAGGGTTTGAGCTCGGTGATCTCCCCACGCCCGCCGACCAGGCCGGAATAGGTCCTGTTCTCCGACGCATTGGTCACGAACGCGCGCGTGCCTGGCCTTGCCGTGGTGAAGCCATAGGCGTCGAGCGCATCGGAGAAGCGCCAGCCGCGGAAATCGGGCGGCCCCTGCTGGAACGTCCGATAGGCCGGCAGCGCCAGGCTGCCATCGGGCGAGACATATTCCTGCGCCTTGGGCAACGCCATGTCGCGGGCGAACATCTCGGCCAGCGTGGTGAACTGGAGCGTCTCAGGATCGAGCTGGTCCTTGAACTCGCCGTTGTTCCACCAGTTGACCGGCAGCACCTTGGCCGCGTCCGGACGCTCGGCGACGGGAGTCGGCGGGATGACGGTGAGCTCAGTCTCGGGGCTTCCCGGCTTGAAGCTGTAGACCGTGCCGTTTCGTCCGTCGGACGAGAGCACGAGCAAATTGCCCGAACGGTCGACGGCCAGGTTGACCGGATCGAGCGTGTTGTCGCGGACGATCGACAGCTTGCGGTCCGCCGACCAGCCGTAGATCCGCTGCGTCTTGCGGTCGACGAAGTAGAGCCCGCCCGCGGCATCGACCGCGCCGCCGCCGATCGCCTCGAAGCCGTCGGCGAGCTTCTCGACCCGGGCGCCGCCGAACGTCGCCGGTTCGACCGGTGCCGGATCGGCCGGCACGTCGAGCACCGCGAACTCACGCTCGCGCACCTCCAGCCCATGCGTCACGTCGCGGATGGCGTTCTCATAGGGATATTTGCTGACGCGCAGGAAGGTCGCGCAGCCGTTCTCGTCGCAGGTGCCGAGCCCGCTTTCGGCATTCACATGGACATTGCGGAAGCGGATGTCCCGCGAGTTGTAGAGCGTGACCGCCGCCGGCGCCGGCTTGCGCGTCCGCGTCACGCGATAAGCATGATGGTTGGCGACCAGGATGTTGCGCGAATCGCGGATCTCGAGCGACACCGCGTCGCCGCTCTCCCCGGCTTCCTCCTCCGTCTGCGGCGCGATCAGCTCCCAGTTTGCGACGCGGTTGAGCGCGAACTCGGCGCGGACGTGGTGCTCGACCGAGGCCTGGATGATCCGTCCCGGCGTCTCGGTGTCGGAGACGTAGATGCCCGGATCGGCATAGGTGCTGGGGCTCCAGACGTTGACGAAGGTACCGCCGCCGCCCTGCGTCACCCACAGGCTGGCATATTGGCCGGCCCAGCGCTTGGCGGGATCGGGATCGCCGGTCTGGTTCGCGTTGTAGGGGATGAAGCGGGTGCCGTCGAACAGGTTGGTGCCGTGGCCGCCCTGGAACTTGACGTCGTTGACGAGCGATTGCGCGCCGGCCCTCCACAGCAGCGCGGTGGCGCGGGGATTGAGCCCGCCGGTCGCGAGGCCGAGGCCGGAGACGATGGCCTCGCCGCCGCGCGCCGATTCCACCAGCGCCTTGGGCGCGCCGACGCCCTGGTATGCCGCGGTGCGGTCGGCGAGCACGATCTGGGTCAGGCTCGGATGAAGGCCGATCAGCACTGTGTCCGGGCGCAGGCGCAGCGTGTCGCTGACGACGTAGAAGCCGGCCGGGAAATAGACCACGCGGTGCCAGTCGATCGCGCGCTGGATCGCGGCGGTGTCGTCGGCCGCATTGTCGCCCTTGGCGCCGAGCGTGCGGACGTTCACCCATTCGCCGACGGCGGGAAGCGGGCGGACCACCGGCGTCGCCGGCGCGGGAAGCGCGGCGAGCGTCTCAGCATCCATCCGCGTCTCGTACCGGCCCATCCGGCCGACGCCGGGAAGTGTCAGGCCGTAGGTGAAGGATTTGACGCGGTAGCGGCTCCCCTTCCCCGCCGTCGTCCGGCCGCTGTCGCGGAAGCGCGCGAACACCGGCGTGCCGGTCGCCACGACATTCCGGAAGCCGACCTGGGTGTAGACATTCTCCTCGTTGGAGATGATCACGCCGGCGCGGCTGACATTCTCGAACCGCACGTCCTGGCCCCACAGCCAGTCGCCATAGCCGCGGTCGATCTCGATGCCGACCGGCGTGTTGCGCATCGCGACGTTGAGCAGCGTTAGGCTCGCCTCGTGCTCGCGGATCGCCGCGTCGCGCTGGCCGTCGAAGGTCGAATCGATGAGCGTGAACTGCCAGGCCGGCGAGGGCTTCTCGGCGAGGATGCCGTAGCGGCCGCCGCGGAAGTGGAGGTCCTCCGCCTCGTTGGCGACATGGTAGAGGCCGGCGAGCCCCGAGCCGATGTCGAAGTCGATATGGCTGAGATAGGCGTGCTGCGCGGCATGGAAGCGGATCGCGGTCGCCGCCGGATTGCCGTCGCCGATCACGAAATCGACGTTGCTGAGCGCGGAGTAAAAGGTGCCGGGATTGGCGTCGGCGATATCCTTGTCGAACGGGACGCTGCCCGGTGGCGGGAACGGAACGCGGCGCGACGGATCACGCTGGGCACCCGCGAAGATCACCATGTTGGCGATACCGCGCTGGAAACCGGGCGTATGGTCGCCCAGCTCGATGACCGGCCGCGATGCGCCCACGCCAAACACGCGCACACCTGGCCAGATGAAGATCGTGCGGCTGATCCGGTAGCGGCCCGACGGCACGAACACGATCCCGCCGCCGGGTTTCGCCGCGGCGGCGTCGATCGCCTGCTGGATGGCGGCCGTGTCGTCCGCGCGGCCGTCACCCTTGCCGTTGACGGTGACTGCGCGCGGCTCGTCCGGCGCTTTCACAAAGGCCGACCGCGATGCCGACGCAGGCGTCGCGGATGCCAGCAGCATCGCGAGCGCTCCGATCAACGCACCTGACCAGCCTTGCATGTCTCGACTCCTGAAAATTGTCCCGGCCGCAAGGGGCCGGGACAAGGCGGAGAGGACCGCCTCCGACGGGGAGGCGGCAGGGGGATCAGAAGTTGAAGCGAACGCCGGCGCGATAGATCCGGCCCAGCGTGTCGTAGAGCGCCGGATTGATATCCAGGCCGGTATTGGTCTGCGGCGAGGCCACCGGGTCCTTGTCGAACAGATTGTCGACCTTTCCGTAGATGGAGAAGCGGTTGCTGATCTTATAGGTGGCGCCGACGTCGACGTAGAACGCGCCCTTCATCTTGTTGTAGTCGATGGTCGGATGGTTCCCGGTCGAAACGGGGCAGGACGTCTGGCAGACCACATATTGGTTGCCGAAGGTGCCGTCGCTGAACCAGCGCTCCTGCACCGTGAGCGTGAGCTTGTCGCTGTCGTAGGTCTGCACGGCCAGCCATTTCCAGTCGGGCGTGTTGCCGTTGTTCGCGCCGGCCTGATCGACCGGGTCCACGCCGGCGATGCCCGCATTGACGATGAACTTGCGGATATGCGTACCCAGCGCGCGGACGGTGAAAGTGCCCGGCAGGCCCAGAGGCCGCTGCCATTGGTAGCTCGCCTCGATATCGAAGCCGCTGGTCGACCAGGAGGCCAGGTTGAACGGCTGGACGTTGATGTAGTTCAGGCTGGGATTGGCATTGTCCAGGCTGAAGCCGCCGCAGAAGGCCTGATTGCCCTCGAAGCAGAATTGCACGATCTGCTGCGCCGACAGGGTGGAGACCACGCCCTTCAGCTTGATGTTGTAATAGTCGAACGACAAGCTGAGGCCCGGCAGCCACGACGGGCGCGCCAGCACGATACCGACCTCGGTGTTGCGGGCGATCTCCGGCTTCAGCTCGGTGTTGCCGATCGTGTTCTGGAACGCCTGCACCGCCACGTTGCGGAACGGGTCGTTGAAGTTCGGCAGCGTCGTGACGGTCGGTGCGGCGAACAGTTCCGACAGGTTCGGCGCGCGCACGTCACGCGAGGTCACGCCGCGCAGGCGGATGCCGTCGAGCGGCGTGTCCCAGGTGCCGCCCACCTTCCACGCCCAGACCGTGCCCGAGGTGCTGTAATGCGTGCCGCGGCCCGCGGCGTTCAGGTTGGCGCGGCCGATCGACTTGCTGTTGAACAGCGGCAGGTCGACTTCCAGGAAGCCTTCATAGACCTCATATTTGCCGCGGCCGTTCTTGTAGTTGCCGGCCGCCCAGTTGCTGCCCTGCGCCGCGTTGAGCAGCGGGTCCGCCGGATAGTCGGCGCTGTTGGGGCTGAGGTCCGAAACGCCGGCGCCGTAGGGATCGGCGTTCACGCGGTAGAACTCGCGGCGGTATTCGCCGCCGAACGCGACCGACAGCGGCCCCGCCCACAATTCGAGCGGCTCGCCGGAGAAGTTCAGGCTGGCGACGTCCTGGGTCAGCTTGGTGTGCTGGAACGGGCCGTTGTCATGCGGCGCGACATAGGCGAGCGCCGCATCCGACGGCGTGAAGCCGCCGAAGATGTTGATCGGCTGGCACCCCAGCGCCCGCGCCGCCGGATCGGCGCAGACGATCGCGCCGTTGAGCGTGATCGCGTTGGTCGCGGCCGCATAGCGGTTCTGCAGGACGATGTCCCTCACCCGGATGTCGGAGATGGTGATGCCGTGCTCGTAATAGGCATCGTAGTTCCAGTTCGTGCCCGCAACGTCGAACTTGCCCTTGGCGCCCCCGACGAAGCGGTACTGGCGCCGGTCGGTATAGACCTGCGGGTCGGGGAAGGAGGCGTTGCTCGACCCGAAGCCGAACTGGGTGATGCCGGCCTGGGCGCAGCGATCGCGGACCAGCTGCGGCAGGAACGGATTGGCGCATTGGACGGTCAGGTTCGACCGGCCGTAGCCGGGGCTCGGCTGGTTATGGGTCTTCACCTGGGCCACATTGACCGTGAGATAGACCTCGTTGTCCGGGGCGAAGTCGAAGCCGATCCGGCCATAGCCGTTGATGCGCTCCAGCGACGATTTGAGCGACGCGCCCGATCCCGGCGCGCCCGACAGGTCGCCGCCCTCGCAGAAGCTGTTGCCGGGATAGCAGCCGGTGACCGCGCCGGTGCCGGTCGGCCGGCCGCCCGACCCATAGTTGAAATTATAGGGTGTGCCGTTCTGGTCGAAGGCGATGCCCTGGAGCGGACCGTTGTTGATCAGGCCGTAGCGGGAAAACTGATAGGGTTGCGCATAGTCGCGATAGTTGAACTGCGGCAGGCCGTTGTTGGTCTGCCCGGTGTTCATCAGCGTCGTCGCGCGATACCAGTCGCGGCTGCCGGCGAGGTCGGTGCCGAAATCGCCCGCGCCGACGCCGCCCTCATGGTCGTATTCGCCGCTCAGCACGAGGTGCAGGCGGTTGTCGAGGAACGCCTTGCCATAGGCCGCCTGGACCAAGGCGGTCTCGTCGTCGCCGTATTTGGTGATGCTGCCGAGGATATTGCCCTTGAACCCCTCGAAATGCGTGTCGGTGATGAAGTTGACGACGCCGCCGACCGCATCGGACCCGTAGGAGGCCGAGGCGCCGCCGGTCACCACGTCGACGCGCTTGATCAGCAGCTGCGGGAACATGCTGATGTCGGGCACGCCGGTCACGTTGGCGGCGACGACGCGCTGGCTGTCGAGCAGGGTCAGCGTGCGGATCGGGCCGAGGCCGCGAAGCGAGAAGGAGCTGAGGCCCTGCTGCCCGCTCGACGTGCTGAAGGTGCCCGTCGCCGCGCCGGTCGATCCCTGGAGCGAGGGCAGCTGGGCGATCGTGTTGAAGACGTTCGGCTGCGCGTTATTGGCGATCTGCGCCTCGCCGAGCACCTGGGTCGGCGTCGGCGCGTTGAAGCCGCTGGTGGTGATGCGCGATCCGGTGACGATGATGTCGGCACCCGTCGCCGATTGCTGAGTCTCCTGCTCGGCGGGGAGCGATTGGGGCGCGTCGGCGGGCGTCGCTTGAGCCGTTGGGGCCTGCGCCGGTGGGCTGGTCTGCGCGGCGGCAGGCATCGCGAGCGTCGCGACGGCAAGCGCAGTCAGACTCGCCGCGGCAAGGCGGCGGCGAGGGTTGTCAGCGTAGATCGTTAGCATGGTCGGTCTCCCCGGTGCTTCTGTTGTGATTGGACCAACCTCACGGCGTCACCGCGTAGAGCGCGTGGTGCGTGAGGATGAACAGCGTGCGCCGGTCGCGCCCGCCGAAGATCAGCTGCAGCGGCCGGTCGGGCACGTCGATGCGGCCCAGCTCCTTGCCGTCGGCGCCGTAGACGAACACCTGCCCGTTCGCGACGAAGACGCGGCCGTCCCCGGCGACGGCGACGCTCTCGCCGCCGCGGTTGGCGAAGGGCTTGAGGTCGGTCAGCGTGCCGCCCGGCCCCACCGTGCCGCTGTAGGTGACGTTCTCCGACCCGTTGGTGACGAACAGCCGGTCGCCTTGTTTGCCGCTCACGAAGCCGTTGGCATTGAGGCTGTCGGACCAGCGCCAGCCGACGTGATCCGTCGGCCCCTGCTGCCACACGCGGAAGGCGGGCAGCGCGATGCTGCCGTCCGGCGAGACATATTCCTGCGCCTTGGGCGTGCCCGCGTCGCGCGCGAACATCTCGGCGAGCGTGGTGAACTCATAGGTCTTGTGGTCGAGCTGGTCGCGGAACTCGCCGTTGTTCCACCAGTTGACCGGCAGCAGCGTCCGCGCGCCCGATGCCGCGCGGACGGGCGTCGGCTTGATCAGCGTGAGCTGGTCCTTGGGACCGGCCGGATCGAGCGAATAGACGGTCGCCTTGGCGCCGAGCGAAGACAGCACCAGCAGGTGCCCCGAGCCGTCGACCGCCAGGTTGACCGGGTCGAGCGGCTGGTCGCGCACGATCTCCAGCCCCTTGGCCTCGGTCCAGCGGTAGATGCGCTGGAACCGCCGGTCGATGAAGTAGAGCGCGCCGTCGGCATCCACCGCCGCGCCGGAGATCGACCAGAAGCCTTCCTCCAGCTTGTCGACCTTGGCCATGCCGGACAGCGCCGCCACGATGCTGCGGTCCGCCGGGCCGACGTCGAGCTTCGCGAACTCGCGCTCGCGCACCACCAGCTTGTGCGACAGGTCCTCGATCGCATTCTCGAACGGATATTTGCTGGCGCGCAGGAACGTCCCGCACCCCTCGTCGTCGCAGGTCGCATAGCCGCTCTCGGCGTTCACATGGACGTTGCGGAAACGGATGTCGCCCGAGTTGAACAGCTTCACCGCGCTGCGCGCCGGGTGGTAGCTGCGCGTCACCCGATAGCCGTGATAGTTGGCGAACAGCAGGTTGCGCGAGTTGCGGATCTCCAGCGAGATCGCGTTCGGCCCGTCGCCCACTTCCTGCTCGGTCTGGGGCGCGAGGAACTCCCAGTTCCGGACGTTGTCGAGCACGATCTCGTTGCGGGCATGATGCTCGACCGACATCTCGTAGACATGGCCGGGCGTGCTGGTGTCGGTGACGTAGAAGCCCGCCTGCGCGAAGGTGTTGGGGCTCCACACGTCGGCGAAGGTGCCGCCGCCGCCGTCGGTGACCCAGATGCTGGGATATTGCGCGTCCCAGCGTCCGTCGGCGACCGGATCGCCGCTGTGCGCGGACTGGGTCCCCAGCGGCTTGTCGTCCGCGGTCGGCGTGCCGCCGCCGCCCATGATCTTCACGTCCTCGACCAGGCTGTTCTCGCCCGACCGCCACAGCAGCGCGGACGCGCGCGGGTTCACCCGCCCGGTGAAGAGGCCGAGGCCGGACAGGATATTGTCGCCGCCGCGCGGGCTCTCGATGATCGGCAGCACGGTGCCGAGCCCGGCATGGCGCGGATTATTGTCGGGGATGTAGAATTGGGTGATCGCCGGGTGCAGCCCGATCAGCACCGTGTCCGGCCGCAGCTTCAGGCTGTCGGTGACCTTGTAGAAGCCGGTCGGGAAATAGAGGACGCGGTGGCCGTCGATCGCGCGCTGGATCGCCGCGGTGTCGTCCGCCTGCCCGTCGCCGACCACGCCGAGCGAGCGCACGTCGGTCCACTCCGCCACAGGGGGTAGGTCGCGAATCGCGGGCGGGCGCGGCGCCGGCATGGCGGGCAGCGGCTGGATGTCGGCCTCGGTCGCATAGTCGCCGGTGCGGCCGAGCTCGGGCACCGCGAGGCCGTAGGAAAAGGACGCGACCTTGTAGGCGCGGCCCTTGCCCTCGACGGTCCGGCCGCTGTCGCGGAAGCGCGCGAACACCGGGCTGTTGCTGGCGAGCGCGTTCTCGAAGCCGATCTGGGTGAAGACGTTCTTCTCGTTGGAGATGATCACCCCCGCCCGCGAGACATTCTCGAAGCGGACGTCCTTGCCCCACAGTGAATCGCCATAGCCGCGGTCGATCTCGATCCCGACCGGCGTGTCGCGGATCGCGACGTTGACCAGGGTGAGGTCGACCTCATGCTCACGGATCGCCGCGTCGCGCTGCCCGTCGAAGCTCGAATCGATCAGGGTGAACTGCCAGGCGGGTGAGGTCTTCTCGGTGACGATGCCGTAGCGGCCGCCATGGAAATGGACGTTCTCCATGACGTTGCCGGCCTGATAGACGCCGGCGAAGGCCGATCCCAGGCGGAAGTCCATGTGGCTGAGGAAGGCGTGCTGGGCCATCCGGAAGCGCACCGCGGCCGCTGCCGGGTTGCCGGGGCCGATCTCGACGTCGACGTTGCTCATCGACGAATAGAAGGTGCCCGAATTGGCGTCGCGGACGATCTTGTCGCGCGGCACCACGGTCGGCACCGGGACGGGTACCTTGCCGACATTGTACTGGTCGCCGCCGGCGAACACGACCATCGTCGACACGCCGCTCTGGAAGCCGGGCGTGTTGGCGCCGAGCACGAGCACGGGCCGGGTCGGGCCCACGCCGAAGATGCGCACGCCCGCCGGCACCACGACGGTGCGGGTGAGGCGGTAGCGGCCGGACGGCAGGAAGACGATGCCGTGGCCGGTCTTGTCGCGGGCCGCGTCGAGCGCGCGCTGGATGGCGTCGGTGTCGTCGGCGCGCCCGTCGCCCTGTCCGCGCACGGTGATCGCCCTGGGATCGTTCGGAGCGACCGGCAGCACGGACTCCGCCGCGGCGGGGCCGCAGCCATAGGTCCACAGGATCGCCGCAGTCGCGAACAGGCGCGCTTTCATGCTGCCCTCGATCATCCTCTCCGAAAGGGGCCGGTGCCCCGATCCCGCGACCGATAGGCGGCTGCGGCGCCGCTGCCATCCGCGACCATGGTCGTAGTTCCCTCCGGCGCGGAGCCGCCGTTAGGACTCAGCCGTGCAACCATCGGAAAGGGCCGTGATCGGGCCCGCTGCCGGCAGCCTTCAGGGACAGCGCTTGCAAGGATCAGACAGTCACAGCGGCATGAAGGCGCCGGCCATCGTCGTGATGGGCGTGAGCGGCTGCGGCAAGTCGACGCTCGGCGCGCTGCTCGCCCGCACGCTGGGCTGCCCGTTCCTCGAGGGCGACCAGTTCCACGACGAGGCCGCGGTCGCCAAGATGCGGGCCGGCCAGCCGCTGTCCGACGAGGATCGCCGGCCGTGGCTCGACCGGGTCGGACAGGCGATCGGCGCGGCGGTGCGGTCGGACGGCGTCGCCGTCGCGGCCTGCTCGGCGCTGCGGCGGCGGTATCGAGACCAGCTCCGGGAAGCGATCGGAGTGCCGGCGCGGTTCGTGCTGCTCGATAGCGGCCGGGACGAGTTGATGCGCCGGCTCCTCAATCGTCCTCACCACTATATGCCGGCGAGCCTGCTCGACAGCCAGCTCGCGACCCTCGAGCGCCCCGATCCCGACGAAGCGGCGATCGCGCTCGACGCCTGCGCCGCGCCCGAGCAGCTCCGCGATACCGCGCTGGCCTGGCTGCGCGGCGAACGGGAGACGCCTTAGGGTCGATCGACAAGTGAGGGGATGACCGACATCTCAACCCTCCTCACCGCCACCCCGGACTTGTTCCGGGGTCCACCGGGAGGCAAGGACCGGGCAAGAGGTTTGAGTGCAGTCCGCTAGGTCCGGTGGACCCGGAACAAGTCCGGGGTGACGGCTGGGAATCGGGCTAGGAAATGCCTGCAACCTTAAATGTCGATCTCCCCTATGGCATCAGCCGCTTGCGCCCTTCGGAGAGGTGCCACCGCATCGCCAGCGCGGCGCCGTCGGCGTCCTGCGCTCGGATCGCGTCGACGATCATCTCATGCTCGCGCATCATCGCGCCGATCACCTCGGGCGGCCGCGAGCGCGAGATGTCCACCCCGGCGCGCATGATGCGATCCGTTTCCTCCGACAGGGCGTCGAAGGCGACCACGAAGGCCGGATTGGCGGTCGCCCGCGCGATCCGGCGATGCAGGTCCATGTCCTCGGCATGGGCCGGCGCGCTCGACAGCAGCGCCTCGCGCAGCCGCACCAGCCCATCCTCGATCTCGGCAAGGTCCTCGGCGGAGCGCCGCATCGCCGCCAGCCGTGCCGCCTCCGCCTCCAGCACGAAGCGGACCTCGTAGCTGCCGAGCGTCGACGACAGCTCGGTGAGCGGCATGAAGGCGACCAGCCGGTCGGACGGCCGGCTCTTCACGAACGACCCTGCGCCGCGCCGCGCTTCGGTGATCCCGTCGGAGGCGAGACGGACCAGCGCCTCGCGGACGATCGTGCGCGACACGCCGAACATCTCGGCGAGCCCCGCCTCCGAGGGCAGCCGGTCGCCGATGCCGAGACCCTCGGCATTGATCATCTCGACGATGCCCGTATAGGCGCGATCCGCCGCCCGTCCCTCGCTCATCGCGGCCTCCCTAGAACACGCTGCTGGCGGCCAGGACCAGCAGCAATCCCGCCACCGAGATGACGGTCTCGAGTACCGACCAGGTCCGGAACGTGCCGGGCATGTCCGTGCCCAGATAACCCTTCACCAGCCAGAATCCCGGATCGTTGACGTGCGAGAAGAAGACCGAGCCGGCGCCGATCGCAAGCACGGTCCATTCGGGCGACACGCCCGACGCCGCCACCAACCCGGGCATGACGCCCGCCGCGGTGATCGTCGCCACTGTCGCCGATCCCGTCGCCAGCCGGATGAACACCGCGATCAGCCAGGCGAGCACCAGCGGCGAGACCGCACCGCCCGCCGCCACGCGCACGAGCATGTCGGACAGGCCGGCACTCACCAGCACCTGCTTGAGCGCGCCGCCCGCGCCGATCGCGAGCAGGATCGTGCCGGCGGGCTTCATCGTCTCGATCCAGATCGCCTCCTGGATCCGCGGCTCGATCAGCCGGCGGCCGAACAGGAGGGGAAGCGCGAGAAGACAGGCGATCAGCAGCGCCGCGATCGGGTTGCTCGCCGCGCCGAGCCAGGCGAAGCGCGGCGCGACGCCGGCGGGCAGCAGCGCCCCGACCTGGCCCACCGCGATCAGCACGACCGGCATCAGCACGACCACGAACGCCCGCCACAACGATGGGCTCTCCATCTCCACTCGCACCGGCTCGAGCGCGGGCGGCCCGAGCGTCACGCCGCGCGCGGTAAGGCGCGCGAGCACCGGTCCGGAGAGCACGGCGACCGGCAACGCGATGATCAGGCCGTAAACGATCGTCCGGCCAAGGCTCGCACCCAGCGCTTCGACCGCGAGCAGCGGCCCCGGGTGCGGCGGCACCAGCGCGTGCACCACCGACAGGCCGGCGAGCGCGGGCAGCATCAGGCGGAGCTTGGCCGCATCGCCGTTCGCGCCCTGCGGCAGCGCCGCCGCGGCGGTGGCGACGATGGGGAGCAGCAGCACCAGCCCGGTCTCGAAGAACAGCGGCAGGCCGATCACCAGCGCGGCGAACAGGCTCGCCCAGGGCGCTCCGGCGACGCCCGACCAGCGCAGCGCCGCGCGGGCGAGCCCGGCGGCACCGTCCGACAGCTGCAGCATCGCGCCGAGCGCCAGCCCCAGCGCGACCACCAGGCCGGTTCCGCCCAGGATGTCGCCGGCGCCCTTCTGCACCGCCTTGGCCGTGTCGCCGATCGGCATCCCGGCGAGCAGACCGACCGCGAAGGCGCCGCACAGCAGCCCGACGAACGGATGGAAGCGGCCCCTTATGATCAGCAGGATCGACAGCGCGATGCCCAGAACAGCGGCAAGGACGAGGCGATAGTCGGCGAAGGTCATCGCCCTCCCCCTTTCCTCGAAGGCCCGCGGAGGATCGTCTCCATGCCCCGCCAGGGTCGGCATCGCCCCATTTGTTATCCGCTCCCTTCCTCGTGCTCCACGGTCGGGAGCTTGGCAATATCTGTAGGACAGATTCCCGGCATTTACCACAGGAATTGCGGCAGAATGCGCGTTACCTGCTTGAATCTGTCCAACAGATAGCGCTAAGTTAGCGCTATCGCGATTCCCCGCCCCAACCGCGGCTCGCGATGCGGCAAACAGAACCGCGCGAAAAAAGGGAGATGATGATGATCGGAACCGAGCAGCATCAGGCAGTGGCCAACGGCGCGGCGCGCGAGGATGGCCGGGCCGTCCTTGCCACGCTCACTCCCACCCAGATCAAGGTGCTTCAGGGCGTCCGTTCCGGCCTGCTCAACAAGCAGATCGCGTTCGATCTCGGTATCGCCGAAGCGACGGTGAAGGCGCACATGACCGCGCTGATGCGCAAGCTCAACGTGCGTAACCGCACCCAGGTCGCGATCGCGGCGCAGACGATGGGCTACGGGCAGCGTTCGCTCGCCCAGTAATCTTTCCAGGCGCGCTCAACGCCGCTGCCGCGCGGCTAACGGACACCCTTCGACACTCCAGTGCGCAGGCGTGGTGAGCCACAGCGTCGCGGCGCGGCAAGGCAACGCGCGTCCGCTGGAGCTGCCGGCCTTGTCCGTGCCGCCCGGACGACGATCAGCCGCGTGAACCTCCCGAGCCTCCCCAATGCCGCCGGATCACCGCTCGGGCAGGTCAACCGCCTCTTCAAGCGAATCCGCATAGCGGCGGCGATCGGCCATGAGGCGCGCCCGCACCTGCTCGATCTCATGAACTTCGGTCGCGTGGAGCAGGTCGCGCAATACCCGGTTGATGTGGCTTCGCATGCATGCCCGCGCCTGGTCCGGGTCGCCCGACGTTATCGCCGCGAGAATCTGACGATGCTCCTCGACCACGGGAGCGACCCCGGCCGCCCGCGCCTTCTCCGTCACCAGCCGATACTGCGCCGATCGGTCGCGCATGTCCCACAATTGCTCGACCACCGCCTCGAACGCGCTGTTGCGCGACGCTCTGGCGATCGCGAGGTGGAAGCGCCGATCCGCGTCTTCGCACGTCGGGAAATCGCCCAGCGTCGAGACCATCTCCTCGAGAAGTGCCTCCAGCGCCCTCACGTCCTCGGCATCCGCGTGCTGGGCCGCGAGGGCGCAGGTTTCCGCCTCGATCGCCCGCCGTGCCTCCAGCAGCTCGAACGGCCCGACATCGGCCTCATTGGCCTTGCCGCCCGCCGGCGAGGCGGAGGTGACGATGATGCCGTAACCGTGACGGACCTCGACCTGGCCGTCCAGCTCGAGCGCGATGAGCGCCTCGCGGATGGTCGGCCGGGACACCGCATAGGCCTGCGAGAGCAATCGCTCGGAGGGGAGTTTCGACCCCACCGGATATTCGTGCGCCGCGATCTTCGCGGCGATTTCCTTCTTCACATGCTCGTAAAGCCGTTCCTGGCGCACGCACCGCTCCCGTCGTTTCGGTACGGTATAGCCGCTCTGACCAGTGCCAGAAACGGATAACGCCAATCTCTCTCGGCTACCTCCCAAAAAAGCGGCGGCGCGCCGCAAAGCGCGCCGCCCGAGGAGGGTTCAGAAATTGAGCCGCGCGCCGATCAGGAAATTGCGGCCGGCATAGGTCGCGCCGTCCGGCTGGGATTCACGGTTCTCGTACCGGTTCAGCTGGACCTGCTGGAGCAGGTTCTGCGCCTGGAGCGTGATCTTGAGGTTCGTGTACCACGGCAGCGGAAAGCTGATCTGCGCATCCATATAGTCCGTCGCGATCGAGTAGAGATCGCCGGGCACGTTGTTGCACGGGCAGACGGTGTTCAGATTCTCGTCGCGGTGCGTGTAGGAAAGCCGCGCGGAGAACCCGCCCTTGGTCTCGTAATAGATCGTGCCGTTGTAGGTCCACGGCGCGAGCCCTGCGATCAGCGACTTGGGATTGAAGTTCTTGGGCACCGTGCCCGACAGCTTCTGCGAGATATGCGTCACGTTCGCATTGAAGCCGACCCCCTTCACCAGGAAATCGAGCGGCTGGATCCACTGGAACTCCTGCCCGAACAGGTTCACCGTGACGTCCGAGTTGAGCTTCTGACGCACGATGATGCGCGCTGCGTTCGGGTCGCCGTTGCCGAGGTTGCTGATGCCGGTCTGCTGACGCTGGCTCAGGCGGCTGAAGACGAGGCCGGTTTCGGCGAACGGCGTCGCGGTGTCGATCGTCGCGGGATAGTCGTGGACGTTCTTCCACCACAGGTTGAACGTCAGCACGGTCCTGGACCGCGGATACCATTCGATGCCGACATCGAAATTGTCGGCATAGAAGGGGCGCAGGCTGGGGTTGCCCCTCGTGAAGACGTCGCCGTCCAGGCTGAGGCCGAAGGTCGGCGCCAGGTCCTGCGGATTGGGCCGCGTCACGGTCCGCGCGGCGGCGCCGCGGAACACCAGCGAGTTGGTCGCCAGATAGGCGAAGTTGGCGCTCGGCAGCCATTTGGAACCGCTGCTCTTGGTAAAGGGCGCGGTCCGCGTGCCGCCGCCCACCAGGAAGTCGTTGACGATGCCGGCGACGGTCTGGGTCGTGCGGGTGTAGCGCACGCCGGCATTGTAGCGCAGCTCTCCCCCGAAGACGTCCTGCCGGCCGTCGACCATCAGATAGTTCGACCAGGTATCCTCGGTCAGCACCCGCGGCGAATAGGTGTTGAGATAGTTGCCCGGCTGGTCGCCCGGATTGGTCTGGTTGATGTAATAATCGAAATCGACCGCATTGCGCATCTTGGCGAAGTCGAGGACCTGCCAGCCGCCGTTGAAGCCCGCGTCGAACGGCGCATTCTTGAACAGGCCGCTCGCCGGCAGGTTGGTCAGGAACTGCGGGATCGCAGAGTTCGGCACCGCGCCGAGCACCGAGGTCTCCTGCGACGTGAACTGCGACGTGCAGTTGTTGCGGAACGCGCAATCGGACACGTTCCAGCTGGTGATGTTCCGCTCGAAGCTCGAGACCATCATGCCCGCCGACACCTGGAAGCGGTTGGCGTCGCCGCCGGCGAAGTCGATGCGGCCGGCCTTCTGCTTCAGGTCCTGCCGGTTCGGCGCGATCTGGATGCTGTTCCAGTACCAGCCGGTGTAGTTCGCCAGGTCGATGTTCGACGAGATCCGGGGCGTGAGGTCGCCCGGGGTGTAGCTGTAATTGACATATTGCCCGGTGTTCAGCGGCGTGAGGTTCGATGCAGGACCGCCGCCGGCCGGCGCGGTCTGCCCGGGCGCGTAGACGACCGGCTGCACCTGCCCCGGCGCCGACTGCAGCGTGTATTGGAGCGAATCGTTCTTGAACTTGCCGGTGTTGACCATGCCGGCGACCGAGACGCGGAAGTCCTTGTTGATCTCCCAATCCAGCTGCGCGGAACGGTAGAACAGCCGCGTATAGGTCTGGGCGTCGGTGCTCTGGTTGAGGAAATAGGCATTGCCGAAGGTGCCCGAGGTGAGGACGTTGTTCTCGTCCGCCTCGAAGTCGATCGGGATGTTGTTGTTGTAGCTGCGCACGACCATCATCACGTCGTGCTGGCCGAAATTATTGTTCGACTCGCTCAGGATCGAATCGACCCTGAGGCTCACACCATCGACCGGCCGCCACTCGAAATTGAGCATACCGGCCTTCCGGTCCCGCGAGCCGACGACCTGCTCCGCACGCACGAGGCGCGGGACGATCACATAGCTCAGGTCCTGGCACGACATGCCCGACGTACCGCCCGGCACGCCGTTCCCGCACTGGACGAGCGGCGACCCCGCGGCGGGCAGGCCGAGCTCGGGCGGCACGTTGCTCGGCACGCGGGTCAGCGTGGCGCCGCCGCCGCCGCCATAGCCCGACGTCCGGTTGTCGACGTTGTTCGCGGGAAGGCTGCTCGGATCGATCGTCAGCGAGTTGCAGCCCGCACGCGTAGTGGGACAGGCCGACCCGAGGCTCATCGTCGTATAGCCGACGGTGTTGAAGATCTCGCTGCGATAGTTGCGCTTGGCATAGGCGCCGGCGACGACGATGCCGAAGTCGCCGATCGGCGTATCCATGAACGTGTTGCTGACGATCCCGGCGATGCGCGGGGTCGTGGTCTTGTCGGCGTCCTGATACGAGCCCTGCGCCTGGATGCTGACGTGGAAGCCCTTGCGGTCGAACGGACCGATCGGCTGCATGTCGACCGATCCGGCGGTGCCGCCCTCGACCGCGCTGGCGATCGGCGACTTGCTGAGCGTCAGGCGGCGGAACAGCTCCGACGGCAGGATGTCGAGGCTCGACCCGCGGCCTTCGTTGGAGCCGTTGGCCGAGGTACTGATCGCGAAGCCGTTGACCGTCAGCACGGTGAAGCCCGCGCTGAGGCCGCGCACGTTGATGTAGGTCCCCTCGCCCGACGTATCGCGATCGATCTGCACGCCCGGCAGGCGCTGCAGCGATTCGGCGAGGTTGAGGTCGGGGAACTTGCCGATGTCCTCGGCGAAGATCGAATCGGTGAAGTTGGTGGCGTTCTTCTTCGCGTTCGCCGAATCCTCGAGCGACCTCGCATAGCCGGTGACGATGATGTCGTCGGCCCGGTTCTCGGAGTCGGACGCATCCCCCGGCACAGCCTGATATTGCGCGGGTGGTGCCGGCGGGGATGCCGGGCTGGCCACGCGTTCCTGGGACGTGCTCCCTGACGGTGCCGCAGATTGCGCATTCGCCCCAATTGGCATGACCACCAGCGCCATCGCCAAAGCCGTCCCGGACAGCCACGCGATGCGCACAGAATTGCCGTCGATCCCTTTCGGCCTCATGTCCCCTCTCCCTATTCGTGAAGCGATTGGGTGCCTCACCTTCTCTTTGTGGTCAGGCTAGTGGCCTGACCTCTTGTGTCAATCAAAAAATGGGAGCGATACCATCGCGTGCGAGCGACGGCCTTCCGGAGGCTTGAGGCTTGAAATGGAGGAAGATTAAGCGGGAGCGCCTTGCCGCATGTCGCGATACAGGCGGGGAATCAGTGATATCGATATCAAACTTCTTATTTGCGGACGGCTTTGGAGTCCGCCCGAATGAACAGGAACGTGCTCCTGCGAAGGCAGGAGCCTTGGATTATGTGCGCCGCACTACGGCCTGGGCTTCTGCCTTCGCAGGAACACTGACTGGATCGACATTCCAAATCCTCCCCCGCCAGGGGGAGGTGGCGCCGAAGGCGACGGAGGGGGAGGACGGCAACCTGCTATTGACCCGCTTCCTCCCCCTCCGTCACGCTCCGCGTGCCACCTCCCCCTGGCGGGGGAGGATTGAGAGAGCCGCGTTTCTCGTCGATCTGGATATCGATCGGCCCATTCCGCCGCCGACCGGGCCGATAGCCTCCCGCCGTCACCGCCGCTTGCAATATAGGATTTCGCCTGCTTGGCTCGCCCGGTCCGAGCCGCACGAGCGTCGGGCCGCTCTTTGATCCCGTCGATCTCATCCACGCCGCGTTGCCGCCGCATCAGTGTCGCATCGCTGTCGCGCCGGTGCCGCGCCGTCGTTGCGTACGCGTCGCATATCTGTCGCATGCGTGTAGCGTTCCGAGCGGACCGGTTCGCGCACACATGCCCTGAGTCAATTTAGTCAACATTTTCGGGTGTCCTGATACCGGAGGCACCATCCGGATCGGGGTCGTTCTACCCGTGACTTTCGTGACCTTCGACGGTTTTCCGCGGGTTTCCGGCGCCTGTCCTGAGCCCCGCGACCAGCGCCTGCCAGCCGCGCCACCGCTCAGCTGATCGTCAACAGGACCAGGGTCAGCCCGCCGGCCTCAGCGGTTCCCGCCGGGGCGCTCCCGCAAGCGCGCGGGCGATGGCGGAGCGGAGCGGCTTGGCGCGGAATTCCCGATCATAGGGCAGGCCGCGCTTGGGCAGCTTGTCGGCGCGCGGATCGAAGCCTTCCAGCCAGCTATAGCGATCGCTCAGGCCCCAGACGAGCATCTCGCGCAGCTGGGGATAGCTGAACATGATGTCGAGATAGGCTTGAGCATAGTCCGCGACCGCGCCGTCCCGCGCGGCGATGTCGGCCGGGGCCTTCCGATCATTGACGTCGAATTCGGTGATGACGAGATCGAAGCCCATCGCGACGACCTCGTCCAGAAAGCGGCGCCACGGCCCCGCCGATTCCTTGACGATGGCTGCAACCGGATCGGATTTGAGCAACCGGATATGCGACTGGACACCCAATGCGTCGACCGGCGTGTTCCGCTTGCGAAACCCCTCGAGCAGCTTGAGCACACCCCGGATATGGCTCTCGTCCTCGGTGCCCCGCTCCCAGCTCATATAGTCGTTGTAGACCAGCTGTGCGTGCGGCGCCTCGGCGCGGGCGCTGTGGAACAGGAGGTCGAGCATCGCCTCGCCGCCGAGCGCTTTGGTCACGACGGTATCGCGGATCGCCCCGGTCTCCGGCTGGATCGCCTCGTTGACCACGTCGTAGGAGAAGATGCGGCTGCCGTAGCGGGCGCAGACCGTCCGCACATGCTCGACCAGCATCGCCTCGACCGCTTGCGCGGGGCGGCTCCCGAAATCATGGTCGCGCAGCCAGTCCGGGTACCACTGCGGCGGCACCCAGAACAGCGTATGGCCGCGAAGGCGCATATGGCGATCCGTCGCATAATCGGCGATCGCATCCATGCGCGCGAAGTCGAAAAGCCGCGGCCCGGGCCGCGTGGCCTGCCACTTCAGCTCGTTCTCGGGCACCAGCACCGCGCAATCGCGCTCGAGCAGGGCGGCATAGCGCGGATTGGCGAAGGAGCCGGTATCGCTCCCCTGCCCTCCCCAGGCGACTGCCGACCCGAACAGGATGCCCCTGCGCGCGGCGACCTCCGCCAGGCCCGGCTCGCCCGCAGCATCCGCCGCGGTGGCGAGCCCCAGCGCGGCACAGCCGGCGATCACGTCACGCCGGCTCAGCAGCGGAGCTATCGGCGCGCTCACTTGCGCACCGAAGCGGCGGTGGGCACCGGCCCCAGATAGGACGGCGGAACGGGACGGGTGGCGATCACCAGCTTCTGGAGGACCACATTGTCGTCCAGGCGCCAGACCCTGACGCGATGCCGTCCGGCCGACAGCGCGGGAAATCTGGCGCTGACGGTGACGGCGTTGTCCTTGACTGCCTCGACCCAGGCTCGCTCCTCCGTCGAACGCGCGCCGCCGGCCGCCGGCACCGGATTGAAGGTCAGCGTCTGCGGCGGACCGTCGTCGACGGAGACGCCGATCCTGAGCCCCTTCCCACCGTGCGTGTCCAGGGTCGGGACCAGATAGAGCAGCACCTGCCCGTCGCCCGCCTGCCGCAGGTCGACATCATATTCGAGCCGCACGCCATCGCCGAAGCCGGTCGCGGGCCGCCCCTGCGGCAAGGCCACCACCGATCCGAGCGTCCGTCCGAGATGCGGAATGACGGTCCAGGTCAGCCCTTTCCCGTTGACGGTCCGGCTGAAGCCCGGGGCCTCGATCGCGACGATCCCCGGATCGGCGCCGGCTTCCGATCGCCCGATCGTCGGAACCTGGACGGGCGCGCCGCCGGGCACGCGGACCACCTCCGGCATCTTCTGTGTATCGGGCTGCTGCCAGTTCGTGTAGCCGATATGGATCTGGGACATCATCCTGTCCCACTTGCCGCCGGCGAGAGCATGATAGTCGTGGGTCAGTTGCCCGTCGCGCCGGTACGCAGCCTCGGCCAGGTCGGCGAAGGCGTTGGCCCTAACGTCCCCGGCCGCAGCCAGCCGCCGGTTCCACGCCACCGCATAATAGAGGCGGTAGAGATTGCCGAGTGCGGCGATCGGATGCTCGACCAGCTGGAAATAGGCGTCGCGCTGCTCGGGCGGCAGCGAGGCCTTCACCGCCAGCATCTCACGCTCCAGCGCATCCCATTCGGCGACCATCGCGCCGAATTCGCCGCCGTCGAGCGTCTTGCCCGACGCCGGCCCGAGATCGAAGCTCGCCGCGTCGATGAGCTCCGGCTTGCGCCGCGCCGCAAGCTGTCCGTAGCGCGTCACCATCCGCCCGATCGCCTGCGCATGGTCGGGGCCGAACGCGGCGGCGGCCCACCGCTCCGGATAGGCCGCGAGCGCCGCGGGCGTCATCGCTTCCGGGTCCCAGGCCATGTCCATGAAGAACTGCAGCGGGAACTCCATCGGCTTGATGTCGCCGACGTTGACGATCCACAGGCTGCGCGCGCCTCGCCGATAGGCGAGGTCCATCTGCTGCCAGGTCTTCTCTATCTGATTGGTGTTGATCCACTTGTAGTTTCGTGGAGCGCCGACATAGTCGAAATGGTAATAGACGCCGTAACCGCCCGCGCGTCGATCCGGCTTCTCCGGCAGCCTTCTGATCTGTCCCCAATTGTCATCGCAGAACAGCAGGATGACGTCGTCCGGGACGGTCATCCCGTCGTCGTAATAGTCCTGCACCTCCTTATACAGCGCCCACACCTGCGGCGTCCGCTCGGCGGGCTTGCCGGTCACGTCGGCGATGATCCTGCGCTGATCGGCGACGATGGTTTCCAGAAGACGCGTCGCGGTGCCCTCGGCCATCGGCTCGTCGCCGTCGCCGCGCATCCCGATCGTCACCAGGCTTTCGTAGGTCCCGCCGCCGGGCTTGGACGCCATCCGCTCGATCGCCCCCCGCCAGAAGGCGCGGAGGTTGGCGCCGTTCTGCGCATAATCCCACTTGCCGCCGGTAACGCCGCTGCCGGTGTCACGGTGCCATTCGGCCTGTGCCCGCATCATCGGCTCGTGATGGGAGGTCCCCATCACCACCCCCATCTGATCGGCGAGCGCCTGGTTCCGCGGATCGTCGACGGCGAATGCCTTCCCCCACATCGCCGGCCAGAGATAATTGCCCTTCATCCTGAGGACGAGCTCGAACACATGCTCGTACATCGCTGAGTTCAGGCCGCCGAACGTCTTCTTCGCCCAGCCGCTGAATGCCGGATCCTCGTCGTTGATGAAAAAGCCGCGGTAGCGGACCTTCGGCTGATCGGTGTGCGAACCGGCCGTAAGAAAGAGATCGTCACGCTTGCGGACCGGGATATCCGCCCACCAGTTCCAGGGATTGACGCCGATCTTCGCGGAAAGGTCATAAGCCCCGAACACGGCGCCGCGACGGTCGGACCCCACGATCACCAGCGCCCGCGGGATGTTCGGCAGCGGCCGCTCCACCACCACCTGGCGATAGGCTTCCCACCGCCCGCGGAGATCGGAGGTCGCCAGCTTCCCTTCCGCGGCAAGGCGGTCGATGACCGGGCTGGTGCCGATCGCGCCGATGATCACGACCTGTCCCTTGGCCAGCCGCAGGTCGTTCAGCACGGCCCCACCGCTCCCACGACCACCGACGCGCTGCAGGTCCCCGGCGAAGCTCCTCGCGACCAGTGTGATCGCCGGGTCCGCGCCGGCATCGACGTAGACCGGCGCCGGCTGCCCATTCCGAATAAGCGCGAAACTGCCGGCCCCGGAAGCACCACAAGGCGTCACCGGCGCGGTACAGGCGAGCGCTGGGGGTCCGAACAAGGCTCCGAAAAGGAACGCAAGCGCCGCCAGCCCTCGCACGGGCAGCCAATCACACAACGGACGCCTGACCTCGGCCACTATCGTTCCCCTCCGGTGATTGCACCATGAGTGGTGCACCATTTAAGGTAGCGCTACCATTTGGGGCGGGCGACGGTCAACTCACACTCGAATCAGGCACATTACTTCCCACTGGATTGACCAGTGAGACTTCTCCGTTCCGTCGGCGTCGGATGAGTCGGCCCGAATGCTAGGACCAGTAGGGAACCCAGACCTGCCGCAAGCGGACCAGCGCCTCCAGATAAAAATAGTCGCCCCAGATGCAGGCCTCGTCGACGCCGGCGCCGTTCGGCATGTGGTAGACCGCATGGAGCAGCAGCGCATTGGAGCCCTCGAGCGGCGCGACATAGGCCGTGCCTAGCCGCTCGACGATTCGCCACGCCCACGCGGCGTAACTGTCGCGACGAGGATCGGAGAGCGGCAGCGCCTTGACCAGCTCGAGCAGCCCGCAGGCCGCGATCGCCGCCGCGGAGCTGTCGCGCGGCGCCTCGCCGTCTCCGGTGAAGATCAGATCCCAGCAGCAGATGCCGTCGCTCGGCAGCCGGGCGAGGAAATAGTCGGCGAGCCGGGCTGCGAGCTCGAAATAGCTGTCGTCGCCAGTGTGCAGCCCGCCGAGCGCGAAACCGTAGATGCCCCAGGCCTGACCCCGCGCCCAGCAGCTTTCGTCCGAATGGCCCTGATGGGTGCTGCCGAAGCGCGGTTGGCCGGTCGCCGTGTCGACATAATAGGTGTGATAGGTCGAGGCATCGGGCCGAACGAGCAGCCGCGCGGCCTGGGCGAGGTGACGGTGCGCGGCCTCGGCGAAGGCCGGATCGAGCGTTTCGCGCCCTGCCCAGAACAGCAGCGGCAGGTTGAGGTTGCAGTCGATGATCATCCGCCCGCGCTGTGCCGGATCGCGCATGTCGCCCCAGGCCTGGATGACACCCGCGACCGGATCGAACCGCGCGAGCAGCAGCCTGGCGGCATCGAGCCCAGCAGTGCGGCCAATCTCGCTTCCCGTCAGCCGGTGCGCCGCACAAGCCGAGAGCGTGTAGAGGAAGCCGAGGTCGTGATGATCGACGTTGATCCGCCGCTCCACGCGATCGGCGAAGGACAGGACGTCCCGTTCCGCCGCCAGCCGATAGCGTACCTCGCCGGTCAGCTCCCAGGCGAGCCACAGCATCCCGGTCCAGAAGCCGTTGGTCCATTCGACATTGTCGATCGGCGCATAGACCCCGCTTTCGCTGGACGGCGCGGGGAAATGGTCGACGAACTGCGGCATCGTGCGGTCGAGCCGCGCAAGCGCAGCCACGATCAACGCATCGACCTGTTCGGGCGTGGGCTGGGTCGGCGGCAGCAGCGCGGCCGACGTGCCGTTCGCCGTCATCGCGCCGACGATCCCAGCGGTGCGACATCGCCGCTGCCGGCCGGATCTAGCCCCGCAGCAGGTATGCCTCGGCCCCTCGCCCTTCCCGCCCGTTCAGGCGGCGTCGGCGACAGCGCGAACCAGGACGCGACCCAGAACAGCAGCGCGAGGCCGGCGATGGCGAAATAGGTGTTCTGGAATCCGATCAGGTCATAGCCCATGCCCGCGATCGGCGACAGGACGGCAAGCCCCAGCGAATGGCCGAAGCTGACGCCCACCATATAGACGGTCGAGGCGTGCCGCGCCTCGAAATGATAGGCGATGTAGCGGAAGAGCGAGACCGCCAGGATCGGCAGTTCGATCGCATGCAGCATCTTGCATGCCGAGATGGCGAGCGGCCCGGCGGCGAGGCCGGAACCGGCGATGCGCACGATCATGATCGCCGTCGCCAGCATCAGCCCCCGCGTCGCACCGATCCGCCGCACGAGAAAGGGCGCGGCGAACATACCCGCGGCCTCGACGAAGATCTGCGCCGAGTTGAGATAGCCGAACATGGCGTTGCCGGCCTCGGGCGTCGGGAACAGCGAGGAGAAATAGAAGGGGAACTGTTGATCGTAGACCAGATAGAGGTTGGTCACGCCGAGGATCAGCACCATGAATCCCCAGAACTTGGGCTGGGTAAGCAGGGCGGCGGACTGGGCAGGCGTGAGCCGGTCCGCCGCCGCCTGCTGCCCGGGATCGGGATCGATCCGAGCAAATGCCAGGATCGGCAGCAGCAGCAGCCCGGCCGCGCTCGCCAGGAAGAAGTTGATGCCGGGATCGAGGTTGTAGAGGCGCCCGGAGAAAGCCGCCGCGGTCGCGAAGCCCAGCGAGCCCCACAGCCGCACCCGGCTATATTCGAACCCGTACCGCCGCCCGACGCGGTCGACATAGCTTTCGAGCGCATAGCTGCCGGCGATGAAGGTGACGCCGAGATAGATGCCGCCAGCGACCGCGCCGACGACGATGTTCCAGCGCAATAGCGGCGCATAGGCGAAGGTGAAGAACAGCCCCGCCATGACGACCAGCAGCGCGATGCCCGCCGGCACCGCCTTGCGGAACCCCATCCGGTCGGAGAGATATCCGTAGAGCGGCTGCGCGCACATCGCGCCGATGAAATTGGCCGAGAAGACCGTCCCCGCCTCGACACCGTTCAGCCCCAGCGTGCGGGTGAGCCAGATCGACAGCAGCGACATCGCCATCGCCTGGGCGAAGAAGAAACAGAAGAGGAAGGCGCTGAGCACCGCGTAATTGCGCCTCGTTTCGGACACGTCCGGGGACCCTCTCGAATCTGTTATCGATATCATATACGCCTGCCGAATCATCGGTGGCAAGGCCCGAGATTGACCCGCCCGGGAAAGCTGTTATCGATATCAGATAGCCGGCTCGCTTCCGCGATCGGTACGACAGGATATCGCGGGGCTCAGCGAAAGCAAGAACATGGCGGCGAGCGACGACCGAGAGCCCAGCGGAACGCCCAGGCGCGCGACCGTGACCATCCACGACGTCGCCCGCCATGCCGGCGTCTCGTCGATGACGGTCTCACGCGTCATCAACGGCGCCAGATACGTCAGCAAGGACATGCGGGAGAAGGTCGAGGCGGCGATCCGCGCCCTCAATTACTCGCCCAACCTCACCGCGCGCAGCCTGAAGCGCGACGTCCGCATCGGCGCGCTCTACAGCAATCCGAGCTCGTCGAACCTCGCCGCCTTTCTGATGGGCGCCTTCCGCCAGAGCGGCACCAGCGGCTGCCAGTTCCTGATCGAGCCGGGCGTGACCGAGGAGGAAGCGCTCGACGGCCTCGAGCGGCTGATCGAGGCGGGGATCGGGGGCGTCATCCTGCCGCCGCCGCTGTGCGATTCGGCGCTGGTCCTGGAACGGGTCGAGCAGGCCGGCGTGCTGCCGCTCGCCTTCGCGACGGCCAAGCCGCGCGAGGGCATCGCGGCGATCGTGGTCGACGACTACAAGGGCGCATTCGACATGACGCGCCACCTGATCGCGGCAGGGCATCGCGCGATCGGCTTCATCCAGGGCGATCCCCGACATTCGCCCTCACAGCGCCGCGAACAGGGCTATCGCGCGGCACTCGCAGGCGCCGGCATCACCATCAAGCCCGAATGGATCGCGCCGGGCCTGTTCACCTACAAGTCCGGACTCGATGCCGCCCGGCTGCTGCTCGCCGCCTCGCCACGCCCGACCGCGATCTTCGCGAGCAACGACGACATGGCGGCGGCGGTCTCCGCGGTCGCGCAGGGCATGGGCCTTACCGTGCCGCGCGACCTCAGCATCGCCGGCTTCGACGACGCGCCGATCGCCTCGACCATCTGGCCCGAGCTCACCACCATCCGCCAGCCGATCGCGGACATGGCGGCGACGGCGGTGGCGATGCTCAGCGATCAGGTCCGCGAGGTCCGTGCCGGCACCTCCCCTTCGCCGCGGCATGTGCGCGAGATGCTGACGCTCGTCGAACGCGATTCGATCGGTCCCGCGCCGGAACGATCCGCCTAGCCGCGCTCGAACAGGATCGCCTGGCCGCCGGACGGGGCAAGCGCGAGATCGAGCCTGTCGCCAGCGGTAACCGTCACCTCGCGGATCACGACCGGCGTCTGTCGGGCCTGCACCGCGGGCGGCCCATCGGCGAAGATCTGCGCGCGCCAACGCCCCGCCCCCAGGAAATCGAGCGGCACCGTCAGCACCCGCGCATCTTCGTTGGTCATCGCGCCCAGGAACCAACGCTGGCCGTGGCGGCGCGCGACCGCGACATATTCGCCGACCGCGCCGGCAAGAGCCCGGGTCTCGTGCCAACTCGTGGGACATTCGTCGAACCAGCGCAGCTCGGGCCAGCCGCCGCCGTCATATTTCGCCGGCTCGTCGTACCAATAGAGGAAGGTGAGCGGGTTATAGTAAACCGCCGCCATCGCGAGCTGATGCGCGTTGGTGGTCTGGTTGCGTTCGTGGGCGTAGCAGATCGTGTAGTCGATCGGCCCGCCCAGCGCGCGGGTGAACGGCAAGGTCACGTTGTGCCGCGCGGTCGGGAACTGCTCGTTCCCCCGCACCCCTTCGAGCGCGACATAGTTGGGCAGCGTCCGCTCGAGCCCCGCCGGCCGCAGATTGTCGTGAAGGTTGACGAGCAGCCGGTGCTCGCCGCAGCGGCGGACGAGGTCGTAGATGAAATCGACGTCCTCCTGCCGCCCTTCCCAGACGAAGCCGAACTTGATCCCCGCCACGCCCCAGTCGCGATAGGTGGCGAGGATCGCATCGAGCTGCCGCATCGCCGGCACGCGATCGACGTAGAGGATCATGCCGATCCCCCTGCCCTTCGCCGCCGCGATGATCCGCGCCATGTCGAGCCCGGCGATCGGCACCGTCGCGTCGCTCGGGTCGGTGCCGTCGCCGTACCAATGGGCGTCGAACTCGACGAAATCGAGCTTGCGGCGCGCGGCGAAGTCGACGCAGGCAAGCGCGCGCTCGGTCGTGTAGGGCTTGCGGATGCGGAAGGCGCGGCCGGGACGGATCCAGGAGACGTCGCCGAGCCGGTTGGGCGTGGCGATCGACGGGATCAGCCCGGCCTTTTCGATCAGCTTGGCGGGTTCCGCCGCGACGAGAACGACTCGCCATGGCGTCTCGAACGGCGTCTCGACGGTGAAGACCGGCGCCGCATGGGTGTCGCCCGGCCCCGAATAGCCGGTCGCACGTCCAGGAAAGCGCATGAGGTGCGTGGCGATCGTGTCGGCGCCGGCGCTCCGCACCATCATCCGCGGATAGTGCAACCGATCGGACTCGCAGACGCAAAGCGCCAGTCCTTCCCGCGTCGCAACGTGGAGCGGCGGATCGGCGAGCGGTCCCTGATCGGTGCTCCGGGTGAGGTCGGGATGCGGCACCGGGGCGATGTCCCCCGGCGCCGAGACCTGATACTCGCCTTCGTCGCGGCTGCTCCACACCCGGGCGCCCGCGGGAAAGCAGAGCTCGGTCGCCTCACCGCCCAGCGCCAGCCGGCCGCCCGGCGCCTCGTGCAGCACATAGCGCACTGCAACGCCGTCATCATGCGCGGCCAGGACGATACTGAAGGCAATGCCGCGCTCCCGATCCTCGAAGCGAGCCTCGAGCAGGTTGCGGCTCGCGTCATAGCTTTCGGCAATGCCATAGGGAGGGCGCCATTGCTCGCTATGGGCGTGTACGCGATGGCTGGTCAGCACCGCTCCCGGTCCCAGCAGCCGTCCATCGGACAGCACCAGCGCCAGGCGGGAGGGCTCGAAGATGGGCTTGCCGCCGAAGCTCGCCGACCAACGGGGAAAGTCGCCGGGGCCGCTCGGCGGATCGAGGCGGACTACGAGGGCGCCGTTGGGGGAGCGCGCCTCCAGCGGTGCCCGCCCCGCGGCATGCGCAGGTGCCAGGCTGCCGACGCCTGCGGCGGCCAGCGCTCCCGACATCAGCTCGCGCCGACGAATGCCGCTTCGCGTTCCTTCCACTCCTCTCCTCCACAATCTTCTTGCGCTCGCCCGGGGCGGGTCGCATACTGGTATCGATAACAGAACCATATCGAAGAGCAAGCACGGTCGGAGGGGGTCGATGGAAAAATCCGCGGAACGAGGCTCGATTCCCGCGTGGCGACGGCGCGGAGCGCATGTCCTGCTGGCGTGTTGCTGCGCGCTGCTGACGGCCTCCGCATCCGACCGGATCGAGGACGGCCGCTGGTTCGCCGACCAGGGCGACGGCACCTATCGCAATCCGGTGCTCATCGGGGACTATTCGGACCCGGACGTGGTCCGCGTCGGCGACGATTATTATCTCACCGCATCGTCCTTCGCGAACGTGCCGGGGCTGCCGATCCTCCACTCGCGCGATCTGGTGAACTGGACGATCATCGGCCACGCCCTGCCCAAGCTGACGCCGGAGGCGCATTTCCGCACGCCACGCCGCGGCGGCGGCGTCTGGGCGCCGGCGATCCGCCATCACGGCGGACGCTTCATGATCTACTACCCCGATCCCGACTTCGGCATCTTCCGCGTGACCGCGACCGATCCGCGCGGCCCGTGGTCCGCGCCCGAGCTGGTCGATGCGACCAGGGGCGCGATCGACCCAGCCCCCTTCTGGGACGAGGACGGCACCGGCTGGCTGGTCCACGCCTTCGCCCGCAGCCGCGCAGGCAAGGCCAATCTGATCGTGCTCAAGCGGCTCGACCCCGACGGCGGCAGGACGGTGGGCGAGGTGCGGACGATCATCGACGGCGACGCGCTGCCCCCGGTCGCGACCAGCGTGGGACTGCGGCCGTGGCAGACGACCGAGGGCCCCAAGCTCTACAAGCGCGACGGCTGGTATTATGTCCTCGTACCCTCCGGCAGCGTGAAGGGCGGCTGGCAGGGCGTGTTCCGCAGCCGGCGGATCGAGGGGCCCTATGAGGGGCGCAACGTGCTCGACCAAGGCACGACCGACGTCAACGGCCCGCACCAGGGCGCCTGGGTGACGACGCCGACGGGCGAGGACTGGTTCCTCCATTTCCAAGACCGCGACAGCTATGGCCGCGTCGTCCATCTCCAGCCGATGGCGTGGCGGAACGGCTGGCCGGTGATCGGCGCTGATCCCGACGGCGACGGCCGCGGCGAACCGGTCGCGCGACACCGCAAACCCATGGGCCCGGCCCAGCCGCGCACGGCGCCGGTCGCCGACGACGAGTTCGCCGGCCCCTTGTCGCTTGCCTGGCAGTGGAACAGCAACCCGGACGCCGACTGGCTGACGCTTGCCGACGGACAGCTCCGCCTCAAGTCGGTCAGCGGATCGGCTAATCTCTATGAAGCAGGCAACCTGTTGTCGCAGAAGCTACCAGGGGAGGCGTTCACCGCCACAACGCTGATGCACTTCCAGCCACTGCGATCCGGGGAGCGCGCCGGGCTGGCCATGCTCGGCCAGCGCTATGCGTGGATCGGAATCGAACGCCAGGGCGATGCGCTCCGCCTCGTCCAGGGCCGGCGCGACGGGATCGAGCCGTCGCCTCCCGAACAGCGGACTTCGGGACCGCTCGCACCAGACGGCCGCGTCTGGTTGCGGCTGGAGGCGGCGCCGGTGACGACCCGCGTCGGACCGCCGGACTTCACCCCCTATTGGCCGTCGATGCTGCGCGAGACGCATATGCGCGTCCGCTTCAGCTACAGCCTCGACGGCATCCGCTTCGTCCCGCTCGGCAAGGCTTTCGAGAGCCGCCCCGGCCGCTGGGTCGGCGCGCAGATCGGGCTGTTCGCCCAGGCGCAGAACGGCACGCCCGCGAGCATCGCCACCACCGTCGGCCATGCCGACTTCGACTGGTTCAGGATCACGCGATGACCCGGCTCCGCCTTGCCCCTGCCCTTCTCCTCGCGCTCGCCGCGCTTCCCGCGTCGGCGCAGAGCCAGACGCTACGCATCCACGCGCCGCCGGCCGGCAAGGCGTTCTGGACCCATCTCAACGACGATTTCACCGTGCGCGTCCGGGTGCCGGGCGGCGAATGGCAGGACCTCTACGAATATGACGTCAAGGTCGATCTCGACCGGCCGCAGGATGCCTCGATGGTGGCGTTCGACATGGCCGGGCCGGTGGAGGTCTCGGTCAAGAAGAACAACGGCGATGTCCGGCGCGTCGAGGTGCGGCCCACATCCGCAGGCGTCAAGGCGCGGCTGGTGGGCAACACCGCCTATTTCCGGCTCGACCGGCCGGCGAAACTGTCGATCGAGTTCGACGGCGACCGGCTCCACAATCTCCACCTCTTCGCCGACGCGCCCGAGCCGGAGCTGCCGCCGCCCGGCCCCGGCGTCGTCTATTTCGGTCCGGGCGTTCACCCGCTGCCGGAGGGGCAGAAGAGCTTCCGTATCCCCTCCAACACCACGGTCGTGGTCGCGGGCGGTGCGCTGGTGCAGGGCAATATCGAGATTCGCGACGCCGAGAACGTCCGCGTGATCGGCCATGGCATCATCGACCGCCCGGAGCAGGGCATCACCATCGCCAATTCGCGCAACGTGACGATCGACGGCCCGATCTTCATCGACCCCAATCACTATACGGTGGCGTGCGGTCAGTCCTCGAACGTCACCGTCCGCGACGTCAAGTCGTTCAGCGCGTCGAGCTGGAGCGACGGGCTCGATTTCATGAGCTGCTCCGACGTGCGGATCGACGGCGTGTTCATGCGCAATTCGGACGACACCATCGCCGTCTATGGATCGCGGTGGGACTATCGCGGCGACGCGCGCAACTATCTCGTCACCAACTCCATTCTGTGGGCGGACATCGCGCATCCGATCAACATCGGCCTCCATGGCAATGCCGAGGCGCCGGAGGTTCTGGAGAACCTCGTCTTCCGCAACATCGACGTGCTCGGCCATGACGAGGACGACCGCAACTATCAGGGCGTGATGGCGATCTCGAACAGCGACAACAATCTCGTCCGCAACGTGCGGTTCGAGGACATCCGCATCGACAGCATCGAGGAAGGGATGCTGTTCAACCTCCGCGTGCTGTTCAATCCCAAGTACAGCCACGCGCCCGGCCGCGGGATCGAGGACGTGACGATCCGCAACGTCGGCTTCAAGGGCGGCGACATCAACCGGCCAGTGATCGCGGGTTATTCCGCCGACCGGATAGTGCGCGGGGTGACGATCGAGAATGTGACGGTCGGCGGTGCCCCGCTGCGCAGGTCCGACATTGACGTCGGCCAGTTCGTCGAGGGCCTGACAGTCAAATAGCGGGCTCATCCGCTGACAGCGACGAGCGCACCACCTCCCCTGCTACCCAAATCGGCGAGCTACAGCAGAATCCCTATTGCACAACGTTTATGTGATCGATAACAGATGCTTCTGCTACCGATAACATATCGGGGCACGATTCGCCCGGTGAGGACGATCGGCGACGGGACGCGGTACCACCTGCGTCATCGCCGGTGCCGCCGAACGAGGGAGGGGATGATGAAGAGTTTCACGAAATTCGCCTCGGTGCTCCTCTGCACCACCGCAGCCGTACCCGCCTGGGGCCAGCAGGCCACGCAGCAGCCGGAAACGGCAGCTCCCGACGCTACCGCCGAGCAGGAGATCATCGTCACCGGCATCCGCGAGAGCCTCCAGTCTTCCGCGCTGCGCAAGAAGAACACGCTGGAGGTGGTGGACTCGATCACCGCCGACGACATCGGCAAGCTGCCCGACAACAATGTCGCCGCGACGCTCTCACGCGTGCCGGGCGTCCAGGCCTATCGCTTCGGCGGCGAATCCGCCTCCCCTGTCGGCCAGGGCAGCGGCCTCACCATCCGCGGCCTCTCGGGCCAGACCGCATCACGGGTCGACGGCCGCGCCTACATCACCGCGGGCGGCCGCGAGTTCAACGTGGAAGGGGCGAGCCCAGGCATGGTCGCCGGGATCGACGTCTACAAGAACCCGTCCGCCGAACATATCGAGGGCGGCATCGGCGGTCTCGTCGACATCCGCACGCGCCGACCGTTCGATTTCAAGGGCACCGCCCTCTCCGCCTCGGTCGGCGGGCGGTACAACGACCTGGGCAAGAAGGTGCAGCCGGAGCTGTTCGCGCTCGGCTCGACCCGCTGGAAGGTCGGCGACGGCGAGATGGGACTGCTGCTCGCCGGCTCCTATTCGCGCAGCTTCAACCGCGGCGACAACAATCCGGCCGGCGGCGGCACCTCGATCCGGCGCGCAATCAGCGGCGACAGCGCCGAATATGCTTCCAACATCGGCACCGGCCTCAACCTGAATCCCGCCTATGTCGGCCGGTCGGACGTCGTCTATCTGGCCGACGTCGCCAATCCGCTCGCCCTACCGGAGGCCCAGCGCGCCAACCTGGTCTCGACCGTCACCGAAGCGCATAATATCTTCCAGGAAGACTATATGCGCACCCGCAAGGGATTGAACGGCGCTTTCCAGTACAAGCCGACGCCGGACCTCGAATTCTACGTCGACGGCAACTACAATTACTACCAGTACCATCAGAACTATCGGTTCCTGAACATCGCCAATTCGCGATACGTCCAGAACCTGACCACCGTCCCTTTCGCCATCGACGAGGCGCTCGCCAACCGCAACGCCAACGGCGGCGCCAACGAGCTGCTGTCCGGCACCCGTCTTGCCACCGGCACCTTCCTGGGATCGGGCGCCACCTCGATCGGCGGCGATGAGAAGAGCGACTATACCACCTGGCTGATCGCCGGCGGCGTGCGGTGGCAGGTGACGCCGCATTTCGATGCCCATTTCGACTATTCCTATGTCAAGGCCGACCGCAGCACCGACAACCGCGCCGTCACTCTTTCGGCGCGCAGCGGCCTGACCTGGGACGTGACCCGCGATCTCACCACCAGCCCGGCGCAGCTCGGCATTTCCGGGCCCGACCTGGCGAGCCCCTCGACCTGGGTGCTCAACAACTACGCCAACGGCACCAACCAGGCGTGGGACGATGTGGCCGGCGCGGCGGCACTCGACCTGCGCTACCGGTTCGACGATTCGCCGATCAAGGCGATCAAGGTCGGCGTGCGCTATTCGGTGCTCGAGGATCGCTACCGCAACTATTCGTTCAGCGGCCGCAACCTGACCACCGACGGCCTTCCGCTCGCCGCCAACCAGTCCAACGCCATTCCCGTCACCGCCGTGCCGGACCTGTTCGAGAACTCGCCGACCAACTTCATGAACGGCAAGATGGGCTATTCGGGCGGCTATCTGGTCTTCTCGCCCGATGCGCTGCTCGGCGACAATGTCCGCGCGCGCTTCCCGAACGCGGGTATCCTGCCCGAGGACAACCTTGCCGAGAACCTGCTCGCCCGGCGCTTCATCCGCGAGCGCACCTATGCCGGCTACGCGGTCGCCGACTATGGCTTCCTCGACGACAAGATTCGCGGCAACATCGGCGTGCGCGCGGTCAGGACCGAGACGTTCGCACGGGCGATGGTGAACTCCCAGAGCGCGCCCGGCGCACCGATCGTCATCGTCCCCAACGAGACGAGCAGCTCCTATTGGGACGTGCTGCCGACCGCCAATCTCGCCTGGTACGTGACGCCGAAGACGATCGTGCGCCTCGGTTACGGCAAGGGGATCACCCGGCCGAGCGTCGACGCGCTCAATCCGACCATCACCGTCGACACCAACACCGGCCTTGGCAGCCGCGGCAATTCCGAGCTCAAGCCGCAGCGTGCCGACAGCTACGACATCTCGCTCGAACATTATTTCTCGTCGGTGAACTATGTCGCCGCCGCTTTCTTCTACAAGCGGATCAAGGGCTTCTTCAGCGGCATCTCCAATTGCGAGACGGTGGCGACCTTCCCGCCCTACACCGGCACCCTGCCCAACGGCTGCACCGGCGGCCAGTATTTCATCACTCAGACCGTCAACGCCGCGACCGGCAACGCCAAGGGCGTCGAAATCTCAGGCCAGACCTTCTTCGACTATCCGTTCCTGCCGGATTTCCTGCACAAGTTCGGCGTGGCCGGATCCTTCACCTACGTCGACACCAAGAACCCGCTGACGCTCAACGGCCAGCTGACCGATACGCCGCAGCCCTTCACCTCCAAATACAACTGGACCGCCTCGGGACTCTACGAGGACAGCTTCCTGTCTGCCCGCATCGTCTACACCTACCGGTCCAAGGCGATCCTGTTCGGCGTCGCTGGGAACCCGATCGACGGCCGCTACATCGACAACTTCGGCCTGCTCGACGCGTCGGTCACCTTCAACCTGCCGGCGAACTTCTCGCTGTCGTTCAGCGCCGAAAACCTCACCAACGCCGCCGCCAACCGCTATGTCGGCGAACCGGCGCTGGCGACCGGCATCGAGCGCCAGCATTTCGTCAACGGCCGCAACTTCAGCGTGACGCTGCGCTACCGCTTCGGAAGCTGAGACATTCTCCGCCGGGCTGGCCTCCACGCCAGCTCGGCTCTATCCAGCCAAGACGCGCATCGATCGATAGCGCCTTTGGCTTGGACGCCCGAACGCCTCCATCCTACCAACCGACCGGAAGACGGGCAGCGGAACGCGCCCTGTTCGGAAGGAACGGCTGGCATGACGACGATGGCTCCCCAGGAAATGGCAAAGCGGCTGGGGAGCGGACTGCTTTCCTTTCCCGTCACCCATTTCGACGCGGAGGGTCGCTTCGTCGAGGACGCCTATCGCGCGCACTGCTCGTGGATGCTCGAACATGACCTGGCCGGCCTGTTCGCGGCGGGCGGCACCGGCGAGTTCTTCTCGCTGACGCCGGACGAGATCGCGGCCGTGGTCTCCGCCGCCGTCGCCGAGGCCAACGGCCGCCTGCCGGTGATCTCGGGCTGCGGCTACGGCACCGCCATCGCCACCGGTATCGCGCGCGACGCCGAGAAGGCGGGCGCCGACGGCCTGCTGCTGCTGCCGCCTTATCTGGTCGGCTCGAAGCAGGAAGGGCTCGCCGCGCATATCGAGGCGGTGTGCAAGGCGACCGGCCTCGGCGTCATCGTCTACAACCGCGACAACGCCGTGGTCGACGATGAGACCCTGGCCCGCCTGTGCGAGCGTAACCCCAATCTCGTCGGGTTCAAGGACGGTGTCGGCGACATCGAGCTGATGACGCGCATCTTCGCCCGCATGGGCGACCGGCTGACCTATATCGGCGGCCTCCCCACCGCCGAGACCTTCGCGACCCCCTATCTCACCATGGGTGTCACGACATATTCGTCGGCGATCTTCAACTTCATGCCGGAGTGGGCCCTCGCCTTCTACAAGGCGGTGCTGGCGAAGGATCAGGCGACGGTCCTCGATCGACTGCGCGAGTTCGTCCTCCCCTACATCGCGCTCCGTAACCAGGGGCGCGGCTATGCCGTGGCGATCGTCAAGGCGGGGATGCGCATCGTCGGCCGCGACGCCGGTCCGGTCCGCCCGCCGCTGACCGATCTCACCGAGGCCGAGCATGAGACATTGCGATCACTGATCCGGCGTGCGGCGCCCCAGGCTCTCGCCGCCGCGGCATGAGGTCACTAGGCTGGCGCGATGTTTGAACTCAGCCAGCTTCGCTGCTTCGTCGCCGCCGCCGAGGAGCTCCACTTCGGCCGCGCGGCGCAGCGGCTCAACATGACCCAGTCGCCGCTCAGCCGGCAGATCCAGCTGCTCGAGCGCATCCTCGACGTGACGCTGCTGGAGCGCACAAGCCGGCAGGTCAGCCTGACCCCCGCCGGCCGCGTGTTCCTGATCGAGGCCAAGCGGATCGTCCGCCTCGCCGAAAGCGCGCAGCTCTCCGCCCGCCGCGTCGCGAAGGGCGATGCGGGCAAGGTCGCGATCGGCTTCACCGCCGTCTCGGGCTACAGCCTGGTGCCGCAGATCGTCGCCCAGGCCCGCGCCACGCTCCCCAACATCGAGCTGGAGCTGAGGGAGATGGTCACGACCGACCAGGTCGAGGCGCTGCTGACCGGCCTCATCGACATCGGCTTCGTCCGCCCTCCCGTCGACCGGCACGAGTTCGACACGCTATGCGTGCTACACGAGCCGCTGGTGGTCGCCCTCCCGGCCGGCGACGCCCGCCAGGCGCGAGCGGAGCTGGAGCTCGCCGATTTCGACGACGAGCCGCTCATCATGTACGCGCGCCAAGGGGCCGGATACTTCCACGCGATGCTTGTCCGCCTGTTCGACGAGGCCGGCGTGTCGCCGCTCTACGTGCAGCACGTGACGCAGATCCATTCGATGCTGGGGCTGGTCCATGCCGGGCTGGCGGCGGCGATCGTGCCGGAATCGGCATCGGGCCTGCATCTGATGGACGTCCAGTTCCGCCAACTCAGGACCACGCCCGCCCAGCCGGTCGAGCTGCACATGGCGTGGCGGCGCGACAACAGCAATCCGGCGCTGGAGGCAATGCGCAACCTTTGTCGCGAGGTCACCGGATGATCGATCGCCGCACCGTCATGGCCGGCCTCGCAGCCACGACGGCAATGGCCTCAATGCCGCCAGCCGGCGACCCCATCGCGGTCACGCGCGCCGGCCGCGTTCGCGGGCTGGTCGAGGACGGCGTGACGGTGTTCCGCGGCATCCGCTACGGCGCCGACACAGGGCCGCGCCGCTTCCGCCGCGCCGTGCCGCCCGCGCCATGGACCGGCATCGCCGACGCCACCCGCTACGGACCCGCCTCACCCCAGACGCGCGCCGACGAGCCGACCAGCGAGGACTGCCTGTTCCTCAACGTCTGGACACCCGCGCTCGACCGCGGCCGGCGGCCGGTGATGGTCTATTTCCATGGCGGCGCGCACAGCCACGGCTCGGGCTCCGACCCGCTCTACGACGGCGGCGCGCTGGTCCGCCGCGGCGACGTGGTGGTGGTGACGGTCAACCACCGGCTGGCGGGGCTCGGCTACGCCTATCTCGCCGCGCTGGGCGGCCCGGCGGAATCGGGGAACGTCGGCAATCTCGACCTCGTCCTCGCGCTGCAATGGGTGCGGGACAACATCGCCGGCTTCGGCGGCGATCCGGGGCGGGTGATGATCTTCGGCCAGTCGGGCGGCGGCGCCAAGGCGGTGACGCTGATGGCGATGCCCGAGGCGCGACCGCTGTTCCACCGCGTGGCGACGATGAGCGGCCAGCACGTCACCGCCGCCGGCCCCAACCACGCCACCGAACGCGCCCGCGCCTGGTTGGCCAAGGCCGGCGCACGGACCGTCGCCGAGCTGGCGGCGATGCCGGTCGAGCGCCTGGTCGAAGCGATGGCGATGACCGACCCGCTCGAGGGCAAGGGCGAGATCAGCTTCGTGTCGACACTCGACCATGGCGTGCTGCCGCGCCACCCCTTCTATCCCGATGCCCCGCGTGAGGCCGCGCACATCCCGCTGATCGTCGGCAACACCCATGACGAGACCGGAATATGGCTCGCCGAGACGCTGAAGCGCGGCGACACGACCTGGGAGAACCTGCCGGCCCGGCTGACGCGCGAGACGGTGAAGGACCTGTCGTCCGACTATGTCGTCCGCCGGTATCGCGAGCTCTATCCGGAGAAGACGCCGGGCCAGATCCTGCTCGCCGCCTCCACCGCCGGCCGGTCATGGCCGGGGCATCTGATCCAGGCCGAGGAGCGGGCGAGGATCGGCGCGCCGACCTGGATGTACCAGCTCGACTTCCCCTCGCCGGATGCGGGCGGCGTGCTCGGGGCATTCCACTCGCTCGACATCGGCCTGGTGTTCGACAACACCCGGCTGCCGACCGCACGCACCGGCGACGGCCCGGACGCGCGCCGGCTGGCGGGGCGCATGGCCGACGCCTTCATCGCCTTCGCGCGCACCGGCGACCCGAACTGCGCGAGCATCCCGACCTGGCCCCGCTTCGACCTGGAGCGGCGACCGACCATGATCTTCGACCGCGAGGTGCGGGTGGAGAATGATCCGCGGCGTGAGGAACGGCTGTTGTTCGCGGTCGCGCCCTACATCAAACCCGGCGGCTAGGCTTCACGCCCGATCCCACGGAAAGGCGAGCGCCGGACGATTGGCATAGCGTCGCATCGCGATCGCCAGCCGCGCGCCGCATCCCGGCTCCAACCGCAGCGTGAAGGCCGATCCACTCACGTCGATCCGCCGCCCGCCGACGATCACCGCTTCGATCCGGTGCTCGGCGTAGGCGCCGCCCTGCACCGTCACCGTCCTTGCCCGATGCCGGTCGAGATTGACCAGCGTCACTTCGGTAGACGCGTCGCCCAGCGCATGGACCAGCGCCGCCACGCCCTCGGGCACGCCCGCCCGCCGCCGCTCCGGGTCGAAATAGCGCAGCCGGCAGTGCAGCGGCACGCCGCCCTGCGGAGGCGAGGTGCGCGACCAGGGCGGGCGCGCGATGTGCAGCCCGCCGGTCATCGTCTGGATAAGGCTGGTGACGCTCGCCGGATTGATGTCGATCGGCCAGTCGGCGAGCCGCGTCGCCGGCGTGGTCCGGTCCTGCTCGCGCCGTTTCACTCGCTCGGCGACGCGGGCGAGGTCCGCATTGAGCGCCTCGATGGGATAGCCGGGATTGCGCCCTTCCAGGAAGGCGACCCAGGGATGATCGCCCGCCGCCTCGCGATCGACGGCGCTCTGCGTCACGTACCAGATCTCGAATCCGTTGGTCCGATAGGGTGCCGGCTTCCAGCCGTACCAGCCGTCTGCGCCGTGCATCGTCGGCACCGATAGCGTGCCTCCGACCATCCGAGCGAGACCGTTGAGTCGTGCGTTCTGCCGCCGCCACACCTCGATATAGGCGCCGTCACCGGTCAGCAGCGTGCCGTTCATGAAGGCGGTGATCGACCGCGGCACCCGATTGCGGTCCTCGCGCGCGCCGGTCTGCGGCACCACCGGTGAGAAGCCCCAGCCGTAGACGCCCTTCCACCAGCCCTCGCCTACCGTGCCGTCGAGCGCGACATGGCTCGGCACGATGTCGTTATTGGCCCGCGCCCGCTCCACCCAGGCGTCGAGATAGTCGAGCGCCCAGCGGCGGTAGTGCTCCCCTCCCCCCAGCGCATAGGCGTTGAGCCCCAGCGTCGTCGCCTGGAGGTTGAGCGGATTGTCGCCGATCACGTCGCCGTACTCGGCATAATGGTCGAGCGTCTGCCGATAGCTCGCCTCGCCATGCTCCATGTGGAAGGGCGCGGGATCGAACGGATCGCCCGCCCAGTCGAGCGGCGTCGCCCGGCGCAGCATCGGCCCGCGGCTGCCGTTCAGCAGGCTGCGGATCAGCCGGCGCTCGGGGTCGTAATTGGGTGCGGACGGATCGCGGCCGGTATAGAAATCGGCGTAGCGTCGCGTCCGCTCGGTCAGCCGGGCGTCGCGCGGCGAACTCAGTCCCATGCAATTGAAGGTGGTGAGCCCTTCGGCATTGTGCTGCCAGTCCATCTGCACCGGGAACTCGCGGAAATACATGCCCTCCCGCGCGATCGGCACGTCGATCGTCCGCGCTGCGGCATATTGCCTGAGGTGTCCCTCCCAGAAGCGGTGCGTGAGCTCCAGGATGCGATCCGATCCGCCAAGCGCGTGGAGGATCGCCCAGTCGTTGGTCGCCTCGGCCGCATCGTCGGGCCCGTCGTTCGCGCCCCAGCGCGCGAAGACGCGCAGCGCATCGTCGGCGTCGACATATTTGGCGTAGAAGGCTTCGCACGCCTCGGCATTCGCATCGAGCAGGCGGCGCTGGAGCACGGCCCAGTCGGGCACCGCCATCGGCGTCGAGACCGTCAGCGCCGGATTGGCCTTCCGCGCCGCCGCCGGCAGCGCCAGCGCCGCCGCGCCGCCCAGGAATGTCCGGCGATCGGTCTTCATCAGGCGAGTTCCAGCCGCCGGATCGGCCCCACGATCACGAGGAAGGCGAAGATGGTGAGCAGGCAATGCGCTCCGACGAACACCAGCGCCAGGTCGAACGACCCGGTCGCGGCGACGATGTAACCGACCACGATCGGCGTGACGATGCCGGCCATGTTGCCGAACATGTTGAACACGCCGCCCGACAGCCCGGCGAGCTGCCGCGGTGCGACGTCGGCCATCACCGCCCAGCCGAGCGAGGCGATCCCCTTGCCGAAGAATGCGACCGCCATCAGCGTCACCACCAGCCACTCGGCCTCGACCCAGACGCAGGCGATGATCAGCGTCGCCAGGATCATGCCGACCACCAGCGGTGCCTTGCGCGCGAGGTCGAGCGAGCCGGTGCGCTTGAGGATCAGATCGGACGCATAGCCGCCCGCCAGCCCGCCGACGAACCCGCACAGCGCCGGCGCCGCCGCGGCGAACCCCGCCTCCATAATGTTCAGCCCCCGCTCCTTGACCAGGTAGATCGGGAACCAGGTGACGAAGAAATAGGTCAGCACGTTGATGCAATATTGGCCGAGGTAGATGCCCAGCATCATCCGGCTGGCGAGCAGCTGGCGGACATTGGCCCATTCGAACGACGGCGCGCGCGTCGCGGCCTCGTCCTCCATCCGCACCAGCCCGCCGCCCGCCTCGATCGCGGCGAACTCGGCGGCGTTGATCGCCGGATGCCGCGCGGGGCTGTGGATGAAGCGGACGAAGACCCAGGCGGCGACCAGCCCCAACGCTCCCATCACCCAGAACACCGCGCGCCAGCCGAACGCATGGACCAGCCAGCCCATCAGCGGCGCGAAGGCGACGAGCGAGAAATATTGCGCCGAGTTGAAGATCGCCGACGCGGTACCGCGCTCGGGTGCCGGGAACCAGGCGGCGACCAGCCGCGCGTTGCCAGGAAAGGACGGCGCCTCCGCCAGCCCCACCAGGAAACGCAGGGCGAACAGCATCGCCACCGCAGAAATGCCGGGGATCAGCCCGGCAAGCCCCTGGCTCGCGGTGAACAGCGACCAGATCGCGATCGCGCCGGCATAGATGCGCTTGGTCCCGAACCGATCGAGCAGCGCCCCGCCAGGGATCTGCGCCAGCGCATAGGCCCAGGCGAAGGCTGACAGGATATAGCCGGTCGCCACGGGCGACAGGCCGAGCTCGGCCGAGGCCGCGCTCCCCGCGATCGAGAAAGTCGCGCGATCGGCATAGTTGATCGAGGTGATGATGAAGATCAGCGCGATGATCCAGTAGCGCACGCGGGTCGGGCGCGCCGTCACGGTCTGATCGGCCTCTATTCCTGCCTCGCTGGTCACGCCGCTCTCCCTGTCGCCGCTGCGCCCGTCTCCCGGGGCGCTGCGTCTGGTTCAGTAGCCCCGATGCTAGGCGTCCGGCGAAGCGCGGTCCAAGTCCAAAACGGGGATGATCGAGCCACGGCTTGGCATGATCGCGGCACCTGCCGTCTCGGTGCCGCCTCGTTCGGTGCGCGTCGTGCATCGATCGATGCCGTAATCAGGTTGGCCATCGCCGCCGCGCCAGGGCTAACCACCCTCGACGCCAAGCGGCTCTGCACGAAGCCGCAATCATACAGAGAGGGGATTCGGCCGCCATGTCAGCCATTCGTCGCATCAAACCCATATTGGCGGCCTCGACCGCGCTGGTCGCATTCGCAGCGCTGCCGGCACAGGCGCAGCAGGCGGAGGATGCCCCACCAGCAGCGATCGATAACGAGCAGCAGGATATCGTCGTCACCGGCTTCCGCGAGAGCCTGAACAGCGCGCTCAGCATCAAGCGCACCTCGACCGGGACGATCGATGCGATCAAGGCCGAGGACGTCGCCGAGTTCCCCGACCTCAACCTGGCGGAATCGCTTCAGCGCATTCCCGGCGTCGCGATCAGCCGCGTCAACGGCGAGGGCCGCAACATCTCCGTCCGCGGCCTCGGACCCGAATACACCCGCGTCCGCATCAACGGGATGGAGGCGATTGGCACGACCGGCGGCACCGACAATTCGGGCGGCGTCAACCGCGGCCGCGGATTCGACTTCAACATCTTCTCGTCCGACCTGTTCAACAGTCTCGCCGTCCGCAAGACCGCGAGCGCGGACGTCGAGGAGGGATCGCTCGGCGCCACGGTCGACCTCCAGACCGCCCGCCCCTTCGACTTCAAGAAGCCGACCGTCTCGCTGTCGGCGCAGGCGAGCTACAACGACCTGCGCGAGAAGGTGACGCCACGCTTCTCCGGACTCGTCTCGACCTCCACCGCCGACGGCCGCTTCGGCGTGCTGCTGTCGGTCGCCTATGAGGAGCGCGCGCTCAAGGAGGAAGGCGCCAACATCACGCGCTGGACCTATGGCGGCTTCAACGGCGGGTTCAACGCCGCCTCGACGCTGCCGGGCTATACGATCGCCCAGATCAACAACAGCGACCCCGCGACCGCGCTCTACCACCCCCGCATCCCGGGCCTGGTCAGCTACGACATCTTCCAGAAGCGCCTCGGCGCTGCGGGATCGATCCAGTTCCAGCCGACCGACCGGACGCTGATCTCGATCGACGCGCTCTATTCGCGCCTCGACGGCACCCGCAAGGAAGCGCAGTTCCAGGCGATCAGCTTCAGCCGCGGCGGCTCCGGCAAACCCCAGACGATCATCCGCGACGGCGTGGTCGAGGGCAACAACATCGTCAGCGGCACCTTCGACAACGTCGATCTGCGCACCCAGTCGCGCTACGACGAGCTCGAGACCGATTTCTACCAGGTCACCGCGACGCTCGACCAGAAGTTCGGCGAGAATTTCAAGGTCGGCGCGGTGGTGGGCTATGCCGATTCGTCGTTCAGCAACCCCATCCAGACCACCGTCACGATGGACGCGGCGAACACGTCAAACTTCTTCTACGATTTCTCCAGCCGCTTCCCGGTGATCAAGCCGGGCGTCGACGTGACCAATCCCGGAACCTTCGCCTTCACCAACGGCACGTCGGAGGTCCGCATTCGGCCGCAGACGGTCGACAACCGCTTCACCAACGCCAAGGCCTTCGCCGAATGGACGGTGAGCCCGCTCGCCAAGCTCAAGGCCGGCGTCGACTGGCGCAAGTTCGAATACAGCTCGACCGAACGCCGCCGCCTCCAGGGCGAGACGGTGGTCCAGACGCTGACCCCGGCACAGCTCGCCGCGGCAACAACGGTGTTCTCGGGCTTCGGCAAAGGGCTCGATGTGCCTGCGGGGACGATCACATCCTGGGCCGTGCCCGATCTCGCCAAGTTCGCCGCGCTCTACGGCATCTATTCCAACCCGCTCTATGCGACCGGCGGCGTCGAGAACGCCTCGGCGCGCGGTTCCTACATTACCGTCGAGGAGAAGGATCTCGGCGTCTGGGGCATGGCGGAATTCAATTTCGCCGATGTCGGCCTGCCTATCCGCGGCGACGTCGGCGTGCGCTACGTCAACACCGATCAGGTCTCGACCGGCTATGCGAGCCAGGGCGGCACCTTCAACTTGGTGACCGCCGACCGCAGCTACCACCGCTGGCTGCCGTCGGTGAATCTGGTCGTGGACGTGACCGACAAGCTGCTCGTCCGCTTCGGCACGGCCAAGACGCTGGCGCGCGCCGGCATCGCGTCGATCACGCCGGGCGGCAACCTCAGCGTGTCGGGCGGCAACCGCACCTTCAGCCGCGGCAACCCGGACCTGATGCCGACCAGTTCGACCAACTACGACGTGTCGATCGAATGGTATCCGATGCGCGGCGCGATCTATGCGGTGTCGGGTTTCCAGAAGGACATCGGCACATTCGTCCAGACGCTGTCGGACGACGTGCCCTTCCGCGACCTCGGCCTCCCGGATTCGCTGCTCGACGGGACGACGGCCAGGCCGACCGACAGCTTCATCGTCAGCCAGCCGGTCAACTCGAATGGCGGCCGCCTGCGTGGCTTCGAGGTCAACGTGCAGCAGCCGCTGAGCTTCCTGCCGGGCATCCTCTCGAACTTCGGCATTCTCGCCAACTATACCTATGTCGACTCGAACATCGAATATCTGACCAATTCGGCCGGCACCGACTCCGTTCGTGCGTCGCTCATCGGCCTGTCGAAGCACGCCGCCAACGGCACGCTCTATTTCGAGACCAAGAAATTCTCGATCCGCGGCTCCGTCGCCTACCGGTCAAAGTATCTGACGGCGGTGCCGGGGACCGAGGGCAACAGCTACAACGGCACCAACTCGACGACCAACGTCGATGCGCAGATGTCGTACAACGTGACCGACCGCCTGAAGCTGAGCCTGGAAGCCATCAACCTCACCGACCAGGTCAACGACCAGTTCGTGGACGCATCCAACCGCCTCAACGTCCTGACGCACAGCGGCCGCCAGTTCTTCCTCGGCGCGCGCTACGCCTTCTGAGTCCCTCCTCCCAGGACGGATGACCTCGGCTGCCTTGCGGTGGCCGGGGTCCTTTTTATGGAATCGTGCTCCTGCGAAGGCAGGAGCCCTGGATCGCCGGGGATCGCTTGCGGTCAAGGCTCCTGCCTTCGCAGGAGCACTTACGCTGCTTCAGACAGACTCAGTGATTGTCGCGCGGCAATCCTCGCGTCTGGGCGATGCGCTGGTATTTTTCCGCGCCTTCCAGGATCGCACCGGAGCTCATCTGCCCGACTAGCGCGCGCTGGATCTCCTGCCAGGGCGTCTGCGACGGCGGATAGGAATAGCCGCCGGCCTCCTCGAGTGCGCGACGCCGCTCCGCCAGTTCTGCATTGGGAATCAGCACGTCGCAGGTGCCGCGGCGCAGGTCGATGCGGACGCGGTCGCCGGTCCTCAGCAGCGCGAGCCCGCCGCCGACGGCGGCCTCCGGGGAAGCGTTGAGGATCGACGGCGATCCTGACGTTCCCGACTGGCGCCCGTCGCCGATGCAGGGGAGCGCATGGATGCCCTCGCGGATCAGATAGGCGGGAGGGCGCATGTTGACGACCTCGGCCGCGCCCGGATAGCCGACCGGCCCCGCGCCGCGCATGAACAGCAGGGTATCGGGGGTGATGTCGAGCGCGGGATCGTCGATCCGCGCGTGATAATCCTCCGGTCCGTCGAAGACGACGGCGGGGCCCTCGAACGCATCGGGATCGTCGGGGTTGGAGAGATAACGTTCGCGAAACTCGGGCCCGATCACGCTGGTCTTCATGACCGCCGCGTCGAAGAGATTGCCCTTGAGCACGATGAAGCCCGCGTCCTCGACCAGCGGCGCCTCGAACGGGCGGATGACCCGTTCGTCCTCGATCGCCGCGCCGCGACAATTGTCGCCCATGGTGCGACCGTTCACCGTCATCGCGCCTTCGTGGATCAACCCGTGGCGGATCAGCTGGCCGACCACCGCGGGCACGCCGCCCGCGCGGTAATAATCCTCGCCCAGATACTCGCCCGCGGGCTGGAGATTGACCAGCAGCGGCACCTTGTGCCCCCGCTCCTGCCAGGTCTCGATCGGCAGGTCGACGCCGACGTGCCGCGCGATCGCAGCGAGATGGATCGGCGCGTTGGTCGAGCCGCCGATCGCCGAATTGACGACGATCGCGTTCTCGAATGCCTCGCGGGTCAGGATGTCGGAGGGTTTCAGATCCTCGTGAACCATCGCGACGATGCGCTTCCCCGTCCGCCACGCGACCTCCTGACGGTCGCGATAGGGCGCCGGGATCGCCGCCGAGCCGGGCAGCATCATGCCCAGCGCCTCGGCGAGGCTGTTCATCGTCGTCGCCGTGCCCATCGTGTTGCAATAGCCGGTCGACGGCGCCGACGAGGCGACGAGCGCGATGAAGCCTTCGTCATCGATCTCACCTGCAGCAAGCATCTGCCGCGCCTTCCACACGATCGTGCCGGAGCCGGTCCGCTCGCCCTTGTGCCAGCCGTTGAGCATCGGCCCGACCGACAGCGCGATGGCGGGAATGTTGACGGTCGCCGCCGCCATCAGCAGCGCCGGCGTCGTCTTGTCGCAGCCGGTGGTCAGCACGACCCCGTCGAGCGGATAACCGTAGAGCGCCTCGACTAGCCCCAGATAGGTAAGATTGCGGTCGAGCCCCGCGGTCGGGCGCTTGCCCGTCTCCTGGATCGGATGGACGGGGAATTCGATCGCGATGCCGCCCGCCTCGCGGATGCCCTCCCGCACCCGCTCGGCCAGGACGAGATGATGGCGGTTGCAGGGCGAGAGGTCGCTGCCGGTCTGGGCAATGCCGATGATGGGCTTGCCCGAGCGCAGCTCCTCCAGGCTGAGGCCATAATTGAGATACCGCTCCAGATAGAGCGACGTCATGTCGATGTTGGCAGGATTGTCGAACCACGCGCGGCTGCGCAGTTTCGGGGTTGGCGTATCGGCCATGATGTCGATCGGTTCTCTCTAAGCTCAGCGTGCGACTGACACGCGGTAGATCATACGGTGGCGATAGGGCTTGCCGGGCGCGACGCGCGCCGAACCGAAGGCGGGCTGGTTGGGCGTGTCTGGAAAGACCTGCGGCTCAAGCGCGATGCCGTCGCCCATACGGTAGAGATGCCCGCCCTTGCCGATGAGCGTGCCGTCCAGGAAATTCCCGGTATAGACCTGGATGCCGGGCTGGTCCGACAGCACCTCCAGCACGCGGCCCGAGGCGGGGTCCTCGATCCGGGCGGCGAGCTTGGGCTCGGCCGTCTTGCCTGCGTCGAGCACGAAATTATGGTCGTAGCCGCGTCCCATCACGATCTGCGGATCGCGGCCATCGCGAATGCCGTCCTCGATGACGCGGCCCTGGGTGAAGTCGAAGACCGTGCCGGCGACGGGCTTCAGCTCGCCGGTCGGGATCAGCGCGGCGTTGACGGGGGTGTAGCGGCTGGCCGGGATCGTCATCCGGTGCTGGAGGATGCCGCCGGGCGCCCCCTCTCCGGCCATGTTGAAGAGTGCGTGATTGGTAAGGTTGACGACGGTCGGCGCATCGCTCTTCGCGTCATAGTCGATCGTCAGGCTGCCCTTGTCGTCGAGCGTGAAGGTGGTCGTCACCTCCAGCTTGCCGGGATAGCCCTGATCGCCCGCCGGGCTGGTCAGCGCCATCGTCACGCTCGCCTCGGGCCCATTTTTCACCGCGACGATCCGCCACACCCGCTTGTCGAAGCCGATCGTGCCGCCGTGAAGCGAGTTGGCCTTGTCGTTCTGGGTCAGCTGATAGCTTTTGCCGTCGAGCGTGAAGCGGCCGCCGGCGATCCGGTTCGCATAGCGCCCGATCGTCTGGCCCCAGTAATTGGGGTGGTCGATATAGCTCTGGAGATCATCATAGCCGAGCGTCACGTCGACGCTCTTGCCGTCGCGGCCGGGCGCGTTCAGCGCCTGCAGCGTCGCGCCATAGGTGATGATGCGCGCCGAAACGCCATTCGTCCCGGTGAGCGTCACCGCCTCGATCACTGTTCCGTCCGCGAGCTTGCCGAAGGCGGAACGCTCGGCGGTGGCGGCATGGGCGCTGGTCGAGGCGAGCAGCGCCGCCGCGAGCGGCACGACGCCGAACAGCCCGACTGTCGCGGTTTTGAACGATGCCATCATCCCCTCCCGATTGACCTGCCCGTTCTCTAGTTTAAACTCAGACAAATTGTAAAGGAGAGTCCGCGCCGTCCGGGCGGACACACGGGAGGGGTATTCCATGCCTGCCGCATTCGGTTCCAACAACGCGCTCCCCGGCGCGGCGTCCACCGGCGCCACCACCTATCGCGGCGCGCTGACGCTGTTGGCAACGCTGTTCTTTATGTGGGGTTTCATCACCGTCATCAACGGAACGTTGTTGCCGCATCTCAAGAGCGTATTCGACCTCAACTACACCCAGACCCTGTTGTTCGAATTCGTGTGGTTCATCGCCTATTTCGTCGCCTCGATTCCCTCGGCCAAGCTGATCGAGCGGATCGGCTACAAGAAGGCGATGGTGATCGGCCTCGCGATCATGGGGGTCGGTGCGTTGGGAATGATCATCGCAGCGCGGATTCCCTCCTACGGCGTCACGATGGGGGCGCTGTTCGTAATCGCAAGCGGCATCACGCTGCTTCAGGTCGCCGCCAATCCCTATGTCGCGGTGGTCGGACCGCCGGAGACCGCGCCATCGCGGCTCAACCTCGTCCAGGCATTCAACTCGCTCGGCACTACGCTGGCGCCGCTGTTCGGCGGCTATCTGATCCTCGGCCGCTCGACCTCGGGCACCACGACCGATCCCAGCAAGCTTACCGCCGTCGAGCGACTCGCCGACGCGCAGTCGGTCCAGCTTCCCTACCTCATCGTCGCGGCGGTGCTGGTGGTGCTGGCAGTGGTGATCGCGCGCTATCGCCTGCCCGATATGGGCGCCGCCACTCGCCGCGTCGCCGCCGAGGAGCGCCGCAAGCATTCGTTGTGGAAGCACCGCAACCTGGTGTTCGGCGTACCGGCGATCTTCATCTACCTGATCGCCGAGATCGGCGTCGGCAATGTGTTCATCAATTTCATCAGCCAGCCCGACATCGGCAACCTCACCCATGAGCAGGCGTCGCACTATCTGTTCCTCTTGTGGGGCGGAATGATGGTTGGCCGGTTCGTCGGCAGCTTCGTGATGCGCTCGGTCGATGCCGGCCTGGTCCTCGCCGTGGCGAGCGCGGCCGCCTTCGCGGTGATGCTGATCGCGACCTTCGCCAGTGGACAACCGGCGATGTGGGCGCTGATCTCGGTCGGGCTGTTCCACTCGATCATGTTCCCGACCATCTTCACGCTCGGCATCCGCGGCCTCGGCCCGCTCACCGAAGAGGGCTCGGGCCTGCTGATCATGGCGATCGCCGGGGGGGCACTGGTGATCGTGCAGGGCTGGCTCGCCGACCGTTACGGGCTCCAGACCTCGTTCCTGCTGACCGCGGCGTGCGAGCTCTATGTCCTGTTCTACGCTGTCTGGGGATCGAAGCCGGTCGTCTCGGGCGGGGAGCAGCCGATCGAAGACCAGCAGCTCAGCTGATACGCCGCGCGTGACCACCAGGAGTTAGTTCATGACGATTTCGTTGATTCAGTACCGCACCACCGACGGCTCGCGCGGCGTGGCGGCGATCCGCGACGGCGGAGCGCCGGCCGTGGTGCCGGGTGCGGGCTCGACGCTCGACCTCGCGCGCCGGGCGCTTGCCGAGGGCACGACGCTCGCCGCGCTGGTCGGGGCCGCGGGCGAAGGACCGGCGCTCGACCTCGCGTCGGTCGAGCTCCTCGCGCCGATCGACCATCAGGACCCCGCCCATCTGCTGCTGACCGGCACCGGGCTCACCCATCTCGGCTCGGCCGAGGGACGCGACAAGATGCACCGGGCGATGACCGACGCCGCGCAGCAGACCGATTCGATGAAGATGTTCCTGATGGGCGTCGAGGGCGGCAAGCCCGCGAGCGGCCCCGGCGTCCAGCCCGAATGGTTCTACAAGGGCGACGGTTCGCAGCTGGTCGCGCCGGACGCGCCGCTGCCCTCCCCCGCCTTCGCGCTCGACGCGGGTGAGGAGCCGGAGATCGCCGGCATCTACCTGATCGCCGACGACGGCACGCCGGTCCGCCTCGGCTATGCGCTCGCCAACGAATTCTCCGACCATGTCACCGAGCGCGGCAATTACCTGTGGCTGGCGCATTCGAAGATCCGGCCCGCGGCGCTGGGCCCCGAACTGCTGCTCGGCGACCTGCCGCCGCATGTCGAGGGGACGAGCCGCATCGTCCGGGGTGGCGAGACGATCTGGGAAAAGCCGTTCGTCTCCGGCGAGGCGAACATGTCGCACAGCCTCGCCAACCTCGAGCACCATCATTTCAAATACGACCTGTTCCGCCGGCCCGGCGACGTCCACGTCCATTTCTTCGGCACGGCGACGCTTTCGTTCAGCGACGAGGTGCGGACGCAGCCGGGCGACGTGTTCGAGATCGCCGCCGCGCCCTTTTCGTTGCCGGTGCGCAATCCGATCGGACAGGCTGCCGCGATGACGGTCGCGGTGCGGGCGCTGTAACGCGTGTCGGCGGCGACAAGTCGGACAATTAGGATCGATCTACGGCCCCCGCTACTTATCTCAGCCCCTCCCCTTCAGGGGAGGGGTTGGGGGTGGGGCAGTGCGGCAGGCCCTATCGCTTGAGGCCAGACCCCACCCCAACCCCTCCCCTGAAGGGGAGGGGCTTGAATCATGGCCGTCGAATGACGCGACGCGGTCAGCGGGCCATCGAGGTCCGCGTATCCTCGAGCGCGAGATCAACCAGCACCCGCATCGCGTCCCGCGCGGCGTCGGCGTCCTGCGCCGCGATCGCGTCGTACACGCGCGCATGATCCGGGATCGGGTTGCGCGGCAGCTCGCGCAGGCGCTGCTTGAACTGCGTCGTCCAGTTGACCGCGGCGCCGATGCTCGCGGACAGGGCAACGAGCGTCTCGTTGTGCGTCGCGCGCAGGATCGCATGGTGGAAGTCGCGGTCGGCGGCACGCCCCTGCTCGGTCGCGAGCGTGTGGCGCCGCATCGCGGCGAGCGCATCCTTCATCGCCTTGAGCTCGGCACGGTCGCGGCGCGTGGCGGCCAGCGCCGCACAGGCGGGCTCGACGATCGCGCGCAGCTCGAACAGCGAGCGGACATAGTGGATGTCGGGCTCGCCGGTGAAGGCCCAGGCGAGGACGTCGGGATCGAGCAGGTTCCAACGCTCGCGCGGGAGCACGCGCGTGCCCGCCTTGGGCCGGCTCTCGACCAGTCCCTTGGCGACCAGCACCCGCACCGCCTCGCGATAGGCGCTGCGCGACACGTCGAGCGCCTCGGAGAAGGCGATCTCACCCGACAGCGTGTCGCCCGGCGCATAGACCCCGGAGACGATGTCGATCCCGAGCTTGTGCGCGATCGCACCGTGCAGCCGCCGCCCCGTCCCGCGCGGCTGGCGTCCGTTGGCGGTTTCGCGCTCCGACGCCCCGTTCGGGCGCGCTTGATCCGTCATCGCCATCCTCCCGAGCTGACTCTTATCAACGTGACCGACGACTTCAAACGACGATTGCGTTTTGGAGAAGAATATGTCTGAGTATAAAGAATGTCCATGGCGGTGGTGCCGCACGGATCACGGCGAAACAGGGAGGATGCGATGAAGCTTCGGGTCATGACGGCGTTCGGCATATTGGCGGCGGCGGTTGCTGTTCCGGGCGCGGCGCCCGCGCAGACGCAGGCCACCGCGGTGGTCCGCGCCGACACGCCCGGGCCCGTCTACGATCGCCGCATCTTCACCCAGTTCGCCGAGCATCTCGGCAAGGGCATCTACGACGGCCTGTGGGTCGGGCCCGATTCACCGATCCCCAACACGCGCGGCTTCCGCAACGACGTGATCGCGGCGCTCAAGCAGCTCGGCGTCCCGGTGATCCGCTGGCCGGGCGGCTGCTTCGCCGACGAATATCATTGGCGCGAAGGCATCGGGCCGAAGACGAAGCGCCCGGTCAAGATCAACACCCATTGGGGCGGCGTCACCGAGCCCAACACGGTCGGCACCCACGAGTTCATGGACCTGGTCGAGCAGGTCGGCGCCGAGCCCTATGTCTCGGGCAACGTCGGCAACGGCAGCCCGCAGGAAATGGCCGAGTGGGTCGAATATATGACCGCACCGGCCGGCAGCCTCGCCGACGAGCGCGCTGCCAACGGCCATAAGGCCCCCTGGGCGCTCCCCTATTTCGGGATCGGCAACGAGCTGTGGGGCTGCGGCGGCAACATGCGCGCCGAATACGCCGCCGACGTGACGCGCCGCTACGCGACCTTCGTCAAGGCGCCGGCGGGTACGCGCATCCTCAAGATCGCCTCGGGCGCGAACGTCGACGACTATAAGTGGACCGAGACGATGATCCGCGAGGCGAAGGGCCAGGTCGATGGCCTCTCGCTCCACTATTATACCGTGCCGGGCAGCTGGCCGCCGCGCGCCAACTCCAGCGACTTTGGCGAGGACGGCTGGGCGGAGACGATGAGCCTGGCGCTGCGGATGGACGAGCTCGTCACCAAACATTCGGCGATCATGGACAAGTACGATCCCGAGAAGCGCATCTTCCTCGCCGTCGACGAATGGGGCACCTGGTACGCGTCCGATCCGGGCACCAATCCGGGCTTCCTGCGCCAGCACAATACATTGCGCGACGCGCTGGTCGCCGCCGTCCACCTCAACATCTTCGCCAAGCACGCCGACCGCGTGAAGATGAGCGCGATCGCGCAGATGGTGAACGTGCTGCAGGCGATGATCCTGACCGACGGGGCGAAGATCGCGCTCACGCCGACCTATCAGGTCTTCATGATGTACAAGCCGTACATGGACGCCACCGTCCTGCCGATCACGGTCGAGGCGCCGGCCTATACGCGAGGCCAATGGTCGATGCCCTCGGTCAGCGCTTCGGCAGTGCGCGACAAGGCGGGTGTCGTCCACGTCGCGCTCGCCAACCTCGATCCCAACAAGACGGCGACGGTCACGACGACGCTCACCGGCCTCTCCGCGCGGACGGTGAGCGGGCAGGTGCTGACCGCGCCGACGATGACCGCGACCAACGGTTATGGCGTCGCTCCCACCGTCGCACCGGTGCGGTTCACCGGCGCCAAGCTGGCCGGGGGCAAGCTGACGGCGACGCTGCCGGCGAAATCGGTCGTCATGCTCGAGCTGCGCTGACGGGCATCGGGGCGTGGCCGTGCAACCGAGGATCGTGGCGGCTACCCTCGCTCTCCTGCTCGCCACGGCGGCAGGGGCGCAGGGTGGCCCGGCCACGCTCAACGATCGGCTGACGGGCGACCTCGTCCCGACGCACGATCCGGTGCTGATCCGCGAAGGCGGCACCTATTACGTGTTCAGCACCGGCGGCGATGGCGGCCGCTTCATCCGCTCGCGCACGTCGACGGACCTCGTGCACTGGACCGCCGGCCGGCCGCTGATCGACCGCATCCCCGATTGGGCGCTGAAGGCGGTTCCGGGCGCGAAGGACATGTGGGCGCCCGATATCTCCCATGTGAACGGCCGCTACCGCCTCTATTATTCGGTCTCCACCTTCGGTTCGAACCGGTCGGCGATCGGGCTGTTCACCAGCCCGACGCTCGATCCCGCCGCACCCGGCTACGGCTGGCGTGACGAGGGGCTGGTGGTGATGTCGACCGAAAAGGACGACTTCAACGCGATCGACCCCAATTTCGTCATCGACCGCGAGGGGCGCCACTGGCTGGCGCTCGGCAGCTTCTGGTCGGGGATCAAGCTCTTCGCGCTCGATCCCAAGACCGGCAAGCTGCTCCATCCCGGCGAAAAGCCCCATTCGCTCGCGCGCCGCCCAGCGCCCGCCGGGGCGCCCGACCCGGTCGAGGCGCCGTTCATCATCGCGCACGGCGGCTATTACTGGCTGATCGCCAGCTACGATTATTGCTGCAAGGGCGTGAACAGCACCTACTACACCGTCATCGGCCGATCGCGGGCGATCACCGGCCCCTATCTGGGCAAGGATGGCAGCGCGATGATGAATGGCGGCGGCACGATCCTGCTGCGCGCCGACCTGCCCGAGAAGCAGCGCTTCCGCGGTCCCGGCCATGCCGGCGTGATGCACGACCGCGGCACCGACTATCTCGTCTATCACGCCTATGATCGCGAGAACAAAGGCGCCCCCACGCTCCGGATCGCCCCGATCCGCTGGGGCGCGGACGGCTGGCCGCAAGCTGAGGACTGATTCCCATGAACCTGCTTTCCCGTCGCACCTTCGTCGCCGGCGTCGCAGCCGCGAGCGCTGCCCCGCTCCTTGCGAAGCAGACGGCGGCACCGACGATCGTCAATCCGGTGGTGCGGCAGCGCGCCGACGCGCAGGTGTTCCGCCACACCGACGGCTGGTATTACATGACCGGCTCGGTCCCCGAGTACGACCGCCTGGTGCTGCGCCGCTCGCGGACGCTCGCGGGGCTCGCCACGGCCAAGGAGGCGGTGCTGTGGCGCCATCTCGACAGCGGGCCGATGTCGGGCTTCATCTGGGCGCCCGAGCTGCACCTCATCGACGGGCGCTGGATCATGTACTTCGCCGCGGGCCCCAGCGGCGGCGGCGAGGACGTGTTCCGCATCCGCACCTATGCGATCGTCTGCGACGGCGCGGACCCGATGACCGGAACATGGTCGGTGCTGGGTCAGCTCCAGACGCCGTGGGACAGCTTCAACCTCGATTCGACCAGCTTCGTCCACCGGGGCACGCGCTACCTCGCCTGGGCGCAGCGCGAGCCGGGGATCGACACCAATTCGAACCTCTACATCGCCCCGCTTGCGACCCCGCTTACGCTGGCGGCGAAGCCGGCGCGCCTGTCGGTGCCGACGCTCGACTGGGAGATCCAGGGCTTCAAGGTCAACGAAGCCCCCGCGCTGCTCGCGCGCAACGGCCGGCTGTTCATGACCTATTCGGCGAGCGCAACCGACGCGCGCTATTGCATGGGGCTGCTCACGGCGCGCGACGACGCCGACATCATGGACCCCGCCGCCTGGACCAAGTCGCAGGTCCCGGTGTTCAAATCGTCGCCGGAACACAAGGTGTTCGGCCCCGGCCACAACAGCTTCACCGTCGACGAGCGCGGCCGCGACATGCTGGTCTACCACGCGCGCGACTATGAGAAGATCGTGGGCGACCCGCTGTTCGATCCCAACCGCCACACGCGGATCCAGCCGATCCGCTACCGCCCGGACGGGACGCCGGATTTCGGCCTGCCGGTCGCCAATGGGCCGCTGCCGCGCGCCTAGCGAAGCGGATTACGGGAATCCGTCACCCCATCGTCACCCCGGACTTGTTCCGGAGTCCACCGGGCAACCGAGTGCAGGTTTCGCGCATCCATCCGAAACCTTGAGCCGCGGTTCCTTGCGGAGGGGTGGATGCCGGAACAAGTCCGGCATGACGATACGGATTGTTGTAATCGTTATAGTCCGACAACCGATCGCTGGTCGTTCGTAGCAAAAGGGGCGTCAAAACGCGCGTTCCCTCTTGCGGCAGCTCCCGACTCGACATAGGATAATGTATGAGTAATGAGCGCCCCGAGAAGCGCTCTGGCAACCATCCAAGGGAGGGGAGAACACATGGCACTCAAGCCTCGCAATCTCGCATCGGTATCCATTCTGGCGCTGCTCGTCGCAGGCCCGGCCTATGCCCAGGCTCAGCCAAGCGACGCCGGAGCGGCACAGGATCAGGCCGCCGGCGGCACCACGGCCGATGACACCGGTGACCCCCAGCAGCAGGATATCGTCGTCACCGGCGTGCGCGCCTCGATCGTCGGCGCACTCAACCGCCGCCGCGACTCCACGCAGATCGTCGATGCGGTGGTGGCTGAGGACGTCGGCAAACTGCCCGACAATAACGTCGTCGAGGCGCTTCAGCGCATCACCGGCGTTCAGGTGACCGACCGCGCGAGCGGCGAGGCGGCGGGCATCCAGATCCGCGGCCTTCCCGATGCGCTGACCACGCTCAACGGCCGCAACATCTTCACCGCGGCCGGCCAGTCCTTCTCGCTCCAGGACGTCTCGGCGAACCTCATCAAGCGCGTCGACGTCTTCAAGACGCGTTCGGCGGACCAGATCGAGACCGGCCTCGCCGGCCAGGTCGACGTGGTGACGCGGCGGCCGTTCGACTTCGATGGTTTCGCCCTCTCCGCCCTGGCGCGCGGCATCTACGACCAGGAAGCCGACAAGGTGAACCCGAATGCCGCGCTGCTCGTCAGCAACCGCTGGGAGACCGGTATCGGCGACATCGGCATCCTGGTGAACGGCAGCTACACGCGCAGCAAATACCGGACGATGTCGACGACGGCGGGCGCGCTGGTGCCGTTCGCGACCGAGACCCCTGCCGCCGGCACCGGGCTGACGCCGCTGCAGCGCATTTTCCCCGCAGGCCGGAACCCGGTCACGGGCGACTATGTCGTGGCGCCGGGGTTGGGCGAATGGGACGTGGGGCTCGACCGCGGATTGCCGACCGAGGCCGGGTCGACAATGGTGGTGAACGGCGTCACCACCCCCTATTATCTCTCGCGCGACGCGGTGTTCAGCTCCGACCTGTACGGCAAGCGCGAGCGCCCATCCGCCAACATCGCGCTGCAATGGGCCCCGAACTCGAGCTCGGTCTATACCGCCGAAGCCTTCTACGCGGGCTTCCGCGGCGAGACGTTCAACAGCCTCCAGTTCAGCTTCGTCGATTTCTGGGCGAACCCGCAGTCGCCGACGCTTTACGACGGCACCAACATCGTCAAGTCGCGCGTCGCGAACAGCGTCTACGGCTTCAACAGCGGCGACTATACCCGGAACAAGACCGACAGCTTCGTCTATGCGCTGAACGGCAAGTGGGACCTCGGCCATCGCGGCAACATCGTCGCCGACGTCGCTTATCAGACCAGCACCTACAACACCTCGTTCATCGCGATGCGCACCGATCGGGTGGCGAACCAGATCACGGCGGACTTCAACGCCGGCGGCGGCATCCCGTCCTATCATTTCGATGACGATTCCCTGCTGACCGATCCCTCGGTCTGGAACGTCGCGCAGCTCTACGACAATGCGTCGCGCGACAAGGGCAGCGCGATCACCTTCACGCTCGACGGCAACTACACCTGGGATTCGGGCTTCCTCCGCCAGATCAAGGCCGGCTTCCGCTTCGACGACCGCAAAGCGTCGAACGCGGTGCGCACGCAGGACGCCGGCGTGCTGGGCCGTCCGCTGTCGAGCCTGCCGGAGGGCGCGACCTTCACCAACTCGGACTTCTTCGACGGCCGGGCCGACGTTCCGAGCAGCTGGGTGCTGGCGAACGGCTATTGGCTCTATGACAATGCCGACCAGGTCCGCGGGCTGTACGGCCTGAAGACATCCGACCAGCTTTCGCTGACCAAGACCTTCGACGTCGACGAGATCACGCTCGCCGCCTACATTCAGGCCGATGCGGAGGTGTCGATCTTCGGCCGCCCGCTGAAGCTCCAGGGGGGCGTGCGCTATGTCACCGTCGATACCGACGCGCACTTCTTCGATCGCTACAACAACGGCGCCGAATCCTCGTCTTCGCCGGGGTCGCAGCGTTTCCTGCCGAGCTTCACGGCACGTTATGAAATCACCGACAACCTGCGCATCCGCGCCAACTATGGCGAAACGCTGCGCCGGCCGAACTTCGGCGACATCAACCCGAATTATGCGCTGACGGGCGACCTCACCAACGTGGGCTACGGCAGCGGCACCGCCGGCACCGCAAACTTGCGGCCCACCCATTCGAAGAACTACGACGTGGCGATGGAATGGTACTTCGACCGCGACAGCGCCATCACCGTGACGGGCTTCCGGCGCGAGATCGACGGGCTGGTGGTTCCGGTCACCCAGCTCGAATATATCCCGAACAACGGCATCGTCGCGGGTGCGACCGATTATTTCGCGATCACCCGGCCGCTCAATGCATCGAACGGCGTGCTGAAGGGCGTGGAAATCGGCGTCACCTACTTCCCGCATTATCTGCCGAGCTTCCTCGACGGACTAGGTGTTCAGGGCAGCGTGACGGTGCTCGATTCGTCGCAAAACATCCCGCGCTACGACAATGGCGGCAACCTGATCGCGCAGGACCGTTCGTCCTTCTTCGGGGTCTCCGACCTCTCGTACAATGCGACGCTCGCCTATGATCACGGGCCGATCGGCGCGCGGCTGTCGTACGTCTACCGCAAGGAGTTCCTGGCCCGGAACGAGGCACGGCTGTTCGCCAATCCGATCGGCGTGTGGCGCCGTCCGGAACGGAGCCTCGATTTCCAGCTGACCGCCAAGCTCACCGACAGGCTGGGTCTGACCTTCGACGCGGTGAACCTGACGCGATCCAAGCAGCAGGAATATTACCGCTTCGCCGACGTCGGCAACGCCGATCAGTTCAACCTGGGCACCGTGCTGATCCCGCGGACCTTCGCGGTCGGGGTGCGCTACAGCTTCAACTGATCTGCCGCTAAGGCACGATAGCCTGCCCGCGCATTTCGGAGGACCGATGATCCCAAGACGTTCCGGTCCTCCGATCGCGACGGGGCTTGGCGCGGCGGTGCGTCGGCACCTCCGAGCCGGCCTGCTGGCCGCGGCATTGCTTACGGCGACAGCGCCGCCAGCAGCGGCGAGCAACGCCGAAGCGACACTGGCCGCCCGGTTCGGCAACGACGCCGAATGGTATCGGAACCGGATCCCGCTGTTCGAGTCCTCGGACCCGACGCTGGATGCGGTCTATTATTATCGCTGGCAGATCGTCCGCGCGCACCAGCGCGACATCGGCGCGCAGGGCTATATCACCACCGAGTTCCTCGACGACGTGTCGTGGCAGCGCGAGCCCTATGCCAGCCTCAATGACGCGACCGGCTTCCACCTCGGCGAGCTCAGGTGGATGCGCGACCGCCGGTTCGCCGCGGACTATGTCGACTATATGTACCGGGGCGGGAACGACCGCCATTTCTCCGACTATATGGCCGACGCGGTCTGGAGCCGCTACCTCGTCGACGGCGACCGCGCCGAGGCGCTGCGTCACCTGAGTGCCATGCGGCTGCTGTTCGGCGCCTGGGATGATCATCTCGATTTCACCAAGGGCCTCTACTGGATCGAGCCGCTGCTCGACGCGACCGAATACACCATATCGTCGATCGACGCCTCGGGCGGCAAGGACGGCTTCCGCGGCGGTGACGCGTTCCGGCCGTCGATCAACGCCTATATGTTCGCCAACGCCCGGGCGCTGTCGCAGCTGTCGATGCTCGCCGGCGACGAGGCCGCCGCGGCCGACTATGCGGCGCGCGCCGAGGCCATCAAGGCCCATGTCCAGCGCGACCTGTGGAACCCGGCGTTCGATCATTTCATCGACCGCTACAAAGTGTCCAACGACCACGTCCGCTACTGGGAGCCGATCCGCGGACGCGAGCTCGTCGGCTATGTGCCATGGGCGTTCGACCTGCCGGACGACGATCCTCGCTATGCCGCGGCGTGGCGCCACCTGCTCGATCCCGATCGGCTGGCGGGCCCGGCGGGGCTGCGCACGGTCGAGCCGAGCTATCCCCATTACATGCGCCAGTTCCGTTACGAGGGCACCGCGCCCGAGTGCCAGTGGAACGGCCCGGTCTGGCCCTTCCAGACGACGCAGGTCCTCGCCGGCATGATCAACCTGCTGGACCATTACAAGCAGTCGACGGTGACGCGGAACGACTTCCTGCGGCTGCTGCGGCAATATGCCAGGCTCCACTATCAGGGCGACCGCCTCGACCTCGAGGAGGATTATGATCCCGCGACCGGCAAGCCGATCGTCGGACTGGCGCGGAGCCATCATTATTTCCATTCGGGCTTCATCGACCTGATGATGACGGGCCTGGTCGGCATCCGCCCACGCGCCGACGACATGCTCGAGGTCAATCCGCTGATCCCCGCATCCGGCACGGATGGGCTGTCATGGTTCCGGGCCGAGGGCATCCCCTATCACGGCCGCACGCTGTCGGTGACCTGGGATGCGGACGGACGCCACTACGGCCGCGGCGCGGGGCTTCGGGTCGAGGCGGACGGCAAGGAAGTCGCGCGACGCGCGGACCTTGGACGGATCGTCGTCCCTCTTGCGCGAGTGGCCCCCTCCCCCATCGCGCGCCCGATCGACCGCGCCGTCCAGCTTGTCCGCGGCACCTTTCCCCGGCCGAGCGCCTCCAGCAATCCCGATCCGGAGGCGCTTCACGACGCGATCGACGGCCGGGTCTGGTTCTTCCCGGAGATGGCGAACGGTTGGACCTCCGCCGCGGACGACAAAAACCCATGGTTCGCGGTGGAGTTCGAACAACCGGTCGCGCTGTCGCGGGCGGAACTCGCCTTCTTCGCCGACGGCCGCAAGATCGCCGCGCCGGCCGTCGTTCGCCTGCAAAGCTGGGACGCGCAGGCCAACCGATGGGTTGACGTCGCCCGAACGACGGCCGTGGCGCCGAACGGCATCACGCACGTCCGATGGCGCGAAGTGCGGACCTCCCGGATTCGGGTGGCCTCCACCTCCGCGAACGGCCACCCGGTGCGCCTGGTCGAGCTGAAGCTGTTCTGAAAGCGACGGCGCCGGGAACGATCGACATTTGAGGAAAAGACTGACCTCTCAACCCTCCTCACCGTCACCCCGGACTCGTTCCGGGGTCCACCGGTAGAAGAACTGAACAAGAGGTTTGAAAGCAGCCCGCGAGGCTCAGTGGACCCCGGAACAAGTCCGGGGTGACGGTTGGAAACCGGGCTACGGAAGACCTGCAACCTCAAATGTCGATCCGTCCTAAGCCTCAGACGCCTCCGCTTGCGGCAGCGGCACCTCTCCCACCGCGGCGCCGAAATTGATCATGTCCGACATGAGCAGGGCAGCGCGTTCGGTCTCGCGCCGCGCGATCGTCTTGAGCAGGTCCTCGTGCCGGTTCACCGCCTCGGTCCGCAGCGAGGCATCCTCCAGCGGCAGCAGGAGCGTGGCGCAGACGAGCGCCGTCTCGATGACGGCGGCGAACGACCCCAGGACGAAATTCCCCGACGCCGCCGCGACCGCGCGGTGGAACCGCAGATCCGCCTGCGCGAACAGATGCCGGTCCCCCACCGCCTCGCGCATCAGCCGCACGCTCTCGGCCATCTCCGCCATGTCCGCGTGCGTCGCCCGCTCGGCAGCCAGCCGCGCGGCGAACGGCTCGACCGCGAGACGCGCTTCCCGCAACGTCTGCAGCAGCGCCGCATCGAGCCCGGTGTCGATCTTCCATGCCAGGACATCGGAATCGAAGAAGTTCCAGCTGTGGCGATCCCGGACGACCGTGCCGATCCGGGTCTTGGACTTCACCATCCCCTTGGCTTCGAGGATCTTCAGCGCCTCGCGCAGGACGGTCCTGGAAACCGAGAAACGGGCGAGAATATCCTCCTCGGCAGGCAGCTTCTGCCCCGGCGCGATCGTGCCCCTCAGGATGTCCATGCCAATCGCCCGGGCGACCTGCCCCGCAGCGGATCCGATGACGCCGCTCGATCCCCGCGCGGCCATGATGTCGGCGGTCGCGATGGCCGTATGCTTCCCCGCAGCGGTATCGTGGCGATCGTCGGCATCCGGCCCGGGCTGCCCCGTTTCGACGCTCCGCCGTTCGCTACTCCTGCCGGGCAGTCGATCGCGCAAAAGAAATCCCCCTTAAACCGAGCTGGCTTGGACGAGAGGTAAGCGGATATTGTCCGACACTCAAGGAGTTGGGCCTAGGTACCGCCACGAGAGATAAAGCCGCTGTTCAAATCCGGTGTTGACCCCGCACCGGCCATAATCGACCTGACGCCCTCCCCTGCTCGCTCATCATGCATTGCCATATGCACCGGCGCCCCTTAACGGCGAATGCGAATCAATCGCAATAAAAGGGGAATCAAATGCGGGTCGGACATCGCGGCTGGGCTTGGCGGGCTTCTCGGGCAGCGCTGATCGCTGCCGGGCTGCTTGCGTCACAGACTGCCCTGGCCGACGACGGCGAGCCAGGCGACGGCTCGGACCCGCAGGAGATCGTGGTCACCGGCCTGCGCGAACAGGGCATCGGATCGGGCACCAAGACCGACACGCCGCTCATCGAGACGCCGCAGACGATCACCGTCATCGATCAAGAGGAGCTGACGCGGCGCAACGCGCTGTCGATCAACCAGGCGCTCGGCTATGTCGCCGGCGTCGCGGCCAACCAGCGCGGCGGCACCGTCACCCGCTACGACCAGCTGCTGCTGCGCGGCTTCGCGCCGGGCATCTTCCTCGACGGGATGCGCCTGCTCGCCGGCCCCTATTCGATGCCGCAGACCGACTTCAACCGCATCGAGCAGATCGATATCGTCAAGGGGCCGGCCTCGGTCCTCTACGGCAACTCGACGCCAGGCGGTCTGGTCAACCTGACGAGCAAGACGCCGGAGGCCACGCCGTTCGGCCGTGTCGAGCTGCAGGCGGGCAACTACGGTTCGCTCCGCGCCGTCGCCGATCTCAACCAGCCGCTCGATGCGGACGGCAAGCTGCTGTTCCGCGTCGTCGGCGGCTGGCAGAAGGCCGACGGCTTCACCCGATACACCGAGAGCGAGCGCTATCACGTCAGCCCGATGCTGACCTTCGCACCGGGGCCGGACACCAGCCTGACCCTGATCGCCGTCTACCAGCACGCGCCGTCGGGCGGCGGCTATTCGGGCGTGCCCGCCTACGGCACGGTGCTGCCGAGCCCTGCGGGTCCGCTCGCGCTGCACATCAACACCGGCGACCCGGACTACGAGCGCTACAACCACAAGCAGAAGGCGATCACCGCGCTGTTCCGGCACGATTTCAGCGACCAGCTGTCGTTCCGGTCGAATTTCCGCTTCCAGAACAACACGCTGAGCTACCGCCAGATCTATGTCGCCGGCTATGCGACCACCGGCACGGGTGCCAACCGCAACACCGATTACTCGACCATCATCCGCGGCGGTGGCGGCGCGGACGAGGATTTCGACACGCTGACGCTCGACAACCACCTGAACGCGAAGTTCGCCACCGGGCCGGTGCGCCACAACGTGCTGGCCGGCATCGACTATCAGTATATCTCGGGCGAGAACTTCCAGCAGTTCAACACCGGGCAGACCTCGAACCCGCTCACCAGCATCCCGAACCTCAATCTCTATGCGCCGATCTATGGCGGTACGATGCCGAGCTTCGACCTGACCGTCCTCTCGCCCAGTTACGTGAACACCTACACCAAGCGCGACCAGGTCGGCCTGTACTTGCAGGACCAGATGGCGATCGGCCGGCTCCAGCTGATCGCGAGCGGGCGCTGGGACTGGTACGACCAGACCACGCTCAACAAGAAGATCGTCACCGGCACTCCCAACGCCGTGACCCGGCTGTCGCAGACCGCCTTCACGATGCGGCTGGGCGCGCTGTACGAGTTCGACTTCGGCCTCTCGCCCTATGTCAGCTATTCGGAATCGTTCGAGCCGCAGGCCGGGGCAGATTATCAGGGAACTCCCTTCGAACCGGTCACCGGCAAGATGTACGAGGCCGGGCTCAAGTTCCAGCCTAGGGGAGCCAAGGCACTCTTCACCCTCTCCGTCTATGATCTCAAGCGGCAGAAGGTGCCGGTCACCGATCCCCGCGCCGGGACCGGCGGCATTCCTTCCAATGCCCAAATCCAGATCGGCGAGGTGCGCGTGCGCGGCGTCGAGCTGGAAGGACGTGGCGAAGTCACCCCGGGCTTCGACGTCGTGCTAGCGGCGACCTACACCGACGCGATCATCACCCGAGGCACGCCGGCCGTCCCGCCGACCGCCACCGACAGCGGCACCCCGACCACCACCGGCACCCGCCAGCTCGGCACGCCCGAATGGCAAGCCTCGACCTTCCTATCCTATGATTTCGGCAAGGGCGGTTCCGCCGGCCCGATCGGCGGCCTCAGCGTCGGCGGCGGCGTGCGCTACGTCGGCGGCTCGGACGGGTCGACCAAATATGCGGTGATCAACGGCGTCACCACCTTCCAGGCCTTCACCACCGACAGCTTCACGCTGGTCGACGGCATGGTCGGCTACGACCTCGGCTACGCCAGCGAGGCCCTGCGCGGATGGAGCGTGGCGATCAACGCCGCCAATCTGCTCGACGAGCGCTATATCTCGGCCTGCCCCTTCTCCAACTCATGCTATTTCGGCGCGTCCCGCACCGTCATCGGATCGCTGAGATTCAAGTGGTGAGCCGTCGCGCCGGATGATGTCCAGGAAGTTCCGGCACTGCAGCGTCAGCGAATGCTCCGGAAGGTGCAGCAGCCACATCGTCGTGATCGCCGCGGGATCGGCGAGCGGACGATAGGCGAGCCGCGCCGACTGGAGCGCGCAGAGGGATTCGGCGAGCACGGTCACGCCGACCCCGGCGGCGGCGAGACCGAACAGCGTCGAGACTTCCCGCACCGTCTGCGCGATCACCGGCTCGACGCCGGCGTGGTCGAGCAGCTCCATGAGCTGGTCGGTGAAGCAGCTGCCGCCCTCGCGCGAGTAGAGCACCATCGGTTCGCCCGCGAGGTCCCGCAAACCCACCTCGTTGCGGCGGGCGAGCGGATGCTCCGGACGCATCGCCACGAACAAGCGCTCCTCGAGCAGCAGCGTGGCGGTGATCCGCGGGGACAGCGCCATCCGGTCCACGTTGCGCACGAAAACGACGTCCAGCGAATGATCCTCGAGCAACGCGGGCTGGGCGGTGCCGTGGACCTCGGTCAGCGCGAGGCGGATGTCCGGATAGCGGTTGCGGAACTCGACGATCGCGTTGGCGACCTTGGGGATGAACGGCGCCGAGGCGTTGAAGCCGACCGCGAGCTCCCCCAGTTCCCCCCGCGAGGCACGGCGCGCCACCTGCGCCGCACGGTCTGCCTGCGCCAGCGTCGCGCGGGCGGGCTCCAGGAACGCCTTGCCGGCGCTGGTCAGCTGGACAGTACGACTGGTCCGGTCGAACAGGCGCACGCCCAGCTCCTGCTCCAGCGCGCCGATCTGCTGGCTGAGCGGCGGCTGCGAGATACCGACGCGCTGCGCCGCGCGCGCAAAGTGCAGCTCCTCCGCGACGGCCAGGAAATAGCGAAGGTGTCTCAGCTCCATGATTAATATGAGTTAGCTATCGATCATGCCGTAAACAATATTGGACGGCGATGTTGCACTGCGCAATGGGCGCTTTTCCAGTCCGGCGCGCGGCCGGAAACCTAGGAGTCCGCTGGTGCAACACCCATCGCGGGTTCGGGCGAGCCTCCGCTGCCCGGCCGGAATTCGGAGTCGGCAGCCTTGATCGGGATCGTCCGCACCGCGCTCGCGCGCCCGCTCACCTTCATCGTGATGGCGATCCTGATCGTGCTGCTGGGCGTGCTCGCCGCGATCCGCACGCCGGTCGACATCTTCCCCGACATTCGCGTGCCGGTGATCGCCACCGCCTGGAACTATGCCGGCCTCTCGCCCGACGAGATGTCGGGCCGCATCATCACGCCGTTCGAGCGCGTGCTCACCACCACCGTCAACGACATCGACCATATCGAGAGCCAGTCGATGCAGGGCATCGGCGTGGTGAAGATCTATTTCCAGCCCGGCGCCGACATCCGCACCGCGACCGCCCAGGTCACCTCGGTGTCGCAGACGGTGCTCAGGCAGCTGCCGCCGGGCGTCACGCCGCCGCTGATCCTCAACTACAACGCCTCGACCGTGCCGATCGTCCAGCTCGCGCTGTCGGGCAAGGGCATGTCGGAGGGGCAGCTCTTCGATCTCGCGCAGAACCAGATCCGCACCAACCTGGTCACCATCCCCGGTGCCGCCGTCCCCTACCCCTCCGGCGGCCGTCAGCGGCAGATCCAGATCGACCTCGACCCGCAGGCGCTGCAGTCCAAGGGCCTGTCGGCGCAGGACGTCGGCCAGGCGATCGCCGCGCAGAACCAGATCAACCCGGCCGGCTTCGCCAAGATCGGCGGCTATCAGTACAGCGTGAAGCTCAACAACGCGCCGGGATCGGTCGAGGAGCTCAACAACCTGCCGGTCAAGGTCGTGAACGGCGCGACCATCTACATGCGCGACGTCGCCCACGTCCGCGACGGATCGGCGCCGCAGACCAACGTCGTCCATGTCGACGGCTCACGGTCGGTGCTGATGACGATCCTCAAGAACGGCGCCACCTCGACGCTGGCGATCGTCCAGGGCGTCAAGGACGCGCTGCCCAAGCTCCAGGAGACTTTGCCCGAGGCGCTGAAGATCGTGCCGATCGGCGACCAGTCGATCTTCGTGAAGGCCGCGGTCGAGGGCGTGATCAAGGAAGGCGCGATCGCCGCCGCACTGACCTCGCTGATGATCCTCATGTTCCTCGGCTCGTGGCGCTCGACGGTGATCATCGCCGTCTCGATCCCGCTCGCGATCCTGGCGGCGATCCTGGCGCTGTCGGGGACCGGCAACACGCTCAACATCATGACGCTCGGCGGGCTCAGCCTCGCGGTCGGCATCCTCGTCGACGACGCCACCGTCACCATCGAGAACATCAACTGGCACCTCGAGCAGGGCAAGCCGGTGCGCCAGGCTATCCTCGACGGCGCGGCGCAGATCGTGACGCCAGCGTTCGTCTCGCTGCTGTGCATCTGCATCGTGTTCGTGCCGATGTTCTTCCTGCCCGGCGTCGCCGGCTTCCTGTTCGTGCCGCTGGCGCTGGCGGTGGTGTTCGCGATGATCGCCTCGTTCATCCTCTCGCGCACGCTGGTGCCGACGATGGCGATGTACCTGCTGAAGCCGCACGCGCCCGGGCACATCCACGAGGCCGGTAGCCCCGGCTCGCGCAATCCGCTGGTGCGCTTCCAGCGCGGCTTCGAGCATCGCTTCGAGCAGGTCCGCACCGGCTATGGCGAGCTGCTCGAAAAGGCGCTGAGGGTGCCCAAGCCCTTCGTGATCGGCTTCCTCGCCGTGGTCGCGGCCTCGTTCCTGCTGGTGCCGTTCCTGGGGCAGAACTTCTTCCCCTCGGTCGACGCCGGATCGATCGCGATCCACGTCCGCGCGCCGGTCGGATCGCGCATCGAGGAGACCTCGGCCCAGTTCGACCGCATCGCCCAGCGCATCCGCACGATCATCCCGCGCGAGGAGCTGGTATCGCTGGTCGACAACATCGGCCTGCCGGTGAGCTCGATCAACACGGTCTACAACAACTCGGGCACGGTCGGCCCGCAGGACGGCGACATCCTGATCCAGCTGTCCGAGGACCACGCCCCGACCGCCGGCTATGTGCAGAAGCTGCGCGAGGAGCTGCCCAAGGCCTTCCCCGGCACCCAATTCGCCTTCCTGCCCGCCGACATCACGAGCCAGATCCTGAACTTCGGCTCCCCTGCCCCGATCGACATCCAGATCGCCGGCCGCGACGTGAACGCGAACGCCGCCTTCGCCCGCAAGATCCTGCGCCGCATTTCGTCGATCCCCGGCGTCGCCGACGCGCGTATCCAGCAGTCGTCGCGCTATCCGCAGCTCGACGTCAACGTCGACCGCAGCCGTATCGGTCAGCTCGGCCTGACCGAGCGCGACGTGACGACCAGCCTCGCGAGCTCGCTCGCCGGCACCCAGCAGACCGCGCCGGTCTTCTTCCTCAACCCGGAGAACGGCGTGTCCTATGCGGTGGTCGCGCAGACGCCCGAGTACAAGGTGGGATCGGTCGGCGATCTCTCCAACATCCCGGTGACCGGGGCCGGCAACGCCAGCGGCCAGGTGCTCGGCGGCATCGGCACGATCCAGCGCAGCAACGCCTCGGCGGTGGTCTCCCACTACAACATCGCGCCGGTGATCGACATCTTCGCGACCCCCAACGGCCGCGACCTCGGCGCCGTCGCCGGCGACATCAACAAGGTGCTCGACGACTTGAAGGCCGAGACGCCGAAGGGCGTCACCGTCACCATGCGCGGCCAGTACGCGACGATGAACAGCGCCTTCTCCGGCCTCGCCTTCGGCCTGATCGGCGCGATCGTGCTCATCTACCTGCTGATCGTCGTCAACTTCCAGAGCTGGCTCGACCCGTTCGTGATCATCACCGCGCTGCCGGGGGCGATCGCCGGGATCATCTGGATGCTGTTCACCACCGGCACCACGCTGTCCGTGCCGGCGCTCACCGGCGCGATCATGTGCATGGGCGTCGCCACCGCCAACTCGATCCTGGTCGTCAGCTTCGCGCGCGAGCGGCTGGCCGAGCTCGGCGACGCCACCAAGGCGGCGCTGGAGGCGGGTCTCGTCCGCTTCCGCCCGGTGCTGATGACCGCGCTGGCGATGATCATCGGCATGCTGCCGATGGCGATGGGTTTCGGCGAGGGCGGCGAGCAGAACGCCCCGCTCGGCCGCGCGGTGATCGGCGGCCTCGTCGTCGCCACCTTCGCCACGCTGATGTTCGTCCCCGTCATCTTCAGCCTCGCGCATCGCCGCAAGGCCGCCGCCCCGGGCGGCGAACCGACCCAATTGGAGGAAGCCCATGCCTGAGCCCGGCAACAACAGCCGGCTGAAGCTCGCCGGCGGCATCGCCGCGCTGGCGGCCGTCGCGGTGGTCGGCGGCGGCATCTACAGCCGCGTCCAGTCGAAGGAGACGCTGGCGAACTGGACCGAGGCGCAGGCGATCCCCAGCGTCACGTTGATCCGGCCCACGCCGATCGCGGCCAGCGACGCGCTGACGCTGCCCGCCAACCTCCAGGCGCTCAACAGCGCGCCGATCTATGCCCGCACCACCGGCTATGTCCGCCGCTGGCTGGTCGACCTCGGCGACCCGGTCCGTCGGGGCCAGCTGCTCGCCATCCTCGACGCGCCCGAGGTCGAGCAGCAGCTCGCCGCCGCGCGCGCCGACCTCCAGACCGCACGCGCCAACCAGCAGCTCGCAAGCACCACCGCGCAGCGCTGGAGCACGATGCTCGCCAAGGACGCGGTATCGAAGCAGGAGACCGACGAGAAGCTCGGCGACCTCGCCGCCAAGACCGCCGTCACCAACGCCGCCCGCGCCAACGTCGCGCGCCTGCAGGCGCTGACCGGCTTCACCCGCCTGGTCGCGCCGTTCGACGGCGTGGTGACAAGCCGCTCGGCGGAGATCGGCGCACTCGTCACCGCGGGCAACGCCTCTGCGGCGCCGCTGTTCACCGTCGCCGACGTCGGCCGGATGCGCGCCTATGTGCGGGTGCCGCAGCTCTATTCGGCGCAGATCCACCCCGGCATGGCGGTGAAGCTCACTCTGCCCGAATATGCCGGCCGCAGCTTCGACGCGACGCTGACCCGCACGGCGGGCGCGGTCGATCCGGCCTCCGGCACGGTACTGGTCGAGCTGCAGGCGCCCAACGGCGACCGCGCACTCAAGCCCGGCGCCTATGCCCAGGCGAGCTTCCCGCTGCGCGGCGCCGGCAATACCGTCACGCTGCCGCCGAGCGCGCTCATCATCGGCGAGAAGGGCACACAGGTCGCCCTGCTCGGCCCCAACGGCCGGGCGGTACTGCGGACCGTGACGCTCGGCCATGATCAGGGCAAGGTGGTGGAGATCACCGCCGGCCTGTCGCCCAACGATCGCGTGATCGACAACCCGCCGGACTCGCTCCAGACCGGCGACCCGGTGCGCCCGATCGCTCCCGAGAAGGGCAAGGCCGATGCCGCGAAATAGGGCGGCGTTATTGCTGGGCGGTGTCCTGTTACTCGCCGGTTGCGCCACGGCGCCGCGCTACGAGCGCCCGGCCGTCACTACTGCCGCCGCCTACAAGGAGCTCGGGCCGTGGCAGCTCGCCGGCAGCAACGTGCCCACGCCGGGGAAATGGTGGGAACTGTTCGGCGATCCGACCCTCAACGGCCTGGAGGAACGGGTCGAGGCCGGCAACCCGGGCCTTGCCGCCGCAGCCGCCCGCTACGAGCAGGCGCGCGCGCTCGTCCGCGGCGCCAAGGCGGATCGTTTCCCCCAGGTCGATGTCGGTGGCGATGCCGGGCGCAGCCGCGTCTCGGCCGGCCGCCCACTGTCGCCGGGAAATGCCGCCACCTACAACGACTTCGAGGTGGGAGCTTCGCTTTCCTATGAGCTCGACCTGTTCGGCCGCGTCCGCAATTCGGTGCGGGCGCGCGAGGCCGATGCGCAGGCCAGTCAGGCGGACATGGCCGCGGTCCGCCTCGGCCTGCAGGCGCAGCTCGCCGCCACCTATTTCGACCTGCGCGGGCTCGACGCGCGCATCGTGCTGCTGCGCGAGACGGTCGCCGCCTTCCAGCGCGCGTTCGAGCTGACCGACACGCGCCATTCCGGCGGCATCGCCTCCGGCCTCGACGTCAGCCGCGCCCAGAGTCAGCTCGCCAGCGCCAAGGCCGAGCTCGACGCGGTCGTCGCCCAGCGCGCCCGCGACGAGCATGCGATCGCCACGCTGATCGGCGAGTCGCCGTCGAGCTTCACGCTCGCCGTCGCCGACGCACAGCCGGCGCCGCCCGCCATCCCCGCCGGCCTGCCCTCGACCCTGCTGGAGCGCCGCCCGGACATCGCCGCCGCCGAGCGCCGCGTCGCCGCCGCCAACGCGGAGATCGGCGTCGCGCGCGCGGCGCTGTTCCCCAGCGTCACGCTGGGCGCCGCCGGCGGGTTCGAGGCGACCGGCGGCAATCTCCTGAGCGCTTCGAACAGCTTCTGGGCACTGGGGCCGCTCTCGGCCGCGCTGGCGATCTTCGACGGCGGCAAGCGCCGCGCGAACGTCCGCCTGACCCGCGCCCAATATGACGAGGCGGCCGCCAACTACCGCGAGACGGTGCTGACCGCCTTCCGCGAGGTCGAGGACGACCTCGCCACCGCCCGCCAGCTGCAGTCGCAGGAACGCAACCAGCGCGACGCGGTCGCCGCCGCCGAGCGCACCCGCGAACTCGCGCTCACCCGCTACCGCGACGGCGCCTCCGACTATCTCGAGGTGGTCACCGCCCAGACCGCCGCGCTCGACGCCGAGCGCGCGCTGCTGCAGCTTCGCACCGAACAGCTGCGGGTCGCGGTCGATACCGTCCGGGCGCTCGGCGGCGGGCCGGCAGCACCTCGTCCATAGGAGCCAATAAGGCGGGCGTCGACTATGCCCCAATTGCCAACGTTCGAGGATACGTTATGCTGCCAACATGCGCATCCCTTGGTTCCGCAAATGGGTGATGTTCAGCTACATTCCGATAAGCTGGCAGGGATGGGCGGTCGTTTTAGGCATGCTCCTCATCGCTGCTCCGTCCGCTGTATTCTCTTTTATACTGGCAGAGCGTGCCCCAGTTGCGAGTTGGGTTTGCGCAGCGCTCTTTATCTGCACAGCTGTCGTCGGGCATGCGATCGTGCTTTCGAAGCTTCAACGGACCTACGATAGCTAAAATTATCCATTTTCGTTATTTCCGATTAAACAGCTCGCGCTCTAATTCTCCGCCGCGATCAGGTTGAGCGCCACATCCATCGCCGTGGTGGCGGACGCATCCCCCGGCATGTCGCCGGCATAGGCGGCGATCACCAGCGTCTGTCCGCTGGCGGCGGTCATGTAGCCCGCAAGCGCATTGGCCTGGTTGAGCGTGCCCGTCTTGGCGAACACCTTCCCCTCCAGCGGCGTGCCCTTGAAGCGCTTCGCCAGCGTGCCGTCGACGCCGCCGATCGGCAGCGTGCTGCGGAATGCCGCGCCCCATGGCTGCGCGGCGATCCAGCGCATCAGCGCGGCGCTCGCGCGCGGGGTCACGCGGTTGTAGGTCGACATCCCCGATCCGTCGGAAAAGTCATAGGCCCAGCGCGGCACGCCTGCGCTTTCCAGCATCGCCTCCACCGCCGCCTGGCCGTCGGCGATCGAGCCGCTGCCCCTGAGCCGCGCGATCCGGCGCAGCAGCAGCTCGGCGTGAAGGTTCTGGCTGACCTTGTTGGTGTGGGTGAGGTCCTCGATCAGCGGCGGCGGGGTGAGCTTGAGCAGCGGCGTCGTCGCCGGGGCCATCGCCGCCGGAGCCCCCGCCCGCACCTTGGGATCGTCGGCGGGCGTGAGCGGGCGGTGACGGACGTCCACCCGCCCCTTCACCTTCACCCCGCGCTCGACCAGCAGCGCCTTCAGCCGCCACGCCGCGAAGTCCGCGGGATCGTCGATGCCGACGGCGAGCTCGACCGGCGTCGCATCCGCGGCAATGGTGCCGCCGATGCGGAGCTCTCGGCTGTTGGGCATGCGGAAGAGCCGCAGCGCGGTCTTGCCGCCCGCCACCGTCGTCACCTGATTGTCGATCGCGTAGTAGGGAAGCGCCTCGACCGTGGCGGCACCCCCCGCCTTCCCCGGCCGCACGGTGATCGCCAGTTCATTGTCGTCGACGGTCAGCGCGGAGATGCCGGTTCCGTAGCGGCTCTGGATGTTGTTCCAGCCCATGCCCGGGCTCCAGCGCTCGTCGGGATAGTCGCTGTCGTCGCCGATCACGTCGTCGACCCTGCGGGTCTTGGCGGCGACGGCGTCCGCCAGCGTCGCCAGGCAGTCGACGGTACAGCCGGCCTTGCTCGACAGGCGCGCGTCGCCATGGCCCTCGAGGATCACGTCGTCGCCGTCCAGCCGCACCGCCGCGCCGCCCACCGTGTCGGGCCGGGTCAGGTCCGGGATGTTCGCGAACACCGCGGCGGTCGTATAGACCTTGGTATTGGACGCGGGCACGAAGCGGTCGTCGGGCGACAGCGCGACGATCTCCCGCCCGTCCAGCGTCGTCACCACCAGCCCGAAGCGTGCGCCTGGCCCCTGGATCTGGCGCAGCGTCGCCGCGACGCGCTCGGCCAGCGGCGCCTTGTCGGCCGCCGGCGCCGGCGCGGCAGCCAGCATCAGCGCCAGGGCGAGGCTAGCGGTCGTTCGGCGCACGATAGACGTCCTCATCCAATTCCCCCTCCCAGCGCGCCACCGTCGTAGCCACGGTGAGGTTGGCGCTGGCGCTCGGCACGGTGCGGGTCATGTCGAGCAGCCGGTCGAACGGCAGCACGAAGCCGACCACCAGCGCGGTCTGCTCCGGCGCGACGCCGACCGCGGACAGCACCGCCGCCAGCATGAACAGCGAGGCGGACGGGACCGGCGCCGTCCCGAACGCCGCCAGCGCGCCGGTCAGCAGCACGGTCGCATAGACGAGCGGCGTCATCGGCACCGCGAAGGCCTGCAGCGCGAACAGGCTGAGCAGGCCGACGTACATCGCCGTCCCGTCCTTGCCGATGCTGGCGCCCAAGGGCAGCACGGTCGAATAGACCGCCCGCCCGACGCCGAGATTGTCGCCGGCGACGCGCATCGCCACCGGTAACGTAGCCCCGCTCGACGCGGTCGAGAAGGCGACCACCAGCGCATCGATGATGCCACGGAAGAACGGCAGCACCGGCAGCCGCGCCAGCAGCCGCAGGATCAGGCTGTGCACCACGATCATCTGGATCAGCGAGCCCAGCACCACCGCCAGCGCCAACCAGCCGATGTTGACGAACACCGCCGCACCATTGGCCGCGACGGCATTGGCGATCAGCGCGAACACGCCGAACGGCGTCGCCTCCATCACCAGCCCGACGATCCGCAGCAGCACCGCCGACAGCGACTGGAGCAGGTTCGCGAACGGCTTCCCCGCCTCCCCCGCCAGCACGGTGCCGACCCCGGTCAGGATCGCGACGAAGATCAGCGCGAGCATGTCGCCCTTGGCGAGCGCCTCGACGATGTTGAGCGGGACGATGCCGATCAGCTGCTCATAGGGGGTGACCGCCGGCCCCAGCGCATGGGCGGTGGCGGTGCCGAGCGGCGCGCCGACGCCCGGCCGGATCACGCTCGCGACCAGCATCCCCACCGACACCGCGACGAAGGTGGTGAGCGCGAACAACCCGACCGTGCGCCCGCCGAGGCTCCCCAGCCGCTTGGGGTCCGCGAGCGTGGTGATGCCCGACGCGATGGTGACGAGCACGATCGGCGCCACCAGCATCCGGATTGCACGGACGAACAGCTCGCCCATGAAGGCAACCGACGGCGCCGCCTCCGGCCAGGCAAAAGCCAGCAGCAGTCCCAGCGCGACGCCGCCAAGCACGCGCTTCCACAAGGCGATGGCGAACCAGGCGCGGATCATGGCAGCTCTGGCCACTGGTCACCCTCACCCTTCCCATCGCTATCGCGATGGGCCCCTTCCCTCTCCCATTGGGAGAGGGAGGGAGGCGCGAAGCGCCGGAAGGGTGAGGGTGACGTATCCGAAATCAGGAGCAACTGCCCTTCGGCGGCACATGCGCCAGCGCCCGCCCGGCGGCAACGCCGGTCGGCCGGCCATTGTCGACGGCGATCCGCCCGTTCACCACCACCGTCCGCACGCCCTCCGCGAACTGCTCGGGCTGCTCATAAGTCGCGCGCTCGCGATAGGTCTTCGGATCGAACACCACGACATCGGCGAACGCACCCGCACGCAGATGCCCCCTGCCCTTCAATCCGAAGGTATCCGCCGTCAGCGCCGAGCTGCGCTCGATGAACGCGCGCAGCGTGATGACATGGTCCTGCTGCACATATTTCGCATATTTCCGCGCGAAGCTGCCGTAGACGCGCGGATGGCCGGTCGAGGCGTCGGAGCCGGTCATCACCCAGGGCTGGCGCATGAAGGCGGCGATGTCGGCCTCGCTCTGATTGAACGAGGCGACGGCCGGGTCCTTCATCCGGATAATCGCGATCGCCGCGGCCACGGGATCGAGCTTCATCCGCGCCGCCACCTGCGACAGGCGGTGTCCCTTCTCCGGCCCGTCGGTGATCAGCAGCATGTCCGCCCCGCCGCGCTTGCGCAGGTTCTCGGCCATGTCCTGCAGCAGCCGGTCCTTGAGCGAAGCATCGTCGAACCGCTGGAGCAGCGCCGGCCGACCGCCGTCCTGCGCCCACAGCGGCACCAGCGAGGCGACCAGGCTCGTGCCCGAGGCGGACCAGGGATATTGGTTGGCGGTCACCTGCTGACCCGCCCGGCGCGCCGCCTCGACCTTGGCGATGATGACCGGCGCCTTGCCCTGCACGTCGACGCCGAGCGCCTTGATGTGGCTGATGTGGACCGGCATCCCGGCCTCGCGGCCGATCGTGATCGCCTCGTCGACCGCGGCTTCCAGCCCGACGGTATAGCTCGATTCGTCGCGGATATGGCTGTCGTAGATGCCGCCCCGCACCGCCGCCTCGCGGGCGAGCTCCACCACCTCCTTGGTCGTGGAGAAGCTCTGCGGCGCATAGAACAGCCCGGTCGAGAAGCCGATCGCCCCCTGGCACATCGCCGAGGCGACCAGGTCCTTCATCTTCTGGAGCTCGGTATCGGTCGGCGCGCGGCGGGCCTCGCCGATCACCGTCTCGCGCACCGCCCCGAAGCCGACGAAGGTAGCGTAATTGATCCCGACCGGCTTGGTCTTCGGCCAGGCGAGCGTCGCCGCCACGTCGGGGCTGCCGCCCCCGTCGTTGCCGATGAAGGCGGTGGTGACGCCCTGCATCAGGAACGGCAGCACCAGCCGCTCCCGGGCGTCGTCGGACGCGAGCGCCTTGGCATGGGTGTGCGGATCGATGAAGCCCGGCGCGACGATCATGCCCTTGGCGTCGATCGTCCGCTTCGCCGCCAGCTTGATATGCGGCCCCACCTCGACGATCCGGTCTCCGGCGATGGCGACGTCGCCGGTGAACGGCGCCGCATCGCCGGTGAAGACGGTGCCGCCACGGATGATCAGATCGGCCTCGACCGGCGCCGGCGCGGCACCGACCATCGTCGCCAGCAGCACGCCCGCCGCCGCGATCCGCGCCATCCCCCGCCTGTCGAACCCCGAGCCCAGCATGGCCGCGATCCTTCCGGACCGCCCCGCGCCGGTCAAGCCGGCGTCACCGATCATTTCGCACCCGGCCGATAACTCCGGGTTATGTGCCCCTTGAGCTCCTCCGGATAGAAATAGACCGGCCGCAGGTCGCCGGCCGCATAGCGCTTCGCCTGGTCGGTGAAATGCGGCGACCCCGGATCGCCGCTTTCCCCGCCCGCCGACACTGCCCAGGCGCGCACCTTCGGCCCGAACTCGACGATCGCGACGAAGCTGTTGCCGCTGGTGCCGTACCAGCGCCGCGTGCCGGGATAGGCGCGCGCTCCGAACGAGGCGAGGCTCCCCCAGCGCGCCGAGGCGAAGGGTACGGGAATGCTGGGCCTGGCGTCGTCGAAGGTCTGGACGATCGCCCCGTCATTGCGCTGGAAGCGATTGATCTCTCCCCACGGCACGCGCCAGCCGCCCCATTCGCGCTGCATCCGCTCGACCGCGCGATCGAGCGCCGCCAGCCGCTCGGCGGGCGTGAGCCGGTCGCGCATCCATTCATAGACATTGGCCCGCACCGGCGTCGCGGCACGGAGCGCGACCGCATAAAGCTCCTCGCCCCAGAAATTGGCGAGCGTCGTCGCCTCGGAGCGCTCCGACCAGCGCGCGTCCCAGTCCTTCAGCAGCGCCACGGGCCCCGCGAGCCGGCCGCGCCCGGGGTCGCCCGCCGGCAGCGCCTCCCACGCCGCCACCAGCTTCGGCACCATTATCGCGAAGCCCGGCATCCACGGGTCATAGGCGATCCGCTCCAGTCCCTCCGGCGTCAGCGCCTTCGCCCGCTCCAGCAGCGCCGTCGCATGGTCGCCGCGGAAATTGATGCCCGCATGGTCCATGTAGCGCGGGAAATCCGCCGCGCGCGGGCTGTCGGCACCGGCCGCACGCCAGGGCGCATCATTGGAGTTGTAGAGCCATCCGCCAGCCGGATCGCGCACCTCCGGCAGCTTCGAGAGCGGGGTCAGACCCCGCCAGTCCGTCGCCGGATCGCTGCCGTCGACCGGTCCGCGATAGTCGAACCGATCGTCGCGCACCGGTACGAACTGCGGGTGCAGCAGCGCGACATGGCCGTCGGCGTCGGCATAGACGGTGTTGTTCGACGAGTTCGCCTGCAGCGCCGCCACCTCGAGATAGCCCGCGAAATCGCGCGCCCTGGTCCTGAGCCAGCTCTGCTCGAGCGCCGGCACCGGCTTGTTCATCATCGCGAACGCGATCCACTTGCCGCCCTCCGCGCGGACGATCGGCCCATGATGGGTGGCATAGGTGGTGAAGCTGCGCCGCGCCATGCCGCCGTCAGGCCGGCGCCAGGCGATCGTCACCGCCTTTTCCGTCACTTGGCGCAGCATCTTGCCATGGTGATAGAGGTAACGATCGCCGTCCTTCTCGATCGCCTCGGCGAACTCGTCGACCGCATCGACGCCGCTCGACGTGTGCATCCAGCCGAGCCGCTCGTTGAAGCCCTGGTAGAGAAAGAACTGCCCCCAGGTCGACGCGCCATAGGCGTGCAGCCCCTCGTCGCTCGCCATCCCGAGCTCGGAGCGGAAGAAGAAGCTGGTGTGCGGGTTGATCAGCAGCAGCGCGTGGCCGTCGCGGGTCAGCTTGGGCGCGATGGCGATGCCGTTGGAGCCGCTCGGCTCGTCGCTGTGCGGGCGCTCCAGCAGCGCGACCTTGGGCGGGGCGCCGTAGAATTCGGCGAGCTTCCTGAGATCCGCCCGCTCGATGTCGCCGCCGATGCTGCCTTCGGTGAAGGACAGCGCCATCCACGGCTCGAACCGGGTGAGCACGCGCGGCTTCGCCTCGGGATGCGTCGCCAGGTAGAAGTTGAGCCCGCCGGCCCATGCATCCATCAGCGCGCGGAGCCAGGCGGGACTCTTCGCGTAATCCGCCTTCAGCGCCTCCGGATCGACATAGAGCCGCTGGCGCAGGTCCTGCCAGATCGCCGCCTCCCCCTCCGCCTCGGCGGTGCGGCCGAGCGCGGTCAGCAGGTTCATCTCGACCCGCGGGAAATCGTCCTCCGCCTGGGCATAGATCGCGCCGAACACCGCATCCGCGTCGCTCCGCCCATGGACATGGGCGATACCCCAATCGTCGCGCGCGATCGTGACCCGCGCGGCCTGGGCACGCCACTCCGCCAGCTCGCCCGGCCGTGTGGCGCTCGTCGCGAGCAGGGCAAGCGCCGCGACGGCGACGCGCCTCGAACGGGTCATCGGCGATCCTCGAGCCTTGGAAGAGCCACGGCGAGCCGCCGCAGCGCCTCGTCGAGCGTCGCATCCTCCTTGGCGAAGCACAGCCGGACGAGATGCGCGACCGGCGCCTCGGCATAGAAGGCGGAGATCGGGATGCCCGCCACGCCGGCCCCCTCCAGCATCCATTCGCAGAAGGCGCGGTCGTCCATCGCGATGCCCGAGGCGGCAAGGTCGATCGACAGGAAATAGGTGGCCGCACTGTGCGTCGTGACGAGCCCCAGCCCGGCCAGCCCCTTCGCCAACCGATCGCGCGAGCGCTGGAAGCCGGCGCTCGCCGCCTCGATCCAGCCGCCATGATGCGCGAGCCCCTCCGCCACCGCCCATTGCAGGTTGGGAGGCGTGGTGAAGGTCAGGAACTGGTGCGCCCGCGACAGCCCCCGCGCCAGCGCCGGTGCCGCGCACATCCAGCCGACCTTCCAGCCGGTCAGCGCGAAGATCTTGCCTGCCGAACCGATCTTGACCGTCCGCTCGCGCATCCCCGGAAAGCCGAGCAGCGGCCGGTGCCGGGCGCCGTCGAACACGACATGCTCCCACACCTCGTCGCACACAGCGATCACGTCGTGCGCGACGCAGAAGCGGGCGATCACCGCCAGCTCCTCCTCGCCCATCGCGGTACCGAGCGGATTGACCGGGTTGTTGAGGATCAGGAGACGCGTGCGCGGGCCCGCCGCCGCTTCCAGCATCGCCTCGCTCACCTGCCACTCGGGCGGCTCCAGCCGGATCAGCCGCGGCACCCCGCCCGCGCGCTCGACCAGCGGCAGATAGGCGTCGTAGAGCGGCTGGATCAGCAGCACTTCGTCGCCCGGCGTCACCAGCGCCAGGATCGCCGCCGCCAGCGCTTCGGTGGCGCCGGAGGTGACGATCACCTCCTCGGGCGCGAGATCGAGGTCCTGATGGCGCCGATAATGATCGGCGACCGCCTGCCGCAGCTCGGCAAGCCCCAGCATCGGCGGATATTGGTTCGACCGCTCGGTCAGCGCCGCCGCAGCCGCGCGCAGCACCGGCTCGGGCCCGGGGCCGTCGGGAAAGCCCTGCCCCAGGTTGACCGCCCCGCTCGCCCGCGCCCGCGCCGACATCTCCTCGAAGATCGTGGTGCCGAGCGCGGCATAGACGGGGTTCATGAAACGCCTTCCCGAAAGAAAATCGAGCCGGATGCCTAGCAACTCGTCATTGCCCGGGAAACCGCCGCCGCGCTATTGGCATGTCCATGCCCGAACCCCTGCCCGCCGACGTGACTCCCCTCGACCAGATGAGCGCCGTGACAGCCCTGATCGCCGTCGGCGAGCGCTTCGACCGGCGCGGCCTCGCCGCCGCCACCTCCGGCAACCATTCGGTGCGGCTGTCGGACGGCAGCATCGCGATCACCCGCTCGGGCCGGCACAAGGGGCGCCTGACGCCCTCCGACTTCATGCGCGTCAACGCCGCCGGCACCGCCATCGACGAGGGCCGCCCCTCGGCCGAGACCGGGCTGCACCTGATGCTCTACCGGCTGTTTCCGGCGACCGGCGCGGTGCTGCACTGGCATTCGCCCAACGCCGTCGGCCTCAGCCGCGCCGAGCCGCGCGCCGGCCGCTGGGCGTTCGAGGGCCAGGAGATGCTGAAGGCCTTCCCCGGCATCACCACGCACGAGACGCGGCGCAGCCTGCCGGTGGTCGACAACAGCCAGGACATGGCAGTGATCGCCGCGGCGGTCGCGCCGGCGCTTACCGAGCGCGACACGCTGCCGGTCTTCATGATCCGCAGCCACGGCCTCTATGCCTGGGGCAAGGATGTCGAAGAGGCCGAGCGCATCGCCGAGGCGATCGAATGGCTGATCGCCGCCGATCTCGCCGAGCGCAGCTTCCGCATGAGGATATAAGCCATGACCCGCCTTCGCCGCTACGACGAGCAGGACGGCGCCTCGCCCGAGCTCGATACCGAGGATCCTGCGGTCATCGCTGACGCGCTGGCGACGATCGGCGCGCGCTTCGAACGCTGGCCGCTGCGCGCGGTCGCCACGGATGCGAGCGACGCCGATGTGCTCGCCACCTATGCGCCGGAGATCGACCGGCTGCGCGCGGAAGGCGGCTATCAGTCGGTCGACATCGTCCGGATGCGGCCCGACCACCCCGACCGCGCGGCGCTCCGCACCAAGTTCCTCGACGAGCACCGCCATTCGGAGGACGAGGTGCGCTTCTTCGTCGAGGGCGAAGGACTGTTCACGCTGCACGAGGGCGGCAAGGTCCATGCGCTGCTGTGCACGGCCGGCGACCTCATCTCGGTGCCGGCGGGGATGCGCCACTGGTTCGACATGGGGCCCGCGCCGCGCTTCGCCGCGATCCGGCTGTTCATCAACTCGGACGGCTGGGTGGCGCAGATGACCGGCGACGACATCGCCAGCCATTTCCCGCGCCACGAGCCGGTCGCGGCGTGACCCATCTTCCCCGCGCCGTGCTCCTCGACGTCGAGGGCACGACCAGCAGCATCGCCTTCGTCGCCGACGTGCTGTTTCCCTATGCCCGCACGCATCTCGCCGATTTCGTCGCGCGGCATCCGGCGGAGACGGCCCCGCTGCTGAACCAGGTGCGCGCCGAAGCGCCGGAAGACGACCCGATCGCCACGCTGCTCCGCTGGATCGACGAGGACCGCAAGGCCACGCCGCTCAAGACGCTGCAGGGAATGATCTGGGCGGAGGGCTATGCCGACGGCACGCTCAAGGGCCATGTCTATCCCGACACGGTCGAGGCGCTGCGGCGCTGGCGCGAGGCCGGCATCGCCGTGCACATCTATTCGTCGGGCTCGGTCGCCGCGCAGAAGCAGCTGTTCGCGCACAGCATCGCCGGCGACCTCACGCCGCTTCTGTCGGGCCATTTCGACACGCACGTCGGCGCCAAGCGCGAGCCGGGGTCCTATCGCGCGATCGCCGACGCGCTGGGTCTGGCGCCGGGGGGCATATTGTTCGTCTCCGACGTCGCGGCCGAGACCGATGCGGCGCGCGAGGCCGGTTTCGCGGCGCTGCTGATCGACCGCGACAGCGACGCAGGGGACGTCGCCAGCCTGGCCGAGGTGCTGCCATGATCCTGGAAGGCCGCCCCACCCGCTCGATCGCGCGCACCGGCGACGGGCGCGGCGTGCGCATCCTCGACCAGCGGCTGCTGCCGTGGGAAATCCGCTGGGTCGAGCTCAACAGCGCCGACGAAGCCGCGCGCGCGATCCGCGAAATGTGGACCCGCGGCGCGCCGATGATCGGCGCCACCGCCGCCTATGGCCTGGCGATGGCGCTGGCCGAGGATGGGAGCGACGCCGCGCTCGATGCCGCCCATGCGATGCTGCTCGCCACGCGCCCGACCGCGGTCAACCTGCGCTGGGCGCTCGACCAGGTGGCGGCGACGGTGCGTCCGCTCCCGCCGGCCGCCCGTGCCGAGGCCGCCTTCGCCCGCGCCGACGCGATCTGCGACGAGGACGCCGCGCTGTGCCGCGCGATCGGCGAGCACGGGCTGGAGCTGCTGAGGACGCTGCACGCCCGCAACCCCGACCGGCCGCTCAACATCCTCACCCATTGCAACGCGGGCTGGCTGGCGACGGTCGACTATGGCACCGCCACCGCGCCGATCTACCTCGCCCACGATGCCGGCATCCCGCTCCACGTCTGGGTCGACGAGACGCGGCCGCGCAACCAGGGTGCGCTGCTCACCGCCTTCGAGCTCGCCAACCACGGCGTGCCGCACAGCGTGATCGCCGACAATGCGGGCGGGCTGCTGATGATGCGCGGCCAGGTCGATGCGGTGATCGTCGGCACCGACCGCGTCACCGCCAACGGCGACGTGTGCAACAAGATCGGCACCTACCTCAAGGCACTGGCGGCGCACGATACCGGCGTACCCTTCTACGTCGCGCTGCCCTACACCACTTTCGATCCCTCGACCCCGAGCGGCGACGCGGTGCCGATCGAGGAGCGCGACGGCGACGAGCTGGCGCTGCTCACCGGCCCCGACGGCGACGGCACGCTCGCAACGGTGCGCGTCACCGCGTCGCCGGCGCGCAACCCGGCGTTCGACATTACGCCGGCCCGGCTCGTCACCGGTTACATCACCGAGCGCGGCGTGCTGGACAGGATCGGCTAAAGCCGGTCAGGATGAAGTCGAATCGCGCGCAATGAAGCGCGAGTGCCGGTCGGCAGCGGGGGATAAGAAATAATGGTTCCTGTATTCGGCGCGGCGGTCCTGTTCGCAAATTTGCCGTCGCCCGCCCTCGAAATGCCGCTCCCGCCGGCCGTGGTCCAAACGGTGAGCGGCCAGCAGGCCCCGGCCACGATACCGGAATCGCCCCCGCCGGTTCCCGCGCCGGCAACGCCGGGCGCCCCGCCGGAGGCTTTGCCCGCAGCTCCAGCCGCCCAAAGCACGGCAACACCCGACACGGCAGTGCCGACAGCGGATGCGCCGGCGCAGGAGGTGCCCGCCGACGAGCTGACCGGTGACGACATCGTCATCTCGGGTCGGCGGCGCTCTCCCGGCGATCCGGCCGAACGGCTCAATGTCGAATCCTACAAGGCGGTGCAGGCGGTGGATCGCGCCATCGTCGCCCCGATCGCTAAGGGCTATAAGAAGGGGCTCCCCAAGCCGATACGCGACGGCATCCACAATCTCCTCGATCATCTCCAGGAACCGATCGTTTTCCTGAACTATCTGCTGCAGCTGAAGCCGGGAAAGGCGGTCGAGACATTGGGCCGCTTCGCGATCAACACCACGGCCGGGCTTGCCGGGACGATCGACATCGCCAAGCGCCGTCCCTTCAAGCTGCCGCACCGCCCGAACAGCTTCGCCAATACCCTCGGCTATTATGGCGTGAAGCCGGGCCCTTACCTGTTCCTGCCGATGATCGGCCCCACGACGGTGCGCGATCTCTTCGGGATAACGATCGACCGGCTCGTCATGCCGGTGGCCGTCGGGAAGCCGTTCAACAAGCCCTACTACACCATTCCGGTCAACACGCTCAGCGCGCTGGATTACCGGGTGGCGTTCGACGACAAGCTGACCGAGCTCCAGGCGGCCAAGGACCCCTATGCCGCGACGCGCGAGGATTACCTCCGGAAGCGCAAGGCCGAAATCGATCGCCTGCACAGCCCGCGCTGGCGCGGACACCGCCCGTCGGAGCAGCCCGCCGCGCCGACCGCTACGCCGGTACCCGCGGCAGAGACCGTGCCCGGCGCGACCCCAGACGCAACCATCGTGCCCGCCACGCCGTCACCGCGCCCCTGAACCGGCTTCGATCGCCGCGCGAAGATCGCCGTGATGCACGTGCAGGGCGTCGGCCGCAACGGCCGGGTCCATGCCGCGCGCGATCAGGATCGCCAGGGCGATGTCGTTGCCCGCCTCGCCGAGCGCCGCCGCCGCCCGTTCCCGCGAGACCTCCGCCGCCTCCCGCACGATGGCATTGGCGCGCGCTTCGAGCTTGGCGTTCGACACGCGCATGTTGACCATCAGCCCGCGATAGACGCGCCCCAGGCGCAGCATGATCGCGGTCGAGAGGAGGTTGAGCGCCACCTTCTGCGCCGTCCCCGCCTTCATCCGCGTCGAACCGGCGACGGCCTCGCTGCCGGTATCGGCCAGGATCGGATGCTCGGCAGCGGCGAGCAGCGGCGCGCCTTCATTGTTGGCGACACCGATCGTGAGCGCGCCGGCACGACGCGCCGCCTCGATCACCGCGACCGTATAGGGTGTCCGCCCGCTGGCCGCGACGCCGACGACCACATCGTCCCGCCCGATCCCCGCCTCATCAACTTCGGCGCAGGCTCGTTCGACATTATCTTCAGCACCTTCGACGCTCCGCGCCAGCGCGGCCATGCCGCCGGCGATCAGGAACACCAGCCGCTCGCCGGGCCAGCTGTAGGTCGGCGTCAGCTCCACCCCGTCCTGCATCGCGACCCGGCCGGACGTGCCCGCGCCGGCATAGACCAGCCTCCCGCCCGCGCGGAGCCGCGCCGCCGCCGCCTCGGCCGCGGCAGCGATGGCGCCGGTCTGCTCCTTGAGCGCGGCGACGGCGGCGATCTGCCCCTCCAGCATCGCCTCCACGGCGTTTTCGGTCGGCCAGCGATCGAGGTCGGTATAGCGCGGGTCTACGGTCTCGGTAGGCATGGCGGCCAGCCTAATGCCGAAACTGGCCAGTGCCCAGCATCGGCCCTATGACGGCGGCGATGGCCACCACCGCGATCCTCGGCGCGCGCGTGCTCTCCCCCCACGGCGAGCCCCATCCGCACGGGCTGCTGATCGAGCGCGGGCGCATCCGCCGCCTGCTCGGCGCGGGCGAGCGGGCCGCGGCGGACCGGACGGTCGAGCTCGACGGCGGCTGGCTCCTCCCCGGCTTCATCGACACGCAGGTCAACGGCGGCGGCGGCGTGCTGTTCAACGACGCGCCGACCGTCGAAGGTGCCGCCGCCATCGCCGCGGCGCATCGCCGGTTCGGCACCACCGGCCTGCTGCCGACGCTGATCAGCGATGACCTGGAGGTGGTCGACCGCGCGATCACGGCGGTTGACCGGGCGATTGCTGCCGGCGTGCCAGGCGTGCTCGGCATCCACGTCGAGGGGCCGTTTCTCAATCCCGAGAAGCACGGCATCCATGATCCGGCCAAGTTCCGCATCCTCGATGACGACGCGCTGGCGCTCCTCACCCGGCCGGGCCGCGGAGCCCGACTGCTGACCCTGGCGCCGGAGCTGGCGCCGCCCGGAGCGATCCGCGCGCTGACGGCGGCGGGCGTGATCGTCTCGGCCGGGCACAGCATGGCGAGCCACGCCGAAGCACGCGCCGCGCTCGACGAGGGGCTGGCGGGCTTCACCCATCTGTTCAACGCCATGACCCAGCTCGGCAGCCGCGAGCCGGGCATGGTCGGCGCCGCGCTCGACGACGGCGCCAGCATGTTCGGCCTGATCGTCGACGGCCACCATGTCGCACCGGCGACGCTGCGCATCGCGCTCGCCGGGCGCGGGCTCGACCGCGCGATGCTGGTCACCGACGCGATGCCGCCCGCCGGCACCGACATGACCCGCTTCACGCTGTTGGAACGAGAAATCACCGTCGGCGACGGCACGCTGCGTGCACTAGACGGCACGCTCGCGGGCGCGGCGCTGACCATGGCAGGTGCGGTCCGCAATGCCATTGTGATGCTAGGCCTCGACATCGGCGAGGCGTCGCGGCTGGCGAGCGCCAATCCGGCGCGCTTCCTCGGCCTCGACCGCGAAGCCGGGACGATCGCGCCGGGAATGCGCGCGGACCTGGCGCACCTCGATAAGGACCTGCGCGTGACCCGCACCTGGATCGCCGGCGAGGTGTCCGAGACGGGTGAATAGACCTCCGTCATCCGGCAGTGGTCAGGCCCTCCGATATCCCGCCAAGTGTAGCGCCCCGTCGAGCGGATCGCCAAGCGGGTCCGACAACCGCGCCACCGTCCGCGAACGCAGCCACGGCTTCATCCGCGGCGCTAGACCACCGACCAGCGCACAGCGCGGCGCGCCGCGTTCGAAGATCGTCTCGATGAACCGCTCGATATGCTGCGCGGCATCCTCGACGATCGAGCGGGCGATCGCATCGTTCGCCTCGGCATAGTCCATTACCAGCGGCGCGAAGGCGGCATAGTCGCGCGGGGTCGCCTGATCCATCCAGGCGATCGCGCGCGCGGTCTCATGGTCGAAGCGAGCGGTGACGGCGCTGCTCAGCGGCGTCGGCTTGGTGCGCCCGTCGAGCGCGCGCAGCGCGTGCCGCATCGCGCTGAGGCCGAGCGCTGCGCCGCTGCCTTCGTCCGAGATCGGGAAACCGTAGCCGCCGATCGCGAAATTCTTCCCCTCGAAGCGGATCTGGGCGATGCTGCCGGTGCCGATCACCAAGGTCGCGCCGTCCTGCCCCATATGCGCGCCGATGTTGGCGATGACGGCATCGGTCTCGAAATGCATCGAAGCGAAAGGCCAGGCGATCGCCGCCAGCGCCTCCCGCGCGCCAGGATGCGACAGGCCGGCGATCCCCATGCCGGCGGCGATCGTCGCGACCTGATCGCGGTCGAGCCCCGCCATCCCGACCGCCTGACCGGCGGCATCCATCAGCGTCGCCTGCAACCGCTCCGCGCCGATGCGCGCATTGGCCGGCCCGGTCTTGCCCGTGCCGAGGATCGTGCCGTCCGCATCGATCAGCCGGCTGCGGCAATGGCTGCCGCCGGCATCGATTCCCAGGAAATAGGCCATGCTCACTCCCGGTTGATGCGCCTATCCGGCGGCGATTCCATCGACGATCACGTCCGGACCGTCTATCCGGGCCGTGACGCCGTAGATATCGGCAATCTGCTCCACCGTCATCGTCTCCGTGACGCTCCCGCTCGCGACGATGCGGCCCTGCTTCATCCAGACGAGCCGGTCGGCATAGCGTGCCGCCAGCGACAGGTCGTGGAGCACCGCGAGCGCGCCCCCGCCCCGCGCGACGAAATCGCGGAGCAGGCCGAGCACGCGATGCTGGTGGCGCGGATCGAGCGACGCCACCGGCTCGTCGGCGACGATCAGCGGCGCCTCCGCCGCCAGCGCGCGGGCGAGGTGCACGCGCGCGAGCTCGCCGCCCGATAGCGTATCGGCGGCACGATCGGCGAGCGGCTGGAGATCGCAGGCGGCGAGCGCATGGCCCACCGCGACCCGATCGGCTTCGCCGAGGTGAGCGGGCGCCGCGCCATGGGCGAAACGGCCGAGCGCGACGACATCGCGCACCTTCGCCGGCCAGGCGAGCGGCCGGGACTGGGGCAGATAGGAGACGCGGCGGGCGCGCTCCATCGCCGGAAGCCGGCGGGCATCATCGCCGGAGATCGTCGCCCCTCCTCGATCGGCGGCGAGCAGGCCCAGCGCCATCCTGAGCAGCGTCGTCTTGCCGGCGCCGTTCGGACCGAGCAGCACGACCAGCTCGCCAGGCGCGAGAGTGAAGGATGCATCCTCGACGATGCCGCTGCGGGTGAGCCCCTCGGCGACGATCATGCCCCCCGCCTCCGCGCCGCGATCAGCACGAACAGCGGCGCCCCGACCAGCGCCGCGACCACGCCGAGGCGCAGCTCGTTGGCGGTCGGGATCAGCCGCACGCCGATATCGGCGAGCACCAGGAACAGGCCGGCAAGCAGCGCCGAAGGCACCAGGCTGCGCGCCGGATCATGGTCGACCCACGGCCGCACCAGATGTGGCGCGACGATGCCGACGAAGCCGATCGCCCCGGCGATCGCGATCGAGCCGCCGGTGAGCAGGCCGGCCCCCAGCACCACCGCGATCCGCTGGCGCCGGAGGTCGAGGCCGATGCCGGCCGCCGCCTCCTCGCCCAGCATCAGCGCAGAGAGACCGCGGCGGGTCGCCAGGAGGATCGCGCCGCCCAGCACCAAGAACGGCGCCGCCGCACCGATCTCGTCGAAGCTGCGGTTGGCGACCGATCCCAGCGTCCAGTTGACCATGTCGGTCAGCGTGAAGGGGTTGGGCGCGAGATTGAGCAGCAGCGCCATCACCGACCCGGCGAAGCTCGACAGCCCCACGCCGACGAGGATCAGCGTCGTCACCGAGCTGGTGCGCAACGCCACGCCGGCGATCAGCGCGGTCGCCGCCAGCGCACCGATGATCGACGCCAGCGGCAGTGCGAACAGCCAGGCGCCAGCGAGGCCGTAGTAAAGCGCCACCGTCGCGGTCAGCGCCGCCGAGGCCGAAACGCCGAGCACGCCCGGCTCGGCGAGCGGATTGCGGAGCAGTCCTTGCAGCGCCGCTCCGCTCATCCCGAGCGCGGCTCCCGCCAGCAGGGCGGCGAGCGCACGCGGCAGGCGGATCGCCCAGACGACGAGTCGGTCCCCCATGTCGCCTCCCCCCGTCAGCGCCGCGAGCAGGCGCGGCGCAGGCAACGGCACGGAGCCGAGGAAACACGCGGCGACGAGCGCAGCAAGGCAGGCCAGCACAAGGAGCAGGATCAGCCTCATCGCGCCGCCGCCTTCGCCATCGCCTCGACCGCGTCGAGCACGAACCAGCCGCCGCACGCCGTCGATGCGCCGGAGAGGTTCGCCGTGGACCGGCCGGCGAGGCGGCGCACCAGCGGGTGGCCGGCCGCGCTCCACGGATCGGGCCGCTTCCAGCGCGTATCGAGGAAGGCGCTGGCGACCACGTCCGGCGTCGCATAGGCGAGCCGTTCGAGCGGAATCGTACTCCAGCCCGGCGCGGTCTGGAAATTGCGGAGGCCCGCCGCGGCGAACATGGCGTCGATCATCGTTCCCGGCCCCGCCGTCACCCCGCCCGGCGTGACGTAGAGCGCGCTCCGCCCACTCCCGCCGCGCTGGAGCGCCGCCAGGCGAGCGTCGAAGCTGCGCGCCATCGCTTCCCCCTTCGCCCGCTCGCCAAGCCCGGCGGCGGTCTCCACCAGCACCCGGCGCACGCCGGCGAGATCGTCGGCATAGCCGAGCTGGAGCACCGGCACGCCGGCACGCGCGAACATCGCCTCCGCATTGGGCCCGCCGCCGTAGCTACGCACGACGAGATCGGGCTTCAGCAGCAGCACGTCCTCCGCGGTCGGCCGCACCTGTCGCACGCCCTTCGCCGCGTCGCGCATGTAAGAGAACTCGGCGGCGGCATCCGGCGACACCGCCAGGATGCGCTCGCGCGACAGCAGCCGGAGGACGTACTGGTCTGCGCAATAATCGAGGCTCACCACCCGCGCCGGACGCGCGGGAGCCCGCGCCGCCGGCGGCGCGGCGGCGCAGCCGGCGGTCAGCATCGCGAGCAGGATTGCCGCCAGCCTCACAGCTTCAGTCGCACGCCTCCATATGCCGCGCGGCCATAGGTGCCGTAGCCCGCCACGGTCTGATAACGTTCGTCGAACAGGTTATCGACACGGCCGTAGATCGAGAAGCGATCGCCGATCGGCATCTCCGCACGGATGCCCGCGACGGCATAACCGTCGAGCCGTACCCGGTTGGCGGCATCGTCGAAGCTGTCGCCCGCCACCAGCAGCGTCGCGCCCAGCGACAGGCCGAACGGCAGGCGATAGTCGGCGCTCGCGCTCCACTGGTCGCGCGGGCGGCGCTGGAGGTCGAGCCCGTCGAACCCTGCCGAGCGGTTGAGCGGCTCCATCCAGGTGTAGTTGGCGGCGAAGGTGAGGCTGTCGACCGGCCGCAGCGTCAGCCCCGCCTCGACGCCCTGCACATGGGTACGGTCGATGTTGCCGTAGCAGAAGCAGCCTATGTCGAAGTTGATGCGGTTGCGGACGGTGCGGTCGAAGAAGGTGGCGCCGAAGCGCAGCCGCCCGTCGAGCAGCGCCTGCTCGACGCCGATGTCCCAGCTCTTCGCCGTCTCGGGCCGGAGGTCCGGATCGCCGAACGAGCTGAACCGCTCGTAGAGCGACGGCGCGCGGAAGCCCTCGGCATAGCTCGCGCGGATGGTGGTGCGCGTCTTGAGCGCCAGCGCCGCGTTGGCGCTGAAGCTGGTGTGGCTGCCGAACGTGTCGCTGTCGTCGTTGCGGACGCCGCCGGTCACGGTCAGCACATCGATCGGCCGGACGATCAGCTCGCCGTAGACGCTGGTCAGCCCCGCCGACTTGCGCAGCGTGCCGTCGTAGAAGCGGCTGTCCTCATGCTCGGCGCCGAATACCGCGCGGACCTGCTCGATGATGGTGAAGTCGCCCTGATATTCGTAGCGCTCGCTGCGCCCCCGCGCGAAGAAGCTCGGCGCGCTGCCGAAGGTCGGATCGAAATTGTCGCGGTTCACGTCGGCGATGGTGAAGGCGATCCGGTTCCTGAACCGCCCGCCGGCGAGGTCGGCATGGAGCCCGGCATAGCCGTAGATCTCCTGTGCCTTCGAATATTCGGGCGTGTCGGCCAGCGTGAAGCTCGGCGGCGGGAAGCCGTCGAGGTCGGTACGGCTGTCGGCATAATAGCCGCGCAGGTCGAGGCCGATGCCGGGCGCGATCTCGACGCCGATCCGGCCGGTCGCGCCGAACTGGCGATAGCCGTCCCGCTCGCTGCCGTCCGCCGCGGCCGAGATGCCGTCGGTGCGGAGATATCCGGCGGTAAATGCGCCCGACAGCCCACCGCTGCGGCCGGAGACGCCGCCGCTCGCGAACACGCTGTCGGCATAGCCATATTCGGCATTGGCGCGCGCCTGGAGCCCTTCGCCCGGCTGTTCCGTGATGACGTTGACGACGCCGCCGATCGCCTGGCTGCCCCACGGCACCGAATCCGGCCCGCGCACCACCTCGATCCGCGCGACCGAGCTCGACAAGAGGTTGGCGAAGTCGAACGCGCCGGCGGGAGCCGAGGGATCGTTGACGCGCACCCCGTCGATCACGACGAGCGTGTGCTCGCTCGCGGCGCCGCGGATGCTGACGCTGGTGAGCGTGCCGACACCGCCGCTGCGCGTCACCTGCACGCCCGGCGTGGTGGCGAGCAGGTCGGCGATGGAGACGGTCTGGCGGCGCTCGATCTCGTCGCGGGTGATGACGGTGACGGCCTGGCCGGTCTGGTCGGCCGGCTGCGCGGCGCGCGCGGAGGTGACGACGATGTCATCGCCATCGTCGGACGCGTCCTGGGCATGGGCGGGCAACGCCAGCGCGGCGGCCCCGGCCAGGAACAATGCGGATCGGATCATTCGGACTTCCCTCGCCCGCCCGGCGTCGACTTGGGGCGAGCAGCAACGACATTTCCGGCCCGCCCCATGACAAGGGCGCGACGATGGCCATCGGCTGTCGTTACGAAGGGATGCTTCCCCATGCCCGCGGCTGGACCCGGCCCGGCACGAACGACGCGATGGCAGGTCTCCTGGCTCGCCGATCGTCGCTTGCGGCCGTCTTCCCGGAGGCAGGACGCCTCCAGTGACGTATTGGCCGTCAGCTCCCGGCTTACAGTTGCGGGCACAGCGCCGGAATCGCACCGGCTTCCCTCTTCGCCGGTCGCCCGGCACCATCTGGCGCGCGGATTAGGATCGTTGCGGCAGCGAAGTCAATCGGCGTCGGGTTGCCGCTCCGGCTCGGCGTCGACGAAGGCGGGCAGCGTGCGGGCATTGGCGACGACCTCCGCCAACCGCGGCCAGGGCGAGGTATCGAGCTTGTAGCGCTCGGCATTGTACCATTGCGGCACCAGCGTGATATCGGCGAGCCCGACCGTATCACCGAACGCGAAGCGCCCGCCGTGACGGGCGACCATCACCTCCAGCGCGTCGAACCCCGCCGCCATCCAGCGCTGCATCCAGGCGACCACGGCATGGCCGTCGGCGCCGAACTCCGATCGCAGGGCATTGACGATGCGCAGATTGTTGACCGGATGGATGTCCGCCGCGACGGCCAATGCCATCGCCCGCACGACCGCCCGATCGTCGGGACCGGCCGGCAGGAACGGCGGCTCGGGATGCGTCTCGTCGAGCCATTCCAGGATCGCGAGGCTCTGGACGAAGACGCGGCCACCCACCTCCAGCGCGGGCACCAGTCCCTGCGGCGACTTCGCGACATAATCTGGCGACGCGTGGGCGCCCGAGCGTAGGTCGTGCGTCACCTGCTCATAGGCGAGCCCCTTGAGATTCAGGCCGATTCGCGCGCGGTACGCCGCCGAGGACCGCCAATAGCCATGCAGGATCATCACCGTCTCCGAGCCGCTTGTGACATTTTGCTACATTATTTCCGTTGCCTCGTGCGACAGGATCGGCGAACGCCCGCGCAATCCTATTGCATTGCGAAACCGTCGCGCCACCGCCGAACGATGAGGTGTTAATGACATCGAGCGCTGCCACCAACGGTTCCCGGAGCGGCACGATGGCATGGCGCGCGGGCGTCATGGCGCTGGCGCTGGTGCTGGGCGCCTGCAGTGGCGGCGATGCCGCTCAGCAGAAGGGCGGTTCGGGCGGCCGTGGCGGCGGCGGCGGAGGTCCGGCGACGGTCGGCTACGTCGTGGTGCAGCCGACGTCGGTTCCGGTGACCACCGAGCTCGCGGCGCGCACCGCCGCCTTCGAGACGTCGGAAGTCCGCCCGCAGGTCTCCGGCATCATCCAGAAGCGGCTGTTCACCGAGGGCGGCATCGTCCGCGCCGGGCAGACGCTCTACCAGATCGACCCCAGCATCTATCGGGCGAGCGCCAACCAGGCGAGCGCCAACCTGTCCGCCGCCGCCGCCCAGCTCGAGGCCGCGCGCATCCGCGCCGACCGCTACAAGCCGCTCGCCGCGGCCGAGGCGGTGAGCAAGCAGGACTATACCGACGCGGTCGCGCAAGCACGCCAGGCACAGGCCTCGGTCGCGCAGAACCGCGCGGCGCTCGAATCGGCGCAGGTGAACCTCCGGTTCACGCGCGTCCCCGCCCCCATCACCGGCCGCATCGGCCGCAGCCTCGCCACGGTCGGCGCGCTGGTCACCAGCAACCAGGCCGATCCGCTCGCGGTGATCCAGCGGCTCGACCCGATGTTCGTCGACATCCAGCAGTCGAGCACCGACCTCCTGACGCTGCGCCGCTCGCTCGCCTCGGGCAACATCGTGCCGACCAGCGCGCAGGTGCGCCTCAAGCTCGAGGACGGCACCGACTATGGCTACACCGGCACCGTGCAGTTCTCCGAAGTGACGGTCGATCAGGGCACCGGCACGGTGACCTTGCGGGCGACCTTCCCCAATCCCGACGGGCTGCTGCTGCCGGGCATGTTCGTCCGTGCGACGTTCGCGCAGGGGATCAACAACAATGCCTTCCTGGTGCCGCAGGCAGCGGTGATGCGCGATCCGCAGGGCAACGCCACCGTCTATGTCGTGGGCCCGAACAACAAGGCCGTGCGGCGGCAAATAACCGCGCCCCGCGCGCAGGGGGCCTTCTGGGTCGTGACCAGCGGCCTCAAGGCGGGCGACAAGGTGATCACCCAGGGCATCGCGCGGCTCAGGCCCGACGCCGACATCAAGCCGGTGCCGGCGAACACCCCGCAGAACATCGGCCCCCCGCAACAAGGGCAGGGTCAGGGCAACGCCGCCGCACCCAAGGGCCGCTGAGGCAGTCGGCCGATGATCTCGCGCATCTTCATCAACCGTCCGATCTTCGCGTGGGTGATCGCGATCATCATCATGCTGTGCGGCGTGGGCGCGATCTTCTCGCTCCCGATCGCGCAATATCCCGACGTCGCGCCGCCGCAGGTCAACGTGCGGGCGAACTTCCCCGGCGCCTCGGCGGAGACGCTGGAGAACAGCGTGACGCAGGTGATCGAGCAGCAGCTCACCGGCATCGACGGCCTGCTCTATTTCACCTCGACCTCCTCCTCGCGCGGGCAGGTGTCGATTTCCGCCACTTTCGAGAAGGGCACCGATCCGGACATCGCCCAGGTCCAGGTACAGAACAAGGTACAGCAGGCGATATCCCGTCTGCCCCAGCAGGTGCAGCAGCAGGGCATTACGGTCACCAAGTCCAACCCGGACTTCCTGATGATCGTGGCGGTCTATGACGAGACCGACACGCACACCAACGGGGACGTCTCCGACTGGCTGGTCTCCAACATGGAGGAGCCGCTCGGCCGCATCCCCGGCGTCGGCGATTCCAACGTGTTCGGATCGCAGTATGCGATGCGGATCTGGCTCGATCCCAACAAGCTCGCGAGCTTCCAGCTCATGCCGGGCGACGTCGTCACCGCGATCCAGAACCAGAATACCGAGGTGGCGGCGGGCGAGGTCGGCGGACAGCCGATGCCGGACACGCAGATGCTGAACGCGACCGTCACCGCGCGTTCGCGCCTGCAGACGCCGCAGCAGTTCCGCGACATCATCCTCAAGACGCAGCCGAGCGGCGCCGCCGTGCGGCTCAGCGACGTCGCCCGCGTCCAGCTGGGGCAGGAGAATTACAACTCGCTGAGCCGCGTCAACGGCCACCCCGGCGCCGGCATCGCCATCAATCTTGCGCCCGGCGCCGACGCGCTGGAGACCGCCGAGCTCGTCAAGCAATATGTCGAGGCGCAGTCGAAGCGCTTCCCGATCGGCTTCAAATACGCCTTCCCCTACGACACCACCGACTTCATCAAGCTGTCGATCGACGAGGTGGTGAAGACGCTGTTCGAGGCGATCGTCCTCGTCGTCCTCGTCATGTTCGTGTTCCTGCAGAGCTGGCGCGCGGTGCTGGTGCCGGCAGTCGCCGTGCCGATCGTGCTGCTCGGGACCTTCGCCATCTTCGCCATCGCCGGATTCTCGATCAATACGCTCACCTTGTTCGGGCTGGTGCTCGCGATCGGCCTGCTCGTCGACGACGCCATCGTCGTGGTCGAGAACGTCGAGCGTCTGATGGAAGAAAATCCGGACATGACGCCGCGCGAGGCGACGATCGAGTCGATGAACCAGATCACGGTCGCGCTGTTCGCGATCGCGCTGGTGCTGTCGGCGGTGTTCCTGCCGATGGCGTTCTTCGGCGGATCGACCGGCGTGATCTACCGCCAGTTCTCGGTGACTTTGGTGTCGGCGATGGCGCTGTCGGTGCTGGTCGCGATCGTGCTGAGCCCGGCGCTCACCTCGCACGTCCTCAAGCAGAAGAACCATGGCGGCGAGGACAATGGCTGGCTCGCGCGGCGCTTCCCCATCGTCGGCCGGACGCTGCGCGGGGCGGCGGACCGCTTCAACCGCGGCTTCGAATGGACGGTCGAGCATTATCTGCGGTCGGTCCGCACCGTCGTCGACCGCAAGTGGCTGTTTCTGCTGATCTACGTCGCCGTCTGCGCCGTGCTGGTGGTGATGTTCTTCCGCCTGCCGACCAGCTTCCTGCCGACCGAGGATCAGGGCGGCGCGCAGGTCCAGTTCCGGCTTCCCGCCGGCGCCACGCGCGGCCGCACCTTCGAGGTGCAGCAGGCGGTCGAGAAATATTTCCTCACCAACGAGGCGAAGAACACGCGCGTGCTGTTCACCGTCAGCGGCGGCGGCGGGGGTGGCGTGAGCGGACAGAACACCGGCCAGGGCTTCCTCGCGCTCAAGCATTGGGACGAGCGCAAGGGACGCGAGAACGGCGCCGATGCGATCACCAGCCGCGCGGCGCAGGCGCTGTCGGGCCTGCGCGACGCCCAGGTCTTCGTGCTGGTGCCGCCGGCGATCCGCGGCCTCGGCCAGTCGAACGGCTTCACCATGGAGCTGCAGAACTCGGGCAGCCTCACCCGCGAGCAGTTCGCCGCCGCGCGCGACCGGCTGCTGAACATGGCGGAAAACGATCCCGCGCTGCGGGCGGTGCGCCTCTCCGACCTGCCCGACATCGCCACGCTCAAGATCGACATCGACCAGGCCAAATTGTCCGCGCTCGGGCTCAACGAGGCCGACGTCAACAATACTCTCTCGACCGCCTGGGGCGGCCGCTACGTCAACGACTTCATCGACCGCGGCCGCGTGAAGCGCGTGTACGTGCAGGGCGACGCGCCGTTCCGCGCCTCGCCCGAGGACATCTCCAAATGGTTCGTGCGCGGATCGAACGGGCAGATGGCGCCCTTCTCCTCCTTCGCGCGCATCTCCTGGTCGCAGGCGCCGACGACGCTGTCGCGCTTTTCCGGTATCTCCTCCTTCGAGTTCCAGGGCCAGTCCGCGCCTGGGCACAGCTCGGGCCAGGCGATGGAGCGGATGGAGCAGCTCGCCGCGCAGATTCCCGGCACCTCGGTCGCCTGGGCGGGCCTGTCCTATCAGGAGCGGCTGTCGTCGGGGCAGGCGCCGATCCTCTACGGCCTGTCGCTGCTCGTCGTGTTCCTGTGCCTGGCCGCGCTCTACGAGAGCTGGTCGGTCCCGATCGCGGTGCTGCTGGTGATCCCGCTCGGCTTGGTCGGCGCGGTGTTCGCGGTGACGCTGCGGGGCCTGGAGAACGACGTGTTCCTCCAGATCGGCCTGCTCACCACCATGGGCCTCGCCTCCAAGAATGCGATCCTGATGATCGAGTTCGCCGAGGCCGCCGAGCGGAAGGGCGCGCGCGTGCTCGACGCCGCGCTCGAGGCGGCCCGCATCCGTCTGCGCCCGATCCTGATGACCAGCTTCTCCTTCATCTTCGGCGTGCTGCCGCTGGCGATCTCGACCGGCGCGGGCGCCAACGGCCGCATCGCGATCGGCACCTCGGTGATCGGCGGCATGATCACCGCGACCATCCTGGCGATCTTCTACATTCCGCTGTTCTTCGTACTGGTGCGCCGCAGCGTCCGCGACGGGCTCGCGCGGCTCAGGGGCAAGCCGACCGGCTACCAGGGGCCGCCGCACCACGACGACGAGGAGGGGGAGCCGAAGCCGGCATGATCCGCCCGATCCTCCCGCTCGCATCGCTGATGGCGCTGGCTGCCTGCTCGATGGCGCCGGAATATGAGCGCCCGGCGGCACCGGTGCCGTCGTCCTGGCCGGTGGGCGATGCCTATCTCCGCCAGAACGAGGCGGGGCTGCCCAGCGTCAGCTATCGCGACATCTTCCGCGACCCGCGCCTCCAGGCGCTGGTTGAGCAGGCGCTCGCCAACAATCGCGACCTGCGCGTCGCCGCCGCCAACATCGCCGCAGCACGTGGCGCCTATCGCTCACAGCGGAGCACGCTGTTTCCGACGGTCGGCACCGGGGCGAGCGCGGGCGCGAGCAAGGGCGGCACCAACGCCCAGAACGCCGGCTCGAGCAACGACGTACGCGAAAGCTATTCGGCCAACGTCGGCATCACCGCCTTCGAGGTCGACCTGTTCGGCCGCGTCCGCTCGCAGAGCCGCGCCGCGCTGGAGGATTATTTCGCGACCGAGGCGGCGGCGCGCGCGACCCGGCTCACGCTGGTCGGCGACATCGCCAACGCCTGGCTCACCTATGCCGCCGACAAGAGCCTGCTCGCGCTGGCGGAAGATACGGCGAAGAACGCGCAGGAAAGCGTCCGCCTGACACGGCTGCGGCTGGAGGGCGGTATCGCGCCGCGCACCGACCTCCGCCAGGCCGAGCAGACCGAGGCCCAGGCCCGCTCCGATATGGCGGCGCAGCGCACCGCGCTCGCGCAGGACGTCAACCTGCTCCAGCTCCTCGTCGGCGCGCCGATCGACCCGGCGCAGCTCCCCGCCTCGATCGACGAGGCGGCGCCGACGCTGGCGGAATTGCCCGCCGGGCTCGATTCGGGCGTGCTGCTGCGCCGGCCGGACGTGGTCCAGGCCGAATACCAGCTCCGTTCCGCCAATGCCCGCATCGGCGCGGCGCGCGCGGCGCTGTTCCCGCGCATCAGCCTGACGGGGCTGCTCGGCTTCGCCAGCACGGCGCTGGGATCGCTGTTCGACGGCGACCGCTTCACCTGGAACGCCTCGGGCGGCATCGACTACAACATCTTCGACGCGGGCGGCGCGCGCGGCGACCTGCTCCAGGCGCGCGCGCAGCGCGATGCGGCGGTCGCGACCTACGAGAAGGCGATCCAGACCGCCTTCCGCGAGGTCTCCGACGCGCTCGCCCGCCGCGGCACCATCGCAGATCAGGAAACGGCGCAGCGCAGCCTGGTGACGGCGGCGCAGGACAATTACGACCTGTCCTATGCTCGCTACCGCGGCGGCATCGACACCTTCCTGCAGAGCCTCGATGCGCAGCGCTCGCTTTATTCGGCACAGCGCAGCTACGTCGGCACGCGGCTGGATCGCGCCACCAATCTCGTCGACCTCTACCGCACGCTGGGCGGCGACGCGTTGCTCGATGCGACGCCGGAAGGCCCGAAGCCGCTGTCGCCAGAACCGGCCGCCACGCCGACGCCGCGGACCCGCTGATCACTCGTCGTCGACGGCTTCGTCCTCGTCCTCGTCGAGGCCGAGCGCCTCTTCCTCGTCCAGGTCGAGTTGCTCCTCGATCGCCTCGCTGATCAGGTCGAGCTGCTCGTAGGTCGCGCTGTATTCGACGGTCTCGCCGTCCTCGTCCTCGACATGGAGCAGGTAGCCGTCGGCTTCCTGCGTGATCGTGAACTGTCCAAGCACCTTTGCCATTGCCGCACTCCATCGCCTGGGGCTTCCGCCCGACAACCCCGCAGCGCGGCGCGCGTTCCAATGGCCGTAGCGCGGCGCGCGTTCCAATGGATCGTCGGACGGGCTAGAGTGGACGCCGATGACCCGCTTCACCGTCAACAACCAGCCGGTCGAATATGAGCTGGACCCCGCCACGCCCCTGCTCTGGGCGCTGCGCGACGCCTCCAATCTCACCGGCACCAAATACGGCTGCGGCACCGGCGAGTGCGGCGCGTGCACGGTCGACATCGACGGCAAGGCTGTCCGCTCCTGCACCGTCGCCATCGGCAACATCGAAGGCGTCTTCGTCACCACCATCGAGGGCCTATCGCGCGACCGCAGCCACCCGGTGCAACAAGCATTCCTAGCCTCCAACGTCGGACAATGCGGCTATTGCATCCCGGGCCTGGTGATGACCGCTCAGGCGCTGATCCGCGCCAATCGCAATCCCGGCGAGGACCAGATCAAGGCGGCGATCACCAATCTCTGCCGCTGCGGCAGCTATCCCCGGATCGTCGCCGCGATCCAGCAGGCGGCGGCGATCGCGCGCGGCGACGAGACGATCGACACCACGCCGCGGCCTGACACCGATCCCGCCGAGGCAGCCCGAGCGGTCCCGGCGCTCGCTCCGCCGCCGCCGAAGCGGCCGACTTCCTGACAGATTGCTTTCAGCCCAATTCAGCCATCGCTCATCGCTCCTCCGGCAATAAGCGTGCCATCGAGACGTGTGCCGGGCGACCGGCCGTGGAGTGACACGAACATGAATAAGGCGATTCTGGCCGCGCTGATCGCGGCGACTGCGCTGGCGCCGATCGCCGCCAGTGCGCAGGAATGGCGCGGCCGAGGCGGCGGCGACCGTGGCGGCTCTCCTCGGGCCGAGCAGCCGCGCGGCAACGGCGGTGGCGGCGAGCGTTTCCAGCGGAGCGGTCAGCGCCCCGACTGGTCGCGCCCGAGTGCTCCGCAAAATGCTCCGTCGCGCAGCTTCGACAATGGCGGGCGGCGCTTCGACCGTCCGCAGTTCCAGGGCCGCCCGCAGTTCCAGCGACCCGACGGCCAGGCGCGCCCCGCCTTCCGGTCGGGCGGGAACGACGGCGACGGCTTCGGCCGCCGCTGGCAGGGCGACCGCCGGCCTGATTTCCGCCGCGACGACAACCGGCCTCCGGTGAACGCCACTCCCGGCGTGCCGCGCGGTGACCGCGACGGCGACGGCCGCCGCGACTGGAATCGCGATCGTCGCGATGGGCAATGGGACCGCAACCGGGACAATGATCGCCGCAACTGGAGCAGCGAGCGCCGCGACGGGGATCGGCGGGGCGACTGGAACCAGCGCCGCGACTGGGACCGCCGGGGCGACTCGAACAGGCGCGACTGGGATCGCCGCAACTGGAACCGGGGCGACTGGGACCGGCGGGACTGGGATCGGCGCGGCAACTGGAACCGCGGCTGGCGCAACGACAACCGCTACAACTGGCGGGATTGGCGCTCGCGCAACCGCTATGCCTATCGCCTACCGCGCTATTATGCGCCTTACGGCTGGGACTACGGCTATCGCCGGTTCAGCATCGGCGTGACGCTGAACTCCATTCTGTTCGCCCAGAACTACTGGATCGCAGATCCCTGGGAATATCGCCTGCCGCCGGCCTATGGCCCCTATCGCTGGGTGCGCTACTACAACGACGCGCTGCTGGTGGATATGGACACGGGCGAGGTGGTCGACGTGATCTACGACATCTTCTGGTAAGCTGACCCGATCACGCGCCGAGGGGCCGGTCCGCGAGGGCCGGCCCCTTGATTTTGATGCTCCCCGCGCCATGGTCGGGATCATGAACGTGGTTGAGAAAAAGGCAGGATCGCCGTCCCGCACCCGCGCCCAGTTCGGCGCGAGCGTGGTCGCGCGGCTGGAGGCGAATCCCAAGGTCAAGCGCGCCAAGGTCGAGACCGCCGACGTCTTCTATCATCAGGACTTCATCACCGATGCGGAGTGCGACACGCTCATCCGGCTGATCGACGCAGGCCGCCGCCCCTCGACCCTGCTCGCCTATTCGAGCGATCCCAATTTCCGGACCAGCGAAAGCTGCGACCTTGACCGATTCTCGCCGCTGGTGCGTCCGATCGACGAGCGGATCGCCGATCTGCTCGGCATCGATCCCCCTTATGGCGAGACGATGCAGGGCCAGCGCTACGCCCCCGGCCAGCAATTCCGCGCGCACCACGATTATTTCCACGAGACCGCCGACTATTGGCCACGGATGAAGGCGGAGGGCGGCCAGCGCACCTGGACCGCGATGATCTACCTCAGCGACGTCGAGGAAGGCGGCGCCACCTGGTTCCCGCAGGCAGGCGTCCGGGTACCGCCGCGCAAGCGAATGCTGCTCGCCTGGAACAACATGAAGCCCGATGGCAGCCCCAACACCAATACGCTCCACGAGGGCATGGCGGTGACGAAGGGCGTCAAATACATCGTCACCAAATGGTTCCGCGAAGACCATTGGTACAAGCCGCGCTGACCCGCACACCACCGTCACCCCGGCCTTGTGCCGGGGTCCACGGTGCCGCAACCTATGCACAAGAGGCTCGAGTCTTGGATCAGCCGCTCGGTGGACCCCGGCACAAGGCCGGGGTGACGGTGAGATTGGGGCACTGGTCACCCTACCCTCGCCCCTTCTGTCGAGCTAAGTCATATCGATGACTCCCGTGCTCGGCATCCAGCGATCGATCCTCGGCCAGCCCTGGCGCTGGCGTGGCCTGGCGGCGGATGCCCGCGACGGGCTGGTGCCGGACGATCTCGTCACGACGCTGCTGCTCGCCCGCGGCTGCCCGCGCGACGGGCTCGACGCCTACCGGACGCCCAGCATCCGCGGCTTCATGCCGGATCCCTCGATCTTCCGCGACATGGACCGCGCCGCCGCCCGCCTCGCCGACGCTGTCGCCGCGCGCGAGACGGTCGCGGTGTTCGGCGACTATGACGTCGACGGCGCCACCTCGGCCGCGCTGATGGTGCGGCTGCTGCGCGATCTCGGCCTGGCGCCCCGCCCCTATATCCCCGATCGGCTGATGGAGGGCTACGGCCCCTCGGGCGAGGCGCTCGTGCGGCTGGCGCGCGAAGGCGCGAGCCTGATCGTCACCGTCGACTGCGGCGCGCAGGCGTTCGAGGCGCTGGAAATGGCGCGCGGGGCCGGTGTCGACGTGATCGTCGTCGACCACCACAAATGCGCCGCCGCGCTTCCCGTCGCCCATGCGGTCGTCAATCCCAACCGCCTCGACGAGACCGACGGCGCCGCGCACGGCCACCTCGCCGCGGTCGGCGTCGCCTTCCTGCTCGGCGCCGCGCTGCTGCGCGAGCTGAGGCAACGCGGCTGGTTCGCCGAGCATCCGGAACCGCGCCTGCTCGACCTGCTCGATCTGGTCGCGCTCGGCACCGTCGCCGACGTGGCGGCGTTGCGCGGCCTCAACCGCGCCTTCGTGGCCCAAGGGCTCAAGGTCATGGCCCAGCGGCGCAATCCCGGCATCGCCGCACTGATCGAGGCCTCCCGCCTCACCCGCGCGCCGACCGCGAGCGATCTCGGCTTCGCGCTCGGCCCGCGCATCAATGCCGGCGGCCGCGTCGGCAAGTCGGACCTCGGCGTGCGCCTGCTCACCACCGATGATCCTGACGAAGCACGCGTGATCGCGCAGGAGCTCGATCGCCTCAACGAGGAACGCCGAGCGATCGAGGCCGGCGTCCAGGTTGCCGCCGAGGAGATGATCCACGCCAAGGGCAACCGCGCCGTCGCGGTCGTCGCAGGCGCCGGCTGGCATCCCGGCGTGATCGGGATCGTCGCGGGTCGGCTCAAGGAAAAGCTCAACCGCCCCGCCATCGTCATCGCACTCGACGAGGCGGGCATCGGCAAGGGATCGGGCCGTTCGATCGCCGGCGTCGACCTCGGTGCGGCGGTGCTGTCGGCCAGGGAGCACGGCCTGCTCGTCGCCGGCGGCGGCCATGCCATGGCGGCCGGGCTCACCGTCGCCGCCGACCGGCTCGACGCCTTCGCCGACTTCCTCGAGGAGCGCCTCGCCGAGCCGGTCGCCCGCGCTGCCGACGACCGCGCGCTGCTGATCGATTCGGTGCTGGCGCCGGGCGGAGTCTGCCCCGACCTCGTCACCGCACTGGAGGCCGGCGGCCCCTATGGCATGGGCTGGCCCGCCCCGCGCGTCGCGGCGGGGCCGGTGCGGCTGGTCAAGGTCGACGTGGTCGGCAACGGCCACGTCCGCACGATCGCGGCGGGCGACGACGGCCGCAGCCTCAAGGCGGTCGCCTTCCGCGCCGCCGACACCGCGCTCGGCGCCGCGCTGCTCGGCGCGCCGTCGCACCGCCGCCTCTGGCTCGCCGGGCGCGCCAGGATCGACGACTGGGGCAGCCGCCCGGCCGCGGAGCTCCACATCGACGACGCCGCCTGGGCGGATTGACGGGTTATCGACAGTAGCGACTCGGCGGCACCCCCAGCACGCGCTTGAACATCGTCGAGAAATTGGCCGGCCCGTCATAGCCGAGGTCGAGCGCGATCGCCGTGATCGGCTCGCCCGCCGCGAGCCTCGGCAGCGCGACCGACAGGCAGGCCTGCTGCCGCCACTCGGCGAAGCTCATGCCCGTCTCGCGCCGGAACAGCCGCGTGAAGCGGCGGCGGTTCATCGCCAGCGCATCGGCCCATTGATCGATGGTGGCGGTCGCCTGCGGCCGCTCGAGGAACGCCTGGCATCGCGCCGCCAGCGCGGGATGACGCGGGAACGGCACCGCCAGCGGGATGACCGGCGCCCGGTCGAGCTCTGCGACCAGCAGCTTCATTACCAGCCCGTCGCGCCCATCCTCGTCATACTCGGCCGGCACCTCCGCCGCCACGACGAGGAGTTGGCGCAGCAAGGGAGAGACGGCGACCACGCCGCAGGTACGCCCACGCGCCGGGCAGGCTTCGGGCTCGATCAGGACGCTGCGGGTCTGCACCGCGCCGACCATGCGCACCGCATGCGGCATTCCCGCCGGTATCCAGACGCCGCGCTCGGGCGGCGCCACCCAGGCCCCGTCCGGCGTGCTGACCGCGACCACGCCGCTCGCCGCATAGAGGAATTGGCCGCGCCGATGCCGGTGTTCGGCCAGCTCGAACGACGGCGGATAGTCGTTGCCGATCCCGACGACCGGCCGCGGCACATCCTCATAATCGTGCGAATAGCGCTGCTGCATGTCTGTCCCGATCTCAAAATCGAATGGCCCATATGGAGAAGCGGGACGCGATGGGAAGGGCTAATCGCTCCGTCCGCGAAAGGAGCAGCGATGAACGAGATGAGGGCGGTAGCGAAGCCTCGGGTGGCGGCGACAGGCACGGCGTTCGGTGTCATCGTCGCGATCAGCTTCTGCCACATGCTCAACGACATGATGCAGTCGCTGCTCCCGGCCATCTATCCGGGGCTCAAGACCGATCTGGGGCTGAGCTTCGGTCAGATCGGTCTGGTGACGCTCGCCTATCAGATCACCGCCTCGATCCTGCAGCCGCTGATCGGCCTTTATGCCGACAAGCGGCCGAGCCCGTTCGCGCTGCCCGGCGGCACGCTGTTCTCGCTTGCAGGCCTGACGGTGCTGTCGATCGCGCACAGCTATGGCCTTGTGCTGCTCGGCGCGGCGCTGCTCGGTGTGGGATCGTCGGTCTTTCACCCCGAATCCTCGCGCGTCGCGCGGATGGCGGCGGGCGGACGGCACGGGCTCGCCCAGTCGCTGTTTCAGGTCGGCGGCAACGCCGGCCAGGCGCTGGGCCCGCTCGCGGCGGCGCTGGTGGTGGTGCGCTGGGGCCAGTCGAGCCTCGCCTTCTTCGCCCTGATGGCGCTGCTGTCAGGCGCGGTGCTGTGGAACGTCGCCGCCTGGTATCGCCATCACGGCCTCGTCCGCCTGAAGGCCGGCGACGGGGCATCGGCGGTGTACGAGCTGCCGAAGGGACATGCCGTCAGGGGCATTGCGATCCTGCTGGCGCTGATCTTCTCGAAATATGTCTATCTCGCCAGCCTCACCAGCTATTTCACCTTCTACCTGATCCACCGGTTCGGCGTGTCGGTGCAGGACGCGCAGTTCCACCTGTTCGCCTTCCTCGCCGCGGTCGCGGTCGGCACCGTCGCCGGAGGCCCGCTCGGCGACCGTTTCGGCCGCAAGTACGTGATCTGGTTCTCGATCCTGGGCGCGCTGCCGTTCACGGTGCTGCTGCCCCACGTCGGCCTGTTCTGGACCGCGCCGCTCACCATCGCGATCGGCCTGATCCTGGCCTCGGCCTTCCCGGCGATCGTCGTGTTCGCGCAGGAACTCGTGCCCGGCAAGGTCGGCATGATCTCCGGCCTGTTCTTCGGCTTCTCGTTCGGCATGGGCGGTCTCGGCGCCGCCGCGCTCGGCTGGATCGCCGACCGGACCAGCATCGAGACGGTCTATCAGCTCTGCGCGTTCCTGCCGGCGATCGGCCTGCTCACCGCGTTCCTTCCTGATGTCGGGCGTAAGCAATCTTCGTCCGAAGCCTGATCCCAATATATGCGGGGAACGCCGGGCGCGCAAAGCGGAAGCCGAAACGCTCCGCCGGTGCCCCTACGGGAGGCGTTTTATCCATCTACGATACTGATAAACAAAACAGATTTGTTACTCTCCGGATGGAGCCACCATCAGAATCATCTTCATCGTCCATGGTCAATTTGTATGAGTGCGGGACGGAAGAGGTTATCCGAGTTCGGATCTAGGACTCTCTCAATCCCAACCGATCGACCACCTCAGCGAAATGCGCCAGCGCCTCCGGTGTCGGCCCGGGATAATCGCCGGGCGTCGGCTGGTCGCCGATGAAGCCCATGTCGGCCTTGCCTTCCGGCAAGCTGTAGAAGCCCAGGACGAAGAGATACCGCAGCGTATCCATGAAGGCGACGGGCGCCGTCATCTTGGCGGCAGGCGCCGCAGCGGTCAGCGCGTCCAGCAGCTCGACACGCTGTGCCGGCGTGATCGCATCGAATGCGGCGCCGTGCATCGCCCGGCTCTGCGCGTCGAGCCAGATCAGCCCGCCGAGCACCTGCGCCCTGTCCGCCCGCTGGATCGGATAGGGTGCGCTGATCCATTCGTCCACGAACGCCCCGACACCGAGCGTGCCGGCACCCGGCGACCGCTCGTCGGCGGGGAGGATCAGGTCGCCCAGCAGATCGACGGTCGTGCGCTGCGCCTTGCTGAGGGTCAGCGGCCAGGGCGCCACGGGCTTGGTCAGATCGGGATCGCGGCCATAGCCCTTGGCCGGTGGCGGCTCAGGCAACGTATCGGGCCAGTCCGCGACGATGTCGAACGGCGGGGCAGCACCGCTTTCGGCGGCCATCGCCGGCGGCGACCAGCGCGCGAGCGGAAGCATCGCCGCGGACATCATCCATTGCAAGGTGGCGCGGCGCGACGGGGTCAAGCGAAGGCTCCTGACTTGAAACGCTCGGCAAGCCGCTCGGAAGCGCGCAGCGCCAGCGCGAGGATGGTGAGCGTCGGGTTCTTGTGCGCGCCGGAGGCGAAGATCGCGCCGTCCATGAGCACCAGATTGCCGACGTCCCAGGTCTGGCCATAGCTGTCGACCACCGACGACCGCGGGTCCGCGCCCATCCGCGCGGTGCCCAGCTCGTGGATGATCTCGCCGCCGGCGGTGATGATCTTCTCGGGCGGCAGGGCGGGATCGAGGATCACGGCGTTCATCCGCTTGAAGACGGCATGCGCGGTCCGCTGCCCGTGCGCGACCTGGTTCAGCTCGTTCTGCGACCAGCGGAAGGCGAACCGCAGCACCGGGATGCCGAACCGGTCCTTCACCGCGGGATCGATCTCGCAATAGCTGTCCTTGTTGGGGATCATCTCGCCGCGCAGCGTCATCCCGATGGTGGCACCCGAGGCACTGCGCACCGCCTTCTTGAGCGCCGGCCCCCACACGCGCGGCAGCGCGGCCGCCGGCGGAATGCCGAACCGCCCGCCGAGCTCGAAATGATAGCCGCGGGCGAAGTCCAGCTCGCCGCGCTTCTGCTGCTGGTACAGCCAGAAGGGGATGTACATGTGCTGCCCGCCGATGCCGTCCTCGTTGTAGCGCGGGCGGTCGGCGAGCGCGGGGACATAGGCGCGGAAGGACGCGCCCGTCGAATCGGTGAGGTTGCGCCCGACCTGGCCGGAGGAATTGGCGAGGCCGCCGGGCCGTTCGCCGTCGCCCGAATTGAGCAGCAGCCGCGTGGTTTCGCACGTCCCCGCCGCAAGCACCACGGCCCTCGCCTTTGCCTGGTGGCGGACGCCCGTCTTGCGGTCGACATACTCGACCCCGGCGGCTCGGCCGGCCGCACCCATCACCACGCGCGAAACCATCGCGTCGGTCACGATCGTCAGCCGCCCAGTGGCCTTCGCCATCGGCAGGAAGGAAGTGGTCGTCTGGAACATCGCCCCGATCGTGCAGCCACGCGTGCAGGGCGTCGCGTTGAAGCAGGCGCTGCGCGGCGCGACGTCGTCGGGCATGTCGCGCGTCAGCACGGCGGTATGCGCCGGCCGCACCGGGATGCCCAGGCTTTCGGCAGCCGCCTTGATGAGCATTTCCGTAACGCGCGGCTTGGGCGGCGGCATCAGGCAGCCCGCGGGCGAATCCGGATGGTTCTCCAGCTCGATCCGTCCGCCGTTGACGCCGATCATCCGCTCGACGCGGTCGTAGAAGGGGGCGACGTCGTCATAGCCGATCGGCCAATCCACCCCGAGCCCGTCGCGCGAGAAGGGCTTGAAGTCATAGGGTCCCCAACGCGGCACGTGCCGGCCCCAGTGGTTGGTCCGCCCGCCCAACATCCGCGAGCGGTACCAGCGGAAGTCGGTGCCCTCCTGCATGGTGTAGGGTTCGCCGTCGACCTGCCACCCGCCGCCCACCGTCGCATCGAAATAGCCGAACGGCTTGTCGGGCGTGGCGGCCCCGCGCAGCGGCGCGTCGCTCTCGGGCGCGAACATGTTGACCTCGGCCTGCGGGTCATAGTCGCGGCCCGCCTCCAGCATCAGGCAACGCAGGCCCGCTTTGGTCAGGCTATAGGCCGCCATGCCGCCCGCGGCGCCCGAGCCGACGATGATGACGTCGGCCGCGGCGGCTGCCGGATCGAGCGCGCCGGACGTCACCGGGCGCCTGCCTTGGCGTCCATGCCCCGCGCGTCGAGCCGGCGGAGCTTGATGTTGCGGAACGCGACCGGCTCGCCATGGTCCTGCAGGCCGATCACGCCGCTGGGAAAGGTGCCGAACAACGGCATGGTCGCGAACTTCGACGCCGCCACCCGCTTCCGCCACGCGGCATCGCCGAAGGTGACGTCGGCGGTGAGCTTGCCGTTCAGCCATTGCCGGATACGCCCCGGCTCGACGCGCAGCCGCGCGTGGTTCCAGCTCCCGGCCGGATGTGCCGCGCCCGGCGGCGGCACCGTCAGGTCGTAGAGCGCGCCGGCGCGATGCGACGGGATCTTGCCGTCGGGGTGCCCGGCATCGTCCAGGATCTGCATCTCCAGGCCGGTCTCGTAGATGTACCTGGTCTGCGGCACGTTCCGCGCGAGATAGAGAACGCCGCTGTTGCCGCCGCGCTCGACCTTCCAGTCGAGCGTCAGCTCGAACGCGCCATAGCTGTCGGCGGTGACCAGGTCCGCCCCGCTCATCTTGCCGCTGCTCGCCGTCAGCATCAGCACGCCGTTGCGTACCGTCCACGACGAGGCGGGCGCGCCGCCGGTGTAGGATCGCCAGCCGGCGAGGTCGCGGCCGTTGAACAGCAGCTGCCAGCCTTCGGCGCGCTCCCGGGCGGTGAGCGTGTTGGATGCGGTATCATGGTGGTCGGCCAGCGCCGGAGTCGCCGTCAGCGCCAGAAGGAAGAGGCCGGCACCGGATAATCTACGCATCTTGTCTCTCCCGAAAGCCCGACCCGATTCCGCACGGGCGATGTCACGCATTACGGCTGTACCGCCACGTTCCACCAGATTCGGAAATCAGTGAAGCGAAATCCGCGCGCCTTTCGCTAGTCGATGAAGGCTGCCAGCTCGTCGGGCGTCCCTTTGGGAAATTGCTTCTTGAGGTAGGTCAGGAAGGCGGACACGCGAGCGCTCAGCAGCCGCCGCGACGGGTACAAGGTCCACAGCGTAATATCCGGACCCTCAACCTCGCCCCATTGAACCAGCCGGCCGCCAGCAAGATCGCGGCTCACCAGCGAGAGGGGCAGGCGTCCGACGCCGATGCCCAGCCGGACCGCGTCACGGACCATGACCAGCGAAGAGAGAGACAGGACAGGATCGATCGCAAGAGGTGACGGACCGCGAGCCGTCGTCATCATCCAGATGTTACCCGGATCAGCCGATCCGCGCACGACCGCGGAGACGGCAGTGCCGTCCGGCCGAGCGAGATCAGGCCTCCCCACCACGACCAGCCGATCGTGCAGAAAGGGCCGGCCCACCAGGGTCTCGTCGGTGCGCGGATTGACCCGGATCACCAGATCATAGCCCTCCTCGATCATGTCGACCGCGCGATCGTCGGTGGTGACCTCCAGGCGCACCTCGGGATATGCCAGCGCGAACCCGGCAGCCAGCTTTCCCATTGCCGTCTGCGAGAACAACAGCGGGACACTGATCCGCAAATGACCGCGCGGCCTGTCGCCGCCCGAGGCGATCGCCGCTGCCGTCTCGCCGAGTTCGGTGAGCAGTGCCGCGGTGCGCTCGTGGAGTGCGCGCCCTTCCTCGGTGAGCTTCAAATCGCGGGCGCCGCGCTCGAACAGCCGCAGGTTGAGGTCCGCCTCCAGTTCCGCGACCCGCCGCGACAGGGTGGCCTTGGGGCGCCCCGCGGCGCGGGCGGCGCGTCCAAAGCCGCCATGCCTGGCGACGAGGTTGAAGTCGGCAAGAGCAAGCAGATCCATGCGTTCCACCAGTGAGACGGTCTGTCCATATATAGCGGCTATTGGGACGAATCTGGATCACTAATTTCCGGGTCGTCGATCATGACAAACCCAGGAGAAGCCCAATGACCATTCTTGTTACCGGCGCTACCGGCCGTGTCGGTCGCCATGTCGTCGACCAGCTCGTGAAGCGCGGCGCCGAGGTGCGCGTCCTGACCCGCGATCCCGCAAAGGCGAATGTCCCGTCCGGCGTGGCGGTGGTGAAGGGCGACCTGCTCGACATCGATGCGATGCGCGCCGCCTTCGCCGATGTCCGCACGCTGTTCCTGCTCAATGCGGTCACCGGGGACGAGTTCACCCAGGCGCTCATCACCCTCAATCTCGCCCGTGAAGCAGGCGTCGACCGCGTCGTCTACCTGTCCGTGATCCACGCGGATCGGTTCGTCAACGTGCCGCACTTCGCGGTGAAATCGGGCGCCGAACGGATGATCGAGGCGATGGGCTTCAGTGCCACGATCCTGCGGCCGTCCTACTTCATCGACAACGAGCACATGATCAAGGACGTGATCCTCAACCACGGCGTCTATCCGATGCCCATCGGCAGCAAGGGCATCGCCATGGTCGATGCCCGCGACATCGCGGAGGTGGCCGCAATCGAGCTCATCCGCCGCGACCGGGCATCCGCCAAGCTGCCGGTCGAGATCATCAACCTGGTCGGCCCGGATACGTTGACCGGCACGGACGTGGCGGCAATCTGGTCGGACGTGCTGGGCCGGCCGGTCGTCTATGGCGGCGACGATCCGAGCGGGTTCGAGCAGAACATGGCGACTTTCATGCCGAAATGGACGGCCTATGAGATGCGCCTGATGGCCGAACGCTATGTCAGTGACGGCATGATCCCCGAGGCCGGCGACGTCGAGCGCCTCATCGTCATGCTGGGCCGTCCGCTGCACTCCTATCATACCTTCGCATCGGAACTCGTAGCCGGCCAAGGAGTGGCCGAGGCGTAAGCGCCGGTGATCGCGAGATTGCCGGGCGGGGCCGCTCAACGGCGGCCCCGCCGACATCCTCGCAAGAAGGCTGAGAGCGGGTCAACGAGCCTCGGCCATCCACTGCACCGCGTCCTCGCCGGCCGGAATCCGGAGGGGCGCGCTGGGATCGGTAGCCGCCTGCCAGACCGCCTCCGCCACATCGACCGCATGGGTAACCGGACCCGTATCCTCGCGGAAATTGGCGATCATGCCCTCGATCAGCGGCTTGTAGTCGGGGTTATCGAGCCCGCGCAGGTGCGGCATCGCGTTGTCGCCGAAGCTGGTCTCCGGCGAGCGGCCGGGAAGGACGATATGCACGCGGACACCGAACGGCTCCATTTCGACCGCGAGGCTCTCGGTAAGCGCATTCACCGCCGCCTTGCTCGCCCGGTAGACGCTGACCAAGGGCAGCGGCTTCAGCGTCGCGGTGGAGGTGACGTTGATGATCGTTCCGCCGCGGCGCGCGCGGAACTTGGGCAGCACCGCCTGAACCGTCGCCAGCGTGCCGAGCATATTGGTTTCGAACAGCTGGCGCGCGGTCTCCGGGTCGATCAGCTCGATCGGCACCGCGGCGCCGAACCCTGCATTGTTGACCAGCACGTCGATGTCGCCGGCTTTCTCGAAAGCGCTGGCGATGCTGGCCGGATCGGTGACGTCGAGCGGGAGGACGACGAGGTTGTCGGACGTCGGGAGGATGCCGTCCCTGGGATTGCGCATCGTGGCGACGACCTTCCAGCCCTTCTCGAGGAACAGCTTCGCGGTTTCGAGGCCGAAGCCCGAGGAACAGCCGGTGATCAGAACAGTGGGCATGAGAACTCCGGGATGGTTGTCGTGGGGCTCCGGAGATAGCCATCGCCTGTAGGACCTTCTATGCGCGAAAATCTCGAATCAGTTAGCGATAGTCCTGATATGCCTACCGATCCGCTCGCTGAGATCGTCACTCTGCTCCAGCCGTCGGCCAGCTTCTCAAAACTGGTCGAATATGCCGGGCGCTGGCGCATCAACCGCGACGTCGAGGGCAAGCCCGTCTATTTCGCGGTCCTCGAAGGCCAGTGCCGGGTGGTCGCTGCGGGCCGCCCACCGATCATCGTGCGCGCCGGCGATTTCGTGTTGTCGCCTTCGACCAACGATCAGATGATCGAGAGCATCGATGCGCCGCCACATGGCATCGACATGGTGCCGACGGAGCTCGGCGAGGGCCGGTTCCGGGTCGGGCCCGCGCATGAGCCGGTCAATCTCAGGATGCAGGTGGGATTATGCAGCTTCGCATCGCCCGATGCGGCCCTGCTCGTTTCCCTGCTGCCGTCGATGGTCGTCGCCCGCGGCGAGCCAAGGCTCACGCAATTGCTGCACCTGGTCGGCGACGAGACGCGGCAATCGCGACCGGGGCGCGAACTGGTGCTGGAACGCCTGCTCGAAGTGCTGCTGATCGAGGCGCTGCGCTGCGGTACCGACATCGCATCGGTGCCGAGCGTCGCGCGCGGGCTTTCCGACGATCGCCTGGTGGCTGCCTTGCGCGCCATGCATGCGCGGCCGGCGCACGGCTGGACCGTCGCCGATCTCGCCGCCGAGGCAGCAATGTCGCGCTCGGCGTTCTTCGCTCGGTTCAGCCGCATCGTCGGGCTGCCGCCGATGGAATATCTGCTGGCTTGGCGCATGGCTCTCGCCAAGCGTCTGCTGCGTAGCCGTGAGCTGGCGATCGAACATGTTGCTGCGCAGGTCGGCTATGGTTCGGCGAGCACGTTCAGCACGGCCTTCACCCGCCATGTCGGAATGCCGCCGATGCGATACGCCCGGGCGACGGCCGCGGGCTGAGCCAGCGCTTCTGAACGCAACGCCTGCTGCATTTCCGAAGCAGATCAATGAACGGCAGGTATCAGGAACCTGCCACCCGCGCGGCTATTTGGCGCTCCAACCTTTCGCTGAATGGGTCTGCCTTCGAAGTTCTTGGACCCTTCCGTGAAGGAATGAAACGGGTGCATAGCGGCTGCCGGCGCTCTACGCTGAATCGACCAGGGAAGTTCGCGTTCAAAACCCCGACGACACTGCCCTACCGGCTAGGAGAGAATGATGCTGCCACTGCTCGCGACCCTGGGCATCCTGAGCTTCGGCGGAAGCGGCGCTGCGGACGAATCGCTCGCGGCGTTATGCCGCCCGGTCGAGCAGGGGGTGCTCGTCGATCTCGCCGGCAGCCGGTTCACGCCCGAGCAGGGCTACGATCCCGGCGAGCCGGTCACGACGATCGACGCACGCCAATCGATGCTGCTGCTGCCGGGCGATAACTTCCTGCTGCGCACCTCGACCGTTTATCCCGGCCAGATCGAGTTCCGCTACCGCACCGTCGGCACGGCGGAAGGCGAGTCGACCGTCGACGAGCTCGGTTGGCGGGACGGCGACGTCCTGCAGCGCGACGATGCGGCAAGCTCGATCAAGGACGGCGCCGATCTCCGGATGCTCGTGCCGGGCCTGGCGGCGTGCGATGCGCTTGCGGCCAAGCATGAGACCAATGCGGGTGAAGTGCGCTTCACCGATCGCGCCGGCCGTCCGGTCACGCTGAGCCTCGATACTACGGCGGGCGCGCTGACTGAGGCGCAGATCGGCGCCGAGCGTTATCGCTATGGGCCGAGCCAGGTCGCCTATACGCGCGATGGCCATCTTGTCGCGCGCTGGGATACGATCATCACTCGTCCGGCCCGGCCGGAAGACCGGTCGCTACTGACCATCGATTCCGCCTATCGTCCCGCAACGCCGGCGGGACCGCTGCGCGCCACCGCGCTCGGCAGCGGTGCCTACCGCATCGATGGGGCCGGCTCGGGCTATCATGCCGGCTTCGTGGTCGGCAGCCGCGGCATCGTGCTGTTCGATCCCTCGGTCAGCCCCGAGGAAGCGCAGACGGTCCGCGCGCTGATCGAGCAGACCGCGCCGGGGCGCAAGGTGACCCATGTCGTCCTCTCACACGTCCATCGCGACCATGTCGCCGGCCTGCCCGTCTATGCCGACGCCGAGATCTTCGTCGGCGCCGGCGGCAGCGCGGCGCTGCGGCGGCAGTTCGGGGACCGGACGCCGGCGCGGATGCATGAGGTCACGACCAGGACGACGCTCGACCTCGGCGGGCGCCCGGTTCGCATCGATCCGATCGCGAGCAGCCATTCCGGCACGATGCTGGTGGGCTTCGATCCGGGATCGGGCACGCTGTTCCAGGGCGACCTGTTCTACCTGCCCGAGCGTGGCACCGTCCCCGCCGCGTTCGCGACCGGCCAGGAGCTCTCGGCGTTCATCGCGCGGGAAAAGCTGCCGGTGCGAACGATCGTCGGCGTGCATGGGCGGAGCGGCACGCCGGCCGATCTCGACCGCGCCCTCGAGCTTGCCCGCGTCGCCCGCAACGATCGCGGGGGCGTCGGGCGCATGATCGCGCCGGATCGCGGGGTCGATTGACGACACGGGATCGGACCGCGAACCGCTTCGGCGGCGACCCTCGAAGCATGTTCATTTAACGAAATGGACGAGACAAGGCAGCGGCGATAGCAGGCAACGAAGGGCTGGACCAACAAGGAGACCGGCGAACGGCTGTTCGTCTTCGCCAAGACCGTCGACCACCACGTTTCTTCGATCTTCGGCAAGCTCGACGCGCGCACGCGTGAAGAGGCGGCCGCGCGTGCACGAGCCGAGGAGATCCTGATCGATCGCTCGTCTCCGCCTGCCGAACAGGACCCCGTCGACGCGCAATGAGGCGCCGATGGCCTAGCAATGTGCTCGCGTGCCGGGCTTTGTCCTTGTAGCGCGGCGGCGACCACCCATCTCCCGAGCGATCATGCAGTTTTCCAACCTTCCCCAGCCTCTCGTCCAGGCGCTTGCCGAGCGCGGCTATGCTTCCCCTACCCCTGTCCAGGCCGCCGTGCTGGAGGAGCAGGCGCTGGGGCGCGACCTGATCGTCTCCGCACAGACCGGGTCGGGCAAGACCGTCGCCTTCGGCCTTGCCATGACCGGAGAGCTGCTGGGTGCGGACGGCGGCATCATCCCCACGCGCGAGCCGCTCGCGCTGATCATCGCGCCCACGCGCGAGCTGGCGCTGCAGGTCAGCCGCGAGCTGTCCTGGCTCTACGGCGCCACCGGTGCGCGCATTGCGACCTGCGTCGGCGGGATGGACGCCGCGAAGGAGCGCCGCCAGCTCGGCCATGGCGCGCATATCGTGGTGGGGACCCCCGGCCGGCTGCGCGACCATCTGGAGCGCGGCGCGCTCGACCTTTCCGCCCTGCGCGCCGCGGTGCTCGACGAAGCCGACGAGATGCTCGACATGGGGTTTCGCGAGGACCTGGAGGAGATCCTGGACGCGACGCCTGCCGATCGCCGCACCCTGCTGTTCTCGGCGACGATGCCCAAGCCGATCGTGGCGCTCGCGCGGCGCTACCAACGCGACGCGCTGCGCATCTCGACCGTCGGCGAGGATCGCGGGCATGGCGATATCGCCTATCAGGCGGTGACGGTCTCGCCGTCGGACATCGAGCATGCGGTGATCAACCTGCTGCGCCTTCATGAGGCGGAGACGGCGATGCTGTTCTGCGCCACGCGCGACAACGTGCGGCACCTGCACGCGAGCCTGGTGGAGCGCGGCTTCGCCGCCGTTGCCCTGTCGGGGGAGCACAGCCAGAACGAGCGCAACGCGGCGCTGCAGGCGCTCCGCGATCGCCGCGCCCGCGTATGCGTCGCCACCGATGTCGCGGCACGCGGGATCGACCTGCCGACGCTGAGCCTCGTCATCCATGTCGAGCTGCCCCGCGACGCCGAGACGCTCCAGCATCGTTCGGGACGCACCGGACGCGCAGGCAAGAAGGGCACGGCCGTGCTGATCGTCCCCTATCCCCGCCGCCGCCGCGTCGAGGCGATGCTGCGCGGCGCACGGATCAACGTCGAGTGGATCAACGCGCCGACGCCCGAGGATATCCGCGCGAGCGACCGCGAACGGCTGATCGCCGCACTGCTCGAGCCGGTGGAGGTGGACGACGAGGACCGCGCGCTCGCCGAGCGGTTGCTGCAGGCGAAAAGCCCCGAGGACATCGCGGCCGCCCTCGTCCGCGCGCACCGCGCGGCGATGCCTCAGCCCGAGGAGTTGATCGAAGCGACGCCGGAAGCGAGGCGCGCCGCGCAACAGGAACGACATCGGCCCGGCTTCGACGATGTAGTATGGTTCCGCATGGATATCGGCCGCCGGCAGAACGCCGATCCGCGCTGGATCCTGCCGCTGCTGTGCCGCCGAGGCCACATCACCAAGAACGAGGTCGGCGCGATCCGCATCGGCCCCAACGAAACCGCATTCCAGATCCCGCGCGCGATCGCGGCGAAATTCCAGGCGGCGGTCGCTCGCACCGCCCAGGGGGACGACGACGTGCGCATCGAGCCGTCGACGGGTCCGGTGCAAGGCGCGCGGCCACAGCGCAACGGGCCCAACCGGCCGGCACCGCGCCATCATGCCAAGCCATATCGCAAGGGCGCGCCACGGCGGTGAGCGATCCGCTCCGCATCCTGGTCGACGCCGACGCCTGTCCGGTGAAGGAGGAAATCTAAGGTCGCGTTTCGCCGCGACGTGCCGGTGATCATCGTCAGCAACAGCTATCTGCGCCTGCCCGATCATCCGCTGGTCGGCCGCAAGGTCGTCGACAGCGGATTCGACGCAGCGGACAACTGGATCGCCGAAACCGCCGACGCCGGGACGGTGGTGATCACGGCCGACATCCTGCTCGCCGACCGCTGCCTGAAGGCCGGAGCGACGGTGCTGGCTCCGACCGGGAAACCATTCACCGCCAATTCCATCGGCGCCGCCATCGCGACGCGTGCGATCATGGCCGACCTGCGTGCGGGGATCGAGCAAGTGGGCGGCCCACCTCCCTTCTCAAAGACGGATCGATCACGCTTCCTGCAAGCATTGGACGAAGTATTGGTATCCGCACTTGTTCTTCATGCGTGAATGCATCGCGATCCTGATTCAGTCGCTCGATCAAACGCACGACGATCAGTGGCACGACTCCAAAGATGGAGAGGTGCATCAAGGCAAGCGCAAGCATTTCTCCCGCTGTCGACTTGGGGCTGATGTCGCCATAGCCTGTGGACGTCGCGGCGGTCCCCGCCCAATAGAGACTGTCGGCGAAGTTGTGCCCTTCAATCGCCATGAACAGGAACGTGAAGATCAGCAGCAATGCTGCATAGGCAAGTGCCAGTTCCTTGAGCGTATCGGTCGCCGCTTGCCGAAGTCACGCAACGGATAGAGTTGCTGATACTTGGTCAGTCCCTGGCGATACTCACCCGCCGATCGCGCAACGGCGTGCGACGGATCGGCCGTATGGGTGAACCAGGCCCGCTGATCGAGAAGCCGCGCACGGATTTCCGCCCAGCGTCCGATCAGCTTTTCATGCAGGCTGTTGAACTAGGTGAACTCGGGGAACACCGCCTCCTCCAATCCCATTGGATCACCGCGGCCTCGAGCATCGATGTCGGCGTATCGCAATTGAACTCGAAAAGCTTGGGGTCGCCCTCCGCGTTTGCAGGTGCATGCAGCGATGCAGCTGCCGCTGCTTGTGCCGGCCGACGGATGGCCGCGACCAGCCTCCGCTATGCGATACGATTGTAAGACCCAATCGAACGGGCGCGCTGCGATGAAAGATTTATCATGCCATGCCAAAGGCTTATGGCGGTATTGGTGACCCCTACGGGACTCGAACCCGTGTTTTCGCCGTGAGAGCACGGCCCCCCAGGGGTTTTGGGGTCCAAATGGACGGGTATGTATCCGTGCAAAATCAGCTACTTATCGTAAAGTAGTCCTTCCGCGTCCACCGGCTTTCTGCTACGGTTCTGCAGTAATTTTGCAGTAAGTTCGCGAGGCCCGCCATGGCGCGTATCGTTCGCAACCAACGGCTCGACAGCAGGAGCGCGCGAGCGCTGCTCCCGATGCGCCACGCGCCCTATTGGCACGCGCTGACGCGCGGCAGGGCGCTCGGCTATCGCAAGGGATCCAAGGGCGGAACCTGGATTGCCAAGTACCGGACAGCCGACGGAACGCGCGAGCAGCTTCTTCTCGGCGCCGCGGACGATGCGTTCGACGGCGAGACATCGGACGTGCTGAGCTTTGCAGCCGCGCAGGCCAAGGCCCGGGACTGGTTCGAGGCGCTGGATCGCGACGCCGGCCGGCGACGTCCGCGCTACACGGTCGAGGACGCGCTCGACGACTATATCGAGAACTTCACCGGCAAGTCGCTCGACAAGACCCGCTATGTCATTGATCGGCTCGTGCGGCCCGAGTTCAGGAATGTGCAGGTGAGCGATCTCACCACCGAGCGCTTGCGCGCGTTCATGGAGAAGATCGCCGCGCGCCGTTCGGTCTACCGCGCGAACAAGAAGGGGGTCGCGAAGGAGCGGCCGCTTCGCGACGACGCAGCGCGCGTGCAGCGGGCGAACGCCAACCGGGCGTTCACGCCGCTTCGCGCTGCGCTCAATCGCGCGTTCGCGCTGGGCAAGGTAGCCGACGACAGCGCCTGGCGCCGGGTCAAGCCCTATCCGAAGGTCAGCGCGCCCCGCATCCGATACTTCACCGGTCCCGAAATCCATCGTCTGGTCGAATATGCGCCGGAGTGGTTCCGGCCCCTTGTGCAGGCCGCGCTGCTTACCGGCGCGCGTTGGTCCGAGATCCACAGGGTGCGTGTGCGCGACGTGGACCTGATGACCGGGACGCTGACGTTCCCCGATACCAAGAGCGGGCGGCCGCGGTTCGTGCATTTGAGCGACGAGGGTATCCAGCTCTTCCGAAGCCTTTGCGTGGGCAAGCGGACCGATGAACTTGTCTTCCTCAACCAGCATGGCCGAGAGCTGGGCACATCGCACCAGATCAGGCCGATGCGAGAGACTTGCATCGCAGCTGGCGTCGAGCCCGCCGGCTTCCACATTCTTCGGCACACCTATGGGTCTCGGCTGGCGATGGCTGGCGTGCCGATGGCGGTCATTGCGGAGGCGCTGGGACACGCCGACGAGCGGATTACGCGCAAACACTATGCGCATCTGTGCCCGTCCTACGTTCGGGATGCAGTGCGATCAGGGCTGGGAGACTATGGAATTGTTCACAAGCCTGCAGGGCTGCGTCTTGTGAGATGAATTAGACATCTCGATAAACTGTGATGCAAAGTGGCCTGTTGCGGATTGGTTACTTTGGGCTGATTGATGCGAAAAGCAGTCTTTCGCCTATAAGTCGTGTCGCTGGGCGTCCTCGCTAGAACTCCGTTGTAAAAATCGCGACTTCTCCATTGGCTGTACGGTCTGAGATTCCGCCAATTGTTCCCGATGAAGTTCGCCACACGCAAATCCGTGGGAGCATCCTCACCGCAAGCACCATTGCTAATGCAGCGAAGATCTTTGGTCCAAGCGGAATGATAACGGGCCGAAACCGCGCCAGTAGGCCGTAGATCAGCGATTCCATCTTCTCATACGTCGCGGCAGGGTCGAGAATTTGATAAGGTAGCACCGACTGCGTACCGGCCTCGGCAATCAACACTGCGTTAGCCTCTTGCACCGCCTGCTCAAACCGCTGATCGACGCCGTAAGGCATAAAAAGGCGAACCTCGGGGATTTCGAGATAGTCCATACATCCGAGCGCACGCCCAGGTTCAAATCCCATCCCGATTACAGCACAAGGTGGTTTGGAAAGGTCGTCTGACCAGCCAGACAGGTCACCGACGACTGGCTCAGAGATATGGCTCGGCAACTCGCCGTCAGGCGGGTTATCGAATGCTGATAGAGCGTAGGCGCAGGTCAACTCGACGCTTCCGGGCAAGGTCTCGGCGATAGCAAGCAGCAGCTTGGCCATCACGCTCCGCGAGCAAGAAGAAATATCAATGAGAATGCGCAGCCGGTTGCCGGCATCGATTCCGGCCGCGGCCTTTGAAAGTGCCGTGCTCAACTTCTCGCTCAGAGAATCGTCGATATCGATGAAGCGGCGGTTCGACAGGCTCTCGTAAAATGCCTTATTCTCATCGTAGCTCAATATCGTATCGCAGCGATAGTCGAGGACAACAAGTTCGGCGGCGTCGAGCGCGATGCTCTTCCGCAAGTAAGCGGCACGCGTCTCGTAACCGCACGTCAGGATCGCCAGGTCGAACCGCTGCGCGGCAATCGCCTCAATGCTGACGGTTCTCATTCTTCAAGCCCGAACGGTAGCCGGGCCTGCTGGATCGTCTCCGGCTGGCGCCGGCGGGCCGCGCCGTGGAGATGCAGGATCGTGCTCAAATTGATCGAACGGCCAGACATTAGAGGAAGCTTATATTCGGGCGCCAGCGTATAAGCGAGCCGCAGCCTGGCACCGCGTAACTCGCGGACAGTATCTCCGGCATTCCCGGGCATGTGCACAAGAGCACCTGCATTTAACGTGCGCCCAACCAGCTCGATGATCGACTCGGGAACATCGTCATCGACAATGAAGGTGCTAGCTGGTTCGGAACTGAATTTAGGCGCGAGTTGCGTCTCACTAAAGAAGTCGCCGATCACCTTTATCAGCTGAAGGATCGAGCGAATGTCGCCATGCCCGGTGGTCGGGATTGCTGAAAGGCTTGAGAGGAACCGGTGGATAGTCAGGTCGGCTGACGCCGCTTCGACATCACTTCCCACTGTCCCCTGCTTTTCGGCATATTCTTGCACCAGTGGGCGCATGAGGTTGATGAATATCCGCGGATTACCCTCGGTTAGAGAGAACAAAGAGTAGGCGCCGGTATAAAGACTCATGGCCTTTCGACTACGCAATTTACCCCCAGAGCGCAGGAACTCCGAGCGCGTAAGGATGTATGGCAAGGCCTTTCGATAGGGCGCTTGATCGCTGTCGCTCAGCTCGTGGACCTTGTGAAGATTGATACGCATCGACCTCAGCCATTGCTGGAAAGAGGGGTCGATTCCCGCAAGCCGTTTGGCGCGCAGGAAGAATTGACCGGACGGCGGCGCGTACGGCGATGTCTTCGTTCGGCGATGCACTCGGCCCCCATCAAACCAGCCATCGCCAAGCACTTCCTCTGGAATTTGGAAGGTCGGACCACCCGCTTCGGCTACCATTCCGCGCAGCATCGCCTCGCAAAACTGATAGGCCGCCTCGCGCCTCCCGTAATAGAGCTCGAGCGCCGCATAATCATTGCCGCTCGATGGAGAATTTGGGCCAGTCAGCGTGGAGAGTTCGCTAGAGTACGGGAAGAGCGAGAATTTAAACAGGACGTTATGCGATGTGCTACGCAACAGCTGGAAGAGTTCACGCCTAACCATATCGGGTGCAATCTCAAGCTCATCGCATAAGATAGCCCAGCGCCGTGACGGCTGACCGAGAACGTGGTTGGTCACGTCGATCGCCGAAATGAGAGAAGCTACCGGATCAAGGTCTGCGAATTGCGGCAGCGCTGTGGTGGCATCTCTGCGCAGCTCGCTGGTAAGCGAGAGCAGCAAGGAAAGCTGAGTACGTAGGTGAATGCGCAGACCGAGCAGACTGTCGGTAGCTGGATCCATTAGCCAGAGCTGAGCTAGACTGCGCGCGAGGGCACGTTCAGTATCGCCGTTAAGTGCATGCGTGAAACGAGACAGCTCGGCATGACTAGCTAGCGCGGGATCCCGGCATTCGTCCAGCGCATTTAAGAACGCGAGCGCGAGATGGAGGCGGAATGAGGTTCTGCGGATTTGCGCGCGCTTTTCTTCGTCTGCGATATCCTTGGTGCGGCTTTCTAGCTGCGATCCCCAGAGAACGTCGGTACCGAGAAAGATCGCATGATAGCTGATATTGCGGCGGATTTCGCTTGCCTTGTCATGCTGCCAGGCAGCGAGAGCGCGCAATTGCAGCATCTTGAGCAAGGTCGTCTTGCCGCTACCGCGTGGCCCGAGCAGTACACTATGTCCGACTTCGACCAGTCGGTCATACTGCGGAGGCGGGATGAATGTTCGCGCGACTTCCTCCGATGTTAGAAAGCGGGCATTGAATGCCTCGAACGCGCGCGCGTGTGTAACCTCCTCAGTCATTGGCGGGCACTTGGAGGAGGCTTAGTCCGCCCTCGGGCTCATAGAGCGGCTTAAGACCGTGATCAGATTTAAGGTGGTCGAGGAAGGTCTCGAGATCCTCGGGAATGAGGTGTCTGAACTCCTTATTAGTTGCGCAAATCGCTTCCCAGGTAACCGAACTCCCGGCATGGGTGGCCTTGAGCGTGGTCGCAAGCTTGGTCGCTTCCTCTGCCACGTCTACCCGCGCCCCGAACGCGGCGGCGACGCCGATTCCGTGGCCAGACTTGGGTTTGTTCCAGCCATTCCCATACGTCCATTGCCAAGTCGAAATCGACCCGCGCAAGCTACTGACTGCGCCGATCGTGTCGGGTATTTCCAAATCGACGATGTAGAACTCGTTGCGCGCTTTGTCGCCATATTCGGGATAGAGCTTGGCCGAGAAGCTCCCTGCTGAAAAGATCGTCGGCGCGACATTGCCGCCCGGCGCATAGAGAACCCGCGGAAGATGCTTATGGCCGTGGATGATCAACCAAGGCCCCGCCTTCGCCTCAATCAGTGTGTTGATCAGGCGATCGCCATTCTGCATCTCCGAATAATCCTCAACCTTGATCTGATCGTTGCGCAGCGGATGATGGTGACAGACAAGAATATTGGCTGCCGCCTTGCCATCTTCCTTGAGCCGCGCGAGCAAGCTGTCGAGCGTTCGATCGCTGACCCGCCCCTGTAAATATTCAGGGGGCGACTTATCCTTCTGATAGCCATGATAGGCCGAGGAGTTGAGCAGCACGAAGCGCGCGGCGCCCACCGTTACCACAGTGTAATTGCGCGCCCAGTATTCGAGCCAATGGTCGTTATGCGCGACTGGAAAGAGCGGTTGCAAAGCTTGAAGTTGGCCCCGCGCGTCGAACTTCGAATTCGAGAATCGGCTATCCATGTCGTGATTCCCGGCTGTGCCGAGCACCTGACTAGCACCAAGTGCCTCCTTAAGTTTATTGACTTCCTGCCAAACGTACTGCTGGCCATCGGGCGAAGCCTTGTCACCCATGTCACCGCAACAAATAACAACGTCGGCGCGCATGCTCGCATCTTTGGCTATCTCGGCATGCAGTCCCGCAAATGGGTTGATGGTCGCGTTCGATTGGTCCTCGGCCAAATTAATCCAAGAGGGGGCCGGGCCCTCACCACCGGAAAAGGCATGGATGTCGGTCAGCACCGCCATTCGGAGCAACTTGGGCTTTTTCATGCGTCGGCGGGATCAAAATTCATCGCCACGAACTCGCGGTGTTTACGCCGAGTAGCGCGGAAGCCCCCGACGTTACGCGTAACGTCTAGGTGCCCAACATTCCAGTCGCCAAAGCGGGCTATGAGCGGCGCCCCGGCATAGCTCAGCAGGAAACGTGCACCCGCCTCGTCGATTTTGCGCAGTACTTCTACAAAGCGATCCCAGTCATCGGTAGCAAAACTCTCCTCATGATATTCACGGAACACACGAATTTCATTCGAGGCATAGGGTGGATCGAGATAAATAAAGCTATTCTCGTTAATATTATCGAGTACGACACGCTCAAAGTCGCCACAGATTAGTCGCGCGGATCCCAGTACCTTGGATGCCGTTACCAGTTCCTCGCGGGTGAGTGGCTTGCCGACCTTGTCGCCGCCCCAAGGCACATTAAAGGCACCTTTTGAATTTACCCGGTAGATACCGTTGAAACAATGTCGATTAAGATACAAGAATTGCGCTGCACGATCGAGCGAAGGCGCGCTTGCATTGTATTGAGCACGGACCTTGTAGTAATTGTTGGGATCGCCGGGCAGTGCGCTATAAGCGGTGTGCAGCTGCTCAGGCGCGTCGCGTAAATATTCGTAGAATTCTATCAATCTCGGATTAATATCGCCCAAGATTTTCTCGCAATGGTCGAGAGTGAACGCGAGGCAAGCTGATCCGGCGAAAGGCTCGATATAGGTAGTGATGTCAGCAGGGATGTAACGCCGGAGCACTGAAAGGCTCTTACGCTTGCTTCCAGCCCACCGCAGCGGTGAGCGCACTTTCGCGCCACTGATCACGAGCGCTGTTCCCCCCTCACGAACCAAGCTTCCAGCATTAACGGTATAGCGGGCAGCACGCCACTTTTATCAGTCAGTTTTCGCGCGTCCGACCGTAAAACTCTCTGTGCCTCTCAACTCACACCCTGCCAAGGCAGATTTAATCCGAAGCGCCACGAACTGCATAGGTGGATGGCCTGGGCCAATGCGGACACCGCCGTCGAGGGTATGTTTAAAAGGCAGCTTCCGGGAACGACAAGTTCCACGCTGAATGACCGACACTGCGGCGCCTAGCTGTCGATCGCTTATAGCGCCGAGGGAGCGTTTCGCGCCTCCGGCGCGACCGTGCTCTATTCCGCTTCGCTCCACCGAGCCCCTGCGGGTCTCGGCCGCTGGCGCGGTGACGATCACTAACGCGAGAGCCGGCGGAACGCCGGCATGCGGACAGCGCTGGCGCGCTGGCGTTACCTGCCGGCCGCGGCCAAGGGGGGTGGGCGTCGCTGCCCTCTAGTCCCGCCGCGGCGTGCCGCAACCCGCTTCGCGGGTCCTCCACGCACGTTCCGGCCCTGCGGGTGCAGCCCGCCGCTCATGCGGGACTGCCGGTCCGCTCCTTGCCGCCCACCCCCCTTTTCCGGGGCCGGTGCGGTGTTTGAAGAGGAGTAGGACCAATGGAACTCAAGCATATCGACATCGCGAAGCTCAGCGTCTCGCCCGTCAACATGCGGGGAGCGAAGAAGGCGCCGGACCTGACCAACATCCTGCCGTCTGTTCGCGCCCGGGGCGTGCTGGTGCCGCTGATCGTGCGGACGAACGGCTCGACCGACGCCTACGAGATCGTGGCGGGCAAGCGGCGATACCATGCGGCGCTCGCGGTCGCGGAGGAAGGCGGCGGCATCGACGAGCTGCCTTGCGCGATCATGGAAGCCGGCGATGATGCGGCGGCGCTGGAAGCATCGCTCATCGAGAACATCGCCCGGCTCGATCCCGACGAGATGACCCGCTGGGAGACGTTCACGCGGCTGGTCCGCGAGGGCCGCAGCCCCGAGGCGATCGCCATCACCTTCGGCCTGACCGAGGTGCAGGTGAAGCGCACGCTGGCGCTCGGCAACCTGCTTCCGCGAATCCGCAATCTGTACCGGTCCGAGAAGATCGACGCCATCACCGTGCGGCACCTGACCTTGGCGTCCAAGACGAAGCAGCGCGAATGGCTGGCCCTTGCCGACGATCCGGAGACGCGGGCACCGGTCGGGCAGCAGCTCAAGGCGTGGCTGTTCGGCGGGGCGTCGATTTCCACGAAGGTTGCGCTGTTCGAGCTGTCGGACTTCGGCGGGGATATCGTCGCCGACCTGTTCGGCGAGGATAGCTACTTCGCCAATGTCGAGCAGTTCTGGGTCGCGCAGAACGCCGCCGTCGAGGATCGGGCCGAGGCGTATCGCGAGGCCGGATGGAGCGAGGTCGTCATCCTCGAGCCCGGGCAGCCATTCCAGACATGGGAGCATGAGCGGCGGGCCAAGCGGAAAGGCGGCAAGGTCTATATCGCCATGGCCCATCGCGGGGACGTTACCTTCCACGAGGGCTATATCAGCCTCAAGGAAGCGCGGAAGCTCGCGAAAGGCGAGGTGGTCGAGAAGTCGATCCGGCCGGAGATCACCGGCACCGGCAACGATTATGTCGACCTGCATCGCCACGCGGCGGTGCGCGCCAAGCTGGCCGACGAGCCGGGTGTGGCGCTTCGAGTCGCTGTTGCGCACATGATCGCGGGCTCGCCACTCTGGAACGTAAAGGTCGAGCAGCAGCGCTGCGGTAGCGACGCGGTGACCGAAAGTGTCGAGACTTCCGCCTCCGAAGCGGCGTTCGACGCCCGGCGGCGCGAGATGCTGGCGCTGCTCGGCTTCGATCCCGAGACGTCGACCATTACCGGCGGCGAACTCGACTGGCTGGCGTCGCTGTTCGTCAGGCTCGTCCGCCTCGACGAGCGCCAAGTGCTCGACATCCTCGCCATCGTCATGGGCGAGACGCTCCATGCGCGCAGTGACATGGTGGACGTGCTCGGGCTGCATCTGGCGGTGGACATGGCGCCGGTCTGGCAAGCCGACGACGCGCTGCTCGACTTGATCCGCGACCGCGAAGTCCTGCTCGCGATGGTCGAGGAACTGGCGGGCAGGCAGGTCGCCGAAGCCAACGCCAAGGAGACCGGCAAGACCCTCAAGGCGATCATCCGTGACTGCATTGAGGGCCGCAACGGCAGGACCAAGGTCGAGGGTTGGGTGCCGCGCTGGATGCGCTTTCCGGCCAGCAGCTATACGCCGCGTGGCGGCGTCGGTGCTGCCGATCGCTCCGCTGCGGTGGCGAGCCTGATCGTCCCAGAGCCCGAAGCCGAGCCGGTCCGCGAGGCCGCGTGACGGGTCCCTTGAGCACCGGCGGCGACGCTGCTCGCCGCCGGTCCTTGCCCGAAGGAGCCACGTCATGGGCCACGACCTTCCGCTTCACGAAGTGCTGCGCCGGATCGCGCAGGCGCTGGATACGATGGATGAACTGCCCCGCGCAGTGTTCGAACGGCACCGCTATCGCGACCTCGACTATCACCAGATCGCCGCCGAACTCGGCATCACGGTCAGGGAAGTCGAGCGTCATTTGGCCGCCGCAATGCTGCACATCATGCGGTGCACCGAGGAGGACGGCGGGCTTTAGGCCCGCCGTCTCTCACATATCCACTTGGCATTTCAGGCCCGAGGCGCGAGTTTGAGACGATGAAGACCGGCGTCGATCATCTGCCCCCAGCCAAGCAGCGCGAGCTGGAGCGCGTCGTGCAAATCCTCTTCGAGGAGTTCGGCGACGCGACCGCGATCGCCACGTCCGACTGGAAGAAGCAGGCACGCATCCTCAAGGTGATCCTCTACGGCAGCTATGCGCGCGGCGGCTGGGTCGACGAGCCGCATACCGCCAAGGGCTACCAGTCCGACTTCGACCTGCTCATCATCGTCAATCACGAGAAGCTCACCGACCGGGTGGAGTTCTGGTCGTCGGCCGAGGACCGGCTCAACCGCGAGCTGGCGATCACCAGGACGCTGCGGACGCCGGTCAACTTCATCGTTCACACGCTTCAGGAGGTGAACGATGGCCTCGCGCACGGGCGCTATTTCTTCATGGATATCGCCCGCGACGGCATCGCGCTTTACGAGAGCGACAGTACCGAGCTGCACCAGCCCAAGCCCAAAACGCCGCAGCAGGCACTGGCGATGGCGAAGGAATATTTTGACGACTGGTATCCGAGCGGGGGAGAATTCTACGACAACTTCCGCTTTAATCTATCGCAAGGTCGGCTGAACAACGCGGCGTTTCAGCTCCACCAAGCTGCCGAACGGCTCTACCACTGCGTGCTGCTGGTCTGCACCTTTTACACCCCGCACGTGCATAATCTCGGCTTCCTGCGCACGCAGGCCGAGCGGATCGATCCAAGGCTGATCGATGCCTGGCCGCGCGACAACCGCATGGATCGCGCACGCTTCGAGAAGCTCAAGGAAGCCTATGTGAAGGCGCGCTACTCCAAGCATTACCGCATCAGTGTCGAGGAGCTGACGTGGCTCGGCGAGCGCGTCGAAGAACTCGGGCGCGTGGTGCAGGTGATCTGCGAAGAGCGTATCGCTGCGCTCGAGGCCAGCGTGGCCGCCTGATCGTGGCGCCGGGCGCGATGCGCCCGGCGCTCTGTTCTCAGCTTTCTGCCGTCGCTTTCGCGCGCGGTTTACGCGCCGGCTTCGCCGCGCCCCTGGCTGCGCGTCCCTTTGCACCAAGCCCGATCTTGTGCGCCATCGCGCGGCGCTGCTCCGAATAGTTCGGCGCGACCATCGGGTAATCGGGCTTCAAATTGTAGCGCGCGCGATATTCTTCCGGCGTCAAACCATGGGTCGAAAGATGGCGGCGCAGCGTCCGGTAAGGCTTGCCGTCGATCATCGAAATGATGTGATCCCTTGACGCAAGCGACTTGCGCACCGACACCGCCGGCGTGAATTCTTCGGGCGATTCTGCGCCGCTTTGCTCGCCATCCGCAGGGCCGGAAGCGCTCGACAATTCATTGATCGTCGCGTGCATCGTGCGCAGGAATGCCGGCACTTCGTCGGCTGCGACGCGGTTATTCTGATTGCCGAGCCACGCAATGGTAAGCTCGGTTGCAAGCTCGACAGCGTTCAGAGAATTCTCGTCGGACATCGCGCTCTCCTTTGAATTGGCGACCAGGATTTCGGTGCACATCCATATTGGATGTTTGCCGGATGTCGAGCAGGTACGCGGCAATTCGGTAAGGCAAGTTAAAAGCGATGCCTCCACGAGGCCCCGAAAGTGGCGTCTGCACGTCGTTTTCTATGGAGGCATGCTCAGGAGAGTGCCTCCATTTCGAGATTGCTCGCTCATGAGCCCAGCTTTTCTGCGGCTCGCAGGCGAGATCGATTGGAGGCCCTTGAAGGGCCGCCCGGGCACGCCCTCATCTGGCGCTTTCACCCGAGAGAATGCGTCATGGCCGAGGATGATTTCGAGCTTTGGCTGGGCCGGATCGGCAAGGATCGGCCGTTCGCGCACCAGCTGCGCAAGGCGGCCAATCTGGCAGGTGGCGCCCGGCGATCGTCCGGTGGTCGCGCACGGCGCTTCGATGGCAGCCGGATCGGCCGCGGCGCGGGCATGGGCCGGGTGCTTGGATCGTCGGATCGCTTCGCTGGATTCCGCTCGCGCCGCGTGATCGTGAAAGCGCGCTTCGTGAAGCTCGCCGGCAAGGGCGCCAGCGCGGCGGTGGCGCACCTGCGCTATCTGCAGCGCGACGGCACCACCCGGGAAGGCGAGCGGGGATCGCTTTACGCCGCTGACCGCGATGTCGCCGACGGCAAGGAGTTCGTCGAGCGGGGAGCCGGCGACCGTCATCAGTTCCGCTTCATCGTCGCGCCGGAGGACGGCGCGCAGTATGACGACCTCAAGCCGCTGGTGCGGCGCTGGATGAAACAGGTCGAGCAGGATCTAGGCACGAAGCTCGACTGGGTGGCGGTCGACCACTTCAACACTGGTCATCCGCACAGCCACGTGCTGGTGCGTGGCGTCGATGATCGCGGCAAGGACCTGATCATCGCTCGCGAGTATATCAGCCGCGGGCTCGCCGAGCGCGCCGCCGAGCTGGTCAATCTCGATCTGGGTCCCCGCACCGACCGCGAGATCTTCGAGGCGCGCCAGCGGGAGATCACGCAGGAGCGGTTCACGGGGATCGACCGCAAGCTGCTGCTCGCGCAGGGTGAGGACGGCCTGGTCTCGCCCGTGCATCGCGACAGCGTTGAGCAAAGCCTGCGCGCCGCTCGCCTGGGCACGCTCGCGCGCATGGGGCTCGCCACCCAGGAAGGACGAGGCCGCTACCGTCTCGCCGATGACCTTGAGGAGACGCTGCGTGCGATGGGACGACGCGGCGACATCATCGCGACCATGCATGCACAGCTGGAGGAACGCGCACCGGAGGTCCCGCCGCAGGACTATGCGATCTATGACCCGTCCGAAGGCAAGCCACTCGTCGGCCGCGTGGTCGCGCGCGGGCTCGCAGACGAGCACAACGACCGCCATTACATGATCGTCGCCGCCACGGACGGGCGCAGCCACTATGTAGAGCTCGGCACCGGCTCGCCCCCCGAGATGATCGACCATCCCCGGATCGTGAGGGTGAACCCGCTCGTGCCCGCCGTGCGGCAGGCCGATCGAACCATTGCCGAAATCGCCGCGACAAACGGCGGCATTTACAGCATCGACAATCATCTCCGGCACGACAGGAGCGCTACACAGCGCTTTGCCGAGGCGCATGTGCGGCGGCTCGAGGCCATGCGCCGCGGCCGGGGAGAGGTCGAGCGGCTTCCCGACGGAAGCTGGAAGGTTGCCCCCGATCATCTCGACCGCGTGTTGAAGTTCGAGCGCCAGGCCGTCGCGGCTCGCCCGGTCGAGATCGAGACGCTGTCCGGGCTGCGCCTCGACCAGATGACCCGTCACGATGGCGTGACCTGGCTCGACGAGCAGAATGTGGCGAAGGACCCTGAGCCGCTGGAGCGCGGGTTCGGGGCAGAGGTGCGCCGGGCGCTGGCGCTTCGCCGGCAATGGCTGGTCGAGCAGGGGCTTGCCTGGCGCGATGGCGACATCATCCACTTCCGCTCCGGCATGATGAACGAGCTACGCCAGCGCGAGCTGCGGCAGGTGGCGGGGCAGCTCTCGAAGGAGCTGGGCCTCGGCTATGTCGAGCATCAGGGTAGCTCGGTCGAGGGCACCTATTGCAGGGCCGTGCAGGTCGGCTCCGCCAAGTACGCGGTGATCGAGAAGTCGAGGGAGTTCACGCTCGTGCCATGGCGCCCGGTGCTCGAGCGCGCGATCGGCAAGGAGGTGGCCGGTGTCGTGCGCGAAGGTGGCATCTCCTGGACCATTGGACGCAGCCGCGGACCCACGATCGGCATGTGAGTGGCTCGATCTGGCGGCGAGATGCGGCGGTATTCGGCAGAACGACCATATGGCGATGACCGGCGACGTGGGATCATCACAGCCGATCAATCGCAGGATGCCGCCCCATGCGAACCGCCAAGACCCGGCACCAGTTCTACCTTCCCGATGACTTGTCGGCCAAGCTCGACGCGCTCGCGCTTAAACCCGGCGCATCGAAGACCGCGATCCTGACCGACGCGCTCAATGCCTGGATCGAGCGGGCGGGACACAATGAGCTGGACGAACGGTTTGGTCCCCGGCTCGACCGCCAGAGCCGGATCGCCGACCGGACCGAACAGAAGCTTGATTATCTCACCGAAGCGCTCGGCCTCTTCATCCGCCACCAGCTGACCCTCACCGCGCATCAGCCCGCATTCGATGCCGAGACCAATCAGCTCGGCCGGCTCCGCTACGACGAGTTCATGAAGGTTGTCGGCCGCATGCACTCGCGCGGCGACGCCGCGTCGCGCCTTACCCAGCGTCAATCCCCAAAAATGGGGATGGACAAATGAAGGATTGCACCATGCGTCACATGCCGAGGCTTTCGGGCGGCAATTTGTCGCCGATCACTCTGAGGATTGCGGATGCGTGCCGCATCACCGGCATTGGCCGCTCGAAGTTCTACGAGCTGATCAAGGCCGGCGAGATCGAAGTGGTCAAGGTTGGCGCGATCACGCTGGTGCCGATGTCGGGTATTCAGGCGCTGCTTGAGCGTGGCCGCGCGGGATCAGCCGAACATGCGCGATGCAATCTCGCTGGGGCCATACATCCCGTTTTGGCCAGTGCGATACTGACTGCGAGTATTGCAGGAACACCGGAATCAATCCGCCGTGGCTTGGTCTCGAAGGACCAGGGAACGCGGACGAAAGCCGAGGACAGTATAGTCGGGCGAATGATCGCGGCGCTCTATGGCATGCAGGATGGAGAGGCTGCTTAGCGCCCCAAGCTTGCCGTTCCGCGCCCTAGTCGGTAGCCTTGGAAGCTGCCGTTCGCGCAAGCGACCGGATATTCCGCCGGCAGGCGCCGTCGAGACCTTGCAGCTCTCCACCAGACGCGGTTCATCCGGCACACCTGACAGTGTCAATTACCTAGCGCCTGCGGGTGCGCTTGTTGCGTTCAACCCAGTTGGCGAGCTCGATCCGCGCAAGTCGAAGCCCTGCCTGGTCGATGCAGATATTCCACGGCGTTGCGTTGAGCCGCGCGTCATAATTATTGAGAAAGGCGCCGGTGAGGGCAGCCCCAAGGTCCTTCTCGGCATCCGTCTTCAGCAGCCGGCGACAATCGGCGGCGAGCGCCGCCGCCGCGACGCGCTTGGCGAACTGCTTGCGTTCTTCCTCCAGCGCTGCGAGCGCCGCCGATAGACCGGCCTGGCTGTTGCGCGCGAGCACGACGGGTGAATCTGCATCCGGGGGCGTATAGAGCCAGGTTTCCGCTTCCGTGCCAAGGGCGTCACCAGCAGCGATGCGGAGTGTCCGTTCCCGATCGTCGGCTTCCTGGGCGGCCTTTTGGCGTGCGCGCTCCCTGGCGCGGGCAAGCTCTCCCTCCAGCGGAAGGCCAAGCGTTTCGCTGACCGCCTCGCCGCCATCGACCATGCGCTCGATGGCAAGAAGTGCGCGATCGAACCGCGACCAGGTCTCCTCTTCCGCGTCGACAAGCGCGTCCAGGGTGCGGTCGAAACCAGGGATGCGCCGCTTCTGCCACAGCCCGGCGGAAAAGCGCTTCCGCTCTTCCGCCGGGATCGCCTGTAGGATCTTCTCCATCGACCGGTCGATCGCGCTCCGGCGTCGCCTGCGTGCCTGCCACTGCGCATGCTGCGCCTCGAGCGCGCGGGCGCGGTCCTTGTGCACCTCGAAGCTGCCCAACCCGGTGCTCTGGAGCATGCCTTGGTCGCACAGGAAATAGAGATAATCCTCAACCGCCTGCCGGGGGAGGCGGCGGTCGTGCAACTCGGTCCGCAGCGCGAGACGGACGTCGTCGGGCAGTTCCCTGCGGAACAGCGCTGGAATACAATCTTCGAGCGCGCGCACGACGGTATCCAACCCGAAGGAAGGTAGGAAGAAGCCCTCGCCAATCGGTACCTTCACGATCCGGCCGATCAGCGCGGCCTGCCAATGCTCGTTCGAAACGAGGAATCCCGCAGTCCGCTGATTGGGCAGGAGCATCGCGCTGAAGAGCATGTCGCGCTTCACCTCCCTCAGCTCCTCGGCTCCGGCGCTGCTGCCGCTCCTTCGCGCGGAGACGATCGTTCCCCGCACGCTCGCGACCTTGTCCGCCAAATCCTGCCGCAGGCGGTCCTCCCGCGCGCGTTTCTCCGCGGCGGCACGTTGTTCGCGCAAGCGTTCGGCCTTCGCCTGCTCCGCCGCGCGCTGCTCGAGCAAGGCCTGGAGCCGTGCCTCGGCATCCACGAGCTTACGGTTAAAGAGCCATTCGCGCGGCGCCCATTCGATCAGCGCGTCCTCGATAGCTTGACGATCGCTGCTCTTGCGCCAGGCGGACATGTTGATCTCGACCGTAGCGAGTCCCCGGTCCCTGAGCTTGGCGATCTTCTCTGGGCCGCAGGCATGCGTGACCAGCACCTCGACGAGCAATTGCTGGCCGTCCTCGGTCGTGAGCACGACGTCGGGCACAATGTCGTCGAGCGTCTTCTCGAGCTGGACACGCGCGAAGGGAAACATTCGCTCCTTGTGAGTCTGCAGCTTGTCCTTGCCGATTCGGGCGCCGACCGCAGGCAGCAGTACGCGCTTTTCGCGCTCGAGCACCGCCTTCGCCCAGCTATGCGCATTGGTCTCTGCATTGCGGCCGCAACCGCTACCGGCACCGTAATGCCCGAAATGTTCCACCTTGATCGCGCCTTTCCGCGCGATCAGCGCACGGCCACAGGCGGGACAGACACAGTCGCAAGCAAGACCGCTTGAAACCTGCGACACATGGACCAGCGTGCCGTCGGAGCGCTGGCCATATACCAGTTCGGCACCGAAAGCGGAGAATGGCGAATGATCGGCATAGCCGAACGGATTGGGTTCGCGATCGTCAGCCAATCCGGCTCCCTCCGTCGCACTCCCTACTGCTTGGCGCGGATTGCCTGTGGATCATTTGCGACCGTTCCCTAATCCCCGGCTAGGCGGCCGCCAGCAGTGCCGTCTCTTCCTTGAACGAAAAGCGTTCATGGCTGCATAAGGTGTCGCGTCGCTGACTGCGCGACAGCTCGAGCGTCAATAGGCTGTCCTCGGGGAAGGCGGGGCTGAGCTCCAGCCGGAGATATTCGAACAGCTGCCGGTCATGCACCGCGATCAGCACTTGGCGGCCATGCTCCTTCGATAGGGTTCTGAGCAGCGCCGCGAAATGGGCGATATGGACATCGTCCATGGACTGCACGGGATCGTCGAGGATCAGCCAGGGCAGCTCCTTCGGCACTGACAGGTGTAGCGCGATGAAAAGCGTCAGCGCAGCGGTATTGAGATTGCCGGCGCTGAGCATCGCGCCCGGCGTGCCGCCTGCCTCGCCGCCATAACGATGCTCGGTGATGAGCTTGGGCTGCAGCCGCTGTGTACCCGATGGCGGAATGCGGAAAGCCGGGACGAATGGTTCGCTCGGTGCCAGCCGAACGAAGAGATCGCGCCACAAGAAATTCAGCCGGTCGTTGAATTCGCGCCGGATGATCGCCGAGCGTACCCGATCGACGGCGTTGCGAATGGCGATGCCTTCGTCGCGGAGCGCCTGGGACCGGGTGAGCGCGCTGTCGGCGCGGCGCCACGCCGCCATGTCCTTGCCAATGCCAGCGTCGATCTCGGCGCGCCGCGCTAGGGCGGTACGGATCGACGCGACGCGTTCCAGCCCCTCGCGGCGCATCGTCACGCGGTCGCCGAGCCGCTTGTTCTCGGCCATGAGCCTAAGCTCAAGCCGCCCCGCCGCTGCCTCGAATGTTTCGCCTTCGCCCGGCCCGGCCGCGCCGAGCGCACGTGCGAACGTCCCGAGTGTCTCCCGCGCGCCGAGCAGCGCCGCGGTGCGCGATTGTGCCTCGGTGACGGCCCGACGCGCCACCACATCCTCACCGCGCAGCCTGCCACCTTCGCGAAAGGCATCCGCCAGGCCTTCCAGCTCCGTGACAGCGGCATCTAGATCGGCTGCCCGCCGATCGAGATCAGCCAGCGCCTTCGGATCGAGGATACGCGAGGTCAACGCCTCGATCTCGCGCTCCAGCCGTTCGACACTCAATTGCACCTCGCTGCGCGAGCGGCCGAGCGCCAGCAACCGTTCGGCAGATCCAGAGAGTCGCCGCACCTTGGCGTGGACATGCTCGCCGAGCGTGCCCTTGCCTTCCTCGCTGAAATTCCGGTCGCAGACGGGGCAGATCTCATCGTTCAGGAAGCTGGCCAGTTCGGCCAGCGCCGAGGCGAGGCTCCCGGAATCGCTAGAGATCGAGCCGACTTCCGCATCGATCGTGTTGCGCTGCTCCAGTGCCGTATCGCGCTCTGACTGCGCGGCCGCGCGGCGGGCGCTGTCAACGCGCGCCTGGGCTGCCCGGTCGGACACGGCCTTGGTCGCCGCGCGCAGCTGGACGAGCGCCTCATCTGGGAACCGGCCAAGGTCGCCCGGCAGTGATGCCTGTGGCAGCAGTTGCTCTACCCGGATGCGCATTGCGGAGACCCGGGTGCCATCGCCGGTCTCCCACCGCTGATAGGCGGCCGCCGCGCCGTCGGCATCGGGAAGCGTCGCCGCTCCTTGGGCGCTTCCCTGCGCTTGGGCGATTTCGCGTTTGATCGCGCCGAGCTGGCGCACCTGATCGAGAAGCGCTTCCAACGCCGTCTCATCGGTCTTGTCCTCGAGTGCGGCGGTCAGTGCGTCGAGCGCCGCTTCGTCGGCACCCAGGTCGGGCGCAATCTGAACCGCAATCGCCTTCAGCCGCTCGAACTCCGCCGCCAGGCTCTCGGCAACGGTGGCTCTTGTATTGCGTTGGCCTTCGAGCAGCCGTTCGAGCCGTGTCTTTTCGGTCTCGGCGCCACTCCAGCCGTCCACAACCTTGCGAACGTTGCGAATATCGACCAGCGGCTTGAGCCCCGCTTCCAGGGCGTCGAGCCGGTCTAGTCCGAGCAGCTTGCCGACGAACCTGGCGAGCGGAGAGTCCGCGCCCGAGCCCGATTCCTGGTAGATCTGCAGCAGCTGCCCGAGTAGCGATTGGGGCAGATAGGCCCGTTCGCTGAAGAATGCCGCGAGCCGCTGCTCGAGCTTTCCGACCGCCGTCGCGCCACCGGCATCGAGCCGTGTCTCGAAGCTTTGCTCGCCCGCTTCGCCGGACGTCTTAACCAGGACGCTGCCGCTGGTAGCCGAGCGATGCAACAGCTGCTTTGCATAGCCGGCATCAGCCCGGTGCAAGGACTGCACGCTGCCGGTGAGCGCCAGCTCGATCGCTGAGAGCAGGCTCGTCTTGCCCGCGCCATTCTCACCATGAATGAGCACGACCTTGGCGTCCAGCGGCGCATAGACATGGCCGCGAATGCTCCGGAAGTTGGTGATGTCGAGTTCCCTGAGGATAGACCCAGTCATAAGGGTTGCACCCCCTCATCGCCGCGGAACGGCGCGCCGACGGCAAGCCCGGCCGCGTCCGTGACGGCTTGCTCACCCTGTTCCGACGCTATGATCACCGCGTTGAGTAACGCCTTGTTGGTCGCCGGCAGCGCGCGCACCAGCTGCTCTACCGCGGGTCCGTTTCCATCTTGGCTCTCGGCTGTCCCTTCGGGAAGCCGCAGCGGGAGCAGCACGCGAATCTGGTCCTCTAGCTGCCGCATTGCCACGTCGTCGGCTGGCTTGCCATCGGCACCGATCGCGACGCCTTCGACCTGCAGCACGCGGCAGGTCTCGGCGAGCGCCTCCACCGTTTCTGCGAGTAGCGCGCCCGCGAGGATCGCCGTCACGACATAGCGCGACCCCGTGACATCAAGCGCCCGGCTGAGCGCTTCGACACGCTGGCGCACCCGCGCCGCTTCCCGGTCGCCGAAATCGCCGGTGGTCGTGTCGAACAGCAGGATGAGATCAAGCGCCCGCGCTTCATGGCCCCGCATGGCCGCAGTGAAGGCAAACTCGACGCCTGCGATCCGGAACGGCGTCGTGATGTCACGATACCCGGCCTCGCGAAGCCGCTCCTGGATAGCGTGAACGAGTGGTGCCGCACTCACAGGATCAACTCCGAGACAAACGCCTGTTGCAGCGCATCCACATTATCGCACTGTTCGACCAGATAGCCGAGGCTGATATGCGTGGTTCCGACATGTCCGGTCCGGCCGGGCGCGCTGCGGACCCGTCGCGCGCTCCCCGTCGCGCTCACCATCCTGTGCCAAGCGTCATCGCCATGAACGACGATAGCATTATCGTTGACGAAAGCACCTTGGCTCTGCAGCGCGATCGCGTCGGTCGCCGATTTCACGAGAAATACCGGTCGTTCGACTGCGCCCGGATGCGTCGCTGTCGCGCGCAGCGCGCCTGCGCCCGGCTCAGGGCCTGCCGGTGCATCAAGCGTCCAATGACCCGTGGTTATGCCGTGCTGCAGCAGGGCCAGCCCGACCGCGAGGCGGCCAAGCCCCATTGCCTGCGCGTTCGCGTCCCCGGCGACTAGATAGGGCGGGAGCGCGCTGAGCGCCTCATAGGCGTCAGGTGCGGCGGGAAGGGCGCCCGTTCTGAAGATCGACAACAGGCGCGACCAAAGCGCAATCCCTTCGACCGTGGCCCGGGTGCGGCTCTCATCGGCAGGATCGACCGTTGCCAAGTCTGCCACCGCGTCGCGAAGCGCGTGCAGCGAGTTGGTTAGAGGTACGGCCAACGGGTTCTTGCCGGCGTCGTCGAGAAACAACGTCATGAAGCCCACAAGCTTCGCCGCCAGCAGCTTCAGAACGAGCGCGATCAGCACTTGTTCGGCCCACGCGCGCAAGTGCGAACTCGCATGGATATCGTCGACATTGTCGTTGTAGGCGTCGCCATAGACGATGCGCAGGACGTCGCGCTGGCCCTGCTTGATCGTGTCTTCGCAGAAGACATGCGCTGCAGCCTGCGGCGCGCAGGGCCAAGGCCATGGATTGACCTGCTTCGCGCGCGAGAAGACGCTTTGGAGATTATTGTCCTGGATCGACAGGCCGAGTACCAGCGCCTTCTGATTGGTCGCGATATTGACCACCGCGTTGCACATGGCGGCGAATTGTCCAGCTTCCGGCCACTCCATGATCTGCGTGCGGCTACCGGTCAGATATTGCCGGAACACGAGTGGTTCCTGCGTTGCGTAACGTATGCATCCGTGGAATTTGAGCAGCTGAGCCCTGCCCGGCGGCTCGCGCATCTGGTTGGGATCGACCACGACCTGCAGCACGCCAGCCAGCCTGTTGCTGAGCCGTTCGACTGCGGCCTCGATAAACCCGTCCCAGTTGGCGGACGCGACGGTGCGGACCGCCCCCTCAAGTATAAGGATCGCGATGCACAAATGCTGCGCGGCGGGCGGCGCCGGGTTCGCGAAGGCATCGCGAATGTCTATCGCGTTCCACAGGATGAAGTCGTTTGCTTGCCCAGGAACGCGGATGTCCAACACCCGAGAATAATTGTTCCACGCACCATCGATGATCGCGCCGCGCTCGGGCCAGGTCGCGAAGGGTTCCGTGAATCGGTGCTCGAGCGCGGCGGGGTCCTGACCTCCCAACTCGACCGCTTCCCTGAGCGCGGGGAGATAGGTAGCGGCGGTCGCGGGCTCGACCGCGCGCACGCGCAGATATTCGATAGCGCGGGCGATCAGTATTCCGAGATCCGGCGCGCGCCGCGATATCCCCGAACCAACCCATAAAGCGAACTCGCCATTTTCGATAGCGCGCGCCACTGCGGCGAAATCGGCCTCGAATCTGGCGATCACTTCGCGGACGGTTATCTGAGTGGCGGTTGGCGCCAGCGCCACGGCTGAGATTCTCCCCCATGCGGTTTGCTCGCATCTATTTGGCAACACTAAGCAAGGTCTTGTCCTTGTCCAGTGTGCAAAACTGCGTGTTCTTCCTGCACGAGGTGCGCTTGTTGATCTTTCTGCCTGAACCGCAAGCCCGCCCATCTAGTGTCCAGCCCAATAGTTTCGACGCGAGGCACCTGCTCGCACGGGAGTCCGTTCAGATGTTCCCGTTTTGTTTACTATATTGCAAGAAGAATCCGTACGGGCTCGCTTTCGCGCGACATCGCTGATTCCTGTCAAAGACCGCCCCTCTGAAACCGGAATTCATCTCTTCGCGCCCTGAGACCACGTCACCGAACATCCTGCCACGCGCAAGCCGCGCTGCCGTAAAATCTGAAAATCAGATCTCACGCGCTCCGTGCCTGCCGTTCATTGGCATCGTCCAATTGCCCGGGGCCTGCGCGGCGGGTAGTTGCAGGTCCACGCTTGTCAGGCAGAAAGGGCGCCATGGACGGTCAGAGGCTCCGCGAATTCTGGAATCAGGAAGTCAGCGCGCTCTTGGCCGTGTACCGGCAATTTGAAACGCTGCTGCCGCACCCTGTCACGGAAGGGGCGGAGCATCGGGGCGAGGATGGCCGCTACGTTGAGGTCTTGATACGCAGCTATCTCCAGAAATACCTGCCCAGAGATCTCGAGGTTCTCACCGGCTTCGTACTGCGGCCGGCCGTAAAAACCGGAAAGAACGACCGCGCCAGATCAAAGGACACGGACGCGCACTCAAGCCAGCTGGACATCATCGTTTATGACACGGGCACCTATCCGGTGTTTCAGCGTATGGGCGACACGGTGATCGTTCCGCCAGAGGGCGTAGTAGCCGTTCTGTCCGTCAAGAAGAAGCTTCGAGGCGCGGACATCGCCGCGGAGTGTAAGGCCCTGCTGAATGTCTCGCATATCTGCCGCTGTGATCAGGGCAAACCCGAGCAACGGCGCCGCGGACCCTTTCTGGCGTTAGTCGGCGCGGCCGCCGAGCTGGCCGACAGCGCCGTGGCCAAGGAAAAACAGATCTTCCAAAAACTGGAGGAGATCTACACGCCGCCTGTCACCTTCGACGACATGGTCGGCTTCATCGGTGACCTATCGGGGTGGCACGTCTTCAAAGCGAGGCCGCCGGAAAAGATCACGGAGCAGAACAAGAAGGCCAAATACCGCTATTTGGAGCAGACTGAGGAGCACCTGCACCACGGCTTCCAGTTCCTGCTGTCGGGCATTCTATCGGTCTATTACGATGAAACCCGGCGCAATATCAGGCGGCCTGGATATACGGCCTTTCCCAAAATGCCGGCAACCCACCTGGGTGATATCCCATTCAGCGAGCTTCGGTGAAGGGTGCCATCAGAGCGATCCTGCAGCCTGAAGTTGCCGAAGCGCGGACGAGCGGCAAGCGCCCAACGAAAAGGGGCCGCCCTGATCCAGAGCGGCCCCTAGCCCGGTTTTTTCCAATATTAGCCGTCAGGAGTGACCGGAAACACACTTTGGCTATCTCGCTGGCAAGGTGCAAACTTGCCTTCGTGGGCCAGATGGTGACGCCTGCGGAATAGTTCAAGAGTGCGTCTCGGGCAATTTGTTGCCGGTAGGCGCCGCCTTCGAGCATTCGTCGAAACTCGCGGTTGAACTCCAGCGCGATTGTTCTGATGACCGCTTTCGGAAACCTTCGTTGGGTGACTGCACGACCGACTTGAAGGCGCGAATCAGGCTTTAGCCCATGTGCGAGGTGGCGTCCGCGCACGCTCCCAATGGTCCGGAACAATCCGTGAAAATCCGCCGATTTCCAGCTACGGTTTTGCAGTAAATTTGCAGTAAGTTGCAATTCTTGCAACTGCATAACCGGCTAAGTCGTTGAAATCGCTGGTGACCCCTACGGGACTCGAACCCGTGTTTTCGCCGTGAGAGGGCGACGTCCTAGACCGCTAGACGAAGGGGCCGTGATTCAGCGGAGCGGCGCACTTAGAGGGGGGTGGCGGATACGTCAAGCGCGCTGATCGCCCCTCAGGAACGTTGCGCCCAAATCGCGCGCTGCTAACCTCGCGCGCCATGAAGACCTTCACCTTCGCCCTTGCCGGGCTCCTGATCGCCGCTCCCGCCACCGCCCGTCAGCTCACCATCGACGATGTGACCCTGCTGTCGCGTGTCTCCGCGCCCGTCGTCTCCAAGGACGGCCGCTGGCTGGTGTGGCAGCAGCGCGAGACCGACCTCGCCGCCAACCGCGGCCGCTTCGACATCTGGCGGCTCGACCTCAAGGCCAAGGGCGCCAGGCCCGAGAAGATCCTGGGCGAGGCCGACGTCAACGAGACCTCGCCCGAGTTCGGCCCCGACGGCACGCTCTACTTCCAGTCGGACAAGGGCGGCGAGGACAATGTCTGGGCGCTCGCGTCGGCAGGCGGCGCACGGCAGGTCACGCAGCTCAAGGGCGGGATCGGCGGCTTCAAGCTCGCGCCGACCGGCGACAAGCTGCTGGTCTGGGCCGATCGCAAGCCGGGCGCACCGAGCCTGGAGCCGCCGATGGAGAAGAAGGACCCGAATGCGGGATCCGGCCGCACCTATGACCAGCTGTTCGTCCGCCATTGGGATACATGGGCCGACGGCACGCGCTCGCAGCTCTTCGTCGTGCCGCTCACCGGCGGCAACGGCACGCCGATCGTCGGCACGCTCATCGGCGACACGCCGTCCAAGCCGTTCGGCGGCGGCGAGGAGCTGGCCTGGTCGCCGGACGGCAGGACCGTCTATTTCGCGCTGCGCGAAGCGGGGCGGATCGAGCCGACGTCGACGAACCTCGACGTCTTCTCGGCCCCGGCGGACGGATCGGCGCCGCCGACCAATCTCACCGCCGACAACGACGCGACCGACAATCTCCCGGCGGTGTCGCCCGACGGCAAATGGCTCGCCTGGGCGGCGATGAAGCGGCCGACCTATGAAGCCGATCGCATGGTGCTGATGCTGCGCAACATCGCCACCGGCGAGGTGCGCGCGCTGACCGAGGGCTGGGACCGTTCGGTGAGCTCGATCGCCTGGTCGCCGGACTCCAAACGGCTCTACGTGACCGCCGACGACACGCAGGAGGTGCCGGTATTCGCCGTCGACCGCGCGACCGGCAAGGTGACCCGGCTGACCCAGCAGGGCCATGTCGCCGCCGTGGTGCCGAGCGCGGGCGGCGCGGTGCTCCAGATCGACAGCCTGGTCGAGCCGGGCGACTTCTACTGGTGGAGCGGGAAAGGCGCGCCGAAGCGCCTCACCTCGGTCAATGCCGACAAGCTGGCCGGGGTCGATTGGCCGGCCGTCACCCGCTTCAGCTTCACCGGCGCCAACAACGACACCGTCTGGGGCTATGCGGTGAAACCCGCCGGCAGCACCGGCAAGGTGCCGATCGCCTATATGGTCCATGGCGGGCCGCAGGGATCGAGCAACAACAGCTGGTCCTATCGCTGGAATCCGGCGGTGTTCGCGGGCGCCGGCTACGGCCTGGTCGCGGTCGATTTCCATGGGAGCACCGGCTACGGCCAGGCCTTCACCGACGCGATCCGCAACAACTGGGGCGGCTGGCCGCTCGAGGATTTGCAGAAGGGCCTCGCCGCCGCGACCGCCAGGTTCGACTGGCTCGACGCCGACAATGCCTGCGCGCTCGGCGCCAGCTACGGCGGCTATATGATGAACTGGATCGAGGGCAACTGGCCCGACCGGTTCAAATGCATCGTGCAGCACGACGGCGTGTTCGACGCCCGCGCCATGGCCTATGAGACCGAGGAGCTGTGGTTCGACGAGTGGGAGCACGGCGGCAAGGCTTACTTCGAGGACCCCGAGGCCTTCGAGAAATGGAACCCCGTCAATCACGTCGCCAAGTGGAAGACGCCGATGCTGGTGGTGACCGGCGAGAAGGACTTCCGCATCCCGTATACGCAGGGCATCGCCAGCTTCACCGCACTCCAGCGCCGCGACATCCCCTCGCGGCTGGTGGTGTTCCCGGACGAGAACCATTGGGTGCTGAAGCCGAGGAACAGCCGGCAATGGTACCGCGAAGTGCTCGGCTGGCTTGGCAAGTGGACGGGGAAGACGGGGGCGCAGTGACCTATTTAAGCCCCTCCCCTTCAGGGGAGGGGTTGGGGGTGGGGGGAGGTCTCACCGAGACTCCCGCCTGCCGCACTGCCCCAACCCCTCCCCTGAAGGGGAGGGGCTTGATTTGATCATTCCCCATACCCCCCAAACGCCCGCGCATCGACCACCGCATCGATCAGCGCCTCGTCGCGGGGGATGTTGCCGCTCAGCATCAGCACCGCGAGCCCATGGACCAGCGCCCAGGCGCGCATCGCGATCGTGCGCACCTTGAACTCGCTCGCCCCCTCCCCCGCCAGCCGCGCGGCATAGGCGCGCAGCAGCCGCGCCGCCTCGTCGTCCTTGTCCGGCGTCAGCGCCAGCGGATCGGCCGGCGCCGGGGCGCTCAGCATCAGCCGGAACAATGCCGGATGATCGAGCGCGAAGCGGACATAGGCCCGCCCCATCGCCTCGAACTCGTCGAGCACGTCCCCCTTCCCCACCGCCGCCGCACGCTGCGCCTGGCCGAGCCTGTCGTAGGCGGCATGGGCCAGCGCCTTCCGCAACGCCTCCTTGTCTGGAAAGTGGCGGTACACGGCAGTCGCGCTCACCCCCACCATGCGCGCCATCTCGCGCAGCGACAGGTCGTCGCTCTCGCGTTCCTCCAGCATCCGCAGCCCCGCTTCCACCAGCGCGGCACGCAGGTCGCCGTGGTGATAGCCGCGCTTCGCCGCATCGCTCGCCGTCGTCATGTTGACACTGTTACCATTATCGCTCATGTTTACACCATCAACATCAACCATGCGAGTCGCACCATGGCAAGCTCCGTCGAAACATTGATCCGAGGCGCCATCACCAAGGGGATGGAGGCCGTCGCCGAGTTCAACCGTAAGCGCTTGCCCGAAGCGGACAAGCCGCACCCGTTCCTCACCGGCATCCACGCGCCGATGAGCGAGGAGAAGACGATCCGCGAGCTGCCGGTCACCGGCACCATCCCCGCCGCGCTCGACGGCCGCTACCTTCGCATCGGCCCCAACCCCGTCGATCCCGATCCCAAGGGCTATCACTGGTTCGTCGGCGACGGCATGGTCCACGGTATCCGCGTCGAGGGCGGCAAGGCGCTGTGGTACAAGAACCGCTGGATCCGCTCGCACCGGGTCGGCGAGAAGCGCGGCGTCGATCCCGCTCCCGGGCCGCGGCACGGCAATTTCGACACGGTCAACACCAACGTCGTCGGCATCGCCGGCCGCACCTACGCGCTGGTCGAGGCGGGCAGCTATCCGGTCGAGCTCGCCGACGATCTCGAGGAGCAGACCTACAATCCCTTCGACGATACGCTGGTGGGCAGCTTCAGCGCCCATCCGCACCGCGATCCGGCGACCGGCGAATGGCACGCGATCGCCTATGAAGCGACCCGGCCCGACGAGGTGCGCCATGTCGTGCTCGATGCCGAGGGCCAGGTGATCCGCGAGCTGCCGATCGCGGTGAAGCACGGCCCGTCGATCCACGATTGCGCGATCACCGAACATTATGTGCTGGTGCTCGACCTGCCCGTCACCTTCTCGATGAAGGCGCTGATCGGCGGGCACGGCTTCCCCTATCGCTGGAATCCCGAGCATCAGGCGCGGATCGGCCTGCTGCCGCGCGCCGGCACGGCGGAGGACATCGTCTGGATCGACCTCGATCCGCTCTACATCTTCCATGTCGCCAATGCCTATGAGGACGATGGCAAGGTGGTGCTCGACGCGGTCACCTACGCCACCATGTTCGACGACGATCCCAAGGGGCCGAACGCGGTGCCGCTCGGGCTCGAGCGGCTGACGCTCGACCCGGTGACGCGCAGCGCCACACGGCGGATGATCGACCCGACGCCGCAGGAATTCCCGCGTCCCGACGAACGCCGCTTCGGCCGGCGCTATCGCTACGCCTATACGCTGGGCGTGCCGCAAAGCTCGGAAGGGTTCATCGGCGATACGCGGCTCTACAAGCACGATCTCGATGCCGGCACGCGCCAGACGCATGATTTCGGTGAAGGCCGCTACCCGGGCGAGTTCGTGTTCGTCCCAGCTTCTGCCGAGGCGGCGGAGGACGAAGGCTGGCTGATCGGCCTGGTGGTCGACCTTCCGAACGAAACGACCGACCTCGTCATCCTCGATGCGCAGGATTTCGAGAAAGAACCGCAGGCCAGCATCCGCGTCCCCCACCGCGTTCCACCAGGCTTCCACGGCAATTGGGTGGCGAGCTAGCAAACACTGTCCCTCTCCCTCTGAGAGAGGGAAGGCGGGAGGGTGAGGGTGACCAGGGCCTGATCCATCCGGCGTGAAGCAGCTGTTCCCCGGCGAAGGCCGGGCCCAGCTGCAAGCGGTTCGAGACTGGCCCCCGGCCTTCGCCGGGGAACAGATTCAAACTGGCTGAATTCCACTCTAGGGCGATCGACATTCAGATCGGCGGAAAGCGCAGCCCCTTTTATCCTCCCCCGCCAGGGGGAGGTGGCACGCGAAGCGTGACGGAGGGGGAGGAAGCACGCCGATAGTTTGTCGCCATCCTCCCCCTCGTCAGTCCCCGCCTTCGCGGGGACTGACACCTCCCCCTGGCGGGGGAGGATTGAACGTCGATCCGACTCTAGGCCAGCGAGGGCGCCCTCACCCTCCCTCGGCTCCGCCCAAGCGGGTCTCTCCCTATCCGGCAAGGCGCCTCGGGAAGGGGCTTGCAATGTAGGATTTCCCCTGCTCGTTTGACGCGCTCCGGCACCTCACGGCCGGCCGCTCTTTGATCCCGTTCATCCCGACAATCGCCGGAGGCAACGCCCTCTCGACGTCAAGGGCGCAGGTGCCGCGCACCTGTCGCTCAGCCGTCGCGCCGACGTCGCCTACATGGAGCTGAGATGGCGCGCATGTGTGACCCAACTGTCGCGTCGGCGTCGCGCCAGTGTCGCGTTGGTGGCGCATCGGCGGCGCGCTGGTGTCGCGTCCGTGTCGCATCCCTGCGGCGTTCCTGCCGCGTTGCCGTCGCGTTCCCTCGGAGCCGCTCGCAACACCGCGTCCCGCGTCAATTTAGTCAACATTTCTCCGGCGCCAGCGTTCGCCTTACCCAGTCCGGGAAATTTTCCTTGCACCTCATTACCCCATCGGGGTAAGCGCGCCGGCATGACGACTCTCGCCGGTGCCAAGATCCGCCGCTTCCGCGAAGACCGCGGCCTCACCCGGGCCGCGTTCGGCGCCTGGTATGATTCGCCGGGCAGCACCGTCCAGGGCTGGGAGGAAGACGGCAAGCGCGCCAGTCCCAAGATCGTCAACCAGATCGCCGCCAACGGCATCGCCGATCACGCCGACTGGTTCGTGAGCGTGACGCAGGAGAATGACATGGCCCAATGGTCCCCCGACAGCTGGACGGCGCACGAGGCGCGCCAGCTTCCGATCTATCCCGACCAGGCGGCGCTTGATGCCGTGACCGGCCAGCTTGCCAGCTATCCGCCGCTGGTGTTCGCGGGCGAGGCGCGCAACCTCACCGCCGACCTGGCGGACGTGGCCGCCGGCCGCGCCTTCCTGCTCCAGGGTGGCGACTGCGCGGAGAGCTTCGCCGAGTTCCATCCGAACAACATCCGCGACACCTTCCGCGTCATCCTGCAGATGGCGGTGGTGCTGACCTTCGCCTCCAAGCTGCCGATCGTGAAGGTCGGCCGCATGGCGGGCCAGTTCGCCAAGCCGCGTTCGGCCGACACCGAAGTGCAGGACGGCGTCGAGCTGCCCAGCTACCGCGGCGACAACGTCAACGACATCGCCTTCACGCCGGAGGCGCGCACACCCGATCCGCAGCGGCTGATCCAGGGCTATCTCCAGTCGGCGGCGACGCTCAACCTGCTGCGCGCCTTCTCGACCGGCGGCTATGCCGACCTCCATCAGGTCCATCGCTGGACGCACGACTTCATGGGCCGCAGCCCCTGGGCGCAGCGCTATTCGGAAATGGCCGACCGCATCGGCGAGGCGCTCGAGTTCATGGCCGCCTGCGGCATCGATTCGGAACGCGTGCCGCAGCTCGCCGCGACCAACTTCTACACCAGCCACGAAGCGCTGCTGCTTCCCTATGAGCAGGCGCTCACCCGGCAGGATTCGCTGACCGGGGACTGGTACGACACCAGCGCGCACTTCCTGTGGATCGGCGACCGCACCCGCTTCGAGGGCTCGGCGCACGTCGAGTTCCTGCGCGGCATCGGCAATCCGATCGGCGTGAAATGCGGCCCCAGCCTGGAGCCGGACGTGCTGCTGAAGCTGCTCGACACGCTCAACCCGTCGCGCACGCCGGGGCGGATCACGCTGATCACCCGCTACGGCCACGACAAGATCGAGGCCGGGCTGCCGAAGCTCGTCCGCGCGGTGCAGCGTGAAGGCCATCCGGTGGTGTGGAGCTGCGACCCGATGCACGGCAACACGATCAAGGCGGCGACCGGCTACAAGACCCGCCCGTTCGAGCGCATCCTCGCCGAAGTGCGCGGCTTCTTCGCGGTGCACCGCGCCGAGGGCAGCTTCGCCGGCGGCATCCATGCCGAGATGACCGGGCAGAACGTCACCGAGTGCACCGGCGGCGCGGTGGCGGTGACCGAACAGGGCCTCGCCGACCGCTACCATACCCACTGCGATCCGCGCCTCAACGCGGGCCAGAGCCTGGAGCTGGCATTCCTGCTGGCGGAGATGCTGAACGCGGAGCTCTCGGAGCGAAGACAGGCGGCCGCCTGAGAATAGTCGGAAGCTCTCACGGCCACGTTACGGCGGCTTAATACAAGTGGTTAGGATGATCCGCCCGCAAGCCGATAAACTTCCTAGAATTATTTGTTGCGTCCTGTGCAATCCGAAATCATAACCTAGCCAAAAGGGGGGGGGTGAACTTGGTGCTTTGAGGAGGAGCATCCATGCGCACCCGCCTGTATCCCGTTCTCTTGCGTCCGAGGCTTGCCTCTTCGCTCTGGCTCGCGAGCGCCAGCCTGACGGCCATTGCGCTGTCTTCCACCCAGGCCCGGGCGGACTGCACGCCGGCGCCGACGGCGGGCAACGACGTGATCACCTGCACCGCGGCGGCGCCCAATCCTTCGACGCCGCCGGCCAACCTTCAGGCGGGCGACGACACGATCAACCTCCAGGGCGGAACGCTCAACGGCTCCATCACCGGCTCCACCGGTAACGACACCTTCAACCTGACCGGCGCCGCGGTGAACGGCACCTTGTTCGGCGGCGAGGATTCCGGCTCCACCAGCGATGACATCTTCAACCTGAGCGCCGGATCGGCCGGCGACGGCACAGAGGCGATCGTCGGCGAGCGCGGCAACGACACGATCAACATCGGCGGGACGGTCGTGCTCAACGGCCGCGTCTCGGGCAGCCAGGGCGCCGATGTCATCACCATGACCGGCGGCACGGTGAACGGCAACATCGCCGGGGAAGGCCAGACCTTCTTCCCGGGCACCGGCGCAAGCGATGCCGATACGATCACGCTGAGCGGCGGCACCGTCACCGGATCGGTGAGCGGCAACGACGGCAACGACAGCATCACGCTCGACGGCGCGACGGTGAACGGGACGCTGACCGGCGACGCCGGCGACGATGTGATCGCGGTGCAGTCCGGCTCGACCGCGGGCGTCTCCGGCGGCGACGGCGCCGACCAGATCACCGTCTCCGGCGGCAGCGCCGGGGCGCTCAACGGCGGCGTCGGCAACGACCAGTTCACCATCACCGGCGGCACGGTCGCGAGCGTCACCGATGCGGTCGGCAACAACACGCTGACGCTGCCCGCGGGCAGCACGGGCGTGATCACGGGCAACGTCGGCTTCGGCGATGGCCGCGATACCATCACCATGGCCGGCGGCGAGATCCAGGGCACGGTCAGCCAGGGCAATGGCATCGACACGCTGAACCTGTCCGGCGGCACCATCAACGAGGTCTTCCAGGGCGGCGATCTCGACCAGGCGAACATCTCCGGCGGGCGCATCATCAACGGGCTCAGCGACGGCGATTTCGTGACGATCACCGGCGGACGGATCGGCTTCGTCGACATGAACATCGCCAACAATGTCGTCACCATGTCGGGCGGTCAGATCGACGGCGACCTCAGCGCCAGCTTCCAGAACGATACGCTCAACCTCTCGGGCGGCACGATCGGCGGGAGCGTCAACTTCGGGCGCGGCGCCAATGTCATCAACATGACCGGCGGCGCGATCGCCGGCACGATCAACACCGGCGACGGCATCGACACCTATACGATCAGCGGCGGTTCGACCGCCGGGGTCAATGCCGGTGCGGGCAACGACGTGATCGGCCTCTCCGGCACCGGAAGCGCCGGCTTCCTCAACGGCGAGGCCGGGGCGGACGCCATCACTGTCTCCGGCGGCACGGTGACCACGGTGGACGGCGGCGCGGACGACGACGCCATTACCATCAGCGGTGGCACGGTCACCACCGCGCTCGGCGGCGCCGGCAACGATGCGCTGGCCGTCTCGGGCGGTACGGCGGCGACGCTCGACGGCGGCGACGGCAACGATGCCTATACCGTGTCGGGCGGCAGCGTGACGGCGATCACCGACCTGCTCGGCAACAGCACATTGACCATGCCGGCAGGCGGCACCGGCACGATCGCCGACGTCACCTTTGGCGCCGGCACCGACAGTATCGACGTCGCCGGCGGCCAGATCACCGGCACCGCCAGCCTCGGCGACGGCGTCGATACCTATACCCAATCGGGCGGCACCGTCGCGACGGTCTCGCTCGGCGCCGGTGCGGACGTCGCGACGGTCTCTGGCGGTACGCTCGCCAGCCTCGGCGGCGACGATGGCGACGACCAGCTCGCCGTCAGCGGCGGTACGGTCACCGATGTCCTCGGCGGGCTCGGCAATGATGCGCTGACGGTCTCCGGCGGCGCGGTGACGACGCTCGACGGCGGCGACGGCGATGACGCCTATACCGTTTCCGGCGGCACCGTTGCCGATATCACCGATCTTGCCGGCAACAACAGCCTGACCATGCCGGCGGGCGGTACCGGCTCGATCACCGACGTGACCTTCGGCGCAGGCACCGACAGCATTAACGTCGCCAGCGGCCAGATCACCGGCACCGCCAGCCTCGGCGACGGGATCGACACCTACACCCAATCGGGTGGCGCCGTTGCCACGGTCTCGCTCGGTGCAGGCGACGATACGGCGACCATCTCCGGCGGCACACTCACGGCCATCAACGGAGGCGACGGCAACGATCAATATACCGTCTCCGGAGGCACCGTCGGCACCTTCACGGACCTGGCGGGCAACAACACGCTGACGCTGCCCGCAGGCGGTACGGGTACGATCACGGGCAACGTCACCTTCGGCGCGGGCGTCGATACGGTGAACGTCGCCTCGGGCCAGATCCAGGGATCGGTGATCCAGGGCGACGGCGAGGATGTGCTGACCGTGTCGGGCGGCGAGATCAACGAGGTCTTCCAGGGCGGCGGGCTCGACACCGCCACCATCTCGGGCGGGCGGATCGTCAACGGCCTGGAGGATGGCGATTTCGTGACGATCACCGGCGGGCGGATCGGCTTCGTCGACATGAACATCGCCAACAACGTCGTCACCATGTCGGGCGGGCAGATCGACGGCGACCTGCTGGCCAGTTTCCAGAACGACACGCTGAATCTTTCCGGCGGCACGATCGGCGGCAACGTCAACTTCGGGCGCGGCGCCAATGTGATCAACATGACGGGCGGTACGGTCGTCGGCACCATCACCACCGGCGACGGTGTCGACACCTACACCGTCTCGGGCGGCTCGACGGCCGGCATCAACGCCGGCGCCGGCAACGACAGCATCGCGCTGTCAGGCGCGGGCAGCGTGGGCATGATCAACGCGGGTGACGGCGACGATGCCTTCAGCTGGACCGGCGGGACGCTCGGCAGCTTCAATGGCGGCATCGGCAGTGACACCGCACTGGTCACCGGCGGGGCGGACCTCTCGCAGCTGACTCTGCTCGACGGCGGCGACGATGCGAGCGCTGCCGACGGCTGGGTCGACGTGCTGACCTTCCAGGGCGTCTCGGCGAGCCTGCCGACCCTCACCAACTGGGAGCAGACCAACCTCACCCAGAACACCCACATCGCCATCACGCCTGGCGGTGCCGATTTCGGCGACGGCAACGTCTCGATCGACGAGACGTCGAGCGTGACGGGCGGCACGGACGCCGGCGGCGAAGTGCACGTCGGCGGCGACCTCGACAACGCCGGCGAGGTCGTGAGCGAGGCGCCGGTCGACGTGGTCGTGGACGGCAATCTCGACAACAGCGGCACGATCGATCCGGGCGGCGGCAGCCTCACCGTCGATGGCGAGACCCAGAACAGCGGCACGATCACCTCGGAAACCCCGGTCGATATCGCCACCGGCAGCCTGGACAACAGCGGCACCATCGACCTGCCGAGCGGCGGCACGATCACCGTCACGGACGACGTCGTGAACACCGCGGACATCACCGCCGATGCCCCGACCGTGATCGACATCGGCGGCGACCTCAACAACAGCGGCACGATCGACCCGAGCGGCGGCAGCCTCGCCGTCGACGGCGCAATCGAGAACAGCGGTACGATCACCTCGGAGACGCCGGTCGACATCGCGGCGGGCTCGCTCGACAACAGCGGCACCGTTGATCTCGCTGGCGGCGGCACGATCGACGTCACCAACGATGTCGTGAACACCGACGAGATCAAGACCGAGGCGCCTGTCGCCATCGACATCGGCGGCAATCTCGACAATCGCGGCACCACCGATATCGGCGGAGGCGGCACCGTCGACGTCGGCGGCAACCTCACCAACGGCGGCGACCTAATCGTCTCGGACGGCGGGACCGCCATCACCGTCGACGGCAACGTCGTCAACGACGGCACCATCGATCTCAACGGCCCCGGCAACACGCTCGACGTCGGCGGCAACCTCACCAACAACGACACGATCGACGTGACCGACAGCGACGCGGTGGTCACCGTCGACGGCACGCTCACCAATCAGGGCGTCATCGCCGGAGGTGGCGGCGCCGCGGTGATCGATACCGGCCAGGGCCTGGTCAACAACGGCACCATCGACTTGACCGGCGGCGGTGCGGGCGACAGCCTGACCATCGTCGGGAACGTGACCGGCAACGGCACGGTCCTCGTCGATACCGACATCAGCGCCACCGGCGGCACCGCCGACACGGTGACAGTCGAAGGCACGCTCGGCGGCACGGTCGATACCGCGATCAACAATATTGGCGGACCGATCACCTCGCCGCCGCAGGAAGGCTCCGGCGCGACGATCATCACGGCGACGGGCGGCTCCAACGCCACCTTCACCCTCAACGAGCCGTTCGGTTATGCCGCGATCGGCCCGTGGCGGTACGAGCTGGCCCAAAACGGCGGCGAGGTCCGGCTGGCGCCGCGCTTCGACGAGGAGGACGGAGCCCCCCTCGCCGCGTTCACGCCTTCCGCGGCCGGCGCCACCGTCGCGCCGGAGGCAGTGCTCGGGATCACCGACATGCTGCTCCCCCACATCCGCGAGCGCGAAGGCCAGGCGCTGATCTCCAGCCACGGCCTCAGCGGCTGGATGCGGATCGAGGGAAGCCGCAGCCAACTCGACGGAAAGGATTATCGCGTCGGCTATCGCCAGCGCACCGGCATCGCCCAGATCGGCTTCGGCGTCGCTGAGCCCTCGTCCAATGGCGACATGCTGATGATCGGCGGCACGGCCGGATTGGCCCGCGGCGACTGGCATCCGCGCCTGCGTAGCGCCCGTGCCGATCTTGATGTCGATGGCTACGCCTTCGGCCTCTACGCGACCTGGTTCGAGAAGGCCGACCAATCGGGCGGCTGGTACGTCGACTTCGTGACCCAGATGGGCATATTCGATTTCGATCTCAAAATCCCGGCGGCGCGCATCGCCAAATATGACGGGAACAGCCTCGCCGGGTCGCTGGAGGTCGGCTATATCCTGCAGGCGGGCGGCTGGCGGATCGAGCCCAAGGCGCGCTTCACCTATCTCTCCAGCGACGTTGATGGCTTCCTGGGCGCGGACGGCCTGCAGGCGCAGGCCAACCGGAACGACCGTTACCGCGGTCGGCTCGCGGTGCGCGCATCGAGCGACATGCCGATGGGGAACATGGTGCTGACGCCCGCCGTGACCCTGGGCGTGTCCTACGACCTCAAGCGCGACCGCGGCGTGCTCGCCGGGTTCGACAGCCTCGAAGCCAACAGCCCGCGCACGGTGGCGGAGGGCTCCGCTGGCGTCAGCCTGCGCCTCGGCAACGGCTCGATGCTCTTCGCCGAAGGTCAGGGACGGCTCGGAAGCGACTATTGGCAGGCAGGCGTGCGGGGCGGCGTCAGCTTCCGCTGGTAGCCAGCTTGCCGATTGGAGCGGCGCGGCGAGGACGCGCCGCTCCCGAACGCGCCATCGCAGCCAAAACCGCTCCAGCGGTGGAAATTCTTCGCGCCCCACCCTACCATGTGTCTGTGAGCGAAGAATTTTCCCTGGAAACCGACGACATCACCGAAGAGCGGTTGAAGGCGCTGGTCGAGCGTTTCTACGATCGCGTGCGCCAGGACCCGCTGATCGGTCCGGTGTTCAACGACGCGATCGAGGATTGGCCGGAGCACCTCGAAAAGCTCCAGGCATTCTGGTCGTCAGTGATGCTGTCGAGCGGCCGCTACAAGGGCCGCCCGCTGCCGGTTCACGCCAGGCACGGCGAGAGGATCTCGGCCGCCTCGTTCGACCGCTGGCTCACGCTCTGGCGTGAAACGACCGAGCAGATGATGCCGCCGTGCGCGGCCGCGGCCATGCAGGAAAAGGCCGCGCGCATCGCCGAGAGCCTATCGCTAGGCATCGCTTTTTGCGCGGGGCGAAGGGACCGGGCTGCTTCATGTCCGCCAGTAATCGATGGAAACTCGCCGCCGATCATTGCGATGTCCCAATCGGCCGCCGAGAAACCGCGGCATTTCAAGGTAGTGCTCCCTACAGGAGGCACCGTATGACATTGATAAACAAATAGAGATTTTCTTCATTGAACGTGGTGCCATCGGGAGCACCATTGGATATCTTCGTATGGTATCGCTCCGAGCTGGGAGGGGATCGGCGCGGTGCCGATCGCGGTGGCGATGCCCTGGCGCATCTCGCGCCGGTCGACGCTCATCTGCCGGTCGAGCTGGGCCAGCGCGCGCGGCCCGAAATCGGAGAGCGCAAGATTGCCCGATGCGTCCGAGGTCACATAGCGCAGATCGCCCGATTGCGCTGCCCGATCACCGCGACCGACTGAACTTCCGGCAGGCGAACCGGGCGCCGGATCGCTGTGAGGGCACGAAGTCGCCTGTGACCAAACTTTCGGATCCATCAGCGGAGGCCTGAGCGTCCGATCTCGAAGGTTGAGAGAAGGGCACCAATTAGCTCTTGCGTATTCCGTTGTGCAGCGCATCATTGCGGTGCGGCGACGGAGGGCGGATGGGCTTTTTCGAGATGACCGATCGGTCGGGTGCGGTGCGGTCCTGCTACGCTCAGGTCCAGCGCTGGGTCGACGAGGTCGGCATCGACGGGCTCCAATTGCGCCTTAAAGAGGCCGAGACGATCTTCCGGCGCATCGGCATCACCTTCGCGGTTTATGGAGAAGGCGGCGACCCGGAGCGGCTGATTCCGTTCGACCTGCTGCCGCGGATTTTCTCGGCTGCGGAATGGCGCGTGCTCGACCGCGGTATCCGGCAGCGGGCGCGGGCGCTCAACGCGTTCCTGTACGACGTCTATCACCGCGGCGAGATCATCCGCGCGGGAGTCGTGCCGGGCGAGCTCGTGTATCGGAATCGCGCGTTCGAGCCGGAAATGATCGGCTTCGACCCGCCGGGACGCGTCTACAGCCATATCGTCGGCATCGACATCATCCGCACCGACGAGGACGGCTTCCAGGTGCTGGAGGACAATTGCCGCACGCCCTCCGGCGTCAGCTACATGCTCGAGAATCGCGAGATCATGCAGCGCATGTTCCCCGAGCTGTTCGCGTCGACCCGTGTAGCCCCGGTCGACTCCTACCCCAACGACCTGCTCGCGACGCTCAAGGAAGTGGCCCCGGCAGGCGCCGGCAGCGATCCGACGGTGGTCGTGCTGACGCCGGGCTCGTTCAACTCGGCCTATTACGAGCACAGCTTCCTCGCCGACCTGATGGGCGTCGAGCTGGTCGAGCCAATGGACCTCTATGTCGACGACGACAAGGTGTGGATGAAGACCACCCACGGTCCGAAGCGCGTCGACGTGATCTATCGGCGGATCGACGACGACTTCATCGATCCCCTCACCTTCCGGCCCGATTCCATGCTCGGCGTGGCCGGCCTGTTCGGCGCCTATCGCGCGGGCGGCGTCACCCTGTGCTCGGCACCCGGCGCAGGCATTGCCGACGACAAGGCGATCTATCTGTTCGTGCCGGACATGATCCGCTTCTACCTTTCCGAAGCGCCGATCCTGCAGAACGTGCCGACCTGGCGGTGCGCGCTGCCCGACGAATGCGCCTATGTGGTCGAGCATCTCCACGAACTTGTCGCCAAGGAGGTGCACGGCTCGGGCGGCTACGGCATGTTGATCGGCCCGAAGGCGACCCGGGCGGAGATCGCCGCCTATGCCGAGCGGATCCGGGCCGCCCCCGCCGACTTCATCGCCCAGCCGACGCTGGACCTTTCGACCGCCCCGGTGCTGGGCACGAGGGAGATCGTCGGACGTCATGTCGACTTCCGGCCCTATTGCCTGGTCGGCAAGCGGATGCGCCTCGCCCCGGGCGGGCTGACGCGCGTGGCGCTGACCGAGGGGTCGCTCGTCGTCAATTCATCGCAGGGCGGCGGCGTCAAGGACACCTGGGTGCTGGACGACTGACATGCTGAGCCGCACCGCCGAGAACATCTTCTGGATGGCCCGCTACATCGAGCGGGCGGAAAGCACGGCGCGGCTGATCCAGATGGGGCAGCGCATGGCGATCCTGCCCGGACCGATCCACCGCGAGGAATGGCGATCGGTGCTGCGCGTGACCGGATGCGACGGCCTGATCGAGGGCGACCGCCCAGTAGCGGAGGCCGACATCGTCCATCTGCTGCTGCTCGATGAAGGCAACCCGTCATCGATCCGCGCCTGCCTGCAGCGCGCCCGCAACAACGGCCGCGCCGTGCGCACCGCGCTCACGCAGGATATGTGGGAGGCACTCAACGAGGACTGGCGGCGGCTGGAGCACTACGATCTCGCGCGGGCCCGTCGCGATCTCGCCGAGCTGATCGATTGGGTGAAGACCCGGGCGTCCACGTTCCGCGGCGCGGTCGAGACGGGGCAGCTGCGCAACGAAGGCCATGATTTCCTGCGCATCGGCGGCGCGCTCGAGCGCGCGGAGATGACGCTCCGGCTGCTCGACGTGAAATATTATGTGCTGCTGCCCGAGACCGCAGTCGTCGGCGGCGTGCGCGATCATTATCAGTGGACGTCGGTCCTGCACGCCTTGTCGGCGGCGCGCGCCTATCATCACGTCTATGGCGGCGGCGACTATACCCCCTGGCGGATCGCGGACCTGTTGTTCCTCAATCCGCAATTCCCGCGGTCGGTGTCGTTCTGCTTCGGCCAGATCGGATGGCATCTCGAACGGCTCGCGCGCGCACATGGCCGGCGCAGCGCCGCGCATGACACCGCGGCGACCATGCTGTCCGAACTGCACGGCCGCGAGAGCGGTGAGATTTTCGAGGGCGGCCTGCACGAATTCGTCCAGACCGCCCTCGCCGTCACCAACCGGCTGTCGCGCGAGATCGCGCAGGCCTATCACTTCGCCTGACATGCTGCTCGTCGTCCGCCACCTGACCCATATGCGCTATCTCGAAGGCGCGGCCGGCCTGGCGCTGCGGCTCAGACTATTTCCGCAGAGCTTCGAGGGCCAGCGGGTTACGGACTGGCATGTCGAGGTCGACGGCGAGGAGATCGCGCCCTCGATCGTCGGCGGCTATGGCGAGCGTTTCGCGCAGTGGCTGAGCCCGGGACACCGCGACCAGCTGGAGATCGTCGCCCATGGCTGCATCGAGACCGAGGACAAGGCCGGCATCGTCCAGGGGCTGCGCCATGCGTGCCCGCCGGCGATCTTCCTCCGCGACACGCCGTTGACGGCGGCGGATGGGGCGATCACCGCGCTCGGCGACGGCTTGAGCCAAGGGGCGGACGTGCTCGCCGGCCTCCACGCGCTGAGCGCCCGCGTAAGGGACGCACTGCCCTATCGCGGCGGCATCACCGACAGCGGGACATCGGCCGCCGCCGCGCTCGCCGGTGGCGGCGGCGTGTGCCAGGATCACGCGCATATCTTCATCGCCGCGGCGCGGGCCCGGGGAGTGCCGGCACGATATGTCGCGGGCTATCTGCTGGCCGGCGACGAAACGGACCAGCAGTTCGAGACGCACGCCTGGACCGAAGCGTTCGTCGAGAATCTCGGCTGGATCGGCTTCGACGTGACGAACGGTATCTGCCCGACCGAGCGGTACGTCCGGCTGTGCACGGGGCTTGACGCCCGCGATGCCGCGCCCGTACGCGGGATCGTGACCGGCGGCGGGCCGGGCACCGTCTCCGCCGATGTCCGCATCGCTCGCGGCGAGGGCGACATCGCAGCGATCCAGCAGCAACAGCAGCAATGAGCCGGGGGCCCCACATCACATGACCTATTGCGTCGCGGTGCGGGTCGCCGAGGGGCTCGTGCTGCTGTCGGACACGCGGACCAATGCCGGCGTCGACAACATCTCGCGATTCTCCAAGATGTTCATCTGGGAGGCCGCGGACGAGCGCGCGATCGGCATGATGACCTCCGGCAATCTGTCGATCACCCAGGGCGTCATCAACCGGATCAACACGGCGATCGAGAAATCGGGCGAGGACGCCTCGGTCGAGACGATCCTCAATGCCGACAGCATGTACCGCGTCGCGGAACTGGTCGGCGAGGCGATGCAGGGACTGCAGGACCGCTATCGCAGCTCGATCCAGGCGGAGGGCTCGGGCGCCGACGCGACGATCCTCGTCGCCGGCCAGTGCAAGGGCGGGCAGCACCGCCTGTTCATGGTCTATTCGGCGGGCAATTTCGTCGAGGCGACCGAGGATACCCCCTATTTCCAGATCGGCGAGCACAAGTACGGCAAGCCGATCCTCGATCGCGTTCTCTCGATCGAGATGCCGCTCGACGAGGTGGTGAAGGCGGCCTGCGTATCGATGGATTCGACATTGCGCTCGAACCTGTCGGTCGGGATGCCGCTCGACCTGGCCGTGATGCGCCGGGACAGCCTGGCGTTCGACACGCGGGAGCGGATCGAGGCCGACGATCCGCGCTTCCTGGCCATCTCACAGCATTGGGGCGAGGCACTCCGCAAGGCGTTCAAGGGCCTGCCGGAGATCGGTTCGAGCGCTTAGACGTTGACCCACAAACGGTACTCGGTCCGAACGGCAATATAACGGCGCAAATCAGCTCTCCCGCTCGAGAGTAAATGCCATCAGCGGTTATCTGCTATGCCCTCGACCGCCTAGGATAACCTCGCTCAGTATCCGGATGCTGTGATCGATGCCGCTCTCCGATATTCGACCATAGCCGAGAAACAGTCTGCGTGGACCGGCTGCGGTGTCGCTGTAGCGTCGGAGTCCTTCGGCCGCGAGGCCTCGGCGCAGCAATGCCGCGAGGATCGCCGTCTCTCCGTTCGCATCGATCTTCTCCGGCAGCCGCACCGTGACGTGCAGACCGGCGGCCGCGCCTTCCACTTCGAGCCCGGGCAAGGCATCCTCGAGCCGCGACAGCAGGTGATTGCGGCGATCGCGGTATAGACGCCGCATCCTGCGCAAATGGCGGTCATAGCCGCCCGAAACGATCAGATCCGCAAGCGCATCCTGGTCGATACGCGGAGGGCCTTCGCTCCAGCGGCGCAGCTCCGTATTCATCAGGCCGACGAAGCCGGGCGGGACGACGAGCCATCCGAGACGCAAGGCCGGCGCCAGGGTCTTGCTGGCGGTGCCGGCATAGACGATCCGATCCGGTGCCAGTCCCTGAAGTGCGCCGACCGGCGCCTGATCGTATCGGAACTCGGCGTCGTAATCATCCTCGAGTGCCAGCGCATCCCGATCGCGCAGCCATCGAACGAGATACTGGCGTCGGCCGGCGCTGAGAACGCCGCCGATCGGAAACTGATGCGCCGGCGTGACGAAAGCCGCCTCGGCGTCCGAGCTCGCCAGCGCCTCGACCTGCATCCCCTGCGGGTCGACCGGCACCGGGATGCGGGAGAGGCCGGCCTTGTCCACGGCGATCCAGTCGCTGTAGCTCGGATCCTCGACCGCGAGACGGCGAATGCCGCGCGCGTGGAACGCCGCACAAACCAGCGCGCGCGCCTCGGCAAATCCGCTGGTGATGAAGATACGCGACGGATCGGCGATCACACCACGCACCCGTCCGAGATAGTCCGCCAGCGCGCGGCGTAGGAGCGGGCTGCCGCGCAGGTCGCCATAACCAAGGTCGTTTGCCGAAAGGTCGCGGAGCACCGTCCGGATCGCGCTAACCCATGCCTTGCGCGGGAACAGAGTGACATCGGGCATTGCAGGCCGGTGATCGAAACGGATGGGATCACCCGTCGATGGCGGCGGAGGCTCTGTTATGGGCGCACCGCTGCCGTCGGCAATCACCACCGGCCGGGCCCCCTGCCGAAGAGCAAGATAGCCCTCAGCGGCGAGCTGGGCATAGGCGTCGACGACGAGCGGGCGAGAAATACCCAGCTGTGCGGCGAGCGCGCGCGTCGAGGGAAGGCGAACGCCGCTGCGGAGCGCACCCGAGCGGATTGCCTCGAGCAGGCGCCGCCGGAGCTGCGATCCGAGGCTCTCGGCTGCACCGCGGTCGAGCACCAGTGGTAGGTCAGGCGTTAAACTGGTCAATGATTTTCAATCTACACTGGTCATGTTTGCAGATCCAGTAGCACGATAAACACGACCTCCACAGTCACGCTGGAGAGGAAAATGGCGACGATCCCCCTGGAGGCACCGGTTCCAGCCGGCCGTGCAGAACCCCTTCTCACACGATCCATGCTTGCATTGTCCGGTCTGATGCTGGCGGCGATGAGCGGCTTCTATCTGCTGCTTTCGGCCGTTCCCGCACATAGTGCCACCCTCGACGGCGACTTCGCAGCAGGGCTGGCGACGAGCGTGCTCATGGCGACGACGATCGCGGGAGAGCTCTACGCCCCCCGCATCATTTCCCGGCTCGACCGCAAGACTGCGATGATGGTGGCATTGCTAGTACTGGCGGTTCCCGCCCCGGCAAGCTTCTCGGAGAGCCTGGTGCTGGTACTGCTGAGCTGCGCGGCACGGGGGCTCGGGCTTGGCGTCCTGCTAGTGGCGGCATGCGGTCTCGCTGCGGCGCTCGCGCCGCCGACCCGGCGCGCAGAAGCCATGGGCGTCTACGGGCTGGCCTCGGCAATCCCCGCGATCCTGTGCGTACCGCTCGGCCCCTGGGTGCTGGCGCAACTCGGACCCGGCGCGATCGGCGTGGTCGCGGCCGCAGTGACCCTGCCTGGTCTTGCCTGCCTCGTCGCGCTGCCCCGCCATGGCAATCAGCCCGAACAAGCGCCTCACTCACACCGCCTGCCGCAGTTGCGCGGCGCGGCCTGGCCAGCGGTCGCGATCGCGCTGAGCGCGATCGTCATCGGTGCCACCATCACTTTCCTGCCGCTGGCGCACAAGGAGATAGGCACCGGCACAATCGTGCTTGCCCTGCTGCTGCAGGGGCTGGGCTCGGCGGTCGCCCGCTGGGCGTCGGGACGGCCGGTCGATCGCCACGGCCCACAAGGGGCGATGACGATCGGCCTCGCCCTTGCGGTAGGCGCGATTGTGGTGCTCGCCTTCGAAGGCAGCACCGCAGTGCTCGCCGGCGTGACGCTCAGCGGTGTCGCATTCGGTATCGTACAGACGGCGAGCCTCGCACAACTGCTTGATCGTACCCCTGCGGGCCAGGCCGATGGCGCGAGCGCTCTGTGGAATGCCGCCTATGACGCCGGACTCGGGATGGGCGGCTTCGTCCTCGGAGCTCTCGCCACCACCTCGGGCTATGCCGCCGCCTTCGCGATCACCGGCGGTGGAATCGCGGTGGTCGCCTTGCTCGTCCTCCAGCTTTTCGAAGCGCCGAGAGCGGCCTGCTGAGGCGCCCCTTTCTGTACGGAGGCGCCGGCGCACTGCTCAACCCTGCATCGCACCTTTCGGAACCAGCATTGGTGTTTCCTTGGGGGATAAACGTGCCTACCGTCGCCGGGTTCAGAAACCAGCAAGGGGTGAGCTGCCGGATGAGCGCGGGCACGCTGTCGAACACCGGGAAAGCGAGGCTTGGGGTGTGTGGCGCACGCGTGCCGCAGCCGGCATGATCCCGCTGGCACTGCTTGCCGCGCTGATGCTCCCGCTCCCGGCCGCGGCGCAGCAGCCTCCCCCGACGGCCGAGGCGGAGGTCGTGATTACGATCCGGCCCGCGGTCGAACGGCCCGGAACCGAGTTCGAGGGCTGGGGTACCGCGCTTGCCTGGTTCGCCCATGTGACCGGCGGCTGGCCGGAGGCCGACCGCGCCCGGCTCGCCGACCTCTTCTATGGCCCGGACGGGCTCGGCTGGACGATCGCGCGCTACAATATCGGCGGCGGCAATGCGGCGGCGACGCCGCCCTATCTGCGCGTCGGCGCCGCGGTGCCCGGCTTCTGGCGTCAGTCGGCGAGCGGGAGCGGCAAGGATTGGTGGCGGCCCGACCATCCGGCGATGTGGGACTGGTCGCAGGACGCCAACCAGCGCTGGTGGCTCGACGCGGTCCGCGAACGGGTGAAGGCGCCAATCTTCGAGGCCTTCTCCAACTCGCCGCCATGGTTTATGACGGTGAGCGGCCGCGTCTCGGGCGCGGAGAAGGCGACCGACGACAATCTGCGCCCCGGTCAGGAGAGGGCGTTCGCCGCCTATCTGGCGCGCGTCGTCGACGAATTGCAGCGCCGGCACGGCATCGCCTTCCGTACGCTCTCGCCGTTCAACGAGCCCAACACCGACTATTGGTACGCCGCTAACACGCAGGAGGGCACCCACTGGAGCCCGGAGCGCCAGGCTAAGATGATCGATGCTGCGGACGCGGCGCTGAAGGCGCGCCGCCTCGCCACGCGCATCGCCGCCCCGGACGAGACCAATTCACATCTGTTCGTCGAGGATTGGGCGGCCTATCCGCCGGCGACACGCGCGCGGATCGGGCAGCTCAACGTCCACAGCTACGGCTCCGTCCACCAGACCGCTGTGCGCGATATCGCCCGCACCTCCGGCATCCGGCTGTGGATGAGCGAGAACGACACGCCGCTGCCCAAGGACCCGGAGGACTTCGACGGGATCGCCTCGGCGCTCGCCCTCGCCGAGCACATCGTCGAGGATCTAAAGCGGCTGGAGCCCGGGGCCTGGGTGTTCTGGCAGGCGGTCGAGACCTTGAGCGCACGCGACGGCAAGCCGGGAAGCAATTGGGGCCTCGTCAAGGCGGACCTCGGCGCGCCCGCCACGGGGTCGCATATGCTCTACGTCACGCGGAAATATTGGGCGATGGCGCAGTTCAGCCGCTATATCCGGCCGGGATACCGGCTGGTCGCGATCGACGATCCCGACACCGCCGGCGCGCTCTCACCCGACGGGCGGACGCTGGTGCTGATCCACGTCAACGGCGGACTTTCACCGCGCCGGCTCGATGCGGCCCTGTCGGGCAACTGGAGCGCCGAGACGATCGTCACCGATGCCAGCCGCCGCGCGGAGCGGATCGCCGCCGGTGAAGCATTGCGCGCGCCGCCGCGCTCGATCGCGACCTTCCTCCTCCGCCGCCGCTGATGCATCGTTCGCGTTCGGCCGTTCCTGCCGCGCGATCAGGCGACTATCCGAACCTGATTTGAAATCTTTTGTCGGACAATAATTCCTGCGATAAAGTCGGACAAATAAGACATATGTGTCCACGGCTGACGCGTACCAAGGAGGAGGCTGCCCGATGAAAGTGGTTTGCGTTCGTTATCTGCTCGGTGCGTCCGTTGCCGCGTTGGGGATCGCCGTCGCGCAGCCGGTGCTCGCGCAGGACCAGAGCGGTGCGCCCGGCGCCGCGGAACCGACCGGCGATATCGTCGTCACCGGCGTCCGGGCGAGCCTCAGCTCGGCGCAGGCGATCAAGCGCAACGCCGACCAGATCGTCGATTCGGTCCAGGCACAGGACATCGGCAAGCTTCCCGACGCCAACACCACCGAGGCGCTGCAGCGCATCACCGGCGTGCAGATCCAGCGCCGCTACGGCGAAGGCGCCACCGACTTCGACCACCGCACTCAGCCTGCGATCACGGTTCGCGGCCTGACCCAGGTGCAGAATTTCCTTGACGGGCGGGCGGTCTATTCAGCTTCGGGCGGCCGCGCCTTCGACCTCGAGGGCGTCCCGCCGGAACTGCTGGCCGGCATCGACGTCTACAAGAATGCCCCCGCCAACATCATCGAGGGCGGCGTCGGCGGCGCGGTGAACCTGCGCACGCGCAAACCGTTCGATTCGCCCGGCCAGGTCATGAGCGTCACCGTGCGGGGCAACTATTACGACCGCGTCGACAAGTTCGGCGGCAGCATCTCGGGCCTCTACAGCAACCGCTTCGAGACCGGGATCGGCGAGATCGGCATCCTGGTGAACGCAGTCTACAGCAAGAGCCAGTATCGCCAGGACGGCCTGCTCGCCGGTCCGTTCGCGGAGATCGAGCCCGGATCGATCGCGGGGGCGCCGGCCAACGCGCAGGTCCCCTATGGCTTCGAGATCTACGACGACAAGGGCGACCGCAAGCGCTTCGGCATGGCGGCCGCACTGCAATGGCAGGCAAGCGACAACCTGCTCGTGACCGCGCAGTACCAGGGCAACAAATACTGGTTCAACCGCACCGGCGCCTATTATTACGACTACAACAACCGCACGAACGTCAAGGACGCGCAGGGCAACATCACCAGCTACGGAACCGCCCCTCTCCCGGGCGCGGCCTTCGAGTTCAATGACGAGGGCTATGCGACCAAGGGCTCGCTGCAGCACCAGACGTTCGAGACCGGCCGCTACGACCAGCAGCTGTGGAGCGCGAGCCAGAATTACACGCTGAACCTGGCGTGGCAGGCGACCGACCGGATCAAGATCAACGTCGATGCCCAGTATCTGAAGTCATATTACAACGCCGACCGCAACGGGCACGTGCTGTCGCTCTACAGCGAGTCCGGGCAGACCGGCCTTACCGCACCGCATCCGAGCATCGTCGATTTCGACCTGACAGGAAAATATCCGCGGTGGAACGTGCGCGACCCCGCGGTGCTCACCAATCCGGCCAACTACACCACGCCCTATATCGCCGACGCGCTCCAGCGGAACGACGCCGACACGCTCGCGTTCGCCTATGACGTGGAATATGACGTCGGCGGCGGTTTCCTGTCCAAGCTGCGCGGCGGCCTGCGTTATGCCGACAGCAGCGTCGACCTGCGCGGGACGTGGCACGGCGTCTGCGTGACGTCGCTCGGCGCCGATCCGAGCTGCTCGGCGCCGGCCGGAACCCCGCTCGTGCCGCTGACGCAGAATCCGGAGCTGTCGATGCCGGGACCGTCGAAGAACTGGTTCGACGGCAAGACCGTTCCGGGCGGCCTGCTCTATCCGGCGTTCCCCAAAGGCGACGGCGTGTGGGAGCAGACCAAGGCGCTCTATGCGCTGCTCGGCGCGCAGACCCAGGACTATTTCCGGCCCAATGATCTCAACAGCCAGACCGAGAAGACGTATACCGCCTGGGGCGTCGCCGATTATGCCTTCGAGCTCGGCGGCATCCGCTTCGACGGCGGCGCCGGCGTGCGCCTGGTGAAGACCAAGGCGACGTCGATCGGCACCCAGTTCAACACGGACGGCACGCTTGCGCCGATTGCCGTGGACAACAGCTATACGCGGGCTCTGCCGAGCTTCAATCTGCGCGCGAAGCTCACCGACAGCTTCCAGATGCGCTTTGCCTATTCGAAAGGACTGGCGCGGCCCAATTTCGACCAGCTTTCGACCAACGTCACGCTCAATCCGCCCAACGGCACCAATCCGCGGCCGACCGCGAATTCGGGCAATCCTTATCTGAAGCCGATTGAATCGGATAATTTCGACGTGACGGCGGAATGGTATTTCTCATCCAGCGGATCGCTCACCGCCGGCCTGTTCTACAAGAAGGTCAAGGGCTTCCTTGCCGGAGGTATCGTTCCCAGAACCTTCAATGGGATCACCTACGACGTGAGCACGACTGTCAACTCGGGCGACGGCGAGGTGAAGGGCGCCGAGATCGGCTATCAGCAGTTCTTCGACTTCCTGCCCGGCGTGCTGAGCGGCCTCGGTCTCCAGGCCAACTACACCTATGTCGACAGCAGCGTCACCAATCCGTTCGCGACGCCGGGATCGAACATCCCCGAGCAGGTGCCGCTCGAGAAGCTGTCGAAGCACAGCTACAACGTCATCGGCCTGTACGAGAAGGGCCCGGTCACCGCGCGCGTCGCCTGGAGCTGGCGCTCGAGCTACCTCGACCAGACGACCGGCAGCGGCGCCAACGGCATTCCGCAATATGCCAGGCCCTATGCTTCGCTGGATGCGTCGCTGAGCTTCGACATCACCAAGCATGTCGCGGTGTCGGTCGACGCGGTGAACCTCAACAACCGGATGAACGTGCTCTACATCGGCACGCCGGCCGCACCGCTGCAGTATCAGCTCAACGACCGCCGCTTCGGCATCTCGCTGCGGGCGACCTATTGATCGTCGAGAGCGGCTGCTCGCGCGGTGGATGCGGATGTTCACCTCCCCAACCGGTCGAGTGTCGCAAAGGCGTTCCAGGAGTTCGACGAGAACGGCCGCATGAAGCCGTCGAGCTATTATGATCGCATCGTCGACGTGATAGAGGAGCTGGTGCGTTCACCGTGCTGCTCAGCCCGCACGCCGACCAGCTCGTCGATCGCTATTCCGAGCGCAAATTGGCGAAGACCGTCGTCGATCCGACCAAGGACCTGTCGAGCATCGCAATGTGCCGAAGCTGAGGCGGCGCGATCTCAGCCCGATAGTCGATCGCGCCGAACAAGTCGGTCGGGCGTTAGGTGTGGCGAAACTCGACTAACATCGTCGACCCTATCTCTGACTCTCCCCCGGTGACGATGGCGCAGCAGTCCACTTTGACGAAACGCCGGCGCTGCTCGATTGATTGCGGCCGAGTTCGGCCCGGCTTGAGCGATCCGGCTCCCGCTCGGCGCTATGATGGTGCAGCCTTTGGTAGTCACCCAGGGAGGAAACCCTCCTTGCATCGGCGCGGGCAGTCCGAATGTCTCTTCCGCGGCGGAGGCGGCATGGAGGAAAACTTGTTCCCGCGCAGAACTTACTCTGGCCTCCTTGATCACTGCCAAAAGCAGGAACGGCGTCCCCAGCCGCGCATCGCGTTGAGCCGACGGAGATCTTCAGCAGTTCGAGGCCCGCCATTGTAGGAGATCAGGACCCTCCTCCTGCTAAGGAAACTCTCCGAAAAGACGATCGCCTCTGCTTCAGGGTTGGCGGCGCAATCCGGGCTCTGACTCGAAATGGGCTGGTCGGCCATGCGGTCGAACCAGGCGAAGAAATCGCTGTCGACACCCGCGTTCCGCAGCATCGCATTCTGACGGGCGACGTCCCTCTCGAGCTTCTTTCGCCACTCCCGCGCCAATCGATCGAAATCCGCCCCGGGGTTGGCAGCGAGGAATTTCTCCCTGTCGTTCTCGAACTTCTCGGCAAGGGTAAGGGATGCGCCGCCGTGAAAGGCAACAACTGCGTCATCGAGGATGATCCGTCTTCGCGCGGGCAGGAAGATGCTGTTCGCGCAGCCCGAGCCACAGAGGGTGTGGACCACGACTGTCACATCCCGGCCCGCGAGCGCGTCGGAGACGTCCAGACTCTCCGAGATTCCTCCGCCCTGCGACCTGACAACGATCAATACCGGCCTGTTCGCCGGGACAGGTTTAAGGGCGGCAGTCAGCGCAGCCGATCCAGTCGAATCGATGAGACCGTCGAAGCAGAAGGATCCCCTGGACGTTTTCAGCACCGCGGGATCGGAGCCGGACGTTCGGCTGGCAAACCACGCCGAGCAGGCTCGAACGACGGTCGATATCTCGTTCGGTAATCCGGTCGAGCCTTGCTCATGGATGGGGCGTTCAGCGGCTATGAAATTGGCGATCAAGACGAGGATGATTGCATAGAACATAGCGGCTCCCCGATTGACCAGCCGGCGGCATCATTCTTGAAATCCTCTCCTGGCGCCAGCCAGCAATTCTGGGTGAGCGCCGTGCCCGCAATCCTTCTCTCCCGGCGCGGCGGCGGGCTACCGCTCCGATTACGACCTCCTGATCATCGTCAATCACCAGCGCATCGTTGATGGCGATTTCTGGTGGAAAACCGACAGATATTTCGTCGATCTCCTTATTCGCAACGTCGTGAAACTGCCTGTCAAAATCATCGTTCATTCGCGGCAGCACTTCAACAGCTCGCTCGCCGATGGTCGCTACTTCTTCGTCGATGTCGCACGTGATGGCATCGCTTTTGTCTCAGGATGACGGCAAGCCGTTCCCCAAGCCGCGACCGAAGACTTCGGAACGTGAGCTCGTGCTCGCACGGGAGTATTTCGAGAAATGGCATCCCGACGCCGGGGAGCTTTACGATGATTAGGTAGCGAACTTGCGGAAGACAGGATTCAAGAAGGCAGCATTCGAGTCACATCAATGCGTCGAACAACTGTACCATACCACACTTTTGGTGACGACGCTTTATACTCCTCATGTCCATAACGTAGGATATCTGCGGGACCAAGCGGCCAAGATCGACCGCCGATTCCTATGTCTGGCCCGAGGATACGCATTGGCAACGCCGCGTTCAATTTGCTGAAGGAGGCATATGTGAAGGCGCGCTACTCAAAGCATTACAGCATCACGGGCGAGCAATTGCATTGGCTCGGCGATCTGGCGCAGGAACTCGCGCGCTTGGTGGAGACTGTATGCAAGGAGCGGATCGGCGAACTCGAACAAATTGCGAGCGGCGGTATGCAGGAGGATCGAGGCGATGAAGGAGGTGGCCTCGTCGCCCGAGGCTGATAGGTTGGATCGATGAAATCAGGGCTCGACCATCTTCCGGAGCAGAAGCGGCAGGAGATCGATCGCATCCTGCAGATCATCTTCGAGGAGTTCGAGGATGCCCTGAGCCTTGCCAGCCAGGAATGGAAAACCGGCGGACGCATCCTCAAGATCATCCTCTAGGGTCCTCATACAGCTTGCACCGGTCCGCAGACAGGATGGGGTGACGCCAGCATCCGCCTGCGGAACGCTTCGTCGCGAATGATTCCATAATTCTCGACGCGACCGATTACCACGAGATCCGCATAACTCACGTCCTCGACCTTAGGAGGGACGAACATCCTGCATTCGCCTACGCCGATGACATTCCGGCGTTGTATCGCACATGTGCGAAGGCGAAATCAGACTTCCAAGATACTGAGTCGGAGACAGTTTCGTGGACGATCATCAACCAGACGGCGAGGATAAACGACGGGCGCCGCGGGCGGCATTGTTTCTCGCTGCCTCGATTGAGGGAGGAGGAACGAGAAGCACCGTCCGCATCCGAAACTTGTCGGAGACGGGCGCTCTCCTGGAAGGTCCTGCGTTCCCCCCGGTTGGGACCATCATAACCCTCACGCGGCAAGAGCTGCAGGTTGAGGCCAAAGTGGTATGGATTGCAGCCCCGCGCTGCGGCGTGGAGTTCCGTGGGCGGATATTTGTTCTGGATTGGATCGCCGGCAAGCGAGGGGCGACGCCCGCCGGGCAAGCCAGAGTCGACGCGATCCAGACCGCGGCGCGCATCGGCACGCCTCTGGCTGAACTCGCCGAGACGAGCAGGAACAGCGAGTATGTCCAGGAAGGCCTCGACGAGCGACTGGCGCGGGAAGTCTCCTACGTTCGGCGCCTTCTTGAAGACGTAAGCTCTCAACTGATCCGAGATCCGGCAATCCTCAACCGGCACGCTCCTATGCTACAAAACTTTGACATTGCCGATCAGATGCTCGGCCATCTGGCGAGAGTCCTGATCGCGCCCGACCGGGAGGCGGCTATCCGAGCGATCGGAATCGCGGAGATGCAATCCAGGCTGCTCGGCAAATCGATGTGAATCGCCGCGGCCGCTCCACATCGATCTTTGGAGGGTGGCGGGCAGGCGATCAAACCACTGAGCGCCCGTCGCTCTCATGTCTAAAGCTCAGCTCGCTTGATGATGCCTTTCCAGCGCTCGCTGGTAACCCGTCTTCGTCGTCTCCTGCATGACGCGCGAAAGGAGATCCCGCCCTCGCTTTTCGACCTCCTCAAGATCGGCGACGGTGAACGACTTCATCTCGTTCTTGAACCAGGCCACCGTTTCATCGGCGTTGATGTCGGTCTCGCTGGGCCGCTTCGGGAAAGAGCGGCATACGCTCGGCCGGAAAATGAAGTACGCCCGTTTTCGCGGCGCTTTATCCGCCCCGAGCGGTGCCATGTAGCTGTACGACGACATTTTTTGCGCGCCGATCGCGGCCTCTCGGCGGACGATCGTAAACGCCAATGATTATCGCTCGACGGGTCACTCGGGTAATCACTCGGCGCGGCGGCGGCGCCGAGAAGAGCCGGGTTGCGACGCGAAACAATCAGCTGAAGCTTGTCCTCACCGCAATAACGTAGCGCCCCGGAGCCGCCCCGGCAGAACTTGCCTTGAACGAAAGGGATGGAAACCTTGTTGCGGCAACCGAGCGACACGAACGTAGTTGGGAAGGCGCTTGCGGTGTGGCCCTCGCCCAGATCGGCGATCGAGATTGTCGGGCGCTTCTGCGAGCTCCAATTCGACGGCTCCGTCGCGAAGACTGAGATGTTGCGCGCGACCTCGCGCCGAAACGATTGCGGCCAGTCCTCGACACGGCCAGCTGTTGTCTTGAGCGTTGTGTTCGCGGTTGCTTCGAAGCGCGCGACAGCCTAGCGGATCGTCTCCGGCGCTCCCGGCCCGATCGGGTCGATACCTCGTTCGATCGCCAGCACCGCTAAGTCATTGATTTTATTGGTGACCCCTACGGGAATCGAACCCGTGTTTCAGCCGTGAAAGGGCCGCGTCCTAGACCGCTAGACGAAGGGGCCACGTTGCCGTGGTGGCGGGGCACTAGGCAAAGCGCTCCTCCGGGTCAAGCCGGGCAGCGCAGGTAGATCGGATTGCCGATCAGGGCCGGCTTGCCCGAGGACAGCACCACGTTGACGCTCACCCAGCCGCATGGCTGTGCCGGGCCGAGCATCAGCGTAGTGTGCTGGTCGGCGCTCGTCACCGGCGTGCGGGCGCTCTGGACGGGTGTGCCGTTGGTGATGAGCTCGATCGCGCCGCCCTGCGTGCCGACAACGTGGACTGCGAGGGTCACCGTCCCCGTTGGCTTCAGCTCGCCGCCCATCACAGCGCGCTGGCTGCCCGTGCTGGCCTCGACCTCCAGCAGCCGGTCGCGCGTGCCCTCGACGTCGATGAAGACGTTGCCGGCGCGGATGCCGTCCTGGATGCCGCGGAGCGAGAGCTCGCGGGCATGCACCACCGTGGTCGGGCGGCCGATCCGCGTCCGCTCCGGCGGCGCGTCGGCATCGTGGTTGTCGCTGCCGCCGATGCCGGTCAGGCGATGACCCTCGTTGAGTCGCGCATACCAGAAGCCGGTCCCGGCCAGCGGCCCCGTCGCGGTATCGGCATTGATCGCCTCGATCGCGGTGATGCCCGACCAGTCGGTATCCCAGGTCCAGCCGCAGCCCATGCACGCCTCGCCAGTGGGGAGCGCGGGATGGTTGACCGATATGATCGCGCCGGCCGCCGCGACCGACCGCTCCAGCGCGCGGGCATCGGGCACCGCCGGCGTGCCGACGCGGAAATCGACGAAGCGCGACGGCCCGAAGATGTTGGCATGGCCGCGGAAGGTGGTGATCTCGACTCCCGGGATCAGCAGCAGCTTGTCGAACCAGGGCTGGAGCTCGCGGAGACCGTCGAAGTGCGAAACCGTGTTGTGGTCGGTGACGGCGATGAAATCGAGCCCGGCCGCTGCCGCCGCCTCGACGGTGCGGTAGAGCGGGCACGGCACGCGCTTGCCGGTTTGGCTGGTGCAGCTTCCGTCGCTGTTGGCGTCGTGCATGTGGAGGTCGCCGCGGTACCAGCCCTCCCCCGCCCGGATCGGCGGATCGGCGATCGCTGCGGTGGCGTTGGCAGCGCCCTTGCGATTGAAGAAGATGTCGACGGTATAAGCGCTGCTGCTTCCCTGGCGCGCATTGGGGACACCCATCAGCACGCGCCAGCGGCCCGGCGTCACCGGGCCCGGGAGGTAGCCGGGCGTCGCGTCGCTCGCGCTGATCGTGAAGCGGTCGCGCCTACCGCCGCTCCAGCCGCGGAAGCCGTCGGGGCCGAGCACGCCGAGATCGATCACCGTCTTGTTCGACCTGTCGTAGGCGAGCGCGACGGTGATCCGCTCGACGCCCGCGGGAACGTCGAACGGCACCTCCTTGTAATGCTGCGCATCCTCGCCAGTGACAGTGCCGGTGACGTGGACGTCGGCCTTGGGCGCCTCCTCGGCCGCCGCGGGCAGTGCCGCGGCAAGCGCGAGGAGCAGCGCGAGCATCGTCCGCATCAGAAGGCGAAATCCACGGCGAAGCGGAAGTTCCGTCCCACGATCGGCCGGCCGATGAACAGGAGGTCGTTGGCCTGGCCGCTGGTCAGTTCGCCGGCACGCGGATTGCCCTCGGTGAGGCCGAGCGCGTTGGTGAGATTGTCGCCATAGGCCCATAGCGAAATCTGCGGCGTCACGTTGAAGCGGACGCTGGCGTTGAGCACGGTATAGGCCGGCAGCTTCGAGGTGTTGGCGGCGTCGGCATAGCGCTTGGTATAATGCTCGACGTCGAGCTGTGCGCGGATGCGGTCGCCCCACAGGGTCACCGCCGGCGTCGCCCTCAACGCGAGCCGCGGCACGCGCAGCAGCTGGTTGCCCGAATAGTCGCGGTCGACGATGGTCTGCTGGCCGTTGACGGTCGTAACCTCGCCGAAGCGCAGGTTGCGGAAGGTCGGGTCCTGCCAGGTCGCGTTGAGCGTGAAGTCGAACCACCTGACCGGCCGCACCGTGCCCTCGAACTCGACGCCGTAGGAACGGGTATCAGTATAGATGGTCTGCGTGACGAACTTCAGCGTCGTGGGATCGAGGAAGGTGTTGCCGATCGAATAGGAGTCGAAATCGGTGAGGAACCCCGTCGCATAGACGCTGAGCAGCGGCGTCGCATATTTGATCCCCGCCTCCCACATCTTGATGCCTTGTGTCACCGGCATTGCGCTCGCGTTGGTAATGAAGCTGCCGACGCTGGGCAGGCGGAAGGTCGAGGTATAGCGGGCGAACACCCCGGCGGTGCGGCCGAACTGCCAGTCGGCGCCGAGCGTCCACCCGACACGATCGAAGCTGCGGTCGAACGGCTTGAACACGCCGTCGCCGGTCAGCACCGCGTCGTCGGCGAAGGTGGTCGGATCGCCCAGGTTGACCGCTTTCTGGCCCTCCTGCGAACCCTTGGTGTTCACCTTCTCCCAGCGGATGCCGCCGTCGATGCGCAGCGCCGAAGTCACCTGCCACTCGTCCGAGCCGTAGATGGCGAAGGTGTCCTGCGATCCGGAACCGTTGGCGAACTCCGATCCATAGGTGAGGACGCCGTTCTGCGTCGCGGTGCCGAGCACGTTGCCGCTCCCATCGAGCGCGACCAGGTCGAGCAGGCGCGAATTGCCCGACACGTCCTGCAGCGTCACGGCGGAGTAGCGTTTGAACGTCTCGTCGATGTGCGCATAATAGACGCCGAGCGCGACATTGTGCGTCATCGAGCCCATCTGGAACTCGTGCGTCAGGCGCAGGTCGTCGAGGAACTCGCTCTCGTCGACGGTTACCGGCCGGGCGGCATTGACGAACACGTCGCCATTGCCGTTCTGGTTGGCGATGTCGAACACCTGGCCGGTGTCCGTATACCGGAGCTGAAGCGTGGCCATCGTCGGGAAGGCGGCGGCGAGCGCCTTCTGATTGGTGGTATTGCCGAGATAGCTGGCGAGATAGTTCGTCGCCGTCGCGACCGAGGCCGGATAGACGCCATTCCGCACCGTGTTCGAATCGCGGTAGCGGGCGTTGTTGGTGATCTTCCAGCCGTCGGCGAACTCCCATTCGCCCAGCGCCGAATATTGATCGAGCCGGATCCGCGAGCCGTCGGTATTGTTGAAGAACACTGGCCCGTTGGCGCTCTTCAGCGTCATGAACGCGGTCGCGCGGCTAGCGGTGGTGTCATAGTGCGGATCGAAGCCGGCTATGCCAACGATGTCGCCGTCGGCGTCCTTGGTCAGCGGGATGCCGGTGTAGAATATCGCATTGTCGGAAAGATGCTTGTAGCTGACCGCGATGCGCCCGCCGTCGAAGTTCTTGGCGAGATCGGCGCGGATCTGCCCGCCCTTGTTGCCGGTATAGCCCGGATCGCGCACGCCCTGCTCGTTGCGGTAGAAGCCGCCGATATCGAAGGTCCAGCCGTTGCCGAGCGGCGCGCCAACCCAGCCGTCGAAGCGATAGAGATCGGCGGTCGGACCGTAGAGCACGCGGGCATGACCGGACAGCTCGTCGCCCGGCCGCCGCGTGATGTAGTTGACCACGCCGCCCGGTGCGTTGGAGTAGAAGACCGACGACGGGCCGCCGCGCACCACTTCGATGCGGTCGATCGATTCGTCGCTGCGGAACGCCTGGTCGGCGTTGAGATAGCCGAGCGCCGGATCGTGCTGCACCGGCAGGCCGTCCTCGAGCAGGTTGATCGAGCCGAAGCCGTCGACAGGAATGCCGCGCGCGCGGACGTTGCCGCTGCCCTCGCCGCCCGACGCCTCAACCCAGAAGCCGGGGACCGACTTCAGCGTCTCGGTCACGCTCGACGCCGCACGCGAGCGCAGCGCGTCGTTGCTCAGCGTAGTGATCGCATAGCTGGTCTCGAGCTTGGTCCGCTCGCCCGCGCCGGCGCGGCCGGTGACGACGATGTCTTCGCCGCTCTCGTTCTGCGACTCGGTGTCGGCGGTGGAGGTCTGGGCCATGGCTGCGGTGCTGCACGTGGCAGCAAGAACGATGAGCAACGATTTGACGAAAGTACGATTTACCACGGTGCTGAACCCCCAATCCCTTGCCGTCGGATGCGGCATGGCTGGGCGGCTAGGCGCGGCAGGTTACGAGTTTGCGGCAGTGCAGCGACGGTTTGGTTACCGTGGCGTCACCTTATCGTCATGTCGGCAACGTCCGGCCACGAACCGCGGCTCATGCCGGAAATATTGCTATCGGGGTCCCAACCCTCCTAATCCGCCAGCATGGCGGACCCCCGCATCATCGGCGTCGAGCTAGACGAGCGCACCATCCTCTGGCGCTCGGCCGACGTCGAGCAGGAGCGGCGGATCGCGATCTTCGACCTGCTCGAGGAGAATCATTTCGCGCCCCAGCGCAAGCACCCCGACGACTATGCCGGGCCCTACCGCATCAAGCTCAGCGTCGAGGAGGGCCGGCTCGCGATCGCGATCCATCGCGAGGACGGCAGCCATCTGGAGACGCTGGTGCTCGCGCTCGGCCGCTTCCGCCGGCCGATCAAGGACTATTTCGCGATCTGCGACAGCTATTACGACGCGATCCGCAACGCGAGCCCGGCGCAGATCGAGACGATCGACATGGCTCGGCGCGGCATCCACAACCAGGCCGCCGAACTGCTGATGGAGCGGCTGGAGGGCAAGATCGAGGTCGATTTCGACACCGCAAGACGGCTGTTCACGCTGATCTGCGTGCTCCATATCCGCGGCTGATGACGACAATCGACGCCCCCGCCCTGATCGCCGCCGCCCGCGAGGCAGCGCGGAACGCCCACGCACCCTATTCCCGCTTCGCCGTGGGCGCAGCGGTGCTGCTCACCGACGGATCGGTGGTGACGGGTGCCAATTTCGAGAATGCGAGCTACGGCCTGTCGCTCTGTGCCGAGACGGTGGCGCTGGCGACGGTGAACAGCCTCGGCAGGCTGCGCGACGTGGTCGCGATCGGCGTGATCGGAGGCCGCATCGGTCATGCCGACTCCTCGCCGGTCAGCCCCTGCGGCCGCTGCCGTCAGGTCATCAACGAAGCGGCTCAGCTGAGCGGGCGCGACATCCCCGTCTTCTGCGCGGGCGCGGAAGGCGACGGCATCGCCACCTACCGGCTTTCGGAGCTTCTGCCCCTCGCCTTCGGGCCCAAGGACCTGGGTTTCGTCTGACGCGCCGGACAATCACCGCGCTCTTCTTGCCCGCCCTTCGACTGTTCGCCTAGACGTGCCGGATGTCCATCCTATCCGACCGCTGGATTCGCGAGCAGGCCCTCAATCACGGCATGATCGAGCCGTTCGTGGAGGCGCAGCGGCGCGAAGGCTGCATCAGCTACGGCCTCTCCTCCTACGGCTATGACGCGCGCGTGGCGGACGAGTTCAAGATCTTCACCAACGTCGATTCGGCGACGGTCGATCCCAAGGATTTCGCCGCCAACAGCTTCGTCGACCGCCAGACCGACGTCTGCATCATCCCGCCCAACAGCTTCGCCCTCGCCCGCACCGTCGAATATTTCCGGGTGCCGCGCGACGTGCTGGTGATCTGCCTCGGCAAGTCGACCTATGCCCGCTGCGGCATCATCGTGAACGTGACCCCGCTCGAGCCCGAATGGGAAGGGCATGTCACGCTCGAATTCTCGAACACCACACCGCTCCCGGCCAAGATCTATGCCAACGAAGGCGCCTGCCAGTTCCTGTTCCTCAAGGGCGACCAGCCCTGCGAGACCAGCTATGCCGACCGCGCCGGCAAATATATGGGCCAGCGCGGAGTGACGCTGCCGCGGCTGTAGACGGGGCTATCGCCGTTCCAACCGGATCGGCGCGGGCTGATCGATCAAATATTGTTCCATGACGTCGCCGGTCAGCCGTAGGCGCAGGCGGTCGTCGAATCCCTCGACGGCGAACAGGCCGTCCGCAGTCAAAGGGATCAGCCGGGCGGCCTTGCCGTCGCGCCGTACGAAGTTGAGCGCCCCATCCTGCCACGTCACACGCCGGTCGCCATACAGTCCGGCCATCGCCCGCAACTTCGCGGCCGGGATCGTCACGGGATGCAGCCGCGCCTCGATGCCGACGCGCGCCCATTCCCAGTCGGCGCGGTCGGCCGGATCGGCATCGGCACGCTTGGCGAGTGCCGCCAGCGCCAGCGATTGCGCGATATCGGGCGCCTGCTCGGGATCGACCGCGACGTCAGGCGGTACGCCCGTGCCTTCCCAGCTCGATTTGGATACCGGATGGACGGGACGGCCGAACGAGCAGCTCAGCATGAATCCCGGTGCGATCGGCGAGAAGCCGTTGTTGTTCGCCGCGCCGGCGGTGGTCGTGCCGATCAGCGTGCCGAGCCGGAACTGCTGCACGTCGTAGGCGAAGGCTTCCGCTCCGGAACCGACACGGCCGTCGATCAGCACGTAGAGCGGCTTCCCCTTGAGCCGGCCGGCCGGCAGATATTCGAGCGTCCGGGACTGGATCGGTTCCTGACCCGCCTGGAGGAAGGTGATGTCGAGCGTATCGCCATCCATGAAATGGCTGAGCAGATAGCGCACCGCCGCATGCGACCCGCCGCCGTTGCCGCGCAGGTCGATGATCACCGCATCGCCGCCGCGCAGGAACCGCATCGCGCCGTCATAGGCGGCGCCGCTCTCGTCATTGACCCATTGGAAGCCGGCGATCCGCAGATAGCGGATGTTTCCAGGCAGAATCTTCATCTCCGTGAGGCCGTGGTAGTCGCGCCGTGCCTCGCGGGCCCAAAGCGCCTCGAGCTCGGGACTGTCCTTGCCGTCGTTGGCGGGCTTGCCGGCTGCAGCATATTGGGCGGGAGCGAAATTCAGATACATGTGCCGATCACCGCTGGCTTCGCGCAGATCGGCGGTCACGCGTTCGGCGAAGATCGACGGATCGCCGACATTGTAGCGTCCCGACGCCAGGCCCTCGTCGAGGCGCGCGACGATCGTCGGCACCCGGTCGGGAAAGACATAGCGGTTGCGGATTACCGTCGAGATTTCGGCGATCGCCGCTGTCCGTTGCTCAGCGGTCAGTGCAGCCACAGCGTCGCCGCGTGCCACCGCTACAGGCGCGGCGCGCTGAGCGGAAACAGATACTGGAACGAAAGCGGCAAGGATCGCGAAGGCCATAGCAGAACCGGGGTACATGCGGGCGTTGCCTTTCAATCATGGGAAACAGGTTCGACGGCCGCGGCCTTGAGCCGTTCGGCGAATGGCCTTCGTTCCAGCAGGTCGAGCGCTCTTGCCAGGACGTCCGGGAGTGAAAGGCCCAATTCCTGGTCCAGCGTCCGCGCCGCCGCCTCCGTCGTAGTCCAGATCTGATCGAGCTGCGGAACGATGCGTTCGGCAAGCGGGGTGAGCGCGACGATACGTTCGCGCGCGTCGTCGCCGGCTCTCAGCGTGACCAGTCCGCGCTCCGCCATCTGATTCACCGTCTGCCCGGCCGCCGAATGGGTGACACAGGCGTGCTCGGACAAAGCCCGAATCGTCGCCGGCCCGTGCCGGATCAGCGCGCGGACGATGGGCGTGTAGCGCGGCCGATAATCCAGGCCGGCATCGACGTAGGATTGCTCCACGGCGCCGTCGAGCTCCTCAATCAGGCGACGCAGCAGGGTTCCGAGGGTGGCGGCCCGGCTCGACATGGTAAGGATATAAAAGCGCTTGTATATTCTCCCAATAGCAGAAATGCGTCGAGGGTCCTTCTCAGGCGTCGCCCTGCAGATGGCCCCTCAATTCCTCCAGTTCCGACAGCGCGTCAGAAACTCGCTTCGAGGGGAACGCCGAGGTTTCAGTCCACACCAGGAGAGGAATGCAGACGCCCGCGCTTTCCAGCGCGGGCGTCACGATTGAGCCGATGCCGGCAATCTCTTGCCTGCGTGGCCGGCGATCTCAGTTCCTTGCGATGTGCGTCCGGACGTCCAGTTGACGCAGGCCGGTTTCGGCGATCGCATGGGCGCTGGCAGTCCGCTCAGCAGAAAGGTCCATCAGCACGTCCTCGTTGGCCAGCACCTGCTGGTAGAGCGCGCGCGCCTCATTCGCGCGGTCGGTCTGTGCGTAGACCGCGGCGAGGTTGAGCAGAATCTCGGGTCGGTTGGGGAAGATGCGGCGCTCGGCGATCAGCCGGCGCTCGGCTTTGGCATAGTCGCCGCGCTCAATTGCCTGCGCGGCCAAAGGATCGGTGCGGGTCTGCGCCGGCGCCGCCTGAGCCGCGGCCGCCAGCGACGCGACAAGGATGGTTGCAACAACCTTGTTCATCATGAAGGCTCCTCTCATCGTTACGATTAGGTGTCAGTTTTATGACACTCATGTTTCAATACGATGAAGGAGCTGTGACGTCAAAAGAAAAGGGCGGCCGAAGCCGCCCTTTATGAGACCATCATCTGTCCCAGCTGCCCGCGCGAAGCGGGCCGCGATCGTCAGAAGTCGCCGCGATACTGCTCGTTGCCGACGAAGCCGAGCTTGGTGACGTTGGCGCGCTTGATGATCGCCAACACCTGATCAACCTTCTCGTACCGCGCCTGGGCATCGGGCTGGAAATGCAGCTCGGGCTCCGGGCTCATCGCCGTGGTGCGCTCGAGATACTGTGCCAGCGTCACCTCGTCGATCGGCGTACCGTTCCAGAACACGTTGCCGGTCACGTCGATCGACACCTTGTTCTTGTCCGGCTCGATCGGCGGCTTGGGCGCGTTCGAGTTCTGCGGCAGGTCGACCTTCACCGCGTGCGTCTGCACCGGGATGGTGATGATGAACATGATGAGGAGCACGAGCATGACGTCGATCAACGGCGTCGTGTTCATCTCCATCATCGGCTCGCCGTCGTCGCGGCCACCACTCATTGCCATTTCAAACTACTCCTTGGCCGTGCCGTCGCGTCAGCGGTCGAGCGTCTTGACCGAGCCGGCCGGCGGCTCGGAGATGAAGCCGACCTTGGCGAAGCCCGCCATCTGCATCGTGTAGACCGTGCCGCCGATGCAGCGATACGGCGTGTTGACGTCACCGCGGATGTGCACCTCGGGGATGTCGTCCGGCTTCAGGTTCGCACCGAGCTTGTCGACCACGCCCTTGAGCTTGGCGACGCCGCGCTCAAGCAGCTCCTCGTGGTTGACCTTGGTCATGTTCCAAAAGACCTCGCACCCATCCGGGCCGCCCTTGACCGAGAGCGCGACGTTCTCGGGCTTAGTTTGGGTGGGTTCGAAAGGTACCTTGGGCAGCTCCAACTTGACCGTCTGGATCACGACCGGAACCGCGATCAGGAAGATGATCAGAAGCACCAGCATCACGTCGACGAGCGGCGTGGTGTTGATGTCCGACATCGGGGTTTCGTCGCTGCTACCCCCTACGCTCATCGCCATAGCGAGCTAATCCTATCCTCAAATTCACATCCGACGCGTTGATCGGCGCCGGTCAATCGATGGGGCCGCGGCGAACCGCGGCCCCGATAGTCCCTTACGCGCGGGTCTGGCCGGCCGTCGTCGTGCCGGTGGTCGCCGCCGGCTTCGCCGGAGCAGCAGCCTTGGCCGGAGCCGCCTTCGCCGCCGCCGTGGTCGGACGCACCGCACCGTTCGAGGCGAGGAAGCCGAGCACGTCGTTCGAGAAGGCCGACAGGTCCTCCGAGATGCTCTTGTTGCGGCGCTGCAGCCAGTTGTAGGCAAGCACCGCCGGCACGGCGACCGCGAGACCGAGCGCGGTCATGATCAGCGCCTCACCGACCGGACCGGCAACCGCGTCGATCGACGCCTGGCCCATCGCGCCGATCTTGATCAGCGCGCGGTAGATGCCGATGACGGTACCGAACAGACCGATGAACGGCGCGGTCGCACCCACCGTCGCGAGGAACGCGAGGCCGGTGCCGAGCTTCGAGTTGATCGCCGCTTCCGAGCGGGCGAGCGAACCGTGCAGCCAGTCATGCGCCTCGACCGGATCGGTCAGGCGGCCGTGCTGCTCCTGCGCCGCGAGGCCGTCGTCGACGATCTGGCGATAGGCCGAGTTCTTCTCAAGCTTGGCTGCGCCCTCGCGCAGCGAGTTGCTCGACCAGAAGCTCTGGCGGATGCGCTTCGCCTGGTTGATGATCTTCTGCTGCTCGAACAGCTTGGTGAACATGATGTAGAAACTGACGATCGACATCAGCACCAGGATGCCGAAGACGGTCTGCGCAATGATGCCGCCCTGCTGGAGCGCGGGGATCAGGCCGTACGGGTTTTCGCCGCCGTGAGCCGGGGCCGCACCTGCGGCGAGGATGGTGGTCAGCATTGGTCGGTCTTTCCTCTGACGATTTGATTTCAACAAAAGCTCGGCGTCCCGGGCGGGGCCCGGCGACGCCGATGGTTAGTTATTCCTCGAGCTGCCAGCGCACGCCCGGGATAGTGGCGGTCGAGACGATCGGGTTGCCCGCATCGTCCTGCGCCGGCTTGTAGCGGCCGCGCCGCTTGGCGAGACTGCAGGTGGTGGCGTCGAGCTCGGAATTGCCGCTCGACGAAGTCACACGGCAGTCGGTGACCTTGCCATCGGTACCGATGGTCAGTGAAACCGTGACGCGCCCCTCGGCACCCGCACGACGCGCACCCGCAGGATAATCGTCGTTCGAGAACCACGAGCCGGGATTGCCCCTCGGCGTCGCCTTGGCGGCGAGCTTCGGCGGCGGCGGCGGCGGCGGTGCGGGCGGTGCCGGTGGTGCAGCGATCGGCGCCGGCGTATAGGTCGGCGGCGGCGTCGTCACCGCGGTGATCGTCACCGGCGGCGGCGTGTTGGTCTGCACGATCGGCGGCGGCGTCACGACCGGCGGCGGCTGCATCGGCTGATCCGGCGGCGGCGGCGGCGGCGGCACCTCTTCGGGCGGGGGTGGCGGTTCCTCTACCTCGAAGGTCTTCAGATTCTCCTGAGCCTTCTTGATGTACTGGTAGGCGAGGCCCGTCACGAAGGCATATCCGAGCGCAACGTGAATCAGCGCGACGATGATCAGCGCTACCACACGGCTGCCGCTCATATTCCGGTCAGCGTAAGCCATTCAGCAACGAAACTCCCTCATGACTGACAATGGTGAACCCGACATGGTCCTTATGTCGTTGCCCACCTTCTGCCTTGACTGTTGTATCCCTGCGGCAGCGGCCGAGTCTCTATCGTGGGCCTCGGGATGACGCAAACGCTTTGTCGAGCGCAATAAACTTACCAGCGCCTCGCGACAGAATTATTTCTGTATCAAAGCTGCACCTTCGCGTAACCCGTAATGCCATGAAGTGCCTGTCTTCCGCGATTCCCGCGGCCCTCGCCCTCTTCGCCACATTTGCCCCATATCCGGCGCAAACCGCACAGATCGTGGCAGAAACGGGGCAAGCTGCGCCGTCCTATGCCGCCATCGCCGACCGCCTGACGGCCTCGCCGATCGTGATCGATGCGGTCGTTCGCGACGCGATCCGGTTGAAGGACGCCGCCGCGGCCAATACCGAAGCAGGACGGATCAGATATTATGTACAAGCCGATGTCCAGTCCCTGATTCGCGCCCCGTCGGCGATACCGACGCGCATTTCCTACCTGGCCGACGTTCCGACCGATTCGCGCGGCAAGCCGCCCAAGCTCAAGAAGCTGCGTGTGCTGCTGTTCGCCCGGCCGGTCCCGAATCGGCCCGGCGAGATCCAGCTGACCGATCCGGACGCCCAGCAGCCGTGGACTCCTGCGCTCGACGCGCTCGTCCGCCGTATCGTGAAGGACCTTGTCGCTCCGGATGCGCCGCCGGTGATCACCGGCGTCGGCAATGCCTTCCATGTTCCCGGCACGCTGCCCGGCGAGGGCGAGACGCAGATCTTCCTGCTCACGCCCAACGGACGGCCGGTGTCGCTCAACGTGCTGCGCCGGCCCGGTGAGCAGCCGCGCTGGGCCGTGGCACTGTCGGAGATCGTCGACGAAGCCGCGGGCCCGCCCGCCAAGGACACGCTACTATGGTATCGACTCGCCTGCGGCCTGCCGCCGACGCTGCCCGACCGGGCGCTGGCCTCGATGGAGGAAGCCGACGCGGCGGCGGCGCGTGAGGATTATGACTTCGTGCTGAAGGCGCTGGGGCCCTGCGGCCGCTGACTGTCAGCGGCCGAGGTGGACAAAGTCGCGCCCCCAGCTCCTGAGGTGGGCGCCGGCATCGACGAAGATCACCTGGCCGGTCACTGAATCCGCGGTCGCCAGCCAAGCGACGGCGTCTGCCACCGCTTCGGGCGCGGGCAGATGGGCGAGCGGCATCATCGCGGCGAGCCGGTCGAGCTGGGCTGCATCATATTCCGGAGTCGGAATGGTCAGCCCCGGTGCGACGCCGTTGACCCGGACGCGCGGGGCCAACGCCGCCGCCAGCGTGCGAGTCGCTTCAGCCAGCGCCTGCTTGGACAATGTATAGGTGAGTTGGTCGACGGGAGGTTGGGCGATTCGCTGGTCGAGGATGTTGACCACGACCCGCCCGCCGAGCCTGGCCACCCCGTGCGCGAGAGCATAGGGAGCGGCGAGATTGACGCGCAGGTGGTCGAGGAGATCATCGTAGCCGCCGCTCCCCTCCCCCACCGCCTCGAAACGCGAGGCGCTATTGACGAGCAGGTCGGCCGGACGTCGGAAATGGCGCGCTACTTCCTCCGGCAGCGCCTCGACAGCGCGCGAATCGGTAAGGTCGGCGGCGAAGATGTGGTGATCGACGCCCGCGAGCCGCTCCTCCAGCCATGGCTCGGGCTCGGGATCATGGCCGGCGTGGAGCGCGAGGTCGTATCCCGCATCCGCCAACCGCGCGGCGATGTGCGCGCCCAGCCGCCGGCAGCTTCCGGTGACGAGCGCGAGCGGGCGCATCAGCGCCGGTGCCTCACCAGCGTGATGCCGATCGATTCGCCGCGCTCGGCGATCGCCAGCTTGATGATTTTCACCTCGACCCGCCGCACGCGCCTGTCCTGCAGGAACAGGGTCTCCACGATATGGTCGGCGACGCCCTCGATCAGCTTGAAGTGTACGCCTTCCGGCAACGCCCGCGTCGTCGCGTCGCGCAGGTCGATATAGCTTTTCGACGCCGACAGCGGCGTGTCCGGCGCGAAATGGGGCGGACAATCGATCTCCACATCGAGCGAGATGCGGAGCGGCTGCGGCAGGTGAGTCTCTTCGGAATAGATGCCGGTCAGCACCTGGACCTCGAGATCGTGCACCTGAAGAGTGAGGCTGTCGTTCATGGGTGATGCGCCGATAGCAGATCGGCGCGCGCACGAAAGCCTTGCGCTGCCGTCCGATGGCGCTAATGCGCGCGCCCTTCATGACCATCATCCCGCTCTCGACCATTGCGCCCGACGCCATCGAAGCGCTGCTCGACCGCGCCTTCGGGCCCAATCGCCGCGCGAAGACGGCCTATCGCGTGCGCGAGGGACTGGAGGTGATTCCCGAGCTGAGCTTCGCGATGCTGGACGAGGCGGACGCCTTTGTTGCCAGCATCCAATGCTGGCCGGTGGCTTTGGCCTGCGACGACGGCCCGCGCGTGGCGATGGTGATGGTCGGCCCGATCGCGGTGGAACCGACGATCCAGGGCGGCGGGCTCGGCCAGCGCATCACCCGCCACGCCCTTACCGCAGCCGATGCCGGCAGCGGCGAGGGCTGGGACAAGCTGATGTTGGTCGGCGACCCCGAATATTATGCGCGCTTCTTCGGCTTTTCCGCCGAACGCACCGGCCGCTGGCGCCTGCCCGGCCCATGGGAGCCCCGCCGCCTGCTCGCGCGCGGCCCTGTCCCCGACTGCGCCGGGATGATCGAACCGCGGCTGCCGGTAGTCGTCTGAGGGTTTACCGGCGCCGCGCTCCTGCTAACGCTGCCGCGATGCCGATGGAGCCGCCGCCCGACCTCGCTTCGCTGAGCCTCGCCGAGATCGCCGACCTCGCCGCGCGACGGAAGCTTCCGCCGGTCGAGCAGTGGAATCCCGGCCATTGCGGCGACAGCGAGATGCGGATCGCGCGTGACGGCACCTGGTATCACCAGGGCTCGCCGATCGGGCGAGCGGCGATGGTGCGGCTGTTCTCGACCATCCTCAGGCGCGAGCCGGATGGCGGCTATGTGCTGGTGACACCGGTCGAGAAGCTCGACATCGCAGTCGAGGATGCGCCGTTCGTCGCGGTCGAGCTGAAGGCCGAGGGACGCGGGCGCGACATGCGCCTCGCCTTCCGCCTCAACACGGACGAGCTCGTCGCCGCCGGTCCCGAGCATCCGTTGCGTTTTGAAGCGCATGACGAGGGTCCCCGTCCCTATCTCCACGTCCGCGGCGGGCTGGAGGCGCTGGTGGCGCGGCCGGTCTATTACGAGCTGGCGGAGATCGCGCTGGCCGGGGACGCCGATCCGCCCGGCCTGTGGAGCGACGGCGCCTTTTTCCCGCTGGAGCCGGTATGACCCTGGTCGAGCGGCTGACGGCCGCGCTGGAGGCGGGCAACCGCATGATGCCCGAGCTGCTGACCGGCGATCTGGGGGGGCTGGAGCTCGACCAGGCACCGCGTCATGCCGAGGCGGCAGTGCTGATCGCGGTCACCGACCGGCCGGAGCCGGGCGTGATCCTTACCCAGCGCACCGAGACGCTGCGTCGCCACGCCGGCCAGGTCGCCTTCCCCGGCGGCCGGATCGATCCCGGCGACGACGGCCCGGTCGCCGCGGCGCTGCGCGAGGCGGAGGAGGAGATCGCGCTGTCTCCTCGATCGGTGACGGTGATCGGTCCGGTCGACCGCTATCGCACCGTTACCGGTTATGAAGTGACGCCCGTGCTCGGCGTGGTCGCGCCGGACCTGCCACTCGTTGCCGCCGAGGCGGAGGTCGCCGACGTGTTCGAAGTCCCCCTCGCCTTCCTGCTCGATCCCGCCAACCAGCACGAGACCAGCCAGGTCTGGCAGGGGCGCGAGCGGCATTATTATCAGATCGACTGGAACGGTCGCCGCATCTGGGGCGCGACCGCGGCGATGCTGGTCAATTTGTCGCGGCGGTTGGCATGGTGACGCTGCCGGATGCGGAATGGCGCGATCGCGCCGGGCTCGACCGCCTTGCCGAGGTGCTCGGCGCCGGCGAAGGCATGGCGCGCTTCGTCGGCGGCGCGGTGCGCGACGCATTGCTGGGGATACCGGTCGCGGACCTCGACGTCGCCACCCGTCACGCGCCGGCGACGGTGATCGATCTCCTCCGCCGCGCCGGAATCAAGGCGGTGCCGACCGGCATCGATCACGGCACCGTCACCGCGGTGATCGAGAGCGGCCCGGTCGAGGTGACGACACTGCGCCGCGACGTCTCGACCGACGGACGCCGCGCGACCGTCGCCTTCACCGACGACTGGCGCGAGGATGCGGCGCGGCGCGATTTCACCATCAACGCGCTCTACGCCGATCCCGCGACCGGCGAGGTGTTCGACTATTTCGGCGGGCTCGCCGATCTGGAGGCGCGCCGCATCCGTTTCATCGGCGATCCGCTCCAGCGCATTGCCGAGGATCACCTGCGCATCCTGCGCTTCTTCCGCTTCCTCGCCCGCTTCGGTGATGCGCCCGATGCGGCCGGGCTGGAGGCCTGCGCTGCGCGCGCCAATGACCTGATGGCGCTGTCGCGTGAACGCATCCGCGACGAGTTGCTCAAGCTGCTTGCCGCGCGCGACGCGGTGCGGGTCGTGCGGCTGATGCTGGATCGCGGCATATTGAAGCCGGTGCTGCCGGAGATCGTCTCGGCCGACCGGCTGGAGGCGCTGGCCTCACGCGAAGATGCCGCCGGCATCACGCCGGCGCCCCTCCGCCGTCTGGTCGCACTGCTGCCCGCCGAGGCGGTCGAGGAGGTCGGGGCGCGGCTCAAGCTCTCCAATGCCGAGCGCAAGCGGATCGTCTCTGCCGCGCAGCCGGCCGGCGACCGCGGCGTGTATGAACTTGCCTACCGCCTCGGCACCGAAGGGGCGGTCGACCGGCTGCTGCTGTCGGACCGTCCGGTCGAGGAGGTGTGCACCGCCGCCGCCTGGAGCCCGCCGGCGCTGCCGATCACCGGCGGAGCGCTGGTCGCGCGCGGACTGCGCCGCGGGCCGGAGGTCGCCCGCGTGCTGCGCGAGATCGAGAACCGCTGGATCGCCGAGGACTTCCCCGATGCGGCACGGGTCGACGTGATCGCCGAAGAAGCGGTCGCTCAGGCGCTGCGCTCGGCGAGCAGCGCGTAGGCCGCGTCCTTCTCGAGCGGCCGCGAATAGAGATAGCCCTGGCCGTAGCAGCAGCCGAGCGCGGCAAGCGTCTGGGCGAGTTCATTGCTCTCGATGCCCTCCGCCGTCGTGCGCATCCCGAGCGCCTGAGCGAGGCTCAGGATCGCGCGGACGATCGCCACCTTGTCGCGATCGGCGAGCATCCCGGTCACGAAGCTGCGATCGATCTTGAGCACGTCGATCGGCAGCTTCTGGAGATAAGCGAGGTTGGAATAGCCAGTGCCGAAATCGTCCATGGCTAGCGTGGTGCCGAGCCCCTTCAGCGCATGCATCGTGGCGGCGATCCGGTCGGGATCGCTGACGATCGCGCTTTCGGTGAGCTCGAGCGTCATCCGCTCGCCCGCAACGCCGTGACCGTCGAGCGCCGCCTGCACCATCGGCGCCACCTGGTCGCGCTGGAGCTGGATCGCCGACAGGTTGACCGCAACGTTGACCCGGCAATGACCACCGGCGGCGCGGTCCCATTCGGCGAGTGTACGGGCCGCCTCGCCCATCGCCCAGCGGCCGAGCGGCACGATCAGGCCGGATTCCTCGGCGACCGGAATGAAATCGGACGGCTTCACCTCGGTTCCGTCGCGCAATGTCCAGCGCGCCAGCGATTCGAACGACACGATCCGCCCGCTCGCCAGGTCGCAGATCGGCTGGAAGCTCAGGCGAAGCTCCCCATTCTCGACCGCGCGGCGCAGTTCGGTCTCGATGCTGAACTGGGTGCGGACGATGTCGAACGCCGAATCCTGATAGATTTCGGTGCGTCCCGTCTTCTTCGCGCGCTTCACCGCGAACTGGGCGTGGCGGATCAGGTCCTCCGACTCGGCAAGCTCGTCATGGCCGAGCGCGATGCCGATCGCACAGTCGATATGGATCTCGAAATCGGAGAGGCGGAACGGCGCCGACAGCGCGGCATGGATGCGGGCGGCGACCTGGAGCGCATCGCGGGCTCCGTCGTCGACCGCGATCAGGATGCCGAACTCATCGCCGCCGATCCGCGCGAGCATGTCGCTGCCCCGCAGCGCGCCCTTGATCCGCCGCGCGACCGAGATCAGCAGCTCGTCGCCGGCCAGGCTGCCCATGCAGGCGTTGACGCGGCTGAAGCGGTCGAGATTGACGATCATCACCGCATGTCCGGCGCGCGTCTCCTCGGTAATGCGGCTCTCGAGCTCGTCGCCGAAGCCGCCGCGGTTGGGCAGGCCGGTGAGGCTGTCCGACAGCATCTCGCGCCGGAGGCTGGTTTCGGTGCGCTGCTCACCGGTCTGGTCAACGAGGCTCACCAGGCAGCGCTTGACGTGACGGAGTGCCGCGCGGCGCGCGATCATCACGCGGAAATAGCGCGCATCGATCGCCTCGCCGAACTGCCACGCGAATTCGAGATGCGTCTCGTCGGATTCGAGGAACTGGAGGATTCGCGCCCCAAGCAGGCGGATCACCGGCGACTGCTCAGCCGTCGCGCCGAGGCCGGCTCTGCGGAAGGCACGATTGACCGCCTCGAAGGCAAAGGCGCCATCGACCCACTCCACCACGGCGGCGGGAATGGGCATCAGGTCGATGATCGCAGCGCTCGTCCGCGGCCCGACCTGCGGAACATCGTCGGCAACCGCGAGCGGCGCCGGAGCGAGCGTGGTGATCGGGCGCGCCTTACGAAAGATCATCGCGCCCCCCTGTTAGGGGCGATTGGTTAAAAGCGGCTGAAAACGAAAGTCATTTCCGTAAAGATCAGAAGCGGTTGTCGCGGGGGAAGCCAGTTGGCGGCATCCGTCCCGCCGCGCCGCGTGCCGCACGCCATTGCGTCAGATCGGTTTCAGTACGTGTCCGCCCGCCATCGCCGCCCATCGTCCAGCTGAGGCCGGCAGCGAAGCGGAAGGTGGTGACGTCCGACAGACCGCCGTCGCGGTAGCGCTGGAGCTGCACCCCCTGCCCGCGCGCCAGCTCGGCCACTTCGGCGAGCGGGAACACCAGCAGCTTGCGGTTGTCGCCGACCACGCCGACATAGTCGTCTTCCGGTCCGACCGGGCGCACCACCTTGAGCTTGGCCCCGGCGCGGGGCGTCACCACCGTTTTGCCCTTGCGGGTCTCAGCGATCGTGTCGGCCGCCTTCACCACGAAGCCGCGTCCGTCGCTCGCGGCGACCAGCAGCTTCTCGGCGCGCGTGGCGGGAAGCAGCGCGACGATCCCCGCATCGCCGTCGAGGTCGATCATCAGCCGCACCGGCTCGCCGAACCCGCGCCCGCCGGGCAGCTTGTCGGCAGCGAGCGTATAGAAGCGCCCGCTGTCGGCCGCGAGCAGCAGCTTGTCCGTGGTCTGGGCATGGAAAGCGAGGAACGGCCCATCGCCCTCGCGGAACTTGAGCGCGTCGGCGGAGGCGAGCTCGACATGCCCCTTCATCGCGCGGACCCAGCCGCGCTGGGAGAGGATCACGGTGATCGGCTCGCGTTCGATCATCGCCTCCAGCGGGATGTCGCGCGCCGGCGCGGCTTCCTCGATCGTGGTGCGGCGCGCGCCGAGCGCGGTCTCGGGGCTATAGCGCTCGCGGAGCTTGGCGAGGTCGCGCTTCATGCGCGTGCGCTGGCGGGCGTCGGACGACAGCAGCAGCTCGAGCTCGCCCCGTTCCTTGTCGAGTGTATCTCGCTCGCCGCGAATCTGCATCTCCTCGAGGCGGCGCAGGCTGCGCAGGCGCATGTTGAGGATCGCCTCCGCCTGGCGGTCGGTGAGGCCGAACTCGGCGATCATCACCGGCTTGGGCTCGTCCTCGGTGCGGATGATCTCGATCACGCGATCGAGGTTCAGATAGGCGATGAGGTAGCCGTCGAGCAGCTCGATCCGGTCGGCGATCTTGCCGAGCCGATGCTCCGAGCGGCGGCGCAGCACGATGAAGCAATGCTCGACCCAGCTCTGCAACGCCTCCGACAGGCTCATCACCCGCGGCGTGCGGCGCGCGTCCAGCACGTTGAGGTTGAGCGGCACGCGCACCTCGAGGTCGGAGAGACGATAGAGGCTCTCCGCCAGCGTATCCGGATCGACAGTGCGCGCGCGCGGCTCCAGGACGATGCGCACCGCCTCGTCGGATTCGTCGCGCACGTCGGCGAGGATCGGCAGCTTCTTCTCGTTGATGAGCGCAGCGATGCCCTCGATCAGCTTGCCCTTCTGCACGCCGTAGGGGATCTCGCTGACAACGAGCTGCCACCCGCCCCCCTTCTCGCGCTCGATCGTGGTGCGGGCGCGGACGCGGAAGCTGCCGCGGCCGGTGGCATAGGCCTCGGCGATCGCCGCTTGGCTGTCGACGCAGATGCCGCCGGTCGGGAAGTCCGGCCCCTTCACATAGTCCAGGACGTTGGCGTGGCGGTTGTCGATCAGCGCGACCGCTGCGTCGATCAGCTCGGCGGCGTTGTGCGGCGGGATGCTGGTCGCCATGCCGACCGCGATGCCCTGCGCGCCGTTGGCGAGCAGGTTGGGGAACAGGCCCGGGAACAGCTCCGGCTCCAGCTCCTCGCCGTTGTAGGTCGGGCGGAAGTCGACGGCGTCCTCATCGAGGCCGTCCATCAGATCGATCGCGACCTGGGTCAGGCGGGCTTCGGTGTAGCGATAGGCAGCGGCGTTATCGCCGTCGATGTTGCCGAAATTGCCCTGCCCGTCGACCAGCGGGTAACGGGTGGCGAAGGTCTGCGCGAGGCGGACCATCGCGTCGTAGACGGAACCCTCACCATGGGGATGATATTTGCCGATCACGTCGCCGACCACGCGCGCGCATTTCTTGTAGCCGGCGTCGGGGTCGAGCCGCAGCAGCCGCATCGCCCAAAGCAGGCGCCGGTGGACCGGCTTCAGCCCGTCGCGGACATCCGGCAGCGACCGCGCGGTGATCGTCGACAGCGCGTAGACGAGGTAGCGATCGGACAGGGCGCTGTCGAAGGGGGCATCGACGATCTGATTGAAGGGGTCCTGGAAATCGGTGGCCATCGCCGTCGACTAGCAGCCCGCCCGCGCGGTGGCGAGCCCGGGAAAGCTCACGGCGCGTCGAGCGGGACCAAGATGCCCATCGGATCGTCGCCCGCCGCCTCTCGTACCGCATCGAGCAGCCAATCGCGAAACGCGCGGACCTTCGTCAGATTGCGCTTGCCCTCGGGATAGAGCAGCCAAAAGCCGTTGCGATAGTTGGCGATATGGGCGAACGGCTGGACGAGCAGTCCGGCGTCGATCGCCTGCTGAAACATGGGCGGGCTCAGAATCGCGACGCCATGGCCGGCGATCGCGGCGCTGCCGTCCAGCACCTGCGAACCGAAGCGGACCCCGGAATGGGTGCGGCTGTCGAGCGTCACGTCCTCCAGCGTCTCGAACCATAAGTCCCACCAATCATCCTCGGGCGAGATGCGCGGCACATCGAACAGGTCCGACGGCCGCTCCAGCCGATGGCGCGCGAGAAACGCAGGGCTGGCCAGCGGCGTCACCGGCATGCGCATCAGGAAATGCGAAGCCAGTCCGGGCCAGGGCGCGGGAGCGCCGCGGATGGCGACGTCGAATTCGCTGGCGGCCAGCTCGACCAGCTCGTCCGAGATGTGCAGCCGTACCGCGAGATCGGGATGCTCCAGCTGAAAGTTGCCGAGCCGGCCGGCCAGCCAGTTGGTCGCGATCGTGCGCGGCGCGGTGATCGACAGCACCGCCGCATTCTCCGAGCGCGCGACCGCGAACGCCTCGCCGAGCGCGGTGAAGGCGCCCGTCACCTGCGGCGCGATCCGGCGGCCGAGGTCGGTCAGCGCCATGCCGCGCCCGCGACGCGTGAAGAGCGGCGCGCCCAGCCGCTCCTCGAGCACCTTCATCTGATAGCTGACCGCCGCCTGCGTCATGCCCAGCTCCTCCGCGGCGCGGCTGAAGTTCTCGTGGCGCGCGGCCGCCTCGAACACGCGGACGGCGGCGAGCGGCGGCAGGTTGTGCATCGATGAAATATAAGATCAACTTGTATTTCACGTCCAACGCTTTGTTGGTTCTCACTGCGGCGATGGGGCACATGCTGGGGCGCAGTCCAGCCACTGCTCAGCAAAGGAAACCGCCATGTTCAGACTGATCCTGCCGGCGATGCTCGTACTCGCCAGCTCCCCCTTCCCCGCTGTCGCGCAAGGTGCGCAGCGCGATGCCCATGTCGCCTATCGCGATCTCGATCTCGCCACACCCGCCGGCGTTACCGAGCTCGACCGTCGGATCAAACGGGCGATCAAGGCGATGTGCCCAGCCGACGATAGCGCCGAGCTGGCGCGCAAGGCGATCGTCAAACGCTGCCATCGAGTCCTTACGGCTGCCGTCGCCGGCCAGCGCGCCCAGGCGATCGCGAGCGCGGCGCGCTCGGGACCGGTTGTAGCGGCACGTTGATCGGGATGCTCGCCAGGGCGAGAGCGCCGGCGCGCTCTCGCCCATCAAAATTGCAAGCTGTGCTGATATCTTCCAGCGTGAGGCCCGCCATCCGGCGTCAGGTGATGCCGTGCTTCCTCAGAAGCGCCTGTTCATCGCCCGACACCCAGCCGAAAACCTTTGGCTCGCCGTCCAGCTTCTGGACGAAATAGTGAACATCGAAATCGATCGCGACGTCCGGCCGATCCTCGCGAGCATAGATGGCCGTCCAGGCGACATGGGCGACGCAGTGATGGCCGTCCATCGGAGAGACGCGGACATTGCGTATCCGCATATCCTTCGTCCCGATCGCCCGATAGCGCGCATAGCCTTGCGCCATGACCTCCTTGAGCCGGTCGTCATTCTTTCCGGCCATCACTCCGGCGGGCGAGGCCGCTATGAACTCCGGCGCATAGAGTGCCGCAACCGCATCCATGTCGATGTCGCCGCCGAGGGCCCGATTGAACGCGCTCTCGTATCGCGCGAAGAGCTTCCTTACGCTCGCTTCCATCCTCTGCTCCCCCACGTGCCGCCATGCCGTGGTTCGGCAATTACGATCGGGGCCATGCTTTAGATGCGTGCCACCACCGTCGTCGGCGGGTTCGCATTGGCGAGCTCGCGGATCAGCCATTCGCGGAAACGCTTGATCTTGGGCACGCTGCGACGATGCTCCGGAAACACCAGCCAATAGGCATAACCCCGCGTCGAGACCTGGTCGAACAATCGCACCAGCCGCCCCTCGGCAAGGTCATGCCGCCAGAAGAAGGGTGTCAGCATCGCTACCCCCTGCCCCGCCATTGCGGCATGACCTTCGTGCGCCTGGGAATCGAGGCGGACGCCGGGGCGCGGCAGACTGTCCGGCACTTCCACCCCGGCTTCACGTAGCCAATAGGGCCACCAGGGATCGTGCGGGCTGATCAGCGGGAGCCGCAGCAGGTCGCACGCCTCGATCCGGCCGCCGTGCTTGGCAAGGAAATCGGGATTGCACATCGGCGTGAAGTCGATCGGCAGCAGCTTCTCCTCGTGCAGTCCTTCCCAGCCGCCGCGGCCGGCGCGGATCGCGACATCGGTCTCGTCGGCGGCGAAATCGACCAGCGCATCGCTGGTGAGCAGCCGCACCGCCATGTCGGGATGCGCCATCTGGAAGCCACCGAGCCGCCACGCCAGCCAGGTGTTGGCGAAAGTATTGGACGTGGAGATCGTCAGCAGCGCCTCGTCCTCGGCGCGGATGCCGGCGAAGGCGGCATCGAGCGCGTCGAAGGCGCGCGTAACCTGCGGGATCGCGCGGCGGCCGGCGTCCGTCAGCACCACCCGTTTCTTCTCGCGCCGGAACAGCGGTACGCCGAGCCGCTCCTCGAGCAGCTTGATCTGATAGCTGACCGCGGCCTGGGTCATGCCCAACTCATTGGCAGCACTTGTGAAATTCTCATGCCGTGCTGCAGCCTCGAATACGCGAACGGCAGAGAGCGGCGGAAGCTGGCGCATGAAGCGCATCATAAGTGCTGCTTATCATCTCTGTCCAATGATTTGTTGGCATTTTGTTCCCCAGCGGCGCAATTGAGATCGTGCAACGTCACCCCCTCGAAGACATGGAGTACGGATCATGCGCGACGATTTCCTGACCTCCGGCTGGGCCGACCATCGCGGCGGCCTGATCGATGGGCTCCACAAGCTGTTCGTGCTGACGCGACAGAGCTTCGACCGGCTCAACGCCTATCAGTTCGACGCTCCCTGGCGCCGCGAGCAGAGCAGGCACCGGCCGGCGTAACAATCTTGAACGGGTCCCTCGCAGGCGGCGGGGATGGGGTGCGGTTCCGTAGCCCCGCCCCCGCCGCTATCACGCCCGGACCATGACCTATCTCACCTGGCCGGACCTCACCGGCCGCCCCCGCCCGGAACCCGACGCGACCGTCGCCTATGGGCCGGACCGGATGCAGAAGGTCGACGTGTGGCTGCCGCAGGGCCGCGGCCCCTTCTCGACCGTGCTGATGGTGCACGGCGGCTGCTGGACCACCTCGATCGCCGATCGCAAACTGATGAACTGGATCGCAGGGGACCTGCGCGACCACGGCATGGCGGTGTGGAACATCGACTATCGCGGCGTCGACCGCGATGGCGGCGGCTATCCCGGCACCTTTCTGGATGCAGGCGCGGCCGCGGATCGGCTTCGTCTCGATGCAGCCGGCTTCGATCTCGACACGCGACGCATCGTCGCCGTCGGCCATTCGGCAGGCGGCCATCTCGCCCTATGGCTGGCGGCGCGGCCGAAGCTGCCGGCGAGCAGTCCGCTGGCAGCGCCCGACCCGATCCGCATCGATCATGTGATCGCGCTCGGCGCGCTTCCGGACCTCGAACTCACCGCTGCTCGACCCGATAACGGCTGCGGTGTCGAGGTGATCGGCGAACTGGTCGGGGCTCCGACGGCCGCGCGGCCGGACGTCTATGCCGACACCTCGATCCCGCGCCTGCTGCCGATCGGGGTGCCGCATGACCTGGTCAACGGCAACCAGGACCGGATCGTCCCGTTCGACTTCGCCACCCGCTATCTCGACAACGCCCGCCGCGCTGGCGACCAGGTGTCGCTGAACGCCGTCGACCGCACCGGCCACGTCGAGCTGATCGCTCCCGAAAGCCGTGCATGGGCGCTGGCGCGAGGGCTGATCGAGGCGGCGCTCCGGCGCTGAGCCTCGATCAATCCGCCGCCACCGTATGCTGGCTCGGCGCCGGCTTACGGGTGATCCAGATCACGCCGATCATCGCCAGCGTCAGCCAGCCGCAGATCCAGAACAGCTCGAGCGACGAGAGCAGGTAGGATTGGTTGACGATCTGCCGCATCACCGATCCCGCCGCCTGAAGCGGGCTCATGCCGGTCGCCTGGAGTTGCTCCACCGTCTGGCGGTAGACCGGCGAATAATCGTTGCCGACCTCGGTCAGCCGCGTTTGGTGCAGCGCCTCGCGCCGGTCCCAATAGGTGGTGGTGAGCGATGCTGCGAAGCTGCCCGCCGTGATGCGCGCGAAGTTCGAGATACCGCTCGCCGACGGCACCCGCTCCGGCGGCAGGCCATCGAGCGAGATGGTGACAAGCGGCACGAAGAACATGCTCATCGCCAGCCCCTGCAGCAGCAGCGGCATCGTCAGCGTCCAGAAGCTGGCGTCGGGGGTGTATTGCGAGCGCATGAAATAGGAGATGCCGAACGCCAGGAAGGCGCCCGTCGCCAGCCAGCGTGCGTCCACCCTCAGCCGCGCGATGAAAGGCGTCGCGATCACCGCGACGATGCCGCTCGGCGCGGCGACGAAGCCCGCCCAGGTCGCGGTGTAGCCCATCTGCGTCTGCAGCCACAGCGGCAGCAGCAGGTTGTTGGCGAAGAACAGCGCATAGCCGAGGCAGAGTGCCAGCGTGCCGAAGGCGAAGTTGCGCCGCCGGAACAGGCTGAGGTCGACCGCCGGGGCGCGGTCGGTCGCCTCCCAGATCGCCCAGGCGACGAAGCCGATCGCGGCGAAAATGGTGAGTACGACGATCAACTGGTTGTGGAACCAGTCGCGGTCCTTGCCGAGGTCGAGCATCGTCTGCAGGCTGAACACCCAGAAGGCGAGCAGCAGCAGCCCGACCGTGTCGATCGGCAGCTTGCGCGTCGGCGTCTCGCGGGTCGAGAGCGAGCGCCAGGTGATGCCCGCGGCGATGATCCCGACGGGGACGTTGATCAGGAAGATCCAGCCCCAGTGGTAGTTGTCGGAGATATAGCCGCCCAGCACCGGCCCCAGCACCGGCGCGACCAGCGTCGTCATCGACCAGATCGCCAGCGCGGTGCCGCGCTTGTGATGCGGGAAGATCGCGATCAGAAGCGCCTGACTGCCTGGGATCATCGGCCCGGAGACCGCGCCCTGCAGGACACGGAAGGCGATCAGCGACGGCAGGCTCCAGGCAATGCCGCACAGGAGCGAGGCGATGGTGAACAGGATCACCGAAGCGGTGAAGGTCCTCACCACCCCGAAACGCTGCATCAGCCAGCCGGTCAGCGGCACCGTCACGCCGTTCGCCACGGCGAAGGAGGTGATCACCCAGGTACCGTTGTCGGTCGAGACGCCGAGATTGCCGGCGATCGTCGGGAGCGACACGTTGGCGATGGTCGAATCGAGCACCTGCATGAAGGTGCCCAGCGCCAGCGCAATCGAGGTCACCCCCAGCGCCGCGCCGCGGAGCGGCGGCGGCTCTGCGCGCGCCGCGTCGCTCACCGTCCGCGTCCCAGATTCTCGGCGATGATGCGGCGGATGCGCGCCTCGACCTCGGGACCGCCGTCGAGGCTCTGCTGCACGCCGCCAGCGGGCGGGGCGGCGCCGGCGACCAGCGGGCCGGAGCGGTTGCTGGTATCGACCTCGGCATTGACCGACAGGCCGACGCGGAGCGGATGCTGGCGCAGTTCCTTCGGATCGAGCGCGATGCGCACCGGCACGCGCTGGACGATCTTGATCCAGTTGCCCGAGGCGTTCTGCGGTGGCAGCAGCGAGAAGGCGTTGCCGCTGCCCGCGCCGAGGCCGAGCACCTTGCCGTGGAAAGTCACGTCCTTGCCATAGACATCGGCGTGGATGACGGCCGGCTGACCGACACGCAGGTGCTGGAGCTGCGTCTCGCGGAAGTTGGCGTCGACCCACAGGCTGTCGAGCGGCACCACCGCCATCAACGGCGTGCCGGCCGCGACCTTCTGGCCGAGCTGGACGGTACGCTGGGCGATCACGCCGGAGACCGGCGCCGTGATCCGCATATGGCTGCTGTTGATCGCCGCCTGGCGCAGGTCGGCGATCGCCGCGAGCACCTGCGGGTTGTTGGCGAGCGTCGTGCCGGCGACCGTGCTCGCCGCCTGCGCCTGCTTGGCGCGGGCGAGGTTGAGCGCGGCACGCGCGGTGGTGACCGCGTCGGCGGCGTGGCTCAGCTCCTCGCCCGAGACCGCGCCGTCGGCGGCGGCGCCCCTGCGGCGGGCATAGTCGTTGAGCGCCTTGGAGAGATCGGCCTGGGCCTGGGCGATCTCCGCCCCCGCCTCGTCGACCTGCGCGGTGTTCGAGCGCACCGCGCGCACCGCCCGGCCGAGCGCGGCCTCGGCGGCGGCGAGCTGGACGTCGGTGGTGGCGGGGTCGAGATCGATCAGAGGCTGGCCCTGCGTCACCGCCTGGGTGTTGTCGGCGTGGAGCGCGAGCACGGTGCCGCCGTCGCGCGCCGTCACCGCGACGATGTTGCCGCCGACATAGGCGTCGTCGGTCTCCTCGCTCGGCGGCGCGGTGAGCTCCATGACGCCGTAGATGATCGCGCCGATCAGGATCACCGCGCCCAGGATCAGGAACCCGATCCGGCGGGCACGCGACTTGGCCGGCGGAGGCGGCGGTGCGGGAGGCGCTGACTGCGGCATGACGTCCTCGATTTCTTCGCGGGGGTCGATCGGCTCGACGGTCTCGGCCCGGTTCTTCCAGTCGACGGGGCTGTTGTCGGTCATGAGTGCTTGTCCGAAGCAGGGGCCGCGGCGAGCGGCCGGTTGGGATCGAAGCCGCCGCCCAGGGCGGCGATCAGCTGGATGCGGCGGGTGAGCGCGTCGGCCTGGAGCCCGACCAGCGCCTGCTCCGCCTCGAGCAGGCGGAAGCCCGATTCGATCGCGTCGAGCCGCGAGCCGAGACCGGTGGAGACGCGCACCTGGTCGAGCCGCGCCGTCTCGCGCAGGCCGGTCAGGACGCGACGCTGGTCGGCGAGATCCTGGTCGGCCGAGCGCACCTGCGTCACCGCATCGGCCGCCTCGCGCACCGCCCCGACGACCGCACCGTTGTAGCTGGCGACCGCGCCGTCGAGATCGGCAGTGGCGCCGCGATATTGCGCCTTGAGCTTGCCGCCCTCGAAGATCGGCAGATGGATCGCCGGCCCGGCGCCATAGGTGCGCGAGCCGAAGTCGACCGCATTGCCGAGCCCGAGCGCCGCGATGCCGGCGAGCGCGGTGATGCTGACGTTGGGCAGGAAGTCGGTCCGCGCCACCTGCCGCCCCGCCGCCGCTGCATCGATCCGCGCCTGGCCGGCGAGCAGGTCCGGCCGGCGGCCGAGCAGATCGGCGGGGAGGACATCCGGCACCGTCGGCGGCGTATCGAGCGCGAGCGTCGGCGTGGTGATCTGGGGGTAGAAATCCGCTCCCCGGCCGACCAGCGCTGCGAGTGCGTGGACGAGCAGCTCGCGCTGCGCCTGCGCCCGGGTGCGGGCCTGCTCGGCCTCGGCGAGCAGCGTCTCGGCCTGCCTGAGCTCGAACTGGCTGGCGAGCTGGTTCCGGATGCGCGACTGGACGTAGCGCAGCGCCTGCTGGCGCGTCGTCACGAAGCCGTCGGCGACCTGGATCAGCCGCTCCGCCCGCGCCAGCCCGACATAAGTCTCCGCGATCGAGGTGGCGATCGTAAGGCGAGCCGCAGCCGCGTCGAGCCGCGCGGCATCGGCGCTGGCGCGGGCCTGGGCGACCATCGCGCGCTGGCGTCCGAACAGATCGAGGTTCCAGTTGAGGTTGGCCTGGACCGTCGAAACCCAACGAGTGCTGCCGCCGTAGGGCGGCGGGATGATGTAGTTCTCCGAAAAGCGCTGGAGCTGGGTCTGGCCGTCGACGGTGACCTGCGGCAGCTCGTCCGCCCGCCGCACCGACACCGCCGCCTCGGCCGCGCGGACGCGGGCGAGCGCGCTCTCCAGCGTCGGGCTGCCGGACAGGCCCATCCCGACCAGCCGGTCAAGCTGCGGATCGCCAAACGCGGTCCACCACTCCGAATCGATCGCCGCCGTGCCGCTGTCGAGGCCGAGCGTGCCCGCCTCGACCTTCGCCACCTGCGGCGGATCGTGCGGCACGCTCGCGCATCCCGCGAGCAGCAGCGCCGTCAGCGCCGCAATTCCGATCGCGCGCGTCATTCCACCGCCTCCCTGACCTGCGCCAGACTGCCGCTGACCCGCTCGGCCGCGGTCACCAGCTTGAGCAGCAGCTCGACGAGCGTATCGACCTCTTCCTGGGTGAAGTCGGTGAGCACTTCGTTCCATGCCGGCACGACCAGCTCGTGGAGCTTCTCCACGATGTCCCGGCCTTCGGGCGTGATTGCCAGCCGCACGACGCGACGGTCGTCGGTGCCGCGATCGCGCGTCAACAGGCCGCGCACCTCCAGCGCATCGATCATGCGCGTCGTCGCGCCCGTGGTGATGCCGAGCTCGCGCGCCAACTCGCCGGCGTTACCGACCGCGCCGTCGCGCACGACCTTGAGCGCGACCCACTGCAGGAAACTGACGCCGTGAGCTTCGTCGAACTTCGATCCGACATAGCTCGCCATGATCTTGTCGATCCGGCGGATCATCCGCCCCGGCGCCCGATTGGTCGCGCAGTCTTCGATTTTGAGAACGGCCATTTATCTCACCGTGCATTATCTGCGCAGGCAGATATATCCGAGGCAGGTTTCGTCAAGGCTCATTTTGCGATGCAGCATGCAGAATTATTGCAAGGCGTGATTCTTCAATGACTTGGTTCACGAAAAAATTTTTACCTGCCGAGACGGCGCAGTTAGAGGAGCCCGTCCGAGGCTATCAAACAGGGGAGTCGCTATGCCGCTCTACGAATTCGACGGTCAGCAGCCACAACTCGCCGCCGGAGCCTGGGTTGCGCCGAGCGCCGACCTGATCGGCGACGTCCGGCTTGGCGAGCAGGCGAGCGTATGGTTCGGCGCGGCGATCCGGGGCGACAACACGCCGATCCTGATTGGCGCGCGCAGCAATGTGCAGGAGGGCGCGGTGCTCCACTCCGATCCCGGCGCGCCGCTCACCATCGGCGAGGATGTGACGGTCGGGCACAAGGCGGTGCTGCACGGCTGCACCATCGGCGCGCGCGCGCTGATCGGCATGGGTGCGATCGTCCTCAACCGCGCGGTGATCGGCGAGGATTGCATCGTCGGCGCCGGCGCGCTGGTGACCGAGGGGAAGGAATTCCCCGCCGGCCACCTCATCATCGGCTCCCCTGCCCGTGCCGTCCGCCCTCTGGACGACACGGCGAAGGCGGTGCTGCTCGCCTCGGCGCGCATCTATGTTCAGAAGGCCGGCGAATATGCCGCCGGCCTGCGGCGGGTTGGGTAACCGGCACCTCCTTGAACCGTCATCCCGGCGAAGGTCGGGATCTCAGGCCGTATCGGACTCTCGCAGGAGATCCCGGCTTTCGCCGGGATGACATGGAGGAAGGGACGCCGCTCAGCCCCCAACCCACGCCGTCACCGCCGGCCGCAGGCGGTCGGCGTAGGCCGCACGGTTCCTGATCGACGTCACCGTCCGCTTCGCCGGCCCGCGCGACGCTTCGGGCAGGTTCTTCGCCGCCCAGGCCTCCACCTTGACGATCGTCGCCGGGTCGTTGGAACCGCTGGCGAGGCTGACGATGAAGGACGAGCGCGTGCTGGTCTCCAGCAAACCGTTCACCAGGTCCGTATTCGCCGCGGCGAAATCGAACGCGAGCTCGGGGTGGTTGTCGGCGATCGCGGACAGCAGATCGGCACGCTGCGGAGCCGTGAACTCGGTCGCCTTGACCAGATCGAGCGCGCGCCGCGCCAGCGCCTCGTCACGGACCAGCCCCAGCAGACCGATATAGCCGTTGCGCACGACCGGCGAGGTCTCTGCCCGGGTCATCGCCAGCAGCGTCTCCCATTCGGCCGGCGTCGCGTTCTGCGCATAGGTGCGCAGGATCGGGCGGCGGATCGCCGGCGGGATCGCGTCCGGGTTGGCCTTGAGCTTGGCGACGTAGCTGCGCGCCGCCGCCAGCACGTCGGGATCGCCGATATTGCCGAGCGCCCCGACCAGAGCCTCGCGCAGGTTGGTGACGAGCGGGCTGTCGCCGGCACGTGGCTCGAGCCCGAAGCGCTTCAGGGCGGGGCTCAGCACGTCGAGCGCCTTGGCTTGATAGCGCTGCTCGAGCGGCGTGCCGTCATAGAGGTCGCCGACGCGGCCGAGCTGACCGACGACCATCGTCCACACCAGCGGATCGGCATCGGGCTTCACCGCGCCCAGCGTCTCGAACCAGCGGGCGAGATCCTGGTCGCCCGACATGCCGAGCGCGAGGTCGTCGCCGAGCGTGCCGACCTGGTCACCAACGGCGAGGCTGGCGAAATCGCGGACGATCGCCGCATGGCTCGCTGCGTCGTAGCGGGTGCGGTAATAGCCGCGCTTGCCCGGGTTCACGACCAGCGTGCCGCAGCCTTGCGCGCTCGCCGACTGCGCCGATGGGCCCTGCGCCGTCGTGCTCGTCGCCGCGCCTCCGGCCACCGCGAACGTGACCGGCACGCGCCAGGTCGTCGCCGCCTTCGACGCTTCGTCGAGCCCGAAGCGGATCTGGCTGAAGCTGACGTTGGTCCGGCCGCCCGCGCAGCTCGCCGAATTGACCGTCACCAGCGGCACGCCGCCCTGGAGCGTGAAGTCGTGCATCATCGGCGCGATGTCGCGGCCCGCCGCCGCCGACACCTCGGCCCACAGCTGGTCGGTCACCGTGTTCGAATATTTGTACTTGGCCATGTAGCGGCGCACGCCCTCGCGGAAGGCATCGGCGCCCACCACGGATTCGAGCATGTTGATGACTTCCTGGCCCTTTTGATAGGTGATCGCATCGAAGGCCTCGCCGATCTGATCGACAGTCTCGACCTTGCGGATGATCGGGTGCGTCGTCGCCACCGCGTCGAGCCGCATCGCGGCCTCGCGGTCGCTGCCGACCGCCGCGGCGGCGAGGTTCCACTGCGGATTGAGGTCGCCGGTCGCCTTGCCCTCCATCCACGAGGCGAAGCCCTCGTTCAGCCACAGGTCGTCCCACCAGCGCATGGTGACGAGGTCGCCGAACCACTGGTGCGCCATCTCGTGCGCCACCACCGTGTAGATGCGCTGCTGGCTGCTGACGCTCGCGCGCTTGGCGTCGAACAGCAGCTCGGGCTCGAAGTAGAAGATCGCGCCCCAATTCTCCATCGCGCCGAAGAACTGGCTGCTCCCCGGCCCCGCGATCATGTCGAGCTTGGGCAGCGGATAGGGCTGGCCGAAATAGTCGTTGTAATAGGTGAGCAGCTTCTTCGCCGCATCGAGTGCATAGTCGCCCTGGTCGGCCACGCCGCGGCGGGTGATCACGCCGATTTCGGTCTTGCCCGACATCACCGTCTTGCGCTCGACATTGCCCATGCCGAGGTAGAGCAGGTAGCTCGACATCACCGGCGTTTCGGCGAAGCTGTAGAGCTGCTTGCCGCCCTCCTTGGTGATCGAAGCGGCCGGCATGTTCGAGAAGGCGAGCTGTCCGGCCGGCGCCACCGCCGTCAGCTTGAACTTCGCCTTGAACGACGGCTCGTCGAACATCGGCGCGAAGCGGCGTGCGTCGGGCGCCTCGAACTGCGTCGCCAGCATCCGCTGCTTGGTGCCGTCGTCGTCGGTGTAGTCGATCGCGAACAGGCCGGCGGCGGAGGTGTTGATCTTGCCGCTCCAGGCGAAGCTCAGCTTGTGGCGGCCGACGGTCGCGGGCTTCGGCAGCGTCACGGTCAGCGTCTGCGCATTCTCGTCGACCGTCGCCTTCGCCGCGACTCCGTCGAAGCTCGCCTTGGTGACATCCAGCTCGGCGGCGTTGAGCACGATCGTGTTCGTCGCCTCCTTCACGTCGATGTCGACCGTCTCGGTGCCGGCGAAGGTCATCGCCGGCGCGTTCGGCTCGACGCGGATGTCATAGGCGAGCGGCATGACGGTGCGGGGCAGCTGGCTCGCGGCGAGCGCGGGCGTGGAAACGGTGAAGAGCAGGACGGCAGCAGCGGCGGAAGACTTCATTCGGATGCCTTTCGGGATACACTATAACGCGCCCCCTGCGCCGTTTTGCCGTTCCGTGCAATTCCTGTCCGGCCTGTCCGGAATCGGACAGTTTCCGCATGGCTGGACTATGGTTTCGGTTGCGCTATGAAACTGGACCGATGGCCCTGCCCCCGATCTTCGACCGCTTGCGGCTTCCCGTCATCGGCTCGCCGCTGTTCATCGTCTCCGGTCCCGATCTGGTGATCGCCCAGTGCAAGGCGGGGATCGTTGGCTCCTTCCCCGCCCTCAACGCGCGGCCGCAGTCGCTGCTCGACGAATGGCTTCATCGGATCACCGAGGAGCTCGCGGCGTGGAACCGGGACAATCCCGATCGGCCGGCCGCGCCGTTCGCGGTCAATCAGATCGTCCATCGCTCCAACGACCGGCTGGAGGTCGACGTCGCGACCTGCGCCAAATGGCAGGTGCCGATCGTCATCACCTCGCTGGGCGCGCGCGAAGAGCTCAATACCGCGGTCCACAGCTGGGGCGGGATCACGCTTCACGACGTCATCAACGACCAGTTCGCGCACAAGGCGATCGAGAAGGGCGCGAACGGGCTGATCGCGGTGTGCGCCGGCGCCGGCGGCCATGCCGGGCGGCTCAACCCCTTCGCCTTCGTGCAGGAGATCCGCGAATGGTTCGGCGGGCCGCTGGTGCTGTCGGGCGCGATCGCCAACGGCGGCGCGATCCTGGCGGCCGAGGCGTGCGGCGCCGACCTCGCCTATATCGGCTCGCCCTTCATCGCCACCGATGAGGCGAACGCGGTCGATGCCTACAAGCAGGCGATCGTCGACGGCCACGCGTCCGACATCGTCTATTCCAACCTGTTCACCGGCGTGCACGGCAACTACCTGCGCGGCTCGATCGCCGCGGCAGGGCTCGACCCGGACAATCTGCCCGAGGGCGATCTCAAGACGATGAACTTCGGCGGCAACCAGGCCAAGGCCTGGCGCGACATCTGGGGATCGGGCCAGGGAATCGGCGCAGTCCACGAGATCGAGCCGGTGGCGGCGCGCGTCGACCGTCTCGAAGCGGAATATCGCGCCGCCAAGGCACGGATCGCCGCGCTCTAACCTCCCTCCCCGTTCGCCCTGAGCTTGTCGAAGGGCCGTCCTTCCTTCTCCGGCGTCCGGAAGAAGGACGATGCTTCGACAAGCTCAGCGCGAACGGTGATTTTTGCCCTTAATCCGGATCGTCAGAACGACAGCGCCAGCCGGTCGATCATCGCCCGCGCGGGGCTGACCGTCAGCGGCGGCTCGCCCTGGGCGCGGTCGAGGCGGGCGACGCGGCGGTGGAGGTCGATGCTCGCCGTGATCAGCACCCGCGCCGCGTCGGGCATGACGTCGATCACCTGCGCCTCGCTCTCGGGCGCCTCGCCGAGTCGGCGTGAGGGATCGAGCGCGTCCTTCGGCTTGAGCTCGCCGACCTGCACCGCGCGCTGGGTGAGCAGCCAGGCGATGACGTGCATCAGCCGCGTCGTCACCTTCATCGACTCGCACGAGAACACCACCCGCGAGAAGGCATCGAGCGACTCGCGGTCGCCGCGGCCGACCTCGTCGAAATAGCCCCGCGCCTCGTCGGCGAGCAGCATCGATTCGACATAGAGCGAATCGATCAGCCGTCGGTGGAGATGCGCGTGTTCGCCTGTCATGCCGGAGAACGTGCCATGAACCGCCGAAAAGCAAAAGGATTCAATGGGGGTATCCGTCGCGAAACTTCCCGATTCGGCGCGGCGCTCAAGCGATGATGTCGGGGATGAGCTGGTCCTCGAGCAGCGCGATCTCGTCGCGCAGGCGCAGCTTGCGCCGCTTGAGTCGCGCGATCTGGAGCTGATCGGGCGCCGGACTCGCGGCCAGCGCGGCGATGGCATCGTCGAGGTCGCGATGCTCGACCCTCAGAAGCTCGATTCGCCGCCGGATCTCGGCCTCGTCCACGCGCTCCCAAGCCCCCTTTCGATCGCCCCGCCACGCAAAAATGCACGGGCTATCGATCGCACCGAAATTGCCCCGCGACAAGCGCATCAAACAGTGATTTACTCACTGATCCCGCAACCCCTTGCAGGAGGACAACATCCATGCAGACTGCGCATATTTCGGCGCTTGAGGCCAAGCACGCCTCGCTCGATCGCAAGATCGCCGATGAGCAGGCGCGTCCCTTGCCTGACCGGATGATGATTGCGGAGCTCAAACGCCGCAAACTGCGCGTGAAGGAGGAACTGACGCTCCTCTAGGGAGTGTCTCAGCGCCCCGTGTAACCGGTCGGCGGCGTCGGCCGCCGTCCGGTCCCGACCGGCTTGCGCGCAGCCTTGGGATCGACCGGCTTCTCGAACGCCACGCCGATGCGTCCGTCGGTCGCCCAGGCGATGCGGCCGCGCACCCAGCCGAGGCCGCGCACCTCGATCTCCAGCGGATCGTTGACGTCGACGTGACCGGCATATTCGGCCATCAGCCCGCCCGCCGAAAGGTTGCGCACCCGCACCTGCACCGGCTCGTCGAGCCCTGCCATCCGCAGGTTCGCCGCGAGCAACAGGCTGTCACGGCCGCCACTGCGCTGCGAATCGCCCGACGCGGCAGACATCAGCGAATCATACGAAAGTTGGTCCATCGATCATCGGTCCAGAAAGGCAGGCCACGGCTTACACCATGGATCGCCTTCCAAAGCGTTAACCGAGCCGTTTCGGCCCTTATTAGTCGTCGCGCGAGACGCGCTCGTTGCGCTCGTGGCGCTCCTGCGCCTCGACCGTCATCGTCGCGATCGGCCGCGCTTCCAACCGGGCGAGCGAGATCGGCTCGCCGGTGACCTCGCAATAGCCGTACTCGCCCTCATCGATCCGGCGCAGCGCCGCGTCGATCTTGGCGATCAGCTTGCGCTGGCGGTCGCGGGTCCTGAGCTCGATCGACCAGTCGGTCTCGCTGGTGGCGCGATCGGCGAGATCGGCCTCACGCAGCGAGTCGGTCTGGAGCTGAGACAGCGTCCCCTGCGCCTCGCGATAGATCGCGTCCTTCCAGGCATTGAGCTTTGCGCGGAAATATTCCTGCTGCCGCGGGTTCATGAACGGCTCGTCGGCGCTCGGCCGATAGCCGTCGGTACTTTCGTCGTTTGCCGGAACGCGCCAGGCCTCGAAGTCGCCCGACGGATCAAGAACAGTGGCCATCCCCAACTCTCCACACCGGCTTTCCCCGGCCCGAGACCGTCCCGGGAGACCGCCTTTTCCCTGCGTGGCCTATAGGGAAAGCCGCAGCCCTCCACAAGCGAGCCGATCATTCTTTCCACAGCTCTATTTCGCCGGAGATTGCGAGGCGCTGAACGGAGCTGGCGACGGATGTTGAGGAACGGCCGGGAAACGCCCTGTCCGCCGTGCCAAGTCGCCGAAAATGTCCCCGAACAGAACATTAACCATGATCTCCAGCGGCGCCTCGTATGATTTTTGCAATTCGGGACCGTAACTATGGTTAATGCCGTTGCACTTAACGCTTTGTTCTGCACTTCATTCGCATGGCGCAACGGATAGCTGCACGATGCAGCGGCCGCGCTGAACGGAAGAGTGGGACGATGTCGGTACGGATGGCTCTCGCGAAATTGTGCGCCTGCGCCGCGGGCGGCGCGCTGATCGGCGGCGGTGCGGTGCATGTCGCCGAGCAGGCGCAAGCCCAGCGCATCTATTCGAGCAAGGTCGCCAAGCCGCGAGTCGCGACGAAGCGCGTCGTGCGCAAGGTCCGCGTCGCCTCACGCCCGGTGTGCCGGGCGGTGGCGGGAGCCAAGGTCACCCGCAGCTACGTCGGCACCGGCGCGTCGCGGCGGCTGCGCTGCGTCGTCACCCGCACCACGACCACCACCACGCCGGCGGTGGTGATGACCGCGCAGGGCGCGCCGATCCCGCTGCCCCCACCCTATACCGGATCGAGCGGCGAGATGCCGATCGTCGCAGGCGGCGGCGGTGGCGGTGGCGGCGCCGTGCTCGGCGGCGGCGGTTTCGGGGGCTTCGGCGGCGGTTTCTTCGCCGGTGGCTTCTTCGGCGGCGGTGGCGGCGGTTCAGGCGGGGTGGTCATCTCGTCGACCTCGTCCTCGACCGGCGGCTCGACCTCCACTTCGACCGGCGGTTCGTCGACGTCGACAGGCGGCTCGTCCACCTCAACCTCGAGCGGTGGCTCGTCCTCCTCGACGTCGAGCGGTGGTTCCTCGTCATCGACGTCGAGCGGCAACGTGAGCTCGACGTCGTCCTCGGGCAACGTCAGCTCGACTTCGTCGTCGAGCGGCGACGTCTCGTCCTCGACTTCGTCCAGTTCGAGCGGCGACGTGTCCTCGTCGACATCGTCCTCAACCTCATCCTCGTCATCGGGCGATGTCTCGTCGTCGACCTCGACCTCATCGTCGACGTCCAGCTCGACCTCCTCCTCGACGAGCAGCGGCTGGTCGTCCAACGGCGGCTGGAGCTCGAACGGCGGCCATCACGGCAGCAGCACCAGCAGCTCGAGCAGCGGCAACCCGACGTCGGTGCCGGCGCCGCCGATGGTCCTGCTGTTCGGCGGCGCCGCAGCGGCGCTGGTCGCCCGCAAGCGCTTCGCCAAGAAGGGGGCAGCCGCGAAGGACTGAGCTGCGCCGCCGCCGTTATTCGGCGGCGGTCAGTGCCTGCTCGATCTGCGGCACGGTATGGCCAGTCAGATCCTTGCTGATCTCCGCCGCCAGCCGGTCGCTGACTTCCTTGTGATAGTGTTTCCTAAGTTCCCCCAATGTCTTGGGCGGCGCGACGATGATCAGCGACTCGAAATCGTTGCGCAGTGCACGTTCCTTGAGCAGCGCCGCGGTCTCCGCCGCGAAGCGGTCCTCCTCGAGCTGGTGGAAGTCGACCTCCTCCATGCTGCCGCGCGAGGGGGCGAACTGGGCGCCGCCGCCGCGGGCGTGCATCGATCCGTTCCGCGCCACCGCGGGCGCGCCGGGACCCGACTGAGTGGAGGAGGCGCGGCCGGCGGCGTCGGTCTTCTGCTCGCCGTCCCTGGGATTGGGTTTCACCTCGTGGTGCTCGACCTGCAGGTTGATGCGACCTGCGTCGCCTTCGTTCCTCAGCACCAGCATCTTGCGACCGTCGGCGACGACGACCACCGCGTCGTGCGGAACTCGCATGGGCATCTCCTCTCTTTCGTTGCCGCAAACCAACGCCCCGGTTCCGCCGGGGTTGCGCCGTTCACCGCCCCCCGCCATAGCCCCGCCCCATGCACGACATCCGCCTGATCCGCGATGACCCCGCCGCCTTCGACGCCGCGCTCGCCCGGCGCGGGCTGGAGCCCCAGGCTGCCGGCCTCGCCGCGCTCGACGAACGCCGCCGCGCGCTGATCACCGAGATCCAGGCGGGCCAGGCACGCCGCAACGAAGCCTCCAAGGCGATCGGCGCGGCCAAGGCGCAGAAGGACGAAGCGACGGCGCAGGCGCTGATGGCGGAGGTAGCGGCCCTCAAGGAGCGGCTGCCCGCGCTCGAAGACGAGGAGCAGCAGGTCGGGCACGAGCTCACTACCCGCCTCGCCTCGATCCCCAACCTGCCGTTGCCCGACGTGCCCGAAGGCGCCGACGAGAACGACAATGCGCTGGAGAAGACGGTCGGCGAACCGCCGGCCTTCGCCTTCGAGGCGAAAGAGCATGATGCGCTCGGCCCTGCGCTCGGGCTCGACTTCGAGACGGGCGTGGCGCTCGCCGGCGCGCGATTCACGCTGCTGCGCGGGCCCGCTGCCAGGCTCCACCGCGCGCTCGGCCAGTTCATGCTCGACACGCTGACGCGCGGGCACGGCTATGAGGAGGTCGTGCCGCCGCTGCTGGTGCGCGACGAGGCGGTCTACGGCACCGGCCAGCTCCCCAAATTCGCCGAGGACCTGTTCAGAACCACCGACGGTCGCTGGCTGATCCCGACCGCCGAGGTAAGCCTGACCAACATCGTCCGCGAGCAGATCCTTCCCGAGGAGGAGCTGCCGCTGCGCTTCGCCGCACTCACCCCCTGCTTCCGCTCGGAGGCGGGCGCCGCCGGGCGCGACACGCGCGGCTATATCCGGCAGCATCAGTTCGAGAAGGCGGAGATGGTCTCCATCACCACCCCCGAACAGTCCGAGGCGGAGCATGAGCGCATGACCGCCGCCGCCGAGGACATATTGACCCGGCTCGGCCTCCCCTTCCGCCGCATGAAGCTGTGCACCGGCGACATGGGCTTCTCGGCGGCGCGCACCTACGATCTCGAAGTGTGGTTGCCCGGCCAGGCGCGCTATCGCGAGATCTCGAGCTGCTCGACCTGCACCGACTTCCAGGCGCGCCGCATGAATGCGCGCTGCCGGCCGGCCGGCGAGAAGGCGACGCGCTTCGTCCATACGCTCAACGGCTCGGGACTGGCGGTCGGGCGCACGCTGGTCGCGGTGATCGAGAACTATCAGCAGCAGGACGGCGCGGTCGCGGTGCCGGAGGCGCTCCAACCGTATCTGCGCGGCCTCAACCGGCTCGAACCGGGCGCCTGAGCCGGCCGATGGTTGAGCGCATCGCCCCGATCCTGATGCTGCTCGCCTCGAACGTGTTCATGACGTTCGCCTGGTACGGGCACCTGCGCTTCAAGGCGCAGCCGCTCGCGATCGTGATCGTGGCGAGCTGGGGGATTGCCTTCTTCGAATATTGCCTTGCGGTCCCCGCCAACCGCTTCGGCAGCGCCGTCTATTCGACCGCCCAGCTCAAGGCGATGCAGGAGGTGATCACCCTCACCGTCTTCGCGATCTTCTCGGTCCTCTGGCTGGGCGAGCGCTTCACCGTCAATCATGCCGTCGGCTTCGCCCTCATCGCACTGGGTGCATGGTTCGTGTTCCGGGGACCGCTCTAGCTTTTTGCGCATAATTCACTATGTGCGCGCCCACTCATGGCAACCCAACTCCCTCGACCGCCCCGCGTGGGCATGGTGTCGCTCGGCTGTCCCAAGAACCTGGTCGACAGCGAGCGCATCCTCACCAAACTGCGCGCTGACGGCTATGCGATGTCGCAGGACTATGCCGGCGCCGACGTGGTGCTGGTCAACACCTGCGGTTTCCTCGACAGCGCCAAGGAGGAGAGCCTGGAGGCGATCGGCGAGGCGATCGCCGAGAACGGCCGCGTCATCGTCACCGGCTGCTTCGGCAAGGAGGCCGAGGTCATCCGCGAGCGCTTCCCGGGCGTGCTCGCGATCACCGGCGCCCATGAATATGAGCAGGTCGTCGAGGCGGTGCACGAAGCGGCGCCCGCCGTCCCCTCCCCCTATCTCGACCTGGTGCCGGAGGCGGGGCTCAAGCTCACGCCGCGCCACTACAGCTATCTGAAGATCTCCGAGGGCTGCAACCACCGCTGCGCCTTCTGCATCATCCCGAGCCTGCGCGGCGATCTCGTCAGCCGTCGTCCGGACGCGATCCTGCGCGAGGCCGAGAAGCTGGTCGCCGCCGGCACCAAAGAGTTGCTGGTGATCAGCCAGGACACCTCGGCCTATGGCGTCGACATCCGCCACCAGCCCCGCATGTGGAAGGGCGAGGAGGTGCGCGCGCACATGACCGATCTCGCCCGCGAGCTGGGCAGGATCGCGCCCTGGGTGCGACTCCACTATGTCTATCCCTATCCGCACGTCGACCACGTCATCCCGCTGATGGCCGAGGGGCTGGTGCTCCCCTATCTCGACATCCCGTTCCAGCACGCGAGCGAGAACGTGCTGCGCGCGATGAAGCGCCCGGCCAACAACGCCAAGGTGCTGGAGCGCATCCGCAACTGGCGGACGATCGCGCCGGACATCGCGATCCGCTCGACCTTCGTGGTGGGCTTTCCCGGCGAGACCGAGGCGGACTTCCAGTTCCTGCTCGACTGGCTCGACGAGGCACAGCTCGACCGCGTCGGCGCGTTCCGCTTCGAGCCGGTCGAGGGCGCCAGCGCCAATGCCCTGCCCGATCCGGTGCCGGAGGAGGTCAAGGAGGAGCGCTACGTCCGGATCATGGCGAAGACCGCGGCGATCTCCGCCGCCAAGCTCCAGGCAAAGGTCGGCCGCACGCTCGACGTGATCATCGACGAGGTGGGCGAGGACGGCGCCACCGGCCGCTCCAAGGCGGACGCACCCGAGATCGACGGTCAGGTGTTCCTGCGCGATGCCGGCCACCTCGCCGCGGGCGACATCGTCCGCGTGACGATCGAGGACGCCGACGAGCATGATCTTTATGGGGTGCCGGTAACCGCCTAAGCTCCTATCCGTTGCCCGAAGGGGGCTCACGCGAACGGGGGTAGCATGGGCATGAGGTCGCTGATCGCGCTGGCGACCTTGTCCCTGGTCGGCGCCGGTCCCTCCGACATCGCCGTCGCCCGTGTCGATCCGCTCATCGTCGAGGACGACGACTTTGCTCGCCACCGCGACCCGGCCGAATGGCGCGGGCTCGAGGCGAGCCGCATCACCTTCACCGAAGAACGCGCGAGCTGGCGGTTATGGCGGATCGCCGATCCAGCGCGGCCGCAGGGGCCGCTGTGGTTCGTGCCGCACGACAACGAGAACGCGGGGTTCGAGGCGGCGCTGGCCGCGGTCCGCAGATATGGCGGTACGCTGATCGCGGTCGATTCGGGCATCGCCGGGCAGCGCGACGGACAGCGGCTCAACCGCGCGGTCACGATCGGGCAGCCGATCGATCCCAACCGCAACTTCCACGACGGCCTGCCGCGCTATCCCTCGCAGGTGCTGGCAGCGGTCGCGAAGGGCGCTTGGCCGATTATCGCGCTCCACACCAACGCCCGGGGTTACGACCCCACCGACTCGACCTGCCCGCCCGAGGGCGACACGTCCGGCAGCGGCATCATCTCGATCCGCTACTGCGACGCGACGCTCCGCCCGAGCCCATCGCAAGGCCGCGCCTATCCGTTCGACGATGACGATACGGTCGCCTTCGCCACCTATCTCGCCACCCAGACGGAAAGCGACGCCTTCTGCAACGACGCGATGCTCGCCGCCGACTTCAACGTGGTGCACGAGCGGGTCGTCAACAGCGACGGATCGCTGTCCAACTATGCCGTGCTTCACCGCCTCGACTATCTCAATTTCGAGACGCAGGACCGCGGACTCGATCCCGCCGAGCTGGCCAAGGCCCGCGACCGGCTGCTGTGGATGATCGACCGCGCGATGGTCATGTGCGCGGGGGCGGAACGGCGGCCGAGCCCCCTCCCCGCCTTGACGTTCCGCTGATAGGTTCAAGTCAGTGCCGAGGGAGACAATCGCGTGAACGAGTGGACCGGACGCGATGCAGTCGCCTGAACGGGAGCCTCCGCGTTCCGGCGTCTCACGTCCCATGTGGCTCGCGCTGGGCTGGCTGTTCACGGCGCTCGGCTTCATCGGCGCGCTGCTGCCGCTGATGCCGACGACGATCTTCCTGATCCTGGCGGCCGGCTGCTTCGCCCGCTCTTCGCCGCGGCTGGAGCGGTGGCTGCTCACGCATCCCCGCTTCGGCCCGACCCTCCGGGCCTGGCGCGAGGACGGGGCGATCGGTCCGCGCGCGAAGGCGATGGCGTGCGGCGGGATCGCGCTCGGCTATGCGCTGTTCTGGTGGGGCGCGCGACCGAGCCTGACGGTCGACTTGGTCGTCGCCGGAGTGATGGCCGCCTGCGCCGCATTCATCCTCAGCCGGCCCGCGCCCAGGCCGGTGGAATGAAGGACAGCGTCAGCCGCGGGCGCGGCGCCGGACGGGCGGGTTCAGCGGCTGCGGCGTCTCGCCGCGCTCCAGTGCCGCGGCGCGTTCGGAGAACTCCACCGCCAGCTCCTCGAGCCCTTGCCGCGTCTTCTCATCGCCGGCCGCCCTGGCCAGACGGAGGCATTTGAGGGCCTGCTCATGCAGGAACAGGATTTCGGGAAGCATGTGGCGCAGACTCGGCTCGTTCGACGCGTCAGAGCGTGGAACCAGCCGATCTGGCAAGTAAACTCCTGTAAAATCTAACGTCCAGTCGCCTAAGGCCGATCAACGTTCAAATCCTCCCCCGCCAGGGGAGGTGTCAGTCCGCGCGAAAGCGGGGGCTGACGGAGGGGGAGGACGACGACTCACTATCGGCTTGCTTCCTCCCCCTCCGTCACGCTTCGCGTGCCACCTCCCCCTGGCGGGGGAGGATTGAATAGGGTCGCACCGCACTATCCGATCCGCGCCGCCGCCTCGATGATCGGCACGAACTTGGCGGCGGTCAGGCTGGCGCCGCCGACCAGCGCGCCGTCGACGTCGCTGGTGCGCATGATCGCCTCGGCATTGTCGCCGATCACCGAGCCGCCGTAGAGGATGCGGATGCGGTCCGCCGCGTCGCCGACCATCATCCGCATCTTGGCGCGCGCGATCGCGTGGATGGCGGCGATCTCGTCCAGCGTCGGCGTGCGGCCGGTGCCGATCGCCCAGCGCGGCTCATAGGCGAGCGTCAGCCAGTCGCCGTCGGCGTTCTCGGGCAGCGACTTCTCGATCTGCGCCTGCACCACGCGCTCGGCGCGGCCGGCGTCGCGCTCCGCCTCGGTCTCGCCGCAGCACAGGATCACGCGGAGGCCCTGGCGATACGCCGCCGCGGCCTTGGCCCAGGCGTCGTGGCTGGTCTCGGCATGGTCGGCGCGTCGTTCCGAATGGCCGACGATCGTGAAGATGCCGCCGGCTTCCCTCACCATCGCGGCCGAGATGTTGCCGGTGTGCGCGCCTCTGTCATTGGCGTGGACGTCCTGCGCGCCGATGGCGAGGCCGGGCTGGCGCTCCGCGGCGAAGTGGATCAGCGTCGCCGGCACCGCCACCGCCACGTCCACCGCCGGCGCCGCCTTCGCCGCCGCGGCGATCGTGTCGAGCTCGGCGAGGCTCGCGCGGTCGCCGTGCATCTTCCAGTTCCCCGCCACCAGCTTGCGCCGCGTCATATGTCCTCCCTCGCCTTGTGCCATCTCCGATAGCGCCGCGGCGCGCGCAGACAAGCTTGATGGCGCCCGCCCACGCCCGTAAAGCGTCGCGTTCCCATCATTGCGCAAGGCCGCCATGCTCACCTTCTTCCGCCGCATCATCTATTCGCGCTTCGGCGTGATCATCACGCTGGGTGTGCTGGCGATCATCGCGCTCGCCTTTGCGGCGGGCGACATCACCGGGCTGCGCGGCAACAATCAGAGCTCGCTGCTCGGCGGCGGCGTGGCCGAGGTCGGCAAGGTCAAGATCGGCGAGGCGGAGCTGCGCTCGCGCGTCAACGTCGCGCTCGACGGCTATCGTCAGCAGCAGCCGACGCTCGACATGGCGACGTTCGTCAACGGCGGCGGGTTTGACGCGGTGCTCGGACGCATGATCGACGGCCTGGCGCTGCAGGAATTCGCCCGCTCGATCGGCCTTGGGATGAGCAAGAAGGCGGTCGACGGCGAGATCGCCAGCATCCCGGCCTTCCAGGGTCCCGACGGCAAGTTCAGCCAGCAGGCCTATGACAACATCCTGCGCCAGCAGCGCCTCACCGACCAGCAGATCCGCGAGGACATCGTCCGCGAGGCGCTGGCCCGCCAGCTGCTCGCGCCGACGATGGGCGCTTCGCAGATCCCCGAGCAGCTCGCGCTGCCCTATGCTTCGCTGCTGCTCGAGCGGCGGCAGGGGACGATCGGCTTCATCCCGGTCTCGGCGATCGATTTCGGCGCGCCGCCGCCCGATGCCGAGCTCCAGACCTATTACACCCGCAACCGCGGCCGCTACACGCTCGGCGAGCGCCGGGTCGCGCGCTACGCGATCGTACGCGCGGCCGACGTCGCCGCCAATGCCAAGCCGACCGAGGCGGAGATCGCCGCCGCCTACAAGAGCCAGGCCGCCCGCTTCGCCGCGTCGGAGAAGCGCAGCATCACCCAGGTGGTGGTGCTCGACCAGGCCGGCGCCAACGCGATCGCGGCCAAGGTCAAGGCGGGCACTTCGATCGACGCCGCCGCCCGCGCCGCGGGCCTTGAGCCCAGCAAGTTCACCGGTCTCGACAAGGCCGCGCTCGCCCGCCAGACCGCACCGGCGGTGGCCGATGCCGCCTTCGCCGCGGCCAAGGGCACGGTGATCGGGCCGGTGCGCTCGCCGCTCGGCTGGCACGTCGCCAAGGTGGATAATGTCGAGGCGGTGCCTGCCAAGTCGCTCGAGCAGGCGCGTCCGGAGCTTACCGCCGAGCTTACCAAGACCAAGACAGCCGAAGCGCTCGCCAAGGTCCACGACAGCATCGACGATGCGATCGGCGAGAGCGCGACCTTCGACGAGATCATGGCCGACGCCAAGCTGAAGGGCGAGGCGACCAAGCCGCTGCTCGCCACCGGCGTCGATCCCGATGCGGCGCCCGGCACCAATCCCGATCCGCTGATCGCGCGGATCGTCGGCGCGGCCTTCACCGCCGAGCCGGGCGACGCGCCGCAGCTCGTGCAGATCGACGCCGACGGCAGCTTCGCGGTGGTGGGCGTGGGTCAGGTGGCCCCGGCCGCACCGCGCCCGCTGGCGCAGATCAAGCCGCAGGTGCTGCGCGACTTCGCCATCGATCGCGCGCTCAAGACCGCGCGCGAGCAGGCGGTGCAGGTGGTCGCCAAGGCGGGCAAGGGCTCGCCGCTCGCGCAGGCGCTGGCCGAGACCAAGCTGAAGGTGCCGGCGCCACGGCCGCTCGACATTTCGCGCGCCCAGCTCGCCGCGCAGCGCGCGCAGCTGCCGCCGCCGGTCGCGCTGCTGTTCTCGATGCGCGCCAAGACCGCGAAGATGGTCGAGGCACCCAACCGCGAGGGCTGGTTCGTGGTCTATCTCGACCAGATCCACGAGGGGAACGCCAAGGGCAACAAGGCGGTGATCGACCAGACCCGCGCCGGGCTCGGCAGCGTCTCCGGCCGCGAGCTGGCGGAGCAGTTTACCGCCGCCGTGCGCGCGAAGGTCGGGGTCAAGCGCAACGACGGCGCGATCGCCAAGGTGCGCGGCGAGCTCGTCGGCGGGGCGGGCGCGCAATAAGGTGATCGAGGGCGTTGCCGAAGCGCGCGCGGCGCTCGCCGCGGGGCGGCCCGCACTGGTGTGGCGCCGGCAGGTCGCCGATACCGAGACGCCGGTCGCGGCGGCGCTCAAGCTGATCGAGCCGGGGCGCGGCGACTTCCTGCTCGAGTCGGTCGAGGGGGGATCGGTGCGCGGGCGGCACAGCCTGATCGGGCTGGCGCCGGACCTGGTGTTCCGCGCGCGGGGCGATGCTGCCGAGGTCAACCCGAGCTGGCTCACCGATCGCGATGCTTTCGTGCCGGCCGCGGAGCCGGCGCTGGCGGCGCTGCGCAAGCTGGTCGCCGAGTGCCGGATGGAGGTGCCGCCGGAGCTGCCGCGCGCGCTCGCCTGTCTGGTCGGCTATTTCGGCTACGAGACCGTCGGTCTCGTCGAGCGCCTGCCGCGCGCGCCGACGAGCCCGCTCGACCTGCCCGACATGATCTTCGTGCGGCCGACGGTGCTGCTGGTGTTCGACCGGCTCGCCGATGCGCTGTTCCTGGTCGCGCCGGTATGGCCGGGCGGATCGGTCGAGGCCGCGGTGGAGCGCCTGGATGCCACGGCCGCGCGGCTTGCCGCGGCACAGCTGCCCCCGCCGGTGCGCGCCGACCACGCGGCGGTGGAGCCGATGCCGGTGCTGCCGGAGGGGCGCTATCGCGAGATGGTGCTGCGGGCGAAGGACTATATCGTCGCCGGCGATATCTTTCAGGTGGTGCTCGCCCAGCGCTTCTCCGCGCCGTTCGCGTTGCCGCCGTTCGAGCTCTACCGATCGCTGAGGCGGGTGAACCCGTCGCCCTTCCTCTATCATCTCGACCTGCCCGGCTTCGCGCTGATCGGCTCGAGCCCCGAGATCTTGGTGCGCGTGCGCGACGGCGAGGTGACGATCCGCCCGATCGCGGGAACTCGCCCGCGCGGCCGCACTGCGGCGGAGGACGAGGCGAACCGCGAGAGCCTGCTCGCCGATCCCAAGGAACGGGCCGAGCACCTCATGCTGCTCGACCTCGGCCGCAACGACGTGGGCCGCGTCGCCACGGCGGGGTCGGTCAAGGTGACCGAGAGCTACGGCATCGAATTCTACAGCCATGTCATGCACATCGTCTCGAACGTGATCGGCGGGCTGCGGTCCGACCGTGACGCGCTGGACGCGCTGTTCGCGGGCTTTCCCGCCGGCACGGTCAGCGGCGCACCCAAGGTGCGCGCTTGCGAGATCATCGCTGAGCTCGAGCCCGAGACGCGGGGCGCCTATGCCGGCGGCGTCGGCTATTTCTCGCCGGACGGCAGCATGGACAGCTGCATCGTGCTGCGGACCGCGGTGGTGAAGGATGGCATGATGCACGTCCAGGCCGGCGCCGGCATCGTCGCCGACAGCGACCCGGCTTACGAGCAGCGCGAATGTGAGGCCAAGGCCGGCGCCCTCATCGCCGCCGCGCGCGAGGCAGTGGCGCGGGCGGGCGAAGCGGGGTTCGGGCAGTAGGTCCCGTCCGGATGAAATGAATCGTGCTCCTGCGAAAGCAGGAGCCCTGGATCACAGGCGACTCGCTTGCGGCCTAAGCTCCTGCTTTCGCAGGAGCACTGGCATTGCGTTAGCGGTCAATCCTCCGGGTCGATCTGCTGACCGTTCTTCTTCGCCGCCTGTTCGGCCGCCCAGGCCTGCAGCATCTTCATCGTGCAGCCGGTCTGGCCGTTGGTGCCGATCGTCGAGCAGCTGTTCGGCAGCACCTTGCGGCCGTCCTCCATCGCGCGGTCGGCCTTGACCGCCCAGGAGGTGCTCGGTGCGGTCTGCTTGGGCCGGTCGCGGAGCTGCTTGGGGATGCGATAGGGCTCGTCGAGGGTCGAGCAGACCACGATCTCCTCCGCGGTCGAGCGCGGGCACGTCTGGCCCGCGGTGAGCGTCACGCTGCGCACGCGCTTCACCTCGCCGCCTTGCGAGTCGGTCTCGGGCTGATTCTGGGCCTGCGTCTGAGCCGGGGCCGGGGCCTGCGCCTGGTCCTGGGGCAGCGCCGGAGCGGCAGCGAGCAGCGCGGCGATCAGCGGAACGATCATTCGGGGAGACTCCTCAGGCTTTCAACGCCCCAAGCACAGCGCTTGTTGCGCTCTCCTGAACGGCGGCTATGGCGAAATCATGATCCTGGTCGTCGACAATTACGACAGCTTCACCTGGAACCTGGTCCATTATCTGATGGAGCTGGGGGTCGAGGTGGAGGTCGTCCGCAACGATGCGCTGAGCGCGGCGGATGCGCTCGCGACCGGTGCGAGCGGCATCCTGCTCTCGCCGGGGCCGTGCACGCCCAATGAGGCGGGCATCTGCCTCGACGTCGTCGCAGCCTGCGCCGAAGCGCGCAGGCCGCTGCTCGGCGTGTGCCTGGGGCACCAGGCGATCGGCCAGCATTTCGGCGGCAAGGTGGTGCGCGGCGGGCTGATGCACGGCAAGACCTCGCCGGTGCGCCATGACGGGACCGGCGTGTTCGCGGGGATTCCGTCGCCGTTCACCGCGACGCGCTATCACTCACTGATCGTCGAGGAGATGCCGGAGACGCTGATCGTCAACGCCACCGCCGACGACGCGAGCGTGATGGGCCTGCGTCACCGCGACCTGCCGATCCACGGCGTCCAGTTCCACCCGGAGAGCATCGCCACCGAGCACGGTCACGCCCTGCTCGCCAATTTCGTCGCGATGACCGGCGACAATCGCAGGGCGGCGGCGTGACCACCTTCGCCCGCCTGCCCGACCCCATGACGCCGCTCAGCCACGAGTCGGCCGCGCAGGCCTTCGCCGATATCCTCGACGGCCGCACCAGCGAGGAGGCGATCGCCGCCTTCCTGATCGGCCTCACGGAGCGCGGCGAGACCTCGATCGAGATCGCCGAGGCCGCGCGGGCGCTGCGCGAGCGGCTGATCCCCATCGACGCCCCCGAAGGCGCGATCGACGTGTGCGGCACCGGCGGCGACGGCCATCACACGCTCAACGTCTCGACCGCGGTCAGCCTGGTGGTGGCGGCGTGCGGCGTGCCGGTCGCAAAGCACGGTAATCGCGCCGCCTCATCCAAGGCCGGCGCCGCCGACACGCTGGAAGCGCTCGGCCTCGACATGGAGCGCGCCGGCGCCATAGCCGAGGCGACGCTGCGCGATCTCGGCATCTGCTTCCTGTTCGCCGCCAACCACCATCCTGCGATGCGCCGCATCCAGCCGATCCGCCAGCGCATCGGCCGGCGCACCATCTTCAACCTGATGGGCCCGCTCGCCAATCCGGCGCACGTCACGCGCCAGCTGCTCGGCATCGCGCGGCCGGACTATGCGCCGGTCTATGCCGAGGCGCTCGCCAGCCTCGGTACGATCAGCGCAGCGGTGGTGTCCGGCGAGGAAGGGCTCGACGAGCTCTCCGGCGCCGGCCCCAGCATCGTGCTCCGCGTCGGCTGCCCCGCCCTCCCCGACCGCATCGTCCCCGAGGACGCCGGTCTCGCTCGCTCGCCGCTCAGCGAGATCCGCGGCGGCGATCCGGAATACAATGCGCTGGCGCTGCGCCGCCTGCTCAAGGGCGAGCCGAGCGCCTATCGCGACGCGGTGGTGCTCAATGCCGCCGCTGCCCTTGTGATCGCGGATCAGGCCGCCGACCTCAAGGAGGGCGCGGCCACGGCCGCCGCCGCGATCGACACCCAAGCGGCCGAAAAGCTCCTCGACGCCTGGATCGCCTACGCATGAGCACGATGCTCGACACGATCCTCGCGACCAAGGCGGAGGAGGTCGCCGCGCGCCGCCGCGCGACGCCGGTCGCCGATCTGCACGCCATGGCACTGGCCCAGACCCCGCCACGCGGCTTTCGGGCCGCGCTCGATGCGAAGGCGGCGGGCGGCTACGGCCTGATCGCCGAAATCAAGAAGGCTTCGCCGTCCAAGGGATTGATTCGCGCGGATTTCGACCCGCCATCCCATGCCCGTGCCTATGAGGCGGGCGGCGCCGCCTGCCTGTCGGTTCTGACCGATGCATCCTATTTCCAGGGGCATGAGGACTATCTGATCGCCGCGCGTGCCGCCTGCGCGCTGCCGGTGATCCGCAAGGACTTCATGATCGATCCCTGGCAGGTGCTCGAGGCGCGGGCGATCGGCGCCGACGCGATCCTGATCATCGTCGCCGCGCTCGACGATGGACCGATGACCGAGATCGAGGACGCTGCCATAAGCCTTGGCATGGACGTGCTGGTCGAAGTGCATGACGAGACGGAGCTGGACCGCGCGCTTCGCCTCCGATCGCGGCTGATCGGCGTGAATAACCGCAATCTCAAGGACTTTACCGTCGATTTCGCACGTACTTATGAGCTCGTCGGCCGCGCGCCCGCGGATTGCACCTTCGTCGCGGAGAGCGGTCTCACTACCCGCGCCGATCTCGACGCGATGGCCGGGCACGGCGTCCGCTGCTTCCTGATCGGCGAGGCGCTGATGCGCCAGCAGGACGTCGAGGCGGCGACGCGGGCGCTGGTGGGATGAGCGACCTCACGCACCTCGACGAAAGCGGCGCCGCCCGGATGGTCGACGTCGCCGGCAAGCCCATCACCACCCGCCGGGCGGTGGCGATGGGCCGCATTACCATGTCCGCAGAGGCCGCCGCGGCGATCCGTGAGGGAAGCGTCAAGAAAGGCGATGTCCTGGCGACGGCCCGTGTCGCCGGGATCATGGCCGCGAAGCGGACGGCGGAGCTGATCCCACTCTGCCACCCGCTGCCGCTGACCAGCGTCGCGATCGACCTCGACGTCGGCGACACCCAGGTCACCGCCACCGCCACCGCCGCGACCGATGCGAAGACCGGCGTCGAGATGGAGGCGCTGACCGCCGTCACCGTCGCGCTGCTGACGATCTACGATATGGCCAAGGCGCTCGACAAAGCCATGACGATCGACGGTGTGCGGCTGATCGAGAAGACCGGCGGCAAGTCCGGCGACTGGCACGCGAATGGCTCCGGCCGCTAGAGTTTCATTCATCATGCATGAAGCAGCTGTTCCCCGGCAAAGGCCGGGGCCCAGTCTCGAACCGCTCGCAACTGGGCCCCGGCCTTCGCCGGGGAACAGATTCAATCTGGACCGAATCTGATCCTAGCCGGCCCATCCGCCTTGCGACGGGCTCCAGTCGGCCGCGGGAACGGTGTTGACCATCCAGGGCACACCGAACTTGTCCACAAAAGAGCCATAACCCGGCGACCAGAAGGTCTCGCCGAACGGCATGACGGTGTGGCCGCCCTCCGACAGGGCATCGAACCAGCGCTGCGCCTCGGCCTTGTCCTCGGTGTGCAGGGTCACGTCGAAACCGTTCTTGGGCTTGTCGACGTTGGGCGCCCATTGGACGTCCATGTCCGCTCCCATGATGGACTGATCGCCGACATCCAGCCAGCAATGCATCAGCCAATCCTTGTATTTGGCGTCGACCGGCATGTCCGGCGGGCCGTCGCCATAGGGATAGGCAGCAGTGATCTTGCCGCCCAGGACTCTGGCATAGAATTCGAACGCCTCGCGGCACTGGCCCTGAAAGCTCAGGCTGGTCACGATCTTCATGATGGCCTCTCCTTCGTCGTAGGGACACCGTCCCACCCGTCCCTTTCCCGGTCAAGCTGCGTGCAACCTGCATAGTCGCGATCAATGACCGTATGAGGTCGCCGGCCGGTGCCGGCGCCGCGCCTTCAGCCGCAGGTCGGAATCAACAGGGCGCGCTCTTCCCACGGATGAACAGATTGCGGTTCACATTCAAAATGATGCGGAGTCTAGTCGTGGCGGTGTGAGCAAGGAAAGACGCGTGACCAGTCCAGCCGCCGCAGCTTCAATCAGCGGATCGATCAGTTCGGCCATGCCCGACGAAATGCAGACGCTGCGAAGCGGATTGGAACTGACGAGAGCGAGCCAGTTGACCCTGCTTCGGCTTCAGCTCGCCCTCTACAAATCGAACCGCCGCGCCGCGATGCAGGCGCTCGACAACCTGCTCGACATCGATGCGGAAATGGAGGGCCTCGCGGCAAGGCTGAGCGACGCCCCGACCCATCTGGCGGAAGACGCGGCTCTTTCCGGCTTCATCGGACTCCAGAAAGCGGCGATCGCTGCCGAAAAACACGCCCTGACCGGTGGTGATCTGCGGCGCGACGCCAGGGCAATCGCGGCCTCCGCCCCTGGCGATTGGGAGAGCGGCGCCGATGTGCCGGCACAGCCATTGTTTTCCGATGACGAAGCGGAGAGCGACGAACGGACGGGTGGCGGACGCTGGATATATGCTCTTGTCGCCGTAATCGTCATTGTCCTCGGTTGCGGATTGATAGCCTATCTGTGGCCAACATTGTCCGCCACCCTCGCATCATCACTCTGAGGAGTCGCTAAACCGAGGCTTTCGTCGCCTGGATGAGGCGCTCAGTGGCCGTTCAGAGCCTTCCGCCGCGTGCGCTCAATTGCGAAGCGTGTCCGGAACGACGCCGCCATTTTCGGCAAGCTTGGCCATGACCGCCCGGTGCAGCGCGATGTTCTGCTCGGCGCTTCCGTCTTCGCCGGCACGGACGTTGAGCTCGTCCGCCAGCTGCTTGCGCGCAGCGAGGCTCGAATCGAGATCGAGCAGCTTCAGCAGATCGACGATCGAGCTTTGGTAATTGCCGCCACCACCCTTCATCTCGGCCATCGCGGAGAGTACCGCGCCGACATCGACCTGATCGGCAGCAGGTGCGGCAGCCGGCGCCGGATTGGCGGCGGGCGCCTGCGCGGCCGGCGCGGAGGGGGCCGGCGATGCGCTCGCGGGCGCTGCCGACGCCGCCGGCCGTTGCCCGAAGATCTTGCCCATGATGCTGCCGAAAATGCTCATCCGTGCCTCCCATTCTGGTTCTGCTGGTCTGGTTCGAGGGCCTAAACGCCGCGACTCGCCAAAAGGTTCTTGCGGAACGACGCGGTCCCGAGGACGTTCAGGCTCGGGCATTATACCCCATGATCAGGGAGGATTATATGCGCGGAATTCGTTGGTTGGCACTGGGCGCCTCTGCCCTGGCACTGGCAGCCTGTGGTCAAAAGACCGAGACGAGCACGAACCTGACCACCGACACGGTCGTCAGCAACGATGCCTCCACGCCGGCGGCGGCGCCGGGCCAGGCGTTCGCCAACACCGCCGCGGCGAGCGATGCGTTCGAGATCGCGACGTCCGAGCTCGCCGCCAACCAGGCGCAGTCGGCCACGATCAAGAAATTCGCCGCTCAGATGATCACCGCCCACACCGATTCGACGGCGAAGCTCAAGGCGGCGGCAAGCACCGTCTCGCCAGCCTTGACCCCGGATCCCACGCTCACCGCCGAGCAGCAGCAGACGCTCGATTCGCTGAAGGCACTCAAGGGCGCCGAATTCGACAAGGCCTATGCGTCGGCGCAGGTCGACGCCCACCAGAAGGCGCTCGACGGCCTCAAAACCTATTCGGCGAGCGGCGACGTCCCCCAACTCAAGGATTTCGCCACCAAGCTCGTCCCGATCGTCACGGCCCATCTCAATATGGCGAAGTCGCTCAAGGCCTGATCGAGCATGGGCTTCGCCGGGAAGGCGACGGCGGGCTGGGGATAGCGAATGGCGGAGAGGGAGGGATTCGAACCCTCGGAACCCTTGCGGGCTCAACGGTTTTCGAGACCGCCCCGATCGACCACTCCGGCACCTCTCCGCATGAGAACTGGCGCGCCACGGTGGCTTTGAGGAAGCCACCGCCGGTCGTTGGAGCCGGGGCGCTTAGCGAAGAACCTCGGCGGCCGCAAGCGCTCGCTTGTGCGGGAGCGAAAGCGCATTAGATTATTGCCATGACTCACCTTCCCACCCGCACCGAAGCCTTCGATCCCGGCGTGCCGATGCCGCCGATCGCGAGCGCGCGCTTCACGATCGGCGAGGTGGTGCGCCACCGCATGTTCGACTTCCGCGGTGTGATCTTCGACGTCGATCCCGTCTTCGCCAACAGCGAGGAATGGTATGAGGCGATCCCCGAGGACATCCGCCCGCGCAAGGACCAACCCTTCTACCACTTGCTCGCCGAGAACGCCGACTCGAACTACATCGCCTATGTGAGCCAGCAGAACCTGGTCCCTGACGACAGCGACGAACCGGTCGACCATCCGGCGATCAGCGGCCTGTTCGACCGGCTGGTCGACGGCCGATACCGATTGCGGCGCGAACACCGGCATTGACGAGCGGCGGGTCCTTCCCCGGCCCGCCTCCCGCCCGGCCAGCCTCGCCGCCCCCAAGTTTTTCTTGTGCGGTGCAGCGGAGCCGCCCCCGCTACGAATCTTGCAGAAGCGTGACAAGACACGCTCGCGCGCCGGTATCGGCGCATCGCAGGAAACATATCGGGGTAGGGACATGATTCACTCGCGTACCGCGCTCGCGCTCACCGCCTCCATCATCGCGCTGGCCGGCCAGGCCGCTCATGCGCAGCAGACGACGCCGGCGGAAAGCGCGCCTGCGCCACAGGCCGGTCCGGAAGAGGCCCAGTCGCCCGCAGCGGGAGACATCGTCGTCACCGGCACCCGCGTCGCGGGGCGCTCCAAGCTCGACACGGCATCGCCCGTCGACGTGCTGAGCGCGAACAGCCTGCGCCAGCAGGGCACGACCGAGCTCGGTGCCTCGCTGGCGACGGTGGCGCCTTCGATCGACTTCCCGCGCCCTTCGGCCGTCGACGGCACCGACGCGATCCGGCCCGCCACGCTGCGCGGCCTTTCGCCCGACCAGACGCTGGTCCTCGTCAACGGCGTGCGTTCGCACACCGCAGCGCTGCTCAACATCAACGGCTCCGTCGGCCGCGGTTCGGCGGCGACCGACCTCAACACCATCCCGACGGTCGCGCTCGACAGGATCGAGGTGCTTCGCGACGGCGCATCGGCGCAATATGGCTCCGACGCCATCGCCGGTGTGGTCAACGTCCGGCTGCGGGAGGCCCGCTCGGGCGGCGGCGTTTCCGCGACCTATGGCTTCTACGACACTGACATCGACACTGCCCGCGGCCACCGGTCGGTGACTGGCGAGCACACGCTGAGCGTCTCGGGCTGGCAGGGCGTCGGCTTCGGCGAGGACGGCTTCCTGACCGTGTCCGGCGAGTATCTCGAGCGCCAGCCGACCAACCGCGCCGACTATGATCCGCGCGTCACGCCGAACCGGGTCACCGGCCGCTTCGGCGATCCGCAGGTGCGTCAGTACAGCATCTGGGCCAACGCCGGCACCACCATCGCCGGCGACTGGAAGCTCTACGGCTGGTTCGGCTATCAGGACCGTGACACGCGCAGCGCCGCCTTCCCGCGCCTGCCGAGCGCGTCGGGAGCCTTCGTGCCGACGCTCTATCCCAACGGCTTTCTGCCGCTCATCAACACCAAGTCGACCGACGTGAACTCGGCGATCGGCGTCAAGGGCAGCCTCGGCGACTGGAACGTCGACGTGAACGTCAGCTACGGCCGCAACAAGATCGGCTTCCGCACGCTCAATTCGGCGAACTACAGCTATGGCGATGCCTCGCAGACCGATTTCTCGGACGGGGCGCTGATCTACGACCAGCTCGTCGGCGGGATCGACGTGACGCGCGAGTTCCCGGTGTTCCGGTCGCTCAACGTCGCCTTCGGCATCGAAGGGCGGCGCGAAGGCTTCAAGATCACGCCGGGCGAGCCGGCATCCTATAATTCAGGGCCGGCCTTCCCGCTCGCGCAGCCGGGTGCGCAGGGCTTCGTCGGCTTCTCGCCGATCAATGCGATCGAGAAGCACCGGCAGAACGGATCGATCTACCTCGACCTCGAGGCGCAGGTCACCGACAAGCTGCTGATCGGTCTCGCTGGCCGCGGCGAGGATTATTCCGACTTCGGCACCACTGCGACCGGCAAGGTCTCGATCCGCTACGACTTCGCTCCATGGTTCGCGCTGCGCGGCACGGCCTCGACCGGCTTCCGCGCGCCGGCGCTGCAGCAGCAGTATTTCACCTCGGTCGCCTCGGTGATCCAGAACGGGGCGCCGCTGCTGACCGGGCTCTATCCCTCGACCTCGCCCGTGGGCGCGGCGCTGGGCGGGCTGCCGCTCGAGCCCGAGAAGTCGACCAACTTCTCCGTCGGCACGGTGATCCGCAGCGGCGGCTTCGACCTCACCGTCGACGGCTATTACATCAAGATCCGCGACCAGATCGGCCTGTCGGAGAACATCCAGGCCAGCTTCAGCCCTGAAGTCGCGGCGATCCTCGCGCCGTTCGGCGTGCAGGCGGCGCGCTTCTTCATCAACGGTCTCGCCTCGACCACGCAGGGCATCGACGTGGTGGCGCACTACCGGCTGCGCTCGGCGGGCGCCGGCACCTTCGACTTCACCGTCGCGGGCAACGTCAACACAATCGACGTGACCCGCGTGCCGACCTCGACCGCGGTGCTCGACCCCGCCCCGACCCTGTTCGCCCGCAGCCGCATCCTGACGCTGGAACAGGGCACGCCGGGCGAGAAGGTGACGGGATCGCTCGACTGGTCGCTCGACCGGATCGGCGCGACGGCGCGCGTGACCTATTACGGCAACGTCAACCAGCCGGGCACGGCGGCCGACGGTTCGGCCGACATCTTCACCGGGCGGCACGTCATCACCGACCTCGAGCTACGCTACCAGGCAGCCAAGGGCGCCCAGATCGCGCTCGGCGTCAGCAACCTGTTCGACGTCTATCCCGATGCGACCGCCGCCGCGCTCAACTCGACCGGCGTGGTCGGCTTTCCCTATTATTCGCCGTTCGGGTTCAACGGGCGCTATCTCTATGCCCGCGCCGGCCTGAACTGGTGATCGCCCGATCCCGAACGGCATGGGAATTATGCCGTTCGGGAGTTGACAGAAACCCTCGTCTGCCTTAGCTGCGCGCCTTCTCCCGCCGGGCGTGCTCGCGCGGGCACATGCAATTTGAAAGAGAAGCAAGGCCCATGTTCGCAGTCGTGCGCACGGGCGGCAAGCAGTATCGCGTTGCCGCTGGAGACAAGATCGTCGTCGAGAAGATCGACGGCGAGGCCGGCGCGTCGGTGACGCTCGGCGACGTGCTGCTCGCGGGCGAGGGCTCCGAGCTCAAGCCGACCGACGGCCTGACCGTCGCCGCCGAGATCGTCGCCCAGGCCAAGGGCGAGAAGGTGGTGATCTTCAAGAAGCGCCGCCGTCACAACTATCGCCGCAAGGCCGGCCACCGCCAGCAGCACACGATCCTGAAGATCGTGTCGATCGGCGCCGTCGAGAAGAAGGCGAAGGCCGCGCCGAAGAAGAAGGCGGAAGAGGCCCCGGCCGCGGACGACGCGGCTGCGGCGGCCCAGGCGTAAGACTTAGAAGCGAGAGTATAGGCAATGGCACATAAGAAAGCAGGCGGCTCTTCGCGCAACGGTCGTGATTCGGCCGGCCGCCGTCTTGGCGTGAAGAAGTTCGGTGGCGAGGCTGTCGTCGCCGGCAACATCATCGTGCGCCAGCGCGGCACCAAATATTATCCGGGCACGAACGTGGGCATGGGCAAGGACCACACCCTCTTCGCGCTCGTCGACGGCCGCGTCGCGTTCAAGGACGGCAAGCTTGGCCGCAAGTTCTGCACCGTCGAGATGATTCCGGCAGCGGCCGAATAACGGGCAACCATCCGGGTTGCCCACCAGGGCGACCCGGGTTCCACATCGGAACCAGCACAAGGGAGACGGGTCGCCCCGGCTCCCTTTTTTCTTGCTCCCTCACACCGATCGCGCCGCCCGCGCGATGACGACGAGGAGAGTGCCGATGTTCGCGAGAACCCCGAGACTGACGCTGCGGCCCGGCTGGGCGGAGGACGCCCCTGCCCTCGCCCGTGCCGCGGCCCATGAGAGCGTGGCGACGAAGCTGTCGCGCCTGCCCTGGCCGTACACCCAGGCGGATGCCGAGGCATGGCTGACGATGGAACGCGGGGACGACGACGTCTTCTGCCTCATCCTCGCCCATGAGGGCGGCGAGCAGCCCCGGCTGGTCGGCGCTATCGGTCTGCATCCGGCGGAAGAAGGGGCGCATGAGATCGGCTATTGGCTGACGCCCGATGCCTGGGGCCGCGGTTATGCGACCGAAGCGGGCAAGGCGATGCTGGGGATCGCGCGCTACGGGCTCGGGGTGCGGCGCCTCGTTTCCGGCCATTTCGTCGACAACCCCGCCTCGGGCCGGGTGCTGCGCAAGCTCGGCTTCCGGGCCACCGGCCGGATCGAGCGGCGCGAGTGCCGGGCGCGCGGTACGCGCGTGCCGACGGCCACCTACACGCTCGACCTCGCTGCCGAGGACGAGCGACCGGTCATGTGCATGGCGGCGTAAATCAAGCTCCTCCCCGGCACGGGGAGGGGGACCGCGCCTGAAGGGCGTGGTGGAGGGAACCCTCCACTAGCGACACCGCCTGAGGCGGGCCCCCTCCACCATTCGCTGACGCGAATGGTCCCCCTCCCCGTGCCGGGGAGGATTTTAATTCCAATCACTTCCTCCTACAGCCTCACTTATGCTCGCCACCCGCAAACGCCTCTCCCCCGAAGAATCGCGCGACGCCGCGCTCGACGCCGCGCGTGCGCTGCTGGTCGAGCAGGGGCCGCAGGCGGTGACGCTCAAGGCCGTGGCCGCGCGCATCGGCCGCACCCACGCCAATCTCCTCCATCATTTCGGTTCGGCTGCCGGGCTGCAGCGCGCGCTGATCGAGCGGATGGCCGACTTCATCACCACCACGATCCGCGAGGCAGTGTTCCGCGCACGCGAGGGCGACCACAACCCGCGCGAGGTGGTCGATCTCGCCTTCGACGCCTTCGGCCAGGGCGGCGGCGGCGCGCTGGCGAGCTGGATGATCCTGTCGGGCAACGAGGACGCGCTCGATCCGATCCTCACCGCGATCCACGACCTGGTCGAGGAGCTCTCGCAGGATCATTCCAAGGAGGAACGGCCGATCCAGGACGAGACGCTCCAGCTCGTGCTGATGGCGCTCGGCGATGCGCTGCTCGGCGGGCCGATGGCGCGCTCGCTCGGCGTTCCCCGCGAGCGCGCCCGCGAGATCGCGCGCGCCGCGCTCATGCACGACGAACAGGACTGAGCGCGCGATGCATTTCCTCGATCAGGCCAAGATCTACGTCCGCTCGGGCGCCGGCGGCCCCGGCGCGGTCAGCTTCCGGCGGGAGAAGTTCATCGAATACGGCGGTCCCGACGGCGGCGACGGCGGCAAGGGCGGCGACATCGTGTTCGAGGCGGTGGCCGGCCTCAACACGCTGATCGACTTTCGCTACACGCAGCATTTCCGCGCCCCACGCGGCAAGGGTGGCGCCGGCTCCAACCGGACCGGCGCGGGCGGCAAGGACCTCGTCATCAAGGTACCGGTCGGCACGCAGATCCTGGCCGACGACGAGGAACGTACACTGCTGCTCGACATGACCCGCGTCGGCCAGCGCGAGGTGTTCCTGAAGGGCGGCGACGGCGGCCGCGGCAACATGAGCTACAAGAGCTCGACCAACCGCGCCCCGCGCCAGCACGGCACCGGCTGGCCCGGCGAGGAAGCGTGGGTGTGGCTGCGGCTCAAGCTGCTCGCCGACGCAGGGCTGGTGGGCCTGCCCAATGCGGGCAAGTCGACCTTCATCAACGCGGTGTCCAACGCCAAGGCCAAGGTCGGCGAATATGCCTTCACAACCACCCGGCCGCAGCTGGGCGTGGTGACGCACAAGGGCCGCGAGTTCGTGCTTGCCGACATCCCGGGCCTGATCGAGGGCGCGGCCGAGGGTGCCGGGATCGGCGACCGCTTCCTTGGGCATATTGAGCGCTGTCGGGTACTGCTCCACCTTGTGGATGCCCATGGGGATAACCCTGTGGATGCCTATCGCATCGTCCGTCAGGAGCTCGAAGCCTATGGCGCCGATCTGACCGGCAAGCCCGAGGTGATCGCGCTTAACAAATGCGACCTGCTCGACGGGGAGCTGACAGAGGCGCTGTCCGCCGAGCTGGCCGAGGCGAGCGGCGCCGAGGTGCTGCCGATCTCCGGCGCGACCGGCGTAGGCGTCGAGGCGGTGCTCGACCGGCTGATCGAGGCGATCGGTCCGGGCGAGCCCAGCCCTGTGCCCGAGCAGGACGAAGGCGAGGACGAGGTGGAATGGTCGCCGATCTAGCGGCGTCGCGCTTCTCCCCCGCCGCCTGTCCGCGCCTGATCGTCAAGATCGGATCGGCGCTGCTCGTCGATCCCTCCGGTGCGATCCGCAGCGCTTGGTTGGCCGGTATCGCCGCAGCCATTGCCGAGCGCGCTGCGGCCGGGCAGCAGGTCGCGATCGTCTCGTCCGGCGCGATCGCGCTGGGGGCGCGGCGGCTCAAGCTGCCGAAGGGCGGCCGCGCCAGCCTGGAGGATGCGCAAGCAGCGGCCGCGACCGGGCAGATCGCGCTCTCTTCGGCCTGGGCCGAAGCGTTCGGAGCGCACGGGCTCACCGCTGCGCAGATGTTGGTGACGCTCGACGACCTCGAGGATCGCCGCCGCTATCTCAACGTCGCGGCGACGCTTGGGCGGCTGCTCAAGCTCGGCGTGGTGCCGGTCATCAACGAGAACGACAGCGTCGCGACTGAGGAGATCCGGTTCGGCGACAACGATCGGCTCGCTGCGCGTGCCGGCGCAGCGGCGGGGGCGAGCGGCGTGGTGCTGCTGTCCGACGTCGATGGCCTCTACGACCGTGACCCGCGCGAGCCCGGCGCGGTGCATATCCCGCTGGTCGAGCGCATCGACCGGCGCATCGTCGCAATGGCGGGCTCAGATTCTGCTTCGGGCATGGGCTCCGGCGGCATGGCATCGAAGGTGCAGGCGGCGCGCATCGCTACCGCCGCGGGCGCGCATCTCGCGATCGTCTCCGGCCAGGCGGAGCGGCCGCTCGATGCGCTCGACGGTGGGCGCTGCACCATATTCCTGGCCGAGAAGGCGGCGCCGGCGCGCAAGGCATGGCTCGCCGGGGGTCTCACCGCCAAGGGCGCGATCTACGTCGATGCCGGCGCGGCCAAGGCGCTCGGGCAGGGCCGCAGCCTGCTCGCCGCCGGCGCGACGCGGATCGAGGGCAAGTTCGCGCGCGGCGACCTCGTTACCATCGCCGGGCCGGAGGGAACGATCGCGCGCGGTCTCTCCGAATATGATGCCGCCGACGCCTCCCGCATTGCCGGCAAGCGCAGCGACGAACATGCCGTGATCCTCGGCTATGCACCGCGTTCGGCGCTGGTCCATCGCAGCAACATGGCGCTGGTATGAAGCTCGCCGTCACCGGCGGCACCGGCTTCGTCGGCGGACATCTGCTCCGCCTGGCGACCGACGCGGGCCACGAGGTCCGCGCCCTCACCCGCCGGCCGCAAACCGAGCGCGCAGGCATCACCTGGATCGCAGGCACGCTGAACGATGAGGCGGCACTTGCTCGACTGGCCGAGGGCACCGATGCGGTGATCCACGTCGCAGGCGTGGTCAACGCTCCCGATCGCGACGGCTTCATCGCAGGCAACATCGAGGGCACGCGCAAGATGCTCGCCGCAGCCGAGCGCGCGGGCGTTCGCCGGTTCGTCCATGTCTCCTCGCTCGCCGCACGCGAGCCGCACCTCTCCGTCTACGGCTGGTCCAAGGCCGAAGCCGAAAGGCTCGTCACCGCCTCCCCCCTCGCCTGGAGCGTCGTCTGCCCGCCTGCGATCTATGGCCCCGGCGACATGGAGATGCTCGAACTGTTCCGCCTAGCGAAGCGCGGTCTCGCGCTGCTGCCGCCGGGCGGGCAGCTGTCAGTGATCGAGGCGAGCGACCTCGCTCGCCTGCTCCTCGCGCTCGCCGCCACCGACGAGCGCCTCAGCCTCGACGCCGACGACGGCAAGCCCGGCGGCTGGAGCCACAAAGAGTTCGCCCGAGCGATCGGCGACGCCGTCGGCCGCCGCGTCGCGACCTTTGCCCTGCCCCGCCCGATCCTGATGGCGGGCGCGCAGCTCGACCGGCTGATCCGCGGCAAGCGCGCGAAACTCACCCCCGATCGCGTCGCCTATTTCTGCCATCAGGACTGGGTGATCGATCCCGCCCGCCGTCCGCCCGCGCAGCTCTGGCAGCCGCAGGTGTCGACGCCGGAGGGTCTCGCCGCCACCGCTGCCGCCTATCGCGCGGCGGGGCTGCTGTGATCCCGCCGCAGGCGCGACAAGCTTCAGCCCCATTTGCCTGCCACTCCGCACCGAACTAAGGACCGGCCATGAGCGACCGCAACCAGATTTTCGAGACCGTCAAGGCGCAGATCGAACCCTTCAACAAGAAGGGCGTCACCTTGACCGAGAGCACCACCTTCCAGGGCGACCTCGAGTGGGACAGCCTGACCGTGATGGACTTCGTCGCGGCGATCGAGGACGAGTTCGACATCATCATCACGATGAACATGCAGGCCGAGATCGAGACGGTCGGCCAGCTCGTCGACGCCGTCGCCAAGCTCAAGGACGCGTGACGTGACCGAAGCCGCCGCCACTGCCGACGCTTTGCCCGAGAACCCGCCGGTGATCGCGCCCGAGCGTGACCTCTTCTCCAAGTTCGACCCGCTGATCGCCGAGCGCGAGGCGCTGCTGGCGAGCGGCGTGCGCGATCCCTTCGCGATCGTGATGGACGAGGTGAAGTCCCCCACCCTCGCCGTGATCAAGGGCAAGGAGACGATCCTGCTCGGCACCTACAACTACATGGGGATGACCTTCGACCCCGACGTGGTGCAGGCGGGCAAGGATGCGCTCGACAATTTCGGCGCGGGTACCACCGGCAGCCGCGTGCTCAACGGCACCTATCAGGGCCACAAGGAGGTCGAGGAGGCGCTGAAGGAATTCTACGGCACCGAGCACGCCATGGTGTTCTCGACCGGCTATCAGGCCAATCTCGGGATGATCTCGACGCTCGCCGGCAAGGGCGAATACATCATCCTCGACGCCGACAGCCATGCGTCGATCTACGACGGCTGCGCGATGGGCAATGCCGAGGTCGTCCGCTTCCGCCACAATTCGGTCGAGGATCTCGACAAGCGGCTCGGCCGCCTGCCCGCGGAGGCCGGCAAGCTGGTGGTGCTGGAGGGCGTCTACTCGATGCTCGGCGACATCGCCCCGCTGCCGGAGATGGTCGCCGTCGCCAAGAAGCACGGCGCGATGATCCTGTGCGACGAGGCGCACGGCATGGGCTTCTTCGGCCCCAACGGGCGCGGCGTCTATGAGGAGCTGGGCTGCGAGGGCGACATCGACTTCGTCGTCGGCACCTTCTCCAAGTCGGTCGGCACGGTCGGCGGCTTCTGCGTCTCCAACCATCCCAAGTTCGAGGTGCTGCGCCTCGTCTGCCGGCCCTATGTCTTCACCGCCTCACTGCCGCCGTCGGTTGTGGCGACCGCGGCGACCTCGATCCGCAAGCTCATGCACGCCGGCAACAAGCGCGCGCATCTGTGGGAGAACTCCCGCCGGCTCCACACCGGCCTTCGCGAGATGGGCTTCACGCTCGGCACCGATACGCCGCAGTCGGCGATCATCGCGGTGATCCTGCGCGATCAGGACCAGGCGGTGCGGATGTGGCAGGCGCTGCTGGAAGGCGGCCTCTACGTCAACATGGCGCGCCCGCCCGCGACGCCGGCCGGGACCTATCTGCTGCGCTGCTCGCTCTGCGCCGAGCACACGTCCGAACAGGTCGAGACCATTCTCGGCATGTTCCGCGCCGCCGGACAGGCGGTCGGCGTCATCAATTGATCGCCTGAAAGCGGCACTTTGCCCCGCCCTTCCGGGCATGTAAGATAGCGGTGGGATGACCGAACGGGCCGCAACCGGGGGCGCGGGCCTGCTACACGCGCATTGGCGGGCGATCATGATGCTGGTCGCCGCGCTGTTGAGCGCTGGCGTGCTCATTGCCCTGATCGTCGCGCTGACCAGCGCCAACCGCGAGCGCGACGCAGCGCTGCGCGCGCAGTCGCACAGCTATGAGGTGATGATCCTCACCCGCAGCCTGTCGGGCAAGATGGCGCGGGCGGAGGCGGCGCTCGGCCGTTTCGTCATCAGCGGCGACCGCACGCTCGGCCAGCTCTTCTCCGACGAATGGGTCCAGGCCGGCGCGCAGATCGACCGGCTCGACCGCATCACCAACGACAATCCGACCCAGCAGGGCCGCGTGTTCGCGCTGCGCCAGGCCTATCGCGAGCGCAGCGACCAGCTGTCGCTGATCGCGCTGTCGACCAGCTACAAGAAGAACAACCAGGCGCTCGCGCTCTATTACGAGGCGCGCAACAGCCCCTCGCTCACGCGTATCGACACGCTGCTCGACGGCTTCATCACCACCGAGCGCGGCGTGCTCGACGCGCGCACCGCCGCGGCGACGCTCAAGATCGAGCAGTCGAACTTCGCCGCCAAGATCTTCGCGGCGTTCGGCGTGCTGCTGGTGCTGGCGACGATTGGGTTCGGCTGGCTGGCGATGCGCTCGTCCGAGGAGCGCGCCCGCGCCGCCGCCGAGGCCGAGGCCGAACGGATGCGCGCCGGCCAGCTCGAAGCCGCGGTCCAGGTCGCGACGCACGAGCTCCACGCCGAGGCCCGCGAGCGCGAAGCCGCCGAGACCAAGCTCCGCCAGATGCAGAAGCTGGAAGCGGTCGGCCAGCTCACCGGCGGCATCGCCCATGATTTCAACAATATGCTGGCGGTCGTTCTCGGCGGAATCGAGCTGGCGCGGCGGCGCTTCCTCGAAGGCGGCAAGGGCAAGGACGTCATCCGCCACCTCGACAGCGCCGAGGAGGGTGCCAGCCGCGCGTCCGCGCTCACCAGCCGCCTGCTCGCCTTCGCCCGCGCCGAGCCGCTGCTGCCGCGCGCGGTCGATCCGGCGACGCTGATCCACGACATGTCCGACCTGCTCGACCGCACGCTCGGCGACGGCGTCCAGGTCGACGCGAGCGGCGTCGCGTCGATCTGGAACGTGTGGGTCGATCGCGACGGGCTCGAAAATGCGATCCTCAATCTCGCAGTCAACGCGCGCGACGCGATGGAGGGCCGCGGCCGGCTGACCATCGCCACCGCCACCGCCGCGCTCGCCCAGAACGAAGTGGGGAAATGCGCGGCGGGCGACTATGTCGCGATCAGCATCCGCGACACCGGCTGCGGCATGGCGCCGGAGGTGCTCGAGCGCGTGTTCGAGCCCTTCTTCACCACCAAGCCGATCGGCAAGGGCACCGGCCTCGGCCTCAGCCAGGTGTTCGGCTTCGCGCGGCAGTCGCACGGCGACGTGGCGATCGCGTCGACGCCGGGCGAGGGCACCATCGTCACCATCTACCTGCCCCGCGACACCTCGGCGGAGGTGAGCCTCTCCGCTGCCGTACCTGCAGCCGCGGACGAGCCGGTGAGCTCGCCCGGACAGCTCGACATATTGGTGATCGAGGATGACCGGCGCCTGCTTGCCGCCACCGTCGAGCTGCTGCGCGAGCTCGGCCACCGCCCAGTCGCGTGCAGCGATCCGGCGGCGGCGCACGTCGTCGCCGATGGGATGGCATCGATCGACCTGGTCATCTCCGACGTGCTGATGCCGGGGAAGACGGGTCCCGAGCTCGTCGCCGAGCTGACCGCCGACATTCCCGACATCGCGGTGCTCTACGTCACCGGCTATGCGGGCGATGAGCGCGAGGCGACGGGGTTCGGGGACTATGAGGTGCTGCGCAAGCCCTTCACCCTCGCCGCCCTCGCCCGCGCGATCGAGACCGCCACCGCCGGCCGCACCATCCCGCCGCCCGCGATCGCGGCGGAGTAGAGTCGGTTTCGGCGGCACCGGCCAGCGAAGCTGAAAACGACTCCAACTTTCCTTTTGCGCGCCAGCCCCACGCCTCTATAGCCTCTCCAGCCCAGTTCTCCCCGGAAGCCTGTCGCCGCCAAGCATGACCTCGATCGATCGCTATCTCGCGCGGCTGATCGCGGTGCCGCTGTTCTCGACGCTGGTGATCGCGGCGATGCTGCTGGTGCTCGACCGCATGCTGCGCCTGTTCGACTTCGTCGCGACCCAGGGCGGGCCGGTGAGCGTGGTGTGGAAGATGCTCGCCAATCTGCTGCCGGAGTATCTCGGGCTCGGCATCCCGATCGGGCTGATGCTCGGCATCCTGCTCGCCTTCCGCCGCATCGCCACCACGTCGGAGCTCGACGTGCTGCGCGCGGTGGGGATGAGCTACACGCGGCTGCTGCGCGTGCCCTATATGTACGCGATCGCGCTGGCCCTGGTGAACCTGGCGATCGTCGGCTTCGTCCAGCCCTATGCACGCTACGCCTATGAGGGGCTGCGGTTCGAGCTGCGCTCGGGGGCGCTCGGTGCGTCGATCAAGGTCGGCGAGTTCACCAACTTCCCGAACAACATCACGGTCCGCATCGAGGACAGCAAGGACGGCGGCCGCGAGCTGTCCGGCATCTTCGTCTACAGCAAGCTCAAGGACGGCAGCTCCTACGCCGTCACCGCGGAAAAGGGCCAGTTCCTGCGCACCGAGGATATGGAATCGATCGTGTTCCGCCTCACCAACGGCACGCTCGTCCAGCACACGAAGGATTCGCCGGTTCCGCGCGTGCTGACCTTCAGCTCGCACAGCATCCCGATCGCATTGCCCAAATACGGCAGCTTCCGCGGCCGCGGCGGCCGCAATCTCGAGCTCACCCTGCCCGAGCTCGCGCGCATCGGTGCCGATGTCCGCGCGCCGGAGGAGCTGCGCGATACCAGCCGCGCTGCCTTCCACTTCCGCCTGGCGGAGGTCGCGACGATGTTCCTGCTGCCGCTGCTGGCCGTGGCGCTCGGCATCCCGCCCAAGCGGTCGACCTCGTCGCTGGGCGTGTTCCTGTCGATCGTGATGCTGGTCAGCTATCACAAGATCAACGAATATGGTGAAGCCCTGGGCGGCCTCGGGCGGTTCGATCCGCGGCTCGCGCTGTGGGGTCCGTTCGCGCTGTTCGCCGCGCTAGTGCTGTGGATGTACTATACCGTCGCCCATGTGCCGGGCGGGCAGCCGATCGGCGTGCTCGAGCGCGGCTTCTCGAAGCTCACGGCAGCGATCGTACGGCGCCTGCCCGGGCGGCGCCGGCGGGAGGCGCAGGCATGAGCAACATGCCCAGCTTCTTCCCGTCACGCACGGTCACGCTCTATATGGCGCGACTGTTCCTGACACGCACCTTGTCGATCCTGCTCGCCCTCGTGCTGGTGCTGCAGGCGCTCGATCTCCTGTCCGAGACCGGCGACATCCTCGCCTATCCAGGCAATGGGCAGGCGCAGATCTGGCACTACGTCAGCCTGCGCGTACCCCAGATCATTGCCCAGTTCCTGCCCTTCGCGGTGCTGCTCGGCACGATCATCACCTTGTCGACGCTCAATCAGAATTCTGAGGTGATCGCGCTCAAGGCCTCGGGCCTGTCGGCACATCAGGTGCTGGCGCCGCTGATCGTCGCCAGCATAGCGGTCGCCGCCGTCTCGTTCGCCTTCAACGACCGTGTCGTGAGCCGCGCCAGCGCGACGCTCGACCAGTGGCAGCGCGTCAATTACGGGCCGCTGCCGATCGAACGCGGCGAGCGCAGCAACGTCTGGGTGCGCGCCGACGACAGCCTCATTCAGGTCCAGCAGGTCCGCGGCAAGGGCGATGCGGTGCAGCTTGCCGGGATCGCCGCCTATCAGCGCAGCGGCGGATCGCTTACCGCGATCATCACCGCCGACAGCGGCCGGCGCGAGGGCAAGGGCTGGCGGATCGAGAATGCCCGCCGCTTCGATGTCGCACAGGGCACGATCACACCGCTCGGCAGCCTCCACGTCGGTGACGGCGTGCGGCCGGATCAGTTCACGCTGGCCAACATCAACGCCGACGGCATGTCGTTCGGCGCGCTGTCGTCGGCGATCGGTGACCTCAGGGCAGCCGGGCGGCCGACCAAGGCGCTCGAGGGCGCGCTGTGGCACAAGCTGTCCGGACCGCTCTCGTCGGTGCTGATGCCGCTGCTGGCGGCGGTGGCGGCGTTCGGTGTCGCGCGCTCGGGCAAGCTCTTCATCCGCGCCGTGATCGGCATGGCGTTGGGCTTCGCCTATTTCGTCGCCGACAATTTCGCGCTGGCGATGGGCAACCTCGGCGCCTATCCGCCTTTCCTCGCCGCCTGGGCACCGTTCCTGCTGTTCCTGCTGGTCGGCGAGGCGGTGCTGGTCAGGACGGAGGAATAAGCTCTTCTATGTCATCCCGGCGGAAGCCGGGATCTCATGCGGAGGCGCGATACGGCAGGAGATCCCGGCTTTCGCCGGGATGACGGATAAGCTCAGCGCCGCCCGACGACGGCGAAGGTGCTGCGCACCAGCCGCTCGAGTAGCCCCGGCAGGCCGCGGTAATTGGCCTTGTGATAGGGCGACTGCGGATCGAGCGCGGCCGACAGGCGGCGGTGCGCCTCACCGAGGGCGTGATAGGGCAGCCCCGGCAGCAGGTGATGCAGCGCATGGTAGCGCAGGCCGACCGGCGCCCACAGGAACGGCAGCAGCGCCGGCGGCGGCACGTTGACCGAATCGAGGAACTGCGCGGTCACGCTCATCGGCTCGCCGTCATTCTCCCAAAGATGGGCGACGAGCGTGCGGACCTGGTTGATCACCATCACCGCGGAGATCACCGCGAGGACGATCAGGAAGGCGCGGAGCGGTAGCACGCCGGTCGCCGTGGCGGTCATCAGCGCGATCGCCCAGACGCTGGTCGCTGCTTCCAGCCGGTGCCATAGCATCTTCGCGTCGCCCTCGGGCGCGCGGCGCTCGAACGAGGGATTGATCGCCAGCGCCGAATAGCGGGCGACCACGAGCGCACGCAGGCGCGGGAACAGCACCGACAGCGGCGACAGCACGCCCCAGCGGATCAGGAAACCGACCGGCGCCAGCGCCGACACCAACACGAACAGCGGCACCGTCCACGGCTTCATCAGCGCGAGCGGCAGATATTCGGGATCCTCAGCCGTGCCGTAGCGGGTGCGGGCGTGGTGGAGGTTGTGGACGCCCTCGTACATGAACGACGGCGCCATCAGCGGAATGCCGACCAACAGGTTCCAGCCCAGCCGGAAGCCGGGCAGCGCCGAATGCTTGATATGGCTGACCTCATGGATGAAGCTCGCCGCGCGATAGAGCGCGAGCACCGCCACCACGCCGGCGACGATCGCCCAGCCCGTCGACGGCGACAGGATCGCGCCGGCCAGCGCGGCATAACCGACCAGCGCGGAGGCGAGCATGTCGGTCCAATAGACCGCTGGCTTGGGCCGGTTGAGGTCGCGCGAAAGCTCCGCCGCCGTGCGCAGCAGCGTCTTGTCGTCGGGCACGCGGACCGAGCGCGCCGGAGCGGCCGCCTTGGGCGAGGGCGCAGCGGACGCACGGTCGAGGGTGATCGAGCTATTCATCGCCTGGGGCATTGCCTTTAGATAGTGGCTATATGTGGGCAACAACAGGGGCGGCTTGACAGCGGGGCGCCGACGCAGGACTTCACGGGCCCTTCGCAACCTAGCTCCGGCGGCTCCAGCAATGTCCTCGCTCACCATCCGGCCGGTCACGACAAAGGCCGACCGCAAGACCTTCGTCGACCTGCCCTTCCGCCTCTATGCCGACGATCCCAACTGGGTGCCGCCGCTCAAGTCCGAGGCGCTGGGCCTGATCACGCCCGAGAAGAACGGCTGGTTCAGCCATGCCAAGGCGCAGCTCTTCCTCGCCGAGCTGGACGGGCGCGTCGTCGGCCGCATCTCGGCGCACATCGACACGCTAGCGCTCGAGCAGCCGCCCGAGCAGGGCTTCGGCCCCGGCGTCGGCCAATGGGGCCTGTTCGATGCCGAGAATGAGGAGATCGGCCGCGCCCTCATCGCGCGCGCCGAGGAATGGCTGCGCGAACAGGGCATGAAACGCGCGCTCGGTCCCATCTCCATGTCGATCTGGGAGGAGCCCGGCCTGCTGATCGAGGGCTACGATCATCCCCCGACGGTGATGATGGGCCACGCCAAGCCCGAATATCGCGGCTGGATCGAAGGCGCCGGCTATCAGCCGGTCAAGCAGCTCCTCACCTATGAGCTCGACATCACGCAGGGCTTCCCGCCGATCGTCGAACGGATCATCAAGTCCGGCGAGCGCAACGAGCGCATCCGCGTCCGCGAGGTCGACAAGTCGAAGTTCGAGGAGGAAGCCGCGATCATCCTCGACATCCTCAACGATGCCTGGGCGGACAATTGGGGCTTCGTCCCGCTGACCCCGCCCGAGATCAAGGATGTCGGCGTCAAGCTGAAGCCGATCGTGTTCAACGACCTGATCCGCATCGCCGAGCTCGACGGCCGCCCGGTCGCGTTCATGATCACCCTCCCCGACCTCAACGAGGCGATCAAGCCGCTGAACGGCAACCTGTTCCCGTTCGGTTGGGCGAAGCTGCTGCTGTGGCTGCGCCGGCCGCGCGTGCGCACGATGCGCGTGCCGCTGATGGGCGTCGTCAAGGAGCTGCAATCGTCGCGGATGGCGAGCCAGCTCGCCTTCATGATGATCGAATATATCCGCCGCGCGTCGGTTACGCGCTACGGCGCGAGCCGCGGCGAGATCGGCTGGATCCTCGACGACAATCAGGGGATGCGTTCGATCGCCGAGACGATCGAGAGCAAGGTCAACAAGGTTTACCAAGTCTACGGCAAGGACCTGTGACGGCCGGCGGGCTGGCGAGACGCCGCCGGCTGCCCATCACTTCTTCGCGGCCAGTGGGTCGAACCCCTCCTTGGCGATCCATTGCTCGCGCGTGAGGCATTTGCGGTACGTCAGGATCGATCCGGTGGTTTCCTGCTTCACGCAATAGCGCTGCTCCCGCTTGCTCCCGGCTTGAGCATCGGAGGTGGAGACAGACGCCGGTGCCGAGGCGGGCGTTGCAGCGTCCAGCATCTTCGCACCCTGCGTGGCTGGAACAGGGTCCGATACGGTCAGTGCGGTCGCAATCGCAGCAATCAATATGGCGGAATGCAACATCGAAAGTCCTCCCGAACTCGCGGGGCCAAGAGGCGAGCCCGCACGCCAGGATTGTATTATCGACATACAACACTCAAGCGCGCTGACGTGAGCCGCATGCGACGCGGCGCCAACGGCATCGGTGCTGTCTACATCCGTAGTTGGGCAGTTCGTGGGATCGAAGACAGATGTTCAGCGTAGTGGCAGATGACCGCCCAGGCGCCCCTACTGCCGTAGCCTGACCCAGGTCGGTGCGTGATCGCTCGCCTTCTCACGGGCGCGATAATCCTTGTCGACGCCGGCGGAGTGGAAGCGGTCGGCCGCGATCGGGCTGAGCAGCAGGTGGTCGATGCGGAAGCCTGCGTCGCGCTGCCACGCGCCCGCCTGATAATCCCAGAAGGTCCATACGCCGCCGCGTGGATACTGGGTGCGCAGCGCGTCCGTCCACCCTTGCGCCAGCAGCGCGCGATAGCCCTGGCGGCTCTCCGGCTGCATCAGCGCATCCGACTGCATTGCACGCACGGAGAAGACGTCGTCGTCGTTAGGAATGACATTGTAATCGCCCGCAAGCACCACCGGCCGCTCCTCGGCAAGCAGCTCGCGTGCCCGTGCTGCCAGCCGCCCGATCCAGCGTAGCTTGTAGTCGAACTTGGGGCCTGGCACCGGATTCCCGTTGGGGAGATAGATCGAGGCGATCACCACCCCGTTCACCTCGGCTTCGAGGTAACGGCTATGCTCGTCCTCCGGTTCGCCGGCGAGACCGCGGTGGCGCTCGGCCGGGTCGGCGCCCTTCGCCAGCACGGCGACGCCGTTCCAACCCTTTTGTCCATGCCACACGGCGCCGTAGCCGGCGTCGCGGATCTCCTTCTCGGGAAAGCCGTCGTCGGCGGCCTTGAGCTCCTGCAGGCAGACGACGTCCGGCTGCTGCTCGGTCAGATATTCGATCAGGCGCGGGAGCCGCGCCTTGATGCCGTTGACGTTGTAGCTGACGATCTTCAAGCGACGCCGCTCAGACCGAGAAGCTCGAGCCGCAGCCGCAGCCTGAGGCGGCGTTGGGGTTGTTCACGCGGAATGCCGCACCGCCGAGGCTCTCGACGAAATCGACTTCCGCGCCGCGCACGAGATCGAGGCTGATCGCGTCGACCACCAGCCGGACCCCGTCGGTCTCGACGATCATGTCGTCGCTCTCCGGCGCGTCGGCGAGGCCGAAACGGTATTGGAAGCCCGAACACCCGCCCCCTTCGACCGACAGCCGCAGGATCGCGGGCTTGCCCTGGCGTTCGGCGATCGCGGCGACGCGTGCCGCGGCGGCGGATGTCAGTGCGATTTCGGAAGCGGCGAGCGTGGCCATGACGCTCAGATAGGCGACGCTAGCCTCAGCGGCAACCGGCAGTCAGATCAGTTGTTGGTCGCCGGCCCGCCCATCGCGACCTGCTGCCCGTGCGCGGCACGCGCCTGGATCGCGACCAGCGTGCTCGACGGCTGCAGGAAAGGGACCGGATTGACTGCACGGCCGTCGATGCGGACTTCGTAGTGAAGATGGCTTCCCGTCGACCGCCCGGTCGAGCCCATCAGGCCGATGAGCTGACCACGCTTCACGCGGGTGTTGGGCGTGACCAGGATCTTGGACATGTGCCCGTAGCGGGTCTCGATGCCCTTGCCGTGGTTGATCTCGACGAGATTGCCATAACCCGACGCGCGGCCGGCGCGGGCGACGATGCCGTCGGCGGTCGCGTAGATCGGCGTGCCGAGCGGCCCGGGGATGTCGACCCCGGCGTGCATCGCAGCGACGCCGCGGAACGGATCGGAGCGGACGCCGAAGTTGCTGGTGAAGCTCAGGTTCTGCACCGGCTGCATCGACGGGATCGAGATCGCGCCCTGCTCGAGCGTGTCGAGCTTCTTCCAGGTCTGGAACAGCGTCTTGAACTGCGCGTCGGAATCGGCGCTATTGAGCTCCGCCGCCGCCTCGGCGCTGTCGGCCGCCTCGAACGGACCACCCATGCCGCCGCTGACGAAGCGCTCAGGGGCGACGCCAAGGCGGCGCAGGTGACTGGTCGTCATCGCCAGCCGTTCTTCGGTCGCGCGCTGGGCGGCGCGGGCGAGCGCGACCTGGCGTGCCTCGATGCGCTGTAGCGGCGCCAGCACCGTGCCGGTGCCGTGCGAATCGACCGAAACCGGCTGGATGGCGGCGACGAGCTTCTCGGGATCGCCCTTGCCGGAGAGCACCGCCGCGATCAGCGCCTGGCGCTGCTCGACGCGCGCGGCATGGACACGGGTCGCGAGCTTGAGCGCGGCGACATCCGCCTGCATCGCCATCATCTCGGCGCGCATGCGGATCATCCGCGCCTCGGGCGAGGCCGGCGTGCCGGCGATACCGGTGGCAGCGACCGCACCGACCGCGGCCGAGGCGACGCCATAGGCGGAAAAGGCGAGCGTGACGGCGGCGGTGCCGGCGAGCAGCGCCTGCGCGCGGCCGGAGATGCTGAAGCGGCGCAGCGCCTTGCCGTCGTGGAAAATGAAGTCGCGAGTGGTGAACAGCGATCGCACCCGGTCGATGCGGCTCGACAGATTCTGAAAGGTGGTAGCGACCATCGATCCCCGCAACAAAAGAAAGCCCCTCAGGCCGACAGCCCGAATGGCAATTCGTCCGTGTCTCGTGTGGAACCCCCTCCGCACCAAGACGTTGAGACTTGTTGCTCGACCGATCAGCCCTGGGCAATAGGCGCGTAATAATCCCGCGTCAGACCGGCTGAGTCGCGCGCCGAGTCGTTGAACGGAGGCTTCAAGACGCCCCGAAAATACTGAGAAACAAGGCGTTGCCAGGTCGTTTCGGATACGATTCCTTTTTCCGCGCATAGCGATTCGAACCAGCGCGTACCAGCGTGCACATGGCGTACCTCGTCGGTAACAATGCGGCGGAGGATGCGCGCGGTGGCATGGTCGCCGGCCTCCTCGAACCGCACGATTGTCCCCGGTGTCACGTCCAGCCCCCGCGCCTCCAGCACCATCGGCACCACGGCCAGCCGCGCCAGCGGATCATGCGCAGTCGCCTCCGCCGCTTCCCACAGGCCGTCGTGCGCGGGCATTGCGCCATAGCGGCTGCCGAGCGCCTTCAGTCGCCGGTCGAGCAGCGCGAAATGCATCGCCTCGTCGGCGCCAACCCGCATCCAGTCGTCAGTGAAGCCGCGGGGGAAATGCGCCCCGAACCGCCCGACCAGGTCGAAGGCGAGATCGATCGCGACGAACTCGATGTGCGCGAGCGCGTGGATCATGGCGATCCGGCTGCGCTCCGATCCGGCGCGGCCGCGCTTGGGCATGCGGTTGGGCGGCAGCAGCTCGGGCTCCGCGGGCCGCGCCGGGCGATCGGGCATGACGAGGTCGAACGCATGGTCGAGCCGCCCCAGCCGCCAGTCGCGCGCAGCCTTGCGCGCCGCGGCGACTTTGGCGCGCGGATCGGCGGTGAGCAGTACCGCCCGCGCCGCCTCGGCGACGTTGGTCACAGCGCGCGGGCGGCCGCCAGCACCTCGGCGGCATGCCCGGCGACCTTCACCTTGCGCCACGCCCGCGCCAGCGTGCCGTCGGCGCGGAACAGGAAGGTCGAGCGCTCGATTCCCATGAAGCGGCGGCCATACATCGACTTCTCGACCCAGGCACCCAGCGCCTCGATCAACGCGCCGTCCGCGTCGCTGGCAAGCGGCACCGTCAGATCGTATTTCTTCGTGAATTTCACGTGGCTTGCCGGCGTGTCCTTGGAGACGCCGAGAACCTGCACACCGGCCGCCTCGAACTCGGGCATCAGCGCCGTGAAGTCCTGCGCCTCGCGCGTGCAGCCCGTGGTGTCGTCCTTGGGATAGAAATAGAGCACCAGCGGCTTGCCGACGAAGCCGGCGAGCCGCAGCGGTGCGCCGTCGCTGCCGGTCAACTCATGGTCGGGGAGCCGCTCGCCTTCGATCGCCATCACCGTTCTCCGATCACCGAATTCCATGCCGCACGCACGCTCTGCCGGGTGGTCTCCAGCGTTGCAAGCACGGCCGCCCAGTCGGGCAGCGACAAGGCGCGCGCGACCAGCGCCTGGGTCGCGGGCGGCGGCGGCTGGCAATCGGGCGCGACGAGACGCATCGTCACCAGCAGGCGCGTGAGGAAGTCGTGCGCCGCGCGCAGCTCACTCGGCAGATGTCCGGTCTCCACCAACAGGTCGATCGCGCGGCCGAGGTGCGGGTCGAAACCGGTGCGCCGGGTGAGCTGCGCGACATGGACGACGAACTCGAGGTCGACCAGCCCGCCGTCGAGCAGCTTGGCGTCGAGCGGACCTGCCGGCGGCTTGTGGGCGGCCATCTCGGCGCGCATCTTGACGGCGTCGGCGACGATGTCGCGCTCCGGCCGGTCGCCGGCGAGGATGCGGGCGATGATCGCACTCACCTCGGCCCGCGCCTGCGCCGAGCCGAAGATCGGCCGCGCGCGGGTCAGCGCCATATGCTCCCAGGTCCAGGCGGCTTCGCGCTGATAACGGTCGAAGGCGTCGAGCGAGACCACCAGCGGCCCCGACGTGCCGGAAGGGCGCAGGCGCGTGTCGATCTCGTAGAGCGGTCCCGACGCGGTCGGCACCGACAGCGCACCGCTGACGCGCTGGGCGAGACGGTTGTAGTAGAGCACCGCGCCCAGCGGCTTCTCCCCGTCCGATTCCGCCGCGAAATCGCCGGTGAACAGATAGATGAGATCGAGGTCGGAAGCGTGCGTCAGCGCCGCTCCGCCCATCCGCCCCAGCGCCAGGATCACCAGCTCGCTGCCGGGCACGCGGCCGTGGCGGACGGCGAACTCCTCGACGGTGGCGGCGGCAAGCACGTCCACCGCCGCTTCGGCCACGCGGGCATAGCCCGCGGAGACCTGCATCGGATCGCTGGTGCCGGCGACGATCTGGGTGCCGAGCGCGAAGCGGCGCTCCCCGACCACGCGGCGCACGCCGTCGAGCAGGCTCTGGTAATCGTCGCCTGCCTCCCGCGCCGCCATTTCTGCGGCGAGCGCCTCGACCTCTCCGACCGGATCGAGCGCGGAGGTGTCGAGCAGGCCGTCGAGCAGTTCGGCACGCCGCCCGAGCGCATCGGCGAGCGTCGGCGCATAGGCAAGGATGGTGGTGAGCAGTTTGAGCAGCGGCGGCCGCGCCTCGATGAGGTGGAGCACGTTGATCGCCGTCGGGAGCCGCGCGAGGATCGCGTCGAAGCGGATCAGCGAGGCATTGGCGTCGGGCGCCGCTCCCAATGCACGCACCAGCGCCGGCAGCACCGCCTCCAGCGCCGCCTGGGCCGGCCCGCTGCGCAGCGCCGGATAGGTCGCCGACCGCCACGTCGCGATCAGCCGGGCCGCCGCCTCCGGATCGGCGAAACCGGCGGTGGCCAGCGGCTCGACGCCGCCAGGAAGCTGCGGCGCCTCCTCGCCGTCGAGCGCGCCGTAGATGCGCTCGACCCGCTCGACGTGCGGGCGGAGCAGGTTGAGCAGCTCGCCCCCGTCGGCGAGGCCGTGCAGCCGGGCGATGCGATCGAGCCCCTCCGCCGTTTCCGGCAAGGCATGCGTCTGCCGGTCGTCGATCATCTGGACGCGGTGTTCGATCGTCCGCAGCAGCGTATAGGCTTCGGACAGCGCCGCCGCTTCCTCCGGGTCGATCCGCCCCGCCTCCGCGAGCCGCGCCAGCGCATCGCGCGTCGCCGGCGTGCGCAAGGCCGGTTCGCGGCCGCCGTGGATGAGTTGGTGGATCTGGGCGAAGAACTCGACCTCGCGGATGCCGCCGCGCCCGCGCTTCAGGTCGTAGCCAAGCCCGAACTGCTGCCCGCGCACATGATGGTCGCGGATGCGGGCGGAGATGCCGCGGATCTCGCGGATCGCGCCGAAGTCGAGCGCCCGACGCCATACGAATGGGCGGATCGTCGCCAGGAATTCGTCGCCCAGCGTCGCGTCCCCCGCCGCGGCGCGAGCGCGAATGAAGGCGGCACGCTCCCACGGCAACGCCTGCGATTCGTAGTAGGAGATCGCCGCCTCGACCGGCAGCACGATCGGCGTGACCTCCGGCGAGGGCCGCAGGCGCAGGTCGACGCGCAGCACATAGCCGTCGCCGTCGCGCGTCTGCAGCAGCTCGACCACGCGGCGCCCGATCCGCACCGCCGCCTCGCCCGGCTCGTCACGCTCGCGCCGCGGCAGCGTCGCCGGGTCGAACAGCAGGATCGGATCGATGTCGGACGAATAGTTGAGCTCGCGGCTGCCCTGCTTGCCGAGCGCGATCGCGGCGAGCCCCGCCGGCTCGGCACCGGGCACGCGCTCGCGGATCGCCGCGGCAATGGCACTGTCGAGCGCATGATCGGCGAACGCGGTCAACGCCCCGGTGGTGCGGGTCAGATCATAGAGGCCGGCAAGATCACCGATCGCCACGACCAGCGCTAGCCGCCGCCGCTCGAGCCGCAGGCGGCGGCCGACCGGCATGTCGGGATCGTCGATCGCTGCCGCTGCGAGGGGATCGGCAAGCGCCTCCGCCATACCGTCGACCAGCGCTCGCTCCCGCTCGATCAGCCCCGAAAGAAACGGCGATTCCGTCTTAGCGCGGGCAAGCGCCTGCTCGATCCTGTATTCTGAATCCGACATCGATCCGCTTGACGGGCGATCAGTCCGATCAAGTCAAGCAACAAATCCGTACTTTATTTGTTTTAGGCGCATGACTCAGATGCTCGGCAACTCCGCACGTGACGAGGCGACGGTCGTCGAACGGCCGCGCGCGGGCGATGCGATCGGGGTCGCCCTGCGTGAAGCCTATGAGCGCGATTTCGGGATTCCGGACGACCTCGCAGCGCTGCTCAGCCAATTGGATGGCAGCGACCAGGGCAACGGCTTCAGCCGTCGCGGCTGAGCTCGTCGACCTCTCCCATGATCGTGTCCAGCGCCGATTGGCCGTCGGCATCATGCTCGCGCCGTGACGGCAGCTTCCCTTCGCTGAGGATCGATTCGAGCGCCACCCGGCCGCGCGCGACGCGGCTCTTGATCGTGCCCACAGCGACGCCGCAGATCTCCGCTGCTTCCTCATAGGCGAAGCCGCCCGCACCGACCAGAATCAGCGCCTCGCGCTGCGGCTGCGGCAGATGGAGCAGCGCGCGCTGCATGTCGGTGAGCTCGACGTGCCGGTCCTGGCTGGCTGGCGCGGCGAGCAGCCGATCGGCGACTAGGTCGTCCCACTCGCCCTTGAAGCGCGCGCGGCGCATCTGGCTGAGATAGAGGTTGCGCAGGATGATGAAGGTCCAGGCGCGCATGTTGGTGCCCGCCTGGAAGCGCTTGCGTGCCGCCCATGCCTTGAGCAGTGTCTCCTGGACCAGATCGTCGGCGAGGTCGCGGCTACCCGACAGCGAACGCCCGAAGGCGCGCAGATGCGGGATCACCTGCGCGAGTTGCTCCTTGAACTCGGGATCGGACAGGGCGACGTGCGGCGCAGTCGGCTCGGCGGAATCGTCGGCGATGTCGTCACGCTCGGTCATCGTGATCCGTTCTTCAGGTCGCGCTCAACATAGGAGTGCGGGATTAATTTTCGAGAAGTTTGCGAAGGACTTCGCCGCTCAACGGAGGACGAGAACGGCAAAGATCACGATGACGAGGGCAAGCGAGATGCCCAGGATATAGCGGGTCATGTGCGGCGTCGCGCCGGCGCGGGCGCGCTCGGCGTCGACGTGCTGCACTCCGTCTCGGTCGATTTCGTCAGCCATGCCCCCTCAACACCTGAGAACCGTTTTGGCTCCGTAACTTGGCTCAATTTGCCGGCACGGTCGCCTGGTCGAAGAACAGCGCCTGACTGATCGCCGCCTTCACGGTCGAGCGCTGGAACGGCTTGGTGATGAGGAAGGTCGGCTCGGGTCGCTCACCGGTCAACAGCCGTTCGGGGAAGGCGGTGATGAAGATCACCGGCACCTGGAACTCGGCCAGGATGTCCTTGACCGCGTCGATACCCGAACTGTCATCGGCGAGCTGGATGTCGGCGAGCACCAGCCCCGGCCGATCCTCCATCGCCAGCGCCACCGCCTCGTCGCGGGTGACGGCGACGCCGGTCACCTCATGGCCGAGGTCGCGGACGATCGCCTCGATGTCCATGGCGATGATCGGCTCATCCTCGATGATCAGCACGCGGGCGCGGGTCTGCTTCTCGATCTCGGCCAGCGCGTCGGCGACCAGCCCGTCGACCTCCTGCGGCGTCTTGTCGATCAGATAGGCGGCATCCTCGGTGGTGAAGCCCTCCATCGCCGTCAGCAACAGCGCCTGGCGGGAAACCGGCGCGATCCGGGCAAGCCGGGCGCGGGCGATCGCTTCATGGTCGCTTTCCGGCGCCGCGGGCGTGCGGCCGTCGTCGGGGTGAGTCGGGCCCCAGATCGCCTGGAAAATGCGATAGAGTCCCAATCTGGGATCGACGTCGCGCGGAAATTCTTCCGGCGCGGCGACGATCGCTTCCAGCGTGGCGCGAACATAATGGTCGCCCTCGGACTGGCTGCCGGTGAGCGCGCGGGCGTAGCGCCGCAGGAAGGGAAGATGCGGCGCAAGCTGCTGTCCAAGCGACATTTCGGCGTTGTTCTCCGTCGTAAAACCCTGTCGTGCGGGGCCATCCACGCGACAGCTTAAATCTTTCGGCACAAGGGAGAAGGCCCCTCCCCGCATTTTGCACCGCCCTTGGGAACAATCGAAGCGATATTTGGTTTCACGTTCGCCCACGATCGCGTTGTGCGCGGCGGCAATGGCGTTTACCCGATGCCTGAGCCTTTGATGTTCCCCGGCCCTGCCGGGCCCGGAGGGGGGAAGACGTGCGTTCTGAGAAGACCGATTCTGACCCGAAGATGCGAAAGAAGGGAGAGCGGAAGCAGAAGGGAGACGACCGCAGCGTGGGCGAGGCATTGCGCGCGGTCTACCAGGATGCTGTTTCCGAGACGATTCCCGACGAAATGCTCGACCTGTTGAACAAGCTGGGGTAGCCGCCGGCGGATGGACGACGTTACCGGTCTCCCTGAGGGCGACCGCGCATTGCCAGCACTGGCGCGGATGCCGACAGGCGCCAAGCTGTTCCTCATTCTGAGCGCGGCTCTCCTGCCGCTCGCGCTGATCGCGGTGTTCGCCGCGCTCCAGACCACCCGCACCGCCGACGTCGAGAATCGTGCCGCGCTGAGGGTCGCGACCGGCGAGGCGGCGCGCTCGCTCGCGATCGAGCTTGTCGGCGACGCCAATGCGTTGCGATCGGCGGTCGCGGCGATCGAGGCCGATCCGGGCGACACCGCTGTCTGCGCCAGGACGCGCGGCGTGTTCGCCCCCAGCCTTCCCGCCGGCGCCCGCTATGCCGTGATCGACCGCGCGGGACAGCTTCGCTGCGGTGGGCCGATCGAGCGGGAGGCGCCCAAACCCGGCCCCAACGCCGTCGCGGTGCGGCTGCTGCCGGGCGGATTGCTGCTGGGCGTCACCGGCGGCAGCGGTACGGCACGGGCGACCGCCTTCTTCCCGACGGCCTATCTCGCCGACATCGCGCGCCCCAGCGGCTTCCTGCGCGCCTATGGCACCAGGCTGATGCGCGACGAGGATATGCTGGACCTGCGCCAGCTTCCCGGCACCGTGCTGTCCCGGCGCGAGCGGGACGACAGCCCGATCGGGCTCGACCGGCTGGTGCTGCACATGGAGGTCGACAGCGCGCCGATCACCTCGGCGGTGCTGGCGGCGATGCTGCTGCCGATCCTGATGTGGGCGGCGGCGGCGGGGATCGGCTGGTTCGTGGTCGACCGGCTGCTGATCCGCCCGCTCCGCCGGCTGCGCACGCGGGTCGGCGCCTATACGCCGGGCAGCGTGTTCGATCCCGGCGAGTTCGGAGCGATCCCCGCGCACGAGATCCGCGACCTCGGCGACACCTTCGCCGACCTGACCCGCACGATCAGGGATCACGAATCCGATCTCGCCGAGGGACTGACACGTCAGACCAAGCTCACGCGCGAGGTCCATCACCGCGTCAAGAACAACCTCCAGGTCATCACCAGCCTGATCAACTTCCACGCGCGCAGCGCCGTGGATGCCGAGGCGACCGCCGCCTATGCCGCGATCCAGCGCCGCGTCGATGCGCTGGCGGTGGTACACCGTCACCATTTTGCCGAGCTCGAGGAGAATCGCGGGCTCGGGCTCCGGTCGGTGATCAGCGAGCTGGCCGCCAACATCCGCGCGACCGCAAGCGGCCGCAGCCGCGATTTCGGGCTGACGCTGGAGATCGATCCCTATCTCGTCTCGCAGGATACCGCGGTGGCGGTCGCCTTCCTCATCACCGAGCTGGTCGAGATGGCGATGGGCGCGAGTCCGGCGGCACAGCTCCGCATCTCGGTGAAGCCCGGTGAGAACCAGACGCACGCCCTCGTCCGGGTCAGCTCTCCCGCGCTGATCGAGACGGAGGGACTGCGCAAGGCGATCGCAGAACGCTATGGGCGTGTGATCGAAGGGCTGTCCCGCCAGCTGCGCTCCCCCCTCCACCATGAGCCGCTGAGCGGGGCGTTCGAGATCGCGATCGCCATCACCGGGCGTGACTGAGCGGCATCAAAAATTTTTTCGAGAAATGGGAACCGGGGATCACAAGGAGCGTTCTGCGCTTCGGATAGTGACCTTTTGCCCCCCCGCTCTCGCTATCCAAGACATGGGCCCGGAAGCGTCTACCCTCCCCCCCCGGTGACGCTTCCGGGCCTACATCTTTTTCGGCCGTCCTTTCGGCGCATCCCGGTCAATGCTGCGTTCATCGCCTATCGGGAACGATACCGCGCCTTCGGTCGTTTCACCTCCGGACCGATTTCATCACTCATGGAGCGTCTATCATGCGCAAGATCACCGCTGCCCTCGCTCTCGCCGCCACGCTGGCGTTGGGCGCGTGCAACACCGTCGAAGGCGTCGGCCGGGACGTCTCGTCCGCCGGTAACACGGTCGCCAAGACCGCCAACGACGCTAAGTAATTATATGGAAGGGGCCGCGCCGAGTGCGCGGCCCCTTTTTCAGGCCTCGGTAGCCTCGGTGGTTTCGGCCCGCTTGGCCTCGCGGCTTCGCTGGCGCTCGGTGAACCAGATGCCGATCAGCGCGAGCTCGTAGAGCAGCACAAGGGGAATCGCGAGCAGGAGCTGCGAGCCGATGTCCGGCGGCGTCAGCACCGCCGCCAGGCCGAACGCCGCGACGATCGCGTAACGGCGCGCACTCACCAGCTGCTTGCGCGTGACGATGCCGGCCCGCTCGAGCAGCATCAGTACGACGGGCAGCAGGAAGGCGAGCCCGAACGCGAACAGGAACTGCATCACGAACGACAGATAATTGCCGACCGACGGCAGCGCTTCCTGCTGCACGCCGCCGAGATCGCCCTGGTAGCTCAGCAGGAAATGCAGCGCGATCGGGATCGCCATGTAATAGGCGAGCGCCGCGCCGGCGATGAACAGCACCGGGGTCGCGATCAGGAACGGCAGCAGCGCGCGCTTCTCGTTGCGGTAGAGGCCGGGAGCGACGAACTGCCAGAGCTGATTGGCGATCACCGGGAACGAGATCATCATCGCCGCGAAGAAGGCGACCTTCACCTGGACGAAGAACGCCTCGAAGATCTGGGTGAAGATCACCTTGTTCTGGCCTGCGTGCACAAGCGGCTGGACCAGGAAGGCGAAGATCTCACGCGCGAAGTAGAAGCAGGCGCCGAAGCATACCACCAGCGCGACCACGCAGTAGAGCAGGCGCCGGCGCAGCTCGATCAGGTGCTCCAGCAGGGGAGCCTGGGTGTCGTCGATGTCCTTCACGGCAGGGTCTTGTGCGGCTCGCCGAGCGGCAGTTCGGGGGCCTCGGGCGAAGGCTCGGTCGTGATCTCCGGCTTCGGCGTCAGCATCGGCTCGGTCGTCTCATCGGCGGGCGTCGCTTCCGGCTCGACAGGCGCCGGCAGCGCGGGAGTCGTCGAATCGAGCGGATGCTCGCGCATGATCCGCGCGTTCTCCTCCGCCCATTTCTTCTCCATCTCGGCGAGCTCGGCCTCGCGCACCATCGCGTCGAAACCGCTGCGGAACTGGCGGGCGACGCCGCGCGCGCGGCCGACCCAATAGCCGGCGAAGCGCATCGCCTTCGGCAGGTCCTTGGGACCGATGACGAGCAGCGCGACGATCGCGACGAGCAGGAATTCGGAAGGCGCGATGTCGAACATTCAACCGTCCGCGGCGCGCCGACCGGGGCCGGCGCGCTCCAGGCCTAAGAGGGAAAGGTCAGCGCTCCTCGCGGACGCGCTCGGATTCGGAGCGGTACGACGGCTCCGGAGCAGCGCGCTGCCCCTCGATCCGCGTCGGCTCATCTTCCTCCGCCATGCCCTTCTTGAAGTTCTTGATGCCCTTGGCAACGTCACCCATCATGTTCGAGAAGCGACCGCCGCCCAATATGAGGATCGCGACCACGCCGAACACCAGCCAGTGCATCAGGCTGAAACCACCCATCGAAAAATCTCCTTGTGCCGGACCCTATCTAGTCATCCTCGGCGTCCTTTTCCACGGCATTCTCAAGGGCTAGATCAATCGGGTCGAGCAGGCCGGCCGCCTTGAGGTCGTCGATGCCCGGCAGATCGCGGCGGCTGGCGAGGCCGAAGTGGCTCAAAAAGGCCGATGTCGTCGCATAGGTGAGCGGCCGCCCGGGTACCTCGCGGCGGCCGGCGGGGCGCACCCAGCCCGCCTCCATCAGCACGTCGAGCGTGCCCTTGGCGGTCTGTACGCCGCGAATCGCCTCGATCTCGGCGCGGCTGACCGGCTCGTGATAGGCGATGATCGCCAGCGTCTCGATGCCGGCGCGGGTGAGCTTGCGCGGCTCCTCGCGGTCGCGCCGGAGGAGATGGGCGAGATCGGCCGCGGTCTGGAAGTGCCAGCGCCCGCCGCGCTCGACCAGCTCGATGCCGCGGCCGGCATAGGCCCCGGCAAGCGTGTCGAGCGCGCTCGGCACGTCGGCCTCGGCTCCCAGATACAGGCGGATCTCGGCGACGGTCAGTGGCGATTCCGAGGCGAACAGCACCGCCTCGACCGCGCGGACGAGATCGTCGGGCGGGGTCATGCCGGCGCCCTCAAGTAGAGCGGTGCGAACGGGGATTTCTGGCGGAGCTCCACCCTACCCTGTCGCGCCAGCTCCAGCGCGGCGACGAAGCTCGAGGCGAGCGCCGACTTGCGGTAGCTGCCCTCCGCCTCCTCGGGCAGGAAGGTCTCGATCGTCGCCCAGTCGATGGCGGTGCCGATCAGGGTCGAGACGCGCTCGATCGCCTCCTCCAGCGTCATTACGTCGCGTGCTGCGACGACGTGCATCACCGGGCGGGTGCGCGCGCTGACCCGGCCGTAGGCGGCGATCAGGTCGTAGATCTCAACTTCCCAGCGCGCCTTGCGGACGGTGCGCAGCCCCTCCGGCGCCCCACGCAGGAACACGTCGCGACCGAGTCGGTCGCGGGCGAGCAGCCGGCCTCCCGCCTCGCGCATCGCGTTCAGCCGTTCGAGGCGGAGCTGGAGGCGCAGCGCCAGCTCCTCGGGGCTGGGCACCTCCTCGGGATCGCGGGGCAGCAGCAGTGCCGACTTGAGGTAGGCCAGCCACGCCGCCATCACCAGGTAATCGGCGGCGATCTCCAGCTTGAGGTCGCGGGCGGCCTCGATGAAGGCGAGATATTGCTCGACGAGCTGGAGGATCGAGATCGCCTTGAGGTCGACCTTCTGGTTGCGGGCGAGCGCCAGCAGCAGGTCGAGCGGACCTTCCCAGCCGTCGAGGTCGAGCGTCAGCGTGTCGGGGTCGCTCATCCGGTGCAGTAAAGCAGGTCAGGCGAGCGCCAGCAATTCGTCGCGCTTCGCGATCAGCTCGCCGAAGTCGCCGTCGGGCCGCGATACGCTGGCCATGGCGCGGTCGAGGCGGGCGCGGCTCTCGGGGGCGATGTCGCCGAGGCGGTCGGCGATGTCGACCATCTCATCCATGCGGCCCCAGCAGTCGAGGACGATGTCGCAGCCCGCCGCGATCGCCGCCGCTGCCTTCTCGCCGGCGGTGCCGGACAGCGCCTTCATGTCGATGTCGTCGGTCATCAGCAGGCCGTCGAAGCCGATGCGGCCGCGGATGACGTCATGGATCACCGTCGGCGAGAGGGTGGCGGGGTGGTCCGGGTCCCAGGCCTTGAACACGACGTGACAGGTCATGCCCATCGGCGCCGACACGGCGAGCGTGCGGAACGGGCGGATGTCCTCCTCCAGCGCTGTGTCGTCGGCGTTGACCACCGGCAGCTCGTGATGGCTGTCGACCACCGCGCGGCCATGGCCGGGCATGTGCTTGATCACGCCGACCACGCCGGCACGCGCCAGCCCCTCCAGCGTCGCGCGGCCGAGCGCGGCGACCTGCATCGCATCGCCGCCGAAGGCCCGGTCGCCGATCGCCGCCGTCGTCTCCGGGAAGCGGCGGTCGAGCAGCGGCGTGCAGTCGACGGTGATGCCGACCTCGGCCAGCATCAGGCCGAGCGCATGGGCGTTCGACCGCACCGCCTCGATCGCGGACATCGGCGCGGTGTCGTAGAGCGCGTCGAAAGCGGCGGCGGCGGGGAATGCGGGCCATTCGGGCGGCCCCATCCGGGCGACGCGGCCGCCCTCCTGGTCGATCAGAATGGGAAGATCGTCGCGGCCGGCGAGGCTGCGCAGCTCGTCGGTGAGCGCGCGGACCTGGGCGCGGTCGACGGTGTTGCGCTTGAACAGGATATAGCCGGCGGGCTCGGCGGCGGCGAAGAAGGCGCGCTCGTCGGCAGTGAGCGACGGGCCGGACAGGCCGTAGATGACGGGCTTCATGCCGTTTCCCTAGCCGCTCGCGGCGGGCTTGTCGAAGGTCGTCGGGCAGGCGCGAAAAGTGGCGGAAAACCGTCGAAGGTCACGAAAGTCATAGGTAGAAACGGCTCCGTCCGGACGAGGTTTCCGGTGCCGGGAACTCCAACAAATGTTGACTAAGTTGACTCAGGTCACGTGTTTGCGAGCCGGTCCGTCTTGACGCTGCGCGGATGCGACGGGATCGCGGCGGCGACGCGCCAGGGACGCGACAGCAACGCGACACAGGCGCGACAGCGACGCGACAGCGACGCGACACCAACGCGACGCGGATGCGACACCGAGGCGACTGCGGCGCGACATGGGCAAAATCGACGAGGTCAAAGAGCGGACCGGCACTCGCGCGGATCGGGCCGGGCGAGCCGAGCAGGCGAAATCCTACATTGCAAGCGCGACTAGGCTATTCGTCCGAGAGCGGATCGACGCTCAGCAATTTAGCCCCTCCCCTTCAGGGGAGGGGTTGGGGTGGGGGCTATCCACGAGCCGGACCGCCTGCCGCACTTCCCCACCCCCAACCCCTCCCCTGAAGGGGAGGGGCTTAGGACTTTGCACCGCGACGTGCGTCGATGTTGGCCCACCCCTAATTCGGAACGAAGCACGCCTCCCCGGCGACCTTCAGCTTCCCGCAGAGCGCCGTCGCCGCGCCCGCGCTGCCGGCGTTGACGCGGAGGCGGTAGACGGTGCGGTCGTTGACCTCCGCCTTCTCGACCGACTTGCCGAGCGGGGCGAGGTAGGTGATGCGCTTCGAGAGCTGGGTCCAGGCAGCGTTGGCCGCGGCCTCGCTCGGGAAGGAGCCGAGCTGGACCAGCGAACCATGCCCGCCGCCGTCGTTCGGGCGCAGTGCCGGCACCGTGGGGGTCCTGGCGGTGAGCGTGCCGCCAGATGGCGGAACCGCCGCTACCACCGTGGCCGTGCCCTTCGTGCTCGGGCCCTGCGCGGTCGCGGTCCGGCCGGCGACCGGCGTCTCGGGCACCGCGCCGGTATCGATCGCGCCGTTGGCGGCGCTGCCTTCGGAGGTGGCGAACACGGTGTCGCCCTCTCCGTCCGCCTTCATGCCGCCGGGCTGATCGGGCTTGACCTTATAGTCGCCCGGCGGCGCCTTGATCAGCTCGCCGGTGCCGCCGGTGGTGCGATGGTTGCGCCACCAATTGTAGCCGTAGATCGCGACCGCGATCAGCATCAGGCCGAGGATGATCGCTGCGATCACGCGCGAGATGGAGGGGCCTTCGCGATAGTCCTCCTCGGCCGATTCCAACCAGGGAAGCCGGTCTTCCTCGCGATAGCCTTCCCCCTCGCCCTCCGCGGTGGTCATCCGCCCATCTCCTCGACGGCCTCCACTCCCATGATCGCCAGGCCGTTGCGGATAATCTGCCCGATCGCATCGGCCAAGGAAAGCCGCGCGGCGGAGAGCGCTGTATCATCCGGAAGCAGGAAGCGGCGCGACGGATCGTCGTTGCCCATATTCCACAGCGCGTGAAACTCTGCCGCCAAGTCATAGAGATAAAAGGCGATCCTGTGCGGCTCGCGCGCCGCCGCCGCTGCCTCCACCACGCGCGGGAACTGGGCGGCGAGCTTCACCAGGCCGAGCTCGGTCGTATCAAGACGGGACAGGTCGGCGGGCGGCAGCACCAGCCCCGCCTCGGCCGCACGCCGGTGGAGCGAGTGGACGCGGGCGTGGGCGTACTGGACGTAGAAGACGGGATTGTCCTTCGACGCCTCGACCACCTTGGCGAAGTCGAAGTCCATCTGGGCATCGGCCTTGCGCGTCAGCATGGTGAAGCGGACCACGTCCTTGCCGACCTCACGCACGACATCGGCAAGCGTGACGAAGTTGCCGGCCCGCTTGGACATCTTGACCGGCTCGCCGGCGCGGAGCAGGCGGACCATCTGGACGAGCTTGACGTCGAACCGGGTCTTGCCGCCGGTCAGCGCCTGCACCGCCGCGACGATGCGCTTGACCGTGCCGGCATGGTCGGCGCCCCAGATGTCGATCAGCTGGTCCGCCTCCTGCGCCTTCTGCCAGTGATAGGCCACGTCGGCGCCGAAATAGGTCCAGCTGCCGTTGGATTTCCTGATCGGCCGGTCCTGGTCGTCGCCGAAGCGGGTCGAGCGGAACAGGGGCAGCTCTACCGGCTCCCAATCCTCGGGCGTCTCGCCCTTCGGCGCCTCGAGCATCCCGTCGTAGACGAGGTCGTGCTCGCGCAGCCACGCCTCGGCCGCCTCGGGCTTCTTCTCGGCCTGGAGCTCGGCCTCGGAGGCGAAGCGATTGTGGTGGATGCCGAGCAGCGCGAGGTCGGCCTTGATCAGCGCCATCATCGCCGCGACCGCGCGCTGGCGGAAGGGGACGAGCCATTCGCTCTCGGGCTTGCCGACGTAGCGGTCGCCGAACTCGGCGGCGAGCGCCCGGCCGACCGGGACCAGATAGTCGCCCGGATAGAGCCCCTCCGGAATCTCGCCGATGTCCTCGCCGAGCGCCTCGCGGTAGCGCAGGTGCGCCGAGCGGGCGAGCACGTCGACCTGGCCGCCGGCATCGTTGACGTAATATTCGCGGATCACCTTGTGCCCGACGGCCTCGAGCAGGCTGGCGAGCGCATCGCCCACCACCGCGCCGCGGCAATGGCCCATGTGCATCGGGCCGGTCGGGTTGGCCGAGACATATTCGACGTTGACGGTGATCCCCTCGCCCACCCGCGAACGGCCATAGTCGGCGCCGTCGGCGTGGATCGCCTCCAGCTCGCCGCGCCAGGTGGCGTCGTCGAGCGTCAGGTTGATGAAGCCCGGGCCGGCGACCGAGACGCCGGAGACGCCCGGCACCTTGGCGAGCTCGGCCGACAGCGCCTCGGCCAGCGCACGCGGATTGGTGCCGGCGGGCTTGGCCAGCACCATCGCGGCGTTGGTAGCGAGGTCGCCGTGCGAGGTGTCCCGCGGCGGCTCGACGGTGACCGCGCGTCGCTCCAGCCCAGCCGGCAGCACGCCCGACACGGTGAGCGCGTCGAGGGCGGCATCGAGATGGGCGGCGAAACGGGCGTAGAGGGTCATCGCTGGATCCAATGGATAGGGAAGTGGCGCCGCTTAGCGGCTTCAGGGCCCGAGGTCACGCGGCGGTGATGGTAGCGAGGTAGTTTGAGCCTCGCTTCCCTTTTCCGATGGATGCCTCCTTGGCCCCGTCACCGATTGCATATGGTGCAACTGCAATCGCAACCAATGCTTTTGACGAAACTTTGTGCGCCGCAATATAAATTGTGCATCGCAACAGACACGCTGCGGAGAGGGTGCTGACGGCCTGCGTTTTCCAACGGGAGGTTACGTCATGACCAAGTTCTTCAAGATCGCCCTCGCCACCACCCTTGCCCTCGGCGCCACCAGCGCCTTCGCGGGCGAGCCGGCCAACAGCTTCCGCCTCGAGGGTCGCACCTACACCTACAACACCGAGACCGACGCTGCCGGCAACACCGTGCTCGTCGGCCATGCCCAGCCCGGCGGCGAGTTCCGCCTGGTCGTGAAGGGCGGCCGCGTCAGCGGCGACGTCGCCGGCCAGCCGGTCGCCTTCAGCGTTGCCGAGAGCCGCGGCGCCGCCCGCCGGGCGCAGTTCGCGGCTGCCGGCTCGACCGGTTTCGAGACCGCCGCGCGCGACTGATCCCACAGGTTGTATGCGTGGAGAAGGGCGCGGCTGTCATGGCCGCGCCCTTTTTCTTGCTCGGATATCCGTCATCCCGGCGAAAGCCGGGATCTCAGGCCGTATCGCGTCGCCGCATGAGATCCCGGCTTCCGCCGGGATGACGACGAGTTCAATGCGCCTCAAACCCGCGCCAGCCCCTCGACCGGCTTCACCGGCCCGACGGTCGGGAACAGCGCCTTCGCCATCCGGGCGGGTTCGATGCCGAAATGCTCGGCCGCGGCGCCGGCGATGAAGGCGTCGAGGCTGGTGGTAGGCTTGAGGTCGCGGCCTTCGTAGAGGTCGGCCTGGGTGAGGCCGGGCCAGTCGGCGATCACGCGCCCGCCCTTCACCGCGCCGCCGAACAGCATCGCCGCCGACGCCGTGCCGTGATCGGTGCCGCCGGTGCCGTTGACCGCCACCGTGCGGCCGAACTCGGTCGCGACCAGCACCATCGTGTCGGACCACAGCGGGCCCATCCCCGCCTTGAGCGCGCCTATCATCGCGTCGAGGCCCTTCAGCTGCGCCGCCAGGCGGCCGCGCTGGCCGGCGTGGGTGTCCCAGCCGCCGGTCTCGATCATCGCCACCCGCGCGCCGTCGGCGGGCGCGAGCAGCTTGGCGGCGAGCGTGCCGGTCGCGGCGGCGTTCTGGCCGTTGTTGGCGGCGAGGTCGCCGGTGAGCTGGCGCGTCGCGACCGCCTGTTCCCACAGCTCGTGGAGCTGCGGGTCGCTGGCGTAGAGCGTGGTCACGCGGGCGATCAGGTCGTCGGAGGCATCGGGCAGCGCCGAGGGGGCATAGGAGGCGACGTCGACCTTGCCGCGCAGGGCCATCGGCACCGTCGCGGCGATCGCCATGCCGCGCTTCTCGGGCTCGGGCAGCACGCCGAGCAGGCGGTTGAGCCAGCCGTCCTTGACCGAGTAGGCGCTGGTCCCGCCGGTCTCGAGCACGTTCTGGCCGTCGAAATGCGAGCGGTCGCGATAGGGCGAGGCGACCGCGTGGGCGAACAGCGCCTCGCCGCCCTTGTAGAGCCCGGCCACGCCGGCGAGCGCGGGATGCAGCGTGAACATGCCGTCGAGCTTGGCGCCGGTCGCGAAATCCTCGGCCAGGGGGCCGCGCGCGGGGGCGAAGGCGGGATCGCCGACCGGCGCCAGCGTGCCGAGCCCGTCGGCGGCGCCGCGCTGGATGATGAAGACGAAGCGGCGGTCGGTCGGCGCCGCGGCGAAGGCGATGCGCGGCGCCAGCGCCGACAGCGCAGCGGCGGAGCCCCAGGAGACGAAACGGCGGCGGGTGACGATCATCTGGGCTATCTCCGCATGAACTCGGGGGCGACGAGCATCAGCGCCACGGCCTGCTGGGGGCTTTCGGCGCGGGCGATCGCCTGACGGGTGGCGGGGGTGAGCGTGCCGGGGAAGAGCTGCTCGGCGCGTTCGCGGGCGTCGATCACCTGGCCGGCGCGCGCGGCGAAGCGCTGGGCCGCCTCGACGCGGCGCATGATCGCGTCCGGGCCGGCCCAGCTGCCGGCGATGTCGTCCCAGCCGGAGGGCTGGCCCGGCTTCCACACCGGCTGGCCGAGCTGCTGCTGGAGTCCGAATATCTGTTGCGCGCCGATCTGCTGCATCCCCAGCGCGCGCATCATCGAGATCGACCATTCCCACGGCGTCTTGAACTTGGCGGGCTGCGGCGCCCAGGCCTCGGGCGAGTCGATCAGCGCGCGATAGACGGTGGGCAGGTCTCCGTCCGACTTCAGAAAGGCCCCCTCGCATCGCTTGACGACGGCCGGCGGCGGATCGTCGGCGACGAAATGGCGGACGAGCTTGGTGGCGACATGCTTCGCGGTCGCCGGATGGACAGCGAGGTCGTCGAGCACCGCCGCGGCTTGCGCTTCGCCCTGCTGCGGGTAGCTCTTGCCCATGATCGTGCGCACGCCCGGCTCGTGCAGCTGCGGCACGAACACGAAGTCGCCGGGATTGCCGGCATTGCGGGCACCACCGCCGCCGCCACGGCCGAGCCCAGCCGTCGTCCAGCCGGTCATCGCCCGGGCGAATTCGGTGACGTCGGCCTGGGTGTACCCGGTGCGCACGCCCAGCGTGTGGAGCTCCATGATCTCGCGCGCGAGATTCTCGTTGAGGCCGGGCCGGCGCTTCGGATTGCGCTGGGCGGCGCGCGCGCCGAACGGGGAGTCGGGGCCGATCGACTGTGCCTGATCGAGATAGATCAGCATCGCCGGATGGCGCTCCACGGCGTAGAGCATGTCGCGGAAGCTGCCGAGGACATGCGGGCGGATCGCCTCGAACTCGAACGGGCCGGCGAGGCCGATCACCTCAAGCTTGTCGGCGGAGACGGCGAAGTGGTTCGCCCAGAAATGCACCAGCCGTTCGACCATCGGCGCGGACGTGGCGAGCGCGGCATTGGCGCGCAGGCCGGCCGAATCGATATAGACCTGCCGGTTCTGCCGCTGGGCGAGGCGGCGCGCCTCCATCACGGGGTCCAGCGGCGCACCAGTCGGCGCTGAAGGTTTCTGCCCCGTCATCGCAGGCTGCATCGGCGGCGACGCCGTCATGGCCGGCGGCGTGCCCCCGGCGGCCGGCATCATTGCTCCGGGCGGCGCCTTGCGATCGGCGCGATTCTGGCGTTGCGCATCGAAATAGGCGGCGAGCTCGGACGAGACCGCGGCGGTGGTCTGCGCCTCCGCCAGCGCGGGCGGGCGCGGGTCGTATCGGTCGAACTGCGCGAGCAGATAGGCCTTGGGATCGTCGGGCACGCCGTCGTCGGGCTGCGCACCGAGACCGAACCGATTGAGCGCGATGGCGGCGACGGTCATGATCGTCCTCTTCGGGTCATGCGAAGATGCTACCCGCGACCTGTCGCAGGAATTTACCGGCTCATCGGTTCGTCGCTCAAATCGGGCGGTTCGCGTCAGAACGCGTCGGACAGCGCCGGCTTGCGGCCGGTGATCGCCTCATAATGGCGAGCGGCGTAGCGGTCGGTCATGCCGGCGATGAAGTCGGCGATGTGGCGGCTGCGGCCGGGCTCGTCCTCCGGCAGGCGTGCGCGCCACTCCTCGGGCAGATGGAGCGGGTCCTCGCGATAGGCGGCGAACAGGCCGGCGACGATCTCGCGCGCGACGCCAGCCGCGGTGAGCTGGCTCGGGTGGTGGTAGAGATTGGCGTACATGAAGCGCTTGAGCGCGCGCTCCTCGTCGCGCATCGCCGCGGAGAAGCGGACGAGCGGCTCGCCGGCCGCGCGGACGTCGTCGACGCTGGCGACCCCTTTGCCGGTCACCGCGGCGCGGGTCTCGGTGATGAGATCGTTGACCATTGTGCCGATCTGCGAGCGGACCAGCTCGCGCACCAGCTTGTCGGGCGGCACGTCGGGGTGGCGGGCGCGTACCGCGTCCCAGCCGCGCGCGACCATCGGCACCTCAAGGAGCTGGTCGAGCGTCAGCAGGCCGGCGCGGAGGCCGTCGTCGATGTCGTGGTTGTCATAGGCGATGTCGTCGGCGATCGCCGCGACCTGTGCTTCCAGCGACGGCCAGCTATGGAGGTCGAGAGGAAAGGCGGCGTCCGCCTCGGCCAGCGCCCAGCCCGGCTCCCAGATGGGGCCGTTGTGCTTGGCGAGGCCCTCCAGCGTGTCCCAGGTGAGATTGAGGCCGCTCCAGCGCGGATAGGGCGAGTCGAGGTGGGTGACGACACGCAGGGTGTGGCCGTTGTGGTCGAAGCCGCCCTGCCCCGCCAGCGCCGTCTCCAGCGCATCCTCGCCGGCATGGCCGAACGGCGGATGGCCGATATCGTGGGCCAGGCAGAGCGCCTCGGTCAGGTCCTCGTTGAGGCCGAGCGCGCGGGCGATGGTGCGGCCGATCTGCGCGACTTCCAGGCTGTGCGTCAGGCGGACGCGGAAATGGTCGCCGTCGGGCGCCATGAACACCTGGGTCTTGTGGCGGAGGCGGCGGAAGCTGATCGAGTGGATCACCCGGTCGCGGTCGCGCTGGAAGGCGTCGCGCGGGCCGCGCTCGGGATCGCCGGGCTCAGGATGGAGCCGCCCGCGCGTCCGCGCGGGGTCCGCCGCCCAGGGCGCGAGCGCGCTCATTTCACGCCGAGCTTGTCGATCTTCTGCCCGGCCGGGCTCTGCCAGATGAAGGCGGAGGAGCCGTCCTTGGCGAGCTGGTTGACGAAGGCCATGGCCTCCCCTTGCGTCTTGAACGGGCCGGCGAGCAAGCGGTTTGTCGCGCGCAGCGGCGTGGTCCAGGCGGTCTTGCCGCGGAAGGCGGCGGGCGACTTGGCAGCGAGGCGCTTCCAGTCCTTGCCGAGATCGGCGGCGTTGGCCCCGCCCGCGACCTGGACCCAGATACGCGCGGGTTCGGTCTTGGTCGGATCGGGCTTCTTCGGGTCTGGCTTTTTCGGGTCGGGTTTCTTCGGGTCCGGCTTCTTTGGGTCTGGTTTCTTCGGTTCGGGCTTGCTTGCCGTCGCGGCAGGAGCGGGATCGGGCTGCTTCGGCTCCGCCTTCCTCACGGTGACCGGCCGTGGGGTCGGTGGAGGCGACGCCGGACGCTCGAGTTCCGAGGCCGGAATGCTGATCCTCGCGATGATCGCGGCGAGCACCGACTGGCCGGAACTTGGAGGCGGCGCTGCGGGTGCCGGAGTCGGCGCTTGTGTCGTGGTGTAGGGAGCGGACGCCACCGCAGTCGGCGCCGGTGTCGCGGCAGACGAAGCAGGTGTCACCGCAGTCGGCGGCGGTGTCGGGGTTGGCGTGGGCGTTGGAGTCGCGGCAGGTGTCGGAGTCGGCACCGGCGCAGAGCGGGGCGGCGTGGCATCCGCGGTCATCGCCCAGCCCTGCGCTGGCGTCTCTCGCCTCGGCGCATCGATGACCGTCGGCCTACGCGGCGCGGCACTGGCAAGCTGCGTCGGCGCCGCGGCCGGCGTGGGTGTCGGCGTCGGAGTTGGAGTGGGTGTGGAAGTCCGTGGCGGGACGCGTCCCTGCGATGCGCGGCTGTGCGGCTCGGGGCGCGGGCGTTCCGCCATTGCGGTCGCCGTCCTCGCGGGAGAAGCGGCCTCCCCGGGCAGCGGCGCCAGCGGTGGCGCCAGCCGGGCGTCGGCGGTGCGCGCGGGCGTCGGCGTGGGCTCGCCGAAATGGACGGCGAAGGCGCGGTCGGCCGGTGCCAGCGCGGCCAGGCGGCGGAAGAACGGCGCCATCGCCGCGCCGTTCACCATCATGCTGGTAGCGATCCGCTCAGCGCCGGGCAGGTCGCCGGTCATCGCCAGGATGAAGGCACGATCGCGCCACGCGGCACGATCGCTGCGCCTCAACAGCGGGTCGAGCAGCTGCATCGCCTCGTCGCGCTTGCCCGAGATGCCTAGCGACAGCGCGAGCCGCCGCACCGTCTCGTCGTCGCGGTTGGTCTCGAGTGCGCGACGATAGTCGCGCTGGGCGTAGCCGGACTGGCCGATCAGGTCGTAGGCAAGGCCGCGCTGGGCCAGATAGCCGGTCATCGAGGCGCCGGCACGTTCGGCCCGGTCGTAGTAGCTGAGCGCTTCACCCGGGCGCTCGAGCAGCACCAACGCTCCGGCCTTGCCGGCGAGCAGGCGCGCATTGCCGGGCGAGACGTCCTCCGCCCGGTCGAAGAAGCGCATCGCCGCCTGCGGATCGCCGAGCTTCACGCTGAGATCGCCCGCAGTGATAAGCGCGTTGAGGTCGCGCGGATTGGAGGCGAGCACGCGCATCTGCGCGGCGAGCGCGTCGGCATTGGGCGTGGGCGGAGGCACGACCTCCTGCGCCGGCAGCATCGCTGGCAATAGCGTCAGCGCTGCGGCGGAGAGACCGGCCCGGAGGACCGTCGAAAGCTTCATGACCGACGCCGGATCAAGCCGACGCCAGGTGAACGGCCGCTGACCATGCACCCCCACCTCGCCCAGCCGAGCCGGCGCGGCGACGAACCGGGCCGGCTGGAGTCCGTCCTGTCAGATTGAAACGGCGTCCGTGCTCCTGCGAAGGCAGGAGCCCTGGATTATGTGCCGTCACGCTCGCGGCCTGGGCTCCTGCTTCCGCAGGAGCACGATTCAATCTCACCCCGGACAGACTCCAGGCTTTTTCTTTTGATTACTGGTTGTTCTGGCGATGGAGGAAGCGCGGGATGTCGGGCTGAGTCCGATCGTCCGCAGCATCGTCGGCCCGGCCGCGGCCCGACATGCGCTCGAACAGCGTACCGCCCGAGCGCGGCTTGGCGGCCTCGGCGGCAGGCGCCTCGGGTTCCTCGGTGACACCGGTCAGCCAGCGGCGGCGGATCGTCGGCTCGGGCGCCGGCGGCGGCGTGTCGCGGGCGATCGACGGCTGCGGCTGCTCCTCCGGTGCGACCTGCGACTCGGCGCCGAGCACCAGCTCGTCCTCCTCGGGCTCGTCGGCAGGCGCGGCGAACTCCTGGGTGAGGTCGAGCGCGTCCGGCTCCTCGGCTTCCGCCGCTTCCGCCACCACCGGCGGTTCCAGCTCCGGCACGGGCGCGGCAGCGACCGGCTCGGACGGGGCGGCCGGCGCCACCGGCTCCGGACGGCGCGGCGTGTTGAACGAGAAGACGCGCGGCTGCTCGGCCGCCGCGGCGGCCGCCTGCTGCGCCTGGGCGTTGACATCGATGCCGGTGGCGACCACCGACACGCGGATCTTGCCCTCGAGCTCGGGATTGAACGCCGAGCCCCAGATGATGTTGGCGTCGGGATCGACCAGTTCGCGGATGTGGTTCGCGGCCTCGTCGACCTCGAGCAGGCGCATGTCCTCGCCGCCGGTGATCGACACGATCACGCCCTTGGCGCCGCGCATCGACACGCCGTCGAGCAGCGGGTTGGCGATCGCCTTCTGCGCCGCCTCGATCGCGCGGCTGTCGCCGCCGGCCTCGCCGGTGCCCATCATCGCCTTGCCCATCTCCTGCATCACCGAGCGGACGTCGGCGAAGTCGAGATTGATGAGGCCGGGCATCACCATCAAGTCGGTGATGCCGCGCACGCCCTGCTGCAGCACCTCGTCGGCGAGCTCGAAGGCTTCCTTGAAGGTGGTGTTGGCGTTGGCGATCAGGAACAGATTCTGGTTGGGGATGACGATCAGCGTATCGACATACTTCTGAAGCTCCTCGATCCCCGCCTCGGCGGAGGCGGCGCGGCGCTTGCCCTCGAACGCGAACGGCTTCGTCACGACGCCGACGGTCAGGATGCCCATGTCGCGCGCGGCCTTGGCGATCACCGGCGCCGCGCCCGTGCCCGTGCCGCCGCCCATGCCGGCGGCGAGGAAGCACATGTGGGCGCCCTCCAGCGACTTCGTCACCTGCTCGATCGTCTCTTCGGCGGCGGCGCGGCCGATCTCGGGCCGCGAGCCGGCGCCGAGGCCCTGGGTGATCTTCGCGCCGAGCTGGATGCGCTGCGGCGCGGCCGACTGTTTCAGCGCCTGCGCGTCGGTGTTGGCGACGAGGAACTCGACGCCCTGCACTTCGGCGCGGATCATGTTGGCGATGGCGTTGCCGCCCGCGCCGCCGACGCCGATCACGGTGATGCGCGGCGTCAGCTCGTCGACGTCGGGCGGAAGGAATTCGATACTCATCGCCTGGTCTCCCCCGGAGCCTCGAAGAACGCCGGGCCCCTCACATAATGCTCAATCTTCTGCACGATCCGCTTCCGCTCTCCTAGCGCAAAGTCACGCCGATGTCGTAATTCCTTAATAGTTCGCTTTGAACGCCGCCAGCAACCGTCCGAGAACGGCCATAGAGGTCGGTCGCACCACCGTCTGGCTGCGCGCAGGCTCGATCGATCGCAAATCGACCGGATCGGACGCGGCGAAGGCGGCGAGGCCCGCCAGCGTCGCGAACGCCGGCCCCGAATGCGCGTCCGGCAGTGCGGTCAGCCCGCGCGGTCGGCCGACGCGCACGGCGCTGCCGAGCGCCTGCTGCGCATAATCGGCGATGCCGCGCAGCTCGGCGCCGCCGCCGGTCAGCACCAGCTGGCGCCCGACGGGGTCGGCGAAGTCGAGCCGCTTCAGCTCCTTCTGCACCTCAGCCATCAGCCGCTCGAGCCGGGCGCGGATCACGGTGTTGAGCTGGGCGCGGGTGATGCGGTGGCCGTCGGGCTCGGCTTCCGGGTTCACGGGCGCGATGTCGACCATCTCGTGATGATCGCGCGGGCTCATGTTGGCCGAGCCGTGGAAGCATTTGAGCCGCTCCGCCTGCGCGCGGCGCGTGCCGAAGGCGGAGGCGATATCGTCGGTGATGTCGCCGCCGCCCATGCCGATCGAGGCGAGGTTGGCGAGCACGCCTTCCCGGAACACCGAGACGTTGGTGACGCCCGCGCCGATCTCGACCAGCGCGACGCCGAGTTCGCGCTCCTCCTCGGTCAGGCAGGCGAGGCCGGTGGCGACCGGCGCAGCGATGATCGAGCGCACCTCGAGATGTGCCGAGCGGACGCAGAGGTCGAGATTGCGCACCGGCGAGCCGTCGGTCGCGACGACGTGGATGTCGACGCCGAGCCGGTCGGCGTGGAGGCCGAGCGGCCGCTTGACCCCGCCCAGGCCGTCGAGCGTGTAGCGGGTCGGCTGGGCGTGGAGGATCATGCGGCCGCTGGGGTCGATCGCCTCGCGGCCGGCCTTGAGCAGGTCGTCGATGTCGCCCTGCTCGACGCGGTGGCCGCCGAGGTCGACCTCGAGCCGCAGGATGTCGGAGAGGAGGCCGCCGGCCGAGAAGCTGACCCACACCTCCTCGATGTTGGTGCCGGCGATGCGCTCGGCCTGCTCGACCGCCTCGCGCACGGCCGCCTCGGTCGCGATCATGTCGGCGATGTAGCCGCGCTTGACGCCGCGGCTCTCGCGCTGGCCGGTGCCGAGCACGACCAGCTCGCCGCCGTCGCCCTTCTGCGCGATCAGCGCCGACACCTTCGACGATCCGATGTCGAGTGCGGTGATCAGTCCTTCCGGTGCCGTCTTTGCCACTGTCCCGTCCCCCTAACTCAACTCATTCGGCCGCAGCGGTCTCGGCCGCCGTCGATCGATCCACCACCCGTCCCGGCATGCGTACCACCAGCCGGTCGGGATTGCGCATGTCGAAGCGGACATAGCCGCGTCCGAGCAGATGGTCGCGCGCCTCCAGCTCGGCGAACTTGGCGAGCGCGCGGGCCGAGTCCTGCTCGCCTTCCGGCAGCGAGAGCTGCTCGCCGCTCTTGAAGGTCAGGTCCCAGCGGCGGTCGCCGACCCAGGTCGCGGCCCTGACCTGCCCCTTGAGCGCGGGTGCGGTCTTGATCAATGCCTGATAGGCGGGTTCCTGCGCATTGGCGCCCTCGCCGATCACCAGCGGCAGCGGCGGCATCGCGTTGGGATCGACCGGCTCCAGGATCTTGCCGGCGGCGTCGATCAGCATGAGTTGGCCCTGGCTCTGCCAGATCGCTGCGGGCTGGCGCTCGACGATGTCGATGACCAGCGTGTCGGGCAGGCGGCGCGAGACGCGGGCGTCGGCGATCCAGCCATAGTCGAGCAGCCGCTCGCGCACCCGCTGCAGGTCCACCAGCGGCATCGCGCGCGATTGCTGGTCGGTGGCGACGGCGTAGACCGACATGCGGTCCATGCGCTTCAAGCCGGTGATCTCGATCTGCTCGACGCGGAAGCCGGCGCGGCCGACGCCCTCCGCCATCGCCGTGCCCGCCGCGCCGGGGATGCCGAGCCAGGTCGCCAGCGCCAGCAGCACCGCCAGCGCCGCCGCGAACATCGCCCAGCCGGTCCAGCGGCGCAGCGTCTCCTCGCTGACCGGGAGCGCGGCGACCGCCTGGTCGAGCAGGCCGACCTTCTTGGCCGGCTTGCGCTGCTGCGGCCGGCGCTTGATGTTGCCGCGGGCGGGCGCGCGGCTCATCTCAGCGCCTCGTCGACGATGATCTGGACCAGCTCGGGATAGGAGATGCCGAGGTGGCGGGCCTGCTCGGGGACCAGGCTGAGCGGGGTCATGCCGGGCTGGGTGTTGACCTCCAGCAGGAACAGGCCGGCGACGCCCTGCTCGTCGTCCCAGCGGAAGTCCGAGCGCGAGCAGCCCTTGCAGCCGAGCAGGCGATGGGCTTCGAGCGCGATGGCCTTGCAGGCCTCGGCGATGTCGTCGGGGATCGGGGCCGGGAAGATGTGCTCGGTCAGGCCGTCGGTGTACTTGGCGTCATAGTCGTAGAAGCCGCTCTTGGGCTTGAGCTCGGTGACGCCGAGCGCGCGGTCGCCGAGCACCGCCGTCGTCAGTTCGCGACCGCGGATGAAGGGTTCGGCGAGCAGCTCGTCGAACTCCTGCCACGGTCCGCGCACGTCGCGGCCGATCGGGTTGCCGTAATTGCCCTCGGCGGTGACGATCGCGACGCCGACCGAGGAGCCCTCGTTAACCGGCTTCAGGACGAAGGGGCGCGGCAGCGGGTCGCGCTCATAGAGCTCCTCGGAACGCACCATGCGGCCGCCGGGCATGGGGATGCCGTGCGGCACCAGCGCCTGTTTGGTCAGCTGCTTGTCGATCGCGACGACCGAGGTGGCAAGGCCGGAATGGGTGTATTTGAGGCCCATCAGGTCGAGCATGCCCTGGACGGTGCCGTCCTCGCCCGGCGTGCCGTGGAGCGCGTTGAACACGAGGTCGGGCTTCGCCTCGGCCAGCTTCAGGGCGACGTCGTGCCCCATGTCGATGCGCGTCACGCGATGGCCGAGGCTCTCGAGCGCGTCGGCGATACCGCTGCCCGACGACAGCGACACCTCGCGCTCGGCCGACCAGCCGCCCATCAGGACTGCTATGTGGAGAAACGTGCGAGTCACAACAGTATCTCCGTTCCCCGGCGAAGGCCGGGGCCCAGCTTCGAGCCGATGGCAACTGGGCCCCGGCCTTCGCCGGGGAACGTGAACGCATCACTCCGCATCGGCCACCCCCACGCGTTGAATCTCCCATTCGAGCGTGACGCCGGAATGCGCCTTCACCTTCTCGCGGACCTCTTCGCCTAGTGCCTCGATGTCGGCGCTGGTGGCGTCGCCGAGGTTGAGGAGGAAATTGCAATGCTTCTCGCTCACCTGCGCGTCGCCGCGGCGCAGGCCGCGGCAGCCGGCGGCATCGATCAGGCGCCAGGCCTTGTCGCCGTCCGGGTTCTTGAAGGTCGAGCCGCCGGTGCGGCTGCGCAGCGGCTGCGAGGCCTCGCGCTCGGCGGCGATGCGGTCCATTTCGGCGCCGATCTTCTGGGGGTCGCCGGGGGTGCCCTCGAACAGCGCCTCGACCACGACAGCCCCGGCGGGGATTTCGGAGTGGCGGTAGGTGTAGCCGAGCCGCTCCGCCGGCCACGTCTCGATCGCGCCGTCGCGGGTGACGACGGTCGCCTCGACCAGGATGTCGCTGGTGTCGCGGCCATAGGCGCCGGCGTTCATCCGCACCGCGCCGCCGACGGTGCCGGGGATGCCGCGGAGGAACTCCAGCCCGGCGATGCCGGCATCGCGCGCGGCGCTGGCGACGGTGATCCCCATCGCCGCGCCGCCCGCCCGCACGCGCCGAAAGCCTTCCTTGGTGCCGGGCTCGACGCTCACCTTGGCCATCGCCTTGGGCAGGCGCACCACCACGCCGGGCACGCCGCCGTCGCGCACGATCAGGTTGGAGCCGACGCCCACCGGCAGCACCGGGACGTCCGGATCGAGCGCGGCAAGGAAAGCGGCGAGCGACTGCACGTCGTCCGGCCGCACCAGCCATTCCGCCGGCCCGCCGGTGCGGAACCAGATGAAGTCGGCGAGGCTGCCGTGGTGCTCGACTGAACCGCGCAGCGGCGGGAGCGCGGTGCAGACGGCGCTCATTTCCACCCCCACAGGCTTGCCCAGGCCTTCCATGCCTTGAGATTGGCCTCGGCCGCCTTGTGCGTCACCTCCTGCGCCGCGGCGATCTGCGCACCGAGATCGAGCCCGCGCTTGGCCGCGTCGAGCTGCGCCTTCTGCGCGCGCAGGATCTCGCGCTGCATGTCGACCATGGTGGAGAAGAAATCGCTCATGCCGCCACCCGCGCCTGCTCGATCGCCGGAGCGAGGCCGGCCGCCCATTTGGTGATGTCACCCGCGCCGAGGCAGATCACCTGATCGCCGGGCGCGACCACGGCGGCAAGCGCCCCGGCCAGCGCCTCCGGACCCGCGATCGGCAGCGCGGCACGGTGGCCGCGGCGTTGGAGGCCCTCGACCAGCGCCGCTGCGTCGACGCCCTCGATCGGCGCTTCGCCCGCCGGATAGACCGGTGCGACATAGACGATATCGGCGTCGTTGAACGCGCCCTGGAACTCGTCCATCAGGTCGCGGAGGCGCGTGAAGCGGTGCGGCTGGACGACGGCGATCACTCGGCCCTGCGCGCTCTCCCGCGCCGCCGCCAGCACCGCTCGGATCTCGACCGGATGGTGGCCATAGTCGTCGATGATCACCGCGCCGTTCACCTCGCCGACCTTGGTGAAGCGACGCTTGACCCCAGCGAACTTGGCGAAGCCCTGCTGGATCGTCGCATCGGGGATGCCGAGCTCCAGCGCGACGCCGATCGCGGCCAGCGCGTTCTGGACATTGTGGCGGCCGGGCATCGGCAGGTCGATGTTCTCGATCGAGCGGGTGGTGCCGTCGCGGTGGCGGATGATCGCCTCGAAGCGGTTGCCGCCGGGATAAGGGGTGACGTTGACCCCGCGCACGTCGGCCGAGGCCGCGAAACCATAGGTGACGATGCGCCGGTCGCGCACGCGCGGGATGATCGCCTGCACCTCGGGATGGTCGAGGCACAGCAGCGCGGCGCCGTAGAAGGGCACGTTCTCGACGAACTCGACGAAGGCGTCCTTCACCTTCTCGAAGCTGCCGTAGTGGTCGAGATGCTCGGGATCGATGTTGGTGACGACCGCGATCGTGCCGTCGAGGCGCAGGAAGCTGCCGTCGCTCTCGTCGGCCTCGACCACCATCCACTCGCTGTCGCCGAGGCGGGCGTTCGAGCCATAGCTGTTGATGATGCCGCCGTTGATCACGGTCGGGTCCACCCCGCCCGCATCGAGCAGCGCCGCGACCATCGAGGTGGTCGTGGTCTTGCCGTGGGTGCCGGCGACCGCGACCGTCGACTTGAGCCGCATCAGCTCGGCGAGCATCTCGGCACGGCGCACCACCGGGATGCGGTGGCTGAGCGCCGCCTCGACCTCGGGATTGCCGCGCTTGATCGCGGTCGAGGTCACCACCACGGCGACATTCTCGACGTTCGCGGCGGCGTGGCCGATCTTCACCTCGATGCCGCGATCGCGCAGGCCCTGCACGACATAGCTGTCGGCGACGTCCGAGCCCTGCACCTTGTAGCCGAGGTTGTGCATCACCTCGGCGATGCCCGACATGCCGATACCGCCGATCCCGACGAAGTGGATGACGCCGATGTCCGTCGCGACACCCTTCATGCTAATCCCTCCACCAGATCGGCGAGATGGCGCGCCGCGTCCGGGCGGCCGCATTTCTTCGCCCGCGCGGCGGCGTTGGCGAGCGCGGCGGGATCGAGGCCGAGCTTCTGCATCTGCTTGGCGAGCTCGGCGGGAGTGAACTGCGGCTGCGAGATGGTGCGGGCTCCTCCGGCTTCGGTGATCTCGCGCGCGTTGGCGGTCTGGTGGTCGTCGGTGGCGCTAGGCAGCGGCACCAGGATCGCCGGGCGGCCGGCGGCGGTGAGCTCGGCGATCGTCGAGGCGCCCGCGCGCGCGATCACCAGATGCGCCCAGGCGAGATGCTCCGGAAGGTCGGGAAGGTAGGTCGCGAGCTCGGCGGGAATGCCGTGCTCGGCATATTTGGCGCGGACCTGGTCGATGTCCTCGATCCGCGCCTGGTGCGTCACCTGGAGGCGGCGGCGGAAATGGACGGGGAGCAGCGCGAGGCCATCGGGCACGACCTGGCTCAGCACGGTGGCGCCTTGGCTGCCGCCGGTCACCAGCACGCGGAAGATGCCGTCCTCCTCCAGCACCGGATAGGGACGCTCGCGGATGTCGAGGATCGCCTGGCGGACGGGATTGCCGACGAGATGGGTCTTGCCGCGCCAGCTCTCCTTGAGCCGCGCGACGTCGGCATAGGAGGTGGCGATCGCCGCCACCCGCCCCGCGACGAAGCGGTTGACGCGGCCGAGCACGGCGTTCTGCTCATGGATCACCGTTGGAATGCCCGCGGAGAAGGCAGCGAGCATCGCCGGGAGCGCCGGATAGCCGCCGAAGCCGATCACGGCGGCGGGCTTGAAGTTGCGGTAGAGCTCGATCGCCTGGGCACGCCCGTCCCACATCTGCTTGGCCGCCCTGGCCCAGCCGACCGGGCCGCCGGAGAGGCGTCCGGCGGGCAGGACATGGGTCTGCACGTCCTCGAACAGTCCGGGAAAGCGTACCCCGCGCGCGTCGCTCACCAGCGCGACGCGGTGGCCGCGCGCCGACAGCTCGGCGGCGAGCGCCGCGGCGGGGACCATATGGCCTCCGGTGCCGCCTGCGGCGAGGACGTAGTGGCGTTCCGATCCCATGCTCTTCCTGTCACCTCACGATATAGGGCGAGCGGGTCAGATACGGGTTGCGGCGGGTAAAGGCGAGCAGCAGTCCCATCCCCAGCGACAAGGCGATCATCGACGATCCGCCGTAGCTGATGAAGGGCAGCGTCATGCCCTTCGACGGCAAGAGGCCGGTGTTGACGCCCATGTTGATCGTCGCCTGCACTCCGAACTGCGCCGCCAGGCCCGAAGCGGCGAGCAGGCGGAAGGCGTCCTCCTCGTCGAGCAGCTTCACGAACACGCGCACGACGATGGCGAGGAACAGCACCGCGATGATCGCGCAGGCGAGCAGGCCGAACTCCTCGCCGACCACCGAATAGATATAGTCGGTGTGCGCCTCGGGCAGCTTGAACTTGACGGTGCCGCCGCCGGGGCCGGTGCCAGTGACGCCGCCCGCGGTCAGCGTCGCGTGCGCCATGTCGGTCTGATAGTGGTCTGTCCCGGCTCCCTCGCGGTCCGGGAACAGGAAGTTGTCGATCCTGAGGCGCGCGGTCGGATAGAAGAGATAGGCCGCAATGACGCCGACGAACCCGGCACCGAACAGCGCGCCGATCGCCTTGGGCGAGACGCCCGAAATCATCAGCAGGATCAGCCACACGCTGGAGAAGACGATGGTCTGTCCGAAATCGGGCTGGAGCATCAGCAGCGCCGCGACGACCGCGGTCAGCAACCCGGTGACGACCAGCATCGGCAGCTGGGGATCGCGCGCGCGCAGCGACAGCAGCCAGGCGGTGGTGACGATGAACAGCGGCTTCAGGAATTCGGACGGCTGGAACTGGGCGATGCCGACGCCGATCCAGCGCCGCGCTCCGTTCACGGTCACGCCGATCACCGGCACCGCCATCAGCAGGACCAGGAAGATGATGGTTCCCGCGATCGCCATGCGCCGCGCGACCGTGATCGGCAGCATCGACACGACCAGCAGCACCGGGATCGACACCGCGACCCAGGCGGTCTGGCGCCAGAAATAATACATGGGCGCGATCTGGTGCGCGCCCTCGGAATAGCGGACGGCCGAGGCGGGGCTGGCGGCGGCGACCGCGACCAGGCCGATCGCGATCAGCAGGAAGACGAGGAACAGGAGCACGCGGTCGAGCTCCCAGAACCATATCGCGATCGGCCCCTGGTTGCCGCGGCCGAAACGCTGCTCCATGCGGCCGCGCAGGCCCTTGGGGGTCGCGGAGGGACGAGCGGCGTCGGTCATGCCAGCGCCTCCACCGCGGCGCGAAAGGCGCGGCCGCGGTCCTCATAGTCCTTGAACTGGTCGAACGAGGCGCAGGCTGGGGAGAGCAGCACCGTCTCCCCCTCCCCGGCCCACGCGGCGGCCTGGGCCACGGCGGCGGCGAGCGTGCCGCTTTCCTCGACCGGCATGTGGGGGGCGAGCAGGCGGGCGAACATCGGCCCCGCCTCGCCGATCGTATAGGCGCGCGCGACATGGCCGAAGTAGGGCGCGCAGGCGTCGAGATCGTCGGTCTTGGCCTGGCCGCCGAGAATCCAGTGGATGCGTTCGAAGGCGGCGAGCGCGGGCGCGGTCGAAGTGGGGTTGGTCGCCTTGCTATCGTTGACGTAGGCGACGCCGTGCCGGACCGCGATCCGCTCCATGCGATGCGGCAGGCCGGGGAAGGTCTCCAGCCCCTTGTCGATCGCTGCGTTGGGGATGCCGAGCGCGTCGCAGGCGGCAATCGCGGCGAGCGCGTTCTGGGCATTGTGCGGTCCCTGGAGCGCCGGCCAGCGCGACTGGTCCATACAGACGCCGGGGGCGATCTTGGTCAGGTCCTCGGCGCGGCCGGCGCGCGAGACCTGGCGGGCGATGGCGGCGGAGGGCTCGTCGCCGATGCCGATCACCGCGGCATGGCCAGGCGACTGCATCGCGAACAACCGCGCCTTGGCGGCGGCGTAGGCTTCGAAGCCGTCGTAACGGTCGAGATGGTCGGGGGTGATGTTGAGCAGCACCGCGACATCGCAGTCGAGGCTGTGGGTGAGGTCGATCTGGTAGCTCGACAGCTCGAGGACGTAGACGCCGCCCTCGGGCAGCGGGTCCTGCCCCAGGATCGGCAGGCCGATATTGCCGCCGAGCCGCGCCGGGAGGCCGGCGGTCTCGCAGATGTGGTGGATGAGCGCAGTGGTGGTCGACTTGCCGTTGGTGCCGGTGATGCCGACGACCCTGTGCGGCGGCAGCGACGGGCGCGCTTCGGCGAACAGCTCGATGTCGCCGATCAGCGGGAGACCATAGCGCGCAGCCTTCTCGGCAACCGGATGCCGATTGAGCGGCACGCCTGGCGAGACGACAACGGCTTCGAACCCCGTCAGGTCGAGAGCGAGCTCCCAATTCTTCAAGATGAAGCCTGGCTCGGCCTCATATTGCTCACGATCAGATTTCAGTTGTCCGACGAGACCGCGCGCAGTGTCTTGGTTCGAGTCCCATCCGACCACCTTGGCTCCGCTCGCCACCAGAGCGCGAACCGTCGCAGCGCCCGAGCGCGCCAGCCCCAGCACCGCATAGCGTCTGCCGCGCCAGGACGGGCTGGTGATCATCGCAGCTTCAGCGTCGACAGGCCGGCGAGCGCCAGCACCAGCGCGATGATCCAGAAGCGGATCACCACGGTCGGCTCGCTCCAGCCCATCTGCTCGAAATGATGGTGGATCGGCGCCATGCGGAACACGCGCTTGCCGGTGCGCTTGTAGAAGAACACCTGGATGATGACGCTGAGCGCCTCGACCACGAACAGGCCGCCGATGATGCCGAGCACGATCTCGTGGTGCGCGACCACCGCGATCGTGCCGAGCGCGCCGCCGAGCGCGAGGCTGCCGGTATCGCCCATGAACACCGCTGCCGGGGGCGCGTTGAACCAGAGGAAGGCGAGCCCTGCTCCTACGATCGCCCCGCAGAAGACGGCGAGATCGCCCGCCCCTGGCACGTGCGGGATGCCGAGGTAGACTGCGTATTTCGCATTGCCGGCGAGATAGGCGATGATCATGAAGGCGACGCAGGCGATGATCACCGGCATGGTCGCGAGGCCGTCGAGCCCGTCGGTCAGGTTCACGGCATTACCGAACGCGACGATCGTGAACGCGCCGAACAGGATGTAGAAATAGCCGAGGTCGAGCGAGAAGCTCGAGAAGAAGGGCACGTAGAGATGCGTGCCGTTGCCGCGCGTGATCAGCCACGCCGCGCCGCCCGCGATGACGAACTCGCCGAGCAGGCGGAGCTTGCCCGAGACGCCGGCGGTGCTCGCCTTCCTGACCTTGTCGTAATCGTCGAGGAAACCGATCAGGCCGAAGCCCAACGTCACGAAAAGGCACGCCCAGACATAGGCGCTCGCGAGGTCCATCCACAGGAAGATGGCGAGCGTCATCGCGGTCAGGATCATGAGCCCGCCCATCGTCGGCGTGCCGCGCTTGGCGAGATGGCTCTGCGGGCCGTCGGTGCGGATCGGCTGGCCCTTGCCCTGGCGGATGCGCAGCCAGCCGATGAAGCGCGGGCCGATGATCAGGCCGAATAGCAGCGCCGTCGCCACGGCGCCGCCGGTGCGGAAGCTCAGGTAGCGCAAGAGGTTCAGGACTCCCGGGAAGCCCAGCTGCTCGGCGATCCAGTACAGCATCAGCCCCCTACCCCAACCGATTGCCTGGCCAACGCCGCGACCACCGCCGCCAGCCCGATTCCGTTCGATCCCTTGACGAGAACCGCATCGCCCGGCGCCAGCACCGCCTGAAGGCGGTCGCGCGCGGCTGCGGCGTCGGGCACATGGACGAAATCGAGATGGCCCTCAAGGGCTTGCGCGAGCGGGGCCATCTCCTCGCCCACCAGGATGGCGTAGGAAAGCCCCGCTTCGTCGATCGGTCCGACCAGGCCGGCATGATAGGCGGCGCTCTGGTCGCCGAGCTCGCGCATCCCGCCGAGCACGGCGATGCGGCGGCCGGGCTCGCGGGCGAGCACCGCCAGCGTCGCGCGCATCGAGACGGGGTTGGCGTTGTAGCTTTCGTCGATGACCAGCGCGGTGCCGTCCTGTACCTCGACCAGCAGGCGCGCGCCGCGGCCGGGGAGGCCCGGCAGCTCGCCGAGCGCGAGGCCGGCGAGGCCGAGGTCGCCGCCTGCCGCATCGACCGCCGCCAGAACCGCCAATGCGTTGGAAACCCAATGGTTTCCGGGGTGGGCGACGGTGAAGCTGAGCTCGCGGTCCTCGCCGATCGCGGCGCTGACGAAGGTGCCGCCGTTCGCCGCCGGCATCGTCTCGATCGCGTGGACGTCGGCGCCCTGGTCGAGGCCGAAGGTGACGATGCGGCCGGCATGGGGCTCGGCCGCCGCGATCAGGCGGTCGCGGTGGGGGCTGTCGTAGGGGACGATCGCGGTGCCGCCCGGTTCAAGACCCTGGAAAATCTCGCCTTTCGCGTCGGCGATGGCGCTTTCGTCGGGGAAGAAGGCGGTATGGGCGGGAGCGATGGCGGTGATGAGGGCGATGTGGGGACGGACGAGGCGGGTGAGCGCCGAGAGCTCGCCGGCGTGGTTCATGCCCATCTCGAACACGCCGAAGCGGCTTGCCGCCGGCATCCGCGCGAGGCTGAGCGGCACGCCGGTGTGGTTGTTGTAGCTCTTGACCGAGCGGTGGACAAAGCCTTGATTCGCGCGGGAAAGTGCCTCCGCGAGCGCTTCCTTGGTGCCCGTCTTGCCGACCGAGCCGGTGACGCCGATCACCGTCGCAGCGGTGCGGGCGCGGGCCGCCCGGGCGAGGGCCTCCATCGCCGCCATGGTGTCCGGCACCTGGACGGCGGGGTGGTCGGTCGGCTGGCTGACCAGCGTGCCGGTCGCGCCGGCGGCGATCGCCTTGTCGAGGTAGAGATGTCCATCGGTGGTCTCGCCCTTGAGGGCGATGAACAGGGAGCCGTTGGTCACTTCGCGAGAGTCGAATGTCACATGTCCACACGCGAAGCTACGGTTCGCGGTGCCGCCGGTTGCCCTTTCGATCTCGGCGGATGTCCACAGGGGTGCGCTCATGCCGCCACCTCGCGTGCGACAGTGACGTCGTCGAAGGGCAACACGAGGTCGCCGACGATCTGGCCCTGCTCATGACCCTTGCCGGCGATGAGGACGATGTCCTCCGGCCCGGCCTCGGCGATGGCGTGGGCGATGGCGGCGCGGCGGTCGCCGATCTCGGTCGCGTTCGGCGCGCCCTTGAGGATCGCGGCGCGGATCGCGGCGGGATCCTCGCTGCGGGGATTGTCATCGGTGACGATCAGGACGTCCGCGCGTGCGGCCGCCACCGCGCCCATCTCCTCGCGCTTGCCGGTGTCGCGGTCGCCGCCGGCGCCGAAGGCGACGATCAGGCGGCCCGCCGTATGCGGCTTGAGGGCGGCGATCGCCGCCTCGAGCGCGTCGGGAGTATGGGCATAGTCGACATAGACCGGCGCCCCAGCCTTGGTGATCACCGCGCGCTCCAGACGGCCGCGCACCGGCGCCAGGCGGGCGAGATTGGCGAGCGTCGTGGCGACATCGCCGCCGGTCGCGATCACCAGCGCCGCGGCGGTGAGCGCATTGGCGGCCTGATAGGCGCCGATCAGCGGCAGCGTGACCTTGTGCTCGCGCCCCTCCGCCGCGATCACCAGCGCCTGGCCGAGCAAGGTCGGATCGCGCGACACCAGCCGCAGCGTGTCGCCGTGCTCGCCGACCGTGACCAGCTTGAGCCCGCGCATCCGGGCGAGGTCGATCACCCGCTCGGAATGGGGATCGTCGACCCACACCACCGCCGTCCCGTCGGGATCGATCACCTCGGCGAACAGGCGGAGCTTGGCGGTGAAATAGGCGGCCATGTCGCCGTGATAGTCGAGATGGTCGCGGCTCAAGTTGGTGAAGGCGCCGGCGCGGACCGGCAGCCCCTCGGTACGGTATTGCGACAGGCCGTGGCTCGACGCCTCGAAGGCGAGATGGCTCACCCCCTCGCGCGCCAGGCCCGCCACGTTGGAGAGGAAGGTGACGATGTCCGGCGTCGTCAGCCCGGTCGTCACGCGGTCGTCGGCGGTGGTGACGCCGAGCGTGCCGATCGAGGCGGCATGGAAGCCCGCCATCCGCCAGAGCTGGCGGGTGAGCTCGACCGTCGAGGTCTTGCCGTTGGTGCCGGTGACCGCGACCGCCGTCTCCGGGAAGGGCGCGAAGAACTTCGCCGCCAGCCGGGCGAAACGCTCGCGCGGGTGCGTGTCGGCGATGTGGAGCACGCCCTCGACCCGCGCCTCCGGCCGCGCGACCACGGCGATGGCGCCGCTCGCCACCGCCTGGGGGATGAAATCCTCGCCGTTGACGCGCGTGCCCTCGAAAGCGCCGAACACGGTGCCCGGCGCGACCTTGCGGTGATCGATGGCGAAACCGGTCACGGCTGCGTCCTCGCCGTTGCCGGTGAGCTGGCCGAGTTTCATTGCTGCCCTCTCCCCTTGATAGGGGAGAGGGTTACCGCAGCTTGGTGCGCCGGCGTAGCCGGGGCGCCTAGCGGAGGTTGGGAGAGGGGTAGAGCGAGGCGGAGCCTCGCGCGCTTGCTGCGCAAGCGCCCACCCCTCTCCCAGCTCCGACTAAGGCCTTGCTGCGCAAGACCTAAGTCTGCGCAACCCTCTCCCCTCCTCCGGAGGGGCGAGGGCAGAGAAAATTTCCCCAGCCTCACTCGGCCAGCCCCGGGTCCTCGCCGGGCTTGTGCCAGATCAGCGGCTCCAGGTCCGACACGTCGACGTCGCGGTTCATGTCGGGCTGCACGCCGAGCAGCGGCCCCGCGCGCGTGATGAGACGGCTCACCACCGGCGCAGCGGTGTAGGCGGCGGTGGTCAGGCCAAAGGATTCGGCATTGCCGATGGGCGAATCGAGCATTGCGATCACCACATAGCGCGGTGCGTCCATCGGGAAAGCCGCCGCGAACGTCGAAACGTTGACATGTTTCGAATAGCCGCCCGCTCCTGGCTTCTCCGCGGTGCCGGTCTTGCCGCCGACGCGGTAGCCGGGCGCCTCGCCCTTGCGGCCGGTGCCGTCGAGCACGATCAGGCGGAGCAGCTGGCGCATCCGCGCGCTGGTCGCCTCCGAGATGACGCGGCGGCCCTCGGGAGCATGGCCCGGCTCGACCTTGAGCAGCGTCGCCGGCCGCCAGATGCCGCCGTTGACCAGCGCGGCATAGGCGCTGGCGAGGTGGAGCGGCGTCACCGCGATGCCATGGCCGTAGGCAGTGGTCATCACCGTGGTGCGCGCCCAGAAGCGCGGCCACAGCGGATGCGCCTTCTCGATCTCGATGTCCGGCGCGGTGTCGAAGCCGACCTTGCGGAACATCGCCGACAGCTTCTCCTGCCCCATCTCGTCGGCGATGCGCGCCGTCGCGATGTTGGACGAGTGGATCAGCGTCTCGGGGATGTTGAGCCAGCGCTTCTGCGCGTGATCGTCCTTGATCTTGAAGCGGCCGACCTGGAGCGGCTGGGTCGCGTCGAACTTGCGCGCCATCGAGGTGACGGTGCCGGTGTCGATCGCAGCGGCGATCGCGATCGGCTTGAACGCCGAGCCGAGCTCGTAGACGCTCTGCGTCACGTTGTTGAGCAGCGTGCCCTCCCCGCTGCGGACCTTGTTCGGGTTGAAGGTCGGCAGCGACGACATGGCGATGACCTCGCCGGTGTGGACGTCGAGGACGATGCCGGCCGCGCCCTTGGCCTGGAACGAGGTCATTGCCCGGCCGAGCTCGCTTTCGAGCGCGCCCTGCACGCGCAGGTCGAGCGACAGCGCGACCGGCTGCGACCGCAGCGCGCGGTTGGTGAGCCGCGCGTCGAGCGCCTTCTCCATGCCGCGCACGCCGCGCCGCTCGGCGTTGAGATAGCCGAGCGCCTGCGCCGCCAGCGCCGATTGCGGATAGAGCCGCTCCGGCTCGCGCGCGAAGGTGATACCGGGCTCGCCGAGCGCGTTCACCGCGGTCACCAGCTCGGGCATCGCGCGGTGGCGGATGTAGGTGAAGGGCGCCTTCAGCGTGAGCAGGCGGTAGTAATAGGACGGATCGCGCTCCGGCATCAACGCGGCGAGCTTCTGCGCCAGCTCGACCTTGTCGCCGATGATGTTGCCGGGCTGCACCCCGATCGACCAGGCGTCGATGGTGCGCGCGAGCGACGCGCCGTTGCGGTCGACGATGTCGCCGCGCAGCGGCACCAGCGCCGCGGCGGCGTCACGCGTGGTCGCGGGCTCCGCCGACAGCGCCAGCCAGCCGAGCCGGCCGACGATCAGGATCGTCGAGAAGACGAACAGCAGCATCAGGATCGTCAGGCGCAGATGCGCCACCGCGACCAGCGAATGCCGGCCGCCCTCCCGGCGGCGCTCGGCCGCAGCAGGAGCGACGAGGACGATCAACGCAACGCCGCCGTCTCGCTGCGGGCGCGCGCGACGACGTCGCCGAGGGTGGATTCGCTGATCAGCCGGTGGTCGAGCATCGCCACCGCCTGCGCGCGGCCGGCGGCGACCGCGCGCCTGACCTCGTTCGACGCGCCCTCGTTCGACGCGACCTCGACCGCGGCGGGGGCGGCGGTCCGCGCCGGAGCCGGGGCGGCGGCCGGAGCCTCGACCGCGGCGGTCTGCGGCTGCGCCGCCTGGATGCCCGAGGGCACCACCAGCGAGGCATATTGCGGCGCCTGCCCGCCGCCGAGCGGCTGCAGCGAGGCGAGCGCGGTGTCGCTCGCCAGATATTGCTCGGGGCGCGGCGCGGTGAGCGCGAGCACCTCGCCATTGTAGCGCTCGAGCTGGGCGAGGCTGGCGCGCGTCTCGAACTCGGTCTCGAGGCTGCGGATGTCGCGCTTCGCCTGCACGATCGCGCGATCGACCGATTCGACGCGGCCGCGCTCCGAGGCGACCGCCGAGGTCACCATGTAGCAGGCCGGCAGCACCGTCGCGATGCCGAGGACCCAGCCGAATCCCTTGAAGCTCATGGACGCCATTACTTGTCTCCCAGGGTACGCCACGGCGCAGCGGCGGTGCGCCGCGCCACCCGCAACGTCGCCGACCGCGCGCGCGGGTTACGCGCGATCTCGCTCTCGCTGGCGCGGACCGCCCGCGCCGGTGTCTCGAAGCTCGGATCGTTCGCCGCCTGCGCCGCCGGGCGGTGGCGCGATCCCGCGGGCTCGCCGCCGCTGCGCTCGCGCAGGAAGCGCTTGACCATGCGGTCCTCGAGGCTGTGGAAGGTCACCACCGCCAGCCGGCCGCCCGGCTTCAGCACGCGCTCGGCCGCCTCCAGCCCTTCGCTCAGCTCGTCGAGCTCGCGGTTCAGATGGATGCGGATCGCCTGGAAGGTGCGGGTCGCCGGATCCTTCTTGTCATGCGGCTTGTGGCCGAGCGCCTTGCGCACGACCTCGGCCAGCTCGCCGGTGCGCGCGAGCGGGCGCGCGGCGACGATCGCTTTCGCGACGCGGCGGGCGCGCGGCTCCTCGCCATAATGGTAGAGCACGTCGGCGATCTCGCCCTCGTCGGCGGTGTTGACGAAGTCGGCGGCGGTCATGCCCGAACGGCTCATCCGCATGTCGAGCGGGCCGTCGGCCTGGAAGGAGAAGCCGCGATCGGGCTGGTCGAGCTGCATCGACGAGACGCCGATGTCCATCGTCACGCCGTCGACGGGGACGAGGCCGCGGGCGGAGAGCTCGCTCTCCATCGCCGAGAACGGCGCCTCGATCAGGATCAGCCGGCCATCCGCCTCGGCGGCGAGGGGTCGACCGCCTTCGATCGCGGTAGGGTCGCGATCGAAGGCGGCCACCTCGGCTCCCCGCTCGAGGAACGCGACCGTGTAGCCGCCCGCTCCGAAGGTCGCGTCGACGTGGCGCTCGCCGGGGGCGATGGCGAGCGCGTCGACGACCTCGTCGAGCAGCACGGGGATATGGGCGCGCGCGGCGATCATCCGCGCGCCTTCCGGTTGGCCATCATGTGCGCGCAGCGGCCCTTGAGGCGGGGGCTCGCCTCGTCCGACGCGAGCAGCACGTCGGGCGCCCAGATGTTGAAGGTGGGACCGGCACCGACGAAGAAGGCCCAGTCGGCGATCTTCGCCTCGTCCTTGAAGAACTCCGGCAGGATGAAGCGGCCGCTGGGGTCGAAGCTCGCGCGCTCGACGTCGCCGAACACCGCCTCGCGCTGGCGCTCGATCTCGCGGATGTCGACCCCTTCGTCGGCCATGCGGCGGAAGCGGCGCTCCTCCGACTGCGACCAGGCGGTGTCGTAGGCGCGCAGGCACGGCAGCGTCGGGTGGAAGCCGACGACGATGATCTTCGCCTGCGAGTTGCGGTCGATGGTGGAGCGGAAGTCTGCGGGGATGGCGACGCGACCCTTGGGGTCGACGGCCTGCAATCCCGCACCTTCGTAAAGTCCCGCCTCGTCCACTTTGCCGTTCCACGGACAAACGGCTCCCCGCCTCCGGAATCGGTTTCCCGAACCAGGATCGGCTCATGAAGGCGGGAGTCTGCCCCTCTGTTGCTTTGGTTACCAAAATTGGCTTGGGGCCGCAATGGTTTTAGCTGCCACAGACGGGGAAAATCTGCCTGAAACGGGGAAAAGTGGCGATGTTTGTGGAATGTTCTTCATAAGAACATGGGATGTTCGATGGGTCCTGCGGCACGGCTTCTAGGTTGAATGGGCGGAGGAGATTTCGGAGAAACGGCAGATGGCCGTCATCCCGGCGAAAGCCGGGATCTCATGCGATGATCCGATCCGGCCTGAGATCCCGGCTTTCGCCGGATGACGGATGGATCGAGGTATCCCGTACCGGCACGGGACGGCCGCACGAAAATAGGGCGGCCCCTTGCGGGGCCGCCCTACCCTCTCCCCAACCTTTTGGCCGTGGTTAGAACTTGAAGGTGGCGCCGGCGCGGAACTGGCGCCCGATCAGGCCGGCATAGTGCCAGCTCGTGAAGAAGTTCGGCGCGCTCGAATAGGCCGCCGGTGCAACCGGCGCGCGCGCGTCGAGCAGGTTCTTCACGTTGAAGTACAGGCTGAAGTTGTCGGCCACCCGCGCCGACATGTTGAGGTCGGTCGAGATGAAGCTGTTGACGTAGCAGAACTTCTCGCCGGTGGTGTCGCCCGCCGCCTTGTAGAGCGCCGCCGAGCAGTCGGTCGACAGGTTGCCCTGGTCGGTCGCCACCGCCTTGATCTTGCCGACATAATAGGCGGTCAGGCTGATCGAGTAGGGTCCGACCTCGAGCGTGTTCTGCCAGTTGCCGCGCCAATCCGGCGTGCCGTTGCCCGACGACAGGTCGTAGGGCCCCATGGTGCCGGCATAATGCTGCACGCCCGCGCTGGTGTGGAGGTCGTACTTGAAGACGTGCGTCACCTCGACCCGGCTGGTGAAGGTGGCGTCGCCGCCGAGCGGGATCGTCGCGGTCGCGGCGAGATCGAGGCCCGAGGTCATCGCGTAGTTGGCGTTCACATAGGGCACGTTGATGATCAGCACACGCGGCAGGGCGTTCGGATAGAGCGGATCGACCGCGTCGACCGTGTTGACCGAATAGCCCGGCCCGATCGCCGCCACCGCCGCCTGCGCCGCGGCGAGGTTAGGCGCGCTGAAATAGGCGTTGACCGCGTCGCCGATCTGCGGGCCGGCGATGATCAGGTCCTTCTTCTTGACGTTGTAATAGTCGGCGGTGAGGCTCAGCCACTTGACCGGCTGGAAGATCACGCCGGCGGTGAAGCTGCGCGAGGTTTCCGGCTTGAGATCCGGGTTGCCGGCGACGCCGCGGCCCAGCGAATAGGGCAGGTTATAGGGGTTGCCGCCCGAGACGCAGGCATTCTGCGCTCCCGCCGAACCGCCGTGTTGGGCGCAGAAATTGCCCGGCGGGGAGGTGGTGACGAAGCCGGCATATTGGCTGCGCGGGCCGGATTCGGCGAAGGTCGGCGCGCGGAAGCCCTCCGAATAGGTGCCGCGCAGCGCCAGCTCGGGGATCGGCGTGAACTTGACGCCGACCTTGGGCGAGAAATGGTCGAACCCTTCCGAATAATGGTCGTAGCGGCCGGAAAGGTTGAGCTCGACCTGCTTCAGGACCGGCGCGTCGATCTCGAAATAGGCGGCCGAGACCGTGTGCTTGCCGAACGCCGACGCGGTGGTGAGGCCGTAGGTGTCGAGCGCGGCGTTCTGATTGTTGTTCTCGAGCTCCTCGTGACGGACCTGGCCGCCGACGGCGAGCTGGAGCGGGCCGCCGGGCAGGTCGAACAGCTTCTTGGCGACCGAGGCGTCGAGGCCGTACATCTCCGAATGCGACGGCGTGGTCTTGTCCGGAGCGAGCGTCTGGCGGAGCTCGTCGCTGTTCGCCGACGGGTTCACGAAGTTATACGAGCCGGTGTTGATCGCCTGGCGCAGCGCCGCGATGTTGAGCAGGCCGTGCTGGGTGATGTGGAGGTTGTCGCGGGCATAGACGCCCTCGACCCGCCAGTCCCAGCCGCCCTCGAAGCTGCCGGTGAGGCCACCGGTGAAGCGATAGACCTCGTTGCGGCGGTCGCTGCCGGCGGGGATGTCGCCGAACAGGTAATAGATGCGCGCCGCACCCTCTGCCGGCCGGTCGGCATAGGCGGCGGCATAGGGATTGTTCGGGTTGAGCTGGCGACCCGGCGTGGCGGGGTCCGCGCAGTTGTTGCCCGACGGGCAGATCCAGACCGGCAGCACGATGCCGGGATTGCTTGACGCCACGCTCGGCGCGGCGCCGAACGGCTGCGTCTGGCGGACCGCCGAGGGGAAGGCGCTGGTGATGCTGACGTCGCTGCGGCTGTAGCTGCCGGTGACATAGGCCTCGATATCGTCGGAGACCCGCACGCTGACGCGGCCGTTGATCGACCAGCGTTCCTGCAGCGGCTGGATCTGGCGGTACATATCCTCGAGATTGTATTTGCAGCCGGTGCCGCGCGCCGATCCCGTGGTCACGGTGAAGGTGCCGGTGGTGCAATTCTGCAGCCCGAGCGCAAGATACTGGTTGGTCGCCGGCGACCCCGCCGCGCCGCTCAACGGATTGTTGAGATCGGTCTGGCCGACGCGGGTGACATAGGCGGTCGGCGTGTTGACCGTCAGCGACTGATCGGCGGAGTTGCCGTCGTTGCCGCCAATCGGCGTCAGGTCACGGGTGTTGTAAGGGAAACCGCGGCTGTGGTTGGAGACGCGGCCGTCGCGCTGATACTCGCCGTTGATGTAGACATTGAAGCCGTTCGCATCATAGTCGCCGTAGCCCAGCGTCAGATTGGCGCGCTGATGGCCCGCATCGCCGCGCTCGGCGACGCCGGCCTCGACCAGGCCGTCGACCCCCGTGAAATGCTTCTTGAGGATGAGGTTGACCACGCCGCCGATCGCGTCCGCGCCGTAGGTCGAGGAGGCGCCGTCCTTCAGCACCTCGACCCGCTCGACCAGGCTGAATGGGATCGAGTTCAGGTCGACATAGGCGTTGTGGCCGTCGTCGTTGATCGGGAAATTGGTCGAGCGGAGGCCGTCGACCAGCACCAATGTCGACGACACACCGAGGCCGCGCAACGACACCGCCGAGCCGCCGGCCGAGAAGCCGGTCTGGAAGCCGGTGCCGATCGAGCCGGCGCTGTCGGCCGAGATCGAGCGGATCGCCTCCGCGATGCTGGTGATGCCGGCCTTGGCGAGATTGTCCGAGGTCAGCACGGTGACCGGCGACGGCGTCTCGGTATCGGTGCGGCGGAACAGCGAACCGGTGACGACGATGTCCTCACCCGCCCCCTGCCCTTCGGCCGTCTGGGAATCCTGCGTCGCTGCCTGATTCGAGGACCCGGCGTCCTGAGCAAACGCAGGCGTGGTGAAAGCGGCAGCGGAAATCAACAGAGTCGTCGCCAGCAGGCGACGGCGCAGCATATAGGTCATGATGTAATCCCCCCGATTACGCGAATGAGACGGGTCTGCGGCCCGATAGCTTATCGTCGAGGGTTTCCGACCGCCGTTCAATACAAAATGACAGATTTGAGAAAAGGAACGGCAACACTGTTGCATGTAAATCACGGTAAAAATAGCATGCGAACAATTATTACCGCTAGCTTGCGACCCTTATTTCGGGCGCGTCCCGGTGACGGCGCGGAGCCATTGCTCAAGAGAGTGTCCAACCACGCCCCGCGATCCGCCGGCAACTAGGATCCTGTCCAGAATGAAGCAGTGCCAGTGCTCCTGCGAAAGCAGGAGCTCAGGCCGCAGGCGATGTCCCGTGATCCAGGGCTCCTGCTTTCGCAGGAGCACGATTCCCGGACCAGCATTCAGCAAACAAGGTCTCTCTCCTTCGGGGGCTTAAATGGACGCGGCACGCCTGAACGTCGATCCGCGCCAGTTCCAGTTTCCGCTGGCCGCCGCAGCGAACAGAAAGGGCGGCCCCGAAGGGCCGCCCTCCTGATTCGGCAAGCGGATAAGCGTCAGAACTTGAAGCTGGCGCCCGCCCGGAACACGCGGCCGATGACGCCGGCATAATGCCAGGTCGGCAGGTAGTTGGTGCCCGAATAGGACGCCGCCGCCAGCGGTGCCCGCTCGTTGGTGACGTTGTTGACGGTGCCGAAGAAGGTGAAGTTGTCGTTCACCTTATACGCCAGGTTCAGATCGGCGTAGATGAAGCGCTTGATATGGCACTGGCCCGGATAGAGCTCGGCATTCTCGCACGACAGGTCGATGTTGCCGTCGTCGTCGGGGCTCACCTCATCGGCGGCGACCGCTTTGATCTTCGACACATAATAGGTCGTCGCGGTCACGGAGAAGTCGCCGATCTCGAGCGTGTTCTGCCAGTTGCCGCGCCACTTCGGCGTGCCGGCGCCCGACGACAGCTCATACGGCCCCAGCGTTCCGACGTACTTGCGGATCACGCCATCGCCGAAATCGACGTTGAACTTGAGGATCGCCGTTACGTCGAGGCGGCTCGTGAACTTCACCGTATCGCTGAACGGCACCGTAGCGGTGGCCGAGAAGTCGACACCCTCGGTCTTGAAGTAGCCGGCGTTGACGTACGGCGCGTTGATCACGAGCACGCGCGGCAGAGCATTCGGGAACAGCGGGTCAATCGCGTCGACGGCGCCGACCGAATAGCCCGGCAGCGACGCCACCGCGGCCTGCGCCTCGGCGAGACTATTCGACGAGAAGTAGAGGTCGCGCGCCCTGCCGAGATCCGGTCCGGCGACGATCACGTCCTTCTTCTTCACGTTATAATAGTCGACGGTGAGGCTCAACCAGCGGGTCGGCTGGGCGATCAGGCCCGCGGTGAAGCTGCGCGACGTTTCGGGCTTCAGATCGGGGTTACCCTGGAAACCGCCGCCGACGGCATAGCGCTGGTTATAAGGATTGGTGGACGTGCAAGTGCCGTTCGGACCCGGCGTAGCGCCGTGCTGTAGTTGGAAACTGCATGGCGGCGTCAGGTTGACGAAGCCGGGGAAGCTCGACCGCGGATTGCTTTCCGCGAAGGTCGGCGCGCGGAAGCCCTCCGAATAAGTGCCGCGCAACGCGATCTGGCGGATCGGCGTGAACTTGAAGCCAACCTTCGGCGAGAAGTGATCGAATCCTTCCGAATAATGGTCGTAGCGGCCCGAGGCGGTAACCTCGAGCTGCTCGAGGATCGGCGCGCTGAGCTCGAAATAGGCGGCCGACACCGTGTGCTTGCCGAACGCGGCCGCCGTGTTGCCGTAGTTCTCGAGATCCGGGTTGATGCCGGGATTGTTCAGCGTCTCGCGGCGCACCTGCCCGCCGATGGCAAGCTGCAGGGGGCCGCCCGGCAGCTGCATCAGCGATTTCGCGATCGAGGCGTCCAGCGATGCCATCGAGGTATAGGCGCGCGATACGACCTCCGGCGCGATCATCTGGCGTACGGCGTCGGTATTCTGGCTAGGATCGACGAAATTGTATGCGCCGGTGTTGATCGCCTGCCGGAGCCCCGCAATGTTGATCACGCCGAAGGAGTTCTGGCGGTAGTTGTCGCGGGCGCCGACCGCCTCGACCCGCCAATTCCAATCGTCGCCGAATTGCCCGTTCAAACCGATGGCGCCACGGATCACTTCATTGTTGCGGTGCGATTGGGCCAGGATATCGCCAAAGCGGTAGTAAATGCGCGCCGCACCATTAGCCGGATCATTGGCGAAAGCAGCCGCATAGGGATTGTTCGGATTGAGCTGGCGACCTGCCGTCGCGGGATTGGCGCAATCCACGCCCGACGGACAGATCCAGACCGGCAGCACGACGCCGGGGTTGTTCGATGCGACCGTCGGCGGCGCACCATAAGGCTGGCGCTGGCGGACCGAGGGCGGCAGGCCCATGATATCGACCTCGCTCTGGGCATAGCTTCCGAGAGCATAGGCTTCGATATTGTCGCTGAGGCGGAGGCTCAGGCGGCCGGTAAAGCTGAAGCGTTCCTGCTTCGGCTGAACCTGGGAATACTCATAAGTCGTATCATGACGGCAGCCGGTGCCGCCGCTCGCCCCCGCAACGGTGAAGGTGCCGTTCGTGCAGCTGCCGAGATTGAGCGTGGTATATTGCCCCGTCTCGGTCGTGCCGCCGGTGAACGGATCGTTCAGGTTGGTCTGGGTGGTCCGGCGCACCACTGCGCTGACCGTTCCGTTGGCTCCGGTGCCGGTCAGCGAGCTGTCGTCGGCGTTGTTGTCGCTGAGCCCGATCGAGCTCAGGTCGGTCGTATTGAACGGAAAGCCGACGTCCTGCACCGAGACGCGGCCGTCGCGCTGATATTCGCCGTTGATGTAGAAGTTCCAGCCGGCGGCGTCATAGTCGCCGATGCCGGCGGTCAGGTTGGCGCGGTAGCGCGAGGCATAGCCGTCCTCGCCGACGCCGGCCTCGGCCGTGCCGGCGACGCCGGTGAACTGCTTCTTCATGATGACGTTGACCACGCCGCCGATCGCGTCGGCGCCATAGGTCGACGAGGCGCCGTCCTTCAGCACCTCGACCCGCTCGACCGCGCTGAACGGGATCGAGTTGAGATCGGTATAAGCGTTGTGGCCGTCGTCGTTGAGCGGAAAGTTGGTCGAGCGCAGGCCGTCGATCAGCACCAGCGTCGACGACACGCCGAGGCCGCGCAGCGATACTGCCTGGCCGCCCGCGGAGAAGCCGCCCTGGAAGCCCGTCGAGATCGAGCCGGCGCTGTCGGCGGAGACCGAACGAATCGCGTCGGCGATGTTGGTGACGCCCGCCTTGGCGAGATTGTCCGAGGTGAGCACGGTGACGGGCGAAGCCGTCTCGGTATCGGTGCGGCGGAACAGCGTCCCGGTGACGATGATGTCGTTGCCGGTGCCCTGCGTGTCGGGCGTGGTCGCATCGCTCTGTTGCTGGGCGATATCGGCAGCGGCTGGCGTCTGCGGCTGGCCTAACTGCGCGGGCTGGGCATCCTGTGCGAAGGCCGGTGAAGCAAGGGCACTCGTAGAGATCAGCAACGTGGTGGCCAAGAGATGACGACGCAATATTCTGGTCATGCGAACCCCCATTTGATGCGGGCGAGCGATATCGCTGCCGGACCGATGGAGGCGCCATGGTCAATTCTTAACAGTCAGCGTTCAACACAAAGTTTCCAAAGCACGAAGTTTTGTTTCGCAACTGTTGCTTATTAACCACAATCAGTTTCAGATATGGCTTTGTCCGTATACGGTGTGCGCGGGTTTGGAGAGTGTGACGGCCACTTCCGGCGGTATATGGTCGAGGTGAAGTGCCGCTCGGTGTAGGTGTCAGCCGCGGACCAATCTCAGCACCGGTTCGGCAAGCTCCGGCCGGCAGATCAGCAAATCCGGTAAATAGGTGTCGACGCAATTGTAGACGAGCGGGCTGCCATCCAGTCGCGACACATGGAGCCCCGCCGCCAGCGCCACCGCGGCGGGGGCGCAATTGTCCCAGACATATTGGCCGCCGGAGTGGAGGTAGATGTCGGCCTCCCCCAGCACCACCGCCATCGCCTTGGCGCCGGCCGAGCCCATCGGCACCAGCTCGGCGCCGATCGCGGCGGCGATGCCGGGGCATTCGTGCGGCGCGCGCGAGCGGCTGACGACCATGCGCGGCGGCTGGTGGAGCGGCGCGGGCGGCGGCGGGGCGTCGGTCGCGATCACCAGACCGCGGGCGGGGAGCGCCACCGCGCCGGCCGCGGGCGCGCCGTCGATGCTGAGGCCGATGTGGACCGCCCAGTCGTCGCGGCCTTCCGCATATTCCGCGGTTCCGTCGAGCGGGTCGACCACCCACAGGCGCGAGGCGGCGCAGCGGGCGGGGTCGTCGGCCGCTTCCTCCGACAGCACGAAGTCGTCGGGCCGGGCGGCGGCGAGGCGGGCGGCGATCAGCGCCTGCGCCTCGCGGTCGCCGGCGTCGCCGAGCGCACGGCCGGGCGCGCGGCCCCGGCGCAGCTCGAGCAGCAGCGTGCCGGCTTCCCCGGCGATGGCGTGGGCGAGTTCGGCGTCGGTCATTGTTGGAGTCCTGTCGCAAAGCTCCTCCCCGGCACGGGGAGGGGGACCGCGCTGCGCAGCGGCGCGGTGGAGGGGGCCCTCGGCACCGGAATCCGTTGCAACTGGGCCCCCTCCACCACCGGCCTGCGGCCGGCGTTGCGGCGAGATCGTGTCCCCCGGACACGATCTTGGCTTGCCGGGGGCAAGCCAAAGCCGCAACGCCCCCTCCCCGTGCCGGGGAGGAGCTTTGCGGCGGGGCTCATATCACCGGCGTCCAGGCGCCGATCACGCGGTCGACGATCAGCTCGGCGGCTTCCTCGGGCGACATGCTGGTGGTGTCGATGCGGATGTCGGGGTGCTCGGGCGGCTCATAGGGGCTGGAGATGCCGGTGAAGTTGGCGATCTCCCCTGCCCTCGCCTTGGCGTAGAGGCCCTTGGTGTCGCGCGCCTCCGCCACCTCCAGCGGGGTGTCGATGAAGATCTCGACGAACTCGCCCTCGGGCATGAGGCCGCGCACCAGCTCGCGCTCGGCGCGGAACGGCGAGATGAAGGCGGTGAGGACGATGAGGCCGGCGTCGGTCATGAGGCGCGCGACCTCGCCCACCCGGCGGATGTTCTCGACGCGGTCGGCGTCGGAGAAGCCGAGGTCGCGGTTGAGGCCGTGGCGGATATTGTCGCCGTCGAGCAGGAAGCTGTGCTTGCCGAGCATGTGCAGCCGCTTCTCGACCAGATTGGCGATGGTCGATTTGCCCGAGCCGGAGAGGCCGGTGAACCACAGGAGGCGCGGCGTCTGGTGCTTCTGGGCGGCGTGCGCCTCGCGGGTGATCTCGATCGCCTGCCAATGGACGTTGCGGCTGCGGCGCAGCGCGCGGGTGATCATGCCGGCGGCGACGGTCTTGTTGGTGAGCTTGTCGACCAGGATGAAACCGCCAAGGTCGCGGCTTTCGGCATAGGGCGCGAAGGGGATCGGGCGGTCGAGGTGGATCTCGACGACGCCGATGTCGTTGAGGCCGAGCGTCCTGGCGGGCAGCTCGGCGAGGGTGTTGACGTCGATCGCGTGGTCGGGCTCGCGGACGCTGGCGGTGGCCGAGGTCGCGCCCGACTTCAGCCAATAGCCGCGGCCGGGCTGGAGCGGCTCGTCGTCCATCCAGACCAGCGTCGTCTGGAACTGGTCGGCGACCTCGGGCGGGCTGTCGGCGGCGGCGATGACGTCGCCGCGCGAGCAGTCGATCTCGTCGGTGAGGGTCAGCGTGACCGACTGGCCGGCGACCGCCTCGTCGAGGTCGCCGTCGAGGGTGACGATGCGCTCGATATGGGAGACGCGGCCGGAGGGGACGGTGCGGATGCGGTCGCCGGGGCGGACGGTGCCGGCGGTGATCAGGCCGGAGAAGCCGCGGAAGTCGAGGTTGGGCCGGTTGACCCATTGCACCGGCATCGCGAACGGCCGGTCGGGGTCGCGGTCGGCGTCGATCTCGACCGTCTCGAGGTGCTCGATCAGCGTCGGGCCGGTGAACCAGGGCGTATGCTCCGAGCGCGCGGCGATGTTGTCGCCGCCGAGCGCGGCCATCGGGATCGCCACCGCCTCCGCCATGCCGATCGAGCGGCCGAAGGCGGCGAAATCGGCGACGATGCGGTCGTAGGCGGCGCGGTCCCAGCCGATCAGGTCCATCTTGTTCACCGCCAGCACGATGCGGCGGATGCCGAGCAGGTTGACGAGGAAGCCGTGGCGCCGCGTCTGGGTGAGGACGCCCTTGCGCGCGTCGACCAGGATCACCGCGAGGTCCGCGGTCGAGGCGCCGGTGACCATGTTGCGGGTGTACTGCTCGTGGCCCGGCGTGTCGGCGACGATGAACTTGCGGCGCGCCGTCGCGAAGAAGCGATAGGCGACGTCGATGGTGATGCCCTGCTCGCGCTCGGCGGAGAGGCCGTCGACCAGCAGCGCGAAGTCGAGATTCTGGCCCTGCGTGCCGACGCGCCGCGAATCCGCCTCCAGCTGGGAGAGCTGGTCGTCGAACACGGTGCGCGCGTCGTAGAGCATGCGGCCGATCAGCGTCGACTTGCCGTCGTCGACCGAGCCGCAGGTGAGGAAGCGCAGGAGGGACTTGTTCGCCTGTTCGGCGAGATAGGCGTCGATGTCGGCGGCGATGAGGGCGTCGGGTCGGTAGTGGTTCACAAGCTCCTCCCCGGCACGGGGAGGGGGACCGCGCCGCGCAGCGGCGTGGTGGAGGGGGAGCGCCACGAGGACGACGCCGGGAGGAGAGCCCCCTCCGTCAGCGCTGCGCGCTGCCACCTCCCCGTCCCGGGGAGGATCTGAGTCACGCCTCCCATCAGAAATAGCCCTCCACCTTCTTCTTCTCCATGCTCGCCGCGGCGTCGTGGTCGATCGCGCGGCCCTGGCGTTCGCTGGTGGTGGTGAGCAGCATCTCCTGCACGACCTCGGACAAGGTCGCCGCATTGCTCTCCACCGCCCCGGTCAGCGGATAGCAGCCGAGCGTGCGGAAACGGATCGAGCGCTCCACCGGCACCTCGCCGGGCGCCAGGCGGAAGCGGTCGTCGTCGACCATCAGGATCAGCCCGTCGCGCTCCACCGTCGGGCGCGGCGCGGCGAAATAGAGGGGCACGATCTCGATCCCCTCGCGGGCGATGTACTGCCAGATGTCGAGCTCGGTCCAGTTGGAGAGCGGGAAGACGCGGATGCTCTCCCCCTTCGCCTTGCGGGCGTTGTAGAGGCGCCAGAGCTCGGGGCGCTGCGCCTTGGGGTCCCAGCGGTGCTGGGCGGTGCGGAAGCTGAACACGCGCTCCTTGGCGCGGCTCTTCTCCTCGTCGCGCCGGGCGCCGCCGAACGCGGCGTCGAAGCGATAATGGTCGAGCGCCTGCTTGAGCCCTTCCGTCTTCCACAGGTCGGTGTGGAGGCTGCCGTGGTCGAAGGGATTGATCCCCCGCGCCTCGGCCTCAGGGTTCTTCCACACCAGCAGCTCCATGCCAGCGGCCGCGGCGGCGCGGTCGCGCAGCTCGTACATCGCGCGGAACTTCCAGGTGGTGTCGACGTGGAGCAGCGGGAATGGGGGCGGCGCGGGGAAGAACGCCTTGCGTGCGAGGTGCAGCATCACCGCCGAATCCTTGCCGATCGAATAGAGCATCACCGGACGCTCCGCCTCGGCGGCGACTTCGCGCAGGATGTGGATCGATTCGGCTTCGAGCCGGTCGAGATGGGTCAGATGCGGCATTGCCAGCGCTATCTAGGCGGCAGCGCCGAAAAATCGCGCAAACAATTGTTGCACCGGCCCTAAGCCTGCCTCTCCCGCGGCGTGCCGGGAACGATCTCGACGATCTGGTCGCCGGCCGCGAGCGCGCGCGCCTCGGCGTCCCAGAAGCCGAACACGCTGTCCCCGCGATAGATGCGCACGCCGAGGCCGGTCTCGATGGCGGCGAGCGGGCGGCCGACCTCCGCCGGCGCCACCGCACGCTCGCGCAGCGCGACGCGCCCGTGCGCGGCGGCGAGGTCGGCGAGATAATCGGCGATATGGGGGCCGTGCGTCGATCCGGCGAGCAGCAGGCCCGCGAAGCTGGCGGGGTTGATGACGGTGTCGGCGCCGGCCTGGCGGGCGAGCGGCTCATTGTCCTCGGAGCGGATCACCACGCTGATCGGCACCTTGGGCGCGATGCGGCGGGCGGTCAGCACGATCAGGATCGAGGTGTCGTCGCGGCCGGCCGAGACGATCAGCGCACTGGCGCGGTCGAGCTTCACCGCCTCCAGCGCGGCGTTGCGGGTGGCGTCGCCGTCGATCACCGCGACGCCGCGTTCCTCCGCCTCGGCGAGCGCGGCGTCGCGCTCCTCGATCACTACGATCCGCTTCGGATCGGTGCCGCGGCGGATCAGCTCGTTCACCGCCTCCGATCCGCTGGTGCCATAGCCGGCGACGACGACGTGGCCGTGCAAGTTCCGCTGGATGATGCTCATCCGCCATCGCTCCCAAACGCGCTTGAGCAGGAAATCATAGGCCGTGCCGAGAAAGATCAGCCAGACGAACAGCCGGATCGGCGTGACCACGAAGGTGTCGAACAGCCGCGACTGCGGGGTGACAGGCACGATGTCGCCGTAGCCGACCGTCGTGACGGTGATCATTGTGAAGTAGAGCACGTCGACGAAGCTGACGTGGCCGTCGAGATTGTCGCGCAGGCCGTCGCGGTCGAACCAGTGGACCGCGAGCGCGATGCCGATCAGCCCGAACGCCAACGCGATGCGCCACAGCAGCGAGAGCCAGACGGGCGTGCCGCTCTTGCGCTTGAGGCGCAGCGATCGGTCGCGGATGGTGACGGTCCCCGGCATCGGCACGGGTGGATACTAGCGCCTGTCCGGGCGGGAGGGAATCTTGCTGTCCCTCTCCTCCCATTGGGAGGGGAAGGAGCCGTCGAAGGCGGCGGGAGGGTGAGGGTGACTGCGGCCAGCGTGGTCGCCCTCACCCTCCCACCGGCTGCGCCGGCGGGCCCCTCCCTCTCCCAAGGGGAGAGGGGAAAAGGTCAGAACTTGCCGCGGATGCCGACCAGGATGGTGCGGCCCGGATTGTATTCGTTGTACGTCGCATTGGGGAACTGGAAGTAGCTGCTCTGCGCTTCCTTGGTGATGTTGATGACGTTCAGCACCAGCGTCGGCAGGTACTTGTTGTCGAACATCTTGCCGAGATCGAGGCTGCCCGAGAAATCGAGCTGCGAATAGTCGCGCCCGAAGATCGCGGCGGCGGGGATGCCGTTCTGGTTGGGGTTCGACCCCTGCGAGCCTTCGTTGAACGTATAGGTCAGCCGCGCCGACAGCGGGCCGCCGTCATAATAGCCGGTCAGCGTGTAGGTGGTCGGCGCCACGCCCAGCGCCACCGCGGGCGCGCCGGCGCCCTCGCCCTTCTGGTCGATCAGCGTCAGGTTGCCTTGGAAGCCGAAGCCGCGGACGCCGATATATTGGGTGAGGAAATCGAGCGGCTGGGTGATCTGGAACTCCAGGCCGTTGACCTTGAGCTTGCCGTCGGCGTTGACCTGCTGCTGCAGCACGATGTCGACGTCCTCGGGCCGCTGGCCGGCCTGGGCGCGCGAGATCAGCGCGGCCTGCTGCGCCGCCGTCAGCGAGGCGAAGGTGATGCCGTAGGGCGCGAGGAAGCTGAACGGCACCGTGCGCAGGCCGTTGACGGTGAAGCCGGTGATCGACTTGCGGAACGCCGCGACCGCGATCACGCCCTCGCCGCCCGTGTAATATTCGAAGCCGAGGTCGATATTGTCGGAGATGTACGGATCGAGCTCGCTGTTGCCGAGCGTGCCGACGTCGGCGGAAGGCTGGACGAAGCTCGCGCCCGGCAGCATCGCATTGGGATCGGGCCGCGTCATCGTCCGCGAGACCGATGCGCGCGCCACCGCGTTGCGGCCGATGTTGAACACCAGGCTCGCCGACGGCAGGAAGTTCGAATAGAGCGTGCGCGAGTTGGGGAAGGTATCGATGTTCGGATAGCAGGCCCCGTTCAGCGCGAAGGCGGGAGACGTACCCGGACAGGTCACGCCGCCGACGCTGTTGCGCGGATCGGGCACGCTGACGCGGCCGCCGACGATCTGCTCGGTGCGGACGTAGCGGATGCCGGCGTTGAGGCGCAGCGTATTCTCGCCGATGTCGATGACGCCGTTGGCCTCGGCGAAGATGCCGGTGACCTTTTCCCGGATCAGGCCGCCGTTGGCGCCGCTGCTGCCGCTGCCGACCTCGGTCGCGCCGGCCAGCAGCTCGTCATAATTGGTGTCGGCGCGGAACTTGTCCCAATCGACGGTGATGAAGCCGTTGCTGCCGGGCCGAAGGTAGCTCGGCACCAGCGCGGTGGGAACGCGCGAGCCGGCATAGACGAGCGGCGGGAGGCCGCTCGAATAGCCGGTGCCATAGGCCGGATAGGTCGGATAGCCGGGAGGCGCCGCCGTTCCCGGCAGGTTGGCGCCGTCGCAGATCGGCTGGCGGTTGGGCGCAGGCAGCGTGACGCTGGGGCCGTTGCCGCAGATCAGGTTCTGCCAAGGGTTGGTGTTGTCGAACGGCGTGATCCGGCGCTTGGTGTCGTCATAGGCGCCGCCGACGCGGACGCTGAAGCGCTTCTCGTCGCCGAACAACAGGCTGCCGCGGATGCCCTTGGTCTCGGTCTCGCGCTCCTCGCCGTTCAAGTTGACGCGGCCGCCGCCGGCCCAGCCGAAGTTGTTGGGGTCGTTGAGGTCGATGTTGGTCGAGATGTCGGGGATACCGCCGTTGTTGGTGTAGGTCACCGTCGTCCCGCTGCTGGGCGGCGTGATGACGAGGACGGTCGGGCTTTCGCGGCGGAAGGTGCTCTTGGTGTAATTGGCCTGGAGGTCGCCCTTGATCCATTCGTTGATGGTGAATTCGGCGCCCGGATTGACGCCCCAATATTCCTGCTTGTCGCGATAGGGGCGATATTCGAGGAAGAACTGCGCATTGGCATAGGTGCCGCCGGTGACGGTGCAGCCGGCCGAGCAGTCGCTCTTGTCGTAGGTGGTGTTGAGCGGGATCGCCGCGCCATTGCGCACCGCCCAGTTCATCGCGGTACGGGTGAAATCGGTGTCGCGCTTGGCGTACATGCCGTCGAGGTAGAAGTGGAAGGCGTCGCTGGGGCGCCATTCGAACGAGGCGAGCGCGTTGTAGCGCGTGCGCTCGCCGATCTCCGTGCGCGGCCGGCCGAGGCGCGGGAGCAGGCCGTTGTCGATCTGCTCGATCGTCGCGCCGGGATTGTGCGCGAGCAGGAAGGCCTGATCGATCACGGTGCCGGTGGTCAGACCATTGCCGGCGTTGACCGGGACGGTGCCGGGGATCGCCCAGTTGCCGCCTCCGGTCGAATTGCGGTTGGCATTCGTGTTTTGCGCGGCGGACAGGTTGGGGTTGGTCCAGCCGATCGTCTCGAACCCGTCGACGCGGAAGCGGTTCTTGACCGCCGCGCCGCCGATCAGGATGCCGAAGTCGCCGAAGGTCGCGCTGGCGATCGCGTAGCCGCGATAGCCCCATTTGTCGGCGCTGCTGACTTTGGAGCCCTGGAAACCGTAGCTGATGTAGGGCTTGGGGTTGTCGAACGGACGCGCCGAGCGCAGGTTGACGGTGCCGGCGGCGCCGCCCTCGACCATCGAGGCGACCGGGGACTTGCTGACGGTCAATTGCGTGAACAGCTCGGTCGGGAGCAGGTCGAGGTCGACCTCGCGGTTGGTGCTCTGCGCGTCGAAGCGGACCGAGGCGACCGCGACCGGCGCGCCGTTGAGCAGCACGCGGGTGAAGTTGGTGCCGAGGCCGCGGATCGCGACGTTGCTGCCCTCGCCCGTCACCTCGCGGGTGATGGTGACGCCGGGGATGCGGTTCACCGATTCGGCGATGTTGGTGTCGGGGAACTTGCCGATGTCCTCCGCGAAGATCGTGTCGGTGAAGCCGATCGAGTTGCGCTTCGCCTCGGTCTGGCTCTGCAGCGAGGCGCGGAAACCGGTGACCACGATATCCGCCTGCTGATCGTCGGCGGTGGCGGGTTCCTGCGTCGCGGGTGGCGCGGCCTGCTGCGTCTGCGCCTGATCCTGCGCGAGGGCGGGCCAGGACGCACCGGCCAGCAGCGCCGCGGCGGTCAGCGCGGCCGAACGGATAGGCGGACGGGTGCGAAGCTTGGTCATGATCCTCTCCTGGCTTGATGTGCCGCCCTTTTTGGTAGCGGTCACATTTTCAAGCTACGCAAGAGTGGTCAGACCTGTCAACGGTGCAGTGCACACAAAGCCGATATGCGCGGTGATCGCCTGATAGCGTTATCTAGAAGAACGGCGGTAACCGGTGCCCCATCAGCCGCCGAATACCCTCCGCCCGCGATCGACCGACATGCGATGCGAGCCGGCGAGCGCGGTGCTGCGGGCTTTGATCGTCTGCAGGAACAGCCACTCGCCGGTCACGCGCTTCGGCGTGATCTCGATCATCATGTAGCCGCGGCGGCTGGTGTCGGCCCATTTGAGCTCGGGATTGGCGGCGACGAAGCCCCTGGCGACGGTTGCGGGATCGGCGCCCATGCCGCCCTCCATCCCGCCCGAGGTGACGGCGTGGCCGGCGAACTCGACGCCGGCGGGCCGGCCGTCCTCGGTCAGCGCATAGGCCCAGGCGTTGTGGCTGTCGCCCGACAGCATCACCAGGTCGGCATCCGCCTGTTGTGCCGCCTTCAGCAGGCGCGAGCGCGCGGCGGGATAGCCGTCCCAGCGGTCCATCCACATCGGCAGGCCGAGTTTGGCCGCGCGGATATTGTTCCTGAAGCCGTTGACCGTCTTCTCGCTCGCGTCAGGGCGGAGCCAGCCGACCGCGTCCGCGGGCATCACCGTGCGGCCCAGGATCGTGCCCATGCCGATCAGCTGCCAGGCGGTGGAGCGGGCATTGGCCTTCAGCTCATGCGCCAGCCAGCTTTCCTGGGTCGTGCCGAGCATCGTCGCCGACGGGTCCTGCCAGGCGCCGTCGCGGAACGCCTCGAGCGCGGCGTCGGGATTTGCCGCGCGGAAGGCCGCACCGATGTCGGCCTGCTTCGTCCGGGCCAGCAGGCGCGATTCGGTGCGGTAGAGCGTGGCGAGCCGGCCCAGCGGATAGGTTTTCCAAGGTTCGTCGGAGACCGGCATCCACTCGCGATAGACCTGCATCGCGGCGGCGCGGCGGGCGTTCCAGTCGCCCTCGCTCGCCGGCTGGTGATTGGACGCGCCGCCTTCCCAGCTGTCGTTGGCGGATTCGTGATCGTCCCAGAGGGCGACCATCGGCGCCATCTGGTGCAGGCGCTGGAGATCGGGGTCGGCGCGGTAGCAGGCGTAGCGCAGGCGATAGTCGCCGATCGCGATCATCTCGCGGTCGGGATCGACGATGCGGCCGGCGACCAGGTCCTCGGCATGATAGGGCGCCATGCCATATTCGTAGACATAGTCGCCGACGTGCAGCCAGAGGTCGAGGTCCGGGCGCGCTGCCGCATGGCCATAGGCGTTGAACCAGCCGATCGGGAGGTTCGAGCAGGAGAATACGGCGAGGCCGAAGCGCGCGGCATCGTCCGCAGGCAAGGTCTTGGTACGGCCGACGGGGGACTTGGCGCCATCGGGGGCGATGAAGCGGTACCAGTAGACGGTCCCCGGCCGCAGTCCGTCGACGGTGATCTTGGCGGTCCAGTCGCGATAGGCGCCGGTGCGCACGCTTCCGCCGGCGGCCACCTTCGTGAAATCGGGGTCGAGCGCCAGCTCTACGTCGAGCCGCACGATGCCGTCGCCGGCTGCGGGCACGTAGCGCGTCCACAGCAGCATGGAATCGGAGCCGGGCTCGCCGCTCGCCACATTGTGCGTGAACCCCGTCGCGCCGAGCAGCTCGGCCGCGAGGCCGCCCCCTGTCGGGAGCAGGAGCGCTCCCAGCCCGAGCGTGCCGCCGAGAACGAGGCTGCGGCGATCGATGGTCAGCGTCATCGCGGATTTCCTCAGAAGACGCCCTTGATCCCGAAATTCCACATCGAGCCGTAGATGCTGTATTGCTGAACGCGGCTGGGGATGTTGGAATAGATGACGTCGGGCGCGTTGAAGATGTTGCGGCCGGCCAGCATCAGCTCGAAGTTCTTCGAGATTTTGTAGCTGGCGCTGATGTTCCACAGCTCGCGGGGCGCGTGGTAGAGGATGCCGTTGTTGGCGGTGGTCGGCGTGTTGCCGAGCGCGCTGGTGCGGTACTTCGACTGCGCGTTGCCGGTGAGCTGGATGTCGAAGGCCTTGTAGCTGTAGCGGATGCCCCAGTTGGCCGACCTTTTCGGCATGTTCACGCGCACGCCGTCGGGGTCGATCATCGTGACCGATCCGCGCAGGCCGAACCCGCGCAGCATTCCCGGCAGGAAGGTGAGCTGCTGGTCGTATTCCAGCGTCAGGCCGGTGTTGGTGCTGGTGCCGGGCGCGTTCTGCGCGCTGCGGAAGGTGTAGCCCGCGTAATCGCCGGGGTCGTAGCCGACGTCCTCGGGATCGACGGTGATGCCGGTGACCTGCATGTCCTTGATGTCGAGCTTGTAGACGGACAGGCCGACGATGCCCGACGGCTCGAGGTAATATTGCAGGCTGGCGTAGTATTTCGTCGAATGCTCGGGCTTCAGCAGCGGGTTCGGCACGGTGACGATCTGCGTGTCGTCGTTGACCGAGACGACGCCGCCGAGGTTGCCGTAGTCGGGGCGCAGGATGGACTGGCTGAAGGCGAGTTGGCCGACGAGCTTGTCGGTGAAGTCGTACTTGACGCCGCCGCTGAGGAACCAGTCGTCATAGTCGCCGCGGCGCGTGGAATAGGTGCCGCCGTTATACTGGTAGAGCAGGCCCTCGACGGTGGTGGCGGAGTTCCCGTTCACCGGATAGCCGGCCGCCTTGACCTCCGATATCGGCCGGGTGTTCGCGACCTTGGCCGCGGTTTTGGTCTTTTCGTAACGCAGGCCGAGGTCGAACGAGGCGCGGCCGATGCGCGTCTGTGCCTCGAAATAAGCGGCGTAGACGTCCTCCTGGACGCGCTTGTCGTTGTCGAGCCGGCGCTTCAAATTGCCCAGCATGTCCGGCACGAAATACTCCGGATGCGCCTGGTAGATGTCGTAGACGGCATAGTTGCTGTCCGCGCGCCAGTTCTGCGCGTTCATGTTGCCGGCGTCGAAGCCGATGATCTGGAACTTGTAGTTCTCGGTCCAGGGGATGACGGCCTCGGGTGCCGTCTGTGACCCCGTCGGGCCGACATATCGGAATTGCTGATAGGAGCCCTCGTTGGTCCGCCAGTCGTTCTTGCGGGCGCCGGCGCCGGCCATGAGCGTGACCGGAAGCGCGCCGAGATCGAGCTGTTTCTTCAGGTCCAGGTTGCCGCCGTACATCTCGTTGCGGGCGTCGGATTCCGAGGTGCGGATGTTGTAGCCGATCGCGAGGTCGCGGTTGAAGTTGGTGGGATCGCCCCAGGATCGGCCGGCCGTCTGCGTCAGCGTCCAGGCATTCGAATCCTCCGACGGCCGGTCCATCGTGAAGCCGATGCCGGTCAACCAGCTGTCGGTGCGCTGAAAGAAGCCTTTGCTGTTGTCGCGGAAGTGGAAGGCCGAACTGGAGTAGCTGCCGCGCAGCGTCGCCTCGAACGTGTCGTCCTTATATTCGAGCTTCGGCGCCACCAACCACGACGGCGTGCCCGCATAGCGATGCGAATATTGGGTGTGGAGACGGGTGTTCTGTCCGTTGGGATTGACGACGATATGGGTCGGCGTCGAATCCGCCGTGGCATAGGATCGCGCAGTCGTGCCGAAGATCAGGAAAGTATATTGGTTGAAATATTCGACGTCGTACATCGAATAGGTGCTGCGCACGCCGAAGGTGAGCTTGTCCGAGATCTTGTAGTCCACCGCCAGGTTGGCGGCCTTGCGATGCGTCCGCTTCGGGCCCGGGCGCCACATCACCTGATAGGGGATCACCCGGCCGTCGGGGAGGTAGGACCAGTCGGTCTGGATACGGTCCTGCTGGACGTAATTGGCATTATAGCTGGCGTTGAACGAGATGCCGAGGCGGCCGTCCAGAAGCACGTCGGAATAGCCGATCTGGGCGGACGGGTAGATGCGCGGATGCTTGCGGTCGTCGGGGAAATAGGCCTGCGAGAAGCCGGAATCCGAGGTGCCGACGCCGCCGAGCTGGAAGCGGAACTGCCGCCCCTTGCGCTCGAACGCGTATTTGCTGCGCAGGTTGATGGTGCCGCCGGGAGCGTCGGCGTCCATCCTGGCGGTGAGCGTGTTGTTGAGCTCGATCGCGGCGATGCCAGTGATCGACATCTGCTCGAACGAGTTCTCGCGGCCGTTGTTGTTGTTCGAGGTCGCCGTCGCCATGCGCGCGCCGTCGGTAGTGAAGGTCGTATATTTGGGATCGAGGCCGCCGATGCGGGCCTTGGTCGCATCCACCTCGGTATAGTCGAGCGACAGGCCGGGCATGTTCTTCAGGAACTCGCCGACGTCGCCCATGGTGAGCGCGCCGTAATTGTCGGCGGGAACGACGTTCTTGGCGTTCAACGCGGCGCGGCGCTCCATGATCGCGCTGGCTTGGCCGTCGCGGCGGCCGGTGATGGTGATGTCCTGGGGATTTTCCTCACCCGAGGCGATGTAGGACAGCGCCTTCAGCTCGACATCCAGCGTCGTCACCTCGCCCGCGGCGATCGTGGCGGTGGCCTTTTCCTCCTGGAGGCCGGTGTATTTGACTGCGACCGTCACCTCGCCGGCCGGCACGCCGGTCAGGCGGAAGGCGCCGCCGTCCTCGGAATAGGCGACAATCGGCGTGCCTTCGACGCGGATTTCGGCGTTGCGCACATATTCCCCGGTCGCGGTGTTGAGGATGCGGCCGCGCAGACCGCCGGTGCCGATGGTCTCGCCCTGCTCTGCGTTCGACGCGCCCTGGCTGGACGAGCGCAACGTGATGATCTGGCCATCGTCGGAATCGATCCGTAGCGGCGTGCCCGCGATCAGGCGGCGCAGCGCCGTCCGCACGTCCATCCGCCCCTTGACCGCCGGCGTCGAGATGCCCTGGAGATCGCGCGCGGGTGCGACAATCTGCACCTGCGCCTGGCGCGCCAGCTCGGGAATGGCGCGGACCGCCGGCTGCGCCGGAATGTCGAAGACGCGTTCCTGCGCCTGGGCCGGCGCGGCGATCGCCAGTGCCGCGATGGCAGCACCACAGGTGAGGATGGAATGACGAGATTTCATCGACTGACTTCCCCCGCTTGCCGCGTCGGTCGCGGCGTTTGCGGTTGAGAGCCGTCGGCCGGCCGTTTCCGCTATCGGCGGCGAAAATTTTTCAGCAAATCTAGCCCCTCCCCTTCAGGGGAGGGGTTGGGGTGGGGACTCGCCTCAACCAACACGGCCTGCCGCACTCCCCCACCCCCAACCCCTCCCTTGAAGGGGAGGGGCTTAAAACGGGTGTGGTGCAGCGCGGCGCGTCAGCACGACGTCGTCGCCTCTTTGCTCGAGCCGGGCGTCGAACACGCGCGCGATGGCGCGGCTGAAGCCGACTGGATCGTTGGCGGCGAACAGGCCGGTCACCGGCTCGCGCGCCAGGCCCGGATCGCCGATCAGGATGCGCGTGTCGCTGTAGCGCGCGAAGCTGTCCGCCGCCTGCTTCAGCGTTTCCCCCTCGAAGGCGAGCTTTCCGTCGCGCCACGCCAGCTCGCGCGTGACCGCCTCGGGCGTGATCGGCTGTGGCCGTTCGGTGGAATCGACCAGGGTCAGCCGCGTATTGGCCGTGAGCGCCAGCGCGGCGAGATCGACCTGTCCGCGCTGCACCAATATGTCGACCGGGTCCGCGTCGAGTTTGCGGACCCTGAACCCCGCCTGTGTGGTATGGAGGCGGCGTCCGTCCACCTCGACGATGAAGGGCCGCCTCTCGTCACGCGCGACGGAGAAATAAGCTTCGCCCCTCAGCAGCGTGACCAGCCGCTCGCCTTCGTCGAACCGGACCCTGACGCTGCTCTCGGTATTCAGGAGCACGGTCGAGCCGTCCTTGAGCGGCACCAGGCGGATCTCCCCCCGTCCGGTGCTGATGACGGCACCGGACGCGGGCATGCCGACGCCCAGCGCCACCAGGGAGGCAAGGACCGCGACCGTTCCTCCGGTCCAGGTCAGCGCCTGCCGGCGGGATAGGCGCGCGGCGGCTGGGCGCTTCGGTTCCTCGAACGCGGACGGGTCGAAGCGGGGCCCAAGCGCCCGGGCGGACTCGCTCATGATCGACAAGGCCTGCGCGCGCAGCAGCGCGCCCCGGCTGCGCGGATCGCCGCCCAGCCAGGCCTGGAATGCCGCGTCTTCCTCGGGAGTCAGTGGCCCACGATCCAGCCGCGCCGTCCATTCGGACGCCGCTCGATCAATGTCTCGACTGGTTTCTCGCTCGGCCATCAACCCAGGCAATCTCCGATTCCGTGACCCTAGAGGTTTGGGACGGTGCCTTTCCGCCACGACCGAACCAATCAATCAAGAATCGAATGCCTCGCGAGATATGAGTCTCGACCGTATTCTCCGATATGCACATCTGCGCGGCGATCTCTCGCTGCGGCAATCCCTCGACGCGCCGGAGGATGAAAGCCTCCCGGGTCTTGTGCGGCATCGCCGCGATCGCGCGGGCGAGCTGGCGCAGCTCGTCGCGGTCGATCGCATGTTGCTCGGGCGAAGCGGCGTCGTCGGGATGGTCGAGCCGATCGAGGTCGTCGACCGCATGGATCGGCACGATGCGCGTGCGGCGGACGTGGCGCGTGATCACCGACCGTGCGACCTGGAACAGATAGGCGCGCGGGTAACGGATGGCGTCGACGCTCTCCAGCTCGGCCAGGATCGTATAGGCCTCCTGGATGATGTCGTCGGGATCGAGCCCGGGCAGCGCGCGCCGCGAGAGCCAGCCCCTGAGCGCAGGCTCATGCGGCAGGATATTGCGCAACAGCCAGTGCGCTCTTTCCCTGTCGGTGCCGTTCATCCCTGTCCCGCCGAGCGCCGCTTCGATTCGAGGCGACGCCTAGACGTCAATTGTGACACTCAGGCTTCGGCGGACGCTCCGCGGGTCATCGCCTGGCCGCGTCTTCCGCCGTCGCCGGAACGAACGGCCACGCCGCGTCCCCGGTCCAGCGCATGAGCGTGAGGTCGGCGGTCTGCGCGCCCTTGCCGCCGGAGTTCGCGGCGACGTAGAACAAGCCCTGCCCGACCGGTTGGAAGCCGACGTCAGCCTTCTGGTTCCATCCGCGGATATCGGTGGCGGCGTCCTTCAGGCCGTCGTCGGCGAGGTCGAGCAGCAGGCCCCGCTCCCACCCTTTGCCCCCGGGTCCCGGCACGCCGACGAGATCGGACAGCACGGGCCGCTCGCGGGCTTCGACGGCGAACAGGAGGTAGTTGGGGAAGGACGGCTTCTTGCCCTGGTAGACGCCGAGGAACCAGCGCTGCAGCGTCTCGTCGTAGGAGAGGTTCTGCACGCCGTAGCTCGTGTTGCCGGTCCGGACGAAATATTTGCCGTGCACGGCGGCGGGACCGTTGCGGTGCGGCGCAGCCTCGGTCAGCGGGCTGGCGTAGCGCGCCCAATCGCTCACGTCATATTGCAGCAGCACCTGGTGGTCGTTGTCGGCACGCGCGGTGTTGCCGTAGATGCCGTAGGCGACGGTCAGATAGCGCGGCCCGTCGCTGCGGCCGAACGCGGGGCCGAACGCCACACCGTCAATGCCGGAGCAGCCGTAGCGGTGATCGGGCGAGGCGGTCGCCTTATCGCCCTCGACCCTGCCATCGCCGTTGAGGTCGGCGGAATAGTCCTTCACCACCTCGGGCAGATAGACGGTGCGGAAGATGTCCGTTCCGCTCGCCTCGATGCCGACGCGGTCGAGCCGTGCGACATCGATCACGGCGACGTAGAAGGCCCTGTCGTCCTTGTATTCGAGCGAGCCGTAGACCTTCCCGTCGGCCGGGTTGAAGTCGAGGTCCCCGAGATGGCCCGTCCAGCCGACGAGCGTGCCGATCAGCTTTCCGCTGAAATCATATTTCGCGAGGAGATTGGTGAACGAATAGTAGATGAAGCCCCCCTGCACGTCGACGGCGATGCCCTGGACGTGCCCGGACGGCCAGGTGCCGCCGTTCTGCTTGAGCGGCAGGGGCGCGGGCGACGCGGCGGTGGCGGGTGCCGCGAGGGAGGCGGCAAGCAGGAGAAGAAGCCGCCGGGCGATCCCGCGAACAGTTTCGGCCTTGCTGGACACCACTCGATCGCTCCCGTCGTTCAAAGGACGCGGCCGCTAACCGAAGCGGATGACAGGCGTGTTACGTGTCTGCGCGCGCCACGAAGCCCGCCAGCCGCTGGGCATAGAGAGCGGCTCCATAGGCCGGATCGTAGCGAGGCTCGACCGCGGCAAAGCCTCCCCTGCCCGCCAGCTCCGCAAGGAACGCGTCGCGCACCAGGGGCTCGCGCAGGAGAACGCCGCCGGACCAGGAGACTGGTACCAGAGCCTCGGGCGAGAAGCCGAGCCGGTCGCGCAGGGCAAGCGCCAGCGCCGCCAGCTCCTCGGCGGCCGATACGAGAATGGCCTGCGCACCGATATCTCCCTCGGCCGCCGCGCCAGAGACCAGGCTCGCGAGGCTGGCGATCTCGCCGCGGCCCATACCCGCAGGCCCCATGATGCGCTCGCACAGGTCGAGATCGTTGCGCAGCGACAGTGCCTCGACGATCCGGTCGTACAGCACGCCCTTGGGGGCGCGGCCGTCGCTCATGCGCGAGAACAGGGCGAGGCCCCGGATCGCGATCCAATGGGCCGAGCCTTCGTCGCCGAACACCTCCCCCCACCCGCCGACGCGCGCCGCCTTGCCCTGGCGCTCGCCGTAACCGATCGAGCCGGTGCCGGCGACGATGTTGATCCCGTCCTCGCAGCCGAGCGATCCGGCCCAGCCGCAGACGACATCGTTCCCGCACGCGTAGCGGTCGTGCCCCAGCAGGCGACGGCAGGCGGCGTGCAGCTGCGGGTCGGCGACATTGTCCTCGCCATAGGCAGGCAGGCCGAAGAAGGCGAAGCCGAGCACGGCCGGCGTGATCCCGAGGTCGCCGCACACCGCGCCGATGCCCTGCTCGAGACGCCGTACCGTCTCCTCGAGGCCGACCTCGAGGTGATAGGTGGTCCCGGTGACGGCGCGCGCGATCACCGTGCCGGCGACATCGATGCAGACGAACTCGGTCTTGGTGCCGCCGCCGTCCACGCCGAGGAAGCAATCGCGGGCGGTCATGCCGGAAGCGCGTGGATCCGCACGCCCTGCACGACTCGGTTCACCGTGCCGCTCGCATTGGGGCGATCGGGCGTGAGGCCCAGCGCCAATGAGACATGGAGGCCGAACAGCTGCGCCGGCACGATGAAGGGGAAGAGCAGGTCCGCATCGGCCGCCTCCGCCATGCCGCCGACGGCGATGTCGGCCCTGTCCTCCGGTCGGGCGGAGACGGTGATCACCGCACCGCACCGGCCGTCGCCGCGCAGTTCCTCGACGATGTCGAGGTCGTAGAGGCGGGTGAGCGGGTCGTTGGACACGAATATCACCGCAAGCGTCTCGCCGTTGATGATCGTCTTGGGACCATGGCGGAAGCCGAGCGCGGTGTCGAACGCCGTCACCACCGCGCCGTCGCTCAATTCCATGAGCTTCAGCGCCGCCTCGCGCGCAAGGCCCTTGAACACGCCGCTGCCGAGATAGACGACGCGCTTGAACCCGCGCGCGGCGAGATCAGCCGTCACCGGCTCGGATCGCGCGAGCGTGTCGCCGACCGCCGCGGCGATGGCCGGGACGCGTGCGTCGAGCGCCGTGATGCCGCCGAGGATCGACAGCGCCGCCAGCGTCATCGCGCTGAAGCTCGACGTCATCGCGAAACCGCGGTCGTGGGTCGCCTCCGGCAGGACGACGACATGGGTGTTCGCGCTCGTGCGCCGGCCCAGCTCGCCGTCGGGGTTGCAGGTGATGACGAGGTGGTACGCCTCGGCGACGGTCGCGTCGACGAGATCGACGGCGGCGATGCTTTCCGGGCTGCTGCCCGAGCGGCCGAAGGAGACGAGCAGCGTCGGCGCGTCGCGGCGCAGGTGCAGCGCCTGCGCGCTGACGATGTCCGTGGTGGCGATCGCCTCGACGGGCCGGCCGAGCAGGTCGGACAGCCACGGTGCCAGGCACTCGCCGATGAAGGCCGAGGTGCCGGCGCCGGTCAGGACGATGCGCAGTTCCGGCCGGGCCAGCAGCGGTCCGACGAATGCTTCGATCTCCGCCTGGCGTGCGCGCAGCACCGCCTGGGTGGCACGCAGCGTTTCGGGCTGCTGCTCGATCTCCCGGCGGGTCCAGGGCACCGGGTCGCTGCCGGCGGCATCGGGGGCGCGCAGGGTGTCAGGCATCGGGGTGGCAAGCTCCATGATAGGCGTCGAGCGTGGCGGCGACATGCGCCATGACGAGCTCGGCAGGGTCGAGGGCGGCCCGGCCGGCGCGCACGGCGGCATAGGCGAGCGGGAGATGCTGGCTGACCAGCGGCAGTGGCGGCGGCGTTTCGCGCAGATTGGCGAACAGCCGGTCCTGGGCCGCGGCGATCTCGGGGTCGGGCCAATAGTAGCGGATGCGATCGGACAGGCTGTACTGGAGCTGGAGCGCCAGCGCCTCGCCGGTCGCGTGGTAATATTTGCGCCAGTGCTTGGGCTCGGCATGCATCCGGGCGAGCGTGACCTCGCGCACGCGGGCGCGGCGCGGCGCGGCGATGGTCTCCGCCTCGATCGCGTCGAGCGCCCACAGCGCCTCGCGCAGCGCGAAGGTGACGCCGGGCCCCACCTTCAGGATCGCGAAATGGTCGCGGACCAGCGCGGCGAGCGCCTCCGGCGTCTGGTAGTCGGTCGAGTGCGCCTCGAACACGATATGGTCGACCGGCTCGATCGCGCGGCTGAGCGCCGTCGCCCGCTCGGGACGATAGTCGACCACCTTGTCGTGGTCGAACTCGACGCCCGGCTGGACCACGGTCGCGATCACGCGTTCCAGTGCGCCGCCTAGACCGGCATCGCGGAACAAGGTGTCGTGGATGTTGACGGTTGCGATCGCCGCCTCGGGCGTGGTGACCGCCAGTTCCTCCAGGTCCTCGGCGGCGCCGCCGGGCACGGGGACTTCGGTGCCGATCACGTACACCGGCGCGTCGTCCGCATCGCCCTCGAACGCATCCTCGGCGGCACGGCACAGGCGGGCGGCGCGCTCGGCGATCGTCCGTTCGGGCAGCGGCACCGGATCGTCGGCGCAGCTCATCGAGCAGTCGAGGTGGATCTTGCGGAAGCCGGCGCGGACATAGTCGGCCACCATCACCTCGGCCTTGTCCATCGCCTCGGCAGCCGGCAGCACGGTCCAGGCGTTGGGGCCGAGATGATCGCCGCCGAGCACCAGACGCTCGCGCGGGAAGCCGGCCCTGTCCGCGATTCCGTGCACGAAGTCGCGGAAGCCGGCCGGCACCATGCCGGTATAGCCGCCGTCCTGGTTCACCTGGTTGGAGGTCGCCTCCACCAGCGCGATCGGCTGGCCGGTCGCGAGCGCGTGGCGCAGCGTCGCCTCGATCACCAGCGGGTGCGCCGAGCACACCGAAGTCACGCCGATCCGCTCGCCGGCCTTGTGCCGCAGCACCATGTCTCGAATCGCTTTCACGTCGGCTCCTTTCCGGATCGTCGTTAGCGATGAAATTCGCATAACGCAATAAATCGAAATATAACGAAACTACGCGGTCTCGGGAACCATCTCGTCGTCCTTGGCATCGGGCTCGATGGCGAGGAGCAGCGACGCGGCGAGCGCGAGCAGGATGCCAACGGTCTTGAGCGGCCCGGGCATCACGCCCAGCACCACCAGCGAGATCAGCGCGGTGGCGAGCGGCGCCCCGGCATTGGCGAGCGGCGCGACGATGATCGCCTTGCCGTAGCGGAAGGCGAACACCAGGGTTAGCGCGCCGATCGCGTTGAGCAGCTGGATCAGGGCGGCGAGGCCGGGGCCGTCGAGCCCCCAGTTGATCGGCCTGGCGAAGTCGGTCATCGCCCAGGCGGCCGGGATCAGCACCAGCCCGGTCAGCGTCATGTAGACGAAGATGCTCTCGGCCGACATGATATGGTTGGCCGCCTTCATGAAATAGGCCTGCACGCCCCAGCACAGCATCACCACCAGCGCCGGCAGCAACCACGCCGCCGACGCGCCTCCCCCGCTGCCCGGCGCGAAGTCGAAGGTCGGCAGCGCCAGCAGCGCCAGCACGATGCCGAACGCGCCCAGCTTCCCGGTCCGCTCGCGCATCAGCAGGAACGAGAGCGCGATCGTCACCACCGGCGACAGCGAGATGATCGGGAAGATGAGATAGGCCGGCCCCCGCGCGACGGCGTAGAACAGCACCATCTGCCCGCCCGCGCCGAGCAGGCCGATCGCCAGGCCATAGCCGATCGCCCGCGGCGAGCGGTCGAGCTTCCATCCCGCCTGCGCCAGCACGACGAGCGCCGGCGGGATCATGGTCAGCGCCCAGACGCAATAGACCAAGGTCTCGGGGAAACCGTGCTGCGGGGACAGGCCGGAGAAGGCGCCCCACACGCCCCACAGGACGACGGTGACGAATGCATTGACGAGCCAGGCGCGGCTGGACGGCGCGACAACCTGGCTCACGCGGCGGCGCCCTGGGCCGGGGTGGCGCGCACCAGGAGGAATCGCTCGAACGCCGCGGGAATGGTGCTGCGCGTCCGGGTCGCCGTGCCGAGCGCGCGGCCGGTGAAGGCGTCGGTCAGCGTGTAGTTTCCTTCGCCCAGCCCGCGCAGCGCGATCGGGCCGTCCCATTTGTCCGCGTAGAAGGCATAATGCAGCGCGCCGTCCTTCTCGATCGCATGCGCCTCCGGCTTGTCGAAGCCGATGTCGTAGAGGCCGCCCAGATACGTCCCCTTGGCGAGCATGTTCGCCTTGTAGAGATCGATCCACTTGCGCCAGAGCGCCTCCTTCTCCGGCGTCAGCACGAAGCCGCCGGGCGGCAGCTGGTCGGTGGGATCGGGCGTATCCCTGGGCCAGGTGAACTTGGTCGAGGGGATCGCGCCGATGCCGTAGGTCGAGGCGAAGTCGTCGCGCCCGTCGCTGAGCTCGACATGGTCGCCGGAATAGGGCGCCGAGGGCCCCATCAGCGCCTTGAACGTCTTGCCCTTCGAGCGGACCTGCCACGACGAGGTGGGGTCGGATGCCGGCGTGTTGTTCATCGCCGGGATGTTGTGGAAGGCGAAGCTGTCGCCGCAGGGGCAGAGCTCGACGATCGCCTGCGGGTTGATCGAGATCGCCTCGTCGTAGATCGCCTTCCAGAAATCCTGCAGCTTCTCGTAGGATTCCTCGGGCCGGGCGTGGTTGTGCGCGGGGTTGTAGCAGGGCGCGACGCCGTTGAGGTGCTGGCCGTCGAGCTTGAGCCCTTCATACCCCCAGTCGCCGATGATGCGGCGCACCTGGGCACGGAAGAAATCCACCGTCGGCTGATAGGCCGGGCACAGGGTGAAGGCGCTCCACCAGCTGACGTTCTGCGCCGCGCCGTTCTGATCGAGCAGCAGCATATCGGGATGGTCGCGCAGCAGGTCGGTGCCCGGATCGACCGCGAGCGGCGCCAGCCACAGCCGCGGACGCATCCCCTCCGCCTTGATGCGGTCGGCGAAGGCCTTCATGTCGGCATCGCCGCGCGGGAACTTGGTGCGGTCGATCTTCCAGTCGCCCTCGGCGGTCTGCCAGCCGTCGTCGAGCACCGCCCATTCGAAGCCGAGCTCCTTCGCCTTGGGCAGCGTGCCGTAGACCTGCTCGGTGGTGAAGTTGCGCTCATAGCCCCAGGCGCACCAGATCGGGCCGTAGCTCGATTCGGGAATCGCCGGCGCCGCCAGCCCGCGCTCGGCCATGATGCGGCGATAGGCGTCGAGCGGGCGGAAATGGTCGCCCGTGTGCACCATCAGGAAGGAGGTCGGGAGCGTCAGCGTGGCGCCGGGCGCGAGCAGCGCCGGCTCGTCGCCGGTGAGGCCGATGCGGGTGCCGTCGGGCTGCGCCGCCACCGGCAGCGAGACGAGGCGCGGCACCGTCTCGACATGGCCGACCGCCAGCCCGACGTCGCGGCGCCACACCACCGCGACGGGCGTGCCGCCGCCATAATCGGAGCCGTTCATGCCCATGAAGTTGCGCTGCTCGAAGCCTGGACCGACCTTCTGCACCCAGTCGCGCCGATCGGGATAGGAGGCGCCCGCGAAGCTCCAGGCGCCGTCGGGATGCGCGAGCAGGTCGTGCGTCGCGATCCGCCAGCCCGCGACGGCCAGCGGCGCCGTCCCGGTATTGCGGAAGCGCACCTCGTAGAGAGCGAGGCCGGGATAGCGATCGAAGAAGGTGATCGCGAGCTGCTGCTCCACCGCGCCCTCGGCGGTGCCGCGCAGGCGATGCTGCCGCCCGGCGCCGTGCGGACCGCTGACCGGAGCCTCCTGGTGGTCGAGCAGGAGGAAGCGGTCGACCGGCCGGCGATCGGCGAGGAACAATGCCTCCCCCGCCCCGCCCGGCGTCACGGCTTTGCCGGCGTGCGACACGGTCGAGCGCATCGCCGCGTCGAAATCGATGGTCAGCGTGCCGTCCGACAGCCGCACGCCCGCCGGCGCGGCCGCCCAAGCCCGGCCGGTCATCGCCGGAGCGGCGATCAGCGCCCCACTGGCCAGCAGGCGCCCGAGCATGATCCGGCGGGTGACGGGATTGGACGGCATGTCGCTGGCTCTCCTTCCAGTGGCCGGCCTCGCCACCGGGGGCGACGAGCGGCGGTTGAGAAAGAGCTTGCACCAACCGCTCGCGCGGCGCAAATCAAAAACGCAACATAATCGAGCGTTTCGTTTCGTTTTCGTTTGGGAGGTCGCGATGCGGATGATGGCCAGGATGCTGCTTTTGACCGGATCGGCGCTGCTGATCGGCGCTGCACGGGAGGCGGGCTATAGCGAGGCGGATTTCGCCAAGGTCGCCAAGTTCGACGCGCATTTCCATGCCAACGTCGACGACCGGCGCTTTCTGGAACTCGTGCGCCGCGACGGGTTCGAGCTGCTGTCGATCAACGTGGATTATCCGGATTTTCCGCCGCTCGCGGAGCAGGCGACGGTCGCCCATCGGATGCGGGCGGCCGATCCGAAGCATTTCCATTTCGCCACCACCTTCTCGATGCAGGGCTTCGGCACGCCGGGGTGGACGGAGCGCACCATCCGCGCGCTCGACGCGGCGTTCGCTGAGGGCGCCATCGCGGTGAAGGTGTGGAAGAACATCGGCATGGTCGCCAAGGATGCCGACGGCAAGCGCGTGTTCCTGGACGATCCGCGCTTCGACGGCGTGATGGCGCATCTCGAGCAGCGCGGCATCCCGCTGATCGCGCATCAGGCCGAGCCCAAGAACTGCTGGCTGCCGCTCGACCAGATGACGACGGAGAACGACCGCAGCTATTTCCGCGAGCATCCCGAATATTACATGTACCTGCATCCGGAGGAGCCGAGCTACGAGGCGCTGATGGCCGCGCGCGACCGCTTCGTGGCGCGGCACCCGAAGCTCGCCTTCGACGGCGCGCACATGGCGAGTCTGGAATGGAGCGTGGACGAGCTTGCCCGCTTCTTCGACCGTTATCCCAACACGGTGGTGGACCTGGCGGCACGCATGTCGAACCTCCAGGTCCAGTCCAACGCCGACCTCGCCAAGGTGCGCGCGTTCTTCATCAAGTACCAGGACCGCATCCTGTACGGCACGGACCTGACCGACAGCCCGCCCGATCCCGCCGCCCGCGCCCAGAACCCGCCCGCAACCGGCAACTTCGCCGAGGAGGCCGACCGGGTGTGGCGCGCCGACTGGCGCTACCTGGCGACGCCGCTCAGCCAGCGGGTGGATGCGATCAACGCGGATGCGAAGGGGCTCAACCTACCTCGGGACGTGATCGACAAGATCTACTGGAAGAACGCGCAGCGGTTCTTCCATCTGAAGGGCTGACTGCGTTTGCCTGGGTGGACAAGCCCCACCCCCACCGTCACCCCGGACTTGTTCCGGGGGCCACCGTGCCGCACGGGTAGCGCGAGAGGCTCTTTCGCCTCACGAAGACGATGAGTGGACCCCGGAACAAGTCCGGGGTGACGATAGTGCATGGAAACCGGTCGCCCCATCGCAGGCGGGCGAACCCTCAGACGATGTGCAGCCGGAACCCGAGCCGGTCGGCGGCGGCGTGCATCCCGTCGGCCTCGGTCGCGTCGGTGACGAGATCGTCGATCTCGCCGACGTTGAGGATGCGGTGGAGGCAGACGCGGCCGAACTTCGAGCGGTCGGTCACCGCGATCACCTGCCGCGCGGCCTGCACCATCTTGCGGTTCAGCATCGCCTCGGGCTCGAAATGGGTGGTGATGCCGCGTTCGAGATCGAAGCCGTCCACGCCCAGGAACAGCTTGTCTACATGGAGGTCGTCGAGCGCGCCCACCGTCTGCGCGCCATAGAAGGCACGGTTGCGACGGCGCAGCGTGCCGCCCAGCATCACCACCGTGATCCGCTCCTTGCGCGCGAGCGCGCACACGATGTCGAGATCGTTGGTCAGGACGGTGATATCCTCGTCGTCCGGCAGGTGGTGCGCGATCTGCAGCGCGGTCGTGCCCGAATCGAGCACGATCGAATCGCCCGGCTTCACCATCGACGCCGCCAGCGCCCCGATCCGCGCCTTCTCGTCGATGTGGATCGCCCGCTTGGTCTCGACGGAGGGCTCGACCGCGACGTTCACCGCATCGGCGGAGATCGCACCGCCGTAGGACCGCTCGGCGACGCCGCGCTTCTCCAGGAAATGCAGGTCCTTGCGGATCGTCTGCACCGATACCCCGAACCGCGCCGCCAGCGGCGCCACCTGCACGCTCCCCCGCTCGCGCACGAGCGCGCTGATCTGCTGACGTCTCTCGCTGGTGTCCCGGGTGACGGACATGAAAACCTCCTGTTACGCGATGCTTATCAACATGGGATGCGCCCGACAACATTGCCGTCGTTTCGTTTCTTTTCTGTTTGACAGTGTTGCTACAGGCGGGTTACGAAAACGAAATATATCGCGCCGACGGTTCACCAGAGCCGAGCAGAATGTGGCGAAACATCGAAGGGGAATGGTGATGACGAGAGGGCGTAAGTGGCGGACGGTGGTGCTCGCTGGAGCCAGCGCGACGGCGCTGCTGGCCGCCTCCGCAGCGGCTGCCCAGGCGAACCAGCCTGACGACCCGCAGTCCTCGACCGCCGCACCCGACCCCTCGACGGTCCTGTCCGATCCGGCCCAGCAGCCCGATGCCACGGATAGCACCGAGACGGCCGCGGGTCCCGACATCGTCGTCCGCGGCGTCCGCGGCAGCCTGTTGCGCTCGATCCAGGCCAAGCGCGACGCCGACACCATCGTCGATGCCATCTCCGCCGAGGAGCTCGGCAAATTCCCCAACCGCAACGTGGCCGAAGCGCTCGCCAACATCCCGGGCGTGACCGTCGGCCGCGACGGCCGCGGCGAGGGGCGCGCCATCACCGTCCGCGGGCTCGGCGAGAATTTCGCGATCACCACGCTCAACGGGCGCATCCTGCCGACCGACGGGCCCGACCGCTCCTTCTCCTTCGACGTGCTGCCGTCCGAGATCATCTCCGGCGCCGAGGTGCAGAAGGCGGTCCGCGCGTCCGAGCTGGAAGGCAGCATCGGCGGCAACGTCGACCTGCGCACCGCGCGCCCGCTCGACCGCAAGGGCTTCCATGCCTCCGCCTCGATCGAGGGGCAGTACAACGACCTGGTCGACAAGGGCGGCTACAAGGTCACCGGCGTGGTCAGCACCACCTTCGCCGACGACACCATGGGGATCGTGCTGGGCGGCAGCTACAACAAGTACAAGTTCCGCACCGACAACCTCGGCGAGTATTCGATCACCGACGGCACCGAAGCCGGCTATGGCATCGACTTCAACGGCGACGGGCGGGTCGACCCGGACGCGAACGGTCCGGCCTATATCTGGCCCGACTACTACAGCGTCGGCTATGTGAGCGGCGAGCGCGAGCGGATCGGCGCGGCGGGATCGTTCCAGTGGAAGCCGTCGAGCGATTTCGAGCTGACGATCGACGGCCTCTACAGCCACTTCGACGTGACGCAGCACAACTACCGTTCGTCCAACTATCTCAACCCGCTCGGCGACGACGGATCGCTGCGCTGGGACCCCGCCTCGATCCGCACCGACGGCAACAACGTCGTCACCGGCTTCAACGTCAACGATCTCGTCGCCGAGGTGCTGACCACCGACGAGCCGCGCAAGAGCGAGACCTATCAGATCGGCGGCCGCATCGACTGGCGGGCGGGCGAGAAGTGGAAGTTCGCGCTCGACGGCTATTACGGCAAGGCCACCGACAACAGCGGCGGGCAGAACCGCTTCGTCGTGGCGGGCATCCCGGGCGCCTCGGCATCGTTCGCCACCCGCGACAACGGCCTGCCCGATCTCGCCATCACCATCCCCGGCGGGCGGACGCTCGACCAGGCGACCAACGACGATTTCCGCGCCCACTACATCGGCATCCAGGGCCAGAACATCGCCGACCGCACCCAGGGCGTGAAGCTCGACGGCGAGTATGAGGTCGGCAACGACATCTTCAAGTCGATCACCTTCGGCGTCGCCTGGACCGACCGCAGGAAGACCGTCGACCAGATCGACAACCAATACACGACGTCCTGCAACTATTGCGGCTACCCCTTCACCTTCGGCCAGCTCGGCGCGGACGTGGTGCAGCCGGGACGCGAGAATATCCTGTCGAAGCGGCGGGGGAATTTCCCGCGCAACTTCCCCTATTTCGACATCGACACCTACCTCGCAGCGCTGCCGCGGGCGGACAACAATCCGGCGATCCTCGATCCCAACAGCTGCCTGGACGCGACCGGGACGCCGATCCCCGGCTGCTCCTTGTCGCCCTACCCTGCCGGCTATTCGACGCAGGTGATCGAGGCCGACCTGCCCGCCTCCTATCTCATCAAGGAGCGGACCTGGGCGGGCTATGTCCAGTTCAACCTGGAAGGCCAGGGCTGGCGCGCGGACCTCGGCGCACGGCTGGTGTCGACCAAGGTGTCGTCGACCGGCTACGGCGCCACCATCGCCAGCATCATCCCGCGCGTCGGCACGCAGGACAATGACGTGAACTTCAATCCCGTGGACGACATCACGGGCGGCGGCGACTATCTGCGCCTGCTGCCGGCGGCCAATTTCTCCTACGACATCGCCGACGGCTTCCGCGTACGCCTCGCCGCCTCGCAGGCGATCTCGCGGCCGACCTTCGGCGAGCTGTCCCCGGCCAAGGACGCGACGTCGGCGCAGTCGGGCACCTACATCATCTACGACGCCGGCAACCCCAACCTGAAGCCGACCGAGGCGGACCAGTTCGACGTCTCGCTCGAATATTACCCGACCAACCGCCTCGCGCTGACCGCCGCGGCTTTCTACAAGCACATCACCAACTTCGTCTCGACGATCCCGGTCGACGTGGTCGTCACGCCGACCAACCAGCCGGCCAACCAGCAGCAGAACTTCAACTTCGTCGAGTATCAGGTCGTCAACGGCGACAGCGCCAACGTCTACGGCATCGAGGTCGGTGGCCAGTATTTCCTCGACAACGGCTTCGGCATCCAGGCGAACGCGACCTACAACCATTCGCGGGCCAAGTCGGGCGACATCACCACCGATCTGCCGGGGGCGATCCCCTTCTCGGCCAACGCCAAGCTGTTCTATGAGAACCACGGCATCGGCGCGCAGGTGTCGTACAGCTACCAGTCGCGCTACGTCTATGCGCAGTCGGGCAACCTCGGCTATCTGCCGGTCAAGGAAGACCCCTACCACGAGATGTCGGCGAGCCTGTCCTACGACGTGACCAAGAACTTCTCGGTCTATGTCCAGGGATCGAACCTCCTCGGCTCGGCGATCAAGCGGTTCAACACCTATCGCAACGTGCCGAACTTCTACGAATATTCGGGACGCTCCTTCTTCTTCGGCATCCGCGGCCGGCTCTAGGCCGGACGCGGGCCGCGGCCGAGCGGATCGATCCCGACGACCACCGCCGTATGTCTGTTGTTCCGATGCGGAGCCGGTTCTAACGACCCGGGGTCGTGATCCAGTCGCTCCACTCAATCGGACCTTTCGTGCTCATCGACGATGCGCGCGACGCGGCGGCATCGAACCTGCTGTTTCGATCTCCGCGCGCGATATTCGAGGCCAGGTCGCTCGACCAGATCGCGCCGGCGCTTGCCCAGGTACGGAACGCTTTTGCGGCGGGCCATCACGTGGCTGGATATCTGGCTTATGAAGCCGGCGCTGCGCTCAATCCGAAGATACCCGCCCGAGACACGGACGAGCGTCTGCTATGGTTCGGTGCCTTCGAAGCGCCCGAACTCCTCTCGAGCGCCGAGATCGCACAGCTGCTGCCCGGCGCCCATGCGGCCTGGCTGGGTCCCTTGCGTCCGCGACCGTCGGCGGCCACGCATCAGCGGCGCATAGAGCAGGTCAAGGCGCTGATCACCGCCGGCGACATCTATCAGGCCAATCTGACCTTCATGGCCGACCTGACCTTCGCCGGCGATCCGTTCGCGCTCTATGGATGCCTTCGCGCCGCCCAGCGCGCCGCACATTCGGCGCTGATCTCGACCGGCGACGAGATGATCCTGTCGCTTTCGCCGGAGCTGTTCTTCGCGGTCGAGGGCAACACGGTGCGGTGCCGGCCGATGAAGGGCACGATGCCCCACCATGGCGCACGCGATGTACGGGAGGCGGCAGCCGAGCTGGCGAGCGATCCCAAGCAGCGCGCCGAGAATCTGATGATCGTCGATCTGATGCGCAATGACCTGGCACGGATCGCCGAGCCCGGCAGCGTCGCGGTTCCCGAACTTTTTGCCGTCGAACGCTATCCGACGGTCCTGCAGCTCGTCTCCTCGGTCGAAGCACGCAAGCGGCGGGGCGCGGATGCGGTTGCGGTACTCGAGGCTCTGTTCCCATGCGGCTCGATAACCGGAGCGCCGAAGGTGCGCGCGATGCAGGTCATCGGCGACCTCGAGGACGGCCCGCGCGGCATCTATACCGGCGCGATCGGCCACATCGCCCCTGGCGGCGATGCGCGCTTCAACGTGGCGATCCGGACGCTGCGCCATGCACCGGGAACCGGTCGCATGACGATCGGGCTCGGATCGGGGATCGTCGCCGATTCCGATCCCGCCGGCGAATGGGCGGAATGCCTGGTCAAGGCGCAGTTCCTCGATGCGGCAAGGCGCGACCTCGATCTCATCGAAACGATGGCCTATGACCCGGAGATTGGGCTTCGCCATCGCGATCATCATCTCGCGCGGCTGGCGCGCAGCGCCGCGGCGCTCGGGTTTGCCTGCGATCCCGTCACGATCGGACGCGAGCTCGATGCCGCGCTCGACGGCATAGGCGAACCGAGACGCGTCCGCCTCGTTCTGGCCGCAAGCGGGGCGGTCACGGTCGAGATCGCCGATGTGCCCGCCGCGATCCCCGGCCCGGTACCGGTCGGCCTGATGACCAGGGCCACCGACGCCAGGGATTTCCGCCTCATGCACAAGACGAGCGATCGCTCGCTCTACCGCTGGCCCGCGCCTGGTTCGGGAGCGTTCGAATATCTGCTCGTCGACGAGCACGGCTATCTGACCGAGGGAAGCTTCACGAACCTCTTCGTCGAGCGGGGCGGCGTGCTGGTGACGCCGCCGCTGTCGCGCGGGTTGTTGCCGGGCGTATTGCGATCGGTGCTGATCGAGACCGGACGCGCAGTCGAAGGAGACCTGCGTCCGGAGGATTGCCGGGCCGGTTTCCTGCTGGGAAACTCCTTGCGCGGCCTCGTCCCGGCACGATTGCTGCCGCCGCGACCGGAAGGGAACGAAGGCATGGCACCGACGTAGCGTTCCGCTGATCCTTACTGTTGCAAATCAGCCCTCGGCCGAGACCTTCGCGCTTGCGAACAGTGCCGACATCGCACCCGAGAAGATCAGCAACAAGGAAATCGGCGCGAAATATTCGCTGCTCGACCAGCATCTCTCGATCCAGGTTGCCGGTTTCGTCCTGCAGCGCACCCGCGGGATCGAGCTTTCCGGAGGAGCCTCGGCCCGCCGTCCGGGCTGCGGGCAATTGTCGGCTATTCCTATCTCGATACGCTTGGGACGGCGTCAGCCACGTCAACCTTCATCGGCAAGCGCGACGATCACGCCGCCGCACCAGGCGAACCTAACAAGCCCCCGGAGCGCAGTCCCTCTTCCGCCATCAGGGACGTCGCCAGCGCGATAACCAACCCAGCGACCGCAGCCGCCAGCACCCTGGCGCTGAGTTCGTCCAGAGCCTCGCGGGAACGCTCACGGAGGTGATGGTCGCCACGGCGGAGAAATAAGCTGGAAAAGCACTGAGCCACGCCTCACGGGCTTGCGCGAAAGGCTGCCCGAATCCCAGCACGGTCACGCACGTTTGGCCAAACGAGCGACAATGCCGATGCGCCCATGCGAGGCCACCCTCAACGGATAGCCGCGAGCATGTTACAGCTGTCCGATGCGACACCTCTAATCAGCGACGAGAGATCTTGGCCGGTGAAGATCATTATGTTCGTTCTGCTGATCCCGGTGATCCTCGTCTTCATGGTGCTGAAGATCGTATTCACGCCCTTTGAGCGACCGATAGAGCGGCGGTCAGTCGAGCGCGCGGAACCGGATCGCTGCGCCGCCTCCCGGCGCCAAGTCCAGCTCGACACTGTCCCTGCTGGTCACCACCCGCCGCGCCGTCTCGAAGGCGAGCGGATTGGTGCGGTAGTCGGCGCCGGGGCCGTCGCGATAGATCTGCGCCTCATAACGCCTGCCGGGCGCGAGGAAGGAGAGCGGCTGCGTGACCTTGCGCGCGTTCTCGTCCGTCACCGCGCCCAGGAACCAGTCCCGCCCGCCGCGCTGCTGGCGGGCGACGACGACATAGTCGCCGATCTCGCCGGCGAGCGTCGTTGAGGTCTCCCAGTCGGTCGGCACGTCGCGGATGAACTGGAAGGCAGCGAGGTTCTTCTCGTAATTCTCGGGCAGGTCCGCCGCCATCTGGATCGGGCTGTAGAGCACCACGTAGAGCGCAAGCTGGGTTGCCAGCGTCGACTGGACGCGGCGGGTGGCGTCGTCCTTGCCGTGCGCCAGGTCGAAGATGCCGGGCGTATAGTCCATCGGCCCCGCGAGCATCCGCGTGAACGGCAGGATGGCGACATGCTCGGGCGGATTCGTCGGCACGCCCCAGGCGTTGTATTCCTGCCCGCGCGCGCCCTCGCGGCTCACCCAGTTGGGCCAGGTGCGGCGCAGGCCCGTGTCCTTGACCGGCTCGTGCGTGTCGACCGCGACATGGTGACGTGCCGCGACCTCGACCGCGTGCTGGTGGTGGCGGACCATATATTGCCCCGCGAACCACTGGCGCCCGCCCTCGGCATCCACGATGTCCCCGCTGTGGCGGACATAGCCGCTCTTGACCGTCGAGACGCCGGCGCGCTCGTAGAGCGTCATCGCATCCTCGAGCTGCGCCTCGTAGTTGGGCACGGCGCCGCCGGTTTCATGGTGGCCGATCAGCTTCACGCCCTTGCTGCGGCCATAGGCGGCCAATCCCGGGAGATCGAAATCGGGATAGGATCGGGTGAAGCTGAACTTGTCGCCCTCGACCGTCCAGTCGCCGTCCCAGCCCTGGTTCCAGCCCTCCACCAGCACGCCGTCGAACCCGTATTTCGCGGCGAAATCCATGTAGCGCTTCACATTGGCGGTATTGGCCCCGTGCCGCGCGCCGCTCGCCCAGGTCGAGCGGTTGAGGTGCATCTCCCACCACACGCCGACGTATTTGCCAGGCTTGAACCAGCTCACGTCGCCGAGCCTGTTCGGCTCGTTGAGGTTGAGCTCGATGCGGCTGTCGGCAAGCGCGGCGGGGCTGTCGCCGATCAGCACGGTGCGCCAGGGCGTGGTGAAGGGGCCGGTCTTCCGCGCAAGCACGCCGTCCGGCCAAGGCATCAGCCACGCGCTCAGCGTGCCGGCGCCGTCGCCGGCGAGCAACATGCTGGGGAAGTCGACCAGCGCGGCTTCGTGGAAGGAAAGATAGAGGCCGTTGTCGCCCTTCAGCGTCAGCGGCGTCTCGGCCAGCGTGACCCGGCGCGCGTCGGTCTCGGTATAGAGATACTCGTCGCGATCCACACCCAACGCCTGATACCACCAGGCACGATAGCTGCCGACGGTGCGGAACTGCGTGCGGTCGGCGGTCACCGCCACCGCCTGCCCGGCCGGAACGGCGCTGTACCGGTAGCGGAAGCCGATGCCGTCGTCGAACAGGCGGAAGGTGACCTCGACCTCCCGGTTGAGTGGCGTGTCGCCGGTCAGCGTCACCGTCAGCTCGGTATGATTGTCGCGGATCGTGCGCTGCTCGCCCCACGGCTGCTCCCAGCGCGTATCGACGCTGCTGCGCCTCGCCTGCCCCAGCGCCGTATAGCGCGCCGCCGGCTCGCCTGCGAAGCCCAGCCCCAGCGCCGAGGGGGCGAGCACGGCGGCGCCGCCCCGGCGAACCTCGTAAAGCGCCTGGCCGCCCTCCACGAATACGCATAGCTCGATCGCCTTGCCGGGCGACTGCGCGCATTCGCGCCCGGTGGCGCGGGCGGTGGCGGGCACGGCGAGCGCCGCGAGGAACAGCAAGGCGCGGAACATCATCGGGCGGCTCTCACGAAAAACGGGCGCCGCCGGACCAAGCATCGGCGGCGCCCAGGGAGGACATCAGAACTTGAAGCGGACCCCGAACTGGAAGCGGCGGTCGACGCGGTTCCAGGCGGAGTCGCGGTAGACCGGCTTGGCACCCGGCGTCTGCGGCGAGTCGCCGAAGATCTGCTGCTGGTAGACGGTCGTGGTGTTGAGCAGGTTCGATCCATCGATCGACAGCTCGACGAAGCGGTTGACCGAGAAGCGGATCGATCCGTCGAGGAAGCCGGCCGACTTCTGGAACACCGGCAGGCCGATGCAGCAGTCCAGGTTCTGCGTCAGGTAGCGCGAGCGCCAGTTGTAGGCGATCCGGATGCCGATCGGCCCCTTCTCGTACAATCCCACCGCGTTGAACGTGTGGGTCGAGATGCCGGCCAGCCGGTGCGAGTCGAGCACATAGCCCGTCCCGCCCAGCGCCTGCTGCCCCGCCCCGAACGCGCCGACGTCGCCGCTCGATGAGGCGGTGATCAGGTTCGAGTTGTTGATTCCCGACTGATGGACATAGGTGTAGTTCAGCTGCGCCCCGAGGCCACTCAGCAATCCCGGCAGGAAATCGAAGAAGGTCTGGTAGGCGACCTCCGCTCCCAGCAGCTTGCCGCCGTCCTTGACGTTGCTCGGCCCGTTGATCTGCACGGTCTGCGTCGAAGTGCCGTTGGCGATCGTCCGCGCGAACTGGCCGTAGGCGATCGCGTTGCTCAGCTTCTTGTAGAACAGGCCGACCGTCAGCGAGCTGTTGCGGCCCATGTACCGCTCGAACGACAGGTCGAGCTGGTGCGCCATCAGCGGCTTCAGCGCCGCGTTCCCCGAATTGGCCAGGAACACGAAGTTGTAGCCGGTAACGTTCTCCGGCGTGTGCGGCGCGGTCGGCGAGCTGTAGACGACATAGGGCGAGTCCGGCGTCGCATTGATGACCGGCGCGTTGATCGCGAGCGTGTTGCGCAGCAGGCCGATGTCCGGCCGCGACATCGCCCGCGAATAGGCGAAGCGGATGAAGTTCTTGTCGTCGAGCCCGAAGCGCAGGTTGAGGCTCGGCAGCCAGTCGGTCCGGCTCGCCCGATAGGTGCCCTCCGTGCTCCCGCCATTGGCGAAGGCGCGGATCGCGTCGGTCAGGTAGCAGCTCGGATTGACGACATTGTTGCCCGATAGCGGCGTGCCGCAGGGCGCCAGATTGTCGAAGATGTTGGTCGCCGGAAAGGCGACGCTGCCGTAGCTCGTCTCCTTCGTCCGCACGACGCGCAGGCCGACATTGCCCTTCACCGCGACGTTGCCGAGCATCAGCTTGTCGTCGCCGCCGAACTTGAGCATCACGTACGCGGCCTGGGTCTGCTCGCGGACGCGCATCACCTCGCCCGGCGTGAAGCAGCCGTCGACGGTCGCCTCGACGCGGTCGCAGATCGCCGTATAGCCGCCGCCGATCGGCGAATGGGTGGTCGCGCCGCTGAGCGAGTCGATCAGGCGCGGGAAATCCCGCAGCGTCGACCGGTTGAGATAGACCAGCTCGCCATTGTCGTAGACGCTGCCGTTGTAGAAATCGCCGAGGCTGGCCGCCTCCCAGATACCCTCGCCATAGCCAGCGAAGGGCGCGTGGCCGACGTTACCGGCGCAGTTCCCGGTGTCGGTCGGATAAGTACCGCCGCTGGTGTTGTCGGCGTTGAAGCCGGGGCCGTTGCAGTTCCAGTTGGCCGCGATCGGCGTCCAGTTGAAGGTCGAGTAGCGCACCGTCTGCTTGCGGTCCGCATAGCGCACGCCGACCTTCAGCGAATCGAGCCAGCCGCTGTCGGGGAAGTCGTACTCCGCGTCGCCGCGCAGCGCGAACTCGGTCGCGTCATTGTCCTCGACGTGCCCCTGGATGAAGGGGATCCAGTAGTTGTGCGGGTTGGCGAGACCGCCCGCGGCATAGTTGACGTTCGATCCCGGCAGCAGCGTCACCTGCGGCGTGCCGTCGCGGTTCACGCTATAGTCGAAATCGGCCATCGATCCGGCCGCGACCAATATGTCGTTATTGTAGGTCGAGGCGTCGATATACTGCACGTCGGCATTGAGGTGCAGCCGCTCGCTCGGGCTCCACCGGATGTTGCCCGACAGATCGCGCGTCCCCTCGCGGTGCGCGAAGTTGCGCGCCTCGTTCTGGAAGTAGAGGCCGTCGCGCTGGGTCGCGCACGCTCCGCCGGGGCCGGGCCCGCAATAGTTGACGAACGGCATGCCCGGCACCGCCGAGCCCGCATTGATCGCCGCCTGCACGCTCTCCGTGGTGCCGCTGAAGCTGCCGTGCGGCTGGGTCAGCAGCCCGGATTCGAGCATGCCGTCGGCGCCGAAGCTGAGACCTTTGCTGCCGGCCAGCACCGATCCGGAGCGCGGATTGAACGCGCGCGTGCCGAAGTAATTGCCGTCGAGGATCGCATGGCTGGCGCGTTCCAGCCAGGCGTTGCGATAGTGCGAGTCGATGTATTGGACGGTGGCGAGCAGCGTGCCCGAGTTGTTCTCATACTGCAGCGCCCCCGCGATGCCGCGCCGCTTGCGGTCGTAGTCGACCTGCGAATAGCGGATGCCGTCGGGCGCGAAGGCCCAGCCCGATCCGCCGAACGGGTTGGCGGCGCACGGGATGCTGCCGTCGCCGCCGACCGTGCCGCGAGCCGTCCCGTCGGGGTCCACCGTGCCGAAGCCGCTCGAGCAATAGGTGTCGATCTTGTCCATGATCACGCTCTCGGTGCGCGTGACGACATGGCTCTGCGCATAGCTGGCGAGCACGCCGAAGCGGCCGATCGCCGTATCCCAGGTCTTGCTGACGAGACCCGAGAACTCGGGCGTCCAGCGGCCGGAACGGTCGCCGTAATTCTCCCGGAACGCGCCGGTGACGACCAGGCCCTTCTGGTCGAACGGCAGCCTGGTGCGCAGATCGACGGTGCCGGCGATGCCGCCCTCGATCATGTCCGCCGTCTGGTTCTTGTAGGCGTCGACGCGGCCGAGCAATTCGGGGGAAACGTCGTTGAACTGAAGGCCGCGCGCCGAGTCCGCCGAAAAGCTGTCGCGGCCGTTGATCTCGGTGCGGACCTGCGTCAGGCCGCGGATCAGCACCCCGGTCGGCTCGCCCGACGGATGGGTCGAATCGTCGGCGGACTGCAGCCGGTTCACGGTGATGCCGGGAACGCGCTGCAGCGCTTCCGCGGCCGACTTGTCGGGGAAGGCGCCGATATCGGTGGCGGTGATCGAATCGACGAAGGTGTCGGCGTTCTTCTTGACCAGCTGGGAGGTCTCGAGCGCCTGGCGGACGCCGACGACGAGGATGTCGTCCTGCTGTCCATCACCGGCGGCGGGCGCTTCCTCCTGAGCCGCACCGCCGGGCGAAGCCTTCTGCGCGGCGGGCGCGCTCACCGGCGCGGTCTGGGCATGGGCAACGGACCCGATCCCCATCGCCATCAGCGCGACCAGCGACACGCCACCCTTCAGAAACCTGCCATGCGCAGCCGAGCGATTGTCTTCCATGTCGATCTCCCCTCTCCCGCCATCCCCTTTTCCGGGATTGGCTCGCCTCATAACTCGTCGCAGCCGCGCGCCTTCGCGCACGGGCATTCGTCAGAATTGTTGCAAAGGCATCGCAAAGGCGGCGGCGCACCAGCCGATCGTCTCAACTGTGCGGATTTCATCCAACCTGATCGCGTCGGGACGCCGATAGCGTTCCATGGCCTCTCCTCCCGGGCCAGCCGCGCTGCTTCGACGCTGCCATGCCCCTTGTTGATTTGCGTAATTTTGCTCAGTTTACGCAAACTGGCAAGCAAAATCTCCCATCGAGATGTCGATGAAGATAACTATCTGATTAACACTCATTTTAACGCCTGATACGCAGGTTACCTAGCTGCATATCCGTTCGCATCGGCCAATGGGCACACTTGATTCCGACCGATCAATATGCAAGTTTTGCATAAAGGAGCTTGCCAGTGAGCTTGCCCATGAGGCTTTCATCCGCCGCGTCGGGCGGTCAGGCGTTGCGGTCGACGGAGCGCGGAATGGCCAGCGTGAACGCCGCCGCCAGCGCGAGCGAGCCGGCGGACAGGGCGAGTGCATGGATCGCCTGCCCGCCGAACAGGCGCCCGACGAGCTGGCCGAGCACGATCGCGGCGACGAGCTGCGGCAGCACCAGGAAGATGTTGTGCACGCCCATGTAGACGCCGGTCTTGCGCGGCGGCACCGCGCTGGCGAGCATGGCATAGGGCAAGGACAGGATCGACGCCCAGGCGCAGCCGATCGCCGCCGCCGGCAGCCAGAGCAGCGCGGGATCGTCGATCACCAGGAAGCCGGTCAGTCCGGCCGCACCCAGCATCAGGCACAGCATATGGCAGGCCCGCCGGCCGATCCGCGCGGCAATGCCGGGCAGCAGCAACGCCATGAGCGCGGCGACTCCGTTGTAGCCGGCGAACAGGATGCCGACCCAGTCGGCGCTCTCGCTATAGGCGGCGGAAGCGGCATCGGCCGTGCCGAAATGACGCGCGGCCACCGCCGGCACGGTGTAGATCCACATCGCGAACAGGCCGAACCAGGTGAAGAACTGCACCACCGCGAGCCGCTTCAGCACCTCGGGCATGTGCAGGATGTCCTCGACGATCTCGAGCATGCCGAGCCGGACACGGCCGCGCCGCCGCATCCGCACCGCGGCGAACTGCGACAGCCCGAAGGCGAAGGCGATCGCCGCGACGACGTAGATCTCGCGCTCCCAGCCGATCGCGGCAGCAGCCAGCGCGACCGCGGCGCCGCCCCCCATCCACGACATGCCCTGACGAACCAGCGCGGCCGCGCCCTCCGCGGTCGGCACGGTATGCGGCACCGGCTCGCAAGGGCCGGTACCCACCCACCGCTGCTCGCCCGTCGTGAAGACCGTCCAGCTCACCGCGGCGAGCACGCCGATCCCACCGATGTAGAAGGCCATGCGCACCGACGGCGGCAGCATGCCCGGCGCGCCCTCCCCGCTCATCCCCAACCAGTGCGTCAGCATCCATGGCAGCGCGGAGGCGAACACCGCGCCGGCGCCGATGAAGAACACCTGCAGCGCGAAGCCGGTGGTGCGCTGCTCCTCGGGCAGCCGGTCGGCGACCAGCGCGCGGAACGGCTCCATCGCGACGTTGACCGCGGCGGTCAGCACCCACAGCGCCAGGCTCGCCGTCCACAGGCTCGATGCATTGGGCATGGCGAACAGCGCCAGCGCGGCCAGGATCGACCCGCCGAGCAGATAGGGCCGCCGCCGCCCGAGCGGTCCCCAGGTGCGATCGCTGAGATAGCCGATGATCGGCTGCACGAGCAGCCCGGTCACCGGCCCCGCGATCCACAGGATCGCCAGCTCGCCGACCTCCGCTCCAAGCGTCTGGAAGATGCGGCTGGTGTTGACGTTCTGCAGGCCCCAGACAATCTGCACGCCGAACAGGCCGACGCACATGTTCCAGATCTGCAGGACGCTGAGGCGCGGCCGCGCGAGGCTGCGAAGCTCCGCCTCACCCGCCGCCGCTCCGACGCTCGCTTGCAAAGCCCTCCCCCCGATGCGCTAAAGCGGCGCTTGTCGGCCACTCCAGAGCTTGGGCGCAATGGGCAGCAGTAGCAACAGCAATACGACGCTGCAGGACCTCGCCAGACTGGCGGGGGTGTCGATCTCGACGGTGTCGCGCGCGCTCAACGATCATCCGCTGATCAGCATGCGCACCAAGCAGCGCATCTGGGCGCTGGCGCGCGACCATGACTATCCGTTCCGACCCTATATGCCGGCGGGGCCGATCGGAGCCGAGGGATCGATCGCGGTCGTCACCCCCTATATGCGCGGGCGGCCGCTGCCGCTGTCGCATCCGTTCTTCCTCGAGCTGCTGGCCAGCATCGGCGAGGCGGCGCGCTCCCGCGCCTGCGACTTCACCGTCAGCCATGTCGCGCCGTCAACCTACGACGACCTCGTTACCGCCGTCACCACCAGCCGGGCAAGCGGCGTGATCTTCCTGGGGCAGAGCATGCTGCACGAGGAGCTCAACCGCCTCGTCGCCACCAACGCGCGCTTCGTGGTGTGGGGCGCGCAGATGCCGGGGCAGAAATATTGTTCGGTAGGGTCGGACAACCTGCTTGGCGGGCGGCGGGCAACGCTCCATCTCGCCCGTCTGGGACGCAGGCGCATCCTGTTCGTCGGCAGCACCGACCCGGAGGCGATGCAGCGCCGCAACGGCTATCTCGAAGCGCTTCGCGAGAGCGAGCTCGAGGCCGATCCGAAGCTGATCATACCGGTCGATTTCGAGTTCGAGTCCGCCGAGACCGCGGTCAGCCGGCTACTGCGGCGGCACGTCGCCTTCGACGGCATCGTCGCGTCGAGCGACCTCATCGCGCTCGGGGCGATCCGGGCGCTGCGCCGCGCGGGGCTGTCAGTGCCGGGCGACGTTTCGGTGGTCGGCTACGACGACATGCTGCTGAGCCGCCTCAGCACGCCGACACTGACCACGATCCGACAGGACACCTATGAGGCCGGCCGGCAGCTCGTCGCTCGCATCCTCGATCCGGCGCCGGATCATCATTCGGCGCTGCTGCCGACCGACCTGATCGTGAGGGAATCATGCGGGGCATGAGAGCCGTCAGCTCCGCAACCGCCTGTCGCCGGCCCCCGCCTACCCGTCACCCCAACGCACGGCAGTGTTCGATCATCATTTCGGTCAGCACTCTCACCTTACGCGCAGGATGGTGCCCGGGTGGCCGCACGACATGAATGCCCAGCGCTGGCGGCGGAAAGCGCCTCATCACGGGGACCAGTGACCCCGATGCAAGATGCTCCGTGACCAACTCCCTGGGCACGCCGGCCACGCCAATGCCTGCCAGCGCTGCGGCGATCAGCGCGATAGCATTATCGGCCTTGAACCGCCCCTGCGGCTTCAGCGTGATGACCGCATCGCCGTCCATGGCGAGCCAGGTCTCGTTGCCTTGCATGACGACTTCGTGGGTAGCGAACGCTTCGGGCGTCTGCGGCGCGCCGTGCTGTTCGATGTATGCGGGCGACGCGACATAAACGGCCGGCGTCTGCCCAACGCGTCGTGCGAGCAGATTGGAGTTGGTAAGATGACCGACCCTAATCGCGCAATCGAACCCTTCCGTGATCAGATCGACGAAGCGGTCGGTGTAGCAGGATCGCACTTGCAACTGGGGATTGAGGCGCGCCATCTCGGCTATGACCGGGGCGAAGTGGGTCGGACCGAAGGTAAGCGGCGCGGCAATCCGGAAGCTGCCGCGCAGTTCGCCCTCGGGCAGGATCGTCTCCCGGGCGATGTCAATCTCGGCACAGACCTTTGCGGCATGATCGCGGAAGATGACGCCGGCTTCAGTCAGCGCAGCGCCGCGCGTGGTGCGCGCCAGCAACTGGATGCCGAGGTCTGCCTCCAACCTCGCGAGACGCCGACTGACGATCGACTTGGATAGGCCGAGGCGCAGGGCAGCTGCCGACACCCCGCCCGCGTCGGCGACCTCCACAAACGTTCGCAACTCCTCGATGTCCATCCAGCGTTCCCCGATGCGCGACACAGCATGGCAGCTTGTGAGGCTACCGTGGCGATTTCTGCAATGGCAAACGCGCATCGCGGCGGCACCGATCAGCCGATGTCCGCCGCAACGATCCCATGCAACTGCAGCCAAGGAACTGCCATGAAATTCCGCAACGGCCTCGACTCGCTTCTTCGCCCGGAGGACTCGGTCCTCGTCCTGATCGATCACCAGCCCTTTCAGCTGACCAACTTGAACAGCCACGATCCGCAGGCGGTGGTCAACAATACGACCGGGCTCGCCAAGGCGGCGAAGGCATTCGGGGTACCAACGATCCTGACCAGCGTGATCGCCGATCGCGGCGGGCTGATCTTCAAGCATGTGACCGACGTGTTCCCCGGGCAGGAAGTGATCGACCGCACCCTGATCAACACCTGGGAAGACAACAAGGTGGTCGATGCGGTCAAGGCGACCGGCCGCAAGCAGCTGATCATTGCGGGCCTGTGGACCGAAGTGTGTGTCGCGATGCCGGCGATCCAGGCGGCTGGCGAGGGTTGGGACGTCACGGTGGTTACCGATGCCTCCGGCGGCCTGTCGGTCGAATCGCATGAGGTCGCGATCCAGCGAATGATCCGAGCCGGCGTCAACATGATGACCTGGACCGCCGTTGCCTCCGAATGGCAGCGCGACTGGGCACGCCTCGAAACTGCCGGGGCGGTGACGCAGATCATGATTGATCACCTTGCCGGTAGCGGCATCGCATACATGTGGGAACAGCAACTGCTGAACACGCCAGTGCCCGCCGAGGAGACGGCAGGGGTCTGACCCGATCGGGTGGCGAACGGCACTGGGCGGTGCGCCATCGGCGCGTCGCAAACTGCTGTCGTCGCCCATCGCTGCACATGCCGGCAATGGCCTAACCGGCCGTGTTCCGTTCCGGCAACACAGTTGAGCAGCTCATGGGGCTACCGGTGCCTGCTTATCCCCCCAGAATAGGCACGAACATCTTCGCGGTCCTGTCGCGGCCAGGAAGGGCAAGAATATGATCGATCTGAGTGGAAAGCGCGCGCTGGTAACCGGCGGTTCGCGCGGCATTGGCGCCGCGATCACCGTGACGCTGGCCGAAAACGGCGCTGATGTCGCCTTCACCTACCAAAACTCGGCCGAGAAGGCACAAGCGGTGGCCAAGCTCGTCGAGGCGACCGGTCGCCGCGGTATCGCGATCCAGGCCGACAGCGCCGATCCCGATGCGATCATCCGCGCCGTCAGTGAGGCTGCGGCCGCGCTCGGCGGACTGGACATCCTCATCAACAGCGCCGCGATCGGCTATTACGGCTCAATCGCCGAGCTCGATCTCAACGAGTATCAGAAGCTGATGGACGTCAACGTGCGCGCGCCAATGCTGTTCGCCAAAGCCGCCATCCCGCATCTGCCGACCGGTGGGCGGATCGTTTCCATTGGTTCAGGTCTGGGCGAGCGCGTCCCGTTCCCCGGTGTGACGGCATATGCCGTTTCGAAGGCGGCGCTGACCTCGTTCACGCGCGGCCTTTCGCGCGAACTCGGGTCGAAGGGTATCACCGTCAATCTCGTCCAGCCCGGATCGACCGATACCGATGCTAACCCCGCCGATGGCGACGCTGCCGACTTCCAACGCAGCATGACCTCGCTGGGGCGTTATGCGGAGCCGCGCGAGATCGCCAATGCTGTCGTCTTCCTGGCGAGCCCGGCCGCAAGCGTGATTACCGGCGCTGTCCTCAACGCCGATGCGGGCGCACTCGCCTGAGGTCCACCGGGTCGGCGTAGCAGTGGCCGGAGCGGCAGCTTTTAGGCATCGGCTTAGCGGCCGCGAATGGAGGGCGCATTGCAGACATTGCGCTGAGGCAGTCTTATTTTACGAATGAGGCAGTTTTATCCGTGCGCAACACGAGGCGGCCACACATGCTCAGGCTGCGATGCGAATCGTCCGGTCATCCACCTCTATCTCGAGCGTGCTCGCCTTCCCTTTCGTCCGCCGAGAGCGGCGGCGTCATCACAAGCGTGATCTTTGGCAGGGTTTCTTGTGCATGGATCAAGACGTGATGCAGAAGTGATCGAACCGAGCTACTCGGCGAAAGCGCCGATGGCGCCGCGCCTCAATCAAGATGTCACAATAGAACTGGCTCATCGAATTGATCATAGTTTTACTTGGATGTGCAGAGCTTTGATGAGGGATGGCCGATCCCGAATTTTTCGAGCGGCTGCCGTTGCCGAGAAGCCTCACCAGGCAGTCGTTCGACGATATGGTCGCGCTCTACCCCACCATCGCCGAGGAACTCGTGCTCCCCGAATGAACGCATGGGCCGGCGTCAGCGCAACGCAAGCCAATGAAAAGTTAAAACGAGCAGGAGAGATGGAATGGGAGGTTGACGGGTCGAAACGCGATCATCACAGGCGCGGCGGGAGGGATCGGCCTCGCCACTGCGAAACTCTTTCTCGCAGAGGGTGCCAATCTGCTACTCGTGGATCGGGAGCCAATAGAGCATCCAGAAGGCCTCGTCAGTGCTACGGACAGTCGATGGATCACGGTCCGGGCCGACCTTTCCGTCATGTCCGAACTGGACCGGGTCACCGATGCGGCGCGTGACGCGTGGAGCAGGATCGGTGTCTACTTTGCTTGTGCGGTCATCATCACGCCACAGCCGCTCGGAAGCATCACAGAGGACGTCTACGACAGGCACATGGCGATCAATCTCAAGGCAATCGTATTTGGCATCCAAAAGGCGCTGCCGATGATGAGCGAAGGAGCTTCCATCGTGCTGATGAGCTCCTGCATGGCTGAGATGGGAGCACCCGGCTACACCTCCTACGGAACGACAAGGCTGCGGTCCGTTCGCTTGCCCGGAACTGGGCCATTGATCTCCGCAACCGCGGGATACGGGTCAACGCATTGATGCCCGGGGCATAGAGACGCCACTGTTTCGAGATGCGGGCGTCGCGCCCGACGTCAACCCGGAGGTCGCCGAAAGCCTTCTACCGCGGATTCCGATGGCCAGGATCGGTTAGCCGGACGAAGTGGCGCAGGCCGCCCTTTTCCTAGGCCGTGAACCTATAAAATCGGGGGCGTGAGTGAGCGGCCCCTATCGTTCGCCTAACTCTGGGCGCGTTCGAACTGGCTGCCGAATTTGACATTGTAGGCATGCAAATCGCCTTCGGGTGTTATGACGAGTTCGGTGATGTTGGCCCGTTGAAAGTCATCCTCGCCTGCTTGATCGTCTATCTTTAGGCTCACGATCAGCGCACCATCAACGGTATCAACCAGCTTATAATCGTAGGCAACTGCTTTACCGAAGCAAAAGACCTCGCTTCCCTGGATGATCAACTCCGAATTAGGGTCTTCTACGTCCGACCACCGGCCCTGCATTTCGACAGGAAGTGGCGCGTTGCGTTCAAGCCGTTCCATGATTGACCTTTCGACATGGCTTCGCGTGACCTTGTAATTTGCCAATGGGACGCGGCAACGGATCATTTCACAGGTGTCGGCTTTCATGGAAGCCAGATTTCTGATTCAGGGTCGGCATGAGCCGATATGATCTGACCGACTTCGAATGGCGCGTGATCGAGCCGCTGCTGCCCAATAAGCCCCGAGGCGTGCCACGCGTCGATGATCGTCGTGTGCTGAACGGCATCTTCTGGGTGTTGCGATCCGGTGCGCCGTGGCGTGATCTGCCCGAGCGCTATGGCCCACGCACCACCTGCTACAACCGCTTTGTGCGATGGCGCAGGGCGGGCGTCTGGGATCAGATAATGGACGCGATCGCCGCCGCCCACGATGGCGACATCCAGATGATCGACAGCACCTCCTTTCGCGCCCACCAGCAGGCCGCGACGGCAAAAAGGGGGATCGAGATCATTGTCTCGGTCGCTCCCGAGGCGGCCTCACTACCAAAATCCACGCGGTCGTCGACGCGCAAGGACTCCCGATCCGGCTCGGCCTGACCGCCGGACAGTCGCATGACGGCCAGATCGCCGATACGCTGCTTGACCACCTTGGCCCTCGCACCATCGTGCTGGCCGACAAGGCCTATGACGCCGATCGTATCCGCGCCTTAATCGAGGAACAAGGAGCCACACCCAACATTCCGCCGAAGAGCAACCGCCGCTGGAAGCCCTGCTTTAGCAAGCGGCTCTACCGTGAACGTAACCTCATCGAGCGGTTCTTCTCCAAACTGAAGCACTTCCGCCGCGTCGCCACCCGCTACGACAAGCTCTCCGCCAATTTCCTCGCTATGGTACAACTCGCCTCAGTTCGGCTGTGGCTGCGCGCTTATGAGTCTACTGCCTAGCATCGGCCGCGAGCAGCTACATGACCGGTAGGGGACTCGCGATGGATGGAGGTATCGGCCAGGTATAAGGCTCAGCCCTCTGGCAATCTCCTCGGCGATGCCTCGCCCCGTGACTGAATCGTGCTCACGAAAAGACCGCGCATCAATTCGGATCGGCGGCTTCCAGGCCGGCGCGGTGCATGGATAAATGACCAGCCGTCTACAGCACAAAATGAAACGAGTTCATTCCCATGCAGGATTGGAACAAATTTCATTTTGGAACGAGCTTGTTATCTTCCGATAAAGCGCGATTTTCGGTCATGCGGCGGTGCAGGACATGGCCGTGATCGGCTTGCCCGCGACAAATGACGAGGAGGTCGAGGCCGTGATGGTGCTTAAGCCCGGCACCGCGCTCGACGAGCATCAATCCTGGCGCAAGCTCGCGAGCGGATCGGCGACTTCAAGGTCCTAAGACGATCGACTTCATTGCCGCGCTGCCGCTGAACTCCACGTGATAGTGCTTCCTTCGATAACTGCTTAGCCCGCCGATAGTGGGGAAAACTTTATTGGTGGCGGGACGACTTTATTGTTCATGGGAAAACTTTATTGTCGTTGCACAATCCCGTGAGCGCTTCCGCGCGAGGTTATTCGACCGTCACCGACTTGGCGAGGTTGCGTGGCTGGTCGACGTCGGTGCCCTTCGCCACCGCGACATGGTACGCCAGCAGCTGCACCGGCACGGCATAGACCAGTGGCGCGATCAGCGGATGGACCTCGGGCATCTCGATCGTCGCGATCGTGCCCTCGCCCGCCTGAGCGATGCCGGCGGCGTCGGAGATCAGCACCACCTGCGCACCGCGGGCCTGGGCCTCCTGCATGTTGCTGACCGTCTTGTCGAACAGCGGACCCAAGGGCGCGAGGACGATCAGCGGGACCTTGTCGTCGATGAGGGCGATCGGGCCGTGCTTCATTTCGCCCGAGGCGTAACCTTCGGCGTGGATGTAGCTGATTTCCTTGAGCTTGAGCGCGCCCTCCAGCGCCATCGGATATTCAGGGCCGCGGCCGAGGTAGAGCACGTCGCGGGCGCCGGCGATGGTATGGGCCATCGCCTCGATCTCCTCATCATGCGCGAGCGCGGCGTTGATCGCGGCGGGAGCCTCGATCAGGTGCCGGACGATCTCGCGCTCCTCCTCCGGGGTCAGCCTGCCCTTGGCGCGGGCGAGATTGACCGCGAGCGCCGCCATCACCGCGAGCTGGCAGGTGAACGCCTTGGTCGAGGCAACGCCGATCTCCGGCCCGGCATGGGTGGAGAGCAGCAGGTCGACTTCGCGCGCCATCGAGCTGGTCGGCACGTTGATGATGCCGGCGGTGGTGACGCCGTTCGCCTTCATGTGGCGCAGCGCCGCCAGCGTGTCGGCGGTCTCGCCCGACTGCGACACCACCACGCCGAGCGTGTTCGGCGGCAGCACCGGATCGCGGTAACGGTATTCGGAGGCGACGTCGACCTCGACCGGCAGCCGCGCGAACCGCTCGATCCAGTATTTGCCGATCATGCCGACATAGCTGGCGGTGCCGCAGGCGATGATCGCGACGCGCTCGATCCGGCCGAGGTCGAAGTCCATGTCGGGCAGCGCCACCATCTGCTCGACGGGGCGGATGTAGCTCCTCAGCGTATCGCCGACGACCACCGGCTGTTCGTGGATCTCCTTGAGCATGAAGTGGCGGTAGTTGCCCTTGTCGATCATTGCCGGCGAGACGCCGGAGGCGACGATCTCGCGCGTGACGGGATTGTTGTCGCGGTCGAATATCTCGATGCGTTCGCGGGTCAGCACGGCCCAGTCGCCCTCGTCGAGATAGGCGATGCGTTGGGTGAGTCCGGCGAGCGCATGGGCATCGGAGCCGAGGTAGTTCTCGCCTTCGCCGTAGCCGACGGTGAGCGGTGCGCCGAGGCGGGCAGCGATCAGCAGGTCGGGCTCGCTCGCGAACAGCACCGCAAGCGCGAAGGCGCCGTGGAGCCGCGGCAGCACCGCCGCCACAGCGTCACGCGGGGACTTGCCGGCCTTGAGCTCGCGGTCGACGAGGTGCGCGACCACCTCCGTATCGGTCTGCGACTTGAACTCGCGGCCGGCGGCGATCAGCTCGTCACGGAGCGGCTTGAAATTCTCGATGATGCCGTTGTGGACGATCGTCACGTCGCCGACGATGTGCGGATGGGCGTTGTCCTCGGTCGGCGCGCCGTGCGTCGCCCAGCGGGTGTGGGCGATGCCGATCGTACCGGGCAGCGGATCGGCGGCGAGACGCGCGGCGAGATTGGCGAGCTTGCCCTCGGCGCGGCGGCGCTCGATGCCGCGGTCGGTGAGCGTCGCGATGCCCGCCGAATCATAGCCGCGGTATTCGAGGCGCTTCAGCCCCTCGAACAGGCGCTCTGCGACCTCGCTGGTGCCCAGGATACCGACAATTCCGCACATGGCGCGATGCTCTCCCCCCGCGCCTCAGCGCGCAAAATTGGTATCGACGAACGTCCGGACGAACTCGCCGGGATCAGGCTCATGGCCCTCTGTCTCGATGAAGCGCTTGCGTCCGCTGGTCCACATCTCGCGGAGCGCGCCGGGCATTCCGTCCGGGAACTTCATCTCCGATGCCACCATCTCGCGCCAGCCGCCCGACAGGCCGTAGGTGTCGCGCACCGCCGCCTCGGCATCGCGCGCGGCCGCTTCGCCGCCCGCGTCGAGGAAGCCGATCGCGTCGAGCACATAGCTGTCGAGCAGCCGCAGGAACGGCTTGCCGTCGTAGCGGTCGGTCATTTCGCGGCTTTCTTGCGGGCGAGCATCGTCTCGCGGAAGCGCTTCGCCCAGCCGGGCTTGGCGGTCTGTTCGGGGCGGACGAGGGCGAGAGCATCGGGTTCGACGTCCCTGGTGATCACCGCGCCCGCGCCCGTGATCGCGCCGGCGCCGATCGTGACCGGAGCGACCAGCGCGCTGTTCGAGCCGATGAAGGCGCCCTCGCCGATCTCCGTCCGGTATTTGAAGAAGCCGTCGTAATTGCAGGTGATGGTACCGGCGCCGATGTTCGCCCCCGCGCCCACCGTCGCGTCGCCGAGATAGGTCAGGTGGTTGGCCTTGGCGCCCTCTCCCAGCTTCGACTTCTTGATCTCGACGAAATTGCCGACCTTGGCACGCTTGCCGATCACGGCGCCGGGTCGCAGCCGCGCATAAGGGCCGACCTCAGCCCCATGTCCGACCGTGGCACCTTCGAAATGGCAGAAGGCGTGGATCGTCGCGCCATCGGCGATGCTGACGCCCGGGCCGAACACGACATTGGGCTCGATCGTCACGTCGCGACCCACCTCGGTGTCGTAGGAGAACCACACGGTCTCGGGCGCGATCAGCGTGGCGCCCTCGGCCATGGCGCGGGTGCGACGCTTAGCCTGCCAGATCGCCTCGACCTCAGCGAGCTCGGCCCGGCTGTTGACGCCGGCGACCTCCGCCGCGTCGGTCTCGATCACTGCGGAGGCGCGGCCCTCGGCGGCGGCGAGCATGACGATGTCGGGAAGATAATATTCGCCAGCGGCATTGGCATTGCTGACGCGAGCGAGGAGCGCGAACAGATCCTCGTTGCGGACCGCCAGCACGCCGGAGTTGCAAAGCGTTTCGGCACGCTCCTCAGGACTGGCATCCTTGAACTCGACCATCTTGGCGATACGCCCATCCGCGTCGGCGATCACGCGGCCGTAAGCGCCCGGATCGGCGGGACGGAAGCCGAGCACGACGCAAGCCGGCTGGTCCGGCGCGTGGAGGCGCTCGATCATCCGCCGCATCGTCGCGGCGGTGACCAGCGGCGCGTCGCCGTAGAGGATCAGCACGTCGCCCGCGAAGCCACCGAGCGCATTCTCGGCCTGCGCCACGGCATGGCCGGTGCCGAGCTGCTCGGCCTGGTGGACGATCTCCGCCCCGACGGGCGCCACCGCCGCTTCGACCTGCTCGCGGCGCGCGCCGACCACCACCATCGTGCGCTGCGGCGCGAGCTCGGCGACGCTGGCGATCAGGTGCAGCAGCATCGGCCGCCCCGCAATCGGGTGCAGCACCTTGTGGAGGTCGGACTTCATCCGCGTGCCCTGGCCGGCGGCGAGGATGATGGCGGCGATCGGTCGAGGACGGGTCACAGCGGCGCCCCTGCCACGAACGTCTTGCCAATTCCATAGCGAAGCGGCCATGCGCAGGGGCGATGCATGATTTTCCCTTTGCGATCGTCGGGTTCGATCTCGACGGCACTCTGCTCGACACTTCCGGCGATCTGACGGCGGCGGTCAATCACGCGCTGGGCGAGGCCGGGCGGCCGCTGCTGACGCGCGACGAGGTTGAGCCGATGATCGGTGGGGGCGCCAAAAATATGCTGCGCCTCGCGCTGGACGCCACCGGCGGCTGCTCCGACGAGGAGTTCCGGCGGCTCTACAAGCTGCTGCTCGGCTTCTACGAGGCTCACATCGCGGTCGAGAGTCGGCCCTTCCCCGGCATGATCGAGGCGGTCGATGTGCTGAAGGCGATGGGGGTGAAGGTCGGGATCGTCACCAACAAGTTCGAGGCGCTGGCCGAGAAGCTGATGCGCGAGCTGAACCTGCGCGACCGGTTCGACTGCCTGATCGGCGGCGACACGCTCGGCAAAGGCAATGCCAAGCCCTCCGCCGCGCCGATCCTGCACATGATCGAGTTGTGCGGGCGCGGTCCCGCCGCGTTCGTCGGGGACTCGATCTATGACATGCAGGCGGCACGTAATGCCGGCATACCGTCGATTGCGGTGAGCTTCGGCTTCCTGATGCAGCCGGTCGAGGAGCTAAAGGCGGATGCGGTGATCGATTCTTATGAGGCGTTGGTGCCGGTCCTGCAGAGGCTGAGTTCGGTGACAGTCTAGCTCCTCCCCGGCACGGGGAGGGGGACCAAGACGCGAAGCGGCTTGGTGGAGGGGGCCCTCGGCACCGGAATCCGTCGTGGAGGGCCCCCTCCACCACCGACCTGCGGTCGGCGGTCCCCCTCCCCGTACCGGGGAGGAGCTTTGAACCGCCGCCTGCTCCTTACCCTATCGCATTCCACGCTTGACGTTTAAGGCATCGTCCATGGGGTTCGGCTTGTCCGCACGCGCGCTCGTCGCCTTCGGTCTGATCGCGGTCGCCGCGCTGGTCGGCTATCTGCTCAATCACGACGTCTCGGCGATGTTGCTGGTGCTGGTCGCCGGCTTCGCGGCGGTGCTGCTGATGGCGGCGCTGCCCGAGGCGGAGCAGCGCGCGCCCCAGCCGACAGCGACGCCGTCGCCACATGCGGCAACCAGCGCGCTGATCGAGGCGATCGGCGAACCCGTGCTGGTGATCGCCGGTACCCGCGTCACCCACACCAACGCCGCCGCGCGCCAGCTGCTCGGCGAGCATATCCTGGGCGAGGACGTCCGCCTCGCGATCCGCCATCCGGCCGCGGCCGAACGGCTGGTCAACGCCGGCGGCGACGAGGGTCACCAGCCCATCCATCTCGTCGGGCTCGGCGCGCGCGACCAGCGCTGGGCGATGCAGGTCAGCGCGCTGCCCGACGGCCGCCGCGTCGTCCACCTGACCGATTCGACCGGCCGCCACGCCGCCGAGCGCATCCGCGTCGACTTCGTCGCCAACGCCAGCCACGAGCTGCGCACGCCGCTCGCCGCCCTGCTCGGTTTCATCGAGACGCTGAGCGACGAGGCGGGCGACGATCCCGCGATCCGCAAGCGCTTCCTGGGGGTGATGTTTGACGAGGCGCGGCGGATGCAGCGGCTGATCGACGACCTCATGTCGCTGAGCCGCATCGAAGCGGAGAAATACCGCGTGCCGGAGGAGAAGGTCGATCTCCAGGCGCTGGTCGAGGAGGTCCGTGCGGAGCTCGCCGCGACGCCCGATCCCCGCGGGGCCGACCTCGTGGTCGAGGCCAAGGCGGTCCCGGTGGTGATCGGCGACAGGGCGCAGCTTTCGCAGCTCCTCCACAATATCGCGGGCAACGCGATGAAATACGGCAAGGCCGGAACGCCGGTGCGGATCGCCGTCGCACCGGCCGGCAGCACGATGGTGCGGCTCACCGTCAGCGACGAGGGCGAGGGTATCGCGCCCGATCACCTGCCGCGGCTCACCGAGCGTTTCTACCGCGTCGATTCGGGGCGCAGCCGCTCGGTCGGCGGCACCGGTCTGGGGCTCGCCATCGTCAAGCATATCGTCGAGCGCCACCGCGGACAGCTCGATATCGCCAGCGAAGTCGGGCGCGGCACCACCGTTTCGATCCTGCTGCCGGCCGCGGTGTCATCAACCCGTAACGTGACTGAAACACAGGGCGCCTGAGGGCCGCGCGAGTCGCGCCCCTGGTCCTCGGGAGGCATCGACATGCGCATGTTCGGAAAGCTGGTGGCAGCGGCGCTGCCGATGTTGGCGCTCGCCGGCTGCGGCAGCCAGTCGCGCGACCAGATCAAGATCGTCGGATCGTCGACGGTCTATCCGTTCACGACCGCGGTCGCCGAGCAGTTCGTCAACAAGCATTCCAACATGAAGGCGCCCGTGGTCGAATCGACCGGCACCGGCGCCGGGGTGAAGCTGTTCTGCGCCGGAATCGGGCCGCAGCACCCCGACATCCTTAACGCCTCGCGCCAGATGAAGAAGTCCGAGTACGACACCTGCCAGCAGAACGGCGTCGGCGAGATCATGGAGATCCAGATCGGCACCGACGGCATCGCACTCGCGGAATCGAACAACGGGCCGAAATTCAAGCTCACTCGCCAGGACGTCTATCTGGCGCTCGCTGCCAATCCCAAGGGGGAGAAGAACACGGCCAGGACGTGGAAGGACGTCAATCCGGCGCTGCCCGCGATCCCGATCCAGGTCTATGGTCCGCCATCGACCAGCGGCACGCGTGACGCCTTCGTCGAGCTGGTGATGGACCCCGGCTGCGAGGCGGCCATGCCCGCGGCCAAGGCGATGAAGGCCGGTAATCCCGACCGGTTCAAGGACGTGTGCAGCAAGATCCGCGACGACGGCCCCTATGTCGACAAGGGCGAGAACGACAATCTCATCGTCCAGAACCTCGCGGCCAATCCGAACGCGGTCGGCATCTTCGGCTATAGCTATCTCGAGGAGAACAAGGACCGGCTGCACGGCGTGCCGCTGGAAGGGATCGAGCCGACCTATGAGACGATCGCGATGGGCCGCTATCCCGGCGCGCGGCCGCTCTATCTCTACGTCAAGAAGGCGCATCTCAAGGCCGTTCCCGGCCTCAAGGAATTCCTCGACGAATATGCCGAGGCGTGGAAGCCGAGCGGCCCGCTGGTCAAGCGCGGGCTGATCGCGGCGACCAACACCACGCGGCTGCGCTCGCAGGACATCCTCAACAACGGGATTGCGCTCAATCCGGCGACGCTCCACTGAGAAGGCAGCCGATCATCCTCATGCTCCGTCCGGATTTCGCCGCTTGAATCCTTATGCGCTCCTGTTCCTGGTCGCCGGACTCGGCCTGATCGGCTGGCTGACGGCGCGCGCCCGCGCAGTGCGCTTCGCCGGCGGGCCGGAGCGGCCGCATTCGCTGCCGAGCCAGCACGGCACCTATGTCGCGCTGTGGGTGGTGGTGCCGACGCTGATCTTCCTCGCCGTCTGGGCGGTGATCGAGCCTCAGATCGTCGCCGCGAGCGTGCTCGCCGATCCCGCCGCGAACGCGCTGCCGCCGTTCGGCTTCGAACGCGATTCGATCCTGGACGAGGCGCGCGCGCTCGCCAACGGCCATGCCTATGGTGCCTTCTTCCCTCTGTCGGAGCAGCTCGCGCCGCTGTTCGCCGCCGCCGAGCACCGCTACCGCTGGATCGCGACCGGCATCGCGGTGCTGCTCGCCTTCGCCGGTGGGGCCTATGCGCTGAGCCGCCTCGCCCCGGCGTTCCGCGCGCGCCAGCGGGTCGAGCGGACGATGATGCTGACCCTGCTGGTCGCCTCGCTGATCGCGATCCTGACCACGCTCGGTATCTTCGTGTCGCTGCTGTTCGAGAGCGCGCGCTTCTTCGCGGTGGTGCCGGTCACCGACTTCCTATTCGGGCTGCACTGGAGCCCGCAGGTGATCCCGGCGAACGATCCCGGATCGGTGCTGGGTGCGGTGCCTTTGTTCTGGGGTACTTTCTTCATCGGCGCGGTGATCGCGATGATCGTCGCCATCCCGTTCGGGCTGATGAGCGCGATCTACCTCACCCAATATGCCGCGCCGGCCGTGCGGCGGTGGATGAAGCCGATCCTCGAGATCCTCGCCGGCGTGCCGACCGTGGTCTACGGCTATTTCGCCGCGCTGACGGTGGGTCCGGCGATCCGCGACGTCGCGGTGATGCTGGGCATGACCTATGCCTCGTCGGAAAGCGCGCTGGCGGCGGGGCTCGTCATGGGGGTGATGATCATCCCCTTCGTCTCGTCGATGGCGGACGATTCGATCGCCGCCGTCCCCACCGCGATGCGCGACGGCAGCCTGGCGATGGGCGCGACCACCAGCGAGACGATCTCGCGCGTGCTGCTGCCGGCGGCGCTGCCGGGCGTGGTCGCCGGCGTGCTGCTCGCGGTCAGCCGCGCGATCGGCGAGACGATGATCGTGGTGATGGCCGCCTCCGGCGCCGCGACGATCACGCTCAACCCGTTCGAGAGCGCGACCACCGTCACCAAGCAGATCGTCGACCTGCTGACCGGCGAGGCCGAGTTCGACAGCCCCAAGACGCTCGCCGCCTTCGCGCTGGGGCTCACGCTGTTCGTCATCACCTTCCTGCTCAACATCGTCGCGCTGCGCGTGGTGAAGCGCTATCGGGAAGCTTATGAATAGCGCGCCCGTCCCCGCCACCCCGGCGCGCGTGCCGACCGACTGGCGCACCCAGGCGATGCAGCGTCGCCTGAAGCGCCGCTACGCCGCCGAGCGGCGGTTCCGGCTCCTCGGGCTCGGCGCGATCGTGCTGTCGGCGGCGTTCCTGGTCTATCTGCTGGCGACGATGCTCGGCAGCGGCATTCAGGGATTCCAGCGCACCGAGGTCAGGCTGCCGATCGACTTCGCCGCGCTCGAGCTGCCGGTGACGCGCGAGCAGCTCTCCGGCCGTGGCGCCGACCTGGCGCTCGCCAGCGCGGGGCTGGAGGAGCAGGTGTCGGTGGCGGCGGTGAAGGCGTTCGGCGAGGGTGCCGACGACTGGATCGCCGGCAACGCCTGGACCACGGTGCGCGACGCGGTGAAGGCCGATCCCTCGCTGCTCAAGCGCAAGGCGGTGATCGCCGTCCCCGCCTCCGCCGAGATCGACGGCGCCGCCCGTGGATCGGGCCGCCCGGAAGCCGAGGCGGCTTATGCCAAGCTCGCTGAGGCCGATGCGGTGAAGAGCGGCTTCAACTGGGGCTTCCTCACCCGCGCCGATGCGACCGATCCCGGCGCGGTCGGCATCTGGGGCGCGCTCAAGGGGTCGCTGCTCACCATGCTGGTGACGCTGCTGATCGCCTTCCCCGTCGGCGTGCTCACGGCGATCTATCTCGAGGAATATGCGGTCAAGAACCGTTGGACCGACCTGATCGAGGTATCGATCAACAACCTCGCCGCGGTGCCCTCGATCATCTTCGGCCTGCTCGGGCTCGCGGTGTTCCTCGGCACCTTCCACCTGCCGCGGTCGGCGCCGATCGTCGGCGGCATGACGCTGGCGCTGATGATCATGCCGGTGATCGTCATCGCCGGTCGCAACGCGATCAAGGCGGTGCCGCCCTCGATCCGCGACGCCGCGCTCGGCATCGGGGCGAGCCGCATCCAGGTGGTGTTCCACCATGTCCTGCCGCTGGCGCTGCCCGGCATCCTCACCGGCACGATCATCGGCATGGCGCGCGCGCTCGGCGAGACCGCACCGCTCCTCATGATCGGCATGCGTGCCTTCATTGCCCAGGCGCCCGACGGGCTGACCGATCCGGCGACGGTGCTGCCGGTGCAGATTTTCCTGTGGTCGGACGAGGTCAGCCGCGGCTTCGTCGAGAAGACCAGCGCCGCGATCCTGGTGCTGCTGCTCTTCCTGCTGGCGATGAACGGCCTCGCCATCTATCTTCGCAACAAGTTCGAGACTCGCTGGTGACGATCGACACGACCGAAACGCTCAAGATGGCGGCCCGCAACGTCAGCGTCTTCTACGGCGCCAAGCAGGCGGTGAGCGACGTGTCGATCGACATCGACATGGAGCATGTCACCGCCTTCATCGGCCCCTCCGGGTGCGGCAAGTCGACCTTCCTGCGCACCATGAACCGCATGAACGACACCATCCCGTCGGCGCGGGTCCAGGGCAACATCACGCTCGACGGCGAGGACATCTACGCCCCTGCGATGGACGTGGTGCAGCTGCGCGCCCGCGTCGGCATGGTATTCCAGAAGCCGAACCCCTTCCCCAAGTCGATCTACGAGAACGTCGCCTATGGCCCGCGCATCCACGGGCTCGCCGCGTCCAAGGCCGATCTCGACGCGATCGTCGAGCGGTCGCTGAAGCGCGCCGGCCTGTGGGACGAGGTCAAGGACAGGCTGCAGGAAAGCGGCACCGCGCTGTCCGGCGGCCAGCAGCAGCGGCTGTGCATCGCCCGCGCGATCGCCGTCGATCCCGAGGTGATCCTGATGGACGAGCCCTGCTCGGCGCTCGACCCCATCGCCACGGCGCGCATCGAGGAGCTGATCCACGAATTGCGCGGCAACTATGCGATCGTGATCGTTACGCATAACATGCAGCAGGCCGCACGCGTCTCGCAGCGCACCGCGTTCTTCCACCTGGGGCAGCTCGTCGAATATGGCGAGACCAGCGAACTGTTCACCAACCCGCAGCAGCCCCGGACGAAGGATTACATCACCGGCCGCTACGGCTGAGGAGTTCGAGTAGAATGGCAACCGGCCACGAACATACGGTCAAGGCGTTCGACCAGGACATCGGCGAACTGCGCGGCCTCATCAGCCAGATGGGCGGCCTCGCCGAGCAGGCGATCGCCGACGCGATCACCGCGCTCCAACGCAACGACACCGCGCTGGCGAGCGAAGTCCGCGCCAAGGACAAGGACCTCGACGCGCTCGAGGCCGAGGTCGAGAAGCTGGCGGTCCGCGTGATCGCGCTGAGGGCGCCGATGGCGGACGACCTGCGCGAGGTGATCGCCGCGCTCAAGATCGCCGCGGTGATCGAGCGGATCGGCGACTATGCCAAGAACATCGCCAAGCGCGTGCCGTCGATCCACGGCGAGGACCGCATCGAGCCGATCTCGATCCTGCCGGCGATGGCCGCGCTCGCCGCCGACATGGTACACGATGTGCTCAACGCCTTCTCCGCGCGCGATGCCGAGGCGGCGGTGCGCGTGCACGAGCGCGACAGCGCGCTCGACGATTTCTACAACTCGATCTTCCGGGTGCTGGTCACCTACATGGTCGAGAACCCGCGCACGATCAGCCAGGTCGCGCACCTGCTGTTCGTCGCCAAGAACCTGGAGAGGATCGGCGATCACGCCACCAACATCGCCGAAATGGTCTATTTCGCCGCCACCGGCCGCTATCTCGCCGACCGCGAGACCGGCGACGCTGGCGGCGGCGTTTGAACCCTAAAGTACCGGGGGAACCGATATGAGCCGAGCCCGAATGCTGCTGGTCGAGGATGATCCGGCGCTTGCCGAACTCGTCACCTGGCACTTCCGTCGCGAGGATTTCGACGTGCGCCAGACGCCCGACGGCGAGGAGGCGCTGCTGCTCGCCCGGGAGGCGACGCCGGACATCGTGCTGCTCGACTGGATGGTCGAGGGCCTGTCCGGGATCGAGGTGTGCCGGCGCCTCAGGCGCTCGCCCGACACCGCCAACGTGCCGATCATCATGCTGACCGCGCGCGGCGAGGAGGAGGACCGCGTGCGCGGCCTCGAGACCGGTGCCGACGACTATGTCACCAAGCCCTTCTCGCCCCGCGAGCTGGTCGCGCGCGTCAACGCGGTGCTGCGCCGCGTGCGGCCGGCGCTGGCCGGCGAGGCGCTGACCTATGCCGACATCGAGATGGACACGGTCGGCCACAAGGTCCGCCGCGGCGGCGACGTGGTGCCGCTGGGACCCACCGAGTTCCGGCTGCTCAAGCATTTCCTCGAGCATCCCGGCTGGGTGTTCTCGCGCGAGCGGCTGCTCGACGCGGTATGGGGGCACGACAGCGACATCGAGAGCCGCACGGTCGACGTCCACATCCGGCGGCTCAGAAAGGCGATCAACGTCGGCGGCCGGCCCGACATCATCCGCACCGTCCGCTCCGCCGGCTACGCGCTTGACGCGGGGGGCTGACCCCCAAAATCCTCCCCGGCACGGGGAGGGGGACCAAGACGCGTAGCGGCTTGGTGGAGGGGGCCCTCGGCACCGGAATCCGTTGTGGAGGCCCCCCTCCACCACCGACCTCCGGTCGGCGGTCCCCCTCCCCGTGCCGGGGAGGAGCTTTAACGCTTCCCCCCCACATTACATTTGCGTCAGGCGCGAAACGACTTTCGCCGCTCTGCGTTAGCCTCCTCGACGCACGCGCTTCGTGCGCCGTTCTCGAGGAGAGACTGATGAAGTCGATCATCGTGGCGGGAATGCTCGCCATCGCCGCTCCCGCCTTTGCGCAGGATCAGACGCAACCTCCACCGCCGCCGCCCGACACGGCGAGCCCCACGGCGCCCACCACCGGCACTACGCCGGACCCGGCCGGCGGCTACCAGCCGAGCACGCCGGCGCTCCAGGGCACGCCGCAGCCTGGGGTGCAGCCCACCTTCCAGCAGGCGCCTCCGCCGGACCAGGCGTTCCCGCCACCGGCTCCGCTCGCCAAATACCCGCCGTGCAAGAAGGGCGAGACCGACCATTGCATGCAGCGCCGCAGCCCAAAATAGGCCGCTTTCCCTTTACGTAAACGTGCGCTACAGCCTCCCCGGATCACGGATTCGGGGAGGTTTTTCCATGTCCATTAGCTTCGACGGCAAGGTCGCGATCGTCACCGGTGCGGGCGGCGGCCTGGGGCGCGCCTATGCGCTCGAGCTGGCGCGGCGCGGTGCGAAGGTGGTCGTCAACGACCTCGGCGGCGCGCGCGACGGCACAGGCCATTCGGACGCGGCGCTCAAGGTGGTCGAAGAGATCAAGGCCGCCGGCGGCGAGGCGATGTCGAACGGCGGCAGCGTCACCGAATATGCCCAGATGGTCGAGATGGTCGCCAAGGCCAAGGAGGCCTGGGGCGGCGTCCATATCCTGATCAACAACGCCGGCGTGCTTCGCGACAAGAGCTTCGCCAAGATGGAGCCGGAGGATTTCCGTTTCGTCGTCGATGTCCACCTCAATGGCTCGGCCAACTGCACCAAGGCGGTGTGGGAGACGATGCGCGAGCAGAACTACGGCCGGATCCTGATGACGGCGTCGTCGACCGGGCTCTACGGCAATTTCGGCCAGGCCAACTACGGCGCGGCCAAGCTCGGCCTCGCCGGGCTCACCAAGACGCTGTACCTGGAGGGCGCCAAGTACAACATCCGCGTCAACACCATCGCGCCGACCGCCGGCACGCGCATGACCGAGGACATCTTCCCCGGCGACGCGTTCAAGCTGTTCGCGCCGGAGGCGGTGGCGCCGGCGGCGCTGTTCCTGGTGAGCGAGGACGCGCCGACCAACATGATCGTCGGCGCCGGCGCCGGCGTATTCCAGGCGGCCTATGTTACGCTGACCCAGGGCAAGCGGCTGCAGGGCGAGGAACTGAGCCCGGAGGGAGTCGCGGCACATTGGGCCGAGATCATCGACCGCACCGGCGAGATGACGCCGCAGTCGGGCGCCGAACAGGCGATGTCGATCATGAAGCTGCTGCAGGGGTGATCGCTTCAATCCTCCCCCGCCAGGGGGAGGTGTCAGCCGCAGGCTGACGGAGGGGGCGGACGGCAACCCGCTATCGCTGTGCTTCCTCCCCCTCCGTCACGCTTCGCGTGCCACCTCCCCCTGGCGGGGGAGGATTGAAAGTGGCCGTCCCAAGGCTTTCACATCAACTGTATTGCTAGAACAACACACCAGTGCTATCCTCCCCGTCGCGAGGGGGAGGAGCATGGCATGTACAGCGAAACCGACCTGAACAGCGCGGTCGACGCGGGGGTGTTGACCCCCGAGGCGGCCGCGGCGTTCCGCAACCATATCGCCGCGACCCGGCTCGCGCCGGCGGTCGACGAGGAGTCGTTCCGGCTCCTCACCGGCTTCAACGACATCTTCGTCGCCATCGCGATCGCGCTGCTGCTGACCGCGGTGGCGTGGATCGGCGGGTGGATCGCCGATCCGGCCGGCGGCGCAGCGGTGGCGGTGGTGTCCTGGGCCCTCGCCGAATATTTCACGCGCCGGCGCCGGATGGCACTGCCGTCGATCCTGCTGCTGCTGACCTTCGTCGGCGGCGTCGCCGCGGCGCTGGTCGGCGTGATGACTGAGACCAATCCCGACCTGCCCGACCGGCTCGACGCGGTGATCATCGCCGGCATCGCGCTGGTGACGGCCGGCGCGGCATGGCTGCACTGGCGCCGCTTCATGGTGCCGATCACCGTCGCCGCGGGCGGCGCGGCGCTGGTCGGCGTGGTCGTCGCACTGTTCATGGCGGCGACCGGCGCGCGCGATGAGGCCGTCTATCCGATGGTGCTGGTCGGCGGCGTCGCGATGTTCGCCGTCGCGATGTGGTGGGACATGAGCGACCGCGAGCGCCGTACCCGCCGCGCCGACGTCGCCTTCTGGCTGCACCTCGCCGCCGCCCCGATGATCGCGCATTCGGTGTTCCACATGCTCGGCGTGTTCGACGGGACGATCGGGATCGGCATGGCGCTGGTGGTGCTGGCGCTCTACGTCGCGTTCGGCTTCGTCGCGCTGGCCGTGGACCGGCGCGCGCTGCTCGTCTCCAGCCTCGCCTATGTGCTCTACGCGCTCTACGCACTGTTCCAGAAGGCCGGCGCGGTCGAGCTGTCGGCGGCGTTCACCGCACTGGTGATCGGGTCGGCGCTGCTGCTGCTCTCCGCCTTCTGGCATCCGGCGCGGCGGCTGGCGGTGTCCCTACTCGGCGACCTCGCCAAGCGGCTGCCGCCGGTGCAGCAGGCGGTGGCGGCGGTATAGGGTCCATAAGCCCTCTCCCCTCCGGGGAGAGGGTTGGGAGAGGGGCAGTGCCGCAGGCGATGGTCTCGGTGAGACCTCACCCCCTCTCCCCAGCCCTCTCCCCAAGGGGAGAGGGAGTTATGCCTCGACGATCTTGAGCAGCCGCCGCTCCACCGGCGCCAGCACGGGGCTCAGCTCATGCCCCCGTTTCAGCACCATGCCGTGCTCGCCGACCAGCGCCCACATGCCCTGGCGGTTGCGCAGCGCCGGGCGCTTCTCGATGCGGTATTCGGGCCGTTCGGCGGAGCGGCGGAAGGCGGCGAACACCGCCGCCTCATGGCCGAGCTGGATCGCATAGTCGCGCCAATGCCCCGCCGCGACCATCCGGCCGTAGAGATCGAGGATGCGGGTGAGCTCGAGCCGCTCGAAGCCGATCTGCAGCGGGGTGCGGTCCGGCAGCGGGAAGGGCGTGACCGTCCCCATCAGGCGCGGTCGCGCTCCACCTCGCGCTCGGCGAGCAATTTGTCGATCCGCTTGCGCAGCCCCTCCAGCTCGGCGCGCATCGCCTCCAGCCGCTGGCCGGCCGGGTCGCAGTCGCTGCTGCAGGGCGTGCCATAGGGCACGAACTCGCGCTGATATGTGTCGGCCTCGACCAGAGTCGGCTTGGCGGGGATGCCGACCATCACCGCGCTTGGCTGGACGTCGCGCGTGACCACCGCATTGGCGCCGATCCGCGCGCGCGGACCGACCGTGATCGGCCCCAGCACCTGCGCGCCCGAGCCGACGATCACCCCATCGGCGATGGTCGGGTGGCGCTTGCCGCCGACGCCGTTGTCAGGGCTGGTACCGCCCAACGTCACGCATTGATAGATCGTCACGTCGTCGCCGATCTCGGCAGTCTCGCCGATCACGGTGAAGCCATGATCGATGAAGAAGTTGCGGCCGATCTTCGCGCCCGGATGGATGTCGATCGCGGTCAGGAAGCGGGCATAATGGTTCACCGCACGCGCCAGGAAGAACAGCTCGCGGCGATAGAGTGCATGGGCAATGCGGTGCATCCCGAGCGCGAGCACGCCCGGATAGAACAGGATTTCCCAGCGCGACCGCGGCGCGGGATCACGCGCCTTGATCGAATCAAGATAGGCCACGAGCCCAGCAAACATCGGCACGATCCCCTTAATCGGCTGCATGTAGGCCTCTCCGCCGCCGAATTCCAGCGTCGGCAACTTTCGGTTTGGCGTGGTAAAACTCTATCTGTCTTGTGGGATTTGGCCGCCGCAGCCATTCTGGACCCTGGGCAGCTGGAGACGTGCATGGGCGGTATCGATTGGTCGCAGCTGCTGCCGTTCATCGCGGTGGGCTTTGCGGCGCAGATCGTCGACGGCGCGCTCGGCATGGCTTTCGGGGTGATCAACTCGACGCTGATGGTGAGCGTGATGGGGGTCTCCCCTGCCCTCGCCTCGGCCAGCGTGCATGTGGTGGAGACCTTCACCACCGCCGCGTCCGGCATCAGCCATGTCGCGCACCGCAACGTCGACTGGCGGTTGTTCCGGCGGCTGGTGATCCCCGGCGTGATCGGCGGTGCGCTGGGCGCCTTCGTGCTGTCGAGCGTCGACGCGTCGGTCGCGCGGCCGTTCGTGATGGCCTACCTGGCTGCCATCGGCCTCTACCTGCTGCTGCGCGCCTGGCGCGGCCGGGTGGAGCCCAAGCAGCCCAAGGTGATCGAGCCGCTCGGGCTCGTCGGCGGTTTCCTCGATGCGGCGGGCGGCGGCGGTTGGGGACCGGTGGTGACGAGCAACCTGCTGATCCAGGGATCGACCCCGCGCACGACGATCGGCACCGTCAACACCGCCGAGTTTTTCCTGACCTCCACCATCTCGGCGACCTTCCTCGTCGCGCTGGGGCCGGAGGCTTTTACGCTGCACACGGTAGGGCTGCTGATCGGCGGCGTCGCCGCGGCACCTTTCGGCGGCTGGCTCGCGCGCCACGTGCCGGCACGGCCGATGATGGCGCTGGTCGGCACGCTACTGACGGTCATCAGCGCGTACAGCATCTACCAGGCGGTCAGCTGATCTTAGATCCTCCCCGGCACGGGGAGGGGGACCGCCGACCGAAGGTCGGTGGTGGAGGGGGATATCCACAAGCGAATCGCCAGCGGCCAGCCCCCTCCACCATTCGCTGACGCGAATGGTCCCCCTCCCCGTGCCGGGGAGGAACTTGTTGCCCGATCAATCCTATTCGATTGATCGCCTCAGTCGATCACATCGACCAAGGCTTCCCATTTTACCTCCGCCACAGCGCCCCTATATGCGGCAGTGCAGCGCCGATTTGTGCCGCAACGCAAAAACTGGAGAAAGAGACACATGTCGCTGATTGGTAGCACCATCAAGCCGTTCACCGCGCAGGCCTACAAGGAAGGCAAGTTCGTGACCGTCACGGACGCCGACGTGAAGGGCAAGTGGGCGGTGTTCTTCTTCTATCCGGCCGATTTCACCTTCGTCTGCCCGACCGAGCTCGAGGACCTGGCCGACATCTACCCGACGCTGCAGAAGATGGGCGTCGAAGTCTATTCGGTGTCGACCGACACGCATTTCAGCCACAAGGCGTGGCACGACACCTCGCCCGCGATCGGCAAGATCAACTATTTCATGCTGGGCGACCAGAACCACGTGCTGTCGACCAACTTCGAGGTCCTGCGCGAGGGCCAGGGCCTGGCCGACCGCGGCACTTTCGTGGTCGATCCGGAGGGCGTGATCCAGCTCGTCGAGATCACCAGCGAGGGCGTCGGCCGCAACGCGGCTGAGCTGCTGCGGAAGATCAAGGCGGCCCAGTATATTGCGGCGCACCCGGGCGAGGTCTGCCCCGCCAAGTGGGAAGAGGGCGAAGAGACCCTCGCGCCGTCGCTCGACCTCGTCGGCAAGATCTAAGCTAGCCCAGCCCCCTTGGGCGAACCGCGGCCCGGGGTGGATGACCCTCCGCCCCGGGCCGTTTTGTCTGAAGTTTCCGGAGATTACCCGATGCTCGACGCCAATCTCACGCAGCAGCTCAAGGCCTATCTGGTCAACATCCGCGAGCCGATCGAGCTGGTCGCCAGCCTCGATGACGGCGCCAAGTCGCGCGAGCTCGGCGAGCTCCTGGGCGAGATCGCAGCGCTGTCGGACAAAGTCACGGTGGTCCGCGCCGACGACGACGCGCGCCGGCCGAGCTTCCTGGTCCGACGCGTCGGCACCGACATCGGCGTACGTTTCGCCGGCATTCCGCTCGGGCATGAGTTCACCAGTCTGGTCCTCGCCCTCCTCCACGTCGGCGGGCATCCGTCCAAGGCGGCGCAGGAGGTGATCGAGCAGGTCAAGGCGCTTGAGGGCCAGCATCATTTCGAGACCTATTTCTCGCTGACCTGCCAGAACTGCCCGGACGTGGTGCAGGCGCTCAACCTGATGGCGGTGCTCAACCCCGGCATCACCCATACGGCGATCGACGGCGGGCTGTTCAAGGACGAGGTCGAGGCCCGCCAGATCATGGCGGTGCCGACCGTATTCCTCAACGGCGAGCCGTTCGGCCAGGGCCGCATGGAGCTGGAACAGATCGTCGCCAGGCTCGATAGCGGCGCGGACAAGCGCGCGGCCGAGGCGATCGCGAAGAAGGAGCCGTTCGACGTGCTGGTGGTCGGCGGCGGCCCGGCCGGCGCGGCGGCGGCGATCTATGCCGCGCGCAAGGGCATCCGCGTGGGGCTGGCGGCGGAGCGGTTCGGCGGGCAGGTGCTCGACACCATGGCGATCGAGAACTTCATCTCCGTCCCCTACACCGAGGGGCCGAAGCTCGCCGCGCATCTGGAGCAGCACGTGCGCGAGTACGACGTCGACATCATGAACCTGCAGCGCGCCGAGGCGCTGGTCCCGGCCGGCCGTGAGGGCGGCCTCCACGAGGTGAAGCTCGCCAACGGCGCCTCGCTCAAGGCGCGCACGGTGATCCTGTCGACCGGCGCGCGGTGGCGGACGATGAATGTCCCCGGCGAGGCCGAATACCGCAACAAGGGCGTCGCCTATTGCCCGCACTGCGACGGACCGCTGTTCAAGGGCAAGCGCGTCGCGGTGATCGGCGGCGGCAACTCGGGCGTCGAGGCGGCGATCGACCTCGCCGGCATTGTCGCGCACGTCACGCTGATCGAGTACGACAGCCAGCTGCGCGCCGATGCGGTGCTGCAGCGCAAGCTCGCGAGCCTCAACAACGTCAAGATCATCACCTCGGCGCTCACCACCGAGGTGCATGGCGACGGGCAGAAGGTGACCGGCCTCAGCTACAAGGATCGCAACCACGACACGATGCACCAGGTCGAGCTGGAGGGCATATTCGTGCAGATCGGGCTGGTGCCGAACACCGAGTGGCTGAAGGACGCGGTGGCGCTGACTCCGCGCGGCGAGATCGAGATCGACCATCGCGGCGAGACCTCGCAGCCCGGCGTGTTCGCGGCGGGCGATGCCACCACCGAGCCCTACAAGCAGATCGTGGTGGCGATGGGCGCGGGCTCGACTGCGGCGCTGTCGGCGTTCGATTACCTGATCCGGCTGCCGGCGGAGCTATCGGAAGCGGCGTAACCAGCCCTGTTCTAAGCCCCTCCCCTTCAGGGGAGGGGTTGGGGGTGGGGGAGTGCGGCAGGCTCTGTCGCTTGAGGCCACGCCCCACCCCCACCCCTCCCCTGAAGGGGAGGGGCTAATTTGCCGAACCCTAAAACTCCCGCGTCAGGCGCACCACGCGACCGAGCACCTCGACCTCGGCTTTGTCGCGCAGATCCTCCGGCCAGTCGGGATTGTCGCTGACGATCCGCCAGCGCCGCCCCTCGCCTGCCAGCCGCTTGACCCGCAGCGCCTCGTCCACCCGGATCACCCAGATCGCCGCGCGCGTGCCGGGGCGGCGCTGGCCGCGGTCGACGAGGATGCGGTCGCCGTCGTGCAGCGTCGGCGCCATCGAATCGCCGCTGACGGTGATCTCCGACGCATCCTCCGGCCGCACGCCCATGCGGGCCAGCTCCTCGGCGGGATAGCGCGTCGGCCGCATCGCCTCGCCGTCGACCAACTGGCCGGCGCCGGCGGCGGCGCTCACCTCGATCCGCGGCACGGTGACGATGTGACGGGACAATAAATCTATCGAGACAAATCGGGCGGGATTTGGCGGGATCAGCCGGGACGAAGTGAGACGAAAACGGCCGAAAACTGCGGGTTTCGAGCGGCGCACAGCGGCCTTGCGCAATTTGTGGCCAGCTTTCCAGTTCGATTTTCCAGTTCGGCCGTTGCAACGCTGCTGAAAGCCGCGGAAATCCGTGATCGCGCGCCGCGATTTTCCAGTTTCCAGCAATCGCGCTTGCGAGATCGCGAAAATGGCGGATTTCTGCCGCTCCGGGAAGGATGGCGCGCCGATCATGCGCCGCCGCCCGAAATGATCAACTCGGTGACCGCCGCGACCTTCGCTCCGCCGCCCGCCGTGTAGCTCGTCGTCTCATCCTCGATCGTGAAACGGCCGAACAGGTCGCGGATCAACGGCGTGTCGTTGATGCTCATGATGAAGCGTCCGCGCAGGCGGGCTAGGCGGTCGGCGAGGGCGGCAAAATCGGCCTCCGAGAACATGCCTGGGCCGTAATAGTGCTCGGTGCCGTGGTACGGCGGATCGAGGAAGAAGAGCGTCTCCGGCCGGTCCCAGCGGTCGATGAAGGCCGCCCAAGGAAGGCGGTCGATCGTCACCGGCGCGAGCCGCTCGTGCAGATCCTCCAAGATCGGGCCGAGCTTCGTCACGTCGAACCGCGCCGACGTCGTGTAGGAAATGCCGAAATTCCGGCCGACGACCTTCCCGCCGAACGCCGCGCGTTGGAGGTAGAGGAACCGCGCCGAGCGCTCCAGATCGGTGAGCGTGGTCGGGTCGGTGCGCAGCAGCCGGTCGAAGTCGGCGCGGGTGGTGAGCTGGTAGCGCAGCATCTCCATGAACGGCACGTAGTGGCGCTGGAGGATGCGGAAGAAGGTGGTGACGTCCTCGCTCCAGTCGTTGATCACCTCGACGGTCGGCCGGAGATCGCGGCGCAGGAAGACGCCGCCCATGCCGACGAACACCTCGGCATAGATCGAGTGCGGGACGGCGCTGATCCGCGCGGCCAGGCGCTGCGCGAGCTTGCGCTTGCCGCCGACATAGGGCGCGGCGGTACGCACGGGTATTACGGGCAGCAGCGCGCCCGGCGATTGGATAGGACTCGACTCCACGACAACGTTCTTTCTATGTTCTGCCCGCCCGAGCTTGGGTGGCGGGGTGATTCCGGCGTGTCGACACCGGATCATGGCGGGTCGTGACCGCCGGCTTGGGGCGCGCCAACGCCCCGACCCCCGCCCTTTCAGACGGAGAGATTTCATGGATGACGACGATGATCGGCTGTACGTCGACAAGAAGCTGCGCGTGCACATCTCGGTCGCGCTCAAGACGGCATCGCCCGGCCTATTCTCGACGCTCAAGAGCGGTCCGACGTTCGCGAAGGAGGCCGCGCATCGCGAGCTGGTGGACCGCATTGCAACGTCGCTGCTGCGCAGCTTCGAGATCGGCCAGTTGGATGCGAACTCGGGACTGTACGTCACGAACTACTGCCCTCCGTTGAACATCGAGGAGGGGCGCGCTACATCGTGGAAACGGCGCGCGTGACACGGTGAACCTGCCAGCCGTAGGACCGCGGAGACGCGGGATCGGATGCGAGGGAACGGCAGTCCTCGCCGCGCGCCGGCCACCATCACAGCACGACTTCCTCGTCGCGGTTGCGGAGCCGCTGCACGTCGCGCTCGCGCGCCCAGCGGAAGCTCTGCAGGTATAGCTCGCGGCGGTCGGCGGTGACCTTGACGTTCGCGAGCAGATAGCGGTCGTCCGCCACCTTCAGCAGGATCAGCCGGGTATCGCCGGAGCGGAATACGAGATCGGGCGCGGCCCCGATCTCGGGCAAGCGGCGATAGTCCGCGACCGTCAACTCGGGATGGCCGGCGCTGCGATCGGTGGCGCCGAGCTGCTTGGCGTAGGTGTCGCTCGACAGGATGACGACGTGCGCTTCGGCCTCGATCAATCCGCGGATGCGATCGTCGAGCACCATTACCGGGAAGCCGGCTCCGGGCTCCGTCAGCGTTTCGAGGAACGCGTCCGACGCGACCAGGTCGTCGAGCACGGATCGTGCCGCGGCGATGTCGAGCGGCGCCATTGCTTCGATCGACTGGATCGCCTTGTCGGCAACCGCCCGCATACTCGCCTTGCCGGGATTGTAGCCGAAGCCAGGCGAAATGCCGGCCGGCACCGCCTCCGGTTTCGCGACGCCGGCACGATAGAAGAGCCGGGGCGGTCCCTCCTCGGGCGGCTTGGTGACCGACCAGCCGTGGCGATCGAGATCGCGCTGGGAGAGCTGGCGGACGGTGCAGCGGCAATACCATCCGCACGGCGGGAAATGCGTGTCCCACCACGGATCGTCGACCGGGAGGATCGTGCCGTGCCAGATACGGTGCTGGGGACGCGTGCGCGCGTCCATGACGGCGGTGTAGCGGAGGAAGGGACGCTCGCCCTTCAGCTCCTGAATGCGCTTCCAGCGGCCCGCCGCGCGGCTCATGCGCAAGTTGGTATCGTAGATGGTCCGCAGCCGGCGCGGCCCGACGAAGACGGCATCGTCGGTGCCGGTCAGATCGCGGTCGCGGACCATGCCCCACCAACCGGCCTTCTGTAGCTCGGGGAGGATGTTCGCCTGCCATTGCTCGAAGGTGCCACCGTTGCGGATCACGTCGTCGAGCGAGCCGCGGATCGTGGCGAGGAGATCGAGCTTGGCGACCTTGGCGACGGTGAAGCCGCGAGCATGATCGTCGTGCCACATCTCGCTCCAGCGGACGGTGGTGCGCAGCTCGTCGCGCGCCTCGAAGGCGCGGACGGTGTCCTCTGGCGGCAGGCCGATGACAGCGCTGATCGATGGCCGGTCAGGCATCGATACCCGCCATCATCATGAGCTGTTCTTCATCGATGACCTCGGCCTGGCCGTTCGGCCGGGCGAGAACGAACCGATTTTTGTCGTCGACCTGGCTGTCGAGCAGCTTTCGGCAGGGCGAGACCTCGATGCTATGCCGAAAGAACAGGACCAAAATGGCCTCAAAGGTGCGATCGACGGTGGCGCGCGCGTCGATTGCCAACGCGCCGAGGAACTCGTCGGCGACGGAGGGACGGCGGTGCTGCAGAAGCGCGAGCAGACGCGTTGCGACGACGCGAGTGAGGCACAGCTCGTCCTCGACGGACATATCGGCAACCAGGCTCGCATAACTGCGTGGGCGCAGGCGCCCTTGTGCGGCGAATGCCCGCGTCTCGCGCCGAGGTCGTGACGATCGGCGGCTATGCATAGTTGGGTGCGGACGTGGTGAGGGCGGCGCAAGCTTTCGCCCAAGCGGACTTGCGAAAGTCAGGCTCCGCCCCATCCGGTCCGTGATCGAAGATTGATCTGCAAGCGTCGCGCCATCCTCGATCGAACGCCTCCCGCAATCCGCTTTGGGCGCGTATCGACCAGCGGGCAACCGCCTCGGCAATTGTATTGCCGGGACCGCCTTCGGTGCCGCAACTCGGGCGAGTGCACTTGACGCGGCCCCAATCCTGCTCCTGCGGCCAGACAAGGTAGCCGGGTGCGTCGCACATCGGGCATCGCGCGAGTTCGCCGTGCTTCTCGACCGCGCGCTGATGCATTGAAGGCGCCTGCTTGTCAGTGGTTGTCATGCTGCCAGCCTCATTTCATCGACGAGGGCGTCACCCCATTGCTGAGCCATCGCCGCGGCGATGCCCGGAAAGAATCGGCTACGCTCCTGCCCCCTGGCTTCACCGTGCTTGCCCCACCCGGAGTGACGGTGAACGCGCGACCAATGTCGATGTGCGTCCGTGCCCCGCGCGGGTGGGGTCAGCATCCGGGTCGGTACCAGCGGCGGGAGGTTGCGCAGATAGAGGCCCGTCGCCTTGAACTGCGGATCGCCGAACCACCATGGTTGGACGATCTGCGGCGGCGCATAGTTGACGATCCGCTCCCGCGCGTGCCGATGCATAATCGGGTTCTCGATCGCGACGTGCGGGATATTCAGGACGTTCCAGAGGTCCGAGAACAGCTCGGCGCCTTCCTCCAGCTCGCGCCACATTTCGGCCAAGGAGCGACCGGGCGGAGGCGCCGTCAACCACCGGACGCCGCTATTGCACAGGCGCGTGCAAGGCGGGTGAGCGATGATCAACAGATCCCAGCCCCAAGGCAGCACGTTGCGCACGTCGTTTCGGATGTGGCGGTTGCTGCCGCGCTCGTCGGGCAGAACGTCGCAGCTCCAGGCATCGAAGCCGCGCCGCAGGAAGGCATCGCGGACGATGCCGGATCGCTCGCAGCCGATCAGCACGCGCTTGCTGCCGAATAGGTCGAGCTGCATCATCGTTCTTCCGAGCTGTCGGTCAGGGCGTCGATGCGGGCGGCGAAACCGGCGCGGGCGAGGCTTTCGATGAGCGCCTGGTCGCCGGCCAGCTCAGCCTCGCGGGCGAGGATGGCGATGACGTCGTCTCGCGACGTCGCGGCCTGGAGCTGCTCGACCAGCGGGTCGACGATCGGTCCGATCAGCTCGCGCCAGCCCTCGTCGGCCATGATCGTGTCGACGGCCTCGTCGATCACGTCGCGCGGCGCGGCCGGCTCGGCGAAGCTCACCTCGATAAGCTTGTCGTTCCAGCCTTCGTCGAGCGGCTCGAAGATCTCTGGGCCGAAGACCAGCTCGCCGCGATAGGGCTCGATCGCGGCGAGATCGAGATCGTCGCCCGCATAGGTGAGCGTGATGTGCGGATAGTACTCCAGATAGTCCCAGGAGGCGCCCTTGTCCCGCATCTCCCGGTTGCGCCAGCACAGATTATTGGACGCGAAATGGAGCACGATCGCCCGCTCGCCAAGCCGATCGACGACACGCGGCCCACCGGCCGGGATCTCCAGCTTGGGCTCGGCGCCATATTCCTGCGCCATCTCGAACCAATTCACCGGGCGGCGGGAGTAGGCGACGGTGACGTGGAGGTCGGTCGGGGGCACCATCGACGCGAAGCCCTGCCCGCGCGCCCATTCGACGACGTCGGCGGTGTTGAGCAGACGGCGGTAGACATAGAGCGTCTTGGGATCGCTGGCCGCGAATGCCACGGCGCCGGCCACGGTCGGATCGACGCGATTGTCATCGGCCGTGCCGGGCTTTTCGACCACGGCCGGAGCGGCGGGCGGTGCGGGCGGCGTATCCGCTTGCTCCTTCCGCTCGTAGCCGTCCCCATAGACGTCGCGGAAGCTCTCCTCGGTTCGGGTCCAGCCGAGGCGGGAGATGGCCTCGTCGGTCTCGGCGGATACCTTGAGATCAATCTCCTCCTCGGCAACGCGCACGACACGCGGCGCAGCGACGTCAGTGCCGAAGTTGAAATCGGTGTACCAGCGGGCGGGACCACCGGTCTCTGCATCGCCGGTGAAACTGTCCGTCAACAGGTCGGCATCGGCGATGACGACCTCATCTTTGACGCCCTCATGCACGTTGGCCTGGTTGGAACCCAGGCCGGCCGCGCCCGCATCCGTCGTCATGGTCTGCGAGAGGATGATCTTCGCGATGGCGCCGTCCATGTAGCGACAGGCCGCGCCGAAATCGGCGCCGTTCTTCGCCAGCTCCAACAGCTCGACCTCCATGCCCTCGGGCACGACGAAGCCGCTATCGGTGGCGATGGCCTGGACCGCGGCCAAGAGCTTCATCTGATCGTCGCGGCTGGCGCCACGCGGATAGGTGCCCTTGGCGGTGGGGACCGAAAACTTGTCGAGGAAGATGTTCCAGAAGCGCACGCCATTACGCTTGAACAGCACGGGGAAATACAGCCACTCGGCGAGGCCGCGGCCATAGGTGGTGTCGTCGTCGGTACCGCCCGAGGTGGTCACCCAGAACTTGCGGTCGGGCAGGATCTCGCCGCGCATGTTGGCGCGGGTGAGCAACCGCAGCCGGCCATCCTTGTCGTAACGGAAGCGGCGAGCATGGCGGACGCGGATTTTCGACCAGGCCAACTGCCCGTCGATCGGCGCCCACATCAGCTCGGCGACCGAATAGCCGAACAGGACGGCGTAGAGCTTCTTCTCGGTGATCCGGTCCCAGCCTACGCGCTCGATCGCCTTCTTGAGACCATCTGCAGCGGCGACGGAGCGCGGATCCTGGTCGTCGCCGGGAACGACGTTCCACTCACGCGCGACGACGCCGCGGATCCGCTGTTCCATGCACGACTTGACCTGATCGTCGAGCAGGACGCGGTCGTAGAGGCCCCAATCGATCGCATTGGTGATGCGCGGATCCGGCGACTCTTCAAGCTCGGAGATCCATGGGCGGGTGATGTCGCGACCGTCGCGGGTGGTGGCGATCTCGCCGGCAAGATCAGCGGGCACGCGGGCGATGCCACCACGCTGCATCCACCCGCCCCAGGAACGGGGAGCCTGTGCCATCAGCTATTCCTCTCGATCTTGGCCGCGATGCGGTCGCGCTCGTGATCGAGCGCCTGGAGGATCCCGCGCGCATCGCTACGGGTGGTACGGTCGCTCACTGCTCGGATGAGCGTGACCTCATCCCCTTCGATGGCGGTGACGAGGACGTGGACCTTGCGTCCCTCACCCTCCAGCACCGCGACCAGCGCCTTCGCTTCCTCATCGGCGAGCTTGCTCCATGCTTCCCTGGGAGACATCACCAGCCTCCCCGCGCGCCGAAATTGTCGTGACGGACGATCGTGCCGAAGCCGGTGGTGGTGACCGCGAAATCGGAGGCGGTGACGCGGCGGCTATCGACCGTGTGAAGATCGATGGGCTGGATATCCTCGTCCGCCGCGCAGACGAGGTTCATGAGCGCTATGGCGTAGTCGCCGTGGCGCTTGCCCTTCGCTCCGTCTGCCTTGTCGTCGGTTCGATCGACGATCATCGGCACGCCCTTGACCATCTTGATTAGGCGGAGATCGTCGACGACGCCGTCGCTGCGCGGAACAAGGATGGTGCCATCATCGAAGCGCGCTTTCATGCGCGGCATCCGGGCGAGATAGATCTGCTGGGTCGCCATCACTGCTTCGATCCGGTCGAAGCCCCAATCAGACTGCATATCCTCGGCGAGCTGCTGGCCATTGCCGCGGGCGTCCATCTTGCCGGCCGTCCACATCGGCAGGTGCCGGCACAGATAGTCGAGGATCATCTTCTGCTCGCGGAACGGCACGTTGCGCAGCTCGATGCCGAGACGGTTGTGCAGGATCGCGGCGGGATCGATCTGGCCACAGGCGATCGTCGAAAGGTCACTCGACCGCGCGAAGTCCTGACCGAAGAAGGATCGCCGATTAGGATCGAAGAGCTTATCGATCAGCGGCCGGACGATGTCGTGAAGCCAGTCGGCGATATAGGTCTCGCGCCACTGACGATCGCGGCGCTCGAAGCCATCCTCCAGCGTCAGGCGGACCACCGGGTAGTCCGGCGTCATGCACGCTTCGATCGTCGCGCGCGGCAGATAGGTGCCGGATCCGCGGGCCGGGATCACGTCCAGCTCCTCGGCCGCCGATTCGCCGTAGGTGGCGCGGAGCTTACGCTCCCATTCGGCCTCGGCCTCCGGCGACCATTTCTTTCCGGTGACCAGGCAGATGCGCTTGTAGAGCCCTTGCTCAAGGGCGTCCTTCAGCGTGGTGCGGTGGACCACACCCTCCCGCTTGCCGGAGCGGATGTCCTCGATCAGCGTATTGAAGTCGTTGTCGGCGCCGGCATGGGTGGAGATGACGGCGACGCGCCCGCCCCACATGACCAAGGCGAGCGCGGCGGTGAGCACCGCCTCCAGGTCGTCGTGATAGGCGCCCTCGTCAATGATGACGTCGCCCTGCATACCGCGCAGCGAGCGTGGCCTGGACGAGAGGGCGACGATCGACTTGCCGGATGGGAAGTTGATCCGGAGGGCGAGAATGCCCTCCTCGGAGCCGTCGTCGAACAGGAACTCGTCGGGCTCGGACGCGGCTTCGTTGAACGCCTTCGCGAAATCACCGCAATAAGCGATGAATTCACGCGCCATGTCGCGGTTGTAGCCGATGTAGTAGGTGTTGGTTGGTCGCACCCGCGGGGAGGCTTTGACCACCGCGTTGGCGGCGAAACCATAGGTGAGACCTGTACGACGCGACTTCTCTTCGACGAACAGACTGTTTGCGTTGAAGAGGTTGATCGCCTCAACCTGATAGCGAAGCAGGATCGCAGGAATGTTGGCGTCGGCGGCGCTCATCGGCCGCCTCCGTACCGGCGCCCAAGGCGTGCGCGGCGCGGCTGACGGACGCCCTCGTTGGGATCGCGCCAATCCACACCGCCAGCGACGATGCGACCGAGAATGCGACAGACTTCATCGTAGCCGGCTTCACCGTCGAGCGAGGTGTAGGAGACGTGCGGGATAGGGCGGCCGTGGTTGGTTCGACGCAGCCCATGGTCAGACACGCGGATCAGCCAACGATGACCGCGCTTGTCGAAGAGGTTGAGATAGCGCGAGTTGCTGTTGGTGAACCGGCTCGCCTCGATCTTCCCGACACGGAAGCCGAGCCGCGATGCGAAATCGGCCAGGCGGAGCGCAAGTGCGGAGATCGCTCCGGGCGCTGGGTGACCCGAGCCCCGGACGATGCTGATCAGCGGCTCGGGCGTCATGCCTCGATCCCAAGGATCTTCGCGCGGATCCGGCTGAGCGTTTCCTCGCTGGCGCCGGCAGCGCGGCCGGCGGCGTCGGCATCCTCGGCCGCCTTGGCGCGCGCGGCCTTGGCAGCTTCCTCGCGGATCTTCGCCTCGCGCTCGACATCGATCTTGGCCGCGGAGGTCGCGTCCTTCACCGCTTTCGCGAGCCGCGACAGCTCCAGCGCTCCGATCTCGATCTGCTCGCCGTCCTCGTCGGCACCCATCGCGATCGGCATGATCGTGCGGGTGACGACGCTGGTCATGAGCTGGACCATCATTCGGGTCTGGAGATCGTCCTCGGTGCCGAACTCCTTCCCGAACGCCTCGGCGATCGAGCGCATGTTGCGCTGCTCGCGCGCCAGCTCGGCGAAGCCCTTGGCATAGCGGCCTACGCCGGAGCGCGACGCCTCGCCGCCCATATCGCGGATCAGGGAGACGATCGCGTCAATCGTCTCGCCGCGCTTCAACGCGTCGTGGACTGCCGACAGGATCTCGGGCGGGAGTTGCTCGACCTTCGACCGGGCCATCGATCAGCTCGCGGTGCCGACCGGCTTGCCGGTCTTGTGGCGGCCGATACCGTCCAGCGTCAGACGGCCGGCAGCGGCATCGACGCCGTCGGGCAGCATCCGGGCGACGAGATACGGGGACAGATCCTCGATCTCGATCAGGCCGTGCTCGGCAAGCCAGCGCATCTGCTCGGCGACATCGCGGCGGGCGACGCGGTGACCGAGCTGCAGGAGCTGGAGCTGCAGCGTGTCGTCCGACTGCTCGCCGCCGATCGCGTCGAGCAGATCGAGGATGGCGCGACGGACGATCGGGAGGATGACGGGCGGGATCACTTCCGCGCTCCGTTCAGCCCCTGCTCGATCAGGGTGTGCAGATATTCGTTCTGCGTTTCGAGGAGGCGGCCGAACCCGTCGATTTTGGCTTCGAGCCGGGCATAGCCAGCCTGGAGGTCCGCGATATGTGCCGCCATCTCCGCGCGGGTCGGCGCCTGGCGACGGTCGTCCTCTTCAAGCGCCAGCCGCTTGTCGAGATCGGCCATTTTCTTTGAGCCGGTATCCAGGCGCTCCTCGTGCTCGTCGATCTTGTCCGATAGCCGCTGCTCCATGCCCTTGAGCTTCGCGTCCAGCGCGGCCTGGAGATCGGTGATGTTCGCCTTGGTGGGGAACATCGACTGGAGCCACAGCACGAGAGCGGCGCATACGATCGGCGCGACCCCCGACAGGAAGGGCCAGATCGCCTGGATGTAGTCGAACACGGACACGCGAACCCCCGCGGATTGAAGCCAAGGGCTTCATGCGGGATCGGTACGCGACGATCGGCCTTCCGCTGACGGACGCCGTTACTTCGCTGGTAGAAGGAGCGCGAAAAGGTCGCGCTGCTGCGGCTCGAGCCGGTCGACCGACGCGGCGAGATCGGTGTTCTGACCTTCGTCGGTCCCGTTGACAAGATGCGAGATGTAGGTGCGGCTGGTACCGATGATCCGCGCGGCATCGGCAGCGGTCAGTTTCTCGGCGCGGACGGCCGCGATCACGACGGCGCGTCGGGCGGTGTCGACGGCGGTGCGCGCGACCGGAATTGAAATGCGGTTGCCGCCGTAGACCGACGCGATCGTCGCGACGGTTTCCTGATCGAGGATGTTGCGGAAGGGCGAACGCTCGGCGCTGTAGGGCACGCGGAGCTGCTCGCCGCCGAAGGTCGCGACAATCGTCAGCGTGGCGTAGGCGCCGATATGGTCGGCCATCTCGCGCATCTGGCTGGTCCAGCCCCGGCCGGGCTGAACGTCGCGGGGGATCGGCAGCTCCCACAGCTTCGGCAACCTGGCGCGCGGATGGCTGCGTAGGCGCGCCAGTGCCGCCGCGCCGGATGGCCTGGCCTTCGCAGGCAGGTGCTTCGCCTGGGTCATGACCTGCCAAGCTCCTTGCGCAGGCGTTTGCCGATCAGCTTGATCGCCGCATCCCATTCGTGGCGCGACCAGTTGCGATCGTCGGCCGGCAGCTCGATCAACGCCGAGCAGTAGCGGCCGAGCCCGGCACCGACGCCTACGACGCCCTGGTCGATCAGGCGCCGCCAGATCGCATGTGCGACGGCGATGCGGTCGGCCAGCTCGGCGCCGATACCGGTGCCGTGGTGCTGCCAATCGACACCCTCGCGCTCCAGCCAGCTCTTGAGCGCCTCCACCACGGACGAAGCGTTGCGGTGGTCGAGGAATCGCAGCGCCGAGATGCCGGATTGGCGGCGGACGAAGCTGTCGATTGCGGCGTCATTGGGCTCGACGACGGCGCCGAGCCAGTAGAGCGACCACCATAGCGCGCGGATCTTGCCGACGTGGGCGCGATGACCGGATGGCCCCTTCCAATCCTTGTTGAGCCGGTCGAGCACCTTGCCCAGCTCGGCGATCGTCATATCCGACATCGACGCCTTGCCGACGATGCCCTGCTGGATGTCGCGGCGGGCGTCATCGTCCAGGCCGAGGCGATTGCACGCGGCGCGCACCGCAATCATCAGCTTCTTGCGGCTCTCGGACTTGCCGTCGCTGGTTGCCACCGTGCGCCGGGCTAGCTGGGCGAACGACCTAGTCATGGCGACGCTCCAGCACGCGCGGGGCGAGCGGCAGCGCCGATCCGCAACGCCCGCATTCCGCGGAGCTGCGCCCGATGATCCAGTTGGCGGTGCCGCAGGCGGGGCAGCAGATGCCCGTCTGATAAAGCGGCCGAAAGCCACTCATGGTCAGGGTGGGGACGGCCATCATGACGATAACCTTTCGAGTAAGCCTTCGAGCAGCTCGTCGGTGGCGCGGCGGAAATTGGCGTCCGTTCCCCGCAGCTCCTTTGCGCGTTCGAGGGCGTGGATGATGGTCGTATGGTCGCGCTCGCCGAGGCGACGGCCGACCTCGGTCAGGCTGAGCTTGGTCGCCTCCTGGGACACCCAGGAGATGGCGTACCTGGCGCGTAGCGCGGCAAAGCGCCGGCCATCCGCCATGATCTCGGCCGCGCTGACGCCGAAGAGATTCGACGCGTCAGCGACGAGGCCGCGCCATACTCCCGGCGGCAGGCTCTCGACCGGCGCCAGAGGCGTTCCGAGAAGGCGCGCCATGGCCTTCTCCAGCCTGCTGAGGCGGGCCTCGATGTCCGCGTCGAACACGATCGCGTTGGTGGCGCCCGGCATCAGTCGTTCTCCTGACCTGCGGGTGCCGGCAGCGCGAGGCGGGGAGCTGAGAGGCGCCGCTGCGGTTCGGGCAGCGAATCGAACTCATCGATAACGACATGGCCGCGCTTGCCATTCATGGACGGGGCCTGGCGGCGCGACTTACCCTGCGCTTCCTGCAGCTCGCTCAGGATCCGGCCGAGGGTGTAGTGGTCCGACACCTCCAACTCGATCTTGACGGTCGTTGTCCGACCGCGGTTGGCGGTAGAGAAGCCCTTGATCCGGGCTTTGTCGGTGCTCCAGTGGAGAAAGACGCCGTTCTCCATCACGCGCCCACCTGACCGCGCTTCCACGCGTCGAAGTCCTGCCAGTTCACGAAGCCGTCGTGAGTGTGAAAACCCCAATCGCGGATCTTCGGCATGGTCGCAAAGAGCGTGACAGTGCCGGGCTCGACCTGGGTGATGGCGTGAATGTCACCGGCATCGCGAAGAACGATGTCACCGGGCCGGCGCCGCCGCGAATAGGCTAGAGTCAGCCCGTCGATGTCGTAGACGTCTTCGACATAGGAGCCAGCGAGCACGAGACTGGCGTTCGGCCAGGGATGATCGTGTGGCTCCTCAGTATCCGAACGGAGGAAGCGGTGGAGATAGAGGTTCTCCAGTTCGCTCGGGATCTCGAACACCGGGGCATCGTGGTGCCCGAACAGCGGGATCATCGCCTTCCGGGCGAGAAACCACCGGTCGAAGAAGACGCTACCGTCCCGCTCGATTGCTTGGTCGCGATAGCGGTTGTTCATGATCTGCATCGCGAACGCGCCGGCCAGGTCGAGCGCCGGGCGGCTTATCGCGTGCTGGATTTCGATGGTCGCCATTATGCGTCCTCCCCATCGGTGTCCGCCTGGACGGGCGGACGGCAGCGAATTGCGAGAAGCCAATCGATCGCCTCGTCGGGGAACGCCTCGGTCTCGCAGATCTCGGTGGCGCCGGTCCCCCAACGACCAGTCGGGCAGGCTGCGACACTCGCGATCATCGCGTCGAAGCCATCAGGGTCAGTGCGGACGACGATCGACGCGGTCCAGCCGTTCGCGAAGTTGAAGCGTACCCTCGGTTGGCGGGTGACCGGATCTAGGTCGGTCTCGAAATTCGGGCGGTGCTCGGGCATTGCAACGTCCTTTCAGTTGGGCTGATGCGAAGGATCGATCGCGTCGGCGATCACCTGAGCGCGTGTGCGCTTCGCGAGGCCGGCGATATTCGCCGTGCCTGCCTCGACCGCGTCGCAGAGGTCGGCGAGCGCCATCCTGGCGACGACCGCGGCGCGGCGATCGTCGCGCAGCTCGCGCAGCGCGCCGTCGAGGCGGCGGCGGATGCGCTCCTGCTCGACGCGGCCATAGCGGCGCTTGCCGGCGATATCGGCGGAGAGATCACCGATCAGGTTCTGCAGATCTTCAAGGGCGGTAGTCACAGTCAGTCCTCCTCGCCGCTCGCGCGGTCGTTGCGGTCGGTGTTGTTGGGGCAGTCAGGACAGGTGCGGGCACACGCGTGGTGCATGTGGTTTTGGGGCGGCGCCTTGCGGCGGCGGAGCTTCAAGCAGCTCGAAAGCGGGATCTCGCCCCACAACGGGCAGGCGACGACCTCGGCGCCAAGGCGGGCGCGGACCAGCGTCTCGGCCTCGTCGTAGCTGCCGGCATAATCGCGCCGGATGATCCGGCTGACGTAGCCGCCGGACTTGCCGAGCCGGTCGGCGACCTCCCGCTGATTGGTGCGGTCGCACGCCTCGGCGAGGATCTTCACCCACTCGGGCAGATCGGCGCCCCACGCGGCGTGCGCCTTGTCGAGGTTGGTTTGGTTAGCAAACATGGTTAACCCACCACCCCGCCCGCACGGGGCGCCGAAGAGGTGTTCGGGCGGCCGGCTAGCGGTACGCGCGCGCCGGTGTTCGGATCGACCAGGGTGCGCGTCCAACGACCGCCGCTGAGCGAGCGCGTGATGCTCGGCGGTCGCGGACCCGAACGATGAAGAAGGGTGTAGCGGGGGCTTTCCCCCGCCTGGCATGGATGCCGGCGAACGTAGCCGGCCTGGTCGAGCGCTGAGAGAAACTCCAGCACCTGGCCACGCTTCACGCCGCAGACCAGCATGAGCTGCGGCACGTCGAAAGTCTTGAGCACGCGGATGGCGCTCCAGATCTTCTCACGCGACGAACGCGGCCTGATCGCGATACGCCCGTCGTGATGCACGGTCGGCGGGGTCAGGCTCCGCTCCGTTTGTGCGGCCATAAGGTAGCGCTGCGGCCTCCCGTCGATCTTGAGGATGATGCCGGCACCGGCCCACGCCCGGAGCGGCTTGTGGATGGCGCACAGGTCGGCGCCGGTGAGGGCTGCGAAGTCCGGGGCGGACAAGGGCGCGTCGGCGCCGAGCAGCGCGTTCCACACGCGCCCCGCGACCGACGTCGGAGCCCGGCGAGCGGCGGGCATCACGCGGCCCGCCGCGGCAGAAGGTCACCGGTGCGGAAGCGGCGGTCACCCCAAAGGTCGCGCCCGATCGTCGCGCTGCCAGTGCCGAGCGCCACCTTCTGCGCCTCTTGCAGATTGACCACGATACGCCGCGTGACGCCCTTGCAGGCGGTCGCGATGTCCTCGACCAGCTCGTCCTCGACGTGAACCCGCGTGCAGTAGTGGTCGCGCAAGAGGAGGGCGTCCGCGATCGTCGCTGGCTGGGCTGGCGTGGCGACCAGGATGCGATTGTCGAACCGCTCCCATTCCTTGAGCTTGCTGGGTAGGCTCTCCTCGCCGATCATCAGCACCGGCACGCGGGCGCCGTCGTGGATGTCGCGGATGATCTCGACCGACTGCTTTTTGACCAGATGGTCCATCTCGTCGATCACGAGCGGTACCGGGTCGTGGATAAGCTGCTCGATGATTTGTTCGAGCAGTCGCGGCCCGGTGCGAGCGAGGCGAACGATCCCCAGCTCGACGGCAATCGCTTCGAGCAGTGTCCGCTGCGTCCAGATCGACTTCGCTTCGATGTAGCCGGCGCGGAAGTGGGCGGCGATGTGCGCAGCCGCCACCGACTTGCCATAGCCGGACGGGCCGTGGAACACCGCGAGCCGCGGCGAGCCCTCGGGCGCGTCGACGCAGTCCAGCATGGTGGACATCGCCAACCGCATGTTGGTGAGCTGTGCCGGGCCGCTCCGGGCCGTGTCGGCGAGATGGGTAATATTGGTCATAGACGGCTCTCCTTGAGCTGGGGGAGGTGCTGGGCGCGCGGGCCGCGCGCGGTGAATTCGCCGCGCAGGATCTTGTCGGCGCGGTATTCGGAGGAGCTGGCGAACAGCCGGGCAGCGGCGAGGGCTTCCGGGTCGACCGGGCGACCGGCTGCCAGGTCGGCCAGGACGCGGTCAGTCTCGGCGATCCGCTGTTCGATGCTCGCGACGGCGCCACGTTTCGGCTGGGTGAGGAGGCGCTCGGCCTTCTGCACCGCATCGGCACTCGGCAGGCGCGAGGTGTCGGACACCGGTGTGTCGAGGAGCGGTGTCGACCGCGGCTCCGCGCGCGTCGGCAGATAAGCGAGCTTGCCCGCCTGCTCGGCGTCGTGCCGAAGGATTTCGCCACGCGCGTCCTCGATGCTGAACTTGCGCTGCTTCGCGCGGATGGCGGCGCGCTGCTCGGTCATCCACGTTGCCTGGTGGCGCTTGGCCGAGGCCGCGAAAGCCTCCTCAGACAGGCCGGACCGAGCGGCATTGACGGCAGTCGCGATGTAACGACCATCCTCGTCGAACACGAAGATGGCGCCGAGATCGTCCTCGTCGCGGCGGAGCGTAACAGGCCGGCCGACCCACGCCGCCAGCTCGCTCGCCCAATAGCGTTCCCGCTTCCACTGGACACCGCGCTTGCCGACGATTGCAGTGCCGATCAGCGCCGACAGTGCCAGCTTGAGCCGACCTTCGTCAGGAGCGGCGGCCGGCGTGTGGCCGGGCGTGAAAAAGCGGGCGACCGGTGCGACGCCGATGGTACCGTGAACCCGCTGATGGTATTCGCCGTCGACCCAGGCATCGAGCACGGCCTGCAGCTCGATTTCGCTCATCTCCGGAACGACGACGGCGCGGCCGGTGATCGACTTCGCGCGGGCGCGAAGCCGTTGAGCCTCCGCGACCGAGTGCCCGATATAGCCGGCGAGCAGCTCGGCACGATCGCGGGTGAAGGTGCCGAAAAGGCGCTCGATATGCGGCTTTTTCTCTGGCGAGCCCGGCGGGCAGGGCTGATGCTCGATGCCGAGCAGCGGCAGCGCCGACGAGATCGACTGATTGATAAAGCCGGAGCCGTGGTCGGTCTTGAGCACCTCGGGCATCACGGCCCACGCCTGGATGGTGGTGACCAGCATCCGGCGCACCGATTGCGCGCTTTCGCTCGGCACGACGAGGAAACGGGCGCGGCGCGAATAGACATCGATAATGCCGAGGATCGACCGGCGCCCCTCGCGTACCAGCACGTCCGCCTTCGTGGTGTCGATTTCCCAAACCTGATGGGCGCGGGTGACGCTCGCGTCGGCGCGGCCGATCGCCACGCGGTATTTGCTGCGATACTCGTCGGGATCGCGGAAGCTGGCGAGCACCGCCGGCTTCTCGGCTTCCAACCGTGCGATATAGCGCGACAGCGATCGGCGCGACGGCAGGCGCGCGGAGGCGAAGCGGCACTTCAATGCTTTGAGGATCACCGCGGCCGAGAGCGGCCGTTCGGCGATCAGCGCCTCAACAGCGTCTGCTACGTCCGGATTGGCGCTCCAATAGTCGGATCCCTTGGGCCGTCCGCGGCGTGCAACCGGCGTGGCGTTCGCCCACCTGTCGTTATAGTCGCGGCGGGCCGTCTCGGGCAGATCGGCGACGGCATAGGCGCGACCACCACCGCGACCGGAGCGCTCGATCCAGCGCCAGCCCTCGCGCTCCGCGCGAATACGGACGCCTTGCGGCGTGGCGGGCAACCCCTCCAGCTCCAGCATCGCGATCTCGTGCGCGCTGAGATGTGTCCCCCCCAGCAGGCTCATTTCGATGGCCCCTGGAGCCGCTCCAGGCGGCGCTGATCAGTGAAGGTCGTGAACTGCTGCTCGATGCCCATCGCTTCGCCGAGACCGGCGAAGAACCGGCCGCGGTCGGTGATGATGGTCTGCGGGGTACGCGGCGCGGTGCGCGCAATCACATTGCGCAGCGCCGTCGTCGCGTCCGCCAGAGACCATCCGCTGATCGGCTCCAGCTCCACCATGCCGCTGACAGGCTCAGTGACCGCGAGCATCACGGTCCCGTCGCGCAGGACCAGGTCAAGCACCCAAGCGTGGGTAGGGGCCGTCATACCGCTGCCTCGGCGTGGGACAGCGATTCGGCATTGCCGAAGCGGCGAGCGGCCCGGTAGTTATCCGCAGGCTGCGGCTGCTTACGCCGGCCGTCGGCATGATACCGGGAGGGCCAGATCACCATGGGATGCAAATCGAGCGCCGCCGCGATGACGCGCTCGGCTTCCGCTCGCGGAAGGCTGAGCGCGAGCCGCAGCGCGTTACCAGCCATCCCCGCATCGCGAGCGAGGTCGGCCAGCGTAATCCCCTTCTTCCGGATCGCTGCTTTGATGTCCTCTGGATGCCAGTCAGACAATTTGATGTTCACCCGTCATCGTTGTGATGTGAAAACATCATGTAGAGACACCAAAGACGTGTCAACATCATTTTTGGGGCTGTCGTGATGTGGGAGTGGACGCAGGCCGCTGCTGCGCGTCTCCGGATGCTCGCAAGGGAATGGGGCAAGCAGCCCGATCTCGCTGAGAAATCGGGCATTCCGATCGCGACCCTGCAGCGGATCCTGGCGGGCAAATCGGATCCCGGTCAGGCCCGGTTAAAGGCGATCGTCGACGTGATCGGAACGACCGAGGATCACATTCTCAAGGGCACCGACCCCCTCGCGGAGTCGATCGTCAACGTTCCGGTGAATGATATTCAGGTCAGCGCCGGCCCCGGCCGATTCGCCCTCGATGAAGATCAGGCGGTTGGAAGGTGGCCGTTTCCGCGCGAGTGGCTGGATCAGTTCGGCGACCCGTCGCTGCTGCGGCTGGTCGAGGTCAAGGGCGACAGCCAGGAGCCCGATCTTCGCGACGGCGATCTCACGCTGATCAACCTCGGTAAGTCGACGCTAACTGACGGTATGCATGTCGTGCGGCTGGATGACGCGCTGATGATCAAGCGGATCCAGATCGAGGGCGGGCAAGTCCGGTTGAAGAGCGCCAATCCGAGCTACGGCGATATCGTCATCGATCTCGCCGCCGACCAGGAGAGGTTTAGGGTGGTGGCCAGGGCAGAAATGGCGGTGAAGCGGCTATGATCACGATTATCGCGGGCTTGTTGCTCCAGGCGGCAGTGGCGCAGGACCAGCCGATCGCGAACACGGCGGTCAAGGATCCGATGACCGATCAGGAGACGGTCGCGGCAGTGAGCCGCAACGCCACCGGATCACTCCTCTACGTCGGATGCGATGTGAAGTCGCAGAGCATGTTCGTGCGGTTCCAGCCGGGACCGCGGTCGCGGGTCTACATCCACCGCGGCGATGTCGTGCAGCACCGGTTCGACGACGATCCGCCCTTGAACGGGATGTGGGAGACCGACGACGTGTCGGCCGACATCAACGATGCCGAGCAGGTCGCGGCTTTCGCATCTCGTATGCTCTCGGCCGGGCGGTTCCTCGTCCGCGTCCACCAAGGCAATGGCCGTCAGGTGGATGCCTCGTTCCAGATATTCGGGGAAACGCCCTCGGTTCGTGATGCCATTGCGAAGGCGGTGAACGCCTGCAGCGCGAGCAAGGAGGCTGCGCTGCTCGCGAAGGTTGTCCCAACAACCGCGGCGTCGCTGGCGATTCCGCAGTAGCCGAATCCTGCCCGTAGAGCGCAATTCCCGCTCTCGGACCTATCCAGCCCCGCATCCGGTGCGGGAATGCGTTCTACGGGCCTGTGCGGGGCGCACACGCCACATTGATCCAAGGGCAAGCGAAAAAGGACTCGCGACTCACTGGCGGGCTCGCATATGTTCCCGATCCGTTCTCATCAACGGAGGTGAACATGGCATCAGCGTTCGGCGCCTGGCTCACGGGTCAGGCTACACGTGACGATTGGGTCGGCGAGCTGGCGGCGAAGGCGGCGCGCGATCCCGGCTTCCCCGTGGACGGCGACCCGCATAGGGTGCGCGTGCATCTGTCGGGCTTCCTCGCGAGTTTCGAGGTAGACGGCGACGTATTCGAGGCGTTGGAAGACGCGGAACGGGAGTGGTTGGCATCGTGAGCCCGGTGGAAGAACGAGCCCGATTGGAAGCGCTGATCGAGAACAGCGACGCCAGCATGGCCGCATTGTCCAAGATGCTCGACCGTAACCCGGCCTATATCCAGCAGTATCTGCGCCGGGGATCGCCCAAGCGCCTGCCCGAAGACGAGCGCGGCAAGCTTGCTCGCTTCTTCGGCGTCGACGAGCGCGATCTTGGTGCCCGTGAGCCCTGGCGCCCGAAAACCCGCGAAGCGGAGCAGGAAGCGAGAACCTCGATCTCTCGGGCCTAGTGCGTCACCAGCCGCGGAGACCGGCGATCAGCAGAAAGCTGATGAGCGCTGTGACCACGACCCACCATATCAGCGTCCTCATGGGGTGACGGGGATCGGGCCGGTCGTCTTCCCATTCCCGCAGACCGACCATTTCCCGCACCCCCTTTTCTTTTGCCCCACCAGAAAGCATAGCGGTCGCGGTCGCGATCTAGCAATCGTAACCGGGCGTCCGTTGTCGGAAGGCAAAGAGCCGGAGCGCCGCGCCCTAGAGCGGCGGGCATGGATAGCCCGACGCCCATCAAGATCCTGAAACCCGGCACGTTTACCGACATTCACGGGAAGACTGTGACGTTCGGCGCGGCCGAGCTTGCCGAAATCGTCGAGAGCTATGACGCCGCGAGCGATCCGGCGCCGCTGGTGATCGGCCATCCCAAGACGGACGATCCCGCGTGGGGCTGGGCCGGCGCGCTGGAGCTGCAGGGCGATACCATCGTCGCCATGGGCACCGACGTCGAGCCCGCCTTCGCCGAGACGGTGCGCGCCAAGCGCTACCGCAAGATCTCGCCGAGCTTCTATCCGCCCAAGCACCCCGCGAACCCCAAGCCGGGCAAGTGGTATCTCAAGCACATCGGCTTCCTCGGCGCCGCCGCGCCCGCGATCAAGGGGCTGGGCACCGTATCCTTTTCCGACGCCGACGACGGCGGCGCGATCACCCTGGACTTTGCAGAGGAGAACACGATGCCCGACGAGCAGGCGCTCGCCGAACGTGAAGCCGCGCTCGCGGCCCGCGAACAGGAAATCCGCGACAAGGAGGCGGCCTTCGCCCAGCGCGAAACGCAGGCGCGGCATGACGAGCATGTCGCCTTCGCCGAGGCGCTGATCGCCGATGTGAAGCTGGCGCCGGCCGCCAAGGATAAGGTTGTCGGCCTCCTCGACCAGCTCGCCGTGCTCGACGTCGTCGCATTCGGCGAAGGCGACAGTGCCGTCGAGCTGGCGCCGGTCGACGCGTTCAAGAGCCTGTTCGACGGTGCGCAGCCGATCGTCGCGCTCGGCGAAGCCGCCAAATCGGAAGGTGATGACACCGCTGCGGCCGTGAGCTTCGCCGCCCCCGCCGGCTACAGCTTCGACACCGGCGCCGCGCAGCTCGCGGTGCGTGCGCAGCAGATCCAGGCCGCCGAGCCGAGCCTCTCCTACTGGCAGGCGTTCAAGCGCGCCCAGGCCGAGCAGGCGAGCTGATCCCGCCCCCTTCAATCGCAGCAGGATAGACCGATGCAGCAGACCCCCATTCTCATTCTCACCGCTACCGCTTCGGCCGCGGTCGCCGCCCATCGTTTCGTCAACTTCGGTGGCGCCCACGCTGCGGCCGGAAAGGCCGCGTTCGGCGTCAGCGACTTCGACGCCGCCATCGGGGAAGAGTTCCCGGTCAAGGTGCTCGGCACCTCCAAGGTGGAGGTCAGCGAGGCCGTCGATCCCGGCGAGAACATCGAGGTCGGCGCCAACGGTATCGGCAAGGTCGCGACGACCGGTGCCGTGGTCGCGCGCGTCGTGCCGGGTGGCGGCACGTCCGGCGCCGGCATCGCCGAGGTGCTGTTGTTCCCGTCCACCGCCGCGCTCGTCTGACGGCCGGCCGCACAGTCCCCGTAGAAGGAACCTTCATCCATGATGTCCCCGAACCAGGCTCGCGTCGTCGATCCGATCCTTACCGGCCATGTCCGCGGCTACACCAACGCCGAGTTCATCGGTCATCTGCTCTTTCCGACCGTCGACATGCCGACCCGCGCCGCCAAGCGCATCGAGTTCGATCGCGCCAGCTTCCGTCGCCGCAAGACCAAGCGCGCGCCGGGCGCGACCATCGGCGAGATCGATTTCGGCTATGAGGGCAAGCCGGTTGCCCTCCACCAGCACGCGCTCGCGGCGAAGACGCCGATCGAGCATCAGGAAGAAGCCGAGAAGGTTCCCGAGATCGATCTGCTGCGCGAGAACGTCGACGTCGTGCTCGCCGTGATCGGGCTCGAGAAGGAAATCGCGCAGGCGGAGCTGGCGCGCAACGCTGCGCTCTACGCCGCCTCGAACAAGACCGCGCTGGCCGCGGGCGATCAGTGGGACAATCCGGACAGCGATCCCGGTATGCTGATCGGCGACGCCAAGGAGGTCATCCGCGCCCGCACGGGTCGCCGGGGGAACACCCTGGGGCTTCCCGGCTCGGTCGCGACCAAGCTCAAGAAGCACCCCAAGATCGTCGAGCAGTTCAAGTATACCAACTCCTCGACTGTCACGAACGAGATGCTGCGCGCCTATTTCGATGTCGATACGCTGGCGATCGGCGACGCGATCTACGACGACGACAATGGTCCCGTCGACATCTGGGGTCGCGACGTCATCCTCGCCTATGTGCCTCCGGCCGGTCAGCGCAACATGAAGTTGCCGGGCTACGGCTACACCTACCAGCTTCGCGGCCACCCCTTCGTCGAGCCCGCCTATTACGACAACAAGGTTCGGTCGTGGCTCAACAACGTGTTCGACGAATATTCGCCGGAGCTGGTCGGCCCGGACGCCGGCTTCCTCATCCAGAACGCGATTGCGGCTCCGGCCCCCTGACCCCTGACCCCTGATCCCGTCGACGCGGCGTAACGGCGTCGACGGTGCAGGAGCTGGGGTAGCGACGCCTTTCGGGCGCGGTGGCGCGCCCCAGCTCCGACCTTTCCGCCCGCTTGCGCCCGACTTGCAAGGAACCTGCAATGCCCTGGTATCTTGTTCACACGCCTCTGCGCGGCATCCGGCCAAAGCCGGTCCCGGCCGAGAGCACGATCGAGCTCGACGAGGACACCGCCGCACCCCTCCTGGCCGTGAAGGCTGTCTCGCTCATTCCTGGGCAGGTGGTCGCCGAAGGTGAGGCGGACGATCGCGGAGTGCCTTCGCCTCCGCCGCCTCCGCCGCCTCCGCCGCCTCCGCCGCCTCCGCCGCCTCCGCCGCCTCCGCCGCCTCCGCCGCCTCCGCCGCCTCCGGCTGGGTCGCAGGGCGGCAAGGGTGCCGGCAAGCCCAAGGCGCCCTCCGGTGCCAAGTCAAAGGCATCCTGACCATGATCTGCGCCCTTATCATCGCATGGCTGGCAATCGCCGCCCTTATCGCCATCGACCTGAAGGCTGACATAGGCGCTGCGGCGGCGATCGTTACGGCCATTTTCTGGCCAGCCATCGCCCTGCTCGCGGCTCTCTGGCTGGCCTTTGACGGCCTCGGCCGTCTGACTGCAAAGAGGGCGAAATGACGTCCGCTTTCTCCGGCTGGGCCATCCTCGAACTGATGGGCCATCGCCAGCGGCCCGGCTTCGTCGAAGAAGTCGAGATCGCGGGCGGCAAGATGCTGCGCGTCGACATCCATGGCGCCGATGGCGAGGTGGTGACCGAGTTATACGGCGTCGCCTCCGTCTATTCGCTTCGTCCGGTCAGTGAAGACATCGCCCGCCACGCGGCACGTCATGTCACGCTCCGTCCCCTTCGCCCGGTCGAATATCGTGATCGCCCGCAGCTCACCGGCCCGGCCGGCGAGGATGATCTCGACGATGACGATCAAGACGAGATGCCGTTCTGATGATCGTCGTTCGCGTGGAGCTATGGTCCGCGGTGACCGGCGACGTCACCGAGCTGGCGCGCATGACGCTCGACAATATCGGCGGCACCCAGCAGCTCGGCGACTACCGCGTCCGCACGCTTCGCGGCCGGTCGGCCGAGGCGCTGCAGCGGGCGATGCTGACTGGCGGAGTGCAGCGCGAGGGTAAGGTGCTCCGCCACCCGCGCCTGCGCGAGCACGTCTGGAACCTTGTCGCCAAAGCGCTGACCGGCCTCGGCTATGGCGGAGGCAGCAAGTGATCACCGCGCAGATCAAGCAGCCGGGCGAGACGCTGCAGCTCGTGCCGGCGTTCGACACGCGCGCGGATCTCGCCGAGCTGGTCGACATCGTCGCTATCGCGCGCGGCTTGGTCCCCGGCGCGGATCCGCTGAGCTACGAAGGGCTGCTCGTCGCCGGCCGGCTCAAAGTCGAGGTCTCGGGCGGCACGGACGGCGAGCGTTACCTCGTCACCGTCCGCGTGCGCGATACCGATGGCCAGATCCTCGAAAGCGAGATCGACCTCGTCGTCATCGACGGAAGCTGGCAGCTCCCCGACGGCGGCGCGCCGTATCTCTCGATCGCGGAATTCGTGAAGGCGGTCGGACTGGAGGAGGTGGTGCGCGCCACCGATCCCGATGGCTCCGGCCGAATCGATCGCGACATGGTGATCAAGGCGCTGACCTACGCCCAGGGGCTCGCCGACGCGCACCTCGCCGGCCGCTATGCTGTGCCGCTGGCGACGGTTCCGACCATCGTCGCGATGGCGATCACCGACATCGCGCGCGCCAGGCTGTATCCTGGCGGCGCGCCGGATGGCGTCGCCGGTGACGCCAAGCAGGCGATGCGGACGCTGGAGCGCATCCAGTCGGGCGCGCTGCCGCTCGGCGAAGCCGCGCCGCCGACGCCGGCCGTCAGCGACAATCCCGTCCTGATCGCGCCCGGCCGGCGCGCCTATCCTGACCTGCTGCAGGACTATTGACGTGAGCGAGCCGTTCCGCGTCGAGTTCCAGATCGAGGACGACCTCGATCTCGCGTTCCAGCGCGCGATCGACGCAGCACTCGATATGACGGCACCGATGCGCGACATCGCCGGCCACTTGGCCGACGCGGCGCGCGATCGTTTCGAGACCAGCACCGGGCCGGACGGCCGGCCATGGAAGCCGTCGGAGCGGGCGAAGGAAGAAGGCGGCAAGACGCTCGTCCTCTCCGGCGATCTCGTCAATTCGATCGTCGAGGATTGGGGACCGACCCATGCCGCGGCGGGGCCGGAGCGGTCGGGCGGCGCTGCCATCTATGCCCGCATTCACCAGTTCGGCGGGACCATCGTTCCGCGGGTCAAGCAGGCGCTGCACTTCGCCGGCAGGATCCTGGCGAAGGTGGTGATCCCGGCGCGTCCGTATCTCGGCTGGACCGCCGCCGACACCGACTACGCCATCGGGTCGATCAGCGAGCACCTGGCGCGGGCATTCCGTGGGAGTGCGACCTGATGCACCTGGCTCTTTCCCCTGTGGTCGAGCAGCTCAAGCAGGGCGGCTATCGCAACGTCGAGGGCCTGCTGGAGTTCGCGGATCTGCGCGAAGCGCCGCGGGCAATGCCGTACCTGGCCGTCGTGCCGATCAGCGAGGACGCCGAGGGCAACAAGCTCTCCGGCCGCCGCGACCAGCTCGTGTACGCCGGCCTGTCGATCATGATCGTCCTCGATGCGTCGCGCCGCCACACCGCCGGCATCGCCGAGGACGTCAAGACCGAGACCGACCGCGTGAAGGACATCGTGGTCGGCTGGACCCATCCGGAGGCGTCGCGCCCGTTCGATTACCGCGGCGGGCGCCTCGTCCAGCGCCTGTCTTCCGCTGGCGGAAGCGCAGTCGTGTGGGAGGTCAGGGTTATGGCCCCGTATCATTTGAGAAAGGCAAGCTGATGGCCAAGCGGCCCTCCACCATCGTCACCGAGCAGCGCTCGACCCAGGCGGAGCCGACGCAGCCCCGTCCGGTCGACCACAACGGCTACCAGCTCGACGAGCATGGCCTGCCGCTGGTCGGCCCTGCCCGTCGTCGCGTGCTGGAGAAACTGCGCGCCGCCGATCCCGAGCGGTTTCCCGACGATTGGGACGGCGTGTCCCTTCCGCCCGAGCGCAGCGCCCCGATCGATGATGATGGTGGCGCCGATCGCGTGCCTGCCGAGATCGAAGGAGCCTGACGATGGTCGATTGGTCCCCAATTCTGCTTGCCAAGAAAGAGCTGGTCTACGCGCAGGACGCGGCGCCGACCGCGGAGGCGAATGCATTCCTGACGCGCAATTTCCAGCGTCAGCCGATCGTCACCGATCGCTTGGAGCGCAACCTCGACCGCCCGGTGCGCGGCGGTTCGCCCGACGCGGCGACGAACGCGCGCCAGACCTACAGCTTCGAGGTCGAGATGGCCGGATCCGGCGCAGCGGGCACCGCTGCGCCATGGATGGAGCTGCATGAGGCGTGCGGAATGCTTGCCCCCGTGCTGACGGCCGGCGCGACTGCCATACAGAAGTTCGCGCCGATCGGCGTGGCGCTGTCATCGCTCACCTCCCATTCGTACATCGGTACTGAGCTGGCGAAGAGCCTCGGCGCCCGCGGCACGTTCGGCTGGAACATCACGGCCGGCAGCTATCCGTTCTGGAATTACGAGTTCACCGGCTTGCTGCCGCCGCCCGGCAGCGAGATCGCCGACGCCGTGCCGGGCGAGCCAGATCTTGACCGGTGGATCGACCCGCTCGAAGTCAACACCGCCAATACCGAGTTCACGCTCGACGGCTTTGCCCTCGTGATGCAGTCGTTCACGGGGGCGGTGAACGCGGAGATCGCCACCCGCAATCTCGTCGGCGCCAACTACATCCGCCGCGGCAACCACGCGATCACCGGGCAGATTGTCGGCGTAGCGACGACGATAACGGCCAAGAACTACTACGCGTCGCTCAGGAGCGGTGCGCAGACGGTGCTCGCGTTCACGCACGGCATCGTCGCCGGCAACATCGTCGGCCTCGACATGGCCCATGTTCAGATCACCGCGATCACCGTCAGCAATGACGGCGGTGAGATGATGGTGACCATCTCCTACCGCGCGAACGTCGGCACCACGAACGACGATCTCATCATCACCGTCAAGTAATCGGAGCCCGCGCCCAATGGCTTACAAGGTCGTCAAGAACCCTCGCGTCTGGTTCCCCGTTAAGTGGGACGGACTGGCCGAGGACGGAACCATCGTCGTCAACGCGATCGAGATGCGCTTTCGGCTGCTCAAGGTCGACGAAGCGGTCGAGTTCATGCGTGATGTCTTCGCCGCCCAGGCCGCGGTTGTGGAAGCCGAGCGCGGCGATGCGGCGGAAAAGGCCGACCTCGCGCAGATCCACGCCGAGCTGATCGCCCGCATCGCCAGCGACTGGCGCCATATCGAGTTCGAGAATGGTGAGCCGATGCGCTGGGATGTGCCCGACGACTGGCTGACGGATCTGGACGGCAAGGGCAAGCGCAAGCCGCTCAAGGCTCCCAACGTGCGGATGTTCTTCAATGAGCCCGGCACCTTCCTCGCCGCCTTCAATGCGTGGCGCGACGCGCAGAACGCCAAGGGCGAGATCCGCGCGGGAAACTGAAAGCCGTCGCGCGGGAGTGGGCCACCGATCGCGGCGGCGGGGAAAAGCCCGACCAGCCCGACGCGCTTACCGCCAAAGCGGCGGAGGCGCTGGCCCGGATCGCCGAGCGCCGCGGACGTGCACTTGCGGACACGGTGATCGAGATTGCCGAGGAGGATGAGGACGTGGTGCGGCTGTTCCGTGCGTTGACGACGCAGTGGCGGGTGCATCCGTTCACCGGACACCGGATCGGCATTGATTTCGCCGCCGTCCCCGCCGTCGCCGCCATGCTGGAGATCGCCGTTACCCCGGCCGTGTTCACCGGCCTGCGCATCATGGAGGGCGCGGCGTTGCTCGCGCTGGCGCGCAAGTGAGCGATCTCGTCCTCGGCGTCCGCGTCAATGCGGACGGCTCCGGCTTCGTCGGCCAGGTCCGGCAGATGGCCGGCGCCAATCAGGAATTCACCGGATCCGCGCACGCGGCCGGCGCCGCTGCCCAGCAGATGGGCCAGGGTGCCGGAGCTGCGACGGCGAGCGCCCGCGCGCTCGCCGCGGCCGAGACATCGGTCGGTGCCGCCGCCGAAGAGCTGGCGCGCGACCAGCGCCAAGCCGCGCAGGCCACCCAGGCGGCCACCGCCGCGACCATTGCGCATACCCGTGCATCCAACGACAACGTCCGCTCAGCCGGCCAGGTGAAGGCGGGTTGGTTCGGGGTAACTCAGAACCTGCAGGACGTGGGTGTCCAGCTCAGCATGGGCACCGACCTGATGCGCGTCATGGCGCTGCAGGGCGGACAGCTTGCCACGGCGATCGACCAGATCGGCCCTGGCGGCGCTGCCGGCGCCGCGGCCCGGTTCTTCATGGGGCCGTGGGGAACGGCGCTGTTCTTCGCGGGCGCCGTTCTCGAACCCGTAATCGCCAACCTGTTCAAGCAGGACGATGCGCAGAAGCAGGTCACGCTCGGGTCCAATGCGCTCGCCGACGCGCAGGGCGTGCTCGGCGACATGTTCGATCTGCAGACGGGCAAGATCAAGAACAACACCGAGGCGCTGCTGCTGAACGCCCGCGCGAAGGCGATCAACCTTCGCGCCGAGGCGGCGTCGCTGGAAAAGTCGTCGACCAGCACGTTCCAGAACGTCGGTTCGCCCGGCACGGCGATGACGGCGCTGGGTATTGGCGCCATCATCGCTGGCGCAGGCTCCACCGAGATCGGCGCCGGCCTGCTGACCGGGAACCGCTCGGCCCGCGCCCTCGGCCGCGCCGCGCGTGCGGCCGACCGGCTGAGTGGAGAAGATCGGACGCGTGCGTTCGACCAGTTGCTGCGGATGAGCGAGGGAGTCGACTTCGCGGGATCCGGCATCAGCAAACAGCAGTTTCAGCAGGCGATTATCGACAACGCGACTGCGCGCGCGAATACCGAGATCGCGACGCTGATCGACCAGTCGCTCGATGACGGCAAGCTCGCCGACGGGCTCAAGCGCAGTTCGAAGGCGAAGAAGCCGCCCAAGCCCAAATCCACCGCTGCGCTGGAGGAGTTCGGCCGCGATGCCGCCGACCGCATCGCCGACATCCTCGATCGGTTCGACGACACGCCCCCGGCTCAGCGCCAAGCCAACCAGGCGCTCCGCCAGCTCGACGACCTCATGGAGGATCTGGAACGGCGCAAGCCGCCCGGCTTCGAGAAGACGATCGAGCAGGCGAAGGAGGCCAAGGTTGCGGTCATGGATGGCCTCAACCGGCCGTTCGACGACTATCTCGAAGCGCAGGGTCAGCAGCTCCAGATCCAGCGGCTCGTCAACGCCGGCCGCGTCGACGAAGCGGAGGCGCTGCGCGCAACGATCGCAATCGAGCGTCAGCGCGGGCCGCTGAGCGAGGCGCAGAAGCGCACGATCCTCGAAACGGTGCAGGGTATCCGTCTCCAGCAGCGGGAAACGGAGAAGCTGCAGCGTCAGCAGCAGATGTACCTCGGCACGCTCGGCGACATCCGCTCGACGATCGAGGACACGATCTATCGCGGCCCAAATTCGCTGGCCGAAGTGCCCGCGCGCCTGTTCGACAGCTTCAAGCAGCTCTCAGCGAAGGACATCACCGAACGGCTGTTCGGGCCGATCTTCGACAAGCTGGAGGATCAGATCCTCGGCCTTGATCCGATGACGAATGCGGCGAAGGCGGCAGCGGCAGATATCACGGATCTTGGCGCCGCCGCGCGTTCCGCCGCCGCCGCGCTGCGCGGTGAGGAACCGGACATCGTCGTCACCGGCAAGCGGGAGAAGTCAAACCGCAACACTCCCGAGGGGCTGTTCGGCGACGCGATCGGCGGCATCCTCAAGAAAATCGGTCTAGACGACGAGAAGGCCGACAAGATCGGCAAGGCCGCGGGCAAGGGACTCAAGGGCGCGTTCGAGGGCCAGGCCGCCTCCGGGTTCCTCGGAATGCTGGGCATCAAGCAGTCGAACACCGGCGCGGCGATCGGCGGTGCCATCGGCTCGGCGCTCCCGATCCCCGGTGGCAGCATCATCGGCGGCCTTCTTGGCGGCACGATCGGCGCGCTGTTCGGGCCGAAGCCGAAACCAGGCGGCGTGACGATCGGCGCCGTCGATGGCGAGGCTGTTCAGACGGGTACGAGCGGCAGCAATTCCAAGCTGATCAGCCAGTCGGGGAGCTTGGGCGACGCGGTCTCCAACGGGCTCAACCAGATCGTCGATCGCCTCGGTGCCACGCTCGGCAATTTTTCCGTGTCGATCGGCATGTATAAGGACGACTATCGCGTCAACGAGAACGGCCGCCCGCTCGGCGGTGTGAAGGGCTCGCGCGCAGTCGGCTTCGACAATGCCGACGACGCGATCAGCTATGCGATCAGCCGGGCGATTGCGCAGGGCGCGGTGCAAGGGCTTTCCCCTGCCGTTGCAAAGGCCCTGAAATCCTCCTCGGACGTCAACAAGGCGCTGGAGGAAGCGCTCAAGGTCGCCGACCTGGAGAAGTTGCTCGGCGGTCTCGGCGGGCAGCTCGCCCAGATCTTCAAGGATTTCGACGCGCAGGCGTCGGAGCGCGTCGACCTGGCGAAGAAGTACGGCCTGGATCTGCTGGCGGTCGAGAAGCTTAACGCCGAGCAGCGCGTCGATCTGGTCAATCAGACGCTTAAGTCCCGCATCGGCTCACTCACCGATCTGCTCGACAACCTGACCTATGGCGACCTGTTCGAGGGTACCGCGAGCGAGCGGCGGACGCAGATCCTGGCCGAGATCGACGATGCGATGGCCGATGCTCGAGCCGGGGTTGACGGCGCTGCCGATCGCCTTGCCGAGCTGGAGCGCCTGCTCGTCGATACGTCGAAGGAGGCGTTCGGCACGGCTGGCCCGGAATACACCGGCGACCGCAGCTCGGCGACCGACAATATCCAAGAGATCATCAAGCTTGAGCAGGATCGCATCGCGGAGGCGGCGGGGATCAGCAAGGCGCAGCTTGACCAGATCATGGCCGGAAACACGCTGACCAACGGCACCAACGACCTGCTGGCGCGCGCCAATACCGAGCTTTCCGGGATCCGCGACGCGCTTGAGCGCCTTGGTGCCGGTGGCGTCCTCGGCCCCGATCTCTCGCTCACGGCTCGCTGACCATGGCGCGAACGTTCCTCATCGAGGCCCAGCCCTGGTCGGCGACGACAGGCGCCGTCGTACCCGTCCGCCTCGCTGGCGGCGGATCGCGCGGCTATACGCATCGGGGGCATGACGACTGGATTGCCGGTGTCGTTGGCGAACCGCTCGCCACCTCGCTGATCGGCTTCGATCAGACCGGGTTCACCGGAGGCGCGATCCCCACCACCACCGCCATCGCGTTCGCGCCGTCGAGTCGCGACAAGATCGATTGGCTACGCACCTTGGTGTGGGCAGGCACCGCGATCACCATCTATGTCGGCGACGATGCTCTCGCCGCCCCGGTGTGGACGGTCGACCTCGCCGGCACCGTTGCCGGCATGACGATCGCCGGGAACACGATGTCGCTGACGATCAGCGATCTTTCAGGCGATCTCGCGAAGCCTGTGCTTGTCGATCACTTCACCGGCGACGGCGGGGTCGAGGGCATCCCCGAGGCGAAGGATCGGATCAAGCGGCGGAGCTGGGGACGATGCTGGAACGTCGAGGCGCGGATCCTCGACAAAGCCAACAACATCTATGAGGTCGGCGATCCGGCACGGCCTCTACAGGGCATCACCGCGTTGAAAGACAAGGCCCGCGAAGGGCCGATCGTGGTGCTGGAGTGGGCCGGGAGTATCGCGGCGACGTTCGCGGCGCTCCAGGCCGCTCAAGCGCCAGCCGGTGGCGGCGTCGTCGCCCCGTCGATCGCGTGCGTGAAATGGTGGACTCAGGCGCCCGGCCCACTCACCGCGGACCTGCTCGGCGAGGTCGGTGGCGGTTATGTCGACACCGCGGCGCAGATCGCCGAGCGGATCGTCGCCGCGAAATCGACGCTGACGATCGCCAATGTCGCGGAGGCCGCTGGGTGGCGGCCGGATCCGGCCGGTCTCCATGTCGACAGCGACGGCGAGACCGCGGCGGCGGCGCTCGACCGGCTACTGCTGCGCACCTCGCTGATGTGGAATCTTGATCCAGCCGGCGTGATCCAACTCGGGCAGTTGAGCTGGGTGCCAGAGGGCGATCCGATCGACGCGTACCGCACCGATCGTGAGGCAGTCTACAAGCCGATCACCTCGGTCATGCTCGGGTATCAGCACAACCATCGGCTACATACCGATGCCGAACTGTCCGCGGTGTTTCAGGCGTCGGATGGCTCCTATGCCGATGGCACGCCGATCGAGGATCTGAAGCCGGCGACGCCGGGCGCTACAGCAGGTGCGCCTTCGGGCACGACGGTTGGGGGCACGATCAATCCCGATACGGGCGAGGTCGAAGGTGGCGTGCCGGCCGACGACATCGCCGAGCTGCCGCCGCGGGTGCAGACGATCGAAGACGACGTCGCCACGGTGAAGGGCAATATTGCCGAGCTGTTCGATGTGTTCGGCGATAGCGAGTCCGCCTCGGCCTCTGCCGCGATTGCCCAGCAGGCGCGCGATCAGGCGCAAGCGGCGCTCGCCGGCTCTGAGGACGCTCGCGATATCTCGATCGCGAAGGCCCAGGAGGCGGGGATCAAGGCCGCCGCTGCCGATGCCTCGGCCACCCTCGCTGGGGCGCGTGCAACCGATTCGGGCAACTCAGCCGACGCCGCCGCCACATCGGCCCAAGCTGCGCACACCGACGCGACCAACAGCGGCACCAACGCTGCGGCGGCGCTCGCCAGTCAGGTGTCGGCAACGGCGGTGGCCCGCGGGTTGCTACCCAGCGACTTCCTCTCGGACGGCAAGTTCTGGTTCGAGGGCTATCAAGGCGATCCCGCCAGCCTGCCGTCCATCGCTCAAGATGCGCGCGTCACCTTTCCGGCCATCGCCGGCATCGGGAAAGTGCTGCAAGTTAAGCCGAGTCTGCTCGGCGCCACCTATTACGACGCCGGCCAGCTCGGCGTCACCAAGCTCGTGCCGGGGCGCCGCTATCGTGTGAGCGTCGACTACCGGGCCACGGTACTTGGCGACAATCCTCGGATCGACGCGTGGGCAATCTACCTCAGTTCCAGCTACGCCTATGTGAATAGCCCGTCGACGTCGCGAACGGTTCCGGCCGCCAACACGCGCGAAACCGTCGTGATCGAGATTGCCGGGTCGACGGCGATTGCGGCCGGCGCCGTTTACCTCCGCGGCATGGCGCGGATGTACGGGAGCGGAACCTACCAACTGATCGCCGTTGTCGTCGAGGACATCACTGAGAGTGCTGCCGCGGCAGGCTCGGCCACGGCCGCCCAGGGTTTCTCCGCCAGTGCCGCGGCGAGCGACACCGCCGCGGGGCAGAAGGCGAGCGTCGCGACCGAGCAGGCGGGGATCGCCACCACGAAGGCAGGACAGGCCGGCGCGAGCCAGCAGGCAGCGGCGATCAGCGAGACCAACGCCGCTGGTTCCTCCGCCGCTGCCGCCGCTTCGCAACAACTCACCGCGAACGCCTACAGAAGTACGGTCCTGGTCGGCGGCAATCAGCAGTTCGACAATGGCACCGACGGGTGGACGAACGACCCCGCGCCGAACACCGTGATGCCCGCGGGCCAGTGGGTGTTCAACGCCTCCTATGGCGGGCGCACCAACGTCATCTCTACCGCCAGCGCTTCCGGTCGAAATATCTGGAGCATCAAGACCTACCCGATCACGGCGGGCCGCAAGTACAAGCTGAGGGGAAGCTTTCACGTCGGCACCGGCGCGGCGGCCAGAATGTACATGGGCGTCCAGTGCTACGACGCCAACGGGAACACGGTCGGCTCGAACGTCGGCTACATGTACATCCTGGTCGGTGGCTCGATCTATCCGTCCGGCAGTGGCTGGGTCGACGTCGAGAGCGCCGTCTATCCGGCATCCAGCTTCAACGCCGGGACCGCCTATGTCCGCCTGATCTGCTGGGCGAACTACGACAACGGCGCGGTTGTCACGGCGCTCGATTACCTGACCTTCGAGGACGTGACCGGCGCGGCCGACGCCGAAACGCAGGCGGCGATCTCGACCAATCAGGCCGCCATCGCCACGAACGCGGCCGCCGCGGCGCAGACGAGCGCAGTCGTGTCGGCGAGCGTCAACTCGAACGCGATCAATCCGAACGGGACCTTTTCCGACTATCCGAGCGCCGCTGTCGGTGCGCCTCCGGGAAATTGGAGCACCGGAACTGGCTTCGGCGGGATGCAGCGGGTCGTTGGCGAGAACGGCATCGGTTACGCGCTCCGCCTTCCCGGCAACGCCGGCGGCGACAGCTACATCTATTCCGCCAGTTTGAACGGATCGGTTCGGACGGGTGACTGGTTCGTGGTCGAGGCCGATGTCAGGCTCGTGTCGGGCACGCTTACCGGGGCGGCAGCGCTTTTTCAGGTGCTCGACAGTAGCGGCAACACAATCCAAAATCTCTCCCTCAACATCGGCGCCAAGTACGGCGCCGGAGTGGCGGGGCAGACGTACCGTGCTCGGCAGCTTTTCCAGGTCACTGCTGCGAACGCGTCGAAGTCATATACCTACGCCATGTCGCATTGGGCGGGAGCGGGATCGAACGCTACGGCCAACGTCATCGACTGGTATCGCTGCCTTGTTCGGCCGGCGACCGATCAGGAGATCGCATCCAAACAGGCGACCTCGGATATCGCCTCGCTGAATGCCACCGTCACCCAGAACGTCGGCGCAATCGCCGACATCAATGGCTCGGCCGCGTTCCTGGAGCAGATTGTTGCGGCTGGCGACGGCAATCCCGCGATCTTCCGCTTGCTCGCCGGAAAGGACGGCAGCGCGCTGTGGTTGATGGGCGACCGCATCATTGTCGGAAACCGGATCACTGGTCAGTGGGTCGAGGTCGCCCGGTTCGAGGATGGTGTCGCCAAGCTCAACAATGCGCTAATCCGCAACCTGTCAGTGTTCCCGAACGCCACGGCCACGTTGGGTTTTCCGGTGGCCCTGGACCCCAAGATTTTCCTGGCCAACGATGGGCAGGTGGTCAGTTATGGCGGGTCGATCGGCGCGCCCGCGGCGCGGATCGAGCCCGACTTGTCGGGTATCGCGGTCCCCGCCGGCTCCTCGCTCGACGTGCGCGCCCTGTCGTCGACCGCCAACGGGTTCACCGCCCGCGCGAAGATCATCGGCTCGCCGACCTATGCCAACCAGGCCGCCACGGGCGGCACCAACGTTGGCGGGACGCCGGCATGGCAAATGGACAAGCCGACCGCTGCGGACGCCTACAACGGGCTCTATCAGGTCAGCGCCACGGGCACGCTGACGCGGACCAGCTACTACCGAGACGACACCAACTCTTGGGTCGGCATCTATTCCGGCTCGATGAGCTTCTACGTCAACAACGGCAGCGGCTTCGTGTTCGTCGGCGCCGTCGATGGCGGCGGCGAGTTCTATTACCCGACGGTCCCCCCGGCCACGATCCCGAACACGGCGTTCAACCACACTTTCCAATACAACGGCGCGATCGGCTCTCACGGCGGGAAAGAGTTCGGCGTCGACGGGCCGATCACCGCATTCAGCCGGGTCGCATACACGACGCTGTCGGCCGCGACCGAGACACCGATCACCCAGAACATCCCGTTCAAAGTCTACCCATCTCGTTGAGGAGGGCTTGTCATGCCTGAAGGAGAAGTGACCATTCCTACCGCAGCCGAAGTCGAGGCCATGCTGACCCAGCTCCAGGCCTATTATCAGCAGGCGCCCACGGCTGAGCTGGCGGCGACGATCGCCAGTATGCAGGCGATCGTCACCGCTGCCCAGCAGCGCACCGCCGACGAGGCGGCGGCGGAACGTGCAGCGTTCCTCGCGCCTCTGACCAACGTCACCGACTCGGCCGAGTTCGCCAGCGTGAAGGCGGCGATCCTCGGGATCGACAATCGCTATGACCAGGAGCCGTTCGGGCAGCAGCTCCGCTGCCTCAAGATCGGTTTCCAGTCGCTGGTGGTGGCCTGATGCGCGCCGCGCTCGCCGTGTTGCTGTTGCTCGCCGGCTGCGACCAAGCGGGTGCGGACGGCTATACGTTCGATCGAAAGGAGCTGGACCGCAAGACGGTCTGCATCACGCAGATTGAGCACCGGTCGCTCGCCGAGCTGCGCGCGGCGTCACCGCCCAGCACGCCGGGGCGCGATAAGCTGTTCGGCTGGTCCCGCCTCCAGAGCGGCAACAGGTGCGAGATGCACGTCATGGACCCGATGATCACGTGGGCGCCGGAGCATCGTGGGCATGAGGACGCTCATTGCTTCCATGGGCGGTATCACCGGTGAGCAGCGTCGATCCAGCCGCTGCGCTCGCGTTCAAGTCAGAGGCGCTCTATTTGCGCCAGCCGACCGACAGCGTCGTCGCGTGGGGCGATCGGGGGGTCGAGGTCAAGTTCATTTCCCCGCTCGCGACCAGGGCAGGAGCCGTCGCCGAAACTCAGCGCATGGCGGCGTTCTTCGGTATGCCCATCGTCCGCGAGACTGTCGTGGTCGCGGGGAAGCGTCGTGATCTCCAAGGCAAGACGAGGATCATCGGCGGCATCGTCTCGATCGTGATCGGCGCCAAGGAGAACGGCTCCGACACCACGCTTACCGTACTTCGGAGGCTCGCATGAGCGGCGCGATCGTTCGGCCCTTGCCATTCACCGTCACCGCCTCCGGGATCTCCGGCGCGGCGAGAATCGGTACCGCTGAGCCGAAGGAGGTCGCGGTGGCCCTGGGAGGCGCGGCGACCATCACGCTCGACCTCGGCGGGGTTACGCCGGTCGATACGATCTTTCTCGGCTACACCAACGACGGCGGGGCGACGCCGCTTGCGCTGAGTTGTGGCACGGCCAATCCTAACACCACCGTGCTTGCGCCCGCGCTCACCTCGCTCTCGACGAAGATCCCCGGTGAGCGGCGGCACTACGCATTCGCTGCCGCCGCGCCCGTGAATGCGCGCTACATCGGCATATCAGGCAACCTGCCGGCCGGCTTCCAGATCGGGGTGGCGGCGGTCGGCAAGCGGTTCTGGCCGATGTACGGTCATGATCTCGGCAGCGGCCGGCCGGTGATCGACACCGGCACTGCGTCGCGTCGTGTCGACGGCGGCTTCGGCATCGAGGATGGCGCCGGTGCCGGTGGATGGCAATGGACCTTCGGCGATCTTTCCGACGCCGAACGCGACGAGCTGTACGGGATCGCCCGCGATCGTCGCATGAGCCGCTCGATCCTTGTCGCGGAGGACGTCAACGCGACGCTGTCGGAGGCGTGGCACTGGTCGCTGCTGCAGCGCATCGAGCCGTATGAACGGTTCGACGTCGGCGCTACAAAATGGGCCCTGCGCATCGAGGATTGGGCTTGACCGTCCGTTGGCGGAAGGCATCTGCAGCCGGCGCGGTGTGGGAGACGGGTGTCATGCCCGTGACCCTACCCAAGCCAGGCAAGAAGACGCTCGCCGCCATCGTCGGCGCGGTTACCGCGCTGGGGTTGTTGGTCAGCATCCCAAAGGACGAGAGCGGCCGCACCGTCGACGCCGCCATCAAGCCAACGGGCGAGATCGTCGTCACGCACAAGGCGGGCGATCAGCATCTCGATGCCTATCGCGATATCGCCGGGATCTGGACGATCTGCGATGGCGACACCGCCAACGTGAAGCCCGGCCTGCGCGAAACGCAGGCTGGGTGTCAGGCGCGGCTGGAGCGCCAGCTCATCGCACATGCTGAGCCGGTGATGGCGTGCACGCCGCGGCTGCGCGAACGTGGCCGCGACTATCAGCGGTGGGCGGCGATCAGTCTCGCCTATAACATCGGGACCGCGGCCTACTGCGGGTCCACGGTCGACCGCCGCTTCGATGCCGGCGATTGGCGCGGCGGCTGCGACGCGTTCCTGATGTGGGTGAAGGCTAGCGGCAAGATCGTTCGCGGCCTTCAGCTTCGTCGGCAGCGCGAGCGCGAGATCTGCTTGAGGGGGCTCACGTGATCGCGTGGAATGCGCTCGCCGCTCTGGCACTGCGGAACTGGAAGCTCGTCCTTTCCGCCATCGTCTTCGCTGCCCTGGCGTGGATGCTGGTCGACGCGCGTAGCTCAGCAGCCGAATGGGAGCGGGTCGCCTCCGATCGTCAGGCGACGATCGACCAGGCGCGGCGAGCGATCACCGTCGCGAACGGTTGGCCCGAGGGCAAGGTGATCCGCGCCGATCAGATCGCCATGCAGATCGGGTACTACGGCAACCTCATCCGCGACATCCGGGCCAAGCGCGCCGAGGCTAAGGCGGAGGACATCGCCCATGCCCGTGCGGTCGAGACCGCGCAGGCGGCAATCACTCAGGAGACCGAAGATGCGCTACGCGCTCAACTGGCCGCGGCTCGCGCCGCTGCCGCTGCTTTTGCTGAGCGCTTGCGGAGTGCCGAAGGCTCGACCGCAGACGTTCGAGGTAACCGCAGCGCAGCGGGCCTGCCCGTTACCACCGGCCCCTCCCAGCGCACTGCGGGAGCCGGTGGAGCGCCCGTCGTGGATGCCAGCGACCTCCGCATCTGCTCCGAAAACACGGTGAAGGCGCAGGGCTGGCAGGACTGGTATCAACGTGTCTTCGCGGACGGCTCGGGCTCGGCCGAGCGCTAAATCAGCACCGTTGCAACGCGGGTGCACGGCTCTTTCTCATCGGGAATTTTTGGCCAACTTTTTTGGCCCGCTACAGACGAGCCTCGTCGCCGGCCCGCCGAGCACCGCCTCGTCCACTCCGAAGAAGCGCGCGAGCCGCCCGCGATCTTCCTCCGGCAGCAGCCTCGGCGTGCCGCGCTTCAGATACTGCTGCAGCCACGCCGGATTGCGGCCGAGCATGCGCGAGAGCGCGGCGAAGCTCGCGCCCCCCTCGGCGATCAGCGCCTCGAGCGCCCGGCGTTGCTCGGCTCCATCCACATCCGATCCATAGCGTAGGAAATTTCCTAGACAAGTTGGAAATGGCAAAACAGAACATATCAGGAACATAACCAGCGAGTCGGAGGTACGAATCGTGGCGGAAGTGCTGGCGCGCGTGCGCCGTTACATGAAACAGACCGGCATGCCGGCGACGGAATTCGGGCGGAGGGCAGCCAACGATCCGCGGCTCGTTTCCGATCTCCTCAACGGCCGCGAGCCGGGGGCGAGAATGATCGCGCGGATCGAGGCCTTCATCGCCGCCCACCCGGAGCGCCGGCCATGAGCCGGGGTCCGGACGCGGCGACGCTGCTCGAGCGCGCATTGATCCACAATGCCGCTCGGGCCGGCGTGGCCGTGCATGTCGCCGAGGCGCAGTCGACGCGCTGGGCCAGCGCGACGTTTAGCGGCGCGCGGCATGTGCTATCGATGACGGTCGGGGGGGACGATGCGAGCGGGCGCTGGCTCGCCGCCTTGCCCGAAGCGGAGCTGCCGCTGCGCGGGCATCTCGTCGCCGACCTGGCGGTCGTGCGCAAGCAGCGTTCGAGCGACCGGATCGAGGCGGTGGTCGAAGCGCTGACGGTGGAGGAACGATGAGGGCGGGCAAAGTGGACGAACGTGAACGAATGCAGCGCGATCCCCTTCACTTTGCCGCCGGCGGCGTAAGCGATGGGATGGATTACCGGCGGCTGCAATGAACCCGAATCGTCATGCCGGACTTGTTCCGGCATCCACGTCTCCACCTGGACTGGCGCCACGGTTGTAGCTGGAGGCGTGAAACCTACGCTCGGCTGCCCGGTGGACCCCGGAACAAGTCCGGGGTGACGGATGAGAGCGGATCCGCCCTACACCCGCACCGCCAGCCGGCGAAGCTCGTCGAGCGCCCGCTCCAACCCTTGCAGCGACGACTCGGCAGGCGATGTTGGCTGCTGCGGTTCAGGGGCCGCCTCGGCGCGGCGCGTGACGCCCTTTTCCAGCCGGTCGAGCAGCGCCTGGATCGTCGCCTCGGTCCGCGGCGCGGCGAGCGGGCGTTCGTCGATCGGCAGCGGCGCCGGGCGGGCGAGCTCGAAGGTCTCGATCCGCTCGCCGGGCCGGAGATCCGGCTTGCGATAGAGCGGCGCCACCGGCGGGACCGGCACCGCCGGTACTTCGGGAATCGCGCCCGGATCGAAAGCGGAGAGCGGCGCCTCCAGGTCGCGCGGCAGGTCGCGTTCGATCGGTTCGGGCTCCGGCTCCGGCGCCGGTTCGGCCCGCTCGGGCGGAAACGGCGGCGGGCCGAGATCGCGGGTGGCGAGCAGCGGCGCGCGCGGCGGCGCGTCGGGATGCGCATCGGCGCGGCGAAGCACCGGCACCGTCTCTTCGTCCGACTGCGGCTGCCGGCCCGGAGGCGGCGAGCGGCGCGGCAGCAGCGTCACCACGGCCCAGCCGGCCGCGCCGGCAAAGGCACCGCCCAACATCGCCAGCAGCGTGCGCGCGGTGGTGCCGAGCGGCGGCTCGGCCGAGGGCACGAAGGCGGCGACGCCACTGTCGACGGCAAGTGATTCGAGAACGTGCGTGGGCAGCGCGACCATTGCCGCCGCCACCGCACCCGCCGCGACGATCGCAGCGAGCGCCGCCGGCGAAAGCGTCAGGCGCTGACGGAAGGAGAACGCGACCATGGCGCCTTCCTTGCCCCGGATTGGGTGATCTTTTGGTAAACGGGATCGTAGCGAGCCACATTCGCGGCCCAATCGCGCTCCGCTTCCACGAAGGCACGGGCACGCTCCCGCCGCGCGTCCCATCCGCCGCGGTCGGCGAACATCGCCGCCACGGCTCCCGCCAGTGCCGCGGGATCGTCGGCGGCGAAAAGCGTGCCGGTATCGCCGTCGCGAATCAGCTCGCGGTGCCCGCCGACGTCGGATGCGGCGACGAGGCGGCGCTGCGCCATCGCTTCCAGCGGCTTCAGTGGCGTGACGAGATCGGTGAGTCGCATTGCCTTGCGTGGATACACCAGGACGTCGATCAGGCTGTAGTAGCGTTCGACCTCACTGTGCGGCACCCGCCCAACGAATCGGATCGCCTCCGCGGCCGGCGAGGCGGCCGCCTGCGCCCGCAACGCCGCCTCTTCCGGCCCGCCGCCGACCAGGATCAGCCTGAGCCCCGGCCGCGCCGCGACCAGCGCCGGCATTGCTGCGATCAGCGTGTCCAGCCCCTCATAGTCGTAGAAGCTGCCGATGAAGCCGATCGTCTCCGCCCCATCGACGCCCAGTTCCGCGGCGAGCGCCGAATCCGGCGGGACGGGCGCGCCGAACAGCGTCATGTCGACGCCGTTGGGCGACACCATGATCTTGTCCGCAGCAATGCCGCGCGCCACCAGGTCCGAGCGCAGTCCTTCGCAGATCACCGCGACCGCATCGGCCTGCCGCACCGCCCAGGTCTCCAGCCCCTTGGTCAGCCGATAGCGCAGCGATCCCTCGCTGCCAGTACCGTTGCCGACCGCCGCGTCCTCCCAGAAGGCGCGGATCTCATAGACCAGCGGCAGGCCGCGCCGCGCCCTGAGTGCCGCCAACGCGTCGATCACCGGCGAATGGGCGTGGAGCACGTCCGGCCGGAAGTCCTCGATCACCTCGCCGATCCGCCGCGCGAAGGCGGCGATCTCGCGCCATTCGCCGAGCGGCGTCGGTGCCGGCGCGAAAGCGGGGGTGCGGAAGAAGCGGATGCCGTCGATCGTCACCTCGCCCGTTTCGCCGTCATGATAGCGCGGGCCGGTGACGGCGGCGATCTCATGCCCTCGCCGCATCTGCGCGGTCAGGATGGCGCGGGTGCGGAAGGCATAGCCGCTGTGCAGCGGCAGGCCATGATCGAGGACGTGGAGGATACGCATGCCGGAGCTCCCCTGCCACGCGACTGTTTAACGGCGCGTCAACCGGCAGCGCGTAAGCGGGCCTCAGGCGCCACCCCGGGGACGAGACGACGAGCCGATGATCGACAATTTCGCGCTCGCGCTCACCCACGGCCTGATGCTGATCGCCGCGATCCGACTGTGGCGGCGGGACGACCTCGACCGCGAGCCGGGCCCGCGCGACGAGGCGGCGGCGCACACGAAGCGATGGGGCCGGCCGGGTGCGTGATCTCGTCTTTCTCGGCTTCATCGCCACATTGCTCGGGATCGGCATCAAGCGGCCGTTCCTGTTCGTGCTCGCCTATGTCTACATCGACACGCTGTCGCCGCAGCTGATGATGTACACGGCGCTGGGCTCGATCCCCTATTCGCTGATCACCGCCGCCCTCGCCGTGCTGTCCTTCGCAGCCGAGGACAAGCGCGACGTGCGCGTGGCGCCGCGCCAGGGTCTGATGTTCCTGCTGCTGCTCTACTGCTGGTACACCACGATCAACGCGGACTTCCCGGTCGAGGCGCAGTTCAAATGGGGATGGGTGTGGAAGGCGATCGCCTTCGGCATCTTCCTGCCGCTGACGTTGCGCACGCGCCTCAGGATCGAGGCGCTGCTGATGTTCTCGCTGCTGTCGGTCGGCGCGATCGTCATCGTCGGCGGGATCAAGACGCTCGCCTCCGGCGGCGGCTACGGCGAGCTCAACCTGATGGTCGCCAACAACACCGGGCTGTTCGAAGGCAGCATCATCTCCGCGGTGGCGATCGCGATCGTGCCGATCCTGCTGTGGTTCACCCGCCACGGCACCATCTTCCCGCCCGACTGGCGGGTGAAGCTGTTCTGCTATGCCCTGATCTTCGCCTGCCTGCTGATGCCGATCGGCACCTCGGCGCGCACCGGGTTGCTGTGCGTCGCGCTGCTCGGCGTGCTGATGCTGCGCGACGTCAAGCGGCGGCTGCTCTACATCGCCGGCATCGGCGTGCTCGGGCTGGTGGCGGTGCCGCTGCTGCCCTCCACCTTCACCCAGCGCATGGACACGATCCGCACCTATCAGGCCGACGCTTCCGCCTCGACCCGGCTCGCGGTGTGGAAGTGGACGCTCGACTATGTCCAGCGCAATCCGATGGGCGGCGGGTTCGAGGCCTATCGCCAGAACCATATCCGCTACGACAAGGTCGCGATCGAGAAGGACGGCAACAACGCTACTGTCGAGCGCTCGCTCGAGGTCGACAAGGCGCGCGCCTATCACAGCGCCTATTTCGAGATGCTGGGCGAGCAGGGCTATCCGGGCCTCGCGCTGTGGCTGCTGATCCAGCTGATCGGCCTCGTCCGCATGGAGGTGCTGCGCCGGCGCTACGCGAAGGCCGAGGGCGACGAAGCATGGATCGCGCCGCTCGCCAGCGCGCTCCAGCACGCGCATCTCATCTACCTGCTCGGCGCCGCCTTCGTCGGCATCGCGCTCAATCCGTTCCTGTTCCTGCTGCTGGGGACCGAGATCGGGTTCGACACCTATGTCGGGCGCAAGCGCAGCGAGACGAGCTGGAAGCCGCTGCGCAGACCGCGTCCCGCCGCCGAGCCGCTGGTGGCCTGATGGCCGGCCTGTTCCTCGTCCGAACCGACGACCGTGCGTTCGCGGGTGCGGCGCTGGCGGAAGCGCGGGCGCAATATGCTCGCCACGGCTTCGACGCGCCGAGCGCGGTCGCGCTGCCCGGCTGGGAGCTGCTGCACTGGCCCTATGCGATCGGCGGGCCGGAATGCCTGCTGACGGAAGGCGAGGATTGCGTCGCGGTGGCCGGTACGATCATCGTCGACGGGCTGATGGGCCGGCCGGCACTGGAACGGTTGCGCACGATGGCCCTGCCGGCGCTCGACTGGTCGCGGATCGGCGGCCAGTTCGTGGCTCTGGTGCGCAGCGCCGGCCGCACCTTCCTGTTCGCCGACTATTTCGCCGCCTTCCAGCTCTTCCACGACGCCGATCGCCGGCTGTTCTCCACCTCCCTCCTGGCGGCTGCCAAGGCGCTGCCCGGCGTCAGCTTCGACGCGCAGGGCGTGTACGAGCTCGCCTTCAACGTCATGCCGATCGGCGACGATACGGTGTTCGCCGAGCTGAAGACTCTCGGCCCCGGCACGATCCTGGAGCTGACCGAGCACGGCACGGTCGCCCATTCCGCTACCAAGCCGCTCCCCGGCATCGCGCCGATGCCGATCGGCGAGCGGCTGGAGCGCCACCGCGCCCGGCTGGAGGCGATCGTCGGCGCCCATGTCCGCCAGTTCGGGAACGGCGTGCATTGCCCCCTCTCGGGCGGCCTCGATTCGCGCCTGCTCCTGGGGGCGCTGCGAGCAGCGGGGTCGCAGCCCGACATCTACGTCTACGGTCCGCCCGGCGATGCCGACGTCACCATCGCCAAGGCGATCGGCGCCGCCGAGGGCTTCCACGTCGAATGGATCAACAAGGCCGCCGAGCCGCTTGCGCCCGACGCTTTCGCCGAGCAGGTCGAGCGCAACTTCCACGCCTTCGACGGGCTGCCGACCTACGGCAACATCTTCGACAACGGCGGCAACCATGCGGCGCAGCAGGCCCGTCACGCCGGCGGCGGGCTCGCGGCATCGGGCGGCTGCGGGGAGATCTACCGCAACTTCTTCTACCTTCCCGACCGGCCGATCAGCGCGGCCGCGGTCGCGCGCACCTTCTACGCCCGCTTCACCCGCGAGGACGCGACCGAGCGGTTCGACCAGGCCGAGTTCCTCCGCCGCATTGCCGGCAAAATCGCGGACGCGGCCGGAACCCAGGACGATCGCCTTTCCCGCGGCCTCGTCGAGCACATCTACCCCCGGGTACGCTGCCGTGCGCTGTTCGGGCGCGAGATCAGCCTGGAGGCGCGTCTCAGCCCCTATCTCATGCCGTTCCTCGACCATCAGGTGGTCGCCGAGGCTATGACGCTGCCGCTCGCGCTAAAGCACGCCGGCCGGTTCGAGGCGATGCTGCTCCACGCGATCGATCCGACCCTGGCGCGGCACATGTCCGCCTATGGCCACGACTTCGCCGGCCCGCCGAGCCTGCGGCACCGTTTCGACGAATGGTCCTCGCGTGTCCGCCCGATCTGGCTGCGCCAGCGCAGCTACGCGATCCACCGCCGCCTGCGCCCGCTCTCCGACGAGCATGGCGGCCTGCTCGGCGCCGATTACATGGGCCGAGTGATCGACCCCACCTTCCCCGCGATGCGCCGCTACTTCCGCATGGACCGGATCACCGACAGCGGCTTGTGGCGGCGGATCGCCAATCTCGAATATCTCGCCGCTCACCTCGGCTCGCGCTTGGCTGGCTGAAGCCGTTAGAAGTAGCGCGAACCCTCCGGCGCGATCCGGTCGGCGAGCTGGTTGTTCCGCACCGTCACCTTGTCACCCGACCAGTTGCCGACGAGGGTCGTCTTCCACTTGAACCCCTCGGCCAGCCAGGCGCGGTTGTTCTCGACCACCAGCCCGGCCGACGAGTTCTTGATCCCCTCCGGCGCGACGGTGATCATCGTCGAATAATTCTCCTTGTTCGGCCCGACCACGAAGCTGTTGCCCGCGATCCGCCCCGAGGCACCGTTGGAGAGGTCGATCATGTAGTTGGTGGCCTGTCCCCGGCTGTCGTCGAAGCTCGAATCGAGCACCTCGATTCTGGGCGCGCGGCTCTTGAGGTAATGGCCGCCGGTGCCGCGTTCGAAGCGCGAGCGGGTGACCTTCAGCGCGCCATATTCGCCGACATAGACCGCGTGCGCGCCGTTGCCGGTCGGGTCCTTGCCGAGCCCGGCGAAGGTCGAGCGGTCGATGATGATCGTGCTCGCCGGATCGCTCGCCGACAGGATGCCGCACTGGCCGTCGATGAACATCGCGTTGGCGACGTTGAGGTTGCCCTTCTCGATACGGATGCCGGCGCCGTTCCCGTCGTTGACGAAGGTGTGCATGAAGACGATGCCGTCGACCCGCGCGCTCGCCCCGCGCAGGACCAGCGTCGCCTTGCCCTCGCAGATCGCGCGCTCGAAGATCACCTTGCCCGGCACCTCGGCGACATAGGCGACGTTGCCCGAATCCTGGACGACGCACTCGTGATAAGTGCCCGGCGCGATCCGGATCGTACCGTCGCCGCCCTGGAGCGACGCCAGCGCCTCGTCGAAGCTGCGGAAGGAGCGGCCGGTCTCGGCGACGGTGAACGGCGCGCGGTTGTCTTGCGACATGGCCGGCGCGGCGAGCACGACAACGGAAGCGAGCAGGAGCGGCAGGCGCATTCACGAAAATCCCAAACGACGCGAGACAGGGATTGTCGCGCGCCGCCGTCCTAAGGCCAATGCGTTATCGGTGGGTTAGGACGTCCCGAATCGATACGCCGCGCCTGGTTCCGGAACCCATCGACCGCCCGGGCATTGGTCGGACCCGATGGCGGCACGACTGATCTACAGCGACGACAGCATACCCGGGATCACACGCCGCAAGGTCCGTCACGGCTGGGGCTATTGGGATGCAGACGGCAACCGCATCACCGACCGCGACGAGATCGACCGGCTGAACGCGATCGGCCTGCCGCCGGCCTATACCGACGCCTGGTTCAACCCGAAGCCCAACGGCCACATCCAGGCGGTCGGCCGCGACGAGAAGGGCCGCAAGCAATATCGCTATCATCCCGACTTTCGGGAAGCGCAGGAGGCGGAGAAGTACGAGGCCTGCGCCCTTTTCGGGCGCAAGCTGCCCAAGCTGCGCGCAAGGGTGCAGGCGGACCTCCGCCGCCCCGGTCTCAGCAAGGACAAGGCCGTCGCGGCGGTGGTGCGGCTGCTCGACCTCGGCCAGCTCCGCGTCGGCAACGAAGGCTATGCCAAAGCGAACAAGAGCTTCGGCGCCACCACGCTGCGCAAGCGCCACGGCAAGGTGAAGGGCGAGACGCTCCGCCTCCAGTTCCGCGCCAAGTCGGGCAAGCTGCGCCAGCTCACCGTCACCGACCGCAGCCTCGCCCGCTTCGTCAAGCGCTGTCAGGACCTGCCCGACCAGCACCTCTTCGCCTGGCTCGACGACGCGGGCGAAGCGCATGGCGTGACGTCAGGCGACGTCAACGACTATATCCGCGAGGCGATGGGCGAAGACTTCACGGCCAAGCATTTCCGCACCTGGGGCGCGAGTGTGATCGCCTTCACCGCGTTGGTGGAGGCGGAGAAGGACATCGGTCTCAACACGATGCTCGAGCCGGTCACCGAGACGCTCGGCAACACGCCGGCGATCGCGCGCAGGAGCTATGTCCACCCGCTGCTGATCGAGCTCGTCAAGTCGGGCGGCCAGGCGGCACTCAGGGCCCAGCCGCTGCCGCGCTCCGCCAGATATCTGAGCCGCTACGAGCGCGGCCTCATCGCCCTGCTGGAAAAGGGCGTCCCGACCGTCCACAAGCGCGCTGCCGCCTGAGGAGCCATCGATGAGCAACACGACCGCCGCCAACGCGGCCGCGACCGTCAAGGACCCGATCACCGCCGAGGAGGTGCAGGCGCACGCCGACGCCCTGTTCACCGACAGCCTCGCCTGGCTCCAGACGCACTGGCTGCAGATCCTGATCGCGGTCGGCATCGCCGCCGCGATCGTCGCGCTGCTCCACGCGGCGCGCGGCATCGGCATGAAGCTGTGCCGGCGTCCGGGGCTCGCCGACGGTTGGGGCGGTGTCATCGGCCGGGCGATCGCGCGCACCGGCAATTTCTTCATGGTGATGCTCGCGGCCCGGCTGGTGGCGGGCTATGCCGCGGCGCCGCCGGTCGTCTCCTCGACGATCACCTTCCTGTTCACCGTCGCCGCGGTGTTCCAGGCGGCGATCTGGGCGCGCGAGCTGATCCTCGGCACGATCGAGAACCGCAGCCGCGCCGACGAGCACGCGACGCTCGGCAGCGCGTTCGGCCTCATCCGCCTGCTCGTCACCTTCGCGCTGTTCGCGATCGCGCTGATCGTGGTGCTCGACAACCTCGGCGTGAACATCACCGGCCTCGTCGCCGGCCTCGGCGTCGGCGGCATCGCGATCGGCCTCGCCGCGCAGGGCATCTTTGCGGACCTGTTCGCCGCGCTCGCAATCATCTTCGACCGGCCGTTCCGCGTCGGCGACAAGGTCCAGTACGACAATACCACCGGCGTGATCATGGCGATCGGCCTCAAGTCGACCCGCATCCGCGCCTTCACCGGCGAGGAGCGCGTGATCGCCAACAAGAACCTGCTCGACAAGGAAATCCAGAACACATCGAACCGCGACCATGTCCGGATCCGGCTGCCGATCGGCGTCGCCTACGAGACACCGCCCGAGACGCTCGCCGCCCTGCCGGCGATGCTGACCTCTATCGTCGAGGCGGAGAAGGCGACCGTCGCCCGCGCAAGCTTCGAGACATTCAGCCCGAGCTCAATCGACTTCGTGCTCGAGTTCGACATTCCCGGCGACAACTGGCCGCTGGCGCACGCGACGCGCGACAAGGTGATCGTCGCGATCCTGCGTAGGTTCGCCGACGAGGGGATCACCATCCCCTTCCCCACCCAGACCACCTACACCGCCGCGCCCGACGGCCGGCTGATCATGCCCTATCCGGAGAGGCAGCCCCCCGCCCGCGCGGCCACCAACGACGGAGGAACCGTCTGATCTTCACGAGCGATTCGGCGATGGCTCATGCGCTCTGCTGACGAGTTTAGAAGTTCGAGTCCGCTCCTTTACGCTACGTCCTCCCGCGTTTCGTAATTCCGGTTCGGCTAGGCCTTGCGACGGGGCCGCAAGCGTGCTGAGAGAAATCCGTCATCCCGTAACAATGACGTCCCAGAGAGGAATGCCGTGTCGACAATCACCGTCCAGGAACGGGCCCAGCAGATCGGGCACGAGGTCGTCTCCGACTGGATCGAGGTCTCGCAGGAGATGATCGACAAGTTCGCCGACGCGACCGGCGACCACCAGTTCATCCACGTCAATCCGGAGATGGCGAAGCTGACGCCGTTCGGCGGCACCATCGCGCACGGCTTCCTCACGCTGTCGCTGATGCCGCTGCTCGCCTCCAAGGCCGAACAGCCTGAGATCGAGGGCATCCGGATGGCGGTCAACTACGGCGGCAACAAGGTCCGTTTCCTGACGCCGGTCCGCTCGGGCAAGCGCGTGCGCGGCCGCTTCAAGCTCCTCGAGTTCAGCGAGAAGCGCCCCGGCCAGTGGCAGCAGGTCAACGAGTTCACCGTCGAGATCGAGGGCGAGGACAAGCCCGCGATGGTCGCCGAATGGATCAGCCAGATTTTCGTCTAAGCCCGAGAGGATAGCCCAATGCGCTCCGCCGTCATCGTCTCCACCGCCCGCACCCCGATCGGCCGTGCCTATCGCGGCGCCTTCAACGCCCTGCCCTCGCCCACCCTCGCCAGCCACGCGATCAAGGCCGCGGTCGAGCGCGCCAGGATCGACCCGGCCGAGGTGCAGGACGTCGTATTCGGCGCCGCGCTCCAGCAGGGCGTGCAGGCCGGCAACATCGCCCGCACCTCGCTGCTGCGCGCCGGGCTGCCGGTCAGCGTCGCCGGCATGTCGGTCGACCGCCAGTGCGCCTCCGGCCTGATGGCGATCGCCACCGCGGCCAAGGAGATCATGGTCGACAACATGGACGTGGCGATCGGCGGCGGCGTCGAGTCGATCTCGCTCGTCCAGACGCCGGAGATGCGCGTCGGCCCCGACCGCGAGCTCTTGGCGATGCACGGCGACATCTACATGCCGATGCTGCAGACCGCCGAGGTGGTGCAGAAGCGCTACAACATCAGCCGCGAGCGCTGCGACGAATATGCCCTCCAGTCGCAGCAGCGCACCGCCGCCGGCCAGGCCGCCGGCAAGTTCGACGACGAGATCGTGCCCGTCACCGCGACGATGAACGTGGTCAACAAGGAGACCAAGGAGGTCACGCAGAAGGAGGTCACCCTCGCCAAGGACGAGGGCAATCGCCCCGACACCACGCTCGAGGGGCTGAAGGCGCTGCAGCCGGTGCTGCCCGACGGCTCGGTCACCGCCGGCAACGCCTCGCAGCTGTCGGACGGCGCCGCCGCTTCCGTGCTGATGGAGGAAAAGCTGGCGGAGCAGCGCGGGCTCCAGCCGCTCGGCCGCTACGTCGGCATGGCGGTGGCGGGCACCAAGCCCGACGAAATGGGCATCGGCCCGGTCTTCGCGATCCCCAAGCTGCTCGACCGCTTCGGTCTCAAGATGGACGACATCGGCCTGTGGGAGCTCAACGAGGCGTTCGCGGTGCAGGTGCTCTACTGCCAGGACAAGCTCGGCATCCCCAACGAGCTGCTCAACGTCAACGGCGGCTCGATCTCGATCGGCCATCCCTACGGCATGACCGGCGCGCGCTGCACCGGCCACGCGCTGATCGAGGGCAAGCGCCGCGGCGCCAAATACGTCGTGGTGACGATGTGCATCGGCGGCGGCATGGGCGCGGCCGGGTTGTTCGAGGTGCTGTAAGCGCCTCGCCGCTGCTCATTCGCCGATCGGCAGGCTCAGCCCCACCTTGGTGCGGCTGAGCACCACCGAGGTGCGGAAGCGGCGGACATTCTCGTCGGCGAAGAACAGGCGCTGCGTCAGCGCCTCGAACTCGGCCATGTCGCGCGCGAGGCAGATCAGCACGAAATCGGCCTCGCCAGTGATGTAATAGCATTGCTGGACATTGGGATCGCGCAGCGCGCGGCGGCGGAAGGCATCGAGCTGGTCGAGCCGCTCGCGCTCGAGCTCGACCAGCACGACGAACGTCATCGCCATCCCGAGCGCGGCCGGCGCGAGCACACCGATCTCGCGCTCGATCACCCCAGCCTCGCGCAAGCGCCGCAGCCGGCGCTGCACCGACGGCACCGACAGCTCCGCCGCCTCGGCGAGCGCGCGAATCGGCGTAGCGCTATCCTCCTGGAAGAGGCGCAGGATCGTGAGATCGGCGTCGTCGAGGGGGATGGTCATCGGATGTCCTCAAACCTGCGGGGGCAGACGATCGATCACGATCACATTTCCCGCATCTCATGCCAAGATCGCGTCGCGCCCGCGCGATAGACTACCGCCTCCATACAAGGAGACGCCGGTGATCGATCATCTCGAACTCTATACGCGCAAGCCCGTCGAGACCGTGGCCTTCTACGCCCGCGCCCTGGCGCCGCTCGGTTACACCCTTCAGGTCGACGGCCCGTCCAAGGGCTTCGGCGACGGCACCACGCTGGACCTGTTCATCGCCGAGGGCGATCCGGTCTCGCATGTCCATTTCGCCCTCGCCGTGCCCGATCGCACCACGGTCGACCGCGTCTATGCCGAGGCGGAAGCGGCAGGGCTGACGCTGGACCGCGCGCCTGCGCTCGCGCCGCATATCCACCCCAATTACTATGCAGGCTATCTTCGGGACCCCGATGGACGGCTCGTCGAGTTCGTCTGCCAGCGTCCCGAACCGGCCACCTGATTTGCGGTGACAAATGTCATCTTGGCATTCCTCCCACCAATCCGCTTGGCCTCACACCCCCACTCCGCTAACTCGCCGCGATGCTCCGGCCTCCGCTCGACCCGCCGACCGCCCGCCCGATGGCGCTCGTCCATTGGCTTTATGTCGTGGCCGCGCTGATCGTGGCGATGGTGGTGGTGGGCGGCATCACCCGGCTCACCGAGTCGGGGCTGTCGATCACCGAATGGAAGCCGATCAGCGGCGTCATCCCACCCCTCAACGACGCGCAGTGGCAGGCCGAGTTCGCCAACTACCAGCGCATTCCCGAATATCAGCAGCTCAACCGGGGGATGACGCTTGCCCAGTTCAAGGGCATCTTCTTCTGGGAATATCTGCATCGGCTGCTCGGGCGGATGATCGGCCTCGCCTTCGCGCTGCCGCTCTTGTGGTTCTGGATCCGCAAGCAGATCCCGCGCGGCTATGGCTGGCGGCTGACGGCGCTGCTCGCGCTGGGCGGGCTGCAGGGCGCGATCGGCTGGTGGATGGTGACCTCGGGCCTGTCGGTGCGAACCGACGTCAGCCACATCCGTCTCGCCATCCACCTCCTCACCGCGCTGGTCATCCTCAGCGGCATCGTCTGGACTGCGCTCGATCTACGCGCCCTCGTCCGCACCTCCGTTGACAAACCGGCGCGGCTGACTGTCGTAGGCGCGATCGTGCTCGTGCTGCTGTTCGTCCAGCTCGGTTATGGCGCGCTGATGGCCGGGCTCGACGCCGGGCTGGCCGCCAGCGACTGGCCACTGATGAACGGCCGCCTCTTCCCCTCCGAGACGCTCGCCGGCCGCTCCGTCCTCGACGCGGCGGTCAACGATCCGTTCCTCGTCCACTTCATCCACCGCTGGTGGGCGTGGATCGCCTTCGCCGGGCTGGTGGTGCTGGCGCGCAAGGCCCGGGCGGCGGGTGACCGACGCGCATCGATCGCGATTCACTCGGCGGTGGGCCTTCAGATCCTGCTCGGCATCGCCACCGTAATGAGCGGCGTGCCGATCTGGCTGGCGGCGCTGCACCAGCTCGTCGGCACGCTCCTGCTGATCGCCACCGTCTGGGGCGCACACGCGGCCGGGCGGCGATGAGCGACATCGCGCTGGTGCTGGCGACCTTCGCCGATCGGGGCGAGGCGGAGACGATCGGCACGGCGATGGTCGAGGAAGAGCTCGCCGCCTGTGTCAACATCGCCGCGCCCTGCACCTCGATCTATCGCTGGCACGGCAAGGTCGAGCGCGCCGAGGAAGTGCAGGCGCTGTTCAAGACCACGATCGCCGTCGCGCCTCGTCTCGTCGCGCGCATCGCCGAGCGCCACAGCTACGACCTGCCGGCGATCGAGATCGTTCCCGCCGCTGCCGGGGAAGCGCTGGCGGCATGGATCGCCGCGTCCACCCGATGAGCGCGTTGCTTGCGGCCCTGCTCGCCATCATGTCGGCCGCGCCGGCCTTTGCCCCACCGGTCGAGCGACCGATCACGCTCACCGTCGCGGAAACGCGCACCCTCGACGGCGCGGAGAGCCGCTTCGCCACCACCCGCCGCGTCGTCTTCCATGCCCGTGACGGCGGCTACGTCGCCGATGTCGATACGTTGTCCGCCTCGGGCGAAGCCGCCAACGCCAGCAGCGCCATCGCCGAGGCCGGGCTGTCTGCATTGATCGGACGCCGCATGACGATAACGCTCGACGGCGCCGGCCAGCCCCTCGCCGTCGCCGACCGCGAGGCGCTGTGGACGCACGTGGTCGACGCGATCGCCGACGCCATCAGACGCCGCAAGCCAGGAAGGGCGCCGGGCAGCGCCGATCCGGCGCCGGTGGTCATGCTGCGCTCGCTGCCGCCGGAACGTCAGCTCGCCATGCTGGCCAGCACCCTCTCTCCGCTGATCGATCCCAAGGCTGCAGCGACAGAGACGCGCGCTCTCCATCCGATCACGCTCACCATGCGTGCACCCGATGGCGTCGCGACACCGCTTACCGGCACCGAACGCAGCGAACGCACCGCGGATGGGCATATCCTCACCACCCGCGAGCTGAACGGAGGCTCCGCCGATCGGCGCGTCACCTTCCGCCTGACCCAGCGCGCCGATCCCGCTACAGGCCTGGTGCTCGACACCAGCCAGACGACGGAGATCGAGAGCGATGCCGGCACCGTGCGGCAGGTCCGCACCTTCTCCGCAACGATCGGGTAAAATAATACCCGTCAGCAAAGCCGCGCTTTGCTTGACTTTCCGCCGCCCATCGAACAAAGGGCCGCATCCGCGCCGCTCCCGATGGGGCGGCGTGCTGCTTTTCTGTGATAGAGGTCCAAGGCCCATGAAGGCGCTGATGAAGACCACCAAGTCGGCCAAGCCGCATGAGGTGGAGAAGAAGTGGCATCTGATCGATGCCGACGGTCTGGTGGTCGGCCGCGCCGCGGTGATCATCGCCAATCTGCTGCGCGGCAAGCACAAGACCAGCTTCACGCCCCACGTCGATTGCGGTGACAACGTCATCGTCATCAACGCGGACAAGGTGAAATTCACCGGCCGCAAGCTGACGCAGAAGCTCTACTACAAGCACACCGGCTATCCGGGCGGCCTCAAGGAAGTCCGCGCCGACAAGATCCTCGAGGGCAAGTTCCCCGAGCGCATCCTGGAGAAGGCCGTGGAGCGCATGATCCCGCGCGGTCCGCTGGGCCGCCAGCAGATGCGCAACCTGCGCATCTTCAGGGGTGCCGAGCATCCGCACGCCGCGCAGAACCCCGAGGTTCTCGACGTCGCGGCGCTGAACCGCAAGAACAAGGTGGGCGCATAATGTCCGACAATCGCCAGTCCCTCGCCGATCTCGGCGCCATCGCCGCCGGCCAGGAGCCGGCCGCCGCTCCGGCCACGGCCGGTGAGGTCGCCGTCGCGCCGGTCCAGACCCAGCCGACCACGCCGCTGCGCCAGCAGGAGCTCGACAAGTTCGGTCGCGCCTATGCCACCGGCCGCCGCAAGGACGCGGTCGCCCGCGTGTGGCTGAAGCCCGGCACCGGCAAGATCACGATCAACGGCCGCGATCAGGAAGTCTATTTCGCGCGTCCGACGCTGCGCCTCGTCATCAACCAGGTGTTCGGCGTCGCCGGGCGCGAGGGCCAGTATGACGTCGTCGCCACCGTCAAGGGCGGCGGGCTTTCGGGCCAGGCCGGCGCGGTCAAGCACGGCATCGCCCAGGCGATCACCCGCTACGAGCCGGCGCTGCGCAGCCCGGTCAAGGCCGCCGGCTTCCTGACCCGCGACAGCCGCACCGTCGAGCGCAAGAAGTACGGCAAGGCCAAGGCCCGCCGCAGCTTCCAGTTCTCGAAGCGTTAACGGCTTTTCCACTTGGAATGCGAGGGGCGGCCTGGCAACGGGCCGCCCTTTTCGTTCGTGGCCGAGCCACATTCCACCGTCACCACGGCGAAGGCCGGGGGCCACCGGCCGGCAAGCACTGGACATGAGCTTCCAGCCGTGGAGCTCGCTGCATGGTGGACCCCGGCCTTCGCCGGGGTGACGGAGATAGCTTAGGTCACAGCTGTCTCAGCCGTCAGCTCGACATCCGGCCCATCCATCACCCGCGCGATCACCTCGATCTCGCGCCCGTCGATCCGCACTTCGTTGAAGCTCGGCCGACTCGCGCGCGTGCGACTGGAGAGCGTGCCGGCGCCAATCAGCCGCACCGTCCGGCCACCCACCTGATGCGGGATATCGAACGGATCATGGACATGCCCGCTCAGCACCGCGTCGATCCCGGCCGTCGCCAGCGCCGCCAGCGCGCGGCGGCCGCCGCGGGTGCGGGCGTTGGCGAGCGTGCCGCCCTCGATCAGCGGATGATGGCAGGCGAGCAGCACCACGCTACCCGCCGGCACCGCCTCGACCAGCGCCAGCGCCTTCTGGAGCTCGCGGGCGCTGACATGCCCCTTCGACCAGTTGAGCCGCCACTGGAACCGCGCGGTCGTCCGCAGCGGCACTACGGAGACGCCGTGGATATCGAGCGGCCGCTCGATCATCCGCTCGAGCGCGAGATAGCGCCCGTAGGGCGTGAAGAAGCGTGCGAAGAGATTGAAATAGGGCAGATCGTGATTGCCGACCTCGACCGTCACCGGCCGTCCCAGGCTCTCTAGCCATTTCGCCGCCGCGGTGAACTCGCGCGAGCGCGCCCGCATGGTGAGGTCGCCGGTCATGATCACCGCGTCGGGCACCTCGTCGCGGACCAGGGCATCGAACCAGGCGAGCGCAGTCCGGTCCTCGCTGCCGAAATGCACGTCGCTGACGTGGAACAGCCGGATCATGCCGCTTTGGTCTTGAGGAACACGTCGCGCGTGGTGCCGCCGGTGATTTCCGCGCCGGGCTCCAGCCGCTCCGCTTCGCCGTCGAACAGCGCGAGAACCGGCCGGGGTTCGGCGATACGTAGCCGATCGCTGTGCGTCTGGTCGACCGCGCGGGCCTCCACCCAGTCGCCGGTCACCCACGTCCAGCCGAGGTCGGCGATCGACCGCCAGTCCCGCGCGTCGACCCCGCGCACGTCCAGCCCCGGCGCGTGCGGCCGCACGAACACCGCCTGATAGCGCCCGCGAAGGCCCGGCGCCCCGGCGATGCGGATCCCGCGCCCGAACGTCCGCCGCCATGCCGCCCGCGCCGCGCGCCATACGCCGCCGAGCCGCCCGCGCCGCACCTCTTCGCGAGCGCGGAACCAGGACGCCGCAGGCCCGATGATCAGACCCACGAACGCGCGATGCTGTCCCGCCTCGACGAAGGGGATCGACACCCGCCGATCGCGCTCATGCGCGGCACGGATGATCTCGGCCGGATCGAGGCTGTCGTGGAGTTCTCTGGCCAGCAGGTTCATCGTGCCACCAGGCAGGATCAGGAATCCGCCGTCCCATTCGGCAAGCGCGCACAGCGCCGCGTTGATCGTGCCGTCGCCGGCGAACAGCACGACGGTGTCGACGCCTGCCCGATCGAGCGATTCGCTACTCGGCAGGTCGTCCTCAGGAAAATGTGTGCGACCGGCAAGGCCCAGCCCGTGTTCGTGGAACACGGCCTCCAGCGCCTCGCATTTCTCGATCGTCGCGGTGCCGGAATTGGGATTGGTGATGAACCAGAGCGTCTTCATGCCATCCGCCAACGCGCAAATCCATCAAAGGACGCACCGACGGGGATATCCGCGGCCGAGTTGTGGAGTAGCGCCACTATCCCCAGGCGCCGATCAGATCAGAGCATCGAACTCCGCGCGAGAGATCACGGACCAATCACGCTTGGCACGACGCTTCATCCGGGTCCGACAATAGCGGCAAATGCTTACGTAGCTGCCGTCGGCTGCGGGTGTAATATGTTTCTCGGAACGTTCATGCTTCCCTTTGGAGCAGCGAGATAATCCTGCGATCCAGTTGAACACCTGCACTCTTCCTCCCTACATTGGCGGCATCCGGCATCTGCAAAGGCCGTCGAGCCTGGTCAAGCGCCAGTTGCCGAGCATTCGATAGCCTGACGGAGACGCAGGCTCGCGCCCTCATTGATCGGTTGTTCTGCCTCACGGCAGCAGCGAGCTTGCGCGCGGAACAACCGCAGGCTAACTGCCGGACAGCTTCCGCCGGGCGAAGGCAAGGCGTTGCGGGTGTAGCTCAATGGTAGAGCAGAAGCTTCCCAAGCTTACGACGGGGGTTCGATTCCCCTCACCCGCTCCAGCGTTATCATCCCTAGGTCGTCGATTGGCTCGCCCGTAGCCAGCTCAATCATTTTTGCGAGGCGCCAGTCATCTCGATATCAATGCTCGGCCGACCTTTGCAGGGGTTCACATTGCTGCTCTCAATAGCCGTCAGTTCCTCTTGAAAAGACAAACGATCGGCTCGCGCTGCTGCGATCTGCTGTCGCCGGCTGGCGCGGGCGGCGCATCCTTCGACAGGAGGATTCCAGCGCCTGCGCTGCCGACCGAACCCACCATCGCCCTTACTCCGCACGTCAAACCAGATCGGGGCGGATATTCCGTACGGTTGCACACAGAACAATGAGCGATTCGATTAGTCTGGCGGACGAGAGCCTGGTTTTTGGGGCGTGCTCGATCGATGGCCAACCACTGGCCAAGCACGCCGCCACGCCCTGCCTCCGTGTTGCTGAAAGTGACTCCCGGTCGACCCGCTGCCTGAAATCTCAATGACGGAGGGGAGCGGCGCGATCGCGCCGCTCCCGCACGCCTCAGTTCGAATAGACCTTGATATCCTTCACGATCATGTCGCCCGAACCATCGGCATAGTCGCCGTTTGTCTTCACCGCGACGTCCATGATCGGATACCAGCGGAAGCCGGCGAACGGATTCACCGCCTGGTAGGTCTCCCTGCCATCGATGAACCAGGTGATGTAATCGGGCTGGATATCGACCGCGAAGCTGTGGAAGCCGGTGGTGAATCCGCCGATGCCGTAGATCTCGTCGGTGTTCATGAACGTGCCTTGCTGGAAGGTGCGTTCGACGTTGGCGCCGCCGTGCAGCGTATTGGCGGTATAGCGGTCGAAGTCCCACCAGCTTTCGAAGCCGAAACCTTCGTAGATGTCGATCTCCGGAGGCCAGCCTGCGGTCGAGATCAGCCAGAAGGCCGGCCAGGAGCCGCGCCGCGTCGGCATCTTGGCGGTGAACTCATACTGGCCATAGCCGATCTGCAGGGGTCGCGTGTTGTGACCGCTCAGGACGATCGCGCCATAGTCGTAGGGGACGCCGTTCCAGGAGATCGGCTCCTTGAGCTTCTGGGTGTGCATGATCAGGCCGTCATCGGTGTAGCGAAGCGGCGCCTCGATGCCGTAATCGCGATAGACCCAACCATCGAGATAGATGCCGGTCTCCTGATTGCCCGGCTGCGAGCGGCCGTTGGGAAGCTGCGTGGACCAGGCCTTGTCATGCCCCGCGTCCGACCATTTCATGGTCTCGCGGCTCATCTTCCACTGAAGGGTGCCCGACGGCTGGAAGGTGCGCGGCTCGCGGCCCGCGACCTGTTCCGCGGTCGGCTCATGATAGATGTCGCACTGCACGGCCGCGCGGTCGGTCCCCATCTTGCCGCCCCATGGCGCCTCGACGAAGCGCACGGTGAAATCGGCCTGAGGGATGCCGAGAATGATCGGGACCTCGACCGTCTTCGTCAGGGGATCGCCCGGGCGGAAGATCACCGATTTGTAGATGCTCTGATAATTGGTCCCCGCAATACCCCTGACGGGGCCGGTGCCATCTTCGGTCATCACGCGGGCAATGACGGTGTTTGGCGTCGGTCGATCGAGCGAGATGGGGACATAGGCGACACTCGCCCCCGGCTGATAGAAGGCTGGGCCGACCGACGCCGTGGCCTGCTCCGGATACCGGGTACCGTTCGCGAAGTCGAAATCGGCGAACTCGGCAGGCGCCGTGCCCGCGGCGAGCGGCGTGACTGCACTGGCCAGCAGCGTCCGGGCGCCGCCCGTGCTGCCGCTCGAACCATTTGCACCGATCCCGGTCGTGCTGAGCCCGGCGGTCGCGGGAAAGAGCGCACTGGGATTGCTGGTGCCGAGAGCCGTCGTCCAAGGGCTCGGCAGCGGCGGCGTGAATGCGGCGCCGGCTTGACCCGACCTCGCGGTGTTGATGCTGGCCGCAGGGAGAGCGCCCGTCGCGGCGCTTGGCCCGGCCTCCGCCACGATCACCCTGCCTTCGGTTTCCGTCATGGATGGACCTGTTCCGCTTGAACAGGCCGCAAGTGCACAAGCCAGAATAATGCCCGCAAGCGAGCGTAGAGAAACGATACGCATTGCACGTCCCCTATTGTCACGCGGCAGCTCCTGCCGCTTCGTTCAGCCCCTCCTTCCATGGCGGCGGATCATGCCCAGCGCCGTTTGCCGTGAGCCGACGATAGACGGCGCTTCGACGCCATGATCGTCGCCAGTCCTTGAAGCGAATGAGGGCGCCATTGCCCCCGACGGAAGATGGCTAGCCGTTACCGCGGCCTACGGTGCCGGGAGTCCATCCTCAGATGCTGCCGCGCCCTCACATGCTGCGAAATCCGGACGGGTGCGCGACACAGGGACGCCGAAGGGCACCCAGCATGCACCTTTTGAACCGCGGGATTCACAGCCGCAATCGATCGCTAGCTATCCTCATGACAGTCCGCCAAAATGGTTAACAAATGGTTAACACGAAGAACGGTCCGTCGCATTTTATCTAAGAAATCTACTTACTTACACGCGTGTTTGCAGCAAGTACTTTACAACGGATCGAGCCAGCTCGGGGCAATCGATGAAATTCTGCAGCCAGGCGGCACCTCACCCCGTGATTGGTCACAGGATGGCTGGCCCAACAAAGCTCCTTTCGCCACTAGTTGGGCTCTCAGCTTTCGCTCGGTTCGATCAGTAGGTCACGGTGACGACAATGGTATCGCTGTACGCGCCCGCACGGACATTCTGCCTGGCCGGGATCCTGCCATAGACCGTGATCGTCTGGTCGACCGCCAGCAGCGCAGTGAAGCTTCGCACGACATTCACCGTGCCGCCCGTTCCATTGCCCCAGATCTGATTGCGCGCTGCCGTGGTATAGAGATTGTAGCCGAGGTTGGTGGTGCCGTTCCGCAGCGTCCGGCCGGCATAGCTGTTGGACGAACCGGTGCTGAGGTCGACGGTGAACGATCCGGCCAACGCCACGAGCAGCGTGCAGCGTACCCTGACCGATCCGGTCGCATCGTTGGCAGACGAGGAAACGGGATTGTAGGTGCCGAAACTCACTCCCGTGGCGGTGACGGTACAGCTGCAAAGGGAGAGCGGGTTGCAGGCCGCCCGCGCCTCGGATGGCCAGAGAAGGTACGAAGCCAGCAACGCGCCCAGGAGAACGCCGAACCGATGGGCGGTCATCATCGAAAATCCTCTCACTGGCACCGTAGCGGCCCGATCCGCGGCAGCGTCTCTCCGGCCGAACGGTCCGGGACGACGATCCGGCAGGGACCTTTGCCGGTTTCGACCTCGAGGCTCATGCCCGGCTGCAGCTCGCGCACGAAAATCTCGCCGCCATAGCCGACGAAGGCACTCTCGCCGGTGCTGGTCCGCACATTGGCGCCGGTTTCCACGGGACTGCCGTCGGGCATCGTCACGACGATCGTGGCGGGGCGGTCCCGCTCGACCGCGAAGCGGGCCTGCGCCGCGCCGCGGAAGCGCGGCACCACGATCATCGTATCGCTCGGCATACGGACGTCGAGCGGCAGGTCCGACGGCGCGAGTGAGATGCGATTCTCCTCATAGGCCCGCAGGTCCGGGATGATCGCCCGGCCCTGCCGGTCGGTGCGGGTGACGAGCCGGTTCTCCTGATAGATCCGCACCTCCGGCTGCCCCGGCACCTCGACGACGCCAAGCCCGCCCTCGACGCGCCGCGTCGCATAGGCGCGGTCGCCGGCGATCAGCAGGCCGCCGCTCGCGATCGCCCGCAGCCCCTCGCGGCCGTCGAACCGCGCCGCCTCCACGCTGACCTCGCCGACGTCGCCGCGCCAGCGCAGCTCGGCCTGCTGATAGTCGGCCTCCCCTGCGCTCGCCGCCAGCCGATAGCCCCAGCCACCCTCGGTCGGCGTGGTCTGGCGCAGCTCGGCGAGCACGTTGCGGCTGTCGGCCTGCGCATAGGCGCTGGAGCGCGATCCCAGCGGTATCGTCAGCCCGATCCCTGCCATCGTCTCCCAACCGGCATCCTCGACCTTGGTCCTCAGCGCGAACAGATTGAGATAGGCCTTGTCGCCGAGCGCGACGCTGTAGTTGGCCGACGCGAGCCGCGTCCGGTCTCCGGCGGCATAGGTCAGGTCGGTCCAGGAAACGGCGATGCTGCCACCGCGTCCCAGCGACACGCCCGCCGATGCCTGGAGCTGCTCGGTGATCCGGTCCTCGTCGCGGTCGATCCCGAGCTGGTCGAAATGCCGCGAGGCGCGCTGGTAGCTGACCCCGATGTTCCAATCGGGCGAAATGCGGCTGAAGAAGATGCGGTAGAGCGATCCCTTGCCGTCGTCGCCGCGGGAGACGGCACCGGCGACGCCGATCTCGCCGATGTCCGGCACGATGAGGTTCGCGCCCGCTCCGGCCATCTGCACCTCCCCGCCTACCTCTGCCCGACCCTCGACGGTCAGCCAGTCGGTGAGGCCGTAGCGGTAGCTCCCCGCGGCAAAGGGATTATGGTAGCGGAAGCTGCGGATGCCGTAGTCGCGTCTCTCGACGCCACCCTCGAGCGACCAGGCCGCGAGCCCGCGCCGCAGGAGGCGGGAGCTGACGTAATAGGAGGTCCTGACCCGCCGCTCGACGCCGAGCGCGTCCCGCACCACCAGGGTCACGTCGCCGGCGCCGGTTACGACCGGAGCCTGGATGATCGAGAACGGTCCCTGGTCGACCTGAGCCTGGTAACGAACGGCGTCGTTGACCAGCAGCTCGACGTTCGACGGCACGGCGGCGCGTCCGCCGAAATCGGGCACGGGAAAGGTGACCAGCTCCGGCTGCAGCGCGAATTCGGTGCCGAGCCGGACACCGCCGAACCGGACCTGCCGCGACCAATCCCTGGCATCCGTCACCGTGTCGCCGACGACCAGACGCGTGAGCGCATCGGGAAAATCGCGCAGGTAGAAGGTATCGAGGCGGGTGACCGTGCCGGCGCCGCCGTTCCGCCCGACCGTCATGGTGCTCGAGACCAGCCCCCAATCGTCCGAGACGCCGCCCTCGAGAAAGGCGGTGCCGGTCAGGCGGCCGTCATATTGGAACGACAGATCATAGTTCAGGAAGGCCGCGAACGTCGCTGGAGTCGGGCCGGTTCGTCCGGAGGCGGGCGACAGCTGCTGGGGCAGGAAGCGCGCCGGGGGAACAATGAGATCGAGGCGCTGTCGCGCGGCGTCGAACCGCACCGTCACGTCGGGGAAAGCCGATAAGGGTACGAGCCGTTCGTCCTCGATCGTCTCCGGCGCGAGCTCGGGGCGCCGCATGCGCCAGCGATCGAGATCCTCGGGACGGACCCAGAAGCGCTCCCCCTGCCGGGCCACGACATATTCGCCGTCGCGGGGAACGCCGTTGATCGCGACCTCGACGAGCATCAGCTCCGCCTTGCTTGCGGAATCCGCCCGCTGCGGCTGATCGGAGCCGCTCGGTTGCGCGCCGGCGATCAGGCAAAGCGCGCCCATCGCCGCGCTAAGGACGCCCGGCATCACGGCCGGCCGCCTCGGTGACCAGATCGACCGACACGTCCTTCTGGTCGGTCATCGCGTCGAGCCTGAGCGCCTGACCGGCAACGACCGGCGCGGCACTGTCCAGCATCACCGCCTTCGCCGTACCCGGCAGAAGATAGAGGGACACGTCCCTGGCCCCCAGCGCGGCGCCGCCCGGCCGGTGCAGCGCCAGCCGGTTGATCTGGACGTGGGCAGCGCCCTCGTTGCGGACGAGCAGCTGCACCTGCCCCGGCCCGGCCGGCACGGCGCGCCACACCAGCTGCATCGGAGCCTGCTGCGGCGGCGGCACGAAGATCGGGATGCTGATCCTCAGCAAGGTGCGCACCTCGCCCGGGCGCGAGGGACGTTCGGTCGGCACCTCCTCCAGGAAGACGCGATAGGCCTTTTCGGTCGTGCCCGGCGCCGTGCGCAGCCCGAACCGCGCGATCTGCGTTCCGCCGGGCGCCACCTCGAACAGAGCGGGATTGGCGAGGACGTCGCGCGTCTCCTCGAAGACATCCTCGCCCTGGTCCTGCCGCCAGGCATAGACGCGCAGCTGGACCCGCGACGGCTCGTCGCTGTCGTTCTCGATCGTCATCGTCTGGACCGGCTGGGCCGGGGTCAGGACGATCCGGACCGGAAACACCTTGAGCGCCGCGGCATAGCCGACGAACGGAACAAGCGTTGCCGCGACCAATGCCGCGCCGAAGCGCCACGCCGTGCGCACGGGCTGGCCTAGTAGTTCACCGTGACCGTGATCGTGTCGGTGTATCCGCCGGCCGGAACGTTCTGGCCGGCTGGGACGCGCCCGTAGACGGTGAGCGTCGTCGGCAGCGCCCCGGCGGTCGTGGGCGGCGGCGTGTCGGTTCCCGGCGTGTTGCCCCAGTTGTTGGTCCGCGCCGCCTCACGATAGAGCGCGTAACTCAATGTGTTCGCGCCGTTCGTCATCCGCCGAGTCGTAACCGTCGCGCCCGTCGCAGTGCCGGCATTGAGTCCGACGGTGAACGACGTTCCGACGGTGCAGAGCACCGACAAGGTCGTGGTGGCGTCGAGCGCGGTGGCGGCGGTCGGGCTGTAGTTGCCGAACGCCAGCGGATTGGCGGTCACCGCGCAGGCGGTCTGCACGGTCGCGGTTACGGGAAAGGTAGTCGTCGCCGTCTGCGCCCGGGCGGGGCTAACGATCAGCAGGCTCGCGACGGTCGAGCCCAACAGGGTGAGAAGGGTGCGCCAAGTCATGTGGTTCTCCCACTTGCTTACGACGCCCCCCTTGCAGGCAAATTGTCTGCGGTTCGGCTTACCAGAGCAACTCCAGAAGCTGCGATTCACCGACATCGCAGCACGTTCCGCCGCTATTCCGCAATCATGATATTATTACTTTTCTTAGCGCCGCCAAACGGTTGGATTTAGAAGTTTACTTCCAGAACGGACTGATTGCCGCGCCGAAGCTCCGTATCCGGGTCGGTATTCTGCCCCTGCTGGACCAAAGTCTCGGGCTCGACCAATCTCACCTCGGGACGCTGTGCCTGCGGGCACGAGACCGCTGCCGACGGCATGGGGTGCTGCCCGTTCCCGACAGGTTCGATACGACACGGCGAGACCACGGTCGCACCGACGATCAATCGGCCGCGGACATGGGTATCACGCAGCGGCTGAGCCCCCACCGCAACGGCAGACAGCGCCACAACGAGATTGCATCCAACGACAAGGACACGACGCACGACCATCACCCTCCCGCAAAGCCGGAAAGGCCCCTAGGCGCATCATGTAAAGATATTCTGTACCGGCGCAGCTGTCGCCGCCTACGGAATTCCTGCGGCCATAATTCGGTGAGCACAGCACTGCTGTTGCAGCCCTCCGAGCTGGCGCCATGAGACGGCGATGACGCGGCGGGCGACCCGTATTGCTTGCTTCCAAACCTTCTAGTGTGGCTCCGGCCGGAGCTAGGTCACCGCGCTGGCAGGCGCCTGAGCAGAGGCACCGGGTTATTCGGGGGTGAAGTTCGACCAAAGGTCAGTTCAGTCCGCTGAGCCTCCGCACGAGCGCGCGACGGAGAAGTCGGTCCTCGAGCGAGTAGTAGAGAAAGATGTCCGGCGACCGATCAAGAAGTGAGGCGGCAAAGGCAATGTCAGTCCCGGCGCGTTGCTTCGGCGGTGGCGGTACCAAAAGCGGTTCGATGCAGCGGTCGAGGACTCTCGTGAAGTTCTCATCGAAAGCGATCCAGCCGATACGCCAGCGCGCATCGGCGGTAGCACCGTTGTAAAACATCACCGGTGGCTCGCCCGGGCGGGAAAGGATCGGCCCGGTCGAAAGGTGCCAAGTGTCCCAAAGACGGGGCCGAACCGTAAAGAGGTCCTCGACCGCTTCCCATGGGCCAGTGAGATTATCCGCAACCGCAAGGCCGATCCGCGAGGCGTTGTCCTTCGCATATTCGTAGAATATCCGATAGCGGCCGTCAGTCCCCTGCGCCACCGTCGCTTCCTTGATGTTGCCTTCGCCTGCTCGCGCCTTGAGCAGGACTTTGTCCTTGGTCAGATGGGTTAGGTCAGGTCCGGTGGCGACGAGCAGCGAACCCTGGTCCCGCTTGCCGTCCACCCCGGTGTAGAATACCAGCAGGTGCGGCTCGTCTCCGATCACCACGGTGGGATCCTCCACCCCGCCAGCGTCGACGTCATCGGGGCCAGGGACGATCGCCGGAGTGGGTTCCGTCCTGAAGAACAATCCATCGGCAGACTCACCGGCATAGATGATCCCGGTCGGATCGCCGGGGCCGAGCGGATTCTTCAGCACCCTCACTAGCAATCGCATGCGGCCTTCGGCCTCCCACACATAGGGGCTCATCAAGTCGTGCGCTGCGAGCAGACCATCGGGGCGCTCGGCGATGTCGAGCTGGACCACATCGATCTGCTCGACTGCGAAATCGAGCGCCGTCTTCTTGGCCAATTTCATGCCCCTTGCGCCACCGTCAGCGACAGGGCACCGTCGATGGTCACTGTCGCGCCCGTGATATAGTCGGCCTTCTCCGACAGCAGAAACAGGACGAGCTCGGCGACCTCCTCGGCCGTCCCCGCGCGGCCCCAAGGGATCGCCGCCTCCTTGCGGCGCAGCTCGTCGGGATCGTCGAGCGCGGACTGATTCATCGGCGTCAAGATCATGCCGGGCGCAACGGCGTTCACCGCGATACGCTGCGGCGCCAGCTCGAGCGCGAGTGTCGCGGTCAGCTGCGCCAGCCCACCCTTCGCGCTGTCGTACTCAACCCCGCCAGAGCGAGGCGCGCGCTCGTGGATCGAGGAAATATTGACGATTCTCCCACCACCCTGCTTGCTTTCGAGCCCGCGAACGAAGCGCCGGCAGGTGAGGAAGGGACCATAGAGGTCGGCGCGTAGCACGCGGTCAAACTGGGCCAAGCTCATGTCGGCGATCGGCGTGTCGCTCATGTTGAGGCCGGCGGAATTGACCAGCAGACGCACCGGCCCGAATGCTCTCTCGGCTGCTGCAAACAGAGCGTCGACCGCCGCCTCGTCAGCAACGTCGGTCCGGCAGGCGATGGACCGGCCACCGCTGCGCTCGATCTCGCCTGCGACCGCCGCGCCCGCGGTCTCATCTCCGAAATAGGTTATCGCAACATTCGAGCGCCGCGCGCCCAGCGCCAGCGCACACGCTCTTCCTATCCCTGACTCTCCCCCGGTGACGATGGCGCAGCAGTCCACTTTGACGAAACGCCGGCGCTGCGCGATTGGTTGCGGCTCGAGAATGATGACGCAAATACGAGGCATCGCTTCGATGGGCGAGGCGCCGCGTTAGCGCCCGCACTATGCTGTCTCCCGGAGCGCTGGAGTGTGGCCGGCGGTTTTCTGATGTAGACAATATGCTGCCAGGATTGCCGCGCCCGCGATCGCTGCACCTGCCATCAGATCAATGATGTAATGTCCGCCCATCGGAACCGCGGCCACAAACATGGCCAGGTTCAGCGTGAGGAACGGCCAGCGCAGATAGCGAAGCTGGGCAAATCCCCAGGCCAGCACCACCGCGCCGCCTGCATGAAAGCTCGGCATGGTGATGATGCCGCCAAGAGTTTCGGTACTGAGCGCGCGGATGGTCCCGTCCCGCAACCCTTCGATCAGCGGCAGAAATTTCCAGGCTGCCAGCACCCTGATCGCGGGAACCTGCTCCGGTACTATCCCGTGATGGACATAGGCGCCGCGGGCCGGAAACCATGGGAAGATCAACAGGCAGACGAGCAGCGTGAGCGACCAAGCAGTCAAGAAACGCCACCCGAGCTGCTCCCGGCCCATTGCGCTCGCGATCGCAACCAGCGCCAAAGGCTGCCAGCCGAGCGAGGTATAGGCATAGGCCAGCGCGAGCAGGCTGGACCGATATTCCTGGATTGCGACGATGGTGCGCGGCCAGTCGAAGCCCGGCAGCATCTGCCGGTCAAAGGCTGCCAGCCACCCGTCCATATAGGGTCGGGCACTGGTAGCGAGCAGAGCCGATGCCAGCGAGGTGAGCGTCCCGACGGCGATCAGGAGGACGGCGAGTTGAATGAAACCGCCGATACGGCGTGCGCCCAGTCGGCGCAGTACGACGCCGATCCCCCACAATCCGGCAAACGTCAGAAACACGGGATCGAGACTGCGGTGGTCATAGCCGATCGCGCCGGTACCGAGGCCGGTGGCGAGTACCGATGCCATGAACCCCGCTATTGCGAGGGCGGGCATCGCCTCGGACGGTGCCAGGGACCATCGCCGCGCGGGCTCCTTTGCCGGGACGGATTGGAACATGCGCAATGCCATGGAGGCTGCATGACCGGACGTGGTTGATTTCGCGTTAAGGTCTTGCCGCGGGAACGCCCTATATTCCCCCGCTGACGACCTCGCGCCCCGCCGCCTCCAGCGCCGCGGTGAGATCGGCGATGCAGGCGTCGACCAGCGCCTGCTCGGTTCCGCGGACCACGAAATTGGCGCCTGTCCGGCCATCGCGGAAAAAGGGATAGCTGCCGATCGCGATGCCCTCGTGGCTGCGCTCGGCTTCGCGCAGCAGGTCGGCGACCTCGCTTTCGGGTACCCAGCAGCCGATCGTCGCCGAGAGCACCGGCCGGCCGCCTTCGAGCTGCCCCGTCAGCGCATCGAGCATCCCGGCGGTGATATGCGGCACGCCCGCCATGACGAACAGGTTGGCGATGCGGATGCCCGGCGCGCCGGACATGCGGTTGGGGATCAGATCGGCGCCGGCCGGCACCCGCGCCATCCGCATCCGCGCGTCGGTGAGGCCGCCGCGGGTCTCATAGTAGCGCTCCAGCACCGCCAGCGCCTCGGGATGGTAGACCACCTCGACGCCCAGCGCCTTCGCCACCGCGTCGACGGTGATGTCGTCGTGCGTCGGCCCGATGCCGCCGGTGGTGAAGAGATAGTCGTTGCGGGCGCGGAGCTGGTTCACCGCCTCGACGATCGCCTCCTCGACGTCGGGCACGATCCGCACCTCGGCGAGGCGGATGCCCTGGACGTTGAGCCAGGTCGCGATCTGCGCGACGTTCCTGTCCTGGGTGCGGCCCGAGAGGATCTCGTCACCGATCACCGCCAGCGCGGCCGTCCAGATCCTCTCGCTCATGGCTCCGCCCCATAGCGAAACCGCGTGTCCCTCGCTATATGGCGGCGATGACCGAATATGTGACCGCCGACGCCCCGCTGACGCGCACGGGCGCGATCCGCCTCCATCGCCCCGAGGATTTCGAGGGCATGCGCCGCGCCGGCCGGCTCGCCGCAGAGGTGCTCGACGCGGTCGTGCCGCACATGGTGCCCGGCGTCACCACCGCCGAGATCGACGACATCGTCCACAGGACGGTCGAGGCGGCGGGCGGCATCCCGGCGACGCTCGGCTATCGCGGCTACACCCATTCGAGCTGCATCTCGATCAACCATGTCGTCTGCCACGGCATTCCGGGCGACCGCGTCCTTAAGGACGGCGACATCGTCAACGTCGACGTGACGCCGATCCTCGACGGCTGGCATGGCGATTCGAGCCGCATGTACCTGATCGGCGACGTGCCCCTGAAGGCGAAGCGGCTGGTCGAGGTCACCTATGAATGCCTGATGCTCGGCATCGAGCAGGCGAAGCCCGGCAATCACCTCGGCGACATCGGCTATGCGATCCAGAAACATGCCGAGAAGCACCGTTTCGGCGTGGTCCGCGACTTCTGCGGCCATGGCCTGGGCCGCCTGTTCCACGACGCGCCCGAGGTGGTGCACGTCGGCCGCCCCGGCACCGGGCCTGAGCTGCGCCCCGGCATGTTCTTCACGATCGAGCCGATGATCAACATCGGCAAGCCCGACGTGAAGCTGCTCGACGACGGCTGGACCGCCGTGACCCGCGACCGTTCGCTGTCGGCGCAGTTCGAGCATTCGATCGGCATCACCGAGGACGGCTGCGAGATCTTCACGCTGTCGCCTCGCGGGTTCGACAAGCCGCCCTACGCCTGAACCTCTGCCGCGCGCCGGGTCGCGTTGGCGGCATCATGCGCCAGCCGGATCGGCAGCGGCAGCCGGCGTCCGTCGCACAGCTTCAGCACCCAGGCGACCGCGGTCTCGAGCGACACGCGGTGGCCGATGCTGACGTAGATCGGCTGCGCGCGAGGGCGCGTGCGGAGCGCCACGCCCACCACCTCGTCGCGGTCGACCAGCGGCGCGCGGTCGCCTGGCGCCGGCCCCAGCTCGCCTTCGACGCGGCCGCACAGCAATGTCTTCGCGCAGCCGATCGTCGGCACGTCGGCGACGACACCGAGATGGGTCGCGATCCCGCAGCGGCGCGGATGCGCGCGGCCGTGTCCATCGACCAGGATCAGGTCGGGCATCGCGCCGAGCCGCCGCAGCGCCGCGACGATCGCCGGCGTCTCGCGGAAGCCGAGATAGCCGGGGACATAGGGAATCCGCGGCACCATCGTCACGCTCGCCGCCGGCAGCGGCTCGCCCGGCGGCCAGGGCAACGGTGCGACCGCCGCATGGATCGGCCCGCGGACGTCGCGCCAGCGCATCGAGGTATCCACGCCCGCGACCATGCGGACCGGTCCCACCCGGTCGGCGGTCTCCCCCGCCGCCGCGATCTCGCGCTGGACCTTGGCGGCAGCCGAGAGATCGGGCGGGGCCAGCCAATCCGCGGGAACGTCACGCATCCGTCCGTCTCTCCTTCCCTGCCGCCCAATTGGGCAACGGAGCACCCGCTGCCCAATTGCTGGGCAACGCTCGAAGCCCATTAGCGATGCGGCGGTGCAACGGCGCGAGGATTTCCGCCGCATTTGCGAATGGCACGCTTGCTGCAAGCCGCGCGATCAGGGAGTATGGGGCCGCTCTCAACAAGCGACCAACAGGGAAACCCAAGCCGGTGAAGAAGATCGAAGCCATCATCAAGCCGTTCAAGCTCGACGAGGTGAAGGAGGCGCTGCACGAAGTGGGCGTGTCCGGCATCACCGTCACCGAGGCCAAGGGCTTCGGCCGGCAGAAGGGGCATACCGAGCTTTACCGGGGTGCCGAATATGTCGTCGACTTCCTGCCGAAGGTGAAGCTGGAAGTGGTGGTCGAGGACGGACTCGCCGAACGGGTGGTGGAGGCGATCGCTTCGGCGGCGCAGACCGGCCGGATCGGCGACGGCAAGATCTTCGTGATCCCGGTCGAGACGGCGCTGCGCATCCGCACCGGCGAACGCAATGAGGATGCGATTTGACGCGACGCAATAATCTGTGAAGACGGTGCGCCGCGGCGCAACATGATTCTGCCGCATCCCGGCGGCACATTTTTTAGAGAGCAAAGGGCAAGACATGGCGAATTCGGCGAGTGACGTCCTCAAGATGATCGAGGAGAAGGAGATCGAGTGGGTCGACCTCCGCTTCACCGATCCCAAGGGCAAGTGGCAGCACCTGACGATGGTCTCGTCCGTGCTCGGCGAGGACGAGCTGACCGACGGCCTGATGTTCGACGGCTCCTCGATCGCGGGGTGGAAGGCGATCAACGAGTCGGACATGATCCTGAAGCCGGATCTCGACGCGGTCTATGTCGATCCCTTCTCGGCGACGCCGATGCTGATCCTGATCTGCGACATCGTCGAGCCGTCGACCGGCGAGCTCTATGCCCGCGATCCGCGTTCGACCGCCAAGCGCGCCGAGGCCTATCTCAAGACCACCGGCATCGGTGACACCGTCTACGTCGGCCCCGAGGCCGAGTTCTTCATGTTCGACGACGTCCGCTTCGAGAACGGCTACAACACCAGCTATTACAAGATCGACGACATCGAGCTGCCGACCAACACCGGCCGCGAATATGAGGGCGGCAACCTCGCCCACCGTCCGCGCGCCAAGGGCGGCTATTTCCCGGTCGCGCCGGTCGACAGCGCGGTCGACATCCGCGGCGAGATGGTCTCGACCATGCTCGAGATGGGCCTTCCTTGCGACAAGCACCACCATGAGGTGGCGGCGGCGCAGCACGAGCTCGGCCTGACCTTCGGCACGCTCACCACCACCGCCGACCGGATGCAGATCTACAAGTACGTCGTGCACCAGGTCGCGCACGCCTATGGCAAGACCGCGACCTTCATGCCCAAGCCGATCAAGGAGGACAACGGCTCGGGCATGCACACCCACTTCTCGATCTGGCAGGGCAAGGAGCCGCTGTTCGCCGGCAACGGCTATGCGGGCCTTTCCGACACCTGCCTCTACTTCATCGGCGGCATCATCAAGCATGCCAAGGCGATCAACGCCTTCACCAACCCGACCACCAACAGCTACAAGCGGCTGGTGCCGGGTTACGAGGCGCCGGTGCTGCTCGCCTATTCGAGCCGCAACCGCTCGGCCTCGTGCCGCATCCCGTACGGCGCGGGCGCCAAGTCGAAGCGCGTCGAGGTGCGTTTCCCCGATGCGATGGCCAACCCCTATCTCGCCTATGCGGCGCTGATGATGGCGGGCCTCGACGGCATCCAGAACCGCCTCCATCCAGGCGAGGCGATGGACAAGAACCTCTACGACCTGCCGCCGGCCGAGCTCGCCAACGTGCCGACCGTGTGCGGTTCGCTCCGCGAGGCGCTCGACAGCCTGGAGGCCGACATGGACTTCCTGCTGAAGGGCGACGTGTTCTCGAAGGACCAGATCGAGGCCTATATCGAGCTCAAGCGCGAGGAGGTCGCCCGCTGGGAGATGACGCCGAGCCCGGTCGAGTTCGATATGTACTACAGCGCGTAGGTGCGGCCACGCCGCGCCGTTGCGGACCGGCGAAGCCCGGTCCGCAACGCGCTGTACGGCCGGCCTCGCCAGAGCGAGGACCGACGGCGCGGCTTCGCCGCGGCGTCCTGCCCGACAAAGAAAAGGGCGCCCGGATCACTCCGGGCGCCCTTCTCGTTTCCAGCTTGGAGCATCCTTAGCCCCTCCCCTGAAAGGGAGAGGCTAAGAGCCTCAGCGGAACTTGCCGCTGAGCTGGACGCCGATGATGCGCGGTTCGTTGAACACCGCTGCCATGTAGTTCTCGATCACGCCCTTGAGGTTCTTCTCGTTGGTGATGTTGCGCGCGAACAGCGCGACCTCATAGGCATCGTTCTCCGCGGCATAGCCGATCTTCAGCCCGCCCTCGAAGTTGCCGTTCGAGGTGAACTCCTTGGTCCGGTAGAGCACGAACTGGGTGTAGCCCTGCAGGTTCCAGTCGGTCGCCACGAACGCACGGCCGCCGTTGCCGAGCGGCAGATCGTAGCGGGCGTTGACGTTGAGGTTGTACTCCGGCGCATTGGGCAGCGGCTCGCCGTCGATCTGCGCGAACACCGCCGGCGCGCCGAACACCGGGCGCGTGATCGTCGGGTCCTCGACCGTGCACACCACGACCCCGTTCAGCGCGCAGACCTGCGCATAGACGCGCTTGTCCTTGATCTCGCTGTGCAGCAGGCTGAGGCCCAAGCCGGCGGTGAAGTTGCGCGTCGGCCGCCACTCCAGGTCGGCCTCCAGGCCATAGGCATAAGCGTGGTTCGCGTTGAACAGCACGCCGTTGCCGTCGGCGTCGTTGCCGTTGAGCTGGATGTCCTTGACCGAATAGGCGAAGGCGGTAGCGTTGAAGCGCAGCGTGTTGTTGAACAGGTTGCTCTTGAAGCCGGCCTCGAGCGACGTGATCGTCTCCGAATCCGCGGTGGTGAAGTCGGAGTTGAACACCGCCGAACGCCCCTGGATCGTCGGACCGCGGAAGCCGCGTGCCAAGCGGGTGTAGAAGCTGAGGTCGGGGTTCGCCTGCCACATCAGGCTGACATCCCAGCTCGGCGTCGTGTCCGACAGGCGGACGTGGCGGCGGCCTTTGTAAGTCACCAGGCCGGCCGCAGTGTCGGCGGTCTTGAGCAGGTCGGTCTTCTTGGTGTCATTGGTCTCGCGCGCGCCGACCGTCAGCGTGAAGTCCGGGGCGAACTGATAGCTGAGCTGACCGAACACCGCCCACGACGTGTTGACGTTGTGCAGGCGCACCCAGTTGTTCGGGTTATTCGCCGGCGGCGTCAGGAAATAGGCGCGCTGGTAGAAGTCGGTGATGTCGCGGCTGTCGAAGTACATGCCGCCGACCTGCCACTTGAACGGGCCGTTGCCGTTGCTGGCGAGGCGGACCTCCTGCGTCCACTGGTCGAGGTCGCGGACGTTGCCCTGCGACTGGCCGAAGCCGTTGGGTGCGCCGTTCACCGGGAAGTTCGCCGCCGCGCCGCCGTCGGTGTCGCCGCGGCTGTAGCCCGAGGTGGTCTCATAGGCGGTGATCGAGGTCAGCGTGACCGGGCCGAAATCATAGGCGGCGCGCAGCGACCCGCCGTAGGTGTCGTAAGCCTGCGGATTGTCATGCGCCTCGTCATAGGCGACCGTGCCGCGCGGCTCGTCCGAGACGTCGTTCGAACCCTTCTTGAGCGCGGCGCGGTGGAACAACGTCGAGGTGCCGTCGTACCAGCGGGCATGGGCCGACGCAGTGATCGACAGCGCGTCGGTCGGCTCGAGCAGCAGCTGGAGGCGGACGTTGCGGTCGTCGTAGCCGCCCATCGCATCCTTTTTCGGCGTCTTCGTGCCGTCCGCGCTGGCGCCGGCGAACGTGTTGTCGACCCAGTCGTCGCGATGCTGGATCAGCGTCGACAGGCGGAAGGAGATGCCGTTGGCGATCGGCCCGCCGACGCCGGCGTCGAGGCTGACCGTGTTGTAGCTGCCGTAGGACAGGTCGGCGCGGCCCTCGAAGTCGTGGCTCGGCTGGATGGTGTCGAACTTGACGATGCCGGCGGTGGTGTTGCGCCCGAACAGCGATCCCTGCGGCCCACGCAGTACCTCGACCTGGCGGATGTCGTAGGCCGGGTTGGACTTGAGCACGACATGCTCGAGCACGACGTCGTCCTGGATGATCGACACCGGCTGCGATGCGCCGAGGTAGAAGTCGATGTTGCCGAGCCCGCGGATGTAGAAGCGGGGGAAGATGCGGCCGGTGGTGGATTCGGCGTAGAAGCTCGGCACGCGGCCCGACAGCGCCAGCAACGTGTCGTCACCGCCGCTGGTGTAGGTGCGCAGATCCTGCCCGCCGACCACGCCGACCGAGACCGGCACCTTCTGGAGGTTCTCCGAGCGGCGCTCGGCAGTGACGACGATGTCGCCGACGCCGTCCTGCGGCGCGGCGTCGGCCGCCGGTGCGGCGCTGTCCTGCGCATGGGCGGAGACGGCGCCGAGCATCGCCGTGGCGGCGCTCAGCAGCAGAATGGATTTGGTGAGTTTCAGATGCGGCACGAAGGCCCTCCCTGGGACTGAGATTTGGTTCTGTCCCCTCCAGTGCCGGCGTTCTTCGACGCCCGGCGCGGGCGCGGTATCGGTGGGTTGTGACCGAATCATGACCTGCCGGGCCGTGCTGTCATGCAACCGCCGCTTCCCTCGCCGCATGGGCTTTGTTAGCCCGGCGGAATGATCCGAACTCCATCCACCCTGATCGCCGCCGGCCTCGCCGTTGCCGGCCTGCCCGCCGCCGCGCAGAGCCTTGCTCCCACCGAGGCGAAGATGAAGACGGTGATCGCCGCCGAGCAGGACCGCGACATCGCGCTGCTCGAACGCGCGGTGAACCAGAATTCGGGGACGCTGAACCTCGAAGGGGTACGCAAGGTTGGCGACATCTTCCGCACCGAGCTGGAGCCGCTCGGCTTCACCGTGCGCTGGATCGACCAGTCGGCGGTCGGCCGCGCCGGGCACCTGATCGCGACGCACAAGGGCAACGGCCGAGGCAAGCGCATCCTGCTGATCGGTCACCTCGACACCGTGTTCGAGCCCGATTCTCCGTTCCAGAAGTTCGTCCGCGACGGCAATCGCGCGACCGGCCCCGGCACCAGCGACATGAAGGGCGGCAACGTCGTGATCGTCGCGGCGATGCGGGCGATGCAGGCGGCGGGGACGCTCAAGGGCGCCGACATCCAGATCCTCCTGACCGGCGACGAGGAACGCACCGGCACCCCGCTGGAGGTCGCGCGCAAGGACCTGATCGAGGCGGGTCAATGGGCCGATGTCGCGCTCGAATATGAAGGGCTGGCCGAGCAGGACGGCCGCGACATGGGCACCGTCGCCCGGCGCAGCGCGGCGAGCTGGGAGCTCAGGACCAGCGGCAAGACCGGCCATTCGGGCGGGGTGTTCGGTCCATCGCTCGGCTATGGCGCGATCTACGAGATGGCGCGCATCCTCGACGATTTCCGCCGCGAGCTGCCCGAGCCCAACCTCACCTACAACGTCGGCGTGCTGGCAGGCGGGACTCCGGCCGAGATCGATTCGTCAGGCTTCCGCGTCACCGCGCAGGGCAAGACCAACGTCGTCGCGGCGAGCGCGGTCGCGCGCGGCGACCTGCGCTCGCTGACGCCCGAGCAGGACGCGCGGGCGCGGGAGAAGATGCAGGCGATCGTCGCCAAACACCTCGCCGGCACCGACGCGACGCTCAAGTTCTTCGACAGCTACCCGCCGATGGCACCGACCGAGGGCAATCGGGCGCTGCTGGCGAAGCTCAACGGAGTCAACCGCGACCTCGGGCTCGAGGAGATGGGCGAATACGACCCCGCCAAGCGCGGCGCGGCGGATTCAGGCTTCGTCGCCGCCTACGCGGACACGCTGGGCGGCATGGGCGTCGGCGGCGGGGGTGCCCATGCGGAGGGCGAATGGGTCGACCTCGACAGCATCCAGCGCCAGGCGCTGCGCTCGGCGGTGCTGATCAGCCGGCTGGCTAAAGAGCGGCGGTAACGCAAAGCTCCTCCCCGGCACGGGGAGGGGGACCGCGCACGAAGTGCGTGGTGGAGGGGGATCACCTCCCGGCCGTCGCTTGTGGCCTACCCCCTCCACCGCCTTCGGCGGTCCCCCTCCCCGCAAGCGGGGAGGATCTTGGAGTTACGGAATCAGCAAGCTGCTCCCCAGCGTCTCCCCCGCCTCCATCGCGCGGTGGGCGTCGGCGGCGTCCTCCAGCGCGAAGGTGCGGCCGATCTCAGGCTTGATCGCCCCCGCGCGCAGCATGGCGAACACGCGCTCGACGCCGGCCTTCCGCTCCTCGGGCGTCGCATAATAGTCGAACAGCGTCGGCCGGGTGACGAACAGCGATCCCTTGGCGGACAGCACGCCGAGATTCACCCCCGTCACCGCCCCGCCGGCATTGCCGTAGCTCACGATCAGCCCGCGCCGCGCCGCGCTCGCGAGCGACACTTCCCATGTCGCCGCACCGACGCCGTCGAACACTACCGGCACGCCCGCACCGTCTGTAATCTCGCGCACGCGCTTCGCAACATCCTCGGACTTGTGGAGGATGACATGGTCGGCGCCAGACTTTCGCGCGGCCTCAGCCTTCTCCTCGCTGCCGACGGTGCCGATCACCGTCACGCCCAATGCCTTGAGCCAGCCGACCAGCAGTTGTCCCACCCCGCCCGCGGCGGCATGGACCAGCGCAGTCTGCCCCGGCTCCACCTTCGCGATGCGCTCGACGAGGTATTCGGTGGTGCAGCCCTTCAGCATCAGCGCTGCGGCGGTGCGTTCGTCGATGTCGTCGGGGAGATGGAACAACTCCTTCGCCGGCACATTGCGCGCGGTCGTGTAGGCGCCGCGGGTCGGGCCGAACGTCGCCACTCGATCGCCGGGCGCGAAACCCTCGACGCCCTCGCCCACCGCCTCGACCACGCCGGCCGCCTCTCCGCCGAGCCCGGTCGGCAGCTCGAGCGGATAGAGTCCGCTACGATGATAGGTATCGATATAGTTGAGCCCGATCGCAGTATTGCGCATCCGGACCTCGCCGGGGCCGGGCTCGGGCACCTCGACGTCGACGATGCGGATCACCTCCGGTCCGCCGGTTGCCTCGATCCTTGCCGCCCGTGCCTGCATCGTCACCTCCGAACGCGTTTCGACTTGCAACTCTCCGCCCGCATCGCCATCCACATACCCAAGGTTCGAACCCGAGATGGAGGCGAGGATGCGGAGCTATCTCAACCACTATATTGGCGGCCGCTGGGTCGAAAGCCAGGGTGGCAAGCGCCATGAGGTGATCAACCCCGCGACCGAACAGCCCTGCACCGAGATCACGCTCGGCACCGCCGCCGATGTCGATGCCGCGGTCAAGGCGGCGCAGGCGGCGTTCGAGCGCTTCAGCCGCACCTCGGTCGACGAGCGCGTAGCGCTGCTCGAGGCGATCCTCGCCGAATACAGGAACCGTGCGGACGACCTCGCCGAGGCGATTGCGCTGGAGATGGGCTGCCCGATCGGCATCGCCAAGACGGCGCAGGTCGGCTCGGGCCTTGGCCATCTGATGGCGGCGATCAAGGCGCTGAAGGAGTTCCGGTTCGAGGAGACGATCAACCAGAGCCTGGTCGTCCACGAGCCGATCGGCGTGGTCGCGCTCATCACGCCATGGAACTGGCCGATGAACCAGATCGTCGCCAAGGTCGCGCCCGCGCTGGCAGCGGGCAACGCGATGATCCTGAAACCGTCGGAGGAAGCGCCCTCCTGCGCCGCGATCTTCGCCGAGGTGATGGACAAGGCAGGCGTGCCGGCCGGCGTGTTCAACCTGGTCCAGGGCGACGGCCCCGGCGTCGGCACGGCACTCGCGCAGCATCCGGGGATCGACATGGTGAGCTTCACCGGCTCGACCCGCGCCGGCATCCTCGTCGCCAAGAACGCCGCCGACACGGTCAAGCGCGTGCACCAGGAGCTCGGCGGCAAGTCGCCCTCCGTGGTGCTCGACAGCGCCGATTTCAGCCGCGCGGTGCCGGGCACGCTGATGAGCGTGCTGCTCAATTCCGGCCAGAGCTGCATCGCGCCGACGCGCCTGCTGGTGCCCAAGGGCCGGCAGGAGGAGGCGGTGGCGATCGCCAGGCAGGTGATGAGCGCGACCGAGACCGGCGATCCGCTTACCGAAGGCCGCCACATCGGCCCGGTGGTCAACAAGGCGCAGTGGGACAAGATCCAGGGCCTGATCACCAAGGGGCTTGAGGAAGGCGCCAAGCTGGAGGTCGGCGGCCCGGGCCGGCCCGACGGGATCGACAGCGGCTATTACGTCCGCCCTACCCTCTTCTCCAATGTCACCAACGACATGACGATCGCGCGCGAGGAGGTGTTCGGCCCGGTCGTCACCATCATCCCCTATGAAGACGAGGAGGATGCGGTACGCATCGCCAACGACACAAACTACGGCCTGTCGGCGGTTGTGTTCGGCGATGCGGACGGCGTGAAGCGCGTCGCCCCCCGTCTGCGCGCCGGCATGGTCTATGTGAACGGCGGCGCGCCCGATCCGAACGTACCGTTCGGCGGCTACAAGCAATCGGGCAATGGCCGCGAGTATGGCAAGTTCGGGCTCACCGAGTTCATGGAGGTGAAGTCGCTGATCGGTGCGCTAGCCTAATCGGCGGGCGCGTCCTTCACGAACAACAACGCCATCATTCGCCAGCGGCCGTCGGGCCGGCGCATGATCAGCGCGCGATCGCTCCAGTCACTGCCGCTCGGCGAATGGAAGGTCCAACGCGCCGCGCCGATGCTGCCGCGGACATCCACCTGCCGGCTGGTGACCGTGACGGCATTTCCGGGCGAATGTTTCCGCCGCTCGACGTAACGCGCCTGCCATTCGGCCAGCGTCGCGGCGACGAACTCGCCGTTCTCGACGGTCATCACCAGCGCGCGGGCGTCGATGCTGTCTGCGAGCAGCGCGCCGTTCCAGGCGCGGTCAGCGGCCAGCTTGGCGTCGATCACCCGCTCCGCCGCGGCCGTGGCCGGCGGGATCGAGTCATCCACGCCAGCCTCGCAGAGTTTGCCGACGATCCGCCATCCCTCACGAAGCCGTGCGATCAGCAGGTAATCGGTGAAGCGCAACGCTCCGCGCACCGCGGTCAACCGCGCCACCGCGCTTTCCTTGCCCTCGTCGAGCCAGTCGATGCGCGTCGAAGCCGGCGTCGGTGGCAGGCTCGCGGCAAGCTTGGTCTTCCATTCGACTTGGCCGGTGGCGCGGGTATCGGTACCGTCGGCACAATACATGACTGCGCTCGGCTGAACCGCTTCGTTCAGCGCTTCGGGATCGCTCCGCTCGGTCGCTCGCGCGTAGGCGGCGATGGCGTCGCGCGGCGTCGTATTAGCGGTGGCGGCAAGCGCGGCCAGCAACAGGAGCGGTGACATGCCGGTCATGCTATGCGCTCGACCATCATTCGAAAATTCGATGTTTATATGTTGATAATTCGGGCAGGCCGAATGTTCACCTCACCGGCCACACCCACAGGATCAGCGGCGTCGCGACCAGCAGCACCAGCAGCGACAGGGGAGCGCCGAGGCGGGCGTAATCGCCGAACCGATACCCGCCCGGTCCCATCACCAGCGTGTTGCACTGGTGGCCGATCGGCGTCAGGAAATCGCACCCCGCCCCCACGGCGGTCGCCATCAGGAACGCCTCGGGCCGATAGCCGAGATCGCCGGCGAAGGTAGCGGCGATCGGCGCCATCACCAGCACGGTCGCGGCATTGTTGAGGAACGGCGTCACCGCCATCGCCGCCGCCAGGATCAGCGCCACCGCGCCCCAGGGCGGCAGGCTGGCGGCGGCATGGGACAGCCAGGTGCCGATCAGCTCGGTGACGCCGGTGGTGCGCAGGCTGTCGCTCACCGGGATCAGCGCGCCGAGCATGATCAGGATCGGCCATTCGATATGATCATAGGCCTCGCGCGCCGGCAGTGCACCCGTCGCCATCACCAGCCCCGCGGCAGCGAAGAAGGCGACCGCCACCGGCACCAGTCCCGTCGCCGTCGCGGCCATGGCGGCGGCGAGGATCGCGATCGGCAGCAGCCATCTGCGCGGGCTGCCGAGCCGGAGCTCCCGCTCGGCGAGCGGCAGCACGCCGAGGTCGGCCAACCGCTCAGACATCTGCTTGAGAGGCCCCTGGAGCAGCAACAGGTCGCCCGCGGCGAGCGTGATCCGCGCCAGCCGGCGATCGAGCCGTTCACCCCGGCGCGAGATCGCGATCAGGTTGACCCCGGTCCGCTCGCGCAGGTGAAGGTCGCCGGCGGTCTCGCCGACCAGCGGCGAATCGATCGTCACCACCGCCTCGATCACGCCGATGTCGTCGCCCTCGTGCTTGTCCTGGCCGACCAGCTCGAGCTCGTCGCGGGCGATCACCCGCTCGAGCACGTCGGGCGCGCCGCCCAGGATCAGCACGTCGCCTTCGCGCAACTTCATGTCGGGCAGCGGCGCGGTGCGCAGGCCCGCACGCAGCAGCGCCGCGACGGCGACGTCGCCCTCCCCGCGCTCCAGCAGCTCGCCGAGCGGAACGCCGATCGCGCTCGATCCCTCGCCGACGCGCACCTCGGTGACATAGCTCGCCACATCCAGCGCCTGCCCCATCGTCGCAGGTGCCTGGCGCAGCGCCTGGACGCGATAGGCGAAGCGCAGGAAAATAAGCCCGACCACCGTCAGCGTCAGCCCGACGGGGGCATAGTCGAACATCCGGAACGGTTCACCGGTCATATCCTCGCGCACGCGGCTGACGATGATGTTGGGCGAGGTGCCGACCAGCGTGATGAGGCCGCCGAGCAGCGAGGCGAACGACATCGGCATCAGGAATACCGACGGCGAGCTGTCCGACCGCTTCGCCATCGAGAAGGCGGCGGGCATCAGCATCGCCAGCGCGCCGATGTTCTTGACCAGCGCCGACGCGAAGCCGACGCTGGCGGTCAGCAGCAGCAGTTGCGAGCGCACCCGCGTCACGCGCTTGGCGAGCGACCCCAGCAGCCGCTCGATCACCCCCGAGCGCTGCACCGCGCCGGACATCACCAGCGCCGAGCCGACGATGATGACGATGTCGTCGGAAAAGCCGGTGAAGGCGTCCTTCGGCTCGACCACGCCGACCGCCAGCGCAGCAAGCAGCGCCAGGATCGCGACGATGTCGTAGCGCAGCCGTCCCCAGACGAAGAGCGCCATCATGCCCGCGAGCACGGTCACGGACAGGATCTGCGGCAGCGTCATCGCTCAGCGCTGAACCGCGCTGGCGCCAAGGGGTTCCGGTGCCTCAATAATCCTTCGACACCCGGACGTTCACGCTCTGGCGTCCGATCGTCGAGACCGATGCGAGCAGCGACAGCCAGCGCGTCAGCCGGAACTCCAGCCGCGTCGCAGAATAGCCCTGCCCGTCGGTGATGATCTCCGCATAGGTCCGCCGGGTGATGTACTTGCCCGCCGCGATCGACGTGGCCGCGCCGGTCTGCGGGTCGGCGGGCAGGATGCGGAGGCGATCCAGGCCCGCGGCGCGGCGCACCGCGTTGATCGGGTTGAGCCCGTCGCCGCCGTCGCCCTGCAGCGCGGCCACGGCCGCGGCGAGCTGGAGCGCTTCCGGCGCCGACAGGTTGGTGATCGAGGTGCCGAACAACAGCCGCGACAACAACTCGTCCTCGGGCAGCGCCGGCGTGCTGGTGAAGCTGATGTCGGGCTTGGACGCGGTGCCGGTGACACGGATCGTCGCGTTGAGCCCTTGGGCGTCAGCATCGGCGGAGATGTCGAGCGCCGGATCGGCGGGTACGCTGCCGTCGAAGCGGATAACCCCGCGTTCGAGCTCGAAGGTGCGCCCGGCGAACTCGTAATCGCCATCGACCAGATTGAGCTGGCCGGTGATCTTGGGATTGGTCGGCTCGCCGGCGATGGCGAGATCGCCCGACCAGCGGCTGTCGAGGCCCAGGCCCTGCACGCTGATGCCGCTCGGCGCCCGCGCATGGACATCGAGCTGCCATGGCACGGCGGCGGCCGCCTCATCGTCATCGTCGGCGCCGCGAACGTTGATCTCGCGGATGTTGAGCCTCGGCACAGCGGCGGCGGTAGCTGCCTTGCCGAGCTGATAGCGGCCGTTGTTGATGACGATGTTGCCCGAGATCGTTCCGCCCGATCCGTCCGAATGGAAGCGCAGCGGTCCGGTCACCGTGCCGGCGATGTCGTCGCGCGCGATCAGCCGGGCGCGCTGCGCCTGGATGTTGAGATCGATGCCGAGCCCGTTCGCGCGGGATAGGTCGAACACACCACTGCCGCTGACCGTCCCCTGCCCCGGATCCTGCGCCGCCAGCCGGTCGAGCACCAGGCGCGAGCCATCGAACCGGCCCGAGGCCTGGACGTTGCGCAGCACCGTGCCGGTGACTGCGCTTTCCAGCCGGGCATTGTCGGCACGCACCGACCCGCGGATGCGCGGATCGTAAAGGCTGCCGGTGACGTCGGCGCCGATCGCGACCGGGCCGGACAGGTCGAACAGCTCGATCCCGGTCATCCGCCACAGGGTATCGGCCGGCCCCGCGTAACGGAGCTGCGCGAACAGCGGCGCGTTCATCAGGCGGCTGGAGAGGTCGCCCTCGCCCAGCGGTGCGATCTGCATCTGCGCGCGACCGATGACGCTGCCGCCGCGATTCGCCACCACCGCGCGCGCCGCCGCCTTGTTCGGCTGGAGGATGCCGGCGATACCGACGTCGATCGGGGTCGAGGACAGCACTAGCCCGGACCGGGTCAGCCCGCGGACGGTCATGTCCATGCGGCCGGTCGGCGCGCCGTCGCCGCTCTGCGCATAATGAAGCGTGCCCGAGGCACTGCCGCCGAGACCGAGGCCTGGATAGCCGATGTCGAGCACCGACATCGGCATCCGCGACAGCGTGGCGTCGAGGGCGGTCCCCTCTCCCGAGAATCGACCGGAGACCTGCGCCGTGCCGCCGGCGAAGCTGAGCTGGGCCGGCTGCAGCTGCCAGCCGTCGCCGTCGCCGTCGCGGACGATCACCGCCGGCGTGGTCAGGCTGATCGGCCGGCGATCGACCGTGCCCTGCGCCTGCACCGTGTAGCGGTCCGGCGCGATGCCGATCACCGACTGGATGTCGAACGCGCGCCCGCGCCGCCCGCTGATCGCGACGCGCGCCTCGCCGGTGCCGCCGGCCAGCTTGACGGTGGCGTCGAGCCGCCCGACCGCCATCGCGCCGCGGCGCACGCCTCGCGCGCTGATGGTCGCGTCGATGTTGGCGCCGTCGGGATCGAGCACGATGCTCCCCTCCAGATGCCCGCGGCGGATGCGCAGCCCCTCGGCGAGGCGCGCCCGATCGGCGTCGACGCTGGCGTCGATCCGCTGCACGCCGTCCTGCGGTCGGAAGGCGAGCACGCCGGTGAGCCCGTTGCCGGCGATGTTGAGCCGCCCCTCGAACCCGCCGGTGACGATGTCGAGCCCGCCGTTCGCGCGCATCCCCGCCACGTCGAGACGGGCGATCTCGATGCGGCTGGTGCCGCCCTTCGGCAGCAGGATCGCGCCTTCCCCGGTGAAGGCGCCGAGCAACGATCCGCCTGCGGCAGTGAAGGCAAAGCCGGCTGGCGTGGGAGTGAGATGTGCTTTGACGTCACGCAGCCCCATCGCCGCATTGGGCCGCGCGAGGATCAGGTCGATGGTCGGACGGCTGATGTCGCCGTCGAGGCGGAGCTGCACGGGGCCATAGGTCGCCTGGCTGCCCGAGCCTTCGAAATGGAAGGTGCCGTCGCGGCGGCGGAAGCCGTTGCCGCTGAGCTTGAGCCCCGGCGAAGTCAGCACCAGCCCGCGGAAATAGAGCACGCCGTCGGGCCCGCGCTCCAGGCCCGTCGTGATGCGCGGCAGGCCCTCGGTCAGCGACGCGAAGAAGCTGTTGTCGAACCGCACCACCTGCGCCACGCCGCGCCCGACCACGCGGGTGCCATGTCCGCCCGGCCCCGGCACCACCGTCAGGCGGGAGGTCACGTCGACCAGGCCGATGCCGGGGATGAGATAGCGCCGGAGCCCGCCGCTGAGGCCGACCTCATAACGGCCGGTGCGCAGGTCCAGGAACAGGCTGATGCGGCCGTTGAGCTTGTCGGACCGCAGCACCAGGTCGTCACCGGTGACGTTCTGGGCAGTGACGCGCAGCGGCCCGCGCACGCTGAGGTTGCGCAGGATGCCGCCGGCAACGTCGCCCACGCCGGTGACGCGTGCGGCAGTGAAGGCGACCGGCACCAACACCGGCGGCTTCGACAACCGCCCGCGCCCGGCGGCGCGTGCCACCTCGAAGCCGGTATTGTCGAACGCGAAGCGGTCGGCGGTGATGCGATAGTCGAAGCTCGCAGTCGCGAAGGTGCCGTCGAGGATCGCACGCAGCTCGATGTTGCGCCCGGTCATGTTCGGGAACAATGCCGGCGGCCGCAGCAGCCGCGCGGTGACGCGCAGGTTGCGATAGGCGCTGACCGCGAGGTCGAGCCCGCCGGTCGCCTCGACCGCCAGCGATGCCGAGCGTAGCGACAGCGTGCCCTCCATCCGCCGGTTGGCGAGCGTGCTCGCGCCGCTCACGATCACGCGCGGCGCGGTCAGCCGCTGGAGCTTGCCCTTGAGCAAGCTGCCGGGGGTCACCGTGCCGCCGAGCGAATAGCGGCCGGCATCGTTGGCGAGGCGCAGGTCGATCACCCGCGTGCCGCCAACGTCGGCGGTGCCGGCGCCGCGCCATGCCTTCCAGCGGCCGTCGCCCTGGACGTCGAGCGCCAGCGGGCGCGATACGCCGGCGAGCTTCGCCAGCACGCCGTTCGCCGCACCGCGCGCGGTGAGGTCAATGTCGAAGCGGTCGCGGTCCGGCTCGGCATCGAGCTTAAGGATGAGGCGGTCGCTCCCCTGCACCACCGCCGCCAGGTCGATCATCGCGCGGCCCGAGCGGATGTCGGCGCGTCCCCTGAGGCTGCCGTTGCGGATGACGCCGGTGACGGCCGGCGCCACCGTCAGCCGGTCGACGCGCAGCTCGCCGATCGCGATGTCGAAGCTCGGCAGGATCGGTCCCTTGCGCCCGGTCGGGGTCGTCTGCGGCAGCTTGGCCAGCGTCGCGCGTGGGATGACGAGGCTGCGGATGACGAGGCGATTGTTGAGCCATTCGAGCGGCCGCCAATCGAGCTCGGCTCGCTGCGCCTGGAACACCAGCCCCTTGGGATCGCGCACGCGCACGTCGATCAGCACTGCCTTGCCGTAGATCGATCCCTCGATCCGCCCGACCGAGTAGCGCAGGCCATTGGACGGCCGGAGCGCCCCGATCCGGTCGGCGATGAGGCGGTGGCCGATGCTGGTGTCGAGCAGCACCACCGCGCCGCCCGCGAGCACTGCCAGCAGCACCAGCAGCCCGACGATCCACTGCCACCAGCGCCAGCGGCGCGGGCGCGCGGGCGGCGGCGGCGCGGAAAGGGCCTCGGGCTCGTCGCTCAAAACGCCTGTCCCAGCGAGACGTAGACGGCGATGCGGGCATCCCCCGGCTGCGGGTTGATCGGCGTGCCGACGTCGACGCGGATCGGGCCGAAGTTGGAATAATAGCGCACGCCCACGCCCGCGCCGTACCGGAAGCCCGAGAATTTGGGCAGCGCGGAGGTGTAGATGTTGCCCCCGTCGAAGAACGGCACCACGCCGAAGTTACCGAACGCCTTCACCCGCGCCTCGAGCGAGAACTCCGCCAGGCTGCGTCCGCCGATCGGGTCGTTGTTGGGATCGCGCGGCCCGATGCTCTGATAGCCGTAGCCGCGCACCGAGGCGCCGCCGCCCGCATAGAAGCGCCGCGACGGCGCGACCGCGTCGCGCGGCGCGCCGCCGATCGTGCCGAGCCGCACCCGACCCGCGACGACGACGCGATCGTTGACCGGCTGGTACATGCTCCCGTCGAGCTGGATGCGGGCGTAGCCGAACGCCTTGCCGACCAGCGACAGCTCGGGGCTGATCCGCGCACCGAGGCGGAAGCCGCGCGTCGGGTTGAGCAGGTCGTCGGAGCCGTCATAGGTGAGATTGCTCGGCAGCGCGCCGATGAAATAAGTCCGCCGCCGGGGCTGGCCGGTCGAGACGATCACGTCGCGCTCGTCCGATGCGACCAGCTCGGCACCGAGCGACCACACCCATGCCTTCTGGAAGAAGATGTTGGTCTGCCGCTCGATGCTGCCCATCAGCGACAGCGTGTCGGCCTCATAGGCGTCGCGTTCGAGGTGCGCGGCGGTGAGCTGCGCGGTCAGGATGCGGTCGCGCTCGTGGAAATTGTTGCGGCGGAAGACGATGCTGCCGAGCTGCTCGCGCGTGCCGAGCACGCCGCGCAGGGTGATCGCACCCTCCGGCCGGAAGAAATTGCGGTGCGTCCAGCTCACCTCGGCCCGCGCGCCCTCGCCGGTGCCGTAGCCGAGCTCGCCCGCGATGGTGCGCGGCGGCGCCGGCTCCACGTTCACCGCGACGTCGACGGTCGAGGGATCGCCGCTCTCGACCGGCTCGACCTTCACCGTCGAGACGAGGCCGGTCTGGACGAGCGCGCGGCGCAGGTCGTCGAGCGCGGAGGCATCATATTCCTGGCCCGGCTTGAAGCGGGCGATGTCCTGGACGTGCTTGGGTCCGAACACGGGGCGCGGTTCCGGCATCACGATCTTGCCGAAGCGGCGGAGCGTCCCCGGCTCGACATTCTGCACCAGCGTCGCGGTCTGGGTGGCATGGTCGACGACGATCTCGGGCTCGCCGACCTTTGCGAAGGCAAAGCCCTCCTCGCCCACCGCCGTCCTCAGCCGCGCGTCGGCAGCGGCGATGGCGTCGCTGTTGACCGGCGCATCCTTTTCGAGACCGAATGCCTTGGTCAGCGCCCCGGCCTTGCCGTCCGCGCGCTCGACGCCGGCGAGCGTCACGTCGGACAGACGATAGAGCGGCCCCGGCTCGGCCTCGAGCGTGACGATGAGCTTGCCTGCCTGGGGCTCGACCCGCGTCGCGATCTGCGCGTCGTAATAGCCTTCGGAGCGCAGCAGCGTGGTCAGCAGCTCGGCATCCTCGCGCGCACGGCGGTCGAGCTGCGCGGCGTTGGCCGGCTCGCCGCGGTTGGCGCGCAGCGTCGAGCCGGCATCGAAGCGCTGGCGCATCAGCGGGCTGCCGACGCCGTCGATGCCGGTGATCCGGTAATCGTAACGGATCTCGGTCGCGACCTCGGCCCGCTCCTGCGACACGACATCCTGGCCCGCCGGCGCCTTGCTGAGGTCCGGCCACTCGACGCCGAGGTCCGGCAGCGGCGCCATCGGCGACGTGGGATCGAGCGCGTCCTGCGCGGCCGGCGGCGGTTGAGGGGTTTCCTGGGCAACGGCGGAAAGCGGCGTCAGCGCAAGGCTCGCTGCCGCCCACACGCTGTGCCGACGGACGAACGCGGACATGGACAGGACTTAACCCGATTACCCGCGCCAAGCCAACCGGTTAGTGGACGGTTACGGCCGCACCGTCGCCCGAAGGCAACACCGCCAGCTGCTCGATCCGGCACCGGCGGGCGAGGGCCCAGACATTCCAATCCTCCCCCGCCAGGGGGAGGTGGCACGCGAAGCGTGACGGAGGGGGAGGAAGCGAGCCGATAGTGAGTTGCCGTCCTCCCCCTCCGTCAGCCTGCGGCTGACACCTCCCCCTGGCGGGGGAGGATTAAATGGGCCACACCTTCACGGTTCCGACAGGGACGGTGGCATCTGCGGCCGGGACATGGCAGGAGGGAAGGATGCCGACCCCCGATCCCGCTCCGTCTCCCAAGTCGCCCACCGGCGGCGGTGCCCTGTTCGTCCTCGCCCTGTTCGCCGGCATCGTGATCGGCTTCCTTCTCGGCCAGACGACGATCGGCTTCCTGGCAGGCGCCGCGATAGGGATCGCGATCAACCTGTGGCTGCTGTGGCGCGATAGACAATAGCCCCAGGCTGGGGCTGGCGTCATCGTCGGAACCGCTTATCTAGGCCGTGACCATCGACGGAGACGATCACTGGCCGCCACTTATCTTCCCACGCTCAAGCAGCTCCAGTATCTCGTGGCGCTGAAGGACCATGGCCATTTCGGCCGCGCTGCCGAGAGCTGCTTCGTCACCCAGTCCACCCTCTCCGCCGGCATCCGCGAGCTGGAGACGCTGATCGGCATCACCTTGGTCGAGCGCACGCGCCGGGTGGTGCGCTTCACGCCCGTGGGCGAGCGCATCGCCGACAAGGCGCGGCGGGTGATCCGCGAGGCGGAGGAGCTGGGCGACATGGCCCGCGCCGCCGGCCGGCCGCTGTCCGGCGAGATGCGGATGAGCGTGATCCCGACGATCGCCCCCTTCATGCTGCCGCGCATCCTGCCGCGGCTCCGGGCCGATTACCCGGACCTCAAGCTCTACCTGCGAGAGGAACCGAGCGGTGCGGCGTGCGAAGGACTCAGTCACGGGCGCACCGATTGCGTGCTACTAGCCCTCCCCTATGCCTGCGGCGACGTCGAGGTGGCGCGGCTGTTCCAGGACCGGCTGTTCCTCGCCTATCCCGAAGGCGAGATCGCGCCGACCCCGCCGGGCGTGAAGCCCAGCGAGATCGACGAGACGCGGCTGCTGCTGCTCGAGGACGGCCATTGTCTCAAGGACCATGCACTGGCGGCGTGCAACCGGCCGGAGATCCGCGCCGAGGCGACGATGCTCGGCACCTCGCTCCACACCATCGTACAGATGGTCGACAACGGCCTCGGCGTTACGATCCTGCCCGAGATGGCGATCGAGGCGGGCATCCTCGACAGCACCCATGTCGACGCGACGCCGCTCGCGGCCGACAACCCGGCCCGCGATATCGCCCTGGTATGGCGCCGCGCCTCGCCGCGCGAGAAGGACTTCCGGCTGCTGGCCGAGGTATTGGCGGAAGGGTGAGCCTTTCGATCGCCTCTTCTCCCGTTCGCCCTGAGCTTGTCGAAGGGCCGTCCTTCTCCCGCAACCGCTCGAAAGAAAGTATGGCCCTTCGACAAGCTCAGGGCGAACGGTGGAATGGGCGGACTCTACTCCGCCAGCCAGCGAGCGGAAGCGGCGATGTCGCCCTCCCTGGTCTCCACCCAGCGCGCCGCATCGCCACGTAGCTCGCGCTTCCAGAACGGCGCATCGGTCTTGAGCCGATCGATCAGATAGGCGCAGGCCTCCAGTGCGGCAGCGCGATGGCTCGCCGCGGCTGCGACGAACACCACCCGCTCGCCCGGCGTCATCCGGCCGACCCGATGGACGACGGTCGCGCCGAGCAGCGCCCAGCGCTCGACTGCCTCGTTGGCGAGATGGCGCAGCGCCGCCTCGGTCATGCCGGGATAATGCTCCAGCTCCAGCGCGGTGACGCCGTCGTCCGCGCGGACCAGGCCGGTGAAGCTCGCGACCGCGCCGGCCCCGCCGGCTTCCGCTTCAGCTAGCGCCAGCTCGGCGGCGGTGTCGATCGGCTCGGGCTGGACAACGACGCGGATCATCCGCCGGTCACCGGCGGGAAGATCGCGATCTCCCGCGCGCCCGCGATCGGCGCATCGAGCGGGGCGAAACGCTGGTCGACCGCCGCGCGCAGACGCCCCCTGTCGGCGAAAGCCGCGGCGTGGGGCCGGCTGTGCCCGCCGAGCCAGTCGAGCAGGTCGGCGACCGTCACCACCTCGGCGGGCGGTTCGATCGTTTCGCCGCCCCTCCCCACCGCCTCGCGCACCCAGGCGAAATAGAGCATCTCGACCGCCATCAGCTTTCCATGTGCCTGAGGCCGATGCGCAGATAGTCCCATCCGGTGATCAGCGTCAGCGCGGCGGCAGCCCACAGCGACGCCAGCCCGACCACCTTGATCCACAGCCACCCCGGCAGCGCGCCCGACAGGATCAGCGCGCCCAGCGCGACGAGCTGGAGCGCGGTCTTCCATTTGGCGAGTTGCGACACCGGCACCGAGACCTGGATGCCGCCCAGAAACTCGCGCAGGCCCGACACCATGATCTCCCTGAGCAGGATGACCAGCGCGGGGATGAGGTGAAAGCCCTCGATATCGTGGGTCGCGACCAGCATCAGGATCACCGCGGCGACCATGATCTTGTCGGCGATCGGATCGAGGAAGATGCCGAGCTTCGACACCGCCCCCTGCGCGCGGGCGAGATAGCCGTCGAGGTAATCGGTCGCCGCGATCACGCAGTAGAGCACGAACGCCAGCCAATAGCCGACCGTCCATTGCGGCCACCACAGCATCCACACGAGCAGCGGCACCGCGAAGATCCGCGAGAGGGTCAGGATGTTGGGCAGCGTCAGCATCATGTCCCGACTAGCACTCCGCTCCCGGGAGCGGGAGGGGTATGAGAGTTGCCCGCTCCTCCCCCGCTCGGCTATGGCGGCGGGGCTGTCTTAACGACCGGGGTGTATCCTCTTCCATGATCAACGCCCTCGGGCTCCTCAGGCAACGGCGTTTCCTGCCGCTGTTCGTCACCCAGTTCCTCGGTGCCTTCAACGACAATCTGTTCAAGACGACGATGGTCCTGTTCGCGACCTACGAGATCTTCAACGACGCCAAGCTCGAATCGAACTTCAACGCGCTGGCGACCGGTTTGTCGCTGATTCCCTTCTTCCTGCTCTCCGCCCTGTCCGGCCAGCTCGCCGACACGCACGACAAGTCGAAGATCATCCGGCTGGTGAAGACCGCCGAGATCGCGATCATGCTGTTCGGCGGCGCCGGGATGCTCGCCGCACGCGCCGGGCACACCACGATCGGCATCGGCATGATGCTGGCGTCGGTGCTGTTCCTCGGCATCCATTCGACCTTCTTCGGCCCGATCAAATACGCGATCCTGCCTCAGCACCTCAAAGAGGACGAGGTGCTGGGCGGCACCGGGCTGGTCGAGGCGGGGACCTACCTCTCGATCCTGATCGGCACGGTGGTGGCGGGGTTCGTGGTGCACGACATCCGCCTGGCCGCGGGCATGACGCTGGCGGTGGCGCTCGCGGGCTGGGTGACCGGCCGGATGGTGCCCCCGGCGCCGCGCGTCGGGCCGCAGCTCGCGATCAACTACAATCCCCTGACCTCGTCCTGGCGGCTGATCAGCGCGACGATGCACATTCCGCGCCTGTTCCTGGCGATCTGCGCGATCAGCTTCTTCTGGACGATCGGGGCGGTGCTGATCATCATCTTCCCCCCGCTGGTGAAGAACGTGCTGACCGCCGACGAGCGCGTCGCGAGCATGACGATCGCGATCTTCTCGATCGGCGTCGCGATCGGATCGGTGATCATCAACGCCATGCTCAAGGGCCGCATCTCGGCCAAATACGGGCCGATGTCGGTGCTGCTGATGGCGGTGTTCGTCGTCGCCTTCTCGCTGGAAGCGCGCAATTTCGTGCCGGCGCCCGACGGCGGACTCTACAACATCGCCGAGTTCGTGACGATGCCGCAGTCGCTGCTGGTGATCGTCACGCTCGTCGCGATCGCGATCACCGGCGGCATGTTCGTGGTGCCGCTCTACGCCTTCCTCACCACCACCGTCACCAAGGACCAGACCGCACGCACGGTGGCGGCGAACAACGTCGTCAACTCCGGCGCGATGGCCGTTGGCGCGGTGGTGGTGATCGCCCTCACCGCCCTGGGCGTGACATCGGAGAACATGCTGCTGCTGGTGGCGGTGATGTGCCTGATCTCGGCGTGGCTCGCGCAGAAGCTGCACAAGGCGTGTGACTAGAGTCCGTCCGGTTTGAAACTACACGAGTGCTCCTGCGAAAGCAGGAGCCCAGGCCGCTAGTGCGCCGCTCATGATCCAGGGCTCCTGCTTTCGCAGGAGCACGAGTTCACTTCATCCGGACAGCCTCAGCTCAGAACAGGAACGTATAGAAGCAGATGAAGAAGGCGGTGAAGCTCAGCGCGAAGAGCTTCAGGTCCTGATCATCGTCCCTGAGGCGCTCGATCCGCTGCGGCGGGAGCGAGCGGCGGAAGGGGTGGCGCCGGCCTTCATCGGTGAGAACGAGATAGCGTCGCATGGGCGGAAGTTAACGCCCCGTTTACGATTCTGGCCATGCGAAAAGGTGGTTAACCGGCGTCCCGGTGCGGGATTCAGCCGGCGAGCCCCTTGAGCGGCACCGCCGGATCGGCGAGCGCAGTCTTGTCGGGCGTAGCGCCGTTCACCACCAGCGCACGGCCCTGGACATAGTCCTTGACCGCGTTGACGCAGTCGAGGGCGATCACCCGCCCTTCCCTCAGATAGATCAGCGAGAAGGCGCGCGAGGCAGGATCGCCGCGCAGCACCGTCTCGTCGTGATCCGCCGACAGGCCCACCGTCTGCAGCTTGAGATCATATTGGTTCGACCAGAACCACGGCACCGCGCGATAAGGCTGCGGCTGGCCAAGGATCGCCTTCACTGCGGTCGCGGCCTGATCGTTGGCGTTCTGGACTGATTCGAGCCGGATGCGCCGGCCACCACAGAAGCCGTTCTCATGCGCGGCGCAGTCGCCCACCGCATAGACGTCCGGCAGCGAGGTGCGGCACAGCTCGTCGACGTCGACGCCGTTCCCGCCAGCTGCGCCCGCCTCCAGCAGCGGTTCGACGTTGGGAACGATCCCGATGCCGATCACCACCAGTTCGGCCGGTACGATCTCGCCTCCCGCGAGGCGTACCCCAGCCACGCGGCCATCCGCGCCGGTGAAACCCTCCAGCTGCGTCTCGAGCCGCACGTCGACGCCGTGCGCGCGATGCTCGGCTTCGTAGAAGCGCGACAGCGGCTCGCCCGCGACGCGCGCGAGCACGCGCGGCAGCGCTTCGAGCAGGGTGACGTGCTTGCCGAACTTGCGGAACACCGCCGCCGCCTCCAGCCCGATATAGCCGCCGCCGATTACCGCGACATTGGTCACGCCGCCGAGCGCCGCCGCGATCGCATCGGCGTCGGCGAGCGTACGCACGAGATGGATACCGGCGAGGTTCGCGCCCTCGCAGGCGAGCGTGCGCGCCCGGCCGCCTGCGGCCCAGATACAGGTGCGATAGCCGATCGCGTCCCCGTCCGAGAGGGCCAGCCGATGCGCCGCAGGATCGAGCGCGGACACGCGCCGGCCCGGAAGCAGGGTGACGTCGCGTCCGCGCCAGAACTCCGCCGGGCGGAGGTAGAGGCGCTCGACCGGCTTCTCGCCGAGCAGATACTCCTTGGAGAGCGGCGGCCGCTCATAGGGCAGCCCCGGCTCGTCGCCGACGAGCGCGATCGACCCGGCGAAGCCGTGCTGGCGCAGCAGGATCGCCGCCTGCGCGCCGCCATGGCCGGCGCCCACGATCACCACGTCGAACTCAGCTGCCATCATGCCACCCCCGCGGCGGGACGCCGCATGAAGCCTATAGGCACAACAGCCCGGCCGACATCAATCCGCAGCGGAAAAAGGGTGCGGCCGCGACATTGGGGAGAATGCCGCGGCCGCGATTGTCTGCCGTGCGGGGGACCGGTGCCCGGCAGCCAATCAGAGGGACTAGAGCCCGATCTGGAGCGAGGCGCGGATGCCGAGGACGAAGCGATCCTGCTGCTCCTCGGCGCTGGCCTCGCCGACCAGACGGAAATAATTGTTGCCGCCCATCGCGCGGAGCTTGCCGACCCAGCCGTTGGTGCGGTCCTCCGGTACCAGGGTGAAGGTCTCGCCGCCCTGGAAATGGGCCTTGGTGACGCCGAGCTCGCCGCCGACGATCTGGCGCCGGCCGCCCTCAGCCTCGACGCGGAACCAGCCCTCGTCGCGCTCGTAGAAGCCCATGAAGTCGATGCCGGCCGCCATCGCGCCGGTGACCGCAAGCTCGTCGCTGGTGCGCCCGGCGACGGTCAGGTTCATTGCGGTGCCGCCGCCGGTCTCGGTGTAGCCGTCCTCCTTGAGCTTGTAATAGTCGACCGCCGCCGACGGGCGGATGAAGAACATCGCGCCGCCGCTCTCGTGCGAGACCGCCGCCGAGAAGGAAGTCAGCTTGCCGCCCCAGCTGCCCTTGGCGACACGGCTGACCGCCTCGGTGCCGATCGATCCGTCGAAGCGGCGGGTGCTGTCGAAGTCGATCTTGGCCAGCGACGCGCGGACATTGGCGGCGAAGCCGTTCCAGCGCCCCTTCCAGTAGCTGCCGAGCTCGTACTGGTTGCCCATCACGTCGTTGTCGGTGCTGTTGTCGTTGTCCTGGCTCCACATGTACGCGGCGTAGACGCCGACGTTGCCGAAGCCGGTCTTGGTCTCGACGCCGCCCGCCGCGGTCCAGCCGCCGGCATTGTAGCCCGCGGTCGCGTCGCGATCCTTGGACGTGCCCCACACGGTCGAGGTGACCCAATAGCCCCAGTTGCCCTCGTCCTTGAACGGGCCGTGCGGGTCGGAAACCATGCGGGCGACGCTGCGCGAGCCCTGGGTCGCCGCCTCGAACGCGCCGCCGGCATGGTCGGGCAGGAGCTGGCGGAGCGAGCCGCGGAACACCTCGCCGTCGGTGATGTTGAGGAAGGCATCGCCGACCTTCTGATCGGTGCCGAGCGCCGTGTAGATCGCGTTGAACGCCGAGCTTTCCGAGCGGTTGAGCTCGAGCTCGGTGGTGGTCTTGCGGACGACGTCGACCGCGAGCTGGTTGGCGACGCTGGTGTTCAGCGTGCCCTTGAGGAGATAGGGCAGCAGCACCGAGCTGGTCTTGAGCTTGTCGGCGCCGGTCAGCGAGCCGGCCTGCAGGACGACGTAATGCCCCTCCACGTCCTTGATGCTGGCGACCTTCAGCGCCAGCGTCGCCCCATCGGCGAAGCTGGCGTTGCCGGCGACGTTGATCATCGTTCCGGTGCCGCCGGTCTTGTCGAGCGTGACGGCGAGTACGCCGCTGGCCCCGACGTTGAGCGAGGCGATCGACGCGGTCTTGGTGACGTCGAAGGCACCGTTGGTGACGGTGACGGCCAGGCCACCGGCATTGGCCAGCGAACCCGCGAACAGCGATCCGCCGTCGATCGTCAGCACGTCCGATCCGCCGCCGAAGTCCGCCGACCCGGTGAACTTCGAGGTGCCGGTGAGCGCCAGCGTGTCGTTGCCGGCGCCGAAGGTGGCCGCGCCGGTGTAGGTGCCGTCGCCCGACAGCGCCAGGCGGTTGTTGCCGGCGCCGAATGACACGTTGCCCTTGACTGCGCCGTCGGCGATGTCGAGCACGTCGTTGCCGGTGCCGAAGCGGATGTCGCCGGTGATCGAGGGCGCGGTGACGCCGCTCGCCACCGCGGTCTGGCGGACGGTGGCGCCGCTGGTGTTGGCCGAGAGGTCGATCGCGACGTTGCGGGTCGAATCGGCCTTGGCACCCGAGGCGGAGATGGTGCCGCTGTTCTCGACCAGCACCACGCTGCCCGACCGGTCGAGGATCGCGGTGGCGGTGCCGTCGTCGCCGCCGGCGACCGCCTTGATCGTGCCGCTGTTGCGGATGGTGCCGACCGAGGCGCCCTGGTCGATCAGGATCGCGGTGGTCAGCGAGGTGGTCGACTTGCCGCCGGCCGCGCTGATCGTGCCGCTGTTGCGGATCTCGGGCACGGTCGCCTGCGCGCCGATGCGGATCGCGGTCGCGCTGGCGCCGTTGCTGTTCGCCGAGACGGTGCCGCTGATGCCCATGCCGCCCGCGACCGTCACCGCGCCGCCGCGGCCGCCGATCACCAGGCCGTTGCCGTCGATGCCCGAATAGACGCCGTCGCCCTTGATCGTGCCGTCGATGATGATGCCGAAGCCGGTGCCGGTGCCCGCGACCGGGCCGATGGTGATCGCACGGTCGGTCGCGCCGATGACGACTGCCGGCGCCGCGCCCTGTGAGGAGACGGCGGCGCTGCCTTCCTTCGAATCCTCGATGCCGTCCTTGTCCTCGTCGTTGTCGGTGGTGCTGTTGTCCTTGGGCGGCACCGCGAAGATGATGCCGCCGCCGACATTGCCCGAGACGATCAGCGCCGAGCCGCCCTGGAGCAGGTCGTCGCCGTCGAGCTTGGAAGTATCGGTGGGCGCGGTCGGAAAGCGATAGCCGCTCGAGCTGATCGTGCCCTGCACCACCATTGCGCCGGAGATGTCGCCGGCGAAGCGGGCGCCGATCGCGTCCTTCCCCTGCGCGGTGACGGTCCCGGCGAGGCGCACGTTGCCGTTGATCGCGCCCGCGTCGACGCCGATCGAGCGGTCGCCGATGACCGTCGTCTTGCCGTCGTGGGTGAAATTGCCGGTCAGCGGGCCGCCGAGGCGGATGCCGGCGGAATCATTGCCTTCGACGGTGATGACGCCGGCCGTGCCGTTGACGATGTTGCCGGTGTAGGCGCCTTGCGTGCGGATGCCGGCGCGGTTGCCGCCGACCGCGAAGGGGCCGTCGGCGTCGCCGTCATTGTCGGCGTCGGCCGCGGTATAGGTCTCGTCGATGGTGATCGCGCCGTTGTTGGTGATGCCGCCGCCGGTGCCGGCGTTGGCGCCGATGCCGATCGCGCCGTCCGAATTGGTGATCTGGATGGTGCCGCCGTTGGTGACGGCATGGTTGGTGTCGACCGTGACCGCGGTACCGCTGGCCGGCTTGACCGAGCCCTTGTCGGTGATGTTGATCGCGTCGGGCGTGCCGTTCTTGATGGTCGAGGTGCTGATCGGCGTAGTGCGCGCAGTATCGACATTGGTCTGCGCGGCGGCGGGCGCCGCCATCGCGGCGAGCGCGGTGGAGGCAAGCAGGTAACGACGCATCAAGGGTCCCTTTTGCAGATGTTCTGATCTGCAGGACGGAGCCGATCGGCCGGCGCCTTGGCCGGTCCGCGATTTTTTTCAGAAGCTGGCGTCGAGACCGAGGCGGACGGTGCGCGGGCGCAGCGGCGTGATCTGGTCGCGTCCGGTGGTGAAGGGCGTGCCGAGCGCAAAGCGATTGCCCTCGACATCGGCGATGTTGGTGACGCTGAGCGTCGCGCCGATCCCCGGCGTGCCGATGCGGACGGTGAGGCCGCTGTCGAGATAGTCGCCCTGCCGCGCGCCGAGCTCCGGCCCGACGCCGAGCCGCGACGGACCGACGTAACGTACCCATCCGTTGGCGGTGAGCGAAAGATCGCCAATGAGATGCCGGCGATAGTCGAGCCCCGCCCGCCCGCCGAAGCGTGCGATGTTCGGCACCTGGTTCATCCGCGCGATCACCGCGAGCGCCCGCTGCCCGGCGCTGACCGGCGTCGCCGGCAGGCCGATGGCGTAGTCGAATGTCGGGGTCGAGATCGAATAGGGGAAGTCGCGCGCCGGCTCGTCGATGCGGCTGTCGTTGTAGCTGACGCCCGTGTCCAACCTGAGGCCCGGCGCCAGGCGCACGCTGGCGGCGGCGCTCAGCGACCAGATGCGGCCGTCGCCGATGTTCGCAGTGCTGGGCAGGCCCGTCGCGTCGATGAAGTCGGCCTGGATGTCGCGCCAGCGCGTGTAGGACAGGCTCGCCGACAGCGCGAACGGGTCCGAGCCGCGGCTGCCGTGGCGCGCGCCGATCTCGATGCTGGAGGCGCGGTCGTTGCGGAAGCGGCGGACGAAATCGGCTTCGACCGCGAGGCCGCCCGGGCGGAACCCCTCCTGATAGCGCACATAGATGCTGGTGCGCGGCAGCACCGCGGCGATCACCGACGCCGAGGGCAGGAAGGCGGTCTCGACCCGTCCCGCGGTCATTTCCGCGCGGGCGTAGGCGAGCGTCTCGGTCGTCGCCGGGGCGACGTCCTCACCCGCGCCGTCGAGCTCGGAGCGCGTGTAGCGCGCGCCCGCCGTGGCGGTGAGGCCGGGCACCAGCTCGACGCTGCCCTCGCCGAACAGCGACAGCTCATCGACGCGGTTCTCGACGCCGGTCACCGGCTGCGGGTCCTCGGGCGTGCCGAGCTCGCGCGACAGCCGGGTGGTGTTGTGGGTGAAGCTCACGCCCACCATGCCGCCCCACCCGTCCGCCATCGGCCGCCATAGCCGCGTCTCGTGCGCGATCATCGTGGTGTGGTTGTGCTGGACGAACAGCCGTGGCGCCTGATCCGGCAGCGTCGCGTCGTAGCGCTCCTCGAGCACCTGTCGGGAGATGCCGGTGGACGAGCTCAGCTTGAGGTCGCCGATCGGCCCGGCGACGACGACCTGCCCCTGCGCATAGTCGGCGTCGAAGCCCTCCTCCGTCCGCGCGGCGCGGGTGAGCGGCGGGCCATCGCGATCGGCGTACTGGCTGTCCTCGCCGCGGGTGCGCTGGCCGAGGCCGATCAGGTCGACCGTCCAGCCACCACCCGCGTCGAAGCGCAGCGCCGCACGGCCGCCGGAGATGCGGGTGCGGTTGACGTCCTTGCGGTCCAGCAGCGGCTTGTCGATGTAGCCACCCTCACTGGCGACGTCGGCGACGAGGCGGAGGCCCAGCCGCCCTTCCTCGATCGGCACGTTGAGCACCGCGCTCGCATCCGCTCCCGGTGCGCCATGCCAGGTCGCCGAGCCGCCGAACGCGATCGAGCCGCTCACTGTGTCGAGGTCGGGAGCGTTGGGCACCAGCCGGATGATGCCGCCGAGCGATCCCGCGCCGTAAAGCGTGCCCTGCGGCCCCTCCAGCACCTCGACCGCGGCGAGATCCGTCAGGCGCAGGTCCGGGTCGGGCGCGTTGTAGCTGAGGCGGAGGTCGCCGAAATATTGCCCGACTGTCGATTGGGTCGGGCCGGTGAAGCTCGAATCGGCGATGCCGCGGATGAACAGCTTGTTGCGGCCCGCACCGAGATGGGTGGAGGAAACGCTGGCGACGCGCGCCACCAGCCGGTCGGTGCCGCCGGCCCCGCCGAGCGAAAGCTCCGCCCCGTCGATGCGCGAGACCTGCCCGGCGAAATCGCGGAGCGTCAGGTCGCGCTTGCTGGCGGTGACGACGATGTCGGGTTGCGGCACCTCCACCACCGGTGCGGGAGGCAGTGGCGGAGGCGCCTTGCGGGGCACGGCCACGACGCGCGGGCGCGGCGGCTCGGGACGACGCGCAACCAGGCGCCAGCCGGTCGGACCGGCCGGCTGCACCTCGGCATTGGCGGCGCGGGCGAGCCTCTCCAACGCCTCCCGCGCGGTGTAGCGCCCGCGCAGCGCCGGCACCCGCCGGCCCCACAATGATGCATCCGCGACCGCGATGTTGGTGCCCGTCTGCCGCCCGAGCGCGAGCACAGCATCACCCAGCCTCCCCGCTGGCAGCACCAGCGCGACAGGTTCCGCAAGAGCGGGTGCGGCGGCGACCAGCACGGCCGCCGCGAGGATGCGGGCAGCGGCGATCACGGTCCTGCGGTCAGCACCCACCCTTCGCCCGACCGTTTCGCCGCAACGCCGAGCAGCGGCGCGACGGCGGCCGGGTCCTTCCTGAGCGTGGCCACGGCGAGCGTGCCGCGGAACGGGCGCTCCGCGACGTCGGGCGCGGCGGCGATCGACACGCCGAGCGCCCGCGAGAGATCGGCGGCCACTTCGCCGATCGGTTCGCCCTGATAGCTGAGCCGGCCCTCGCGCCAGCCGCCGACCGCCTCCGGCTCGATGCTGGAGAGGCGAAGCCTGTGCGCCGCCGCGTCGGAGACCAGCGCCTTGCCGGGGTCGACCCGCACCGCCTCACGGCCCGGGTTGAAGACCACCGCGCCCTCCGACACCGCGACGCGCATCACGCCGGCAGTGCGCTTGACGTCGAAGGCGGTGCCGACGTCGACCAGCTCGTCGCCGCCGACCTTGACCCGGAACGGATGCGCCGCATCGTGCCGAATCACGAACATCGCCTGCCCGCGCTCGAGCGTGGCGACGCGCTCGTCGCGATGATCGAGCACCAGCCGCGTGCCGCCGGCGAGTTCGATCGTGCTGCCCTCGCCGAGCGTCACCGTGCGGGTGCTGCCGGCGGCGGTCTCGATCGCATAGGGCTGCGGCTGCAGCGTCCAGGCGCCGTAGCCGACCACGCCGGCCAGCGCCGCAGCGATGCCGGTGCCGATCAGCCAGCGGCGTTGGGGACGCGCGGGAGCCTCGACCGGCTCGGGAGCAGGCACGGCACGCAGATCGTCGGCAGCTTCGGCGACATGGCTCGCGATCGCGTCGTAGCGGGCAGCACGTGCAGGATCGCCTTCGAGCCAGAGAGTGAAGGAGTCCCAGTCGTCGAACGCCGGATCGGCGGTGCGGACGGCCCACGCCAGCGCTTCTTCATCGATACGGTCACGCGGCTCGGCCATTACAATCTCCTAGCCGACATGACGGAGACATGCGCGTCAAACCTCATCGAGCCGCTCCCTGAGCTCGGCGAGCGCGCGATAGGCCTTGCGCAGGTCGCCCTCGACGGTGCTGAGGCTGACGCCCAGCTCGCCCGCGATCTCGCGCTGAGCGACGCCGTCGATGCGGTGGCGGCGGAAGATGGTGGCGACGCGCGGCCCCAGGGCATCGAGCGTCTCGGCGACCCGTGCCGCCGCCTGCCGTGCGGCGATCACCCGCTCGCCCGAGGGCTCATCGGACGTGCCGGGAACGGTCGTCCCCTCGGCCTCGCTCCAGTCGCGGTCGCGCTGCTCGGCCTGGCGGCGCGAGCGGTAGCGGTCGATCATCAGCGTGTCGGCGGCGCGATAGAGATAGGCGAGCGGCGCCGCCACCGGCCCGCTGCGCGCCGCGGAGACCTTGAGCCACAGCTCGTGCAGCAGGTCCTCGGCGCCGTCGCCCGCGCCGCGCGCGCGCAGGAAACGCAACAATTTGTCGCGATTGGCCAGGAAGACGGCCTCGAGTCCGGCGGGTTGCATGGGCGTTCGGGCGGCGCGAGCGGATCACAGCTTCAGGAAAAGCGCGGCGATAGCGGTTTGCCGCGATGGTTGGAAGCGGGCGCGAGGCCCGCGCCTCACCTTTCCGATCGGATCGCCACCGCATGGGGATCGGCGACGAGGTCGCGGATCGCCGAGGTATCGCCCTGATTGATCACCCCATAGACCGGGATCGATCCTGCCGCGGGATCGGTCAGCACGACGCGGTCATTGGTGTAGCGGTTGATCTCGGCGATCACCTCCCGCAGCGGTTCGCCGTGGAAGACGAGCTGGCCGCGCGTCCAGGCGGTCACCCCCGCGACGTCGACCGCATCGGCCTGGCGGATGAAGCCGGTGCTGCCGCTCCCGCTGCGATCGACCCCGAACGCCAGCCGCTCGCCCTTGCGCGCGAGCTTCTCGATCGGCTCGGCATCGCCGCCGCGCGTGCCGTCGGCGAGCGCGATGCGCACCACGCCCTCGACCACCGTCACCTCGGCCTCGCGCCTCCCCACCGCCACGTCGAAGGCGGTGCCGACCGCCTTCACCTCGCCGTGGCGGGTCTCGACGACGAACGGCCGCGCCTTGTTGTGGGCGACCGCGAACAGCGCCTCGCCCTCCGTCAGCCGCAGCCGGCGCTCGCCGGGCGTAAAGGCGATCTCGACGCGGCTGTCGGCGGCGAGCGTCACCGTCGACCCGTCGGCGAGCTGGACGCGCTTGCGCTCGGCATGGCCGGCGGCGATGCTGCGCACTTCGTCCCGCTCGGCCGGCGTGCGGGCGATCCAGCCGACGCCGCCGAACACCGCCACCGCCAGCGCCGCCGCGGCGGCCCAGCGCGGCCATGACCGGCGCGGACGCTCGGGGATGCCGGGATGCTCGAACCCGCCGAGCCACGACCAGAAGGCCGCCGCCTCGTCGCGGTCGGCCGGATGCAGCCCCGCCTCACGGCCGTCGAGGAACGCCTCGAACACTGCCGGCGCACGGCTGCCGAGCCTGTCCCTGGTCACGCGCCGCGCTCCATCAGATGGGCCAGGCGATCGTAGAGATGCGCGACGGCGTGGGTCAGGTGCTTCTGCACCATGCGCGGGCTGATCCCCAGCTCGCGCGCGATCTCGCCGGTACCGCGTTCGTCGAAGCGACGCATCACGAACACTTCGCGGCAGCGCGGCGACAGCTCGTCGAGCGCCGCAGCCAATGCGGCCTGAAGATCGGCGACGCGGCGGCCGTCCTCCTGCGCGGCCGGGACCGGCGGGTCGATCTCCGGGCCGAGCGGCACCGTCGGCGCGGCGCGGCGATGGCGGTCGACGATCAGGTTGGCGGCGATGCGGAACAGATAGGCGCGCGGCTCGTCCAGCGGCTGCTCGCGCTGGGTGGCGACGAGGCGGGCGCAGGCCTCCTGCACCAGGTCGTCGACCTCATTGGGGTCGTCGACGCGCCGGGCGATGAAGGCACGCAGGGCCGCGCGATAGGCATCGACGTCGGCGCTGCCCGCCGCGTCGATTGCCCGTGCCCCTGCCTGTCCCGCCGTTCCCACGCCGCCCCCTTTGCCCAATGCCGTCAATGCCATGACGCGGAGAATGCGCAAAGGCGAACCAGTCGGTTGCGACATGACGAAAAAAATCTGCGTCGCGGGGTTCGCATTTGCGGCGCAGCGGCGTCGTATACGGAACGAGCGTCCTGGGGAGGGCGCCAAAACAAGGGGGGAAAACCATATGAATACCCGCCATCTGCTGCTCGGCAGCGCGATCACGACCGTGATCGCCGCGCCCGCTGCCGCTCAGGCTGCGGAGACCGTCCGCGTTGCCATCAGCCTGCCGGCCGGACGGCTCGACAAGGCGCTGCTTCAGGTCGCCCAGCAGACGGGCGTGCAGCTGGTCTTCACAGATCCGGCGATCGCCCGCGCAAGAAGCCCGCGGCTGTCGGGCCGCTACACCGCGCACGAGGCGCTGGACGCGCTGCTGGCGAAGAGCGGCTATACGTGGCGCTACACCGGCCCCAACAGCGTCCGCGTGATCGCGCGCGAGACGGGCGCCGTTTCGGCGATGCGCCCGATCGCGCTGGTGCAGGAGACACCGGCAGCGGCGCAGACCCCCGCCCCACCCGGGGACGCCTCGACCGTCAGCGCGGAGCAGGCGGTGGAAGGCGACCAGCCCGCCGAGCCCGATATCGTCGTGGTCGGCACGCAGATCCGCGGCAGCAAGGTCACCGCGGCGCTGCCGGTGACGGTGGTCGATCAGGCGCAGATCGGCGCCACCGGCGCCGTCTCCGGCGACGAGCTGTTCCGCTCCATCCCGCAATTGGGCGACGTCAGCTTCAACTCGAGCTATCTCCCCAACAGCTCGAACTCGGCCCGCGGCGACGTCGGCTCGGTCAACCTCCGCAACCTTGGCGTCGGCAACACGCTGGTGCTGCTCAACGGCCGCCGCGTGGTCAACCACCCGACCAGCCGCGCCGACGAGAATCTGGTCCCCGTCCTCACCTACAACACCAACGCCATTCCGGTGTTCGGCCTCGAGCGCCTCGAAGTGCTGCGCGACGGCGCGGCGGCGATCTACGGCTCGGACGCGGTGGCCGGCGTCGTCAACACCGTGCTGCGCTCGGACTATACCGGCGTCGAGGCGGAGGGCCAGGTCGGTTGGGCCGAGGGCACCAACATGATCGAGAGCAACCTGCACCTGCTCGTCGGCCACAATCTCGGCAGCCGCGGCAACGTCACCCTGTTCGCGAGCTACGACCACCGCACCGCGCTCAACGCGCGGGAACAGGACTATACCGCCTCGGCCGACAAGTCCCCATTGTTCGTCGGCACGCCGTTCGAGGGCAGCACGCAGGTCGACGGCCGCAGCACGATCACGCCCTGGGGGTCGTTCCAGGTCTATCGCAACACGCCGGTTCGCCAGAACGGCACGCTGATCACCAACAACTCCGGCCAGTTCCATATCCAGCCGGGCACCAACGCCGGCTGCCTGGCCCAGCTCGGCAGCGGCATCTGCATCGACGACGGCACCAACTCGGCCGCCGCCGACCGCAACCTGCGCTTCGACGCGCCGCGCGCCTACAACACCACGGTGATCCCCGAGGTCGAGCGTGTGAACCTCTTCCTCAACGGCCATTATGAGCTGACCGACGGGCTCGAATTCTTCGGCGAGGCCGGCTATTACCGCGCGGAGACCGACAGCTACCAGGCGCCGACCGGCACGCTCTCGTCCGGTCCGCTCGTGATCCCGGCGAGCAGCTACTACAACCCGTTCGGCCCCGTCGGCAGCCCCAACCGGCTGCCCGGCATCAACGCCCCGGCGGCCGGCCTGCCGGTCACGCTCAGCAGCTACAATTTCGCCGACGTCGGGCCCAATCTGGTCGAGGTGCTCAACACCCAGTACCGCCTGCTCGGCGGCCTGCGCTTCGAGGCGCTGGGCTTCCGCTGGGAAAGCGCGCTGCTCTACTCCGAAGCGCGCGTGCGCGACCGCTCCGACGGCATCAGCCAGACCCTGCTCCAGAAGCAGCTCTCGCTGACCACGCCCGACGCCTACAACCCGTTCAACGGCGGCAATCTGCTCGACGTGAGCGGAGCTGACGCCACCTTCAGCAACCAGGCCGCGATCGACGCGATCAGGATCAAGACCACCCGCGTCAGCAAGTCGACGCTGGCGATGTGGGACATCAAGGGATCGAAATCCGACCTGTTCCAGCTCCCTGCCGGCAACGTCGGCATGGCGATCGGCGGCGAGGTCCGCCGCGAGACCCAGCTCGACGACCGCGACCCGCGGGTGGACGGCACCATCCAGTTCGTCGACGCGGTCTCCGGCGCCGTCAACGGATCGGACCTGATCGGCACCAGCCCCTCGCCCGACACCAAGGGCCACCGCACGATCGCCGCCGCCTATCTCGAGTTCGCGGTGCCGGTGGTCAGCCCGGAGATGAACGTCCCGCTGATGCGCTCATTGGAGCTCCAGCTGGCCGGACGCTTCGAGCATTACAGCGACGTCGGCTCGGTCGCGAAGCCCAAGATCGCGGCGGCGTGGGACGTAGTGAACGGCGTCCGCTTCCGCGGTTCCTATGCCGAAGGCTTCAAGGCGCCGAACCTGGAGCAGGTCAACGCCACCGTCGTCACCCGCTCCAACACCCGCACCGACTATGTCCGCTGTGAGGCACAGCTTCGTACCGGCGTCATCAAGAGCTTCGCCGATCCGGCCTGCATCGGCTTCTCCACCTCGGCGCAGCGATCAGGCAATCCCGATCTCAAGCCCGAGACTTCCAAGACCTGGACCGCGGGCGTGGTGTTGGAACCGCACTTCCTCGACGACGCGATCGGCCGGATCACCTTCACTGCCGATTATTGGCACATCCAGCAGAAGGGCATCGTCGGACTGTTCGGCGAAGGCAATGCACTCATCAACGACTATCTGCTTCGCGTGCAGGGCAGCAGTGATCCGAACGTGATCCGCGCTGCTCCCACGGCGGAAGACATCGCCTTGTATCAGGGAAGCAACCTCGCACCGGCCGGCCGCGTGCTCTACGTCAAGGACCAGTACGTCAATCTGCTGCCGCAGGAGGCGGCCGGCATCGATCTCGGCCTCAACTGGCAGCTGCCGGATTTCGGCGCGGGCCGGTTCGACTTCGGCGTCAACGCGGCCTATCTCGACAAGTTCTTCCTCCAGCCCTCGCCGCCGGTTCAGGCGCTGATCGACGCCCGCGCGGCCGGCACCATCAACCCGGACACCAACATCGCCGAGGCCGGCGACCGCATCCGCCAGAACGGCAAGCCGCGCTGGAAGGTGACCGGCACCGCCACCTGGACCTATCGCGAGTTCCAGATCGGCGCCTTCACCCGATATACCAGCGACGTCCTCGACACCGGCCTGTTCGACGCGACCAACGGCAACTGGGTCATCGACGACCGGATGACCTTCAACCTCTACGGCCAGGTCACGATCGGCGACGACAGCGCCGGCCGCTATCGCCTGCGCATCGGCGTCCGCAACCTCACCAACGAGCAGCCGCCGCTGTCGTCCGAAGGTTATCTCGGCTCGATGTACAACCCCTACGGCCGCTACTGGTACGCCAATTTGCGGGCATCGTTCTGATGCGCCGCATCCCAGCCCTGCTCGGCCTCCTCGCACTTTGCAGCCCCTTAGTCGCGCAGGAGGTCGAGCAGACCGCCCGGCCGGTCACCGGCGGCGACATCGTCGCCTATGATCAGATTCATAAGCCGGCGATCGGCCGCGGCGGCATGGTGGTGAGCCAGAACAAGCTCGCCGCGGCGGTCGGCGCCGACATCCTGCGCAAGGGCGGCAATGCGGTGGATGCCGCCGTCGCCACCGCCTTCGCCCTCGCCGTCACGCTGCCGCGCGCCGGCAACATCGGCGGCGGCGGCTACATGCTGATCCATATGGCGGCGAAGGACGGCAAGCCCGCCCAAACCATCGCGATCGACTATTACGGCCAGGCCTCGCGCCACACGACGCCCGACCTGCTGCTGGGACCCGACGGTAAGTTCGATCAGGCCAAGGGCTGGTCGATGAAGGGCGTGGCGATCCCCGGCACCGTCGCCGGCCTCTGGGAGGCGCACCGCCGCTTCGGCGCGCTGCCCTGGGGCACGCTGCTGGCGCCGGCCATCGCAATGGCGGAGCGCGGCGTGATCCTGTCCGACGACGAGGCGCAGGCCACCGCCGAGCAGAAGAAGGCGATGAGCAGGGACGCCGCCGCCATGGCCGCGTTCTTCAAGCCCGACGGCAGCGCCTATCGCCCCGGCGAGCTGTGGAAGCAGCCCGATCTCGCCGCGACGCTCAAGGCGATCGCCGCCAAGGGCCGCGACGGCTTCTATAAGGGTCCGGTCGCCGCGAAGATCGCGGCCGGCATGAAGGCGGGCGGCGGCGTGATCGACGAGAAGGACCTCGCCGATTACCAGGCGATCGTCTCCGAGCCGATCTGGTCGAGCTACCGCGGGAACCGGATCGCCTATATGCCGCCGACCGCCTCGGGCGTCAGCGTGGCGGAGGCGATGAACATCCTGGAGAATTTCCCGGTGCGCGAGGCGCGCTGGGGCAGCGTCGCCAACCTCCACCTGCTGTCGGAGACGATGAAGATCGTCGCCGCCGACCGCCGGCTCGTCGGCGGTGGTCCCGACTGGCGGACGCCGGCGAAGGGCCTCGCCAGCAAGGACTATGCGGCCGAGCGCGCCAAGCTGATCCGCCCCGACGCCTCGCTGGGCGCGAAGACGCTGCCGGACGGCAATCCCTACCCGTACGAGAGCAAGGACACGACGCACTTCTCCGTCGTCGACGCCGCGGGCAATGCCGTCAGCAACACCTACACGCTCTCGGCGTCCTACGGCGCGCATGTCGTGGCCCCCGGCACCGGCATCCTGCTCAACAACTCGCTCGGCAACCTCGCCTGGGGACGACGGGCAGAGGACGGCAAGGCGACGCTGCCGGTACCCGGCAAGCGCGTCGGCTCGACGATCACCCCGCTGATCGTGTTCAAGGACGACAAGCCCTGGCTGGTCACCGGCACGCCCGGCGGCGGCTATATCATCGCGACGATGGTGCAGCTCCTGTCCAACGTGATCGACCACCGCCTCAACGTCGCCGAGGCCGCGGAGCGCCCGCGCATGAACCAGGCCGGCGGCGACGCGCCGCTCGAGCTGGAGGACGGCTATTCGCCCGACATCGTCACGCTGCTCGAGGCCAAAGGGCACAAGGTGCGCACGTCGAACACGATGGGCAGCGTCCAGTCGATCATGGTCGACGGCGAGCGGTTCCTCGGCGCCGCCGACACGCGGCGGCCGGATGCGGCAGCGGTAGGAGCGCGCTGAAACTCCCTCTCCCCTTTTGGGGAGAGGGTCGGGGAGAGGGGCAGTGCGGCAGGCGACGGTCTCTGCGAGGCTCCTCCCCCTCTCCCAACCCTCTCCCCAATGGGGAGAGGGCTTTATAGGATGACCAGATGAAGCTCGCTCTCCTCGCCTCCACCGCCCTCCTCCCCCTCGCCGCCCATGCCCAGGTGCTGCCCGATCCGCAGCGCGGCGCTATCCTCGCCGACGTCGACAAACGCGCCCCCGCCTTCGCCGCGACCGCCAAGCAGATCTGGAACTGGTCCGAGGTCGGCTATCAGGAAGCCAAGTCCTCCGCCCTGCTCCAGTCGGAGCTCAAGAAGGGCGGCTTCACCGTCACCGCCGGGGTCGCCGACATCCCCACCGCCTTCGTCGCCAGCTTCAAGAACGGCAGCGGCCCCGTGATCGCGATCCTCGCCGAATATGACGCCCTCCCCGGCCTCGCCCAGCAGGCGGTGCCGACCCGCACGCCGATCGCCGGCAAGGCGGCGGGGCACGGCTGCGGCCACAACCTCTTCGGCGCCGCCAGCGTCACCGCCGCGCTGGCGATCAAGGACTGGATGGTCGCCAATAAGGTTCAGGGCGAGCTGCGCGTCTACGGCACGCCCGCAGAGGAGGGCGGTTCGGGCAAGGTTTACATGGTCCGCGCCGGCCTGTTCGACGACGTCTCAGCGGTGCTGCACTGGCATCCGGGCGACGCCAACGGCGTGTCGACGGGCAAGAGCATGGCCAACATCTCCGGCAAGTTCCGCTTCCACGGGGTCTCCGCCCATGCCGCAGCGGCGCCCGAGAAGGGTCGCTCGGCGCTCGACGGCGTCGAGGTGATGAACGTCGCGGTCAACTATCTGCGCGAGCACGTCCCGTCCTCGACGCGCATCCACTACGTCGTCACCAAGGGCGGCGAGGCGCCGAACGTCGTCCCTGACTTCGCCGAGAGCTATTACTACGTCCGCAACGTCGATCCCGCGATCGTCAAGGACGTGTGGGAGCGGGTGAAGAAGGCCGCCGAGGGCGCCGCGATGGCGACCGGCACCACCGTCGACTACGAGATCACCGGCGGCGTCTATTCGATGCTGGCGAGCGAGACGCTGGCCAAGGTGATGGCGCGCAACCTCCAGGCGGTCGGCGGCGAGCAATGGACGCCGGAGGAGACCGCCTGGGCGGCCGAGCTCCAGAAGACGCTGCCGACGCAGAAGTCGCTCGATTCGGTGACGCGGGTCTCGCAGGGCGAGCGCGGGCCGGACGGCGGCGGTTCGACCGACGTGTCGGACATCAGCTGGACGGTGCCGACGATCGGCCTCAACACCGCGACCTGGGTGCCGGGCACGCCCGCGCACAGCTGGCAGGCGGTGGCGGCCTCGGGCACCGGCATCGGGGTCAAGGGCGGCGTGGTCGCGGCCAAGACGATCGCCCTGACCGCCGCCGAGCTGTTCGGCAGCCCCGAGGTGCTGGCCGAGGCCAAGGCCGAGCTCGACAAGGCACGCGGGCCGGACTTCAGATACCAGGCGATGCTCGGCGACCGGAAGCCGGCGCTCGACTATCGCGCGCCGACGCCCGCGTGGGAGGGTGGAGCGAAGTAACCCTCCCCGTCATCCCGGCGAAAGCCGGGATCTCATGCGGAAACGCGATACGGCTTGAGATCCCGGCTTTCGCCGGGATGACGGATATAAGGTCGATCCATGACCGATTCGACCCTTCCCCAAGACCCTCATGCCGGACACCGCTGCCGCTGGTCGGAAGGCGATGCGCTTTACCGCGCCTATCACGACACCGAATGGGGCGTGCCCGAGCGCGACCCGCGGATGCTGTGGGAGACGCTGATGCTGGAGGGCTTCCAGGCCGGGCTTGCCTGGATCGTCATCCTGCGCAAGCGCGAGGGCTTCCGCCGCGCCTTCGCCGGCTTCGATCCGGCCAAGGTCGCGCGCTTCGGCGAGACGGACGTGGCGCGGCTGATAGCCGACCCTAGCATCGTCCGCGCCCGCGCCAAGATCGAGGCGACGATCAAGGGTGCGCAGCTCTACTGCGACATGGCCGAGCGCGGCGAGAGCTTCGCCGATTTCGCCTGGTCCTTCACCGACGGCCGGGTGCTGAAGGGCGACGGCCGCACCGTCCCCGCCTCGACGCCGCTGTCCGAGACGATCTCGAAGGAGCTGAAGCGCCGCGGCTTCAAGTTCGTCGGGCCGACGATCGTCTATGCCTGGATGCAGGCGACCGGCATCGTCAACGATCACGCCGCCCATTGCTTCCGCCGCGATCAGGTCTGACACTCGCCGCCGACACATAGGCAGGCGAGAATGCGATGGCCCATTACGGCGACTATCAGAACGAGATCTACGGCGCGGGGCTGCGCGGGATCGTGCCGAAGCTGCCGGTCGACCATGCCACCCTCTGCGCACGGGCGAGCGCGGCGATGCCGCCGCATGTGCTGAACTACGTCCAGGGCGGCTGCGGCGACGAGTTCACCCAGGAGGAGAACGCCCGCGCCTTCAACCGCTGGGGCATGGTGCCGCGGATGATGGTCGACTGCACGACGCGCGACCTGTCGGTCGAGCTGTTCGGCCTCGCCCTGCCCGCCCCGATCTTCATGAGCCCGATCGGCGTCACCGGCATCGTGACGCAGGACGGCCACGGCGACCTCGCCGCCGCCCGCGCCTCGGCCATGGCCGGCGTACCGCTCTGCGCCTCGACCCTGTCGAACGATCCGCTGGAGGCGGTGATCGGCGCATGCGGCGACACGCCCGCCTTCTTCCAGCTCTATACGCCCAAGAACCCGGAACTGGCAGAAAGCCTCGTCCACCGCGCCGAGGCGGCGGGCTACAAGGCGCTGGTGGTGACGCTCGACACCTGGGTCACCGGCTGGCGCCCGCGCGACCTCAACGCGGCCAACTTCCCCCAGCTGCGCGGCGCCGTCCTCACCAACTACACCTCCGATCCGGTGTTCCGGAAGCTGCTCGGCAAACCTCCCGAGCAGGACCCGGCCGCCGCGGTGATGCTGTGGGCGGGATTGTTCGGCAAGGTGCTGACCTGGGACGACATGGCCTGGCTCCGGTCGATCACGAAGCTGCCGCTGGTGCTGAAGGGCATCTGCCACCCCGACGATGCCCGCCGCGCGATCGATCTCGGCGCCGACGCCGTCTACTGCTCCAACCACGGCGGGCGCCAGGCCAACGGCGGCCTCGCCGCGATCGACATGCTGCCCGACGTGGTCGCGGCAGCGGGCGATGTGCCGGTGCTGTTCGATTCGGGCGTGCGGTCGGGCAGCGACGTGGTGAAGGCGCTCGCGCTCGGCGCCCGTGCGGTCGGGATCGGGCGGCCCTACACCTACGGCCTCGCGCTGGGCGGTGCCGAGGGAGCGGCGCATGTGCTCAAGTGCATCCTCGCCGAGGCCGATCTGCTGATGGCGGTGAACGGCTATCCCGCTATCGCCGACGTCCGCGCGGCCGGCGCCCGGCGGCAGTAGCGTGAACCGGCATTGACGGACCTCGCCCCCGACCCTAGCCGCATGTGACGGATTCGTGACAGCGCCCGCTGCACGGCCGGGAAGGTCTCAAAGGGGTCACGGGGAACGCCGTCATTCGCCAGATTGCCGCCTTGCCCTATCGCGCCGACGGACCGGCGGCCGATGCGGCCGTGCGCGTGCTGCTGGTCACCTCGCGCGAGAACAAGCGCTGGGTGATCCCCAAGGGCAACCCGCCGCCCGGCCTCACCCCCCACGCCGCCGCCGCGCTGGAGGCGGAGGAGGAGGCGGGCGTCCGCGGCCTCGTCTGCCCGACCCCGCTCGGCTCCTATCGCTATCGCAAGCGGCGCGCCAACGGCGCCTCGCTGATGGTCGACGTCGACGTCTTCCCCCTTGCCGTCAACGACGAGCTCGGCAGCTGGAAGGAACAGTCGCAGCGCGAGCGCCGCTGGTTCGCCTTGCCCGACGCCGCCGAGATCGTCGACGAGAGCGACCTGCGCGATCTCATCCGCTCCTTCGGCCCGTCCGAGTTCAAGGCCGCCACGCGCCGCGCCGGGATGCTCGGCGCGGTCGCCGCAACCTCGAGGATCAGCCCCATGTTCGCCTGGTTCCAGCGCCTGCTGCCCAAGACCGGCAATTTCTTCGACCTGTTCGAGGCCCATGCCACCACCGTCGTCGCCGCGGCGGACGCGATGGCGCGGCTGATGCAGGGCGGCCCCGCCGCGCCCGACCATATCCGCGAGGTGATCGAGCGCGAGCACGACGCCGACGACATCATCCGCGAGGTGCTGCAGACGGTCCGCCAGACCTTCCTCACCCCGTTCGACCGCGGCGCGATCATCAGCCTGATCGGCGCGATGGACGACGCCATCGACGAGATGCAGGCGAGCGTGGCCGCGATCGACCTCTATGAGGTCACCGCGTTCGAGCAGGAAATGCAGGACATGGTGGCGATCATCGTCGACGCCGCGCGATTGACCGCCGAGGCGATGCCGCTGCTGCGCGACGTCGGCCGCAACGGCGCCCGCCTCCACGAGCTCACCGAGCGGCTGGTCCGGATGGAGAGCCAGGCCGACGACATCCACACCGCCGGCGTCAAGCGCGCCTTCAAGGAGCAGGGCGCGAGCGACACGCTCGGCTTCATCGTCGCACGCGAGATCTACAAGCATCTCGAGCGGATCGTCGACGCGTTCGAGGATGTCGCGAACGAGATCGACGGCATCGTGATCGACCACGCCTGAGCCGGCCGCCAGCCCCGTGCACGACCTCGCCCTCCCGCTGCTGATCGGCCTGATCGCCGTCGCGCTCGCGTTCGACTTCCTCAACGGGCTGCACGACGCGGCCAACTCGATCGCGACGGTGGTGGCGACGCGGCTGCTGAAGCCGGTCCACGCCGTCGCCTTCGCCGCGGTATTCAACTTCGCCGCCTATTTCCTCACGATCGCCTTCCCCAGCCTGCACAAGGTCGCCGAGACGATCGGCCAGGGCCTGATCGCCAAGGAGCTGGTGACGCCGGCGGTGGTGTTCGGCGCGCTGGTCGGGGCGATGTTCTGGAACGTCGTCACCTGGCTCAAGGGCATCCCCTCCTCCTCCAGCCATGCGCTGGTCGGCGGGCTGATCGGCGCGGGCGTCGCCCATGCCGGGCTGACCGGGGTGCAATGGGGCGGGCTCAACAAGACGCTGGTCGCGATCGTCCTCTCGCCGACGCTCGGCATGATCCTGTCGATGCTGATCATGCTGGTGACGAGCTGGCTGTTCCGCGGCGCCACCGCGCGCGGTGCCGAGCGGACGTTCCGCGTCCTCCACCTCATCTCGTCGGGCGCCTATTCGCTGAGCCACGGCCTCAACGACGCGCAGAAGACGATGGGGATCATCACCGTCCTGCTCTATTCGACCGGCTATCTCCACGGCGCGTTCGAGGTGCCGCACTGGGTGGCGATCAGCTGCTACGTCGCGATCGCGCTGGGCACGCTCACCGGCGGATGGAAGATCATCGAGACGATGGGCTCGCGCATCACCAAGCTCTCCCAGCACCAGGGCTTCAGCGCCTCGCTCGGCGGCTCGATCATCCTGTTCGCGGCGTCGTGGATGGGGATCCCGGTGTCGACCACCCACACCATCACCGGCAGCGTCATCGGCGCCGGCACCGCGCGCCGCGCGTCGGCGGTGCGCTGGGGGGTGGCGGGGAACGTGATGGTGGCGTGGGTCATCACCATTCCGGCCTCGGCAGCGGTGGGGGCGCTCTTCTACCTGCTGGCGACACTCTTCTAAGGCCGTCCGATCGAGATCGGTCGCCCCTTTCACTTTCGCACCGGCCGCAATCGGGATTAGAGGAGGCCGATGCACCCCAACCCTGCCTTCCACTGGGAAGATCGCGACGCGATGCGCCAACTCGTCGCCGAGATTGGCTTCGGCGCGCTGTTCGCCGGCACGCCCGACGGCCCGCGCGTCGCGCATGTGCCGATGGTGTGGCTCGATGAGGCGACGCTCGCCATGCACATCGCCCGCGGCAACGGCATCGCCCGTCATCTCGACGGCGCGACCGCGCTGTTCAGCGTGATCGGCCCGGACGGCTATGTCAGCCCCGATTGGTACGGCCTCGGCAGCAGCGAGGTACCGACCTGGAACTATGTCGCCGTCGAGCTCGAAGGGACGATGCGGCGGATGGATCGCGACGAGCTGGTCGCGCAGGTCGACCGGCTCTCCGCCGAGCAGGAGGGGCGGCTCGCACCCAAGGCGCCGTGGACGCGCGCCAAGATGGACCCGAAGAAGTTCGACGCGATGCTGAACGCGATCGTCGGTTTCCGGCTGGAGGTGACGGCCTGGCGCGGCACGCTGAAGCTCGGCCAGAACAAGCCCGAGGCGGCGCGGTTGGGCGCGGCGGACGGGCTCGAAGCCTCCGGCCGCCGCGGCATCGCGCATTGGATGCGGTCGCTGGCATGAACCGGCTCGCACTGTTCGATTGCGACGGGACGCTGGTCGACTCGGGCGCCAACATCTGCCGCGCGATGGAGGAGAGCTTCGCCGGCCACCGGCTGGAGGTGCCGTGCCGCGAGGCGATTCGCCGCATCGTCGGATTGAGCCTGGTCGAGGCGGTGGCGGCACTGCATCCCGAGGGCGACGATCCGCTCCACCAGAGCCTCGCGGCCGAATACAAGCGCGTGTTCCTGGCGATGCGCGGCAATGGCGAGCTTGCGCCGGAACCGCTTTATCCCGGCATCGCCGAGGCGATCGCGGCGCTCGACGATGCCGGCTGGGTGCTCGGCGTCGCGACGGGCAAGTCCGACCGCGGGCTGCTGCTGATCCTCGAGCATCATGGCCTCAGGCACCGTTTCGTCACGCTGCAGACCGCCGACCGCCATCCGTCCAAGCCCCATCCGGCGATGGCCGCCGCCGCGATCGCCGAAGCCGGGGCCGCGCCCGAGACCACGGTGATGATCGGCGACACCAGCTTCGACATGATGATGGCGGCGAATGCCGGCGCCCATGCGGTCGGGGTCGGCTGGGGCTATCATCCACCCGAGGAACTCGCCGCAGCCGGCGCGTTGCAGGTGGTGGCCCACGCCGATCAACTGGCAGCAACGCTGCTTGCCTGCCTCGACCGGCCGGCTATGGCGGCACGATGAGCACCGAGCGCACCGCCCGCAACCGCTGGTTCGCCATCGTCGGCGTCCGTTGTGCCGCGGCCGCCGGCGCGGTGCTGGGGATCATCCTCGCCGCCCGCGCGCCCGATTGGACGAGCAAGGGGATCGGCATCGCGCTGGTGCTCGCCGCGCTCTACGTGATGGCGGTAGTGCCGCTCGCGCTGGCGCACCGGTGGCGCACGCCGCCCGATCAATGAAGCGGTTCTGGAAAGAGGTCGCTGTCGTCCGCGAGGGCGACGGCTTCGGCATCGCGCTCGACGACCGCCCGGTGCGCACGCCCGGCCGCACGCCGCTGGCGGTGCCGAGCGAAGCACTTGCCGAGGCGATCGCGGAGGAATGGCGCAGCGTCGGCGAGACCATCGACCCGCGCGCCATGCCCCTCACCGGCCTCGCCAATGCCGCCATCGACCGGATCGCGCCCGATCCGGATGCCTTCGCCGCGGGCCTCGCCCGGTATGGCGAAAGCGACCTCCTCTGCTACCGCGCCGAATCGCCTGAACCGCTGGTCGAGCGGCAGGGCGCCGCCTGGGACCCGCTGCTCGATTGGGCGCGCGGCCGCTACGACGTGCATTTCGAGACCACCGCGGGCGTGATCCACCGTCCCCAGCCCGAGGCGACGCTCGCGCGGCTGCGCGAGGCGGTGACGCACCTCGGCCCCTTCGAGCTCGCCGGCCTGTCGCCGCTCGTCACCGTCACCGGCTCGCTGGTCGCCGCGCTGGCGCTGCTGGAAGGCGCGGCCGATGCCGACACCGTCTGGCAGGCTAGCCGCATCGACGACGACTGGCAGGCCGAGCAATGGGGCGAGGACGAGCTCGCCCGCCAGGCGGCCGAGGCCCGCCGCGCCGACTTTGATGCCGGTGCGCAGTTCCTGAGGCTACTCGGTTAGCGGCGCCGCCGGCCTCGGCAGCATCCAGGCGATCACCGCGCCCGCCGCCAGGAACGACAGCACGTCGCAGACGAAGCTGTAGATGAAATAGTCCGACGGCCCGTGATTGAAGACGATCTGGCCAAGGTCGAGATAGGCCGGAATGGCGATGGCGAAGAGGCCGATCAGGGTCAGCCGCCGGCCGAAGCTCAGCCCAGCCGCGACGCGGTGGATGGCGAAGGCGATCAGCACCGCAGCGATGATCGCGAGGATCAACCCGCCGATCAGCGAACTGCCGTCGACCACCGGAAAGCCGCTCGCGTTGAAATGGACCATCGCCACCGGGCCCTGCGCGTAGAGCCCGCTTCCCACCTGCGTCCCGGGCCAGGGCACGGCATAGACGCCGGTCCCGGTCGGCCCGAGCTGCTGCGCCAAGGTAGATTGGACCGCCGCATTGGCGGCATCGGGCGCGACGCTGAGCGCGAGCCGGTTGAGCGGCGTGCCCCAGAAGATGAAACCCACGACCCACATGGCGACCCCGCCCAGGATGCCGCCCAGCAACGCTCGTCCCATCATCGTCGCTCTCCCTGCTATGTCGAGGTAGTGAGCCCCCTGATAAAGCCGATCAGGCCCGTCTGCCGCGACCTCTTCAAACGCTCTGCCGCCAAGATGGTGCGCACGCACTCGAAGCAGCGCTCGACGTCGTCGTTGACCAGGACATAGTCATAGCCGTCCCAGTGGCTGACCTCGGCCGCCGCGCGCGCCATCCGCGCCTCGATCACCTCCATCGAATCGGTGGCGCGGTGCGTGAGCCGGCGATGCAGCTCCTCCATCGACGGTGGCAGCACGAACACGCGCACCACGTCGCCGCCGGCGATCTGGTAGAGCTGCTGCGCGCCCTGCCAGTCGATGTCGAACAGCACGTCCTGGCCGGACTTCAGCATCGCCTCCACCGGTCCCCGCGGTGTGCCATAGCGATGGCCGAAGACATGCGCCCATTCGAGGAACTCGTGGTTCGACACCATCTCGCGGAAGCGCTCGAGGTCGACGAAATGATAGTCCTTGCCGTCGACCTCGCCCGGCCGCATCGGCCGCGTCGTCGCCGACACCGACATGCCGAGGCTCGGCTCGGCCGCGAGCAGCTTGCGCGCGATCGTCGACTTGCCGGCGCCCGACGGCGAGGACAGCACGAACAATACGCCGCGGCGGCGGAACTTGTGGGGATCGTCTTCTCGGGCGTCGGCCATGCACGCTAGTGGCGTGCAGGCGGGGGGAAGGTCAAGCGGTCGCGGATGTCTCGCGGAGCTTGCGGGCGAGATAGCGGGCGCCCAGCGCCGCACCGCCGAGCACGATCGCGGCCGGCACGACTCGCCTGGCGACTCGCCAGGCGGCAACGCCGGCGAGCGCGCCTATCGTGCCGCCCTCCCCGTCTCGACGGTCGATATTGCGGCCCACGACCGCCGCGATCACGTCACCCAGCATCGACCATCTCCTTGAGATACATCGCGAAAGCGTCCGATCCGGCAGAAAGTTCCCCCAGGCAACACTTAAGCACTTGCTAAACTATTCGACCTGGAATACTTAAGCACATGCTTAACGAATCGCCTTCTCTCGATCGTGTCTTCCATGCGCTCGCCGATTCCACCCGGCGCGCGATGGTGGCGCGGCTCGCGCTTCGGCCGATGCCGGTCAGCGAATTGGCGCAACCCTTCGCCATGTCGCTGTCCGCCGTCATGCAGCACCTCGCGGTGCTCGAGGACTCGGGGCTGGTCCGGTCGCACAAGGCCGGGCGGGTCCGGACCTGCCGCATCGATCCCCAGACGTTCGGCCAGGTCGAACGCTGGCTGGCCGATTGCCGCAGCGAGTGGGAGAGCCGGCTCGATAAGCTGGAAGACTATGTCAACACGCTGAAAGGACAGCAGAAATGACCGAGAAGACCGTCATCCGCCCGGAACCGCTGGTGATCGAGCGCCATTTCGACGCGCCGCGTGCGATCGTGTTCCAGGCCTGGACCACCGCCGAGCACATAAAGAACTGGTACAGCCCCGAATGTTTCACGACCCCCGACGCGGTGATCGAGTGCCGGCCCGGCGGGACGTTCGACATCTGCATGCAGGCGCCCGACGGGCAGCAATTCTGGAGCCGCGGCCGCTTCATCGAAGTGGTCGAGAACGATCGCCTGTCGCTCGAGACCAACGTGCATTTCGATGACAGCGGCAACGTTCCTTTCGCAGCCAGGACCCAAGTCACTTTCGCCGACGACGGTGACGGGACGCTGATGACCGTGCGGCAGGAATATGAGATCTACGACGAGGTCGTCGGCAAGGCCGCGGTCGGCGGCGCGCCCGAAGGCTGGCGCACCACGCTCGACAAGCTCGAGCGCGAGGTGGCGAGGATCAAGGGGTGAGCGGGATCGAGTTGACTTGATTGTGCCCCGGCGAAGGCCGGGGCCCAGTTCCAACCCGGTCATTGGAGAGGTAGACGGCCGCCTTGACCAAGGCGCGACTGGGCCCCGGCCTTCGCCGGGGCACGGGAAGTGGCTGAGATGCCTACCGCCCGACCATCGTCTCCGGCCGTACCACGCGATCGAAGGTCGCCTCGTCGACCAGCCCGAGCGCCAGCCCCGCTTCCTTCAACGTCAGCCCCTCGGCATGGGCGTGCTTGGCGATCTTGGCGGCGTTGTCGTAGCCGATCTCCGGCGCCAGCGCGGTGACCAGCATCAGCGAGCGCGCGACCAACTCGCCGATCCGCCGCTCGTCCGCCTCCATCCCTTCGACGCAGCGTTCGGCGAAGCTCTCCATCCCCACCGTCAGCAGGTGGATCGAGCGCAGCACCGCGGCGCCGATCAGCGGCTTGAACACGTTGAGCTCGAGATGCCCCTGCAGCCCGCCGACGGTGATCGCGGCATGGTTGCCGATCACCTGCGCGGCGACCATCGTCAGCATCTCGCACTGGGTCGGGTTGACCTTGCCAGGCATGATCGAGCTGCCCGGCTCGTTGGCGGGCAGCACCAGCTCGCCGATCCCCGAGCGCGGGCCGGAGCCGAGCAGGCGGATGTCGTTGGCGATCTTGGTCAGCGCGACCGCGAGCGTGTTGAGCCGGCCGGAGAAATCGACCAGCGTGTCATGCGTCGCCAGCGCCTCGAACTTGTTGGGCGCGGTCTCGAACGGCAGGCCGGTGATCCGCGCGAGTTCGGCGGCGATGTCCTCGGCGAAGCCCGGCGGCGCGTTGAGGCCGGTACCAACCGCCGTCCCTCCCTGCGCGAGCTTGGAGAGGCCATGCTCGACCAGCGGCACCAGCCGCGTGCGGGCGAGCCGGACCTGCGCGTAATAGCCGGAGAATTCCTGCCCCAGCGTCAGCGGCGTTGCGTCCTGAAGATGGGTACGACCGATCTTGACGATCCCGTCCCACGCCTCGGCCTTGGCGAGCAGCGCCGCCTCGAGCCGCTCCAGCGCCGGCACCAGCCGCCGCGTCGCCGCGATCGCCGCCGCGACGTGCATCGCGGTCGGGAAGCTGTCGTTCGACGACTGCGACTTGTTGACGTGATCGTTGGGGTGGACCGGCGACTTGCCGCCGCGCGTGCCGGTGAGGATCTCGTTGGCGCGGCCCGCGATCACCTCGTTGACGTTCATGTTGGACTGGGTGCCGCTGCCGGTCTGCCAGATCACCAGCGGGAACTGGTCGTCGAGCTTGCCCGCGGCCACCTCGGCGGCCGCAGTCTCGATCGCATCGGCGATCTCGGCGGGAAGGCCATGCTTGCGGTTCACCCGCGCCGCCGCCTGCTTCACCAGCGCGAGGGCATGGACGAGCTCGATCGGCATCCGCTCGGTCGGGCCGAAGGGGAAGTTCTCCAGGCTGCGCTGCGTCTGGGCGCCCCAATAGGCGTCGACAGGCACCTCGATCGCGCCGATCGAGTCGGTTTCGGTTCGGGTTGCACTCGCCATCCATTCCTCCGTCATGCCGGACCCGTTCCGGCATCCACGGTGCCGCGAACCTCACGCCGGCGAATGTGCGGATGGGTGGGCCCCGGAACAAGTCCGGGGCGACGGATCATTTCTTACGCTTGAAATCCACCGCGACGACGTTCGACCCGTCTTCGACCGGCTTGGCGACGGGCTCGTCGTTGTCGGCGGGCTCGTGCGGCTCGTCGTCCTGCTCGTCGCCGGCCTGGAAGCGGAGCTCGAAATTGACCGCCGGATCATGGAAGCCGGTGATCGCGGCAAAGGGGATCACCAGCGTCGAGGGTACCTGGTTGAAGCTCAGGCCCACCGAGAAGCCCCGGTCGTCGACCTTGAGGTCCCAGAACCGGTGCTGGATGACGATCGTCATCTCGTCCGGGAAACGCTCGATCAGGCGCTGGGGGATGTCGACCCCGGCCGCCTGGGTCTTGAAGGTGATATAGAAATGATGCTCGCCCGGCAGGCCGCCCGCGTCCGCGATCGAGCCGAGCACGCGCCCCACCACTGCACGCAAGGCTTCTTGCACGATCTCGTCGTACGGAATCAGGCTGTCGGGAACGGGCGTACTCATCGCGCGCACGCTGGCCTCCTTTCCCGGCACGGTCAAGATTGCACAGACGCGTTACTACGCTATTGGGCTGCCGATGCGCACCGCCAGCCTCACCCGCGCCACCAGCGAGACCCGGATCGAGGTCGCCGTCAACCTCGACGGCACCGGCCTCTATGAGATCGCCACCGGCATCGGCTTCCTCGACCATATGCTCGAGCAGCTGTCGCGCCACTCGCTGATCGATCTCAGGCTCCAGGCCGAGGGCGACCTCCACATCGACCAGCACCACACCGTCGAGGATTCGGCGCTGGCGCTGGGCACGGTGCTGGCCGAGGCGCTCGGCGACAAGAAGGGCATCCGCCGCTACGGCGACGCGCTCTCGCCGATGGACGAGACGCTGACCCGAGTCGCGCTCGACATCTCGGGCCGGCCCTATCTCGTCTGCAAGCTGCCCTTCACCCAGAAGCGGCTGGGCGAGATGGACACCGAGCTGTTCGAGCACTGGTTCCACAGCTTCGCGCAGACCGCGGGCCTCACGCTGCACGTCGAGACGCTCTACGGGTCGAACAACCACCATATCGCCGAGAGCGCGTTCAAGGGCCTCGCCCGCGCGCTTCGCACCGCGATCGAGATCGATCCGCGCAAGGCGGACGCGGTGCCCTCGACCAAGGGCACGCTCTGATGGCGCGGGTCGAAGCCGCACCGGTCAGCATCATCACGCTGACCTATCGCGCGCCGGTCGAGGAGATCGACCGGCTGCTGCCCGAGCACGTCGCCTGGCTGGAGAAGGGATTCGACGAGGGCCTGTTCCTGATCGCCGGCCGGCAGGTGCCGCGCGTCGGCGGCGTCATCCTGTGCCGCGGCCATCGCGCCGAGGTCGAAGCGCTGGCGGCCACCGATCCGTTCGTGACAAGCGGTGCCAGCGATTTCGCCGTCACCGAGGTCGCGGCTAGCATGGCGGCGCCGGCGATCGCCGCGTTGCTGCGATGAGCGTCGCGCTGATCGACTATGGCGCGGGCAACCTCCATTCGGTCCACAACGCGCTGAAAGCGGCGGGCGCCACGGATATCGCCGTCACCGCCGATCCGGATGCCGTGCGCGGCGCCGAGCGGGTCGTGCTGCCCGGCGTCGGCGCGTTCGGCGCCTGCGCCGGCGGGCTGCGCGGCATCCCGGGCATGGTCGAGGCGCTGGACGAGCGCGTGCTGCGCGGCGGCGCGCCGTTCCTCGGCGTATGCGTTGGGATGCAGCTCATGGCGACACGCGGGCTCGAGCTCGGCGAGCACCAAGGGCTCGGCTGGATCGCGGGCGAGGTCGCGCCGATCGCCCCGAAGGAAGGCGTACGCGTACCGCACATGGGCTGGAACGACGTGATCCCCACCGTGCCGCACCCGCTGATCGAGGCGGGCGAGGCCTATTTCCTGCACGGCTTCGCCTTCACCGGCGAGGACGTGATCGCGACCACCGAGCACGGCGGCACGCTGACCGCGGCGATAGGGCGCGACAATCTGGTCGGCGTGCAGTTCCACCCGGAGAAGAGCCAGCGTTACGGCATCGAATTGCTGCGGAGGTTCCTGACATGGCAGCCATAAGCTCCTCCCCGGCACGGGGAGGGGGACCAGCCGAAGGCTGGTGGAGAGGGCCCTCCACATTCGAAGCGCTTGGGGCGGAGCTCCCTCCACCACCAGCTGCGCTGGCGGTCCCCCTCCCCGTGCCGGGGAGGAGCTTTCGATGATCGTCTTCCCCGCCATCGACTTGAAGGCAGGCCAGGTCGTGCGCCTCGCGGAAGGCGATATGGCCCGCGCCACCGTCTACGGCGACGATCCCGCCGCGCAGGCCGCCGCCTTCGCCGCGGCCGGTGCCGAATGGCTCCACGTCGTCGACCTCGACGGAGCCTTCGCCGGCGATTCGGTCAACGGCGCCGCGGTCGCGCGCATCCTCGAGACGTTCCCCGGCAAGGTTCAGCTCGGCGGCGGCATCCGCAGCCGCGAGGCGATCGAACGCTGGTTCTCCCTCGGCGTGACGCGCGTCGTGATCGGCACCGCGGCGTTGGAGAACCCCGAGCTGGTGCGCGAGGCGGCGCGTGACTACCCCGGCGCGGTGGTCGTCGCGGTCGACGCACGCGACGGCATGGTCGCGACCAAGGGCTGGGCCGACGTCTCCGACGTGGCCGTAGTCGATCTCGCCCGCCGGTTCGAGGACGCGGGCGTCGGGGCACTGCTGTTCACCGACGTCGGCCGCGACGGGCTGCTCAAGGGCTGCAACGTCGAGGCGACGGTCGCGCTTGCCGAAGCCGTGGCGATTCCGGTGATCGCGAGCGGCGGCGTCGCCGGGATCGAGGACATCGAAGCGCTGGCCGGCCGGCCCGGCATCGAGGGAGTCATCACCGGACGCGCGCTCTACGACGGCCGGCTCGATCTCGGCGAGGCGATCCGGGTGGCGACGTGCTGATCCTCCCCGGCACGGGGAGGGGGACCAGCCGAAGGCTGGTGGAGGGGGCGCGCCGCGAGCGGGTCGCCGGGAGGAGGGCCCCCTCCACCCCCGGCTACGCCGGCGGTCCCCCTCCCCGTGCCGGGGAGGATCTTACGTCATGACCGTCCGCGCGCGCGTCATCCCCTGTCTCGACGTCGCCGGCGGGCGCGTGGTGAAGGGCGTCAACTTCGTCGATCTCAAGGACGCCGGCGATCCGGTCGAGCAGGCCCGCGCCTATGACGCGGCCGGCGCTGACGAGCTCTGCTTCCTCGACATCGGCGCCAGCCATGAAGGGCGCGAGACGATCGTCGACGTCGTTCGCCGCACCGCCGAGGTATGCTTCATGCCGCTAACCGTCGGCGGCGGCGTGCGCTCGGTCGAGGATGCGCGCGCGCTGCTGCTCGCCGGGGCGGACAAGGTCGCGGTCAATTCCGCCGCGGTCGCGCGGCCCGAGGTGGTCGCCGAGATCGCCGAGCGGATGGGCAGCCAGTGCGTGGTCGCCTCGGTCGACGCGCGGCGGGTGGACGGGCGCTGGGAAGTGTTCACCCACGGCGGCCGCCGCGCCACCGGCATCGACGCTGTCGCGCACGCGCTGCGGCTGGCAGAGCTCGGCGCGGGCGAATTGCTGATCACCTCGATGGACCGCGACGGCACCCGCGACGGCTATGATCTGGAGCTGACCCGCACGATCGCCGACCAGGTCACCGTGCCGGTGATCGCCAGCGGCGGCGTCGGCGGGCTGCAGCACCTGGTCGAGGGCATCCGCGACGGCCACGCCAGCGCGGTGCTGGCCGCCTCCATCTTCCACTTCGGCGAGGCGAGCATTGCCGATGCCCATGCCGCAATCGCTGAAGCCGGCATTCCGGTGAGGCACGCTTAACCTCTGCCGGAGTAGAGGGCGCCTATGCGCGCGCTGGCCTTCCTATCCTTCGCCTTGCCCGGCCTCGCCGAAGCGGCGGCTCCTCATTCGGGCCAGATCGTTCGCAACGGCTTCGCGCTCAGCGATGTCGCGCTGTTCGTCTTCGCTGCGATCGGCGTCTGGCTGGCGCAGCGGAGCATGCGGCGGCGGGCCGGCAAGCGCGCCAAGGATTGACTTGCGCGCGCCGCTCCGCCTGAACGGGCGGCGATGGACCAGCTCGACGCTCTCGAAGCCACGATTCGCCAGCGGCTGATAGCCGACCCCGACAGCTCCTATGTCGCGCGCCTGGCCGCGAAGGGGCGCGCCAAGATCGCGCAGAAGCTCGGCGAGGAAGCCGTCGAGACGGTGATCGCGGCGATGGGGGACGACGGTGCGGCGCTCACCAGCGAGGCGGCGGACCTCACCTTCCATCTCCTCGTCCTGCTTGCCCATGCCGGCGTCAGCTTCGACGATGTCCGCGCCGAGCTCGCCCGGCGCGAGGGTGTCTCGGGATTGGACGAGAAGGCGAGCCGCTCCGCATGACGATGGAGGTTTGAGACGTGCCGATCGACGCCACCCAGCCCTACGACGACCAGAACATCTTCGCGAAGATCCTGCGCGGCGAGATCCCGTCGAAGCGCGTCTACGAGGACGAGTTCGCGCTCGCCTTCCACGACATCAACCCGCAGGCGCCGCACCATGTCCTGGTGATTCCGAAGGGCGCCTATGTTTCGTGGGACGATTTCAGCGCCAGGGCTTCGGAAGCGGAGATCGTCGGCTTCGTCCGCGCGATCGGCCATGTCGCACGCGAGGCGGGCCTCGTCGCGCCCGGCTATCGCCTGCTCGCCAACACCGGCGTCGATGCGCACCAGGAGGTGCCGCATCTCCACGTCCATATCTTCGCCGGCAAGCCGCTGGGGCCGATGCTCGCGCGTTAAGGGATTGCGCGGAACGGTTTTCGGTCTAGGCTCCCCCGCCATCCGTAAACCGCTGCGGCGCATATGCGCGCGCTGCTTCCCTGGGGGGATGTTGTTTTCATGATTTTCGGGCGTATCAAGCCACTCGACGCCATATTGGCGACGGCCGAGAAGAAATCGCTGCACCGATCGCTCGGCGCATTCCAGCTCACCATGCTCGGCATCGGCGCCGTGATCGGCACCGGCATCTTCGTGCTCACCGCCGAGGCCGCGCAAAAGGCCGGCCCCGGCATGATGCTGTCTTTCGTCATCGCCGGCTTCGTCTGCGCGGTGGCGGCGCTCTGCTATGCCGAGATGGCGGCGATGGTGCCGGTCTCGGGATCGGCCTACACATATAGCTATGCCGTGATGGGCGAACTGGTCGCCTGGATGGTCGGCTGGGCGCTGATCCTCGAATATGCGATCGCGGCCGGCGCGGTCTCGGTCGGCTGGTCGGGCTATTTCATCGGCTGGCTCAACACCAGCTTCAATATCTCGATACCCCTTGCGCTGGTGCGCGGGCCGTTCGACGGCGGCATGATCAACCTGCCGGCGATGCTGATCGCCGCGGTGGTGACGGCGCTGCTCGTCAAGGGCACCAAGGAGAGCGCGACGGTCAATGCCGTGCTGGTCGCGATCAAGATCCTCGCACTGTCGATGTTCGTGATCCTGACGATCCCCGTTATAAGGACGGGCCAGTTCACGCCGTTCGCCCCGCTCGGCTTCGCCGGCATCTCGGGCGCGGCGGCCTCGATCTTCTTCGCCTATGTCGGCTTCGACGCGGTGTCGACCGCCGCCGAGGAGACCAAGAACCCGCAGCGCAACATGCCGATCGGCCTGATCGGCAGCCTCGCGATCTGCACCATCTTCTACATGCTCGTCGCCGCCGGCGTAATCGGCACGGTCGGCGCGCAGCCGGTGTTCGGCCCGGGGCATGAGGTGCTGTCGCCCGGCACGCCGGCGCTGTCGCAGGCGTGCGCCGCGATCCAGGAAAACGCCGTCGTCTGCTCGAAGGAGGCGCTAGCCTGGACGCTGAAGCAGGTCGGCTGGCCGTTCGTCGGCTGGCTGGTCGGCGCGGCGGCGATCATCGCGCTGCCGTCGGTCATCCTGATGATGATGTTCGGCCAGACCCGCGTCTTCTTCGTGATGAGCCGCGACGGCCTGCTGCCCGAGCTCTTCTCGAAGATTCACCCCACGTTCCGCACCCCCTATGTCATCACGCTGCTGACCGGCCTGTTCGTCACCCTGTTCGCGGCGTTCTTCCCGGTCGGCCTGCTGGCGGACGTCTCGAACTCGGGGACATTGTTCGCCTTCGCCGCGGTGTCGATCGCGGTGATGGTGCTGCGCAGGACCGATCCCGGCCGCGCCCGTCCGTTCCGGACCCCGGCGATCATGCTCATCGCGCCGATCTCCATCATCGGCTGCGTCTACCTGTTCTTCAGCCTGTCCGGCCCGACGATCATGCTGTTCTTCGGCTGGGCGGTGGTCGGCCTGATCGTCTACTTCACCTACAGCTACCGGCGCAGCCACGTCGGCCGCGGCATCGTCGAGGTGCACGAGGCGGATGCCGACGTGCCGCCGCAGCCGGTGCCGCCGCTGCCCGACGCGCCGACGCCCGGCGGTCAGCAGGCCTGAGGGGACGGCACCCAAACGAAAAGGCCGGGGAGGCGACTCCCCGGCCTTCTTCTTTGCCTGCGATGCGGGCGGATCAGGCCGCCGCCTTCTCCGCGATCAACGCCTTCAGGTCCGCGCGGGGCCGCGCGCCGATGTGGCTGATCACCTCCGCCGCGCATACCGCGCCGTAGACGAGGCTGCGGTCGAGCGGGATGCCGCGCGTGATCCCGTAGAGCACGCCCGCCGCGAACAGGTCGCCCGCGCCGGTGGTATCGACCACCTCGTCGATCGGCTCCGCCGGCACCTCGAAGCGCTGCCCGCCCTGGAACGCCAGCGCGCCCTTTTCGCTGCGGGTCACCGTCAGCACCTCGACACGCGGCTGCACGTGCGCGATCGCCGCATCGAGATCGTCGGTCCGGGCGAGCGCCTTCAGCTCGTTCTCATTGGCGAAGAGGATGTCGATCATCCCCTCTTCGATCAGCGCGCGGAAATCGTCGCCGTGCCGGTCGATGCAGAAGACGTCGCTGAGCGTGAAGGCGATCCGCCGCCCCGCGTCGCGCGCGACCTGCATCGCACGCCGCATCGCCGCGCGCGGCTCCTCGGGATCCCACAGATAGCCTTCGAGGTAGAGGATCTTGCCGGCACGGATCATCTCCTCGTCGAGCGCGGAGGCCGGCAGGAACTGCGAGGCGCCGAGGAAGGTGTTCATCGTCCGCTGGCCGTCGGGCGTCACCAGGATCAGGCAGCGCGCGGTCGAGGGTTCGCCGTCGCGCGCTTCGGTGGTGAAGTCGACGCCGGACGCGCGGATATCGTGCGCGAACACCTGTCCGAGCTGGTCGGTCGCCACCTGGCCGATGAAGCCCGCCGTGCCGCCCAGCGCGGCCAGACCGGCGACGGTGTTGGCGGCGGAGCCCCCGCTCACTTCCTGCCCCGGGTTCATTCGGGCGTAGAGCGCATCGGCCTGCTCGGGCGAGAACATGAGCTGCATCGAGCCCTTGGTCATCCCCTCCTCGGCGATGAAGGCGTCGGTCGCATCGGCGAGAATGTCGACGATCGCGTTCCCGATCGCGACCACGTCGTACTTGGTCTCCACACAATTCTCCTGAGAGTCGATTCGCCGCCCCTAGGGACTGCCGCGCCCGCACGCAACGCTTCGACAGCGGCGCTTCGTGCCGGTAGAGGGATCAGCCGTGATACAGGCATTCCTCCTTTCGCTCGAGCAGCTTGGCGACCGCCGGGTGCTGCGCGTGCTGGTCAAGTCGCTGCTGGTGACGCTGGCGCTGCTCGCGACGATCGGAGTCGCGCTGTGGCTGGGCGTTCGGGCGTTCGTCCAATGGCTGGGCGCGAGTGCCGGCTGGGCCGAGGTCGCCGGCGCCGCGGCGGTGCTCGGCGGCATCGCGCTCGGCTGGCTGCTGTTTCGCGCGATCGCGGTCGCGGTGACCGGCGTGTTCGCCGACGAGGTGGTCGAAGCGGTCGAGGCGCGCCACTATCCGCATGCGCTCGCCACCAGCCGACCGGTGCCGCTCGCGCGCGGCATGGCGATGGGGCTGCGCTCGGCGGTGCGGGCGCTGGTCGTCAACCTGGCGGCGAGCCCGATCTACATCGTCCTGCTGGTGACGGGCATCGGCACCGCGATCGGCTTCTTCGTCGTCAATGCCTGGCTGCTCGGCCGCGACCTCGGCGACATGGTGGCGGCGCGGCACATGCCCGCTGCCGCGATGGCCGATTTCCGCAAGGCTACCACCGGCCGGCGCTGGCTGCTCGGCGCCGCCGGCACCGCGCTGCTGCTGGTGCCGTTTGTTAACCTGCTCGCCCCCGTGCTCGGCGCGGCGATGGCGACGCATCTCTTCCATCGGAGGCTCGAAGCATGAGGATCGCCGTCGTCGCCCTGGGACTGTTCGCGGGCGGCTGCGCTACGACCACTGCCCCGCGCCCGGCGGCGCCGATCCCAGTGCCGCCGCCGCGCATCTATCCCACCACGGGGCTCGAGCGCGTGATCGGTCAGACCGCTCCGGCGCTGACAAGAGCGTTCGGCAAACCGGACGTCGAGATCGCCGAGGGCAGCGCGCGCAAGCTCCAGTTCACCAGCCAGATCTGCGTGCTCGACGCCTATCTCTATCCGCCCAAGGAGGGCGGCGGCGAGCCGGTGGTGACCCACATCGACACCCGCCAGCGCGACGGCAGCGCAATCGACCGCGCGAGCTGCGTGGCCGCGCTCAATCGGCGGGAGGGCGGGAAGTAGCCCAAAGCTCCTCCCCGGCACGGGGAGGGGACCGCGCCCGAAGGGCGTGGTGGAGGGGGTTTTGATCTTGGCGACTTGCTAGCGGCCCGCCCCCTCCACCATTGGCTTCGCCAATGGTCCCCCTCCCCGTGCCGGGGAGGAGCCCTGGAGCCGCATAATCGCCCATTCTGCCGCCTCCGCGACCGCCAGATCGGGATCGTCCATCAACCGCCGCGCCGGTTCGACCAGCGCCGCGTCGCCGCTGTTCCCCGCCGCGATCAGGCAGTTGCGCACCATCCGGTCGCGCCCGATCCGCTTGATCGGCGAGCCGGCGAACACCTGCCGGAATCCCGCATCGTCGAGCGCCAGCAGGTCGGCGAGCAGCGGCGCGGTGAGCTCGGCGCGCGGCAGGAAGGCGCGATTGGCCGCGGCGGCCGAGGCGAACTTGTTCCACGGGCACACCGCCAGGCAATCGTCGCAGCCGTAGATGCGGTTGCCGATCGCGGCGCGGAACTCCTCCGGGATCGGTCCCTTGTGCTCGATGGTGAGGTAGGAGATGCAGCGCCGCGCATCGAGCCGGTACGGCGCGGGAAAGGCATCGGTCGGGCAGGCGCGCTGGCAGGCATCGCAGCTCCCGCACCGCCCCTTCCCTGCCACGTCGGGCGCAAGGTCGAGCGTAGTGTAGATCGCGCCGAGGAACAGCCAGCTGCCATGCTCGCGGCTGACGAGATTGGTGTGCTTGCCCTGCCAGCCGAGCCCGGCCGCCTCGGCGAGCGGCTTCTCCATCACCGGGGCGGTGTCGACGAACACCTTGATCCCTGCCGGCGCCTGCTCGACGAGCCAGCGGCCGAGCGCCTTGAGCTGGCGCTTCACCACGTCGTGATAGTCGCCGCCCTGGGCATAGACCGAGATGCGCCCGACATCGCCCTCGCCGGCCAGCGCCAGCGGGTCGCGGCCGGGCGCATAGCTCATGCCGAGCGCGATCACGCTTCGCACCTCCGGCCACAACCCGGCTGGCGAGGCCCGCTGATCGGCACGCTCCTCCATCCAGATCATCGATCCGTGGCGCCCCTCCGCCAGCCATTGCCGGAGCCGCCCCCCCGCCGCCGGCGCGGCATCGGCGCGCGCAATGCCAGCCGCCGCGAAACCCAGCTCCGCGGCTTTATCCTTCAGCAACGCTTCCAATGGCTTGTCTTGTCGCACGCGGGCCAGCTAGCACGAGTCGAGGCTGAAGGGGGCGTTTTGTTGTCGGAGAGAAGAGCCGTCACTGCCAGAAGGCTGGTCAAGCGTTTCGGCGACCGCAACGTCGTCGACGGCGTCGACATCGCCGTGCCGAAGGGCGCGGTCTACGGCGTGCTCGGCCCCAACGGCGCGGGCAAGACGACGACGCTACGCATGCTGCTCGGCATCATCGAGCCCGACGGCGGCGAGCGGACGCTGCTCGACGCCGTCCACCCGCGCGAGGCGAGCGACCGAGTCGGCTATCTGCCCGAGGAGCGCGGGCTCTACCCCGGCATGAAGGCGGCGGAGGCGATCGCCTTCCTCGGCGCATTGAGAGGCCTCGACTGGCGCACGGGGCGCAAGCGGGCACGCGCGATGCTGGACAGCGCCGGCCTCGGCCATGCCGCCGACCAGAAGATCCGCAAGCTCTCCAAGGGCATGGCCCAGCTGGTCCAGCTCCTTGGATCGGTGGTGCACGAACCCGAGCTGCTGGTGCTCGACGAGCCCTTCTCCGGCCTCGACCCGGTCAACCAGGAGAAGCTCGAGAAGCTGATCCTCGCCGAGCGCGACCGCGGCGCCACCATCCTGTTCTCGACCCATGTCATGGCCCACGCCGAGCGGCTGTGCGACCGGCTCAGCATCATCGCCGGCGGCAAGGTGCGCTTCGAGGGCACGGTGGCCGAGGCGCGCGCGACGCTGCCGATGAAGGCGCATTACGTGCCGCATCACCCGAACGACGCCATCCGCGCGCTGCTGCCCGCCGATGCCGAACGCGAGAACGGCGGCTGGCAGTTCACCCTGCCCGAGGAAGGGATCGAGGCGACGCTGACCCGGCTGATCGAAGCGGGCTACGGCATCTCCGGCCTGTCGATCGAGCGACCGGGGCTGCACGACGCCTTCGTCAGGATCGTCGGCCGCGACGCGCTGGAGCAGGCGGCATGAGTGTAGCACGGCGCCCCTTCTCCCACCGTCATGCCGGACTTGTTCCGGCATCCACCGTGCAGCAAGCTCCGCGGCCGATGAATGATCGGCACGGTGGACCCCGGCACAAGCCTGTCCCGAGCGACGCCGCAGGCGGCGTCGAGGGGGCCGGGGTGACGATTGGGTTCGATAGGTTCTTGGCGGCATGAGCACCGCCCGTCGCCTCATCCGCCAGACGCTGACGGTCGCCCGGCGCGACTTCATCGCGACCGTGTTCACGCCGACCTTCCTCATCTTCCTGCTCGCGCCGCTCATCATGATGAGCTTCGGCGCGATCGGGGGGATGGGCGCGCACAGCATCGCCGACAGCTCGCTCGACAAGGAGCGAATCGTCGCGATCGTGCCCGCCGCGGAAGGCCGCGCGCTGCTCGCGGCCGATCGGAACCTGCGCCCGCTGTTCCGCCGCAGCGAAGCGCCGCCGGAACTGGTCGTCGAGGCTCCCGATGCCGCTCCGCAGGCCCAAGCGCGCGCGCTGTTCGAACGCAGGGATATCGAGGCCTCTGCCGTCCTCTTCGGGCCGATCGAGCGTCCGACGGTGCTATACGCCGATCGCGGGGGCCGCCATGCCGACTATCTGGCCCGCCTGGCCGAGGAGAGCCTGCGCGATACCCGCGTGCCGGGCACGCTCTCCACCGCCACCAAGCAGCCGGTGAAGCGCGTCACCGCCACCGTCTCGGGGCATGGGCAGGCGGCATTCTTCACCGTGTTCGGCATCTTCCTCCTGACGCTGATGCTGGCGGGCCAGGCGGTCGGCACCATGGCGGAGGAGCGGTCGAACAAGGTGATCGAGGTGCTCGCCGCCGCAGTGCCGCTCGAAAGCGTGTTCCTGGGCAAGCTGATCGGCATGTTCGGCGTCGCGATCCTGTTCGTCGGCTTCTGGGGCACGATCCTCGGCAATCTCGCCACGCTGCTGCCGGGAGGGCTCGGCCGCGCCTTTGCGAGCATCGGGCCGGCGGTCGGGATACCGGCGTTCCCGATCCTGTTCTTCGCCTATTTCACCATGTCATACCTGTTGCAGGGCGCGGTATTCCTGAGCGTCGGGGCGCAGGCGTCGACCCCGCGCGAGATCCAGCTGCTGTCGTTGCCGATCACCATGTTCCAGATGGCGATGTTCGGCTGGGCGCAGGCGGCTGCCTCCAGCCCCGACAGCTGGATCGCGCGGGGCGCCGAGATCTTCCCGTTCAGCTCGCCGCTGGCGATGGGCGCGCGGGCGGCAAACAAGCCGGAGCTGTGGCCGCACCTGCTGGCGCTCGGCTGGCAGGCGCTGTGGGTGGCGATCACCATCTGGCTCGGCGCCCAGCTGTTCCGGCGCGGCGTGCTGCAATCGGGCAGCCCGAGGCTGTTCCGGCGACGAACCGCTATTGACACAGGTGTCAGTTAAGGCATTCTCCTCGCCGCATATCGGGAGAGGCAGGATGGCGACGCTTGCGCAGGATTCGGTGCATAGCCCGGAGGTCGATCCGCTCGACGTCAGCCGGCCCGAGCTCTACCGCGACGACGTGTGGCAGGCGCCCTTCGCCGAGATCCGGCGCCGCGGCGGTATCCACAAGACCGAGCACAGCGGCTTCGGCCCGTTCTGGTCGGTCGCGACCTACAAGCCGATCGTCCATATCGAATCGCTTCCCGAAATCTTCTCATCGGAGGCGGGCGGGATCACCATCGCCGACTTCGATCCCTCCACGGACGGGGTGAAGATGCCGATGTTCATCGCCCGCGACCGCCCGGTGCATACGGCGCAGCGCCGCACCGTCGCACCGGCCTTCACCCCGTCGGAAATGGTGCGGATGACCGACGACATCCGCCGCCGCACGTCCGAGATCCTCGACGCGCTGCCGGTCGGCGAGACGTTCGACTGGGTCGACCGCGTCTCGATCGAGCTGACCACGCAGATGCTGGCGATCCTGTTCGACTTCCCGTGGGAGGACCGGCGCAAGCTCACCTTCTGGTCGGACTGGGCCGGCGACATCGAGATCGTCAAGAACGACGAGCTCCGCCAGCAGCGGCTGCAGCACATGTTCGAGTGCGGCGCCTATTTCCAGAACCTGTGGAACCAGAAGGTCGGCAAGGAACCGACCCCCGACCTCATCAGCATGATGATCCATTCCGACGCGATGGCGCACATGGATCAGTACGAGTTCATCGGGAACCTCATCCTGCTGATCGTCGGCGGCAACGACACCACGCGCAACTCGATGTCGGCCTACGCCTATGGCCTCAACCAGTTCCCCGACGAGCGCGCGAAGCTGGAGGCCGATCCGTCGCTGATCCCGAACGCGGTGCAGGACATCATCCGCTGGCAGACCCCGCTCGCCCACATGCGGCGGACGGCGACGCAGGATACCGAGGTCGAGGGGCACAGGATCAAGGAGGGCGACAAGATCGCGCTCTGGTACATCTCCGCCAACCGCGACGAGAGCGTGTTCGGCGAGGATGCCGACAAGATCGTGGTCGACCGCCCGAACGCGCGGCGCCACCTCGCCTTCGGCCACGGCATCCACCGCTGCGTCGGCGCGCGGCTGGCGGAGCTGCAGATCAGCGTGCTGCTCGAGGAGATGGCGAAGCGGCGGCTGCGCGTGAACCTGCTCGAGGAGCCGGTGCGCGTCTCCGCCTGCTTCGTTCACGGATACCGCAAGATGCCGGTGGAGCTGAGCCGGTATTGAACCTGAAAGCAGGGACTGATCGACGTTCGGCAATCTAACCCCTCCCCTTCAGGAGGAGGGGCTATGGTCTGTCCGAAGAAATGAAACCGGTGCTCCTGCGAAGGCAGGAGCCCTGGCAAGCCGAGGCGCTCTCGGCCAAGGCTCCTGCCTTCGCAGGAGCACGATTCGGTCTCATACGGAAAAGCACAAGGCAGGTTCGCCACTGTTGAGTGCGGACGCCCTGCCGCCCTTGCAATGTAGGATTTCGTTTGCTTGGCTCGTGCGCTCCGACGTCCGCGAGCGTCGGTCCGCTCTTTGACCCCGTTCATTCCCGTGCCGCGCTCATGGCGCGTCCGCGTCGCACACATGTCGCGTCCATGTCGCGTCCCTGTCGCTTCCCTGTCGCTTCCCTGTCGCTTCCCTGTCGCTTCCCTGTCGCTTCCCTGTCGCGTCGACGCAGCCTTCCCAGCGTAGGCTCGCAGACACGCGCCCCGAGTCAATTTAGTCAACTTTTTCGGTCGACCTCGAACCGGCAAGCGGCGGCCGCGACATGCGACGCGACCTAGCGCTTCGCCACCCAGCGCAAGGCATTGGCGATGACGCGCCGGAAGTTCGGGTCGTCATAGGCTTCGGGCGTGTGTCCGAGCGCGGCATAGACCACCCGGCCCCGCCCCACCTGCCGTGCCCAGATCACCGGATGGAGCTTGCCCATCGCCTTGCCCTCCGGCGGGCGGTAGCTGCCCTCGTCGATGGTCGCGAGCAGGGTGAGCCCGGCACCGCCCGGCACGCGATCGAACGAATACCATTCGTCCTCCGGCGCCCAGGGCAGCCGGACGCCCGCCATCACCGGATGATCCGGCGCGAGGATCGAGATACTGGCCCGCTGGATATGATCCGCACCGCCCGGATGGCCGGTGAAGCGCGCGCCGATCACCTCGTCGATCCACCATGGCCAGGCATGGCTGCCGTCGCCCGCCGCATGAAGCGCCACCACGCCGCCGCCCGCTTCGATCCACTTGCGGAGCGCCGCCTGCTGTGCCGGAGTGGCAAAGTCGCCGCTGACGCTATTCAGCACCACCACCGAGAAATGCGCGAGCTGGGCCTCGTTCAGCACCGCCGCATTCTCGGTCGCATAGCTGCGCCGCCGGGCGGCCGCCGCGAGCTCGCCAATCACGGCGTTCGAATGCGGAAGATGCTCGAGATGGCGCCAGCCGTTGGTCTTGGACAGGATCAGCACGCCGTCGCGAAGTCCACGCGGCAGCTCGGGCGGCACGCTGTCGACGACCGGCGCCGGGAGGTGCGGATCGCGCGGCGGCTGCTGCGCCGCTCCGGCCAGCATCAATCCCGCGAGCAGCATCGCCAGCTTGCCAATCGCCATCGCCCCTCTCCATATTGATCGCGGGTCCATATGGACCGGACTGGCGTTTCAGGCGAGCCCTCGTCTGCTTGCGCCCTGCTGGAGAGGTTTCGATGCACATCGATCGGCGGACCGTCTTCGTCGGCCTGACCGGCTTCACCGCCGCCGCCCTATGGCCGGGAAGCACTGTCGCGGCCTACGAGGTCCAGCTCTCCGACGCCGAATGGCGCAAGCGGCTGTCGCCGCAGGCCTATGCCGTGCTGCGCAAGGCGAGCACCGAATATCCCTTCACCAGCCCTCTCAACAAGGAGCATCGCTCCGGCGTCTTCTCCTGCGCCGGCTGCCAGCTGCCGCTGTTCACCTCCAGGACCAAGTTCGACAGCGGTACCGGCTGGCCGAGCTTCTGGGCGCCCCTCCCCAATGCCGTCGCGCTGAGTCGCGATACCACGCTCGGCATGGTGCGCAACGAGGTCCATTGCCGCCGCTGCGGCGGGCATCTGGGGCATGTGTTTGATGACGGCCCGAAGCCGACCGGCAAACGCTATTGCATGAACGGCGTGGCGCTGGCGTTCACGCCCCGCGCCCTGACAGGATAGCTCAGTTCGAGGCGGTGCCGATCGCCGTGATGCTGGCAAGCTTGAAGTTCGCGGCTGCGGTGGCCGCCGCGGTCATCACCGGGGCAATCGGCGCCTCATCCTCATCCGGCGTCGTCGTCGGCGCGCTGTCCGGATAGATGAAGCCGTGGGTCGGGTAGGTGGAGGTGCCGAGCCCGCCGTTCGGCGCGTACCATACCTTGACGCGGCTCCAGTCGCCGGCCTCGGACACGTCGACCGCGCGGACATCGGTCTCGACGCCGCCGCGGCGCGACCAGTTGGCATGGGTCAGCAGCACCTCGCGCTCGCTCACCACCTTGGAGACGGTGGCGACATGGCCGAGCCGCATCCGCCTGGTCGGCGCGAAGGCGAGCACCGCGCCCTTCTTCGGCGCCGAGCCGCGCTCGTAGCGCCCCGCGGCCTGATCCCACCAGGTGAGCGCATTGCCGTGGATGTTCACGCCGGAAATCATGCGGGCGTAGGGCACGCACTGCCAGAACTTGGCCTGGGCGGGAGCGGCGGTCATCAGCAGGCCGGCAGCCACCAGCGCGACACGCGCCGCAACACCGCGAATGTGCATGAAGACCCCCCGGTCCTTAACGATCCAACTGGGAGGCACTATGCAGGCGCGGACGGGCGCGGGAACCCCATCGGCGTTGAACCGGTGACCTGATGGGACGAATTGAGCGGAACCTTTCGGTTCACCCCGATCCCGCCGCGGCTGCATCGCTCGCAAGAGGCTACATATTGTTGCCTCCATGCATCACTGCACGAAATCCTGTGGATAGCCGACTCGGTTCGTCGCAGCTTTGTTGCGGTGCAACGGCGTTCATGTTTCCATAGATGAACGGCGGACGACGAATGGTTAAGGGGTTGGTTAACCGCTCGGGTGCATCGTCCTGTCGTGTTTGGCGGGTGGGGTGACGACGATGGCTTCCAAGATGAAACCGGCCGAAGGCGCGATGACGCTGGCGGAGATGAAGGAATTCGCCGGGTTCAGCGCGGCGACGCAGCGCTACATCCGGCGCGCGCTCGACATCGGGCTCGATCGCGAGGATGCGCTGGCGCGCTGGTCGCGCGACGTGGTCGAGGCGGCGAGCATCCGGGCGCAGGCGCGGATGTACGACCGGCTTCCCGAGGTCCGTGCGCTGCTGCCCGACGACAGCGGGCTCGAGGCAATCGAGCCGTTCATGGCGCCGCTGATCACGGTGTCGGCGTTCGACCTCGGCCAAGGGCGGCTGCCGACCTTCTCGGCCTATCGCTTCCTCTACGAGCGGCTGATCGGCGCCGAGGTGCGGCCGTGGCTGCCGGCGGCATTCTGCGCCGCATCGGCGCTGCCGACGCTGCACCCGGACCTTCGCCGCAAGCTGCTCCAGTCGATCAGCGAAGCGGCGGCGACCGCCTCAGGCTGGTCGACGCGCAAGCCGGCCTTCTTCCCCTATTGGGTCGAGAAGGTCGACGCGGCCGCGCTGCCTAACTGAGCTGCTAGCGGCACGCTCGTGAACCGAGCGCGCCGCGCTGCGCCTGATCGATGTGGAAATGGTCGCGGTGGGCAGCGTTGTAATCGGGCGACAGGACGGTCGCGAACAACTCGCACGCGCCGTCGCGGACCTCATGCAGGAAGCGCGGCTTCTCCCCCTGCCCCTGCCAATCCTTCAGCACGCTGATCCGCGTTCCGTCCGCGAGGACGAAGCCGGCAACGTCAAGGGCGTTGGCATGGGCATGCTCACTCCAGTCGCCGGTGCTGCGGCCGTACATGCGGCGGCAGTTGTAGCTGCCGAGATGCTCGATCCGCACCACGCGCGAGCGAAAATGGCGTTGTGCGGCGGGTTGAATCACGTTCCATTCGAGCATCGCCAGCCCCGCCGCGACCGGACAGGACACGCCCAGCCGGTCGGGTGAGAAGGCGATCTGCTGCGATCCCCCATCATCCAGCCGCACGCCGTTGCTGTAGCCGCATTGTCCGTCGGCGAGCGGCGCCAGCGGCGTGAAGCGCACACCGGCCTTGTCGAGCAGCGCGCGGCATTCGGCGAAGTCCCCGCCAAGCGCCATGAGCTTGTCGCCGGTGGAGATGCCCGGCGTCTCGGCAAGGTCGAGCTCCGTCCAGGGCAGGTCCTGTGGCCGCGCCTTCATCAACGCATAGAGCACGAACAGGAACGCCAGCAGCACGGAGGCGTTCTTGACCGTCCACCACAGCTTCCACAGCGTCTTGCGGGGTTTGCTCATGCGCGCCGGACGCGGGTCAGCCGCTCCGCGGTGACTGGGTAGCCGAGATCGTCCGGGATGCAGAGATGCTCGACGCCGTCCCGCACCTCGACGTGCGGCGTGATCGTCCGTACGGGATGCGCGCGCGCATCGGCGACTGCATCGTTAAAGCTGCCGAACAGCGCGAGCCGCTCGAGGTTGCGCCGGGTGGGGAAAATGATCGTCGCTCGGCCGGCGTCAGCCTCCTCCAGCACGTCGCTGGCGGTGGCCCAGAACAGGCGGCTATTCTCGGTCGCGTCAACGCTCGGGGCCGCGCCTTCCGGGGCTCGAGCGAGATAGAAGCGCGTATCGAAGATGCGATGCGGGACGCCGAGCGGCAGCCACCGCGCGAACGGCACCAGCCGGTCGAGCGCCAGCCCCGCTCCCACCCTCTCGAGTGCCTCACCAAGGGGCATCCCGCCGTGAAGCGCCGCCCGCATCTCCCCGAGCACAGCGGCGTCCGGCATCGGATCGAGCGCCAGCGCGATTCCCGCTTCCTCGATCGCCTCGCGCACCGCGGCGATCCGTGCGGCGGCGTCCTCGGGATCGTCGGCGCCGCCGACCTCCGCCAGCGCCCGATCGCCGGGATCGACCCGTCCGCCGGGAAACACCAGCGCCCCGCCGGCGAAGGACATCGCCGCCGACCGCTCCAGCATCAGCAGCTCGGGCGCGCCGCTCGGGCGGTCGCGCATCACGACGACGGTGGCGGCGGGGATGATCGCTGCGGGCTGATCGGCCATGTCTCCTGATCTAGAGCGGCGGCCGGGCAGCGGCAATCAAGGCGCGGGCGGGGCCGGCGTCACGGCCGGCTCGACCGGCGCGGCCTCCGCCTGGACCGGCAAGGGCAGCTTCACGGGCTTGGCGGCACCGAACTGCCTGATCTCGATCGCGACCTCGCCGCCGGGGGTCTCGCGCAGCGGAAGGGTCACCGCGATGCGGCCGTCGTCGGCCATCGTCCAGGCGATCGGCCGCGAGGGTGAATTGCCCGATCGCAGGGCAATGCTTTCCACGCAGGCAGGAGCCGGCCCGCTCAACACCACCTTGTTGTCGCGCCCGACTGCCAGCGGCACGCCCTCGCCGGCGCTCCAGCCCGTGTCGCCGGGGAACTGCAGGTCGAATTGCGGGCCGTCGAACGGATCGAATCCCCAGAAGCCATGGAGCTGGGCGGTGACCGCGCCCTTCGGCGCGCCGGCGGGAATCGCACCCGCCCAGACATAGCCGCCGAGGTCCGGACGCGCCTTGACCGGCACGTCGAGAGTACGGCCCGACGCCGCGGCGAGCCGCACCTTCATGTTGCGCGCATAGCCGGTCGAATAGATCAGCGGCGCGCCTTCGACGGGAAGGACCGCATTCGGCCGGGTGGCGCAGATCGGGCGCTCGGCCGCATTGTGCAGCTGCGGCGGGCGATCCGGCCCGATCGCGGGCATCGAGACGACCATCACCGACTTGGGCTTGGCGAACGACGGCGCGGCGTTGAGGAGCAGCGACACGCGGTCGCCCTGCCGCAGGCTCAGCGTCGGAAGATAGCCGAACTGCGGATTGCTGAACGCGCCGAACACCCGGGCGATGTCGCGGACGACGCCGATATAGGGGCTGTAATAGCCGAGGCCGCCCTCACGCGTGTAGCTGAGCTGCAGGGCGAGATCGGTCGGCGCGCCGACCAGCGTCTCGCTCAGCGAGCTGGTGTGCACGTCGGCAAGGATCAGCGAGTCGCGGTTCTCGAGGAGGCACGCCGCCTGCTGCTCGATCACCTGGGCAAGGCAATCGGCGTTGAGCTTCATCGACAGGCTGCGCGCCAGCCTGGGGGCGATGCTCCTCAGATATTCGGGATGCGTGTCCTCCTGCGCGCGGATCGCGGCCATGAAGACGTTGAGCCGCGAGCGGTCGAGCGACGCTTGGTTGAGATCCTGCGTCGCCCGGACGAACTCGCCCGGCCGCCCGCGCACCGCGTCGGTGATGGTGTCGGACGCTCCGCCGGTCTCGGGAACCAGGAACAGGACCAGCTGCCGCGCCCCCTCCGGCACCGTCAGGGCAAGGCGCTTGTCCTTGGCCTTGCGCTTCCAGGTCTCGGCGGTGCGGATCCAGTCCTTGGGCGGCGGGTTGGTCGCGCCGCTGAGGAAGGCGGACAGCAGCAGGAAGCGGGCGCGCTGGTCCTCCGGCAGGTCGGCGGCGATCGTCAGCTTGTCCCCCTCCGCCAGCGCCGGCACCTCCCCGATCGGCAGCGTGACGCCGTTACGCGTGACGGAGATGCCGAGCGCCGGCCCCGGCAGGTCGAACGGCGCCGGGTCCGCGGCGGGCAGCGGCGACAGGGCAAAGGGCGCCAGCAGCAGCGCGGCGGTGATGGCGAAGCCCGCGGGCATCGACCGTCGTTTACGCAAAACCATGCGGTTTTAATGCTCTATCGCCGCTCAGGATCAAGCCCGCCGCGCCCCGACGTGCCGATGCGCGGTCGAGAGTGGGTCAGGCGGCGGGAATAAAATCGTGGAATTTCAAACGGGAGGCGATGGTGGAGCTGAGGGGAATCGAACCCCTGACCTCTGCAGTGCGATTGCAGCGCTCTCCCATCTGAGCTACAGCCCCGCACTCCCGGTCCCGCCCGGCCGTGGCCGTCGGGAGGCGCTCCCTTAGCGGCATGGTTCGGGCGATGCAACGCCCATCGCGCAAGCTTTTTTCTCAACGCCCGGCTGGCCCGTTTCGTCGCCCCGGGCGCCTTCCGGCGCGGAACATTCGCTGTCGTCGTCCTTTGATTCCCCGGAGGAGCCGCCGCCGTCGCGGCGCGCATCCAGACAGGTTCGAAGGAAGGATGCAGGACATGACCGACCGTTTCCGCAACGACGATTTCACGCGCGACTATGACCGCGAGGAACAGGACTATGGCCGCGACTACGGATCCGGCCGCGACTACAGCTATTCGAGCGCCCGCAACTACGAGGCCGCCGGAGTGATCGGCCCGCGCTACGACCGCAATTTCCGCGGCGGCGGCACCGGCTATGGCGGCGGCTATGGTGCGTCGTACGAGCGGCCCGGCGACTATGGCCGGCGCGGCTATGGCGAGCGCGATTATTACGGCTACCGCGGCCAGGGCTACGGCCAGCAGAATTTCGGCGGCGACTATCGCGGCGCCTATGCCCATGACGGACATCGCTTCACCGAAACCGGGCGCGGCGGATATGAGCGCGATTATCGCGGCGGCCGCGACGACTGGCGCGAGCGCGGCTATCGCGGGCGCCGCGACTTTGGCCGCGTGCCCGAGGGCTACGACTATGAGGACCGCGGCTTCATGGCGCGGGCAGGCGACGAGGTCCGCTCGTGGTTCGGCGACGAGGATGCCGAGCGCCGCCGCGAACTCGACCAGCGCTATGACGAGCGCATGGGCTATGGCGAGCGTGGTCAGAATTGGGCGGGCTACGGCCACCACGACCGCGACTATCACAACTGGCGCCGCTCGCAGATCGACGCGCTCGACCGCGACTATGACGAATATCGCCGGGAGAATGCGCGCCGGTTCGAGAGCGAGTTCGGCACCTGGCGCTCGAACCGCCAGACCCAGCGCAGCGCGCTGCAGCAGGTCGAGGAGCATATGGAGGTGGTCGGCTCCGACGGCGAGCATGTCGGCACCGTCGACTGCGTCCGCGGCGACCGTATCGTCCTGACCAAGAGCGATGCCGACGCGGGCGGCCGCCATCACTCGATCCCGTCGAGCTGGATCCAGTCGGTCGACGGTAAGGTGACGATCATCAAGTCGGCCGAGGAAGCGAAGACGCACTGGCGCGACGAGGAGCGCTCGAGCGCCTTCTTCGGATCGGATCGCGACCGCGATCGCGACACCGGCGAGGGCACGACCAACCTCAACCGGAGCTTCTCCGGCACCTATTGAGCCGGCCGGGCGCCTGCCCGATCCAGCTATGGAACGCCCGGGCCTCGCCGCCCGGGCGTTTTCGCATCACGCGCTTGCGGTGCGGGCGCGGCGGCCATACCCATGGCTCGAAAGCCAATGGGAGAGCGACGATGCCCCGCGCCTGGACCCTCGAACGCCGCCCGCAGGGATTGCCGCAGGCCGGCGACTTTGCGCTCAGGGAGATCGAGCCGTCCGCGCTCCGCGAAGGCGAGATCCGGGTGCGCAACCTGTGGCTGTCGGTCGACCCCTATATGCGCGGCCGGATGAACGACGCGAAGAGCTATGCCGCCCCCTATGCGCTCGGCGAGCCGATGACCGGCGGCGCGGTCGGCAAGGTGGTCGAGAGCCGGGCCGACGGCTTCGCGCCGGGCGATCTCGTCCAGCACATGCGCGGCTGGCGCGAGGAGGCGGCGCTGCCCGCGGACGAGGCGCAGAAGCTGCCGGCGCTCGACGTGCCGCCGCAGGCGTTCCTGGGGCAGCTCGGGATGCCGGGCATGACCGCCTATTTCGGCCTGCTCGACGTCGCCGAGGCCAAGCCGGGCGAGACGGTGTTCGTCTCCGCCGCGGCGGGCGCGGTCGGATCGACCGTGGTCCAGATCGCCAAGGCCAAGGGAATGACGGTGATCGGCTCGGCGGGCGGGGCGGAGAAATGCGCCTGGGTGCGCTCGCTCGGCGCCGACCAGGTGATCGATTACAAGGCCGGGCCTGTGCTGGACGGGCTGCGCGCGGCAGCGCCCGACGGGATCGACGTCTATTTCGACAATGTCGGCGCCGGCCATCTCGATGCTGCACTCGCCGCGGCGCGGCTGCATGCGCGTTTCGCGATCTGCGGGATGATCGACGTCTACAACAGCGCCGAACCGACGAGGCTGCGCTACCTCGCCCGCGTGATCGGCGCACGCATCCGTATCACCGGCTTCCTGGTCTTCGACCATATGCACCGCGCGGACGAGTTCTACCGCGGCATGGGCGCGCTTCTCGCCGCCGGGCAGCTCAGGCGGGAGGAGACGGTGGTCGACGGGATCGAGGCGATGCCCGACGCCTTCCTCGGCCTGTTCAGCGGCGCCAACACCGGCAAGATGCTGGTGCGCCTCTGAGAGACGGCGACAGGCGCCGGAAACCCGCGGAAATCCGTCGAAGGTCACGAAAGTCACGGGTAGAGCGGGCCCCTTTCCGGATTGCGTTTCTGGTGTCGGATTGCCCCGAAAATGTTGACTAAATTGACTCGGGGCAGGTGCACGCGAGCCGGCACGTGGGAACGCGGCGCCGACGCGACAGGGATGCGACGGCAACGCGACAGCGGCGCGACACCGGCGCGCCAAGGGCGCGACAGAGGCGCGCCAGCAGCGCGACGCTGACGCGCCAGGGATGCGGCGGGGACGCGACAGCGGCGCGACGCGGGATGGGATCGACAGGATCAAAGAGCGGGCCGGCGCCTCGCGCAGCTCGGACCCGACGAGCCAAGCAGGCGAAATCCTACATTGCAAGGCGTGAGAGACGGCGGCCATCCCGGTTCCGGATCGCACCCGGCATATCGAGCGCAAGCACGCGCCTCGGATGACCGGTCTACGGCATGGAAAGTTCGGGACGCTTGCGCTTCCTGTGCGAGCAGGCTAGACACTGAACTATATGGTTCAGTATTCAAGCCCTCCCCTCGATCTCTCGTTTGCGGCGCTGTCCGATGCGACCCGCCGCGGGATCATCGATCAGCTTGGGCGAGAGAGCGCGTCGATCACCAGTCTCGCGGACAAGTTCCAGATGACGCTGACCGGCATGAAGAAGCACGTCCAGGTTCTCGAGCGGGCGGGGCTCGTCGTCACGCAGAAGGTCGGACGGGTGAGGACCTGCAAGCTCGGGAAACGCGGCCTCGAGGCGGAGGCCGAGTGGATCGAGGCGCATCGCAAGCTGTTCGAGGCCCGCTTCGACGCATTGGACGAAATCATCAGCGAAATGAAACAGGAGGGAAGCGATGAATCAGCAGGTTAGCAGTGCAGGCGGTGCGCAGAACCGCACGTCAATCGAGCGCAGAGGGGATCGCGAACTCGTCGTAACGCGGGCATTCGATGCGCCGCCGAGCATGGTTTACCGGGCGTGGAGCCAAGCTGAGTTGTTCCAGCGCTGGTGGATGCCAAGATCGGCATCCGGCGTTTCGCTGGTATCGTGCGATATGGACGTCCGTACCGGCGGCAAATATCGCCTGGAATTCAGCGCCGGCGGTTCGGATACCATGGCCTTCTACGGCAAGTATCTCGAGGTGGTGCCGAACGAGCGCATCGTCTGGACCAACGACGAGGGCGAAGAGGGCGCGGTCACGACCGTGACCTTCGAGGACCAGGGCGGTAAGACGCTGCTGCGTTTCCACGAAGCCTATCCGTCCAAGGAGGCGCTCGAGGAAGCACTGCAGGGCTCGGCGGCCGCATTGCCGGAGCAACTGGAGCAACTCGACGAATTCCTTTCCAGCATCGGCGAGTAGCGCGGGTCGGGAAAATCGCCTCGGGGAACGTCTGCTTTTGAGAAAGGACTCCATCGGCCTTTCCGGCTGGAGCCGAGCGCGCATCCGCCGAACCCCTGTCGCTGCCCCAACGACGGCTAACCACCAGCCTCGACCGTTCCCCGTTACCAGCTCACCGCCTAGTCGATCGACCCGCTGAACGTGTCGCACTGCGCGGGGTCGCCCGTCTCCAGCCCGCGGCGGAGCCAGCGCATGCGCTCGTCGGAGCTGCCGTGGGTGAAGCTGTCGGGCACCACCGTCCCCTGCGCCTGGCGCTGGAGCGTGTCGTCGCCGATCGCGCGGGCGGCGGTCATGCCCTCCTCGACGTCGCCGGGCTCCAGGCGGCCGCTCTGCTTGGCCCAGACGCCGGCGTAGCAATCCGCCTGCAGCTCGAGCCGCACCGAGAGCTGGTTGCCCTGCACGCGGCCGGCGCGCTGCTGGGCCTGCTGCACACGCTGCGAGGTGCCGGTCAGCGTCTGGATGTGATGGCCGACCTCGTGCGCGATCACATAGGCCTCGGCGAAGTCGCCCTTGGCGCCGAAGCGGTTCTGGAGCTCGTCGAAGAAGCTGGTGTCGAGGAAGACGCCGTGATCAGGCGGGCAGTAGAATGGCCCGGCCGCAGAGGTGGCGGCGCCGCAGCCCGACTGGGTGCCTCCCTGATAGAAGTTGAGCGTCGGCGGCTGGTAGCGCTGTCCGCTCGCGGCGAAGAGCTTGCCCCACACCTGCTCGGTGCTGGCGAGCACGCGGCAGGAGAACAGCCGCTCGGCGGTGTTGCAGACCTTGGCGCCCGTGCCGCCCGCGGTCGACGCGCCCTGCTGCGTCGGCGCGAGCGAGCCTCCGCCGCCGCCGAGCAGGCCGCCGCCACCGCCGCTCATCATCACATAGACGAGGCCGACGACGACCAGCAGGCCGATCGTGCCGCAGCCCATCCTCCGCCCGCTGAACAGCAGGGGCAGCAGGCCGAGCAGCGGAAAGCCGCCGCCTCCGCCCCTGCCGCCGGAACCGAGATCGCGGACGTTTTCGCTTGGATCGAGATCGTCGAGCCGCATTGCCCGGCCTCCCCTGATTGCCGTCCGGCCATGAATGCGCCGGGATCGCCGCAGTTGCAATCGCTTCCCGCTGCCCGGCCAACGTGAACCGGATTTCATTTGCCCCGACTCGCTGCACTGCGGCATGAGAGCGGCGATGGCCGATGCCGAGCCCCAGGCGAAACGCCCTACCCGCTCGCGGGCGGCGGCGCTGCCGCTGCCGGAATGCGTGGCGCTGGTGCTGCAGGGCGGCGGCGCGCTCGGCAGCTACCAGGCCGGCGTAATCGAGGCGCTGGGCGAGGCCGACGTCGAGGTCGACTGGGTTGCCGGCATCTCGATCGGTGCGGTCAACGCCGCGATCGTCGCCGGCAATCCGCCCGAGCGGCGGATCGAACGGCTCCAGGCCTTCTGGGACACGGCCACCTCGGCGCTGCCGAGCTTTCCCATCTATCCGCAGGACCAGGTCCGCGAGTTCGTCCACGAATGGTCGGCGGGCGCGGTGATGCTGATGGGCGTGCCGGGCTTCTTCACGCCGCGCCCCGTCCCGCCGACGTTCGCGACGCCCGGCACTCCCGAAGCGCTCAGCTTCTATGATTCGGCGCCTCTCGCAAAGACGCTCGACGCACTGGTCGACTGGGATCTGCTCAACAAAGGGCCGGTGCGGCTGTCGGTCGGTGCGGTCGACGTCGAGAGCGGCAACTTCCGTTATTTCGACACCACCACCGACCGCATCGACGCGCGCCACATCATGGCATCCGGCGCGTTGCCGCCGGGGCTGCCGCCGGTCGAGATCGACGGGCGCTGGTATTGGGACGGCGGGCTCGTCTCCAACACGCCGCTGACGCATGTGCTGGACCATCAGAGCTGCGACACCTTGGTGTTCCAGGTCGACCTGTTCTCCGCCACGGCGGAGATGCCGCGCACGATCCTGGACGTCGCGGCGCGCGAGAAGGAGATCCGCTTCTCCAGCCGCACGCGCGCCATCTCCGACGAACGGCTGAGGCTGCGCCGGGAACGCGAGGCGATCCGCAGGATGCTCGCCAAGCTGCCGCCCGAGCTGTGCGAGATGCCGGAGGTGCGCAGGCTGGCCGACGAGGCCGACGAATGGCCGGTCAACATCGTCCACCTGATCTACCGCGCCAATGCCTGGGAAGGCGGCGCGCGCGACTTCGAGTTCTCGGCGCGGACGATGCGCGAGCATTGGACCGCCGGCCGCGCCGCGGTGGACGAGACCATCGCCAACGCGCAGCTCGTCGCCAGCAACATCCTCGACGGCAAGACCGCCGCGTTCGACCTCACGCGGCGGTAGGCCGTGTTTCTTCCCCCACCGTTCGTGTCGAGCGAAGTCGAGACACGGCACCGAGCCGAGCGAGGCCGCCTTGCCTCGTCCGGCAAGGTCCCTCGACTTCGCTCGGGACGAACGGATTTGAACTAGGAGTCAGCTATGTTCCTCAAGGGCAAGACCGCTCTCGTCACCGGTTCCACCTCGGGCATCGGCCTCGCCTATGCCAAGGCGTTCGCGGGCGCGGGCGCGGCGGTGGTGATCAACGGCTTCGGCGACGCGGCGGCGATCGAGGCGGAGCGGGCCAAGCTCGCCGAGGCGAGCGGCGCCGGCGCGCTCTACGACGCCGCCGACATGACCAAGCCGGACCAGATCGCGGCGATGGTCCAGCGCTGCCACGACGAGCTCGGCGGCCCTGACATCGTCGTGATCAACGCCGGCATCCAGCACGTCTCCCCGATCGAGGAGTTCCCGATCGACAAATGGGACTCGATCATCGCGATCAACCTCAGCTCCGCCTTCCACGTGATGCGCGCCGCGGTGCCGCACATGAAGGAGAAGAAGTGGGGCCGCATCATCTCGACCGCCTCGGCGCACAGCCTGGTCGCCAGCCCCAACAAGTCGGCCTATGTCGCCGCCAAGCACGGCATCGCCGGCCTCACCAAGACGGTGGCGCTGGAGACGGCGACGTTCGGCATCACCGTCAACGCGATCTCGCCGGGCTATGTCTGGACCCCGCTGGTCGAGAACCAGATCCCCGACACGATGAAGACGCGCGGGCTGACGCGCGAGCAGGTGATCAACGACGTGCTGCTGGAGGCGCAGCCGACCAAGGAGTTCGTCCAGCCCGATCAGGTCGCCGCGCTCGCGCTGTTCCTGTGCCGCGACGAGGCGGCGCAGATCACCGGCGCCAACCTGACCGTCGACGGTGGGTGGACCGCGGAATAGAGGCGCTTGGCAGCGGCGCCGCGGACGGGCACAGTCGCAGCCGATGCGCAGCCTCCCCGCCCTGCTCGCCTGTTCGCTGCTCGCCGCCTGTGCGGGCAAGGCGGAGAAGGTCTGCACCACCGCCGAGCCGGTCCATGCGAACTGGCGCGCGGTCGCCACCGATCCTGATCGCGACCGGCTTCGGCGCTGGCGCGACGCGTGGATCGAGGCGCTCGACAAGGCCCGCGGCGCCGGCAAGGGCGCGGAGATCACCGCCGGCGGGGCGCTGTTCGAGCCCGACCTGGCGCTCACCGGAGCGATGCCGCCCGCCGGCGACTATCGGTGCCGCACCTTCAAGCTCGGCGCCAAGGAAGGGTCCGCCGCGGCGGAGTTCACTGCCTATCCCTGGTCGCGATGCCGGATCGAGGCCGACGGCGACGTCCTCGGCTTTCGCAAGGACGACGGTCCGCAGCGTCCGATCGGGCGCATCTACCGCGAGAGCAATGCGCGGGCGATCTTCCTCGGCACGCTGACGTTCGGCGACGAGATGGTGCCGGTCCAGTACGGCCGCGATGACGCGCGCGACATGGCGGGGGTAGTCGAGCGCGTCGGCGAGCGCCGCTGGCGGATCGCCTTGCCCTATCCCGCATACGAATCGCTGCTCGATGTGATCGAGCTGGCGCCTGCGGCTTAGCTGTCGATGCTTCCATCACCCCTCTCCCTTTGGGAGAGGGAGGGGCCCGCCCGGCGTAGCCGGGTGGGAGGGTGAGGGTGACCACACCAGCCGTAGTCACCCTCACCCTCCCGCCGCTTCGCAGCTCCTTCCCTCTCCCAAAGGGAGAGGGACAGTGGGCGACTGCTTGATAGCCTGACCGTCAGGCGTCTTCCTGCCGCGCCTTCTCCTCCTCCTCGCTGTAGCCCGATGACTTCGGCGGTTCGTGGCTGTGGATCGGCTGGGTCGAGGCGGGCGGATCGCTCGCGTCCATCGACTCGTCGAGCGCGCGGTCGAGCCGTGCCTCGCGGCTGTCGGGACGGCGCTGGAGCCGCTCCTGGATCGACTCGTCATGGCCGGCATCTTGCTTCTGCCCCGGCGCCTTGGCGGCGTCGGGCGCGGCCGACGTCTTCTTGTCGTGCTTGTCCTTCACGTCGTTCATGGCCTCTCTCCTGGGCGTTTCAGGAGAGTAACGAATGGTGGCGGCACCCCGTTCCGGCAGCCGGCCGCGGAAATGAAAAGGCCCGGCGAGTCTCCCCGCCGGGCGAAGGTGGTTCCGTTCCCGCTTCCGTCAGTTGCGGCTGCTGCCGAAGAGGCGGAGGATGAACAGGAACATGTTGATGAAGTCGAGGTAGAGGCTCAGCGCGCCCAGGATCGCGGTCTTGCCGGCGATCTCGGTGCCCTGCACCTCGAAGTAGAGGCTCTTGATCTTCTGCGTGTCATAGGCGGTGAGGCCCGCGAACAGCAGCACGCCGATCACGCTGATCACCAGCCCCATCGGACCCGACTGCAGGAACAGGTTCACCAGGCTCGCCACGATCAGGCCGACCAGGCCCATGATCAGGAAGGTCCCGAACGGCGCCAGATCGCGCTTGGTCGTGTAGCCGTAGAGGCTGAGGCCGGCGAACGCTGCCGCGGTCGCGAAGAAGGCGCCCGCGATCGAGGTGTTGGTATAGGCCAGGAACACCGTCGACAGCGACAGGCCCATCACCACCGCGAAGGCCCAGAACAACAGGCTCATCGTGCTCGTCGCCATGCGGTTCGCACCGAAGCTCAGCGCCATCACGAAGCCGAGCGGCGCCAGCATGATCACCCAGGCGAGCGGGGTCGTCATCACCGTGGCGGCCGCGCCCGAATAGGCGAAGACCAGCGCGACGATGCCCGTCAGCAGCACGCCCGAGGCCATGCGGTTGTAAACCGACAGCATGTAGGACCGGAGCCCCTCGTCATACGCGCCCGCGCGCGCGGCGGCCGGCGCGAAATTCGCGGCGCCCATCCGGGGGTCAGACCAGTTTGCCATTTTCAAACAGCTCCTTTGCCCGGCAATATGCCGGATGCGCTGAATATCGCCCTTGGGCCGTCCGCTTTCAAGCGAAACCGGGATCGCTTCGTCCGTCAGCAACATTTAGACACAGAAATCATGCACAGGCTCTTCGTCGGATTGAGGCCCCCTCAGGCGGTGCGCGACAGGCTGCTCGCGGTGATGGGCGGCATCCCCGGCGCGCGTTGGCAGGACGACGGCCAGCTCCACGTCACGCTGCGCTTCGTCGGCGAGGTCGACCGGCCGCAGGCGGAGGACATGGCCGCGGCGCTGGACACGATCCATGCGCCGCCGCTGGACCTGGCCGTCGCCGGCGTCGGCGCGTTCGACAGCCGGGGGCGGGTCAACACCTTGTGGGCCGGCATCCGTCCGACCGAGGCGATCACCGCGCTCCATCACAAGATCGATGCGGCGCTGGTCCGCGCCGGCTGCGAGCCCGAGCGCCGCGCCTATCTGCCGCACGTCACGCTGGCGCGGCTGAACGTCCCGCGCGAGGCGGTCGAGCGCTTCCTCGCGGACCAGGCGGGCCTCGCCGGCCCGCCCTTCACGCTCGACCATTTCCTGCTGTTCGAAAGCCATCTCGGCCGCAGCCGGGCGACCTACGAACCGGTCGCGCGCTATCCGCTCGCGGGTTAGCCGCGCCGGAACACTCCGCAGGCAAGCCGCGCGCCGCTGTTGCCAGACGGGTCGGTCTTGAGGTCGTCCGCCGCGGCATGGATCACCAGCGCCGCGCCGTCGGCATCGAGCATCCCGTCGAGCGTGCCCGACGGCAGCATGAAGGTAAGGCTGCCGCGCCCGTCCGCCCCGATGGTGAGGTTCGGCATGTCGCCGGCATGGGGGCCCTGCGGATTCTCGGTGCCATGCTGCTTGCCGGCCGGGTTCCAGTGCGAGCCCGCCGTGGTGAAGTCGGGCGCATCGCAACGGCCGACGGTGTGGACGTGGATGCCGTGCACGCCGGGCGGCAGCGAGCGCGCCTCGACGCTGAGATGGATCATGCCGCCGTGCTCGGTGCCGACCGCACGTCCCACCCGCGTGCCCTTCGCATCGGCGAGGTCCGCGACCGCGGAGCCGGCCGCAGGTGCCGCGGCCTCTGCCGCGGAGGTGGTTCCCTGGTTCGCGCAACCCGCCGCGATCAGCAGCGCGGCCGCCGCCAGAATCCTGGTCATCGCCATCTCTCCCTTGTTCCACCACGGAAATGGTCCGGCAGGATAGAGGTTCCGGCCGGATGCCGGCTTCTGTGCCGGGACGGGACGCCAGGCAAGAAAAAAGCCCCGACCGGAGCCGGGGCTTCTGTCCTTTTGAACGGATTGCGTGCGGCTTAGCCGTTCACGCCACCCGCGCCGTCGCCGCCATCCCAGTGACCGGTCGAAAGCCAGTCCCAAAGGCCGCGCGCCGGGCGCTGCATCTTCTTCATTGCTCAGCTCCCTGAAGATTCCACCTGTGCCGCCACGGGACGGCACGCAGGGAGCGCTTTATCAAAGCGACGGCTCGTTTACAATATATTTACCATTTTCAGAATCTTAATTCGGGACATCAGGCGGCGCTCGACTTGTGATCCTCCAATAGCAGCTTAGTCAGCCCCATCAGCTTCATCGGCCGTCCGATGAGATAGCCTTGCGCACGATCGCAGCCGAGCTTCGTCAACTCGGTAAGAACTTCGCGACTTTCAACGCCTTCTGCGACGACGCTCCTACCCAATGAATGCGCTAGCTCTATCGTCGACCGCACCATGACGCGGTCGCTGGCGTTACGATCGAGCGACGCGATGAAACTGCGGTCGATCTTCACTTCGGTCGCGGGAATCCGCTTGAAATATTCGAGCGTCGAGAAGCCGGTGCCGTAATCGTCGATCGATACGTTGATGCCGAGCGAGCCGATTTCCTCCAGCGTGCGAATCGAGGCCCGGCCGCTCGTCATCGCCGCCGATTCCGTGACTTCGAGCGTCAAACGCTCGGGAGCGAGGCGCGCTTCGGCAAGCAACCTGCGGACAAGCGAGACCAGGCCCGGCTTCTCGAGCAACCGAGCGGAGATATTGACTGCGACGTCGAGCTCCACATTGCGCGCCGCAAAGGAGGCTGCCGTCTTGATCGCATCGGACAGGACGAACTCGGTAAGCTTGTCGATACGATGATGCTGCTCGGCCGCGAGCACAAACTCCTGAGGGCTGACCTCTCCCTTCTCCGGATGCGACCAGCGCACCAGCGCCTCCGCGCCGACGATGCGTCCCGACGCAAGGTCGAGCTGCGGCTGGTAGGCGACCCAGATTTCGCCGCTGTCGATCGCGGCGTCGAGCCGTCCGAGCAGCGATAGCTTCCACTCGGCATCGGCCAGCTTCGCGGGATCATAAGCCTTCCAGCGCAGCCCTTCGGCGGCCGCCTCATCGGCGGCGACCAAGGTTGCGGCGATCCGGTTCGCCAGACTGCGGTTGCTACCGGCATCGACGCCGAAGGTGACGGCGAGGTCAACCGCACGACCATCGATCAGCGCCGGGCTTCGGAACAGGGCATGGAGCGCCTCCAGCTGATCCGCACCGGCGATCTCGGCATTGGAGGTCCAGACGAAAATGCCCTCGTCCCCCTGATAGATGCGAGCACCGCGCGCGCCGAGCGCCAGCCGGGAGACGATCTGGTTGATCAGCGCGCGCTCGCTTTCAGGCGGAAGCGCCGAACTGATCTCGGCGAAGTTCCGTACGCGCGCGGCGACCAGCACGGCATCGCTGGGCACATTCTCGCCGCGCAGGGCATTGAGGTTGGGCAAGCCCGACAAGGCGTTGATGTTCCCGCGAACCTTGTACGACTGGCGGAATTTCGCCCAGGCATGGCTCACCACGACGATCCCGACGAGCAGTGCGGCGGGGATCACCTGAAAGAAGATCAGGTTCATTTCGGCGATGCACGGCACGATCGTAACGCCCAGCGCGGCAGCTGCGAGCGCGAGACGGCCGACCCAACGCCGTCGGGCCAACAGGTTGATTGCCGCCAGGAGGAGGCCGATGCCGAGCGCCGGCAACCAGCCCAGGTCGATCGGGCGTCCCTCCTTGAGCGTCTCGCCGCCAAGAACATTGATGAAGCCGCCGTTCACCTGCCCCTGGCCGGGGACATAATAGACGTCGCCCATCTCCTGGGACGCGGCGGCGATGACGACATCCTTGCCGCGAAGCCGCTCGGCCAAACCTGGCGGGCCGGCCAGAACCTCGGCTGCATTGACGGTCGGCAACCGCTCGATGTCGATGGCGTAGTCGATCGGGAATTGAATGTCGGCGGGGCCGGCGACGTTCGCCAGCGTGGCCGCAAGCGAGGATGTCGTGACTCCGCGAATGTTGCTTGCGTACGGCAGCGTCCGGACGGACATCGTGCCGCTATAGCGGACGTTGACGCTCACCAGCCGGCTGACCGCACGAAGCGGGGGGATCGGCAGCTTCTCACTGAAGCCGCCGACACGGGCCGTGGCGCTATACCCGGCAAGATAGACATTGCCGGCGCGCTTCATCGCATCGACAAAGGCCCGATCCTCGCCGCGATGCGCGGGGGAGTTGAAGAAAATATCGAAGAATATCCGCTTCACGCCCGCTGCTTTCAGGCGATCCACCAGTTCGGCATGCCGGGTCCTGGGCCACGGCCAGCTTCCCACCTGCTCAAGGCTGCGGTCGTCGATTCCGATGACCACAATGTCACCGGACGGCGGGTGGGCCCGCATGGCATTGCGCGCCATCCGGTAATAATCTTCAATCGGCAGCCCCAGACCCAGCAAGCCCGTGACGAACGCTACCCCGAACGCCCACAGCAGAATCTTCACGCGGCTGGTCGGGCGCACCCCTGCGTTCGCGGAGGCGGTCGGATGGCCCCGCGGCTGCGCAAGCGGCAAGAAACGGCCAGAGATCACCCTGCCGGGCTAACGCGCCTTGGTTAACAAAGCTTGGCCGCCGGCCAAAGAATGTGGGAAATCAACGCATCGCCACACTGGAGCCGGCGATGCCTACAACGTCACCAGATTGTTGAGGTTGATGATCGGCAGCAGGATCGCAAGCACCATCAGCAGCACCATGCCGCCCATCAGCAGCAGCACCATCGGCTCGACCAGCGCGACCAAGGTCGCGACCAGCGCATCGAGCTCGCGCTCCAGCTCCGATGACGCGCGGCCGAGCGCGGGGGCGAGCTTGCCCGAGCTCTCGCCGCTCGCGACCAGCGCGGTCAGCATCGTCGGAAAGACATTGGCCTCGGCCATCGCCGCGCGCAGGCTGAGCCCTTCGCGCACGCGCGTCGCGACGTTGAAGGCGCGCTCGCGGATCCAACGGTTGGGGGTGACCGCCGCGGCGGCCTGGAGCGCCTCGACCAGCGGCACCGCGCTGTCGACCAGCGTCGCCAGGCTGCCGGCGAAGCGGGCGGCGTTGTGCTGGCGGACGAAGCGGCGGAACGGGCGGTGCTCGACGAAGAAACGATCGAGTCTCAGGCGGTTGGCGGGCACGCTCGCCCAGCGGCCGAACACGAGGCTTCCCGCCACGATCGCGAGGCCGAGCCACAATCCGTAATGCTGAAGGAAGGCGCTGATCGCGATCAGCGCTCGGGTCAGGAACGGCAGGTCGGCGCCGCGCGAGACGAACACGCGCACGATGTCCGGCACGACGTAGATCATCAGCATCACGATCACGCCGACCGATACGACCGCCAGCAGCGCCGGATAGAGCAGCGCGAGCTGGAGCTTCTGGCCGTTGGCCTGGCGCGTCTCGACGAAATTGGCGAGGTGGTTGAGGACATGCGCCAGCCGACCCGAGCTCTCGCCGGCCGCGACCGAGGCGCGGTAGAATTCGGGGAAGGCCTTCGGATGGTTGCCGAGCGCCGAAGCGAAGCTGCGCCCGTCGAGGATGGCGCCGCGCACGTCGAGCAGCAGCGAGCTGACCGCACCCGAATCCGATTGAGTGGCGACGAGGCGCAGCGCCTCCTCGACCGGGATGTCGGAGCCGACCAGCGTCGCGATCTGGCGGGTGAGCGTCGCGAGCTGGCGCGAGGTGACGCCCTTGCGCAGCCGCGGCAGGCGGAACTCGCCGAAGCTCGCGCGGCGATCGGACGCGGGCTCGACCGATAGGGGCAGCAGCGCCTGCTCGCGCAGCAGCGCGCGGGCGGCGACGGGAGACGAAGCCTCGACGATGCCCTTGCGGGTGGTGCCTGCCTTGTCGGCCGCTTTGTAGGCGTAGGCGGGCATTTAAAGATCCTCCCCGGCACGGGGAGGGGGACCGCCGCCGAAGGCGGTGGTGGAGGGGGCTCGCCGCTTGGCGAGTCGCTGGCGGAGAGCCCCCTCCACCATGCTGCGCATGGTCCTCCTCCCCGTGCCGGGGAGGATCTTGCGGGCTCTACTCACCCCTCCTCGCGCGTCACGCGCGCGACCTCTTCGACCGTCGTGATGCCGGCGCGGACCTTGGCGACGCCGTCGTCGAGCAGCGACGGGTTCTTCTTGCGCGCTTCCTTCTCGAGCTTGGCCTCCGACGCGCCCTCGTGGATCATCGCCTGCAACGTCTCGTCGATGGCCACCACCTCGTAGATGCCGGCGCGGCCGCGATAGCCTTCGCCATGGCAATGGTCGCAGCCGCCCGCGCGCCAGATCGGCTTGCCGGGCTTGAGCTCGCCGCCGAGCAGCCGCGAATCGGCCTCGGTCGCGACGTCCTGCCAGCGGCAATCGGGGCACAGCCGCCGCACCAGCCGCTGCGCCGCGAGGCCGACCAGCATCGGCGCGAGCAGATAGCGCTCGACGCCCATGTCGATCAGGCGCGTGACCGACCCGATCGCGCTGTTGGTGTGGAGCGTCGACAGCACGAAATGGCCGGTCATCGCCGATCGCACCGCGACCTCCGCGGTCTCGTGGTCGCGGATCTCGCCGACCATGATCACGTCGGGGTCCTGGCGCAGGATCGCGCGCAGGCCGCGGGCGAAGGTCATGTCGGTGCGCGGGTTGACCTGGGTCTGGGCGATGCCGGGCAGCTCGTATTCGATCGGGTCCTCGACCGTCATGATGTTGCGCTTGCGGTCGTTGAGGCGGGTGAGCGCGGCGTAGAGCGTGGTGGTCTTGCCCGATCCGGTCGGGCCGGTGACGAGCAGGATGCCGTGCGGCCGGTCGAGCAGGCGCGTGAACACCTCCTGGTCGCGCTCGCTCATGCCAAGGCCGCCGAGGTCGAGCTTGAGCGAGCCCTTCTCGAGCAGGCGCATCACCACCCGCTCGCCATGCTGGGTCGGGATGGTCGAGACGCGCGCGTCGACGTCGTGGCCGCCGATGCGCAGGGTCACGCGGCCGTCCTGCGGCACGCGCTTCTCGGCGATGTCGAGCTTGGCCATCACCTTGATGCGGCTGACCAGCAGCGGCGCCAGCGCGCGCTGCGGCTCGACGATGTCGCGCAGCACGCCGTCGATGCGGAAGCGGACCACCAGCCTTTTCTCGGTGGTCTCGACATGGACGTCGGAGGCGCCTTCCTTGATCGCCTCGAGCAGCAGCGCGTTGATCAGGCGGATGACGGGCGAATCATCACGGGTGTCGAGGAGATCGTCGACCGCCGCGGCCGAGTCGGCGAGCGCGGCGAGGTCGGTCGCGTCCATCTCGAACTCGGCGGCCTGCGCGGCGCCTTCGCCGTAGGTGCGCGACAGCTCGGCGGCGAATGCCTCCTCGGTCACCGGGACGAAGCTGGTCCAGGGGGCGATGCGCTGCACCTCCAGGATCGCGTCGAGCGAGGCGTCGGGGCGGTGGAGGCACACCACGCCGCCGGGATCGGCCTGGAGCAGCACGCCGCTGCGGCGTGCGAAGCCGTAGGGCAGCCGCGGCGGCGCGGCGACGAGCGTGTCGGTCATCCGCGGAACTCCACCGTCGCGCTGACCATGCCGGGTGCCGGGCGTTTGCGGATATCGACACGCGTGACCGAGAGGCTGCTGGTGCGGGCGATGTCGGCAAGCCAGTTCATCACCGCATCATAGCCCCCTTCGGCGATCGTCGCACGCACGCCGCCGGGGGTGGGTTCGGTCTGCGCGGTCAGGTTGAAGCTGTTCGCCGAGGCAGTGACGACCTCCGCGGGAGCGCCGGTGCGCGGTGCCGGGCCGGGAGCGGTGCCGAGCGTGCCGGCGGCGCGGACGCGTGCCTTGAGCGTGTCGTAGGTGCGGATGTCGGCAAGTGCCTGGGCACGGGCAGCCTGGAGCGGCTTCACCACGCCGAAGATGAGGACCAGCGCCGCCAGGATGATGCCGAGCCCGCCGACCATGACCTTCTCGCGCCGGGTGAGACCGGCCCACCAGGCGGTCAGGCGCACGACGATCGGCGAGTCGGTGAGGCGGAGCACGGTCATGCCGCCTCCGCGGTGATGCGGATGCCGTCGGCCGCCGTCGCGACCTTCGCCTCCACGCCGCCTTCGCGCAGCGCGGCGTTGATGCGGGCGGCGAGCGCGGGATCGGTCGAGTCGATCGCCATGGTGAAGATGCCGTCGGCGAGGGTCATCGCCTTGACCGGAACGGTGCCGCCGAGCGGTGCAAGCGCGGTCGAGATCCGCGCCGCGACCGGCAGGAAGGGGTCTGCGCCCCCTGCCCCCGCTCCGGCGGGCGGCAGCATGTCGGCGATCGTGCCGGCGAGGTCCTCGCCCGCAAGGTTCGCGCCCGGCGCCATGGTGGCGACCAGCGTCTTGAGGTCGTCGGCGCGGCGGTCGGCGATGCGCTGGAGCATCAGCGTGTCGGCGGCGGCGATGCCGGTGTGCGCGAGCAGCCCCAGCCCGGCGATCATCGCCAGGCGCCGGCCGAAGCCGGGCACGGCGCTGCGACGGCGGGCATAGAGACCCTGTCTGAGGTCGAGCGCGGGGTTGAGCACTCGGCGCGCGAGCGGCTCGGCGGCGATGGCGCCGGTGCCGGCCGCCATGTCCTCCGGCAACGGCGCGCCATAGGCGATCGCGCGCGGGCGGCCGGCTGCCTCCCAGGCTGTGCGCAGCATCGGCGCGGGGACGGCGAAGCCCGTTCCGTCGCCGGCACGCACGAGAGCGCGGGTGGTGCCGAGCTCGACCGCCCATTCGCCCTCGCCGGGCCTCGGCAAGGCGAGCGCGTCGGGCACCAGCGCGGCATGGTCGAGCCGGGCATCCTCGAGTCGCGCGATCCATTCGGCCATGCGGTCATGCCGCACCACCCCGACGAGGAACCGCTTCGGCGCGATTTCCGCGCCCAGCGCCAGATGCACGCTCTCGATCGGCTCGGCGATCATGTCCTCGATCGCGAAGGGCAGCGCCGCCAGCCGTTTGGCGCGTCCGGCGACCGGCAGGTCGACCGCGACCAGCCGCACCGCCTCGGTGGGGACCAGCACGGTGGCGGGTCCGTCCTCGTCGGCGGCGGTCAGCGCGTCGCCGTCGAGCGTCCAGACTCCGGCGGGGCCACTACCCCCATTGGACGAGCGCGCGCGGGCGCTGGCGTTTTCCCACGCTTCCGCTGTAATGGATGTGTCACGGGCGAGGGCCATGGGACCGCGAATGCGCATTGTTTTCCGACAGTTTCGTGACACCGTGGCAGCGCTTGCCGCCGCCCGCAAGGTTCGTGTGTCCCGCGCCGGAGAAGGCGGGGGCGAGGCGGGCGTGACCCTGGTCGAGATGATCGTGGTGCTGGTGATCATCGCGCTGATCGCCGCGCTGATCGTCCCCAACGTCATCAACCGGCCCGACCAGGCCCGCGTCACCACCGCGACCACCGACCTGCGCACTATCGGCGCCGCGCTCAAGATGTACCGGCTCGACAACGGGGATTACCCGACCACCGCGCAGGGATTGAAGGCGCTGGCGGAGAAGCCGGCCATGCCGCCGCTCCCGCAGGCCTGGTCGCCCGAGGGCTATCTGCCCGAGGTGCCGGTCGATCCGTGGGGGCATCCCTATGTCTATGAGTCCCCTGCCCCCGGCGGGTTCCGGCTGATGTCGCTCGGCAAGGACGGCAAGCCCGGCGGCGAAGGGCTCGACGCGGACATCGTGGGGAAGAAGTGAGGATCGCGCACCCTAGTTCCTCCCCGAGCTCGCTCGGGGAGGGGGACCGCCGGCGAAGCCGGTGGTGGAGGGGGGGCGCGCAGCGCCGGCTTCGCCGTCGTCCCCTCCACCAGCCTTCGGCTGGTCCCCCTCCCCGAGACAAGCTCGGGGAGGAATTAGGGATGACCCTGGTTGAGGTGCTGATCGTCCTCGTCATCATCGGCATCGCCGCCGGCGCGGTGTCGCTGAGCGTCGGCGCCGCCACCCGTGCGCCTTCGGTCGAGAGCGAGGCGCGGCGGTTCGCGCTGAGGCTGCAGGCGGCGGCGGACGATGCGATGCTGGGGGACCGCATGATCGCGCTCACCGCCGACAAGGGCGGCTACGGCTTCGCCCGGGTCAATGCCGACGGCACCATCCCCGGCGGCCGGCCCGAGATCGATCCGCACCGGATGCCCGGCGGCATCACCATGACGCTGTCGGAGCGCCCCCCGCTGGTGTTGGGCCTCGACGGCGCCGCCAAGCCGCTGGTCGCCACCGTCACCAGCGGGCGGCAGCGCTGGATCGTCCGCTACGACGGCCTCACCGCCGTCGCCATGCCGGCGTCGACGCCATGACAGCCGCGGGGGGGACCGGCAGCGAAGGCTTCTCGCTGATCGAGGCGCTGGTCGCGCTCGTGGTGCTGGCGATCGCCACGGTCGGGCTGATCGGCGCGGTCGAGCAGCATATCGATTCGACCCGCGCGATGGAGCGCCGCGCCGCCGCGATGTGGGTGGCGGAGAACCGGATGGCGGAGCTGACGCTCGGCGCGACCGGCGGCGATCAGGTGGCGATGCTGGGACAGGACTGGCAGGTCGGCGTGACGCGCACCGCCACCGACGACCCCGAGATCGCCAAGGTGCGGGTGCAGGTGTCTGCCGCCGGGGAGAAGACCCCCGCCGCGGTGCTCGACGGCTTCCTCGACCTGGGGCCGCGGGAGGGACGGCGCTCATGACGCAGGGCCGCTTCCAGCTCACCCCCTATCGCATCAAGCTCGCGCTCGACGTGCTGGCCGGGCTGGTGATCGTGTCGGTCGCCTTCGCGCTGGCGGGGCTGACCTGGCGGCTCGCGGGCCATGCCGGGACCGGTGCCGTGAGCGTGCCGGTGACCGCCCGCCCCGCCCCGCCGCCGCCAGACCTGGCGCCGGCGCTCGCGTTCGCACCGTTCGGGCGCGGCGCGCCCGGCGACGGCGCGGTGCCGACTGCGCTCCAGATCGAGCTCAAGGGGCTGGTGTTCGCGCGGCCGGCCGAGCTCGCCAGCGCCTTCATCGCGGCAGGCAGCGAGACCAAGACCTATCGCGTCGGCGAGACCATTGCCGGCGCGGTCATCGAGGCGATCGAGCCCAAGCGCGTCCTGCTGCGCAACAACGGCCGGCTCGAATCGCTCGCCTTCCCCGATCCCTTCGCCCAGCCGGCTCCGGCGCCCGCCGCGAGCCCGACGGGCGCGCCGGCCCCTGCCGCGGCACCCGGGCCCTCCGCGCCGCCGCCCCCTCCGGCCGTCCCGTCCGCCGCAACGCTGATGCAGCAGTTCGGCGCGCGGCCGGTCTCGGGCGGCTATCAGGTCGGCGACGGGGCCCCGCCCGGGCTCCAGTCGGGCGACGTCGTCCAGTCGCTCAACGGCGCGTCGCTCGGCAGCCCCGACGCCGCCCGCGACGCCTTGATGAAGGCGCAGCAGGACGGCACCGCCCAGATCCAGGTCCTTCGCGACGGCAAGCGGCTGACGCTCACCGTCCCCATCCGATAGGAAGCATTCCCGCCGTGGCCCATCCGATCCGCCTTTCCATGCTCGCGCTGATATTGGCGAGTTCCGCGCTGAATGCGCAGACCGAGCCGCAGGGCGCGCCCAACGACATCGTCGTCAACATGCGCGGCGTCGAGATCGCCGACGTCGCCGATCAGATCAGCCGGCTGACCGGCCGCACGCTGATCCTGGATCCCGCGGTCAAGGGCGTCGTCACCGTCACCTCCGCCGAGCCGCTGAGCCAGGCCGGCGTATGGGACCTGTTCCAGTCGGTGCTGCGCGCCAACGGCTTCGCGGCGGTGCGCTCCGGCCGCGCGTGGCGGATCGTGCCGGCGGCCAACGCCGTGCGCGACGGCGGCGTGCCCGGCCGCGGGGCGGGCGGGCAGGAGCTGGTGACGCGGATGATCCGCCTGTCCAACGTCCCCTCGGCCGATGCGGCGCGGATCGTGCGGCCGCTGGTCGCCACCTTCGGCTCGGTCGAGCCGCTCACCCAGCCCAATGCGATCGTCGTCACCGACTATGCCGACAACGTCCGCCGCATCGAGGCGCTGGCGCGCTCGCTCGACGGCGGCGGGGGATCGACCTTCACCACCATCGTCCTCAAGAACGGCAACGCCGCCGACATCGCCCAGTCGCTGCAGGCCGTGATGGGCGAAGGCACGCGCGTCGCGGGCGACGTGCGCAGCAACAGCATCGTCGTGCGCGGCACGCCTGCCGCGGTCGCCGAAGCACGGCGGATGGCGCAGGCGCTCGACGCGCCGGGCGGCGCGACGCCGGTGACGCGCGTGTTCCGCCTCAACTATGCCGACGCCGAATCGGTGACCGACGTGCTGCGCGGCATCCTGGGCGAGCAGGGCGCGGTCACCAATCCGGTCGCGCGCAGCCTTTCCCAGCGCCGCTCGCCGGGCGGCGCGAGCCCGACCGCACAGCTCGGCAACCTGATCGCGCAGAACGCGTCGAACCAGGCCAATGCCGCCGGCGCGCTGGCGGGCGCGGCCGGCCAGGGTGGCACGACGGGCAGCATCTCCACCGTCGGCCAGAACCAGCAGGAAGCGACGCCGCAGGGCTTCTCGACCCCCGACATCACCGTCCAGCCGGCGCCGGACATCAATGCCATAGTGGTGCGCGGCACGCCGAGCGCGGTCGGCAACATCGAGCGGCTGATCCCCGACCTCGACGTCCGCCGCCCGCAGGTGCTGATCGAGGCCGCGATCGCCGAGATCATCGGCGACGATGCCGAGCAGCTGGCCGTGCAGATCGGTACCTCCGCCGCAGCGCTCAGCCAGGTCGAGGGTGTCGGCACCTCGTTCGAGTCGCCTGGACCCTCACTGGCGAGAATACTCGGCGCGCTTGGCGTGCCTGCGGCAAATCTGCTCGGCGAGGGCTTGAGCGGGAATATCACGATCGGCGACGACTTCTCGATCCTGGTACGTGCGCTCGGCACCTCGACCAAGTCGAACCTGTTGTCGACGCCGCAGATCACCACGCTCGACAACAAGGTCGGCGAGATCGTGGTGGCGCAGGAAGTGCCCTTCCTCACCGGATCGATCATCACCAACAACGGCAACGCCGATCCCTTCAACACCATCGAGCGCAAGGACGTCGGCATCACCCTGCGCGTGCTGCCGCGGATCAACGCCGGCGACACCATCCGGCTGGAGATCAGCCAGGAAGCCTCGGCGATCTCGTCGACGCAGCTGTCGACCGCCGCCGACATCATCACCCAGAAGCGCGCGATCAACACCACCGTGCTCGCCGACGACGGCCAGACGATCGTGCTTGGCGGTCTCATCTCCGACGACCGGTCCCAGACCAAGAGCCAGGTGCCGCTGCTCGGCGACATCCCGGTGCTCGGCGAGCTGTTCAAGTCGCGGCGCGAAGGGCAGGTCAAGCGCACTTTGTTCATCTTCCTGAAGCCGACCATCCTGCGCGACGGCGCGGCGGCGAAGGCGGCGACCGACGAGCGCTATGCCAAGCTGCGCGGCCATGAGGCCACCGTGCGCGACAAGCGCAGCCTGCTGCTCAACCCGCCGGGGCCGCGGCTGACACTGGAGGTCAACGGGATCTACTGAGGCGCGGCCTCATCGCCGGCCGGCAGCGGTACGCGCAGGCGCTGGCCGCCGCGGGTGAAGAAGGCGGCGTCGATCGCGAGCGATTCGAGCGTCCAGCCGTCGACGCTCTCGCCCGGCCGCAGCGTGCGGCCAGTGCCGTCGCCCGACCGCACCATCGCCACCGCATCGCTGCCGATCCGGCCGACGATGCCGACGAGCTGCGGCGCGTCCGGCGGCAGCGGCGCCTCCGCCTCGGGTGACGTGGCGCCGAAGAGCGATCGGGAGAAGACGGCGGTCAGCGGCGGCGGCACGGGCGGCGCGGCAAGGGGCGCCGCCGGCCCGGCGGGTGCCACGGTGCGGTCCGGCTGAAGCAGCCAGAGCGGCATCGCCATCGCGATTCCCGCTGCCAAAGCCAGCACGACTGTCTCGAATCGGCTCAACGCCATGGCGCAACCAACTCGCCCTGGAGGCGGACGGCGCTCCCGCTCGCCTCGATCCGCCAGCGGGCGAAGCGGGCGAGCGGCGGCGTGCGCTCGATCGTGTCGGCCAGCGCGATCACCGCGTCCTCGGAGCCCGACAGCCGCACCCTGATCCGCGCCAGCCCGGCCGCGTCGGCGACAGGCGCGGCATCCTCGACCAACACCGCCCCGCGCCCGGCGAGCAGGCGGATACGCGCCGCGAGCAGCCGGTTGGCCGCATCGCGATCCGCCGCCGGCATCGCGAGGCCATCCTGGACCACCGATCGCGGAACCACTCTTTTCATCGACGCCGCGAGCCGGTCGCGCTCCGCCCGCGCCGCCGCCAGGTCGCCGAGCGCGGCGCACCCGAACGGCGCCAGCAGGATCGCGGCGGCCAGGCCCAGCGCCGCACCCCAGACGAGCGGCGGCAGCTTCATGCCCCTTCCTCGAACGTCACGACGATCGCCGCGTCGCCGCGCCGCTGGCCGGTATCGCGCAACCGCCCGGTCAACGGGTCGCGCCGCAGCGCCGAGCGCAGCTTGTCCGGGTCGGGTGCGGCGATATCGAGCGTCAACCGGCCGTCGCCGCCGCGCTCGGCTCGGACCAGCGTCGCCTCCGCCGGCAATGCCCGCGCGATTCCCTCCAGCGTCGCGCCGACTCCGGGGCGGGTCAGCAAGGGCGCCAGTTCCGCTTGACCCGCACTGCGCGCCGCCTCCACCGCCAGTCGCGGCGCGGCAGCGGGACGGAGCGCGGCGGCTTCACTCCGCGCACGATCCTCCATCAGCCGGGCACCGAGCAGGGTCGCCAGCGGCCCTGCCGCGAGCAGCACGGCCAAGGCCGCACCCAAGCGCCAGCCGCCGCGCAGATCGATGGCGGGTCGCGGCCGCATCAGCCTTTCGCGCACGCGATCAACAAGGCTCGGCGTCGGCGGCAGGGGATCGGGCGGCGGCAAATCCATGACATCGCCACTAGGCGACTCTGACGAACGCGAACAGCCCGACGCAAATCCTTGACGAGAGCCTTGGCGCGCCTTCACAAAAGTGTCACCGCAGCTTCACCGATCCGTCAGGGACTCTCGTCATCGACGAAACACCAGACGCCGCCTCAAGTCCGGGGCCGGGCAGCACACGGGGGATGCAATGACCGAGATTATCCGTACCGACATCGGCTATGACGACGGCGACGTCGACACCAACCGCAGCACCGGCCCCAGCCTCAACGACCTGATCGATCAGCGCTATTCGCGGCGCGAGACGCTGCGCAGCGGCGTCGGTGCGATGGCGATGGCGGTGTTCGGCAGCACCGCGCTGGCGGCGTGCGACAACAATGACGACGACAACGGCACGGGCAATCCCCCGCCCACCGTCTCCGCCACGGCCTCGCCCGCGACCGCGACGGCCGGCACGCTGGTGACCGTCACCGGCACCGCCACCGACGACGGCTCCGTCACCGCCACTACCTTCACCCAGGTCAGCGGCCCGGTCGTGTCGTTGAGCGCGACCACCGGCACCTCCACCACCTTCGTCGCGCCGGCGGTATCGTCGACGACCTCGGTCGCGATCCGCTTCGCCGCGACCGACAATTCGGGCAACACCTCCAGCGCCGATGCGATCGTCAGCGTCTCCGCCGCGAAGCTCAGCTTTACCGCGGTGGCCAAGAACAAGAACGACGTGGTGACGGTGCCGGCCGGCTATACCGTCGGCGTGCTCTACCGCACCGGCGACCCGATCACCGCCGACACCGCGGCATACAAGAACGACGGCACCGACACGGGCTTCGCCAACCGCGCCGGCGACCATCATGACGCGATGCACTGGTTCGGCCTCGCCAGCGACGGATCGCGCGACGACCAGAGCTCGACGCGCGGCCTGCTGGCGATGAACCATGAGAACATCAACCAGGCCTATCTCCATGTGAACGGCCCGACCTCCCCGGGCGGCGCGCGGCCGGAGAGCGAGGCGATCAAGGAGATCGAGGCGCACGGCGTCAGCGTCGTCGAGGTGACGAAGAGCTCCGCCGGCTGGGGCTATGTCCAGGCGAGCAGCTACAACCGCCGCGTCACGCCCAATACGCCGGTGGTGTTCAACGGGCCGGTCAAGGGGTCGAGCCTGATCCAGACCGCCTTCTCGACCGACGGCAGCCAGGGCCGCGGCACGCTCAACAACTGCGCCAACGGCTATACGCAGTGGGGCACGCTGCTCACCTGCGAGGAGAATTGGGCCGGCTATTTCCGCCGCCCCGCCGCGGCCGACAATCCGCGCCGCTCCGCCAAGGAAGTGACCGCGCTCACCCGTTACGGCGTCACCAGCAGCAGCGGCAATTTCGGCTGGGCGACCGTGGCGCCCGCCGACGGTAGCAACACCAGCTATCGCCGCTTCGACGCGCAGGCGACCGGCGGCTCGGCGACCACGGATTTCCGCAACGAGCCCAACCAGTTCGGCTGGGTGGTCGAGATCGATCCTTACGACAAGAGCAAGACGCCGCGGAAGCGCACCGCGCTCGGCCGCATGAACCACGAGGGCTGCTGGCCCTCGCCGTTCGTCGCCGGGGTCAAGCCCGCCTTCTACATGGGCGACGACGCGGTGAACGAATATCTCTACAAGTTCGTCTCGGCGACCGCCTGGGTCGCGGCGGATGCGACCAATGCCGACCGGCTGGCGATGGGCGACAAATATCTCGACAGCGGCACACTCTACGTCGCGCAGTTCAAGGCGGACGGCACCGGCACCTGGCTGCCGCTGACCTTCGGCACCGCGCCGCTGACCAGCGCCAACACCACCTATCCGTTCGCCGACCAGGCCGACGTGCTGACCCACGCCCGGCTCGCCGGCGATGCGCTGGCGGCGACCAAGATGGACCGGCCGGAATGGACCGCAGTCAATCCGGCGACCGGCGAGGTCTATCTCACCCTCACCAACAATTCGACGCGTACCCCGGCCAACGCCGACGCCGCGAACCCGCGTGCCTACAAGGACCCGCCCAGCACCTCGATCGGCAACCGCAACGGCCACATCATCCGCCTGCGCGAGGCCAGCAACAGCTCGGAGGCGACGACCTTCACCTGGGACATCTATCTGTTCGGTGCGGGGCAGGACCTCGATCCGGCCAACATCAACGTCTCGGGCCTCACCTCCGACAATGATTTCTCAAGCCCCGACGGCTGCTGGTTCTCGCGCAATTCCAACGTCGCCGGCCAGGCCACGCCGCTGCTGTGGATCCAGACCGACGACAGCGCCTATCTGGACGTCACCAACTGCATGATGCTGGCGGCGATCCCGGGCATCGTCGGCGACGGCGGCGACGCGGCCAACAAGACCATTGTCAACACCAACGCCGACGGCACCACCGTCAGCGTCGCGACCAAGGTCGGCAAGGCGCCGGGCACCAATCTCAAGCGCTTCCTGGTCGGCCCGCTCGAGGCCGAGATCACCGGCGTCGACACCACGCCCGACGGCCGCACGATGTTCGTCAACATTCAGCACCCCGGCGAGAACGGCAACACGACCAACATCACCAGCCACTGGCCGGCCAACCAGGCGACCGGCAGCGATCCCAGCAACTCGCGCCCGCGCTCGGCAACGATCGTGATCCAGCGCACCGACGGCGGGGTCATCGGGCTCTGACCGGCCGATCGGCTGAAGGGAAAAGGGGCTGCTTCGGCGGCCCCTCTTTTTGCATTCCCGTCACCCCGGCGAAGGCCGGGGCCCACCGTGCCGCATGTGCCGGACAAGAGGTTTAGGCGTCAGAACTAGACGCTTGGTGGACCCCGGCCTTCGCCGGGGTGACGGAGGGGTAGTCTCAGCGATCCCCCCGCGTCACCACCTGGGCGGTGCCGTCGCGGCCGAGCAGGATGCCGTAATATTTCTTGTCGCTGCACTGCGCGACGTAGAGCGGCTGACCGCTCAACCCTTCGCCCTGGCGGTGCGCTTCGACCACGCCCTGGCAGTCGAAGCCGGCATCGCGGATCGCACGGATGAACACGCCCTTGCGCTGGCCCTCCGGCAAGGCCGCGACCTGGTTCTGGAAGGCGCTCGGCGGCTCGGCCGTAGGCTCGGCGGCCGGCTGGCTGGGCGTGCCGCCGCCGCAGCCGGCGAGCAGCAAGACGGGCAGGAGACTCAGGCGTCGCATCGGCGGCATTGTCGCGCCGTCGGGCGCGGACGGCAAGCGCCTCATCCCTCGCCGCGCCCGACCAGGTCGCGCACCACCGCGCGATAGTTGCGCCCGACCGGCAGCTGCTCGCCGTCGACGGTGACGATCGTATAGCCCCCCGCCGGCCGTCGCCGGATCGACGCTACCCGGTCGCGGTTGATGATATGCGAGCGGTGGATGCGCAGAAACCGCGCCGGATCGAAACGCTCGATCAGGCTGCTGATCGGCTCGCGATGCAGGTAGGATACGGCGCCGTGGTAGAGACGGACATATTCGCCCTCGGCCTGGACGCGATCGACCTCACCGAGAGCGATCCGTACGCTCTCGCCGCGACGCTGGACCCAGAGATAGCCGCGCTCGCCGCTCTCGCTCTGCCGCTCGGCCCTGAGCACCTCGAGCTGACGGGCGAGGTCGGCGAGGCGCGCGGCGGCGCTGCGGTCCTCGATCGCGCGCCGCACCCGCTCGATCGCGGTCTCGAGCCGGGCGAGTCGTACCGGCTTGGTCAGGAAATCGATCGCGCCGCTGTCGAAGGCATGGGCGGCGAACTGCGGATAGGCGGTGACGAACACGATCAGCGGCGACGGTCCGCCGGCGAGCGCCAGCGCCTCGACCACGTCGAAGCCGTCGAGCGCCGGCATTTCGACGTCGAGCATCGCGACATCGGGCGCGAGCGCGGCGATGGCGTCGAGCGCGGCGCGGCCATTGCTGGCGGTCCCCACCACCTCGACATCGGGAATGCGCGCGGCGAGATCGCGCAGCCGTTCGATCGCGAGCGGCTCGTCGTCGCAGAGCAGCAGCCGGATCATGGACGGCGCTCTAGCGGAATCGAGAAGCGGACCGCGAAGCCGCCGTCGGGTTCCGGGCCGGCGGCGAAGGCGCAGTCCTCGCCGTAGCGGGCGGCGAGACGCTCGGCGACGTTGCGCAGACCGACGCCGGTCCCTTCCGATTTCGTCCGGGCGGCGGCGCCGTTGCCGCCGGTGTCGTGCACGCGGATATCGACGCGCCCGCCCTCGACCCGGGCCTGGATGTGGAGCGTCACCGGCGTCGTCGAGGCCGCCACCGCATGACGCACCGCATTCTCGACGATCGGCTGGATGATGAGGCTCGGCACCAGCGCCTTGCGCGCCTCGGGCGGGACGTCGATCGCCACCTTGAGCCGGTCGGGGAAGCGCTCCGCCTCGATCGCGAGGTAGAGCGACTGGAGCTCGATCTCGCGCGCGAGCGGGATGTCCTCGTTGGGATCGATCGCGAGGCCGGCGCGGAGGAAGTCCGACAGATTCTCGACCATCCGCTCCGCCGGCTCGACCGCGCTGGTCGAGATCAGCGAGGCGATCGAGTTCAGCGTGTTGAACATGAAATGCGGATTGAGCTGGTAGCGCAGCGCCCTGAGGTGCGCGGTATGCGCCTCGCGCTCGAGCATCGCCGCGCGCCGCTCATATTCGCGCATCTCCGCCGAATAGACCACCGACAGCAAGAGGCCCGACAGCGCCGAATAGGCCCAGAACCATTGCAGCACCGCCAGCGCATAGCTGGCGACGCTCGCGTCCTGCCAATTGCGGATCGGCATGAACAGGTGGAAGATCAGGAAGTTGGCGACCGCATGCAGCACCGAGCACACCAGCGCCGCCACCACCGCCAGCACCAGCCGGCGCGACAGCGCGGCGCCGCGCGTGCGGCGGTGGAAATCCGCAATCCCGAACGACAGCGCGATGCCGATCACGGTGACGATAGCGCGCGGCGGCAGGAAGCTGGCGTCGTCGTCGGCGCCGGTCATCAGGCGGCCGGCGGTCATCACGCCGAACTGCGCCGCCCAGAACAGCAGGATGGTGGCGGTGGTGATGCGCCGCGTGAGCTGCTCGGAGAATTGCAGCTGCGACGCCGGTTGCACGGCGGCGTTCATGGAGGAGTGCTATTACGCACGCCGCACCGCTGCCAAGCGCGAGCCGTGCCGTTGGTGGGACGAGCCGTGCGGTTCGTGGCGCGGCAGGCCCTTCGTCGCAATGCGGCCGGCATTGGCAACATTCGGCTGCCTGCTGCCGGCACAGCGCCATAGCGTGGCGCCATGTTCATCGCGTCCCACTCCGACAGCTTCCTGCTCTCCGCCGGCGAGCGGAGGCCGCTCGTCAAGCGTGGAGCCGTGACGATGTCGGTCGATCCGGTCGAGATCCACTGGAATGCCGAGCGCGTGCCCTTGTCGCCGATCGAGGCGACGCTGCTCGGCGCGCTGATCCGCCGCAGCCGGATGCGCTGGGACGACGTCCATATGCTGCTCGCCGAGCATGGCTGCAGCTCCGACTCCCGCGACGTGCTGATCCACCGCATCCGCCGCAAGTTCGAGGGCGTAGGCGCATGCGATCCGATCGAGACGCTGCGCGGCTGGGGCATCCGCTTCCGCGCCGAAGCGGATGCGGAAGGGTCGACCGCCTTCTGGATCGGCGTGCGCGAAGGCGATCCGCTGCCGGCCTAAATTAGCCCTTTGCCCTCTCCCCTTGATAGGGGAGAGGGATACCGCAGCTTGGCGCTTTGGCGCCTAGCGGAGGTTGGGAGAGGGGTAGATCGGCGCGTAGCGCCGAGCGTCTGCTTCGCAGCCGCCCACCCCTCTCCCAGCTTCGACTAGGCAGCAAGCTGCCAAGTCTGCGCAACCCTCTCCCCTCCTGCGGAGGGGCGAGGGCAAAGGCTGAAGGTCGACCCAGCCTCAGCAGCCGTATCCATCTGCCAATCTTTTGCGACAAATCGCTGCTAGGCCGCGGCCGGTGGAGCCGGGGCACGCCCGGACATGGACTGGGCGGGGTCTCGATGCGCTTGAGCGGGGTGGTGTTGCTGGGGATGATCATGACCTGGCCGGCGGCGGCACAGGTCGCGCCCGACCAGCCGTCGAGTCCCGTCGGCGAGGACGTCGACGGCGGCGGTCCCGACGAGGAGCTCGGCCCCGACATCACCGTCACCGGCCAACGCGAGCGCGGCGCGGTGCCGGGCGACATCAAGCCGGATATCCAGCTCCGCCCGGCCGACATCCGATCCTATGGCGTCAGCTCGATCGACGAGCTGCTGACGGAGCTCGGCCCGCAGGTGCGCAGCGATCAGGGGCCGGGCGGCGCGCCGGTGGTGCTGCTCAACGGCCGGCGCATCTCCAGCTTCCGCGAGATCCGCGATATCCCGACCGAGGCGATCGAGCGCGTCGACATCCTGCCCGAGGAAGCGGCGCTCGGGCTTGGCTACCGCCCCGACCAGCGCGTCGTGAACATCGTGCTGCGCCGCCGATTCCGTGCCTATACCGGCGAGCTGCGTGGCGGCGGCACCACCGAGGGCGGCCGCTATACCGCGCAGGCCGATGCCAACCGGCTGCGGATCAACCGCGACGAGCGCTTCAACCTCAACCTCCATTATGACGGCGCGACCCCGCTCTACGAGCGTGACCGCGACATCATCCCGACCACGCCGACCCGGCCCTACAGCATCGTCGGCAACGTCACGCCTGTCGCAGGCGCGGACGAGATCGATCCCGCGCTGAGCGCGCTCGCCGGACAGCAGATGACAGTCGCGGGCGTACCCCAGTGGGTCAGCGGCCGCCCGGCGCTCGGCGATTTCCTGCTGCCGCCCAACCCGAGCAGCGTCGCCAATTACCGCACCCTCGCCGCCGCGACGCGCGAATTCTCCGCCAACGGCACCTACAGCCGTACCATCTTCGGCGACGTCACCGCCTCATTGAACGGCAGTTTCGAGGCGACGGTGAGCGATTCGCGGCTGGGGCTCGGCAGCGGCAGCCTGAATGTGCCGGCGGGCAATCCCTTCTCGCCCTTCACTACGCCGGTCATGGTCGACCGCTATTTCGTAGAGGCGGGTGCGCGGCAGCGCCAGGTCGACGGCAATGTCGGCCATCTCGGCGCGACGCTGGGCGGCGACGTCGGCAAGTGGCGCTGGTCGTTCACCGCCAATGCCGACCGCACCTTCTCCCGCACCTTGAGCGACAATGCGCTCGACCTCGCCGCGGTGCAGGCGCGCATCGATGCCGGTGATTCGAGCGTCAACCCGTTCGCTCTGCTCGATCCGGCGCTGCTCGGCGACTATCGGCGCGATTATGCACGTTCCGTCACTACCTCCGCCGATGCCGAGGCGACCGCGAGCGGGCCGCTGCTGAAGCTGCCGGGCGGCAATCTCGTCGCCTCGTTCAAGTCGGGGTTCGAGACCGACGCCTTCGACGCGCGCGCGATCCGCGGCGGCCTGATCAGCGACCCAAGCAATCTCGACCGCCAGACCGGCAGCGTTCAGGCGAGCGTCGACGTGCCGCTGACCAGCCGGCGCACCGGCTTTCTCGGCGCGGTCGGCAATCTGTCGGTCAACGCCAACGCCGCGCTCGACCATCTGTCCGACTTCGGCGACCTCAAGACCACCGGCTATGGCGCGCGCTGGTCGCCGATCGACGCGATCCGGCTGATCTTCTCGGTGACCGAGACCGAGGGTGCGCCGTCGATGGCGCAGCTCGGCAACCCGACCGTGGTGACGCCCGACACGCGCGTGTTCGACTATGTCCGCGGCGAGAGCGTCGACATCACCAGCGTCACCGGCGGCAATTCCGCGCTGCGGGCGGAGAACCGGCGCGTGACCAAGCTGGGGCTCACGCTGAAGCCGCTCGGCAGCAGCGATCTCACGCTCACCGCCAACTATCTCAAGAAGCGCACCCTCAATCCGATCGCGAACTTTCCGAGCCCGACCGCGGCGATCGAGGCGGCCTTTCCCGATCGCATTATCCGCGCCGCGAGCACGGACCCGGATGAGCCAGGCCAGCTGCTCCGGATCGACAGCCGTCCCGTCAATTTCGCACGCGAGGACAGCGAGGAGCTGCGCTGGGGCATCAACTTCTCGAAGCGGATCGGCCCAGCCCCGCCGCCGCGACCCGCCGGAGGGTACGGCGCCTTCCGCCGCCGCCAGCAGCAGGAGGCCGCCGAACGCGCCGCCGCCGATGCAGCGACGACGGCGCCGACCGAAACGCCGAGCCAGGATCGCGACCAATCGGCTCCGGCTACGGGCCAGTCGCAGACGGGGGAAACGCGATCGCCCGACAGCGGTCCTGGCGAGCGTCCCGGCGGTGGGTTCGGCCGCGGCTTCGGCGGCAGGGGATTCGGCGGCTTCGGCGGGCGCGGCGGCGGCGGACGCGGCGGGCGGCTGCAATTCGCCTTCTACCACACCTGGCATTTCGAGGACCGCATCCTGATCCGGCCGGGCGTGCCGATCATCGACCAGCTCAATGGCGGCGCGACCGGCAACCAGGGCGGACAACCGCGCCACGAGCTCGAGCTGCAGGCGGGCGGTACCCTGGCCGGCTACGGCATCCGCCTGTCCGGCAACTGGCAGTCGGGCAGCACGGTGCAGGGCGGCACCGCCGCGGCGCCGACCGACCTGCGCTTCGCCCCGCTCGCGACCTTCAACCTGAGGCTGTTCACCAATTTCCAGCCTAACATGGCGCTGGCGCGCGAGCACCGCTGGCTGATCGGCACGCGGGTGACGCTCAGCATCACTAACCTGTTCGACGCCAAGCTCAAGGTGACCGACGCGACCGGCGCGACGCCGATCAACTACCAGCCCGACCTGCTCGATCCGACCGGCCGGACGATCAGGCTCAGTATCCGCAAGCTGTTCTTTTAGGGGACCTCCCTTCCCGCCAGGCTGCGCGCGCGGCCATAGAGGAAATAGAACGCCAGCCCGATCGCGTTCCAGCCGAGGAAGCGGGTCAGCGTGTGCAGCGGCAGGCTCGACATCAGATAGAGACAGCCCAGGATCGCGAGCGACCCCACCACATAGGGCGCCGGGCAGCGGAACACGCGCGGCAGGTCCGGCCGCGTGCGGCGCAGGATCATCATGCACGCCGCCACCGCGATGAAGGCGAGCAGCGTGCCGGCGTTGGCGAGCTCGGCGATCTCGTCGAGGCGGAAGAAACCGGCGACCGATGCCACGAAGACGCCGGTGACGGCGGTGATCAGCGCCGGCGTGCCCGTCCGCGCCGACACGCGGCTGAGCACGCGCGGCAGCAGCCCGTCGCGCGCCATCACGAAGAACACCCTGCTCTGGCCGTACATCATCACCAGGATCACCGACGGCAGCGCGATCAGCGCGGCGAGCCCGATCGCCCAGGCGGCGGCCGGATGCTGGAGCGTGCGCAGCACATGCGCGAGCGGCTCGGCCGACTTGCCGAGATCGGCGTAGCCGACCGCCCCTACCGCCGCCAGCGCGACCGCCATGTAGATCAGCGCGCACGCCGCCATCGATCCGACGATGCCGATGGTGAGGTCGCGGCCCGGGTCCTTGGCCTCCTCGGCCGAGGTCGCGACGGTGTCGAAGCCGTAGAAGGCGAAGAACACGATCGCCGCCGCCGCCATCACCCCGCGCTTGACCCCGTCGGGTCCGACCGCGCTGCCGAAGCCATAGGGCATGAACGGCTCGAAATTGCTGCCGGTGAAGGCGGGCAGCGCCAGCGCGACGAACAGCGCGAGCGCTGTCATCTTGATGACGACGAGGACGATGTTGAAGGTCGCGCTCTCGCGCGTGCCGGCGATCAGCATCCCCGCGATCGCCAGCGCGACCAGCACCGCGGGCAGGTTGATGATGCCGCCGCCGTGCGGACCCGACAGCAGCTCGGGCGGCAGGTGGACGCCCAGTTGCTCGATCCAGCCGACCAGATAGGCCGACCAGCCGACCGCGACGGTGCTGCTCGCCAGCGAATATTCGAGGATCAGGCTCCACCCCACCACCCAGGCGAGCGTCTCGCCGATCACCGAATAGGTATAGGTATAGGCGCTGCCCGCGGTCGGGATCAGCGTCGCCATCTCGGCATAGGCGAGCGCGGCGAAGGCACAGACCGCGCCGGCGATGGCGAAGGACAGGATCACTGCGGGCCCGGCGCGGTCGGCACCGACTCCGGTCAGCGTGTAGATGCCCGTCCCGACGATCGCGCCGATGCCGAGCGCGATCAGATGCGGCCAGCTCAGCGTCTTGCGCAGCTTGCGGTCGGGCTCGGCCGCCGCCTCGGTATCGAGCGGCTTGAGCGGCCCCAATAATCCTCGCGCCAAATGTCCCTCCCCTGGTTCTTATCGATCGGGACCTCGTAGCGGTTGCCCGCTTCCCGATCGAGAGGGGATCGCCGATCAGGCCGCGGCGGAGAGCTGCCGGCGGAGATCGTGGAGCGTGTTCCGGATATGCGCCGCGGTGAGCTCGTGCAGCCGCTCGCCGTCGCGCGCCAGCCATGCATCGAGGATCGTCCTGTGCTCCTCGACCGCGCGCTCGTCATGGCCCAGCGATTCGAGGTGCTTGCGGACATAGCGTTCCGACAGCGTATGCAGCCGCTCGAGGATGCCGACGGCGACCTGGCGCGCGCTCGGCCGCAGCAGGGCCAGGTGAAAGGCACGGTTGAAGGCGCCCGCCCCCTCTCCGCCCGCACCGATCACCTGCTCGAGCGAAGCCAGCCTTTCGCGGGCGATCATGCGATCCTCCTCGCTCGCGTTCAGCGCCGCGGCGACGGTGACGATGGGTTCGAGCGTGAGGCGCAGGTCGTAGACCTCCTCGGCCTCGGCGGCGCTGAGCGCGCGCACGAAGAAGCCGCGGTTGACGTGCGATTGCACCAGCCCTTCCTGCTCCAATCGGGCCAGCGCCTCACGCAGCGGAATCTTGCTGACGCCGAATTCGCTCGCCAGCGCGTCCTGGCGGATCGGGCTGCCGGGCAATACCCCGCCGGAGAGGATGCGGTCGCGGACCAGGTCGACGAGCTGGTCGGAGAGGTTACGGACGGTCAGGCTCACACGAGGACTCCCGTCAAAGCGGCGGAATGAGGAAGAGCTGGAGCAGCTTGGCGGTGAGGCTCCGCATCTCGCTGTCCTCCTGGCCGAGCATGTCGCGCAGGTGCGGCCCGATCACCGCGTCGCCGAATGCGCAGACGGCTATCATCAGCACCGCCGACCGGATGCGGGCTTCGGCCCCGGCATCGACGAACTTGTCGCTGAGCGCCGCGACCAGCGAATTGACCGCCTCGCGGATCGGCTCGAGATGCCGGAAGTCGCGCGACAGCGCGATCCAGGCGGCGAGCTGGCCCGCACCCCCGTCATCGAACGCGTCGAACACCTGGTCGACGAGCGAGCGCGGTGCCGCGGCATCGCTGCGCAGATGGTCGACCGCCTCCTCGAGCGCGCCGATGAGGTCGCGGATCATCGACCCCATCAGCGCCGACTGCAGCCCCGCTGCCGAGCCGAAATGATGGAGGACGTTGGCGTGCGACATGCCGATCTCGCGCCCGACGTTGGCGAGCGTGACTGCCGCCGGCCCCTGATCGAGCAGCAGCTTGCGCGCCGCCACCAGCCCTTCTTCGCGCGCCTCATCCCCTTGCCGCTTGCGCCGCCGCACGCGCACCGGCTTCGCTTCGCTCATCTCGACAGGTCCCCTCTCGCTCGCACGCCTACACTCCCCCGATTGGACATCGGTGTAGATACATTGCGCCGCCCATCATAGCCCAATTCCGTCCCGCCGACTCCCTCTCTCGGATAACGGGTGCACGGGAACTTGCGCCGGCTCGTCGCGTTTGATATTAACATCAATGTTAATTTGAGTCGCGCAAGGAGCGATCGGATGAGCGAGACCACCCCACGGACCCCGGCCGACCTGGCCATCAACAAGCGCGACTGGAAGTTCGGCCGCGACGCGCCGCCGCCGCGCTGGTGGCATGGCGGCGATCCCGGTCGCACCGCTTTCTTCAACGCGCTGTCGTCGACCTTCCCGCTCGGCGAGAAGTTCTTCATGACCTCGATCAAGCCCTATCGCGACGGCACGCCCGAGCCGCTGCGCAGCCAGATCGACGATTTCATGTACCAGGAATCGATGCACTCGCGGGAGCATGTCGTCTTCAACCGCCAGGCCGAGGATGCCGGCTACGACATCGCGCCGCTCGAGGAGCGCACGCGCCGCACGATCAGCTGGGCGAAGCGGCGGAGACCGATCGCGCAGCTCGCCGCCACCTGCGCGCTCGAGCACTATACCGCGGCACTGGCGCATGGTGCGCTGGCCGATCCCGCACATCTCGCCGGCGCGACGAGCGAGGCCAAGCGGCTGTGGCGCTGGCACGCGATCGAGGAGATCGAGCACAAGGCGGTCGCCTTCGACACCTGGAACCATGCGACGCGCGATATGCCGCGCCTGCGGCGCTGGGCGCTGCGCAGCGCGGTGATGGTGGCGGCGACGATCCGCTTTCACCGCGTGATCTTCGCCAACATCGCCGACCTGCTGCGGCAGGACGGGCGCAACGATCTCCGCACCTGGCTCCGCCTGCTCGCCTATCTCTACGGCCGGCCGGGCCCGATGCGGCTGCTGCTGCAGAGCGTCGTCGGCTATTTCCGCCCCGGCTTCCATCCCTGGCAGATTGACGACCGCGCGCTGCTGCGCGAGGCTATCGATACGCTGACTCCGCCACAGGCCGCTGCCGCATGAAGCTCCTCCTTGCCGTCACTGCCTCCGCGGCGATGCTGGTCGCCGCCGCACCCGCCCCGCCAGCCGACATCACCGGCCTCTGGGCGACGGGGAGCAACGATGGCCGCGTCCAGATCTACCGCTGCGGCGCGGCGCTGTGCGGCCGCGTCGTCGATGCCGCACCGCTGCGCGCCGATCCCGACCGCCGCGACATCCGCAACGCCGATCCGAAGCTGCGCGAGCGGCGGCTCAAGGGGCTGGTGGTGCTGCAGGGCTTCACCGGCGGCCCGACCGATTGGAAGGGCGGTCCGGTCTATGACCCCGAGACGGGGAGCGGGGCCAGCAAGGGCTATCTCAAGCTCCGCCCCGACGGGAAGCTCGAGATCAAGGGCTGCGTCGCCTTCTTCTGCCGCACCAAGGTGTGGACGCGGGCGGGTTGAGCGGGACCGCGCTCTCCCTCGTCATTCCCGCGAAGGCGGGAATCCATTGTCGCTGAAGGCCGTGAGACTCACGAGAGCCAGCCAGAATGGATTCCCGCCTTCGCGGGAATGACGATAGGAGTTTATGCGGCCGGACCGCTGTCTGCCGTGCGCTCGGGCCGGATATAAACCGCCGAGATGCGCGGCCAGCGGTCCATCAGCGTGTCCTCGATGCGCTCGATCAGACGCTCCAGCTCGCCCGCCGTCACCGAATCGACGAAGTCGACGCTCATCGCGATGAAGATCTTGTCGGGTGCGGTGTGGATCGTGCGGACATGATTGACGTGCGTCACCTCCGGCAGGCCGGCGACGCAGGCGCGCACCGCGGCGGTCAGCGCCGGGTCGGCACGCTCGCCGATCAGCAGGCCCTTCGATTCCCGGGCCAACAGCGCTGCGACCACTGCCAGCACCGCGCCGATCGCGATCGAGGCGATGCCGTCCCACTTGGGATCGCCGGTTGCATGGCTGAGGTAGACGCCGAGTGCGGCGATGAGGATGCCGGCCATCGCCGCCGAATCCTCGAACAGCACGATGAAGCTCGGTGGGTCCTTCGAGCTGCGGATCGCGCGCCACCAGCCGAGATCGCCCTTGGCACGGCCGAAGGTGCGCACGGCGATCCACCATGAGCCGCCCTCCAGCACGAGCGCGACCGCCAGCACGATGTAGTTGATCAGCGGATCGCGCAGCGCCTCGGGATATTGGAGGTGGACGACGCCTTCGTACACCGACAGGCCCGCGCCGGTCGCGAAGATCAGGATCGCGACGACGAAGCTCCAGAAATAGAGCTCGCGGCCGTAGCCGAAAGGGTGGATCTCGTCGGGCGGCCGTTCGGCGCGGCGCTTGCCGTAGAGCAGCAGCAGCTGGTTGCCGCTGTCGACCACCGAGTGGAACCCCTCGGTCAGCATCGCCGACGAGCCGGAGATCGCCGCCGCGACGAACTTGGCCACCGCGATGCCGAGATTGGCGGCCAGCGCCGCATAGAGGACGAGGTTCGACTTCCCTTCCACGGCGCCTTCCCGAGATTGCCGGAGCATAACCCGCCAGTTACCAGACGTTTCCCACGCCAGTCTCATCAGTCCGCGCCCTTGCCCGCTCGCCGGGAGCGGTGCAGAATGGCCGACGGACGCGGAACCCGGCCGCGCCAGACCGATTGAGCCCCTGACCGGGAACGACGAATCGGAGCATAGAGATGAGCGGGTCCCATGACTTCGACGTGTCGCGCCGCGGCGTCCTGATCGGCGGCGCGGCATCGGCGGCGGTCACCGCCGTACCCGGCGCGGCAAAGGTCCAGCGCGGAGCGAGCGACATGGCAGAACGACCGGTGACGGCTCCCGTCACGTTCGAGGTCAACGGCAAGAAGCGCGAGCTGACGCTCGACACGCGGACCACGCTGCTCGACGCGCTGCGCGAGCACCTCCATCTCACCGGCACCAAGAAGGGCTGCGACCACGGCCAGTGCGGCGCCTGCACGGTGATCGTCGACGGCCGCCGGATCAATTCGTGCCTGACGCTCGCGGTGATGCACGAGGGCGACAAGATCACCACGATCGAGGGCCTCGGCACCCCCGACAAGCTACATCCGATGCAGGCCGCCTTCGTCAAGCACGACGGCTACCAATGCGGCTATTGCACGCCCGGGCAGATCTGCTCGGCGGTGGCGGTGCTCGACGAGATCAAGGCGGGCATCCCCAGCCACGTCTCCGCCGACATCGCCGCGCTCCCCAACTTCACCGTCGAGGAGGTCCGCGAGCGGATGAGCGGCAACATCTGCCGCTGCGGCGCCTATTCCAACATCATCGAGGCGATCGCCGAGGTCGCGGGAGGAGCGAAGGCATGAAGGCGTTCAGCTACCAACGCGCGACCTCCCCCGCCGAGGCGGCGGCGCTGGTCGCCCGCACGCCCGGAGCCCGGTTCATCGCCGGCGGCACCAACCTGCTCGATCTGATGAAGCTGGAGATCGAGACGCCGACGCATTTGGTCGACGTCAACGGCCTCGCGCTCGACAAGATCGAGGAGACGCCGGACGGGGGCCTGCGCATCGGCGCGCTGGTCCGCAACACCGACCTCGCCGCCGACAGCCGCGTGCGGCGCGACTATGGCGTGCTCACGCGCGCGCTGGTCGCCGGCGCCTCGGGCCAGCTGCGCAACAAGGCGACCACCGCCGGCAACCTGCTCCAGCGCACCCGCTGCCCCTATTTCTACGACACCAACCAGCCCTGCAACAAACGCAAGCCCGGCAGCGGCTGTGGTGCGATCGGCGGGTTCAGCCGCGGCCATGCGGTGATCGGCTCCAGCGAGGCGTGCATCGCCACCAATCCCAGCGACATGGCGGTGGCGATGCGCGCGCTCGACGCGACGGTGGAGACGGTGAAGCCCGACGGCGCGACCCGCACCATCCCGATCGCCGAATTCCACCGCCTGCCCGGCGACACCCCGCATGTCGAGACCGTGCTCGCGCCGGGCGAGCTGATCACCGCGGTCACGCTGCCCAAGCCGGTCGGCGGCACGCAACTCTACCACAAGGTCCGCGACCGCGCGTCCTACGCCTTCGCGCTGGTCTCGGTCGCCGCGATCGTGCAGCGCGACGGCAGCGGCCGGGTGGCGGTCGGCGGCGTCGCGCACAAGCCGTGGCGCGTCGAGGCGGCCGAGGCGGCGATGCCGCGCGGCGCCAAGGCGGTGACCGCCCAGCTGCTCGCCGGCGCCAAGCCGACGCACGACAATGCCTTCAAGCTGCCGCTGGTCGAGCGCACGCTCGGCGCGGTACTGGCCGAAGCGAGGGCCTGAGCCATGAAGTTCGACACCCCAGCCGGAACCAACCCGATCGATCAGCTCAAGGTAGTCGGCCGCCCTACCGACCGCATCGACGGTCCGCTCAAGACCACCGGCACCGCGCCCTATGCCTATGAGCGGCACGACGTGGTGCAGAACCCCGCCTATGGCTATGTCGTGGGCGCTGCGATCGCCAAGGGCCGGATCGCCTCGATCGACCTTGCCGATGCCAAGGCCGCGCCCGGCGTGCTCGCGATCGTCACCGCCGAGAATGCCGGCACGCTCGGCAAGGGCAATTTCAACACCGCCAAGCTGCTCGGTGGGCCCGAGATCGAGCACTACCACCAGGCGATCGCGGTGGTGGTCGCCGAGACGTTCGAGCAGGCGCGCGCCGCCGCCTCGCTGATCAAGGTCGACTATGCCCGCGGCAAGGGCCGCTTCGACTTGGCGGCGGTGAAGGATTCGGCGCCCCCGCCCCCGCCGAGCGAGTTCGGCGGCAAGCCCGACACCGCGGTCGGCGATTTCGCCGCCGCCTTCGCCGCCGCGCCGGTCAAGCTCGACGCCACCTACACTACGCCCGACCAGTCGCACGCGATGATGGAGCCGCACGCCAGCATCGCGCTGTGGGAAGGCGACAAGCTGACGATCTATACCTCCAACCAGATGATCAACTGGGGCAAGGGCGACGTCGCCAAGACGCTCGGCATCCCCAGGGAGAATGTGCGGCTGGTCTCGCCCTATATCGGCGGCGGGTTCGGCGGGAAGCTGTTCGTCCGCGCCGATGCGGTGCTGGCGGCGCTGGGCGCGAAGGCGGTGCGTCGCCCGGTCAAGGTCGCGCTCACGCGGCCGCTGATGGCCAACAACACCACCCACCGCCCGGCGACGATCCAGCGCATCCGCATCGGCGCGACGCGCGACGGCAAGATCACCGCGATCGGCCATGAGAGTTGGTCGGGCGACCTCCCCGGCGGCGGGCCGGAGACGGCGGTCAACCAGACCCGCCTGCTCTATGCCGGCGCCAACCGCATGACCGCGACGCGCCTCGCCGTGCTCGACCTGCCGGAGGGCAATGCGCTGCGCGCGCCGGGCGAGGCGCCGGGGCTGATGGCGTTGGAGATCGCGATCGACGAGATGGCGGAAAAACTCGGCATGGACCCGATCGAGTTCCGCATCCTCAACGACACCCAGGTCGATCCCGAACAGCCTTCCCGCCGCTTCTCGCAGCGCCGGCTGGTCGAATGCCTCAGGACCGGCGCCGAACGCTTCGGCTGGAACAGGCGTCAAGCGAAGCCCGGCAGCGTGCGCGAAGGGCGCTGGCTGGTCGGCATGGGCGTCGCCGCCGCGTTCCGCAACAACCTGCTCACCAAGTCGGCCGCGCGCGTGCGGCTCGACCGGCAGGGCATGGTGACGGTCGAGACCGACATGACCGACATCGGCACCGGCACCTACACGATCATCGCCCAGACCGCGGCGGAGACGATGGGCGTGCCGCTCGACAAGGTCGTGGTGCGGCTCGGCGACTCCGATTTCCCGGTGTCGTGCGGCTCGGGCGGGCAGTGGGGCGCGAACAACTCGACGTCGGGCGTCTATGCCGCCTGCATGAAGCTGCGCGAGGCGGCGGCGCAGAGGCTCGGCTTCAACGCCACCGACGCGGCGTTCGCCGACAGCCAGGTCCGCTCAGGCAACCGCAGCGTGCCGCTCGGCGACGCCGCGCGGGGCGGGGAAATCGTCGCCGAGGACTTCATCGAGTACGGCGACCTCGACAAGCAATATCAGCAGTCGACCTTCGGCGGCCATTTCGTCGAGGCGGCGGTCGACGCCTATACCGGCGAGATCCGCGTCCGCCGGATGCTCGCGGTGTGCGCTGCCGGGCGCATCCTCAACCCCAAGTCGGCGCGCAGCCAGGTGATCGGCGCGATGGTGATGGGCACCGGCGCCGCGCTGATGGAGGAGCTGGCGATCGACAAGCGCTTCGGCTTCTTCGTCAACCACGACCTGGCCGGCTATGAGGTGCCGGTCCACGCCGACATCCCGCACCAGGAGGTGATCTTCCTCGAGGAAACCGATCCCATCTCGTCGCCGATGAAGGCGAAGGGCGTCGGCGAGCTCGGCATCTGCGGCGTCGGCGCGGCGGTGGCGAACGCGGTCTACAACGCGACGGGCGTGCGCGTACGCGACTATCCGATCACGCTCGACAAGTTCCTGGATCGGCTGCCGGCGGTGGCGTGATCGGAGAATGAGACGACGATCTCATCGTCTTTCCTTACCTCCGGCGAGGGCCAGCCTGACGTTCGTCATTCCCGCGAAGGCGGGAATCCATTCTGGCTGGCATTCGTGAGACTCATTGCCTGCAGCGAGAATGGATTCCCGCCTTCGCGGGAATGACGATCCCTCTGTGAGGACAAATTCTGACTCGCGTTCACAATTTGTTCGGCATGCACTAGACTGGCGCCGTGACCGCGCCGCCGCCCCGGAAGATCATCCATATCGACATGGACGCCTTCTACGCGTCGGTCGAGCAGCGCGACGACCCTGCCCTGCGCGGCCAGCCGGTGGCGGTCGGCTATGCCGTGGCGCGCGGCGTGGTGGCGGCGGCGAGCTACGAGGCGCGGCGGTACGGCGTGCGTTCGGCGATGCCCTCGGTCACCGCGCTACGGCGCTGCCCGGAGCTGGTGTTCGTCAAACCACGCTTCGACGTCTACCGCGCGGTCTCGCGGCAGATCCATGCGATCTTCGCCGACTATACCGACCTCATCCAGCCGCTGTCGCTCGACGAGGCCTATCTCGACGTGACGGAAGACCGCCGCGGCCTCGCCACTGCCTGGGCGACCGCGAAGGAGATCCGCGCGCGCATCCTGGCGGAGACCGGCCTCACCGCCTCCGCCGGCATCTCCTACAACAAGTTCCTAGCCAAGCTCGCCTCGGATCACCGCAAGCCCAACGGCCAGTTCGCGGTGACGCCGGAGATGGGTCCGGCCTGGGTCGAGACGCTGCCGGTGGCGCGCTTCCACGGCGTGGGCCCGGTGACCGCGGCCAAGATGAAGCGGCTCGGCATCGAGACCGGCGCGGACCTGCGCGCCCGGTCCCTCGCGTTCCTGCGCGAGCATTTCGGCAGCGCCGCCGAATGGTATCACGCGATCGCGCGCGGCGAGGACGACCGCCCGGTCGACCCTTCGCGTGAGCGCAAGTCGTCGGGCTCCGAGACCACCTTCGACCGCGACCTCACCGACCCGCCCGAGATCGAGGCCGGCGTGCTGCGCATGGCCGACGACGTCTGGGCCTGGTGCGAGAAGGCGCAGGCATTCGGCCGCACGGTGACGGTGAAGGTCAAGTTCCAGGACTTCCGCATCGTCACGCGCAGCCGCAGCCATACCGTACTGGTCTCGACGCAGGAGCTGTTGCGTCAGGCGAGCCTCGACCTCGTCCGCACGCTGTTCCCGCCCGAGAAGGGCATTCGGCTGGTCGGCGTCACCGTCTCCAACTTCGATGCAGGCAGCACGGATGGCGCGTTGCTGCCGCTGTTCGAGGAGCGCGAAGCGGCAATGATATAAGCCGTCATCCCGGCGAAAGCCGGGATCTCAGGCGATTGCAGTACCGTAAGCCTCACGAGATCCCGGCTTCCGCCGGGATGACGGAGTGTCTCAGTCCGCCCCACCCTCCGCCAGCGTCTGCGCCATCTGCGCGCGCAGCATCTGGGCGACGCTGCGGAACACCATTTCCGCCGAGACGCGCGTCTCCTCGTACAGCATCTCGTCGGCGGCGAAGCCGAGCTCGATGCCGAGCCGCAGCCGCTGCCACAGCGCGTCGCGGTCGATATCGGGCAGGTGCCGGACATAGGCCTCGGTCAGCTTGTCGGTGACGTAGCGGTGCGATTCGAGCCGGACGTGCACCAGCCGCGGCGTCGCGTGGAGCGCGCGCAGGATCCACACCGCGCCCGGCTCGTCGCGGGTGACCGCGGCATTCTCCTCCATCAGCTCCTCGACATGCTCGCTCATCGCTTCGATGCCGCCGTCGACGTGGCGCGCGATCCACGCCTCCAGCACCGCGTTCTGCCGGTCCATCAGCCGCCGCCCGAGCGCCTCCAGCACGGCATATTTGTCGGGGAAATAACGATAGAGCGCCGGCGGCGTGAGCCCGGCGCGGGCGCAGATCATGTTGGTCGAGATGCGCTCGATCCCGACCTCCGCCAGCAACTCCCCGGCGACGTCGAGCAGCAGCTCATAGGTCTGCTGCGCCCGCTCCTGCTTGGGGCGGGATCGCTTGGAAGGCTTTGGAACTCCAGCCACTTCAACTCTCTTGTACGGGAACGCTCGCTCGGCCGGCGCCGATCAGCGCCGCCACGCCCATAGCCGCGCAGGCCCCACCGAACCAGAGCACCGGCGACACGTCGGCATCGCTCACCAGCAGCGCGGCGAGGAACGGGCCGAGGCTGGAGCCGGTGAGCTGCGCGCCGCCGATCAGCATCGCTGCGCGCCGGCTGGGATCGGCGGCGATCACGATCGGGATCTGGAAGGGCATCACGAACAGCCACAGGAAACCGAACGCCGCCACCGCCGCGACGAACGCCGCGTCCGACGGCGGCGCGCCGATCAGCCCGATCAGCCCGAGATTGACGGCGCCGACGAGAATGAGGGTGAGCCGCGCCGGCACGCGTCCGGCCAAAAGGGTCGCGGCGGCGGCGCCCAGGACCTGCATAGCGAGCGCGAGCGGGGGCGCCATGGCGATCGCGCCCGGACCGACCTGCCGCTGGCGGGCGAGCGGCTCGATATAGACCCAGATCGCGACGATGAAGGCGAGGTAGAGCAGCACTCCGCCGAGCGCGACGAGGCCGCGCGGCGGCGGGCGGCCGCCGACAGCTTCATCGTGCGCGGCATAGGCGCGCGGCAGCCAAGGCAGGGCGAGGAGGCCGGCGATCGTGACCGCGCCGAGCAGCGTGAAGCCGCGCCCGGCGCTCGCGCCGACCAGGCCGATCAGCGTCGCGAGCGCGAACTGGGCGAGTGTCTGGACCGCGAGATAGATGCCCGCCCACCGCTCCGGCCGGCGGCTGCGCACGATGAAGCCGATCGCGATCCAGACCAGCACGCCTTCCGCCAGCCCCGCCGCGATCCGCGCAGGGAAGATCGCGCCGGTTCCCAGCATCGGCGTCATGAGGTCGAGCGCTCCGGTCACTATCAGCGCCACGCCGGCGATCTCGCGCAGCCTGGCCGACGGCAGCACGAACCCCGCTCCCCCCGCGGCCAGACCCATCGCCAGCAGCTCGACAGTGGCAAGCACGCCGAGCGCGGTGGCACCGAGCACCCCCTCGGCTTCGAGAGCGCCGAGCAGCTGCGGCTGCAGCCCGGGGATCAACACGCCGATCACCCCGACGGCGAGAATCGCGACGATGCGGTCCGGCGACAGGCGGGCGCCGGCCTCGCTCACCGGGCGCGGCCTCGCGCGCTCACCGGCCAGAGGGCGACCAGCGTGTCGCCCTTCACGACATGGTAGAAATCATAGAGGTTCACCGTCGGGTCGCAGTGCGGCACGGTCAGGCTCACCGCGTCGCCGGGGCGCAGCCTCGCGGCGATATCGGGGCCGATCAGCGCGGCGTGCTCGTCGCCCATGAACATGAACATCGTCTCGGCCGGCGCGCCGCGCTGGACCACCGCCACGCCGCCGTCGGTCGACAGCGACTTGTAGCCCGAATCGATCGTCACCAGTGCCGGATGGTTGGCGCTGACCACACGCGCATCGACCGCGAGCGAGGTCTCGAACGGGGGCTCGGGCGCATCGGCGAGGTCGCAGTCGAGATACTGTTTGTCCATGAACACGTAGGAGCCCGCCTGCAACTCGGTGAACACGCCGAGCTCCAGGTCGATGCGGTGCGTGCCGGTGCCCGATCCGGTGACGATGCCGGGCGCGAAGCCGGCTTCGGTCAGGGCGCCGATCACCTGCTTCAGATAATCCGTGCGCTCGACGATCGCCGCGTGGCGCTCGGCATAGCTCTCGATATGCTGCTGCGAGCCGCAGTAGAACTGGACGCCGCGGTAGGCGAGGTTGGGCAGACCGGCGATCGCCCGCGCCAGCACCACCGCATCCTCCGCCGAGGGGACGCCGGTGCGGCGGATGCCCGGATCGATGTCGACGATCACGTCGAGCCGCGTCCCGGTGGCGGCGAGCGCATGGTCGATGCGCGCGGCGACGTCGGGATGGTCGACCACCGCCATCAGCCCCTCGGCTCGCCCAGCCAGCGCCGCCAGCCGCTCGATCGCCCCTGGGGCGGTCACCGGCGAGGTGATCAGGATGCCGGCGATCCCCGAGTCCGCCATCACCTCCGCCTCGCCGATCTTGGCGCAGCAGAGGCCCAGCGCGCCCGCGGCGATCTGCCGCCGGCCGATGTCGACGCTCTTGTGGGTTTTGGCGTGCGGACGCAGGCCCACGCCATGCTCCGCCGCCAGCGCCGCCATCCTTGCGATATTGCGGTCGAGCGCCTCGACGTCGAGCACCAGCACCGGCGTGTTGAGCGCGGCGCGCGATCCCTGGCGGCCGATCAGATGGGTGTGCAGCTCGCGGTCGTCCATCAGGAAAACAACGCCTCCAGATGCGGGTTGAGGAACTTGGCCGCCGGATCGGCGGCACGGCGCACCTCGCGATAGCGCTCGGCCATCGGATAGAGCGCATCGACGTCGGCGCGGGTCAAGCGATGGCGCTTAGCCCAGTGCGGCCGCCCGCCGTTGGCGCGGAAGATCGCCTCGGCATCGGCGAACAGCGCCTGCCACGGCATCCGGGCATATTGATGCATCGAGATGGCTGCGACCGGTCCCGCGTTCATCGGGCTCATCCAGATGTCGTCGCCCGCGACCACGCGGAACTCGAACGGGAAGGTCACCGGCAGCCGCTTGCGCCGGATCCAGCGCACCACCTCGCCCAGCGTGTCGAGGCCGACCGCGCGCGGCATCTCATATTCCATCTCCTCGAACCGGATCGTGCGGTCGGACGGGAAGATGGTGTGCGCCGGGCCGCGCCGCCGGTTCGTGAACCGCGTCCGCATCATGCCGCGCTGGAGCAGCGGCGTCAGGAACGGCGCGCGCCGGGCGATCTCCAGCACACGGCGGAAGGCGGTCTCCTCCATGTCGGTGGTGGAGCGCGGCGGATCGCACGGGTCGGTCGGCTCCAGCGTCTTCAGGATCACGCTGTCGGCGTGGGGGAAGAACCAGAATTCGACGTGGCGATGCTGCTCGACCAAAGTGTCGAAGGTCTCGCGCACCTCGTCCCAGCGCCGCTTCTCGATCCGCTCGGCGAGGTGATAGGCGGGGACCACCGCCGCCTCGATTTCGGTCGCGATGCCGAACATGCCGAGCGACAGCCGCTGCGCCTGGAAGAGATCGGGATTCGCGGCTGCGTCGCACCACCGCGCCTCGCCGTCGGGACCGACTAGGCGGAACCCGCGCGCGAAGGTCGCCAGCGAGCCGAGGTCGCGCCCGGTGCCGTGCGTGCCGGTCGCCATCGCCCCGGCGAGCGACTGCGGGTTGACGTCGCCCTGGTTGGCGAGCGCCAGCCCCTCCTCCCACAGCGCCGCGGTCAGCCGGCGGATGCTCCAGCCGGCGGGGATGCGCGCGGTGCGGCGGTCGGCGGCGACGGTCAGCTCGCCGGCGATGTCCTCCAGGCTGACGATCAGCTCGCCGGACTCGCACAGCGGCATGAAGCTGTGCCCCGCCCCGGTCGCCCGCACCTTGCCCGCGCGCCGGATCGCGGCGGACAGCTCCGCCTCGTCCCTGGGGCGCAACACGGGTGCGGACGCGATGACGCTGCCGGACCAGTTGGACCAGCTCATCGCGCCGCGGTCTCGGTGCCGTCGTCCTGGACGCAGGCGCCCTTCAGCGTGCGGATGTATTGGATGACCAGCGCCACGCCCTCGTCGTGGGTGATGTCGCGGCCAAGCTCGGGCATCATCACGCCGGGATCGTCGCTGGCGAGGCGATAGGCGAGGATCGAATGGTCGGGATCGCCCGGCACCACGTCGAACGGCCGGTCGCCGGTGCCGCGCCCGGCGGCGACGGGCGGCTTGCACACGCCGAGCAGGCGCGGGTCGTGGGTAGCTGCGTCGAGCCACAGGCCCGAGGTGCGCGCCGCACCGTCGCGATTGTGGCAATGGCTGCAGTTGATATCGAGATAGGCGCGCGCACGGGCGATGGTATCGGTGCGGACATCCTCCCAGTTGGCGTTGCGCGGGACACCGCTCGCCGGCACGCCGGTGAGGTAGCCGGCCTTGACGAGGCGCGCGAGCTGGTTGATCTCGCCCCCTGCCCCCGGAAACTCGCGATTGAGGTGCCGCGCCTTGAGCCCGATCGGCTCGACCGCGCGGGTATGGAAATCCTGGACGTGACAGCCCGAGCACTGGTTCTGGTTGGGCACCGCATAGTCGAACGCCACCCTGCGCCCGCCGCCCTCGTCGAGCGTCAGCGCGACGTCGGCGCCGGTCCGCTCCAAGGTCGCGTCGCGCCCGTCCTTGTCCCAGACATAGGGCAGCGCCACCCAGCCCGAGGCGCGGCGGATCAGCAGCCGCGTCTCGATCAGCCGGACATGCTTGAGGTCGAGCCCGTCGACGCCGCTCTGGTAGGTCGCCGGCGTCATCTTCACCACCGTCGCGCTGGTCTGCGGGTCGTCGGCATCGGCGGGCGTCGTATAGTAGAAGGTCTTGGTGACGATCGTCCCCACCGGGAAGTCGAACGCCCCCTCCGGCCGATAGCTCGCATGGACGCCCTTCGGCATCCACACCGTCCGCCACTTCTGCGCATAATCGCTGAACAGCGGGGTGTTGAGCTCGTAGGTGATCATGCCCTCGTGCGGCACGATCCGCCCGTCGGCGACGGTGAACAGCCCCCAGGCGGAGAGCTTCGCGGGATTCTCGTCGGGATGGAAGGTCACGGAGCGCGGCGCCTGGCCGCACCCTGCGACGAACAAAGCCGCGGCCAGCGCCGCGAGCAGACGCACGATCATGATGCCTTGCCGCTGTCCTTCGCCATTGCCGCCGGCAGGGTGACGGCCGGGAGCCGCGTCGCCGGCGCGCAGTTGCGCTGGGTGTCGATCCGCGCCTTGGCGTATTTCGACGGCCCGTCGGCGTTGAGCACCTTCGCCGCGCCGTTCTGCACGCAGATCTGGGGGTCGGCGACCTTGGGGTTGGTGAAGCCGTCCCACAGCACGTCCGTGATCCGTCCGCCGCCCAGTGCCGCCAGCGGCGCGAGTTGCGGTGAGCCCGGCTTGTCGCCGCCACCGGAGAAGCGGTTGCCGGTGACGTAGATCCGCTCCGGAAACGGATCATAGGCCTTGGCGATGCCGCCCTTGGTGTCGAAGCCGGTCGAATAATAGCTCGAGATGATGACGTTGGCGGTACCGTTGTCCTTGATGTCGTTGTCGAAGATCTCGACCTCGTCGTTCGAGTTGACGATCACCCCCGACCCGGCCGGCACCGAGCTGACCGCGCTGCCCTTGGCGCCGAAATTGGCGTGGTTGTTGGCAACGACCTGGTTCTTGAACACGCGGGTCTTGCTGCCCGGCACCGGCAGGTTGGGCATGTTGAAGACCAGGATGCCGCCGGTGTTGCCGGTCGCGGTGTTGCCGTAGACGTCGGCGTTGCTCGAATTCTCGATCTCGATGCCGGCGACATTGCCCTCGGCGCGGCTGTCGCGGACGATGATGTTGTTCGACTGGCCGACGTAGATGCCGGCGTCCGACGCGCCCTTCACCACGACGCCTTCGACAAGCACGTTGGTCACCTGGACGGGATAGAGGCCGTAGGCGCCGTTCCCGGCATTGGGCCCGCGCGTCCATTCGGCGCGGACGCGGCGCATCACGGCGTTCTTGGTACCGTTGATCTTGAGCGCGTCGCCCTTGGTGTCCTCCAGCGCCAGATCCTCCAGCGTGAAGTCGTCGCCGGTGACCAGCAATCCCTCGGCGCCAGAGGTCGCGCGCGCGAAGGACAGGATGGTCTTGTCCATCCCCTTGCCGCGCAAGGTCACGCCGTTGGCGGTGAGGCTGAGGCTGCGGCTCAGCGCATATTTGCCGGCGGGCAGGTCGATCACCGTGCCCGGCTTGGCGTCGAGCAGCCTGGCCTGGAGGTTCTTCTCGAAGTCGGGATCGATCGTGAAGCCCTCGGCATCCGTCTTCGGTCCGCCGCAGCCGGCGAGCGCCAGCGCCGCCGCGCATCCCAGCAATCCCATCCGCCTCGTCATCATTGCCTCTCCCGTTGTCGTCAGAATCGCAGCCCCAGCTCGACACCGTAGAAGCCCGGCCGGTCGCGCCGGACATAGGGGGTGAAGAAGGTGTCGGCGGTGATCGTGTTGAGCGTGCGCAGATATTTCTCGTTGAGCAGGTTCTCGGCGTAGAAGGCGACCGAATAGTGGTTGTCGGGGCTGCGCCAGCCGATCCGCGCGTTGATGATGTTGCGCGGGCTGCGCAGCCGGTCGAGCATGGACAGGTCGACCCCGGCGCCGTCAGGATCGGCGATCGCGGCGTCGATCGCGCGCGACGCGTCGTTCATCCGCTGGCGCGACGTGTAGCTGTAGCTCGCGTCGCCGAAGATCGTCCCACCCTCCGTCTCGCGCGAATAATGGAGGCCGAGGATGCCGCGGAACACCGGCTCGCCGGTCGGCTGGCCGCCGATGTCGATGTCCTGCTCGACCCGCTTCACCCATTTGGAATCGATCAGGCCGGCGGTGGCGGTGACGTTGAAGTCGCGCGTGACCACGAACTGGGTGTCGAGGTCGAGGCCATAGGCCCGCGAGTCGCCCGATCGGGTGATATATTGCGGGATGCCGCCGCCGACGCTCTCCAGGCTGATCGACTGGCGGTTGCGGTACTTGAAATAATAGCCGGAGAGGTTGAGCCGCACCCGGCGGTCGAACAGCTCCGATTTCACCCCGCCCTCGAAGTTCCACACCTTCTCCGGCGCGAAGAAGGAGTTGATCTGGACCGAGTTGAACCCGCCCGCCTTGTACCCGCGCGAGGCCGAGGCGTAGAGATGGACGTCGTCGCTCGCGTCATATTGCACGACGAAGCGCGGCGAGACGTCGTTGAACTTGGCGCGCCTCGTGAACTGCACGCCTTCGAGCGCGCCGCTGTTGAAGACGAGCCCTTCGGGACCAACCGACGCGCGGAAGAAGTCGGAGGCGCTGATCAGAGCATCATCGGGGAAGAGCGGCGCTCCGAGGATCGCATTGTAGAGCGCCCCCGGCGCGACCGCCGCATCGAGCCCCGGCGACGAGAAGCCGCCATTGAACCAGCTGAATCGCTTGATGTCGCGCGTGTAGCGGATACCGGCCGTCAGACTCAGCCGTGGTGTCACCTTGAACGTCGCGTCGGCAAAAGCGGCAAGCGAATCATTCGCAGCCCGGTTGCTCATCACCTCCTGGAAGGTGTTGCCGAACACCGGCAGCCCGAAGCTGTCGAGGATGGTGAAAATCGGGAATACATGGTTCGTTGCTTCATCGACCAGGCGATTCACCGAGTCGCTGAGCGCGGTGACGATGCTCTGCTGCCGACCGCGCTCGTGGAAATAGCTGCCGCCGGCGACGATGTTCCAGCGGTCGTTCTCGAAGTTGAGCCGCAGCTCCTGATAGATGCTGGAGTTCTTCTCGACATTCTCGGTATCGAGGTAGCGGGTGGGATCGCCGGTGCCGTCCTCGTCCTCGCGGTTGTGCGTCTCGAAATGCTTGAACGAGCTGAGGCTGGTCAGCGTGAGGTCGCCGATCCGATGCGTCGCGGTCAGCGACACGGCATTGAGGATGCGCGTCTCCCGGTTGCCGATCACGTCGTTGGTGAAGCGCCCGAACGGATCCTTGCTGAGCGCCCACTGGCTGATGCCCACCGCGGCCGGGCCGTCCTTGTCGGTGTCGTCATGGTCGTAGGCGAGGATGATGTCGGTGTTCGCGCCCGGCTGCCAGCGCAGCGCCGCGCGGGCCGAGGTATTGTGCTCGCGCTCGCGGTCCTCGCCCGTGATCGCGTCCTTGAGATAGCCGTTGCGCCGGTTGAACACGCCGTTCACGCGCAAGGCGAGGTTGCCGGTGATCGGCAGGTTGCCGGTCACGTCGGCGCGGACCTTGCCGTAGTTGCCGACCTGCAGCGTGCCGTTCGCCTCCAGCCGGTCGGAGGGCTTGTTGGTGACGATCGAGATCGCGCCGCCCGAGGTGTTGCGGCCGAACAGCGTGCCCTGCGGCCCTTTGAGCACCTCGACGCGGTTGATGTCGTTGAAGAAGATCAGCGATGACCCCGAGCGCCCCGAATAGATGCCGTCGACGAAGATGCCGACCGACGGATCGGTGCCGATGCCGAAATCGTCGGTGGCGACGCCGCGGATGGTGAACGACGGCTGCGTCACCGAGGTGTCGTTGATCGTCAGGCCCGGCGTGAAGGTGTCGAGATCGCCGATCGATTCGGCGCTGAGCGCGGCGATGCCGGCCGAGCTGAACGCGGTGACGCTGATCGGCACCTCCTGCAGCGACTGCTCGCGCCGCTGCGCGGTGACGATGATGTCGTCGAGATGCTCGCCGCGGTCCGCCTGCGGCGGCGCTTCCGCCTGACCAGGCGCCGTCTGCGCCTCTGCGGGCAGCGACCACGTCATCGCCGCACCCATCAACAGACCAAGCCCGTACCGTCCCCTCATCGTCGGCCCTCCCTGGTGTCTGTATTTTTTGGGAGAATGAATGCCTTCGGAATAGAATAGTCAAGACTATAATTTGTACCCGACGCCCGGAAATGACAAAGCGCCGGAGAAGGACCGCAGAGCGGCGCTTCTCCGGCGCTTGGACATAGGACCCGTGGCAACCGATACCGGTGACGGTTATCGGCGCCGTCTGGTGGATGCGATCAGATCGTCCCCGCCTTGAACTGCTTGACCGCATAGTCCGCTGCGCGCGCGGTCAAGGCCATGAAGGTGAGCGACGGATTGACGCACGACACCGACGCCATCTGCGCGCCGTCGGTGACGAACAGGTTCGCCGCGTCATGCGCCTGGCTCCACTTGTTGAGCACCGACTGGCGGGGATCGGCGCCCATGCGCGCGCCGCCCATCTCGTGGATGGCATCGCCCGGCACATGCTCACCGCGGTTGCTGGTGACGTTGGTCAGCCCGGCCGCCTTCAGCATCTTCTCGCCCTCAGTCCGCGCGTCGCTCATCATCTTGAGCTCATTGTCGCGGAAGGTGACGTCGAATCGCATCAGCGGGATGCCGAAGCGGTCGACCTTGTCGGGATGCAGCGACACATGGTTGTCCTCATAGGGCAGGCACTCGCCGAACGCGCCCATGCCGAACCGCCACGGCCCGTACTTGCGCATCCCATGCTTCATCGACGCGCCGAAGCCATCCGGCCCCGCCGGGTCGCGGAATGCCGAGCCCTGATAGCCGTAGCCGCGCTTGAAGCCGACGCCTTCCTCGCCGCCGACGTTGCGGAAGCGCGGGATATAGACCCCGCCCGGGCGCCGGCCGAACTCGATATACTCGGTCATGCCCGGGATCTCGCCCGAGATGCCGACGCGGAAGATGTGGTCCATCACATAACGGCCGAGCGTGCCGCTGGTGTCGAAGTAGCTGCGGCCGCTGCCCTCGGGCCGCGAGTTCAGCAGGATCTGGTTCGACGCCATCGCCGAGGCGCACAGGAAGACCAGTCGCGCCGGAATGACCTCCGCCTGCTTGGTCTTCGTATCGACGACGCGCACGCCGGTGACCCGCTTGCGCGCGGGATCATAGACGAGATTGCTGACCACCGCGTCGGAGCGCAGCGTCAGCCGCCCGGTCGCGCGCGCGGCCGGCAGCGTCACCGCCTGGGTCGAGAAATAGGCGCCGAACGAGCAGCCGCGACCGCACTGGTTGCGGAACTGGCACTTGGAGCGGCCCTGATCGGGCTTGTCCTCGGTCATGTTGGAGAGGCGCGTGTTGATGAGCTTGCGCCCCGGCATGGCCGCCTCGAGCCGCTCCTTCACCCATTTCTCGGCGATGTTCATCTGCATCGGCGGCTGGAACTCGCTGTCGGGCAGCTGCGGCAGGTTCTCGCGCGACCCCGACACGCCGATGTACTTCTCGACATAGCTGTACCAGGGCGCGATGTCCTCGTAGCGGATCGGCCAGTCGATCCCGACGTTCTCGCGCTTGTTCGCCTCGAAATCCTCGGGGCTCCAGCGGAACGACCAGCGTCCCCAGATCAGCGACTTGCCGCCGACCGCGCCGGGGCGGATCCAGTAGAATTTGGAACCCTCGCCATAGGCATAGGGATTGAGCCGGTCGTTGTTGTAGAACTTCATGCTGCCCGGCGAGACATAGCCGTGCTTGGCGATGAAATAATCGCTCTCGGTCAGCCGCGCGGGCATGATGTTGCGGGCGGGCACCTCATACGCCGGCTTGCCGTCGTAATCATAGTTCTCGCCATGCTCGACCATCACGCCGCGGTCGAGCATAAGCACGCGCAGCCCCTTCTCGGTCAGTTCCTTGGCTGCCCAGCCACCGCTCACTCCCGAGCCGATGACGATCGCGTCGAATTGGTCCGTCGCTGCCATGTGATAATTCCTTCCTGGCCGGCTCAGGCACGGAGCCGGCTGAGTGTCTCGAAGCTGGTGGTGATGTCCGGCAGATAGGGCGCCGGCGACTGATCGTTCTCGACGTAGAAATGCTTGACGCCCGCCACCTGGTTGAGCGTGAAGATGTCGGCGAAGTCGATCGTGCCCTTGCCGACGCTGGTCATCGCGCCGTCGGCGGTCATGTCCTTGACATGATAGGCGTAGACGTGGCCGGCGACGCGGCGGATCAGCGCCTTGGGGTCCTGCCCCGCCTTGATCGCCCAGAACAGGTCGATCTCCAGCTTGACCAGCGCCGGATCGCGATCGGCGATCAGCACGTCGTACAGGGTGCGGTCGCCGACCTTGTTGGTGAACTCGAAATCGTGATTGTGATAGGCGAAGCCGAGGCCCTGCTTCTTCAGCGCCGCGGCGAAGCGGTTGAAGTCGGCGACCGCGCGCGGCCAGGCGTCGGCGGTGCGGTACTGATCGACCATATAGGGCACGACGATGGTGTCGGCGCCGAGCGTCTTGGCCATTGCCACCGCCGCGTCGAACTTGCTCCCCAGCGCCTCATAGGCAACGTGGAGCGACGGCGATTTGAGGCCGAGCCGGTCCATCGTCTTTCGGAGCGCGGCGTGGTCCATGGTGTCGTAGCCACCACCGCCATACTCGACCTCGCGGTAGCCGATCGCCGCGACCTTCTCGAGCGTGCCCATCGGGTCGGCCTGGAACAGCTCGCGCACGGTGTAGAGCTGCAGGCCGACCGGCTTCGATGTCTTCGCAGCCAGCGGCCGGGTCGCGAAGGCAGTCGCCAGGGCGGCGCCGCCGGCGAGGATGTGACGTCGCGTTGCCATCATGACGAATAGACCTTGTTGACCTTGGAATAGAGGAATGCGCCATCGTACTGGCCCGGCACCGGCAGATATTCGCGCTCCTGGGTGATGCCGATCTCCGAGGTGTAGTAGCCGGAGATGACGAGCTGGCGGAACTTGTCGAAGAAGTCGGCGCCGCCCGGGATCTTGTCCTCCATCGCCAGCGTCAGCAGCGCATCCTGTTGCTGCGGCGTCGCCTTGGCGGCGGCGACCTTGTAATCCTGCTGGCTGCGCGCCTCGATCGCGTCGAGGCCGGCGAGGATCGGCTTCTTGTCGTCAGGCATCGCCCAGTCGGCGAGCAGCTTCTCGATGAATGCCGGCACGCCCGCGGCGATCGCGCCCGGCGTGTCGGTGGTCGGGATCACCCGCTCGCTGAGCGCGCTCACCAGCGCGCGCTGCCCGGCGGTGAAGACGCCGGCGCTCGGCGGGCCTTCATTGATCAGTTCCGTCGCGGCCACCTGCCCCGCCGCGCGCGCGATCGGCGCGAACAGCGCGGTGCCGAACATCGCGACGATGCCGGCCATCGCATCCCTGCGGTCGATAATCACTGCTTACCTCCTGTCGAATCTTGGCTCAGCGCCGCCTCGGGGAGCGGACGCACCCAGATGTTGCGGAACGACACCGGCGAATCATGGTCCTGAAGCTGGATCGGCGCGGCATCGCCGTGCGCCTCGTATTTGGCGACCTGACGCCAGATGGTCGTGCCGAGCATCGCCTGGTGGTTCTGCACCAGCACGCCGTTCAGGAACGCGGTGACATAGGCCGGGCGCTTGACCGAGCCGTCGGCGTTGAAGCGCGGCCGCTCGAACACGATGTCGTAACTCTGCCATTCGCCCGGGCGGCGCGAGGGATTCACCAACGGCGGCTTCCAGCCGTAGATCGCCCCGACGGTGCCGTCGGCATAGGTGGGGTTCTGGTAGCCGTCGAGGATCTGCACCTCATAGCGCTGCATGAACCAGATGCCGCTGTTGCCGCGATCCTGCGAGCTCTTCGTCGGCGGGTTGGGCGAGCGGAACTCGAGATGGAGCTGGACGTCGCCGAAGCTCTGCTTGCTGACCAGCAAGCTCTCCTTCCCGCCCACGCGCGGCGGGACGGTCACCGCGCCGTCCTTGACTGGCCAGGGCGTGCCAGTCGCGGTCCAGGCATCGAGCGAGCGACCGTCGAACAGCACCACCGCATCGGACGGCGCCGCTCCCGGCGTGGCGCCGGGCGTCACCACCGCCGGATAGGGCCGGTCGGCGTCATGGACGTGCCACTTGCCGTCGGGCAGCATCGGCGTGTCGCGGAAGCCGGGCTTCTCCTGCGCAGCCGCGATGCCGGTCGCCGCCAGCAGCCCGGCCGCCAAACCTACGATATACCTCAAGCGCTTCCCTCCGTTACGCACGATCGATGTCCCGATAGGCAGCGACCAGCTGATCCTCGCCGGCGCGGCCCTTCAGCGAATTGCCATGCTCCATGCCGATCACGCCGGCATATTTCCGATCGCGCAGCCATTTCACGATATTGCGGTGGTTGATCTCGCCGGTCCCAGGCTCGTTGCGGCCGGGATTGTCGCCGAACTGGATATAGCCAATCTCGCTCCAGCAGGTCTCGAGCGTGTTGATCAGGTTCCCGGCCTGGATTTGCGCGTGATAGAGGTCGGCGAGCACCTTCACCGCCGGGCTGTTGACCGCGCGCGCGACCGCGAAGCCCTGCGGGATGGTCTGCATGAACACGCCGGGGTGGTTCACCAGCGTGTTCAATGGCTCCATCACCATCACCAGCCCGTGCGGCTCGAAGATCTCGGCGGCGCGGCGCATCACGTCGATCACGCGCGCGGTCTGGATCTCGACGGGCAGCCGGCGGTCGAGGAAGCCCGTCACCACCGTCGTCCATTTGGCATTGAGCCGCTTGGCGACCTCGACCGAGGCGCGGACGTCGGCCAGGAACGCCTCGCGATCGCCGTCGTCGTTGCCGCCGAGCACCGGGCGGAATTCGGACCACTTCGGCATGCTCGCGACGAACACGCCCATCGTCATGCCGCGCGAGGCCAGCGCCTTGGCCATCGCCTCCTGCTCGGCGATCGGGCGACCCGCAGCCTCATTGTCCTCCCAGGCCGTGAAGCCCTGGTCGGCGGCATAGGCGATCTGCTCGATCCGGTCGCCGCGGCTCGCGAAGCTGCCTTCGTGCGGCGCATAGGCGAGCGAGAAGCGCGCAGCATTCTGCGGAGGCGGCACAGCCGCCGCACGCGTCATCGCCGCTGCTCCCGCGGTAGCGGCGCTCGCCGCCAGGACCGATCGCCGGCTGAGCTTCACGCTGCCTCGCCTGCGAGCACCGCCCGCGACTTGCCGCGCTCGCGCAGCCAGATGAAGCCGAACACCGCGAGCAGGACGACCGGCAGGATCGCCAGCCGCTGGAACGACACCGACGCCGCCGCATCCTCGACCGCAAGCTTCGCCGCACCGGCCAGCTTCGCGAAGGCCTCGGGCCCGCCGGCGAACTCGATCTTGGCGCGATCGAACATCGCCCCCAGCAGTGGCAGCACGAAGAAGCTCGCGAGCGCCCCCGCCGATCCGACCAGGCCCATCGCCCACGACCCGCCGCGCGGATAGCGTTCGGCGACCGAGGCGAGCATCGTCGGCCACATCACGCAGACGCCCAGGCCCCACACCGTCGAGGCCAGGATCGCCGCGACCGGCGACTGCGCCAACGACAGCATGAACAGCCCGATCGCCGCGAGCAGGCTCGACACCCACAGCAGTCCCGGATTGGAGATCTTGTTCGCCAGACGTCCCGCGAAATGGCGGAACACGAACATCAGCGCGTTGACGTAGACCAGCAGCAGGATGCCGCGCATCCCCACCCGGTTCGACAGGGCGACGTCGATCCACTGCCCCGGCGCCAGCTCCGACGCGGCGGTAAGGAACATCGCGCCGAACCAGATGAAGAAGCTCGGGCGGCGGAACACCTCGCTCACCATCTCGCCGAAGCTCACGCCGCTCTGGGCGCGGAGCGGCGGCGGGAAAGTCGTGATCGCGGCGATCAGTACGGTCGCGGCGGCCGGGATCATCACCAGCGCCATGATCCCCTGCCAAGGCAACGTCGCCGACAGGAAGAAGCCGATCAGCCCGCCGACGATGATCCCGCCGGGGAACCAGGCATGCAGCACGTTGAGCCGGTGGGTGGTGTCCTCAGGGTATAGCTGCGCGGTCAGCGGATTGATCGTCGCCTCGGTCAGCCCCCAGCCGATGCCGCTGACCAGCATCCCCAGCCAGACGATCGTGTACACGGTCATCCCGCTGGCGAGATGGCCCGCGCCGACGATCAGCAAGGGCCCCAGGATGAAGCACAAGCCCGCGCCCAGCAGGCACCGCTTCATGCCGAGCTGGTCGAGGAAGGCGCTGGCGACGAACAGGGTGATCGCGAAGCTGAGGAAGGCCGCACCGAGGGCGGCGGCGAGCAGCTCGCCCGCCTGCAGCGGCGCGATCGGGTCGATCCATTCGGCCTTGAGCCCGCTGGCGATGGCGCCGCGGATCGCCAGACTGGACGCCGCGGTGAACAGGGCGAGCACGCCCAGCCAGAACAATCGGCCTTTGTTCAATGTCTCGGCCATTGCCGCTTCCCTCCCCTTATCGTTCTTGTCCGCCCGGTCGTCAGCTCAGCCCGAGTAGCTTACGATTGAGCCCCGGATCGCTGCCCGCGGCGAAATCGTCGAAGGCGCGTTCGGGCCGGCGGATCATGTGCGCGGCGATGAACGGCGCCCCTTCGCGCGCGCCGTCCTCGGGATGCTTGAGGCAGCATTCCCATTCGAGCACCGCCCAGCCCGAATAGCCGTACTGGGTCAGCTTCGAGAAGATGCCGGTGAAGTCGACCTGCCCGTCTCCCAGCGACCGGAACCGGCCCGGCCGGTCGATCCAATCCTGGTAGCCGCCATAGACGCCCGAGCGCCCGGTCGGGTTGAACTCGGCATCCTTGACGTGGAACATCCGGATGCGGTCGTGATAGATGTCGATGAACTCGAGATAGTCGAGTGCCTGCAGCACATAATGGCTGGGATCGTAGAGGATGTTGGCGCGCGGATGGTTGTTTACCGCGGCCAGGAACCGCTCGAACGTCGCGCCGTCATGAAGGTCCTCGCCCGGATGGATCTCATAGGCGAGGTCAACGCCCGACTCCTCGAATGCGTCGAGGATCGGCCGCCACCGCCGCGCCAGTTCGGCGAAGGCTTCCTCGATCAGGCCGGCCGGGCGCTGCGGCCAGGGGTAGAAGAACGGCCAAGCCAGCGCGCCCGAGAAGGTCGCATGGGCGTTGAGGCCGAGTCGTCGGCTCGCCTTGGCGGCGAGATGAAGCTGCTCGACCGCCCACACTTGGCGCTCGGCCGGCTTGCCGCGCACCGCCTCGGGCGCGAAGCCGTCGAATGCCGCGTCATAGGCAGGATGGACCGCGACCAGCTGGCCCTGGAGATGCGTCGACAGCTCGGTGATGTCGACGCCCGCCTCGCGGCAGGTGCCGGCAAGCTCGTCGCAATAATCCTGGCTTTCAGCGGCCTGCTTGAGATCGATGCAGCGCGCATCCCAGGTCGGGATCTGCACCCCGACATAGCCCGCCTCCGCCATCCAGCGCGCGGCCGACGCCAGCGTATCGAACGGCGCCGCATCGCCCATGAACTGGGCGAGGAAGACGGCGGGACCCTTCACCGCGCAACTCCTGCGAATCGCATTATTTGGTCGCGGTCTTGAGATAGGCGATCAACGCCTTGCGCTTCGCCGCGTCGGGCACCCGCATCACCATCCGCGTCCCCGGCACCTTCTGCGTCGGCGCAGCCAGGAACTGGTCGAGCGTCTGCTCATTCCAGCGGATGTTCGAGGCCTTGAGCGCCGGAGTGTACCCGGCGAAGCCCGGCGCGGTGCCGGCCTGCCGCCCGAACAGCCCGTGGAGATTAGGGCCCATCGTGCCCTTGGCTCCAGCCTGGAGCGTATGGCACGCGCGGCACTGGCCGAACGCTTGCGCGCCGGGATCGGGCGCGGCCTGAGCCTGCACGGGCGGCAATAGGGTTGGTGTTAGCGCTAACAGGGTCGCCGCGGGCAGCAATCCGACCAAAAATTTCATTATCCTCTCCGGTCTGGAAACGATCGGTCACCTCATGTAACCGGCTCCGGCCATAAGATGCAACCTTAGTCTGACATCGATATCAATCAACGCCGGAAAAAGCGAAAGGGAGAGCATGGTCGCGAGCACGGGACGCAGAATCCGCTACGGCATGGCCGGCGGCGGCGAAGGCGCCTTCATCGGCGCGGTCCACCGCAGGGCGGCGGCGCTCGACAGCGATTATACCCTGGTTTCGGGCGCCTTCAGCAGCGATGCCGCGCGCAATGCCCGCAGCGGCGAGGCGATCGGGCTCGACCCGTCGCGCGTCTATCCGACCTTCGAGGACATGATCGCCGGCGAGCGCGCGCTGCCCGAGGACCGGCGGATGGAGGCGCTGGCGATCGTCACCCCGAATCACCTCCACGCGCCGATGGCGATCGCGGCGCTCGATGCCGGCTTCCACGTCATGTCGGAAAAGCCGATGGCGCTGAACCTCGACGAGGCACTGGCGATTCGCGACGCGGTGCGGCGCAGCGGGCGGCTCTATGCGCTCGCCTTCACCTACAGCGGCTATCCGCTGGTCGAGGAGGCGCGGCTCCGCGTCGCGCGGGGCGATTTCGGCAAGATCCGGCTGGTGCAGGTCGAATATCTGCAGGGCTGGCTGAGCGCGCCGATCGATCGCGACGGCCAGAAGCAGGCGGAATGGCGCACCGATCCCGCCCGCGCCGGCCTCGGCGGCTGCCTGGGCGACATCGGCACGCACGCCTTCCAGCTCGCCGAGCATGTCTCCGGCCTCAGGATCGAGTCACTGAGCGCCGACCTCACCATCCATGTCCCCGGCCGGCGGCTGGACGACGACGTGTCGGCGCTGCTCCGCTTCGAGGGCGGTGCACGCGGCACGCTGAAGGCGAGCCAGGTCGCGGCCGGCGAGGAGAACGGTCTGCGCCTGCGCGTCTACGGCGAGAAGGGCGGACTCGAATGGGCGCAGATGGAGCCCAACACGCTCACCCTGCGCTGGCTCGACCGCCCCGCCGAGATCGTGCGCGCGGCCGGGCCGGGGCTGACGCCGGCGGCCGCCGCACGCTTCCGCACGCCATCAGGGCATCCGGAAGGCTATATCGAAGCCTTCGCCAACCTCTACCGCGAGTTCGCGGCGGCGATCCGCGATGGTGCGGATGCTGCGCCGACCCTTGGAGAGGCATGGTTCCCGTCGCTTGACGACGGGCTGCGCACCATGGCTTTCGTGGAAGCCGCGGTCGCGAGCAGCGCGGGAGACGCGAAGTGGACCGGGCTGGCGGTCAAATAGGAGCAACTGTCTCCGCTCTTCCGTTCGCCCTGAGCTTGTCGAAGGGCCGTCCTTCTTCTTCGAGGAAGAAAGGACGGGGCTTCGACAAGCTCAGCCCGAACGGAGATGTGGGCCCGCCGACTGCTCAAAACCGGAAACGCCCACCCAGCGACAGCACGATGGCATGGGCGTCGGTCAGCTCGCCGGAGGTCAGGATCGGCGTCTGCGCCGGCGTGCCCGCATAGGCGGCGGTCACGCGGTCGATCGTCGCGTCGGCGAAGTCGACGTAATTGGCGGCGGCGTCGATGGTGAAGCGGCGGCTGAGATCATAGGAGGCGCCGGCGCCGAAGTTCCAGCGGTTGGCATCAGGCACGCGCGCGTCCCGCTCGCCGTCGACGGTCGGGGTGGTCGCGTGCTGCACGCCGGCACGCAGCGTCAGCTTGGGCGTGACGGCATAGTCGACGCCGCTGGCCAGGCTCCAGCTGTTGCGATAGTTCTCGGGAAGGGCGGTGTTGAGCGGCGCGCCGAGGCGGATCGCGTCGAACTTGTTCCAGGTGAAGCGCACCGCCTGCGCATTGAGCGTGAGGCGGTCGGTGGCGCGGAAGCGGCCGCCGACGATGATCTGCGCGGGCGTGTAGAAGGTCGCCTCGACATCGGACAATGACATGTTCGAGGGGGCGAGCGGCCCGACCAGGCCGGTGATGTCGAGATCGCCGTTCAGGTGATGCTTGATCGCCGACTTGTAGCTGACGCCGACCGTCGCCCAGTCGTTGTGGAGCTGGACGCCCGCGGTCCAGCCCACGTCCCAGCCGTTGCCCTTCAACTTCTGCCGCCCGTCCGGCAGCGTGGCGAGGAGGTTGGGCAGCGCGTTGCTGAGGCTGGCGTCGGTATATTCGACGTTGACGCCCGCGCCGATCCGCAGCCAGTCGGTCGCCGCGAAGGCGATCGACGGCTGGATGTCGACGGTGAGCAGCTTGGTACGGGCGGCGCTGTAGCGCGCCCAGCTCGTCGCCGGATAATCGGTGGTGAAGCTATAGGGAGACGAAACCGCAAGGCCCACGGCCAACCGGCTCGACAGCGGCACCGCGATCGCGCCCGACGGCAGCACGCCGTTGTCGATCGGATTGCGCGTCGTCGCGTCTCCCCCGACCGGCGCGAGCGGCTGGCCCGGCCGGCCGATCAGCGTGCCGGTGTCGGTCACCTTGCCGCGCGGCAGGATCGCCGAAGCGGCGATCGCCGCCTCGATGTCGGTGGTCTCCGCGATCGCGGCGGGATTCCACCAGAGCGACGAAGGTCCGGTGTCGGCGACCTCGCCCGAAAAAGCCCTTCCCGCTCCGCGCGCCGACTGTTCCTGCAGGTAGAAGGCCTGGCCATGCGCCGCACCGGCGAAGGCGAAGGACGAAAGGCCGACGGACAGCGACAAGGCGACCTGGGTACGCAGCGACATGGGCGGGAATCCTGATAAAGGTTAGCGTGGCAGCAAACCGGCCGGAGCGGGTTTCGGTTCCGCGCCGCTTATGCCTGCCCCGCATCCAGCGCAACGCGCAGCCCGGCGACCGCGGCATCCGCCTCGGCGCCGTTGAGGCTGGCGAAGCCGACCCTGAGCCCGCGCGGCGCATCCTCGCTCGCCATGTACGATCGCGACGCGGCGAAGCGCAGCCCCATGGCCTGCGCCCGCGCCTCGATCGCGTCCATGTCGCGCCCTGGAAAGCGTAGCCAGAAGGCGAGCCCGCCGTCGGGCAGGTCGAACCGCGCGCGCTGGCCGAGCCCGTCGCGCAGCTTCTGCGCGAAGGCGAGCCGGCGCGTCGCATAGACCTGCCGCGCCTTGCGCGCGTGACGCCGCAGCTCGCCGCTCGAGACCAGTGCCGCCGTGGCATTCTCGGTGATCGTGTTGCCCATGCCGTCGGTCAGCGACACGGCGTGGGCGAGCGTGCGCGTTACCGCCTCGGGCGCGACGACATAGCCGATGCGGAGCGCCGGCAGCAGCAGCTTCGACAGCGAGCCGACATAGACGACATGCTCGGGCGCATAGACCGCCATCGGCAGCAGCGGCTGCGAGGCGAAATGGAATTCGTGGTCGTAATCATCCTCGATGATCGCGAAGCCGAACTGGCGCGCGAGCTCGAGCAGCCGCAGCCGCCGCTCGGGCCGCAGCGCGACGGTGGTAGGAAACTGGTGATGCGGCGTCAGGAACAGCGCACGGATGCGCTGCCGCCGGCACGCCGCCTCGACCGCCTCGACGTCGATCCCCTGCGCATCGAGCGGCACCGCCGTCACCCGCGCGCCGAGCGCCCGGAAGGCGGCCACCGCCGGCTCGTAGGTCAGCGCCTCGACGATCACATGATCGCCGGGTCTCAGCAGTGCCTGCGCGGTCAGGAAGATGCCGTTCTGGCTGCCGCGGGTGATGCAGATCTGCGCCGGCGTCACCGCCAGCCCGCGCTGGCTGCGCAGCATCTCGGCGAGGCTCTCGCGCAGCGCCGGAGCGCCGAGCGGATCGCGATACTGGAGCTGGTTGGACCGGGCGGCATCGCGGACTGCGGAGCGATAGGCATTGGCAAGCACGTCGGCCGGAAACAGCCGTCCGTCGGGCGTGCCCTCGTCGAGCTTGATTCCCCTTCCGTCGGGCAGCGCCAGCGGGCGCGCGGGCGCCGGCAACACGCGATAGAGCGGCTGGCCGTCTATACCTGCGACCGCGACCGGCCGCGAAACCTTGCTGACGGGATCAGGAAAGGTCGACGATACCAAAGTGCCGCGTGTGCCGGCCGAGGTCAGCCAGCCCTGCGCGATCAATTCCTCATAGGCGAGCACCACCGTCTTGCGGTTGACCCCCAGGTCCTCGGCCAGCTCGCGGCTGCTCGGAAGATAGGTGCCGGGCGTCAATCGGCCGCGCTCGATGTCGCGCACGATCGCCGCGATGATCTGCATATAGACCGGCGTGTTCTTCGCCGGATCGATCCGGTCCCCGAGGGTCAGCGGCAGGCGGCGCAGCATTGGACCGCTCCTAGCGCCTGTTTCCGGCAGGATTGGGGCCAATTGGACCCCTTGTCCGGATCGGTCTTGGGCATTGGCGGCGCCGGTCCGGCGCGCCAAGTCTCCGACATGGACATCTTCACCGACTTCGACGCCGCCGACGTGCGCACGCTGATCGAGGGCTATCCGCTCGCCTGGGTGGCGGCGCCGGACAGCGATATCGCCACCGCGAGCCTGCTGCCGCTGATCGGCGAGTTCGGCGAGGACGGCCGCCTCCGCGCGCTGATCGGGCATCTGGCGCGGCGCAATCCGCTGCACGCAAGGCTTGCCGAGACGGGCCGCGCGATCATTCTGTTCAATGGGCCCAGCGGCTATGTCTCCCCCGAGCACGCGGGGCGGCGCGACTGGGCACCGACCTGGAACTACGCCCAGCTCAGGATCACCGCCGATGTCCGCATCGATACGGACCTGACCGACCTCTCGCTCGACGTGCTGGTCGAAGCGATGGAGCGCGGACGGGCGACTCCGTGGAGCCGCGACGAGATCGCCGGCCGCTACTCGGCCATGGCCGGGGCGATCATCGGCTTTCGCGCCGAGGTCACGGCGCTGGAGGGACGCTTCAAGCTCGGCCAGGACGAGAAGGTCGAGACGCTGCGCGCGATCCTCGCCAGCCATCCCGATCCCGATCTCGTCCGCTGGATGCGGCGGTTCAATCCGGGGCGGTGCTGAGGCTATACCAAAATCCTCCCCGCTTGCGGGGAGGGGGACCGCCGAAGGCGGTGGAGGGGGCAGGCCTCGTGTTACATCGCCTGCGGAGATCCCCCTCCACCAGCTTCGCTGGTCCCCCTCCCCGCAAGCGGGGAGGATCTGGTGGGCCCGCCCTCTCAAGTTGCTAACGGACCACCAAAATGCTTAGCGAAGCCATGGTCGCCGAGATCGAACCCTTTCATGCCATGGCGATGAGCCGGCGAGCCCATCAGCTCGCGGCCGAAGGGCGGTCGATCGTCCACATGGAATATGGCGAGCCCTCCGCCGGTGCCCCCGCCCGCGCGATCGCGGTCGCGCACGAGCGGCTCGACAACGACGCGCTCGGTTATTGGGAAAGTACGCGCCTCAAGGAGCGGATCGCGCTTCATTATCGCGAGGATCACGGCGTCGCGGTCGAGCCCGAGCAGATCCTGCTCACCGCCGGCGCCTCGCCCGCGCTGGTGCTCGCGCTGCTCAGCCTGTTCCGGCCCGGCGCGCGGGTGGCGTTCGCGCGGCCGGGCTATGTCGCCTATCGCAACACGCTGAAGGCGCTCTACCTCGAGCCGCTGGAGCTGGGCTGCGGCCCGGCCGAGCGCTTCCAGCTCACCGCCGCCGCGATCGAGCGGATCGATCCCGCGCCCGATGGGCTGGTCATCGCGAGTCCGGCCAATCCGACCGGGACGATCATCGACCCCGCCGAGCTCTCCGCGATCGTCGACGTCTGCCGCCGCCGCGGCATCCGCATCGTCTCCGACGAGATCTACCAGGAGCTGAGCTTCGTCGGATCGCTCAGGTCGGTGCTGGCCGAGGCGCCGGATGCGCTGATCGTCAACAGCTTCTCGAAATATTACGGGATGCCGGGCTGGCGGCTCGGCTGGCTGGTCGTCCCGCCCGAGCTGATTCCCATCGCCCGCGCGCGGATGAGCAACCTGTTCCTCGCCCCCTCCACCCTCGCCCAGCATGCCGCGCTGGCGGCGTTCGACTGCCGCGAGGAGCTGGACGCGCGCGTCGCTGGCTATCGGCGCAACCGCGACCTGCTGCTGGAGGCGCTCGCCGACATCGGCCTCGACCGGCTCGCGCCGGCGGACGGGGCCTTCTACGTCTATGCCGACGTCGGCCGCTGGACCGGCGACAGCCTCGCCTTCTGCACCCGTTTGCTCGACGAGACCGGCGTCGCGACCGCGCCCGGCATCGATTTCGATCCGGTCGAGGGTCATCGCTTCATGCGCTTCAGCTTCGCGCTTTCGACCGAGCAGGTGCAGGAGGCGATCGCCCGCCTCGCCCCCTGGTTCCGCACCCAGCCGATGCGTGGGGCGGTTTCTCCCGCCGGCGCGCTTATATAGGTCTCCATGTCCGTAAGCCTGTTCGAGCTGTTCAAGATCGGCGTCGGCCCGTCGAGCTCCCACACCATGGGGCCGATGACCGCCGCCTGCCGCTTCATCGCCCTGCTGCACGAGCGCGGCGTGCTGGAGCGGGTGCAGCGGGTCACCGTCGCGCTCTACGGCTCACTGGCGCTGACCGGCTTCGGCCACGCCACCGACACCGCGACGATCGTCGGGCTGCACGGCATAGATCCGGAGAGCGCCGATCCCGATGCGGTGCCAGGGCTGATCGAGCAGGTCCGCAGCTCCGGGCAGCTGATGCTCGGCGGCACCCATGCCATCGCCTTCGACGAGCGCCAGGACATCCTCTGGCTCGGCCGCGAGCAGCTTCCCTTCCACCCCAACGGGATGCACTTCGATGCGCGCGACGCGGACGGGACGTCGCTGCTCGCGCGCACCTATTATTCGATCGGCGGCGGCTTCGTGCTCGACGAGGAACAGGCCCGCGCCAACCAGCCGGAGGAGGACCGGGTCGACCTCCCCTACCCCTTCCGCACCGCCGCCGAACTGCTCGACATGGCGGACGCGCAGGGGCTGACGATCGCCGAGATCGCGCTCGCCAACGAGGATGCGCACCGCCCGCGCGAGGAGACGCTTGCCGGCATCGACCGCATCGCCGCCGCGATGGACGGCTGCATCGACCGCGGGCTCGCCCAGCGCGGCGAACTGCCCGGCGGGCTCAAGGTCGGGCGGCGCGCGCCGCAGCTGCGCGCCTCGCTGCTGGATCGTGCGGAACGGCTGGCGGCCGATCCGCTGGCGACGCTTGACTGGATCAACCTGTGGGCGATCGCGGTCAACGAGGAGAATGCGGCGGGCGGCAAGGTCGTCACCTCGCCCACCAACGGCGCGGCCGGGATCATCCCGGCGGTGCTGCGCTATTACGATCGCTTCCACCACGGCACCGCGGAGGGGCGCCGCACCTTCCTGCTCACCGCCGCGGCGATCGGCGCGCTCTACAAGCGCAACGCCAGCATCTCCGCGGCCGAGGTCGGTTGCCAGGGCGAGGTCGGCGTCGCCTGCTCGATGGCGGCGGCGGGCCTCTGCGCCGTGCTCGGCGGCAGCAACGCCCAGGTCGAGAACGCCGCCGAGATCGGCATGGAGCACAACCTCGGCCTCACCTGCGATCCGATCGGCGGGCTCGTGCAGATCCCCTGCATCGAGCGCAACGCAATGGGCGCAGTCAAGGCGATCGACGCCGCCCGCCTCGCGCTGACCGGCGACGGCCATCACCATGTCACGCTGGACCAGGTGATCGACACCATGCGGCGCACCGGCGCCGACATGAAGGAAAGCTACAAGGAAACCTCGCTCGGCGGCCTCGCCGTGTACGTGCCCAACTGCTGAGTCCTTGAGCTCCTCCCCGGCACGGGGAGGGGGACCATTCACCGCCAGGTGAATGGTGGAGGGGGCTCGCCGCGAACGATGTAGCACGAGGCCTGCCCCCTCCACCGCCTTCGGCGGTCCCCCTCCCCGTGCCGGGGAGGATCTAGGTTGCCCCTTGGTCCCGCGCTTCCCCCCGAAATTGGATGTTTCGCACCCTCCCCCCGCACGGAAGATTGCAGCCGTATGACAAGCGATGGGGAAGCTCGACCGCACGATGTTCGCTGGCAAGGGCCACGCACCGAACAATGTTCGACGCGGACGGCCATCTTCGCGGCGAACGTCGTCCTGAGCTGACCTATGCTCCGACGGCTGGACCCACCAGCCAGAGGAGGCGGCGAGAAAACATAACAGAGCCGATTTCGCAGGAGGAGGAACATCGCGGGGCAGCAGCCCCAACGGACCGGGGACAACCCGGCCAGCGAACCCATGCGAAACTCAAGCCCAAGGGGGGAGTGATGAAGATGACACGGATGGTGATGACCGCGAGCGCCGCCGCGCTCGCGATGGGGATGCTGCTGCCTGCCGCCGCGTCGGCGCAGGAAGCCGAGGCGCAGGGCGAGGACATCATCGTCACCGCCACCAAGCGCGAGGAATCGCTCCGCGACGTGGCGCTGGCGATCAGCGCGGTCACCGGCGACCAGCTTGCGCAACAGGGCGCGCAGGGCCTGTCCGACTATATCGCGCGGATGCCCGGCGTGGTGTTCAACGACTATCAGCCGAGCGTGTCGGAGGTGATCATCCGCGGCGTCGCCTCGACCACCTACCACGAGCAGGGCCAGACCACGACGGGCTATTACCTCAACGAGATCCCGCTGTCGGAGCCCGGCTGGCCGACGCTGATCCCCGACGTCGACACCTTCGACCTCGACCGCGTCGAGGTGCTGCGCGGGCCGCAGGGCACGCTGTTCGGCTCCTCGTCGCTCGGCGGCCTCGTCAACTATGTCGTCCACACCCCCGATCCGACGAAGTTCGACGCCGCCGCCCAGGCGCTGATTGGCGCGACCGACAACAGCTCCGGCGACATGAACCATGCCGTCAAGGGCATGATCAACATCCCCCTCATCCAGGACAAGCTCGCCGTAAGGCTGGTCGGTCTCGATCGCTATGACTCGGGCTACATCGACAACACCCGCACCGGTGCCGAGGGGATCAACGACCTCCGCACCCGCGGCCTGCGTGGATCGGTGGTGTTCACCCCCGCCGAGGGCACGCGCATCTCCTACCTCTCGATGTTCCAGGAGACGCGGCTCGAGGACCAGACCACGCTGCGCCTCGGCGGCTATACCACCGACAGCTACCAGGCGCAGCCGCAGAGGACGCGGCTGTTCGTCAACAGCCTGCGCGTCGACCAGGATCTCGGCGACGCCGCGAAGCTGACCGTGCTCGGCGCGCTCAGCGACAAGAAGAACCGCACCGTGTTCGACGAGACGCCCACCGGCTATCTCCAGGGGGTGCCGGTGCTCAGCACCTACGTCGGCGACAACCACGCCAAGATCCGCAGCATCGAGGCGCGCGTCGCCTCGCAAGGCGAGCGTCGGTTCAACTGGCTGGTCGGCGTCTTCTATCAGTACAGCAAGAAATCGGTGGTGGAGGACGTCCACCAGGCCGGCGCCGCGGCGTTCATCGATGCCAACCCGGCGGACTTCGGCGGCTATCCGGGCAGCCTGCTGGCGCCCGGCGACGTCTTCAACCAGTATATTACCGGACAGTCGAACAAGGACCTCGGCATCTTCGGCGAGGTCTCGTTCAAGCCGGTGCCCCAGCTCGAGCTCACCGTCGGCGGCCGCTACTATGACGTGAAGGCCGACGCGCAGGTGACGATCCCGCCCTACGCCAGTTTCCGGGGCGAGTTCACGCCGACCGGCATCTCCTTCGGGTCGAAACAGGCGGAGAACGGCTTCACGCCGAAGGTGACCGTCGCCTATCGCCCCAACAAGGATTTCATGGCCTATGCGACCTATTCGCAGGGCTATCGCGTCGGCGGCGCCAATCCCAACGCCGGGCGGATCGGCGGCATCGGCGTCGGCGAGCTGCCGGTCTCCTACGACAGCGATACCGTCGACAATTACGAGATCGGCGCACGCGCGACGCTCGCCGGCGGTCGGCTGCTGCTCGACGCGACCTTGTTCCGCATCGATTGGAAGGACATCCAGGTCCGCCTGTTCTCGCCCGCGCCCTATTTCTACTCCTACGTCACCAACGCGGGCGGCGCGCGGATCGACGGCGTCGAGTTCAGCGGATCGTGGCAGGTCGCGCCGATCTTCCGCGTGGCCACCTCGGTGACCTATCAGGATTCGGAGGTCACCGAGCCGTTCGCAGGCTTCGCCGAGGGCCTCACCCTGCCGGGCTCGTCGAAATGGTCGGTGAACTCGACCGCGACGCTCGAGCTCAAGGACGTGCCGGGCAAGCCGCGGTTCGAGATCGCGCATCGCTACCTGTCATCGGCGCCGGTCGCGTTCGGCTCGCCGGCGACGCGCGGCGACTTCAACCTGTTCGACCTGCGCGGCTCGGTCGAGGTCGACGAGCATGTGTCGCTGTCGGCGTTCGTCAGCAACCTGTTCAACGAATATGGCGTGCTGAACGCGCCCTTCTCCGACTTCGACCCGCGTCCGCAGGGATCGGTGGTGCGTCCGCGCACCATCGGCCTCCGCTTCGACTGGCGTCTTTGAACGCGATATGCCGGGGCGCCGCCGACGGCACTCAATCCTCCCCGGCACGGGGAGGGGGACCGCCGAAGGCGGTGGAGGGGGCTGGCCTCATGTTACATCGCTCGTGGAGAACCCCCTCCACCAGCTTCGCTGGTCCCCCTCCCCGCAAGCGGGGAGGATCATGGGGCGCGGCGGCACTGTGCTCGCTAAAGGTTCTCAGATGATCGCACGTCTCCTCCTCGGCGCCGCCTGCCTGCTCCCCTTCGCCGCTTCCGCCCAGACCCCGCTTACCCTCAAGCCCGAGCGCGAGCTGTCGTTCACCGCCCGTGAAGCGACCTGGATGGCGCTCGACCTATCGCCCGACGGCCGCACCATATTGTTCGACCTGCTCGGCAACATCTATGCGCTCGACGTCGCCGGCGGCACCGCGCGGCCGGTGCTGACGGGCGTCGCGTTCGAGACGCAGCCGGTCTTCTCCCCCGACGGACGCAGCATCGCCTTCCTCTCGGACCGCTCGGGCGCGACCAACCTCTGGGTTGCCAATGCCGACGGCAGCGACCCGCGCAAGCTGTCGAACGAGACCGGCGCGGCGATCTATTCCTCGCCGGCCTGGTCGCCGGACGGGCGCTTCGTCTACGTCTCGCGCACGGTCCATGCGACGCTCGCGTTCGAACTGTTCATGTTCGACGCCGCAGGCGGCGCCGGCATCCAGGTGACCAAGGCCCAGCCCGGCGGGCAGGAGCCGTTCGACGACCGCGTCAACGTGCTCGGCGCCATCGCCTCCCTGGACGGGAAGTATCTCTATTACGCGAGCAAGACCGGCTCGCTGTGGACGGAGCATCCGCTGCCGCACTGGTCGATTGTCCGTCGCGACCTCCGGACTGGCGTCGAGGACCGCATCATCTCCCCGCCCGGTGCGGCGATGCGGCCGGCGCTGTCGCACGACGGGCGCAAGCTCGTCTATGCGAGCCGGCTCGGTGCGCAGACGGGCCTCCGCATCCGCGACCTCGTGAGCGGCAGCGATGACTGGCTGACCTTCCCGATCGATCACGACGGCGAGGAGGGCGGCTATTACAACGACCTTATTCCCCGCGTCGTCTTCACGCCCGACGACCGTGCTATCCTGACCGCGATCGGCGGCAAGATCACCCGCATCGACCTCGCCGACGGCAAGCGCACGCCGATCCCGTTCCAGGCGCCGGTCAAGCTCGCGCTCGGCGCCCAGACCCGCGTCCAGACTAAGGACGAGGAGGGCCCGGTCCGCGTCCGCGTCATTCAGGCGCCGCGCCTTTCCCCAGATGGGCGGCGGGTCGCCTACACCGCGCTCGGCACGCTCTACACACAGGCGCTCGCGCCCGGCGCGCCGCCGGTCGCGGTGCCTGGCGTCGAGGGCATGGCCTATCAGCCGAGCTGGTCGCCCGACGGCCGCACCCTCGTCTACGTCACCTGGAACGCCAGCGACGGCGGCCATGTGTGGTCGGTCCCGGCAAATGGCGGCCGCCCACGCCGGCTGACACAGACGCCGGCCTTCTACACCGAGCCGGCAGTCTCACCTGACGGCAGGACCGTCGCGGTACTGCGCGCCAGCCAGTTCGAGCGATTGAACACCGCCAGCGAGCTCTCCCCCGCCCGCCCGACCGACATCATCCGCTTGGCCCTGGGCGGTGGCGAGCCCGCGGTCGTCGCCAGCGCCGCCGGCGCCCGCGCGCTGCAGTTCGACGCTACGGGCAAGCGGCTCCATTTCCTCACTCGCGAGGGGCTGAGCTCGGTCAGTCTCGATGGCAACGACCTGCGCCGCGATCTCGTCATCCAGACGCCCAACAGCAATCGCTATTTCACGGGAACGCTGATCCCGCCGGAGACGGTGCGCCTCAGTCCCAAGGGCGACCGCGCGCTGGTGAAGGCCGCCTCGCAGCTCTACCTGGTCAACGTGCCCCCGGCGACCGACAAGGCGCCGCCGACCGTCCGCATCGACCAGCCGAGCGTCGGCGTCACCCGCCTGACGCACGTCGGTGCCGACTATGTCGACTGGTCGCCGGACGGCGGGTCGATCCTGTGGTCGACCGGCGCGACGCTGAGCCGCGTGCCGGTGGCCGGCATCGCCGCCGACGCCGAGGCCCGCGCCGAGCATTTCCCCGCCGAGATCGAGCGCCCGCGCGACGTGCCGCAAGGGACGATCGTGCTGCGCGGCGGCACCGCGATCACGATGCGCGGCGACGAGGTGATCCGCGGCGCCGACGTGGTGGTCTCCGCCAACCGCATCGTCGCGGTCGGGCCGACCGGCCAGGTGGCGGTGCCGCCCGGCGCCGAGGTCCGCGACGTCTCCGGCAAGTTCCTGCTCCCCGGCTTCGTCGACACCCATGCGCACTGGTTCGAGGTGCGCCGCGAGGTGCTCGACCCCGATCATTGGGATTTCCTCGCCAACCTCGCCTATGGCGTGACCTCGGGGCTCGACGTCCAGCCGTTCACGATCGACGTGTTCGGCTATCAGGACATGATCGACGCCGGCATGATGGTCGGCCCGCGCGCCTTCTCGACCGGCCCGGGCGTGTTCCTCAACAGCGAGGTCAACTCCAAGGCCGACGCGCTGGCGATCCTGACCCGCTACCGCGACGCCTATCGCACCCGCAACATCAAGTCCTACCTGATCGGCAACCGCGCGCAGCGGCAGTATATGGTCGAGGCGTCGAAGGAGCTCGGCATGATGCCGACCACCGAGGGCGCGAGCGACTTCAACCTCAACCTGACGCACGCGCTCGACGGCTTCTCCGGCAACGAGCACATGCTGCCGCTGAGCCCGCTGCGCGACGACGTGGTGCGTCTCTACGCCCAGAGCCGGATCGCCTACACGCCCACCTTTAACGTGATGTACGGCGGCGCGCCGTCGCTCCCGAGCTTCATCATCGCCAACGATCCCAGCCGCGACGCCAAGCTCCGCCGCTTCATGCCGGCCGGCGTGGTCGAGGCGAAGATGCGCGGCCGGGTGTGGACCGCGCCCGACGACCTCAGTTACCCAAGCTTCGCCGCAGACGTCCTGCGCATCCAGCGTGCCGGGGGGCTGATCGGCATCGGCAGCCACGGCGAGCTCCAGGGCCTCGGCTACCACTATGAGCTGCAGGCCTATGCCGCCGGCGGCGCGACGCCGATGGAGGTGCTGCACGCCGCCACGATCGGATCGGCCGAGGTGATCGGCCGCCTGCCCGACATCGGCAGCCTCGAGCCCGGCAAATATGCCGACCTGCTGATTCTCGACACTGATCCCACCGCCGACATCCGCAACACGCTGTCGATCGGGCAGGTGATGAAGAACGGCCGCCTCTACGACGCCGGCACCCTCGACGAGGTCTGGCCGCGCCGGCAAGCGCTCCCGCGCCAATGGTTCCAGACGGGGGCGCCGCGGCCATGACCCTTGGCAGCGCGCGGCGACCCATGCGATCAGGCGAAGGCTGCGGCATCGGGGCCGCGCACATCGAGGAGCCTCGCCCTGAAACTGGACCGGCGCGACCGCCGCATCCTGGAGGAGCTGCAGCGGGACGATACGATCACCTATCGTACGCTGTCCGAACGCGTCGCCCTGTCGCCGAGCGCCTGCGTGCTGCGCGTGCAGCAGATGGAGAAGGCCGGGATCATCCGCGGCTATCACGCCGCGATCGCGATCACCAAGGTCGACCCGGTGGTGTTCATGGTCGCGGAGATCGCGATGGCCTCGCACAATCCGGCGGACCTCAAGCAATTCGACCGGTTGCTGAGAGAGATGCCCGAGGTGATCGAGGCGCTGCGCGTCAACGGCCCGTTCGACTATCTCGTGCGCTTCATGCTCCCCAGCCTGCAGGACTGGCAGCCCTTCGCCCACCGCCTGCTCGACCCCGCCAACAAGGTCGAGAAGATGGTCACCCACGTCGTGATGGAAGAGGTGAAGCCCTTCGCGGGATATCCGATACCGCTGTAGCACTCCCGATCCTCCCCGGCACGGGGAGGGGGACCGCCGAAGGCGGTGGAGGGGGCTCTCCTCATACTACGCCGCTCGTGGCGAACCCCCTCCACCAGCTTCGCTGGTCCCCCTCCCCGTGCCGGGGAGGAACTTCATGCTCAAAATCACCAAACGAGAGGGCATCATGATCGATCGGCGCCACTTCATCGGCGGCGGCGCGGCCGCGCTCGCCTTGGCGGGACCGCTGTTCGCCCATGCGGCCGACAACGGCCTCGACGTCGCGCTGGTCAACGCGACGCTGTGGACCGGCCGCGGTGGTCCTCCCAGCCGCGGCGCCGTCGGCATCGTCGGCGAGCGCATCGCCGTGGTCGGCGCCGACGCGGTCAAGGCCCGCACCACCCGCCGGACGCGCGTGGTCGACCTCGGCGGCGCCTTCCTGATGCCGGCCTTCACCGACAACCACACCCATTTCCTGATCGGCTCCGACATCCTCCGCCAGCCCGACCTGCTCGGCGCCAAGTCGCGCGAGGATTTCGCGGCGCGGATCGGCGCGGCGGCCCGCGCGCGGCCCGGCAAGTGGCTGCTCGGCGGCAGCTGGGACGAGCAGCGGCTCGGCGGCGAGCTGCCGACCCGCGCCTGGATCGACGCGGTGACCCCCGACACGCCGGTCGCGGTGCCGCGCACCGACCTCCACATGTACCTGCTCAACAGCGTCGCGCTGAAGCTCGCCGGCATCACCCGCGACACCCCCGACCCCGCGGGCGGCGTGATCGTCCGCGACGCGAACGGCGAGCCGACCGGCATCATCAAGGACAATGCCAAGCCGCTGGTCGAACGCGTGATCCCGCCGCAGACCACCGAGGAGTCGATCGAATCGGTGCGCGGCGGCATCGCCCATGCGCTGAGCAAGGGCTTCGCCCAGGTCCATGTCCCCGACATCAACTGGGGCAGCTTCCACGCCATCCGCGCCGCACGGGCGAAGGGCCCGCTGGACCTGCGCTTCTACTGCTTCGTGCCGATCGCCGACTGGGAGAAGATGGTCGCGATCGTCGCCGAGGAAGGCCGCGGCGACGACTGGGTGCGCTGGGGCGGCGTCAAGGCGCTCGCCGACGGCTCGCTCGGCTCGCGCACCGCGCTGTTCCGGAACGATTACGCCGACGCGCCCGGCCAGCGCGGCGTCCGCGTCATCAGCCTGGAGGACCTGCGCCGCTTCATCCCCGCCGCCGACAAGGCCGGCCTCCACGTCGCCACCCACGCGATCGGCGACCTCGCCAACGACGACGTGCTCGACGTCTATGCCGAGACGGTGCGGATGAACGGCGCGCGCGACCGCCGTTTCCGCATCGAGCATGCCCAGCACGTCAGCCCCGCCTCGATCCCGCGCTTTGCGCGCCAGCAGGTGATCGCCTCGGTCCAGCCCTATCACGCGATCGACGACGGCCGCTGGGCAGTGAAGCGGATCGGGCAGGAACGGCTGACCGGCACCTATGCCTTCCACTCGCTGATCGCGAGCGGGGCGCGGGTGACCTTCGGCTCGGACTGGCCGGTGGGCCCGCTCGATCCGATCGAGGGCATCTACGCCGCCGTCACCCGCGAGACGATCGACGGCGCCAACCCGCAGGGCTGGCTCCCTGACCAGAAGGTCAGCGTCGAGCAGGCGCTGATCGCCTATACGGTCAACAACGCCTTCGCCGGCTTCCAGGAAGACCGCGTCGGCGTGATCGCACCGGGCTATTATGCGGACCTGACCTGCCTGGATGCCGATCCGTTCACGACCGATCCGGAGGCGATTCGCGGCATCAAGGTGTTGCGGACGATCGTGGGAGGACGGGAGCGGTATACGGCTTAATGTGGTAGACTCGAGAAACCGGGACGTTCGCTACGGTGGTTATGCGACGAGCGGCTTTTAGCGAGCAGGCTTGGTATCTGCCGCTGCATCCGGCCGCTAATCATTCCAGAGCTAGGCTGTCACATATAGCGAGGCAGAAAAAATATCTACAGTGTAGTATGTCAATTAGCAAAAATATGTCATTTGTATTAGATACATCTCTTAATTATTGACACCATACCATGCAGTTCCAAATGCAACCTCCACTAAGATCTTTCTTACTTTGCCACTTTTTTGATCATCATTGAGATAGAGATTGGACCTGTATTCGAAGTATTTTGTAAGAAACTCGCGTGTATTCCAAATTCCTTCTATCTCCGCGTCCACGTTGATGCGTCCAGCCACGGCCCACAAGGCAACATCGGGGCATATGTCGCCGGCGATCTGGCGCTCTCCATCGCTCAACGGGCGGTCGCTGCGTGAGCAGAAGCATAGAATACGGCAACGCGGATCAGCGTAGTTACCAAGAGGCTTCATGTCATGGCAGAGCATGAGTGTGTCCCCATCTCGCCCGCCACGGTAACTGAGGTAGTAACCGGTATCTCCACAACCGTCAGCAAAGTCAGGGCGCTTCCAAAAGAATCCATCTGGTATCGACCGGCTCATTAGGATGCCATGCCAGCCCCGTAGTTTGCTTGCAACTGCTACGCCACGAAGCTGAGCAAACGACAGCTTTCGAGTATTTATACGGGCAGGATGGAACGCGCGAGATTGAAACGTTAGCAGTCTGAGTCACCAATCCTAAGCACTGCTCAGCAAAATACTCGTCTCGCTGTTGAGGATGCCGTCGATCGACCGGATCTCGCGCAGGATGCGGTCGAACGAGCGCAGGTCCTCGGCGTGGATTTCGGCGACCAGGTCCCACGCGCCATTGGTGGTGTGCAGCGCGCGCAGCTCGGGGAAGCTGCGCAGGCGGCGGATGATCGCCGAGGTCGAGCGGCCCGCCACCTCGATCATCATGATCGCACGCAGCCCCTCGTCGCCCGTCTCCTGGACCCGCACGGTGAAGCCCAGGATCATGCCCGACGCGAGCAGCCGGTCGAGCCGCGCCTGCACCGTCGCGCGCGACACCTGGAGCGCGCCGGCGATCTTGGCGATCGGCGCCCGTGCGTCGCCGCGCAGCGCGGCGATGATCCTGCGATCGAGCTGGTCCAGCGGCTGCATGGCATTCTGCCTGCCACGATCGCGCAGGATGTCAAATCACGCCGCCCGTAATGCACAGCTCGCGCATTACAATTGGGCATTCCGCCGGCCTAATCTCCGATCGATCAGCTCGGGGAGAAACGGACATGACCAGGTTCATCGGCGTCGAAACTCTGGCCCGGATCGTCCACGACATCGGCATCGAGCCGTTCCTGACCGGCCTCGCCGGCTATATCGAGCAGGACTTCGCGCGCTGGGCGAGCTTCGACAAGGTGCCGCGCCACGCCAGCCATTCCGACGTCGGGGTGATCGAGCTGATGCCGATCGCCGACGACGAGCGCTTCGCCTTCAAATATGTCAACGGCCATCCCGGGAACGGCCGCGCCGGGCTGCTGACCGTCGCCGCCTTCGGCGTCCTCTCCGACGTCGCCACCGGCTATCCGCGGCTGGTCGCCGAGATGACGCTGCTGACGGCGCTGCGCACCGCCGCCACCTCGGCACTGGTCGCCCGCCGGCTGGCGCGCCCCGACAGCCGCGTCATGGCGATGATCGGCCTCGGCGCCCAGTCCGAGTTCCAGGCGCTGGCGTTCCGAGCGCTGCTCGGCATCGACCGCCTGCGCGCCTATGACGTCGATCCCGCTGCCACCGCCAAGTTCATGCGCAACATGACGGCGCAGGGCTTCACGGTGACCGCGGCCGACACCGCGCAGGACGCGGTGCTCGGCGCCGACATCATCACCACCGCGACCGCCGACAAGCGCAACGCCACCATCCTCTCCGCCAACATGGTCGGCGCAGGCGTGCACCTGAACGCGATCGGCGGCGACTGCCCCGGCAAGACCGAGCTCCAGCGCGAGATCCTGCTGCGCGCTGAGGTATTCGTCGAGCTGGAGGAGCAGACGCGCATCGAGGGCGAGCTCCAGCAGATGCCGGCGGATTTCCCCGTCACCGAGATCTGGCAGGTGATCGCCGGCCTCGCCCCCGGCCGCACCGGCGACGCGCAGGTGACGCTGTTCGACTCGGTCGGCTTCGCGCTGGAGGATTTCGCCGCGCTCCGCTACCTCGACGACCGCGCTGCCGAGCTGGCGGACGTCCCCGACATCGATCTGATCGCCGCGCCCGACAACCCGCAGGACCTGTTCGGCCTGCTCCAGAGCTATCGGCAGGATGTCCGCTCCCAGGCGGCATAGGACGGAACGACATTCAATCCTCCCCCGCCAGGGGGAGGTGGCACGCGAAGCGTGACGGAGGGGGCGGAAGCACGCCGTAGCGGATCGCCGTCCTCCCCCTCCGCCAGCCTGCGGCTGACACCTCCCCCTGGCGGGGGAGGATTGAAGAGGGCCGCACTTCCTATGAATCTGAATGTCGATGGCTATCGCGCGATACTCAGACGGTAGCGGATGCGATACAGGTCCATCCCGCCGTCGTCCCGCTGCCCGGAGAAGGTCAATCGCCCGCGATCGGACCAGTCGAGCATCGGCCCATAGGTATCGCGATCGTTGTTGACGCTGCCGGACAGCTGGGTCCCGGCATCGTAGCGACCGCGTGACGGCGCGGCATGGAACAGGTCGACGCGGTCCTTCCGGAAATCCATCGCCCGGGCGAAGACGATCGTCGCTCCGTCGGCGAGGAAGGTCGCATCGAACTCGTTGGCCGCGGTGTTGATCGCGCCGGCCAGCGGCCCGGCCGCGGCAAAGCCGTCGCCTCGCCGGTATGCGGTATAGAGGTCGTGCCCGCCGGCCCCGCCCGGCCGGTCGCTCGAGAACAGTAGCGTGCGCCCGTCCGGCGAGAGCATCGGCGCGAACTCGTTGCCCGTGCTGTTCACCTCCGGCCCGAGGTTGACCGGCACGCCGAACCCGCCGCCGGTCACCGCCACGCGATAGACGTCGTCGCCGCCGGCGCCGCCCGCTCGGTCCGAGCAGAAATAGACGAAGCGCCCGTCGGCGGAGAAGGCCGGGTCGAAATCGCGGCCGGCGCTGTTGAACGGAACCGGCCGCGCCGGGCCCCAGCCGGCGGCGGAGCGGCGCGACATCCAGATGTCGTACCCGCCCGCGCCGCCCGGCCGATCGCGGCTGAACCACAGCGCCGTGCCTCCGTCGGGGCTGATCGTCAGCCGCACCTCGGAAAAGCGCGTCGAGGCGATCCCCGGCGCGAACTGCTCCGCCTCGCCCAGGGTGCGCAACCGCTCGACCGGCGCCGCGCCGACGAGAACGAGCGCCGGCAAGCACCCGAGCAGGCGCAACACGATCCCGGCTACCCCGCTGTCATGGAATCGCCCCTGCTCCACGCTCGTCTCCACATCATCGATTTCAGAAGGGAGATGACATCACAGTTCCGCCCTTGGCTATGCGAAGCTCCAGGCTAGAGGCCAAATCAGACTTGTGCTCGCCGTCGGCCAGCTTCCGTTCATCCGCTTGATGCTCTTGGGGAATCCCCGACGGTTCCCCATGTGAGCAGGCGTGACGGCGTATCGATCCAGTCCCCGGGACCGCATCGGTCCGGCGATCGCGGCGATCGCGGTGCAGGCGCTGCTCGGCTATGCGCTGGTGGTCGGGCTCGCCGTGCATTTCACCCAGCGGCCGAGCGACGACCTCAAGCTGTTCGGCGTCACCCCCGAACCGCCACCGCCTCCGCCGGCGAAGGTCATCCCCGATCCGGTCCGCAACACGCGCCCCGAGGGCGAGGCTTCGCCGCCGAACCTGCGCTCCAAGGCGACCGAGGTCACGGCGCCTCCGCCGGTGATCCCCATTCCCCTGCCTCCGCCCGTCGTGGCCGCCCCCAAGCCCTTCACCGGCAGCGAGGCGACCACCGGCGCTGCCCCGGTTCCGGGCCCCGGCACCGGCGCCGGCGGGATCGGCAACGGCACGGGCAGCGGCGGCTCGGGGGACGGCGACGGCGGCGGCTGGCAGGACGAGACGCCGCCGCGCCGCATCAAGGGGCGCCTCAAGGATTCGGACTATCCCGACGACCTCAGCGACGCCGGCATCGGCGGCACGGTCGGCGTGCGCTACACCGTCGAGACCGACGGCCGCGTCACCGATTGCGAGGTCACCCGCACGAGCGGCAGCGCCCGCCTCGACGCCCATACCTGCCGCCTGATCGAACAGCGCTTCCGCTACCGCCCCGCCCTCGACGCCCGCGGCCGGCCGGTGCCGTCGACCATCGTCGAGAACCACAGCTGGCAGGTCGAGATCGAGCCGCCGGAGGAGGAGGAGCGGTAGCGGACGATCGTTACGCACGGAAAGCGGACGCCAAACGGATCCTCACCCGAACACCAGCGAGCGATGCGCCGCCACGCCCGCCATCACCCCGTCCGCCACCGCCCAGCTCACGCTGTGCGGTGCGCGGGCGATGTCGCCGGCGGCGTAGACGCCCGGCACCGTCGTCCTCTTCTCGCCGTCGGTGCGCACGACCGGTCCCATCGGCCCCTCGTCGATCGCGCAGCCGAGCTGCGCCGCGAGCGGGCTGGTGAGGGTCGAGCGCGGCGCGACGAACAGCGCATCGATCGCGCGCCGCCGCCCGTCCGCGAAACGGACATGCGACAGCCCGGCGCCTTCCCCTTCCAATCCCGCGAGCGGGTCGCGCTCGATCGCCACTCCCCGCCGCACCAGCTCCGCCTCGCTCTCGGCATCGAGCACCGCCTGCCCGTCGAGGTAGAGCGTCGTCGGGCCCCATTCGGCGATCAGCATCGCGCCATGGATCGAATTCGGCATCGTGTAGAGCACGCCGAGCCGCTCGTCGGCGAACTCGAACCCGTGGCAATAGGGGCAATGCAGCACCGTCTTGCCCCAGCGCTCCGCCAGCCCCGGCAGCGGCGGCAAGCCGTCGGTGAGTCCGAAGGCGAGCACGAGCCGCGACGCCTGCAACGTCTCGCCACCCGCGAGGCCGACCGAGAATCCGGCTCCGTCCGCCCTGGCCTCCACCGCCTCGCCCTCGACGATCTCGACGGTGGGATAGGCGGCCACCTGCGTCCGCGCCGCCGCCAGGATGGTGCGCGGATCGCTGCCGTCATGGCCGAGGAAACCGTGCGATTTCTCGGCGAAGCGGTTGCGCGGCTTGCCCGCGTCGATGACGCGCACCCGCCGCCGCGCCCGGGCGAGATAGGTGGCGGCGGCGAGGCCCGCGAAGCTGCCCCCCACCACGATCGCATCCAGCTGATCCGAAGCATCAAGCGGCATGGGCATTCTCCAGGTCATGGGGGCCGCCGCGCGCGATCATCCGCGCGTGGAAATCGGCACTGAGTTCGGCAAGCGTCACCTCCCCCAGCCGCGCGAGCAGCAGCGCCTCGGCATCGTGGAAGGCCTGTTCCAGCGCAGCGTTCACCGCCTGCTCGACGAGGCAGCCGGGCGCCTCCGTCCGATTGCCCATCGCCAGCAGCTCGGGCGAACCGAGCGCATCATAGACGTCGCGCAGCGTCACGGCGGAAAGGTCGCAGGCGATCGTCCACCCGCCGCCATGCCCCTTCTCCGACCGCACATAACCCTGCTCGCGCAGGCCCGCCATGATCCGCCGGATCACGACCGGATTGGTGGTCATCGCCCTAGCCAGCAGCTCCGAGGTCACCGGACCGTCGTGCTCGGCCATGTGCAGCAGGACGTGGAGCACGCCCGACAATCGACTGTCGCGTCTCATGAAACTTCATATGTTGCGTGAGTCGCGAAAAGTCAAGCGGACGATCCGGCGCCGGGATTGACATCGTCCGGGCACACCAATACCGCCCCGATGACGATATGATGTATCATATCTATAACAGGGGGACGACTTGCAGCATCTCGTCATCAGGGGCCTCGCCGCCGCTGCGTTGATCGGCGCATCGCCATCGCCGGCCATTGCACAGGAGGCGGTTCCGACGGATCGATCCGGCGAGGACGCGGCGCCGGATACCGCGGACGATCCCAAAGCCAGGACTCCGGGCGACATCATCGTCACCGGCTCGCTGATCCGCGGCTTGCCGAAGGAATATGTCGCCAGCCCGGTGTTCACCCATGACCAGGCGGACATCGTGCAATCCGGATCGGGTGCCGTTTCGGAATATATGCTGACGATCCCGCAGAACTTCACCGGCGACCTCAGCGAGTTCGCCACCACCGGCGCGAGTATCGGCGCCCCGCTCGGCGACGCGACGCCGTACAATCAGTTCGACGGCTTCGCGGGCTTCGCGCTGCGCGGGCTCGCGTCCGACGCGACGCTGACGCTACTCAACGGCCGGCGGATGCCGTCGGTCGGCATGAACGAATCCCCGACCGTGTCGGTGATCCCGTCGATGCTGATCGAGCGCATCGACATCATCCCCGACGGCTCCTCCGCGACCTACGGCGCCGACGCGGTCGCCGGGGTCGTCAACATCGTCACCCGCCGGCCGGCCGAGGGGATCGAGCTGCAGCTGCGCGGGGCGGCCGCGACCCGCACCGGAAAGATGGACGTGCAGGCCAGCGCGCTCGCCGGCCATTCATGGAACGGCGGCAACGTCTACGGCATGGCGATGTACCAGAAGCGCTCGCCCTTCGTCGGCGATCCCGTCGACGTGTCGGGCGAAACGCTCCAGATCACACAGCTCCCGAACGAGCGGCTCACCGGCTTCTATGCCGGCGCGCAGCAGGAGGTGGGCGATCTCACCTTCTCCATCGACGCCTCGCGCTTCCAGCGCGACCGCTCGTCGCGGCAGCTCTACCTCGACGAACCGGCGTTCAACCGGGTCTTCAGGACCCGCACCATCGGCGTGTCGCTCTACAACGGCGTGCGTTGGCAGGGCGGCGGCAGCACCGCGGTCGACCTGACGGTCGACTATCACCGCAACGAGACCGACAGCAGCGCCAGCCGGGTCGGCCGGCCGCCGAGCACCCGCGAATACACCAATACGCTGTTCGTCGCGGAGCTGCGCGGCCAGGCCGCGCTGGCGCGCTTGCCGGCGGGGCCGATCCTGGCGGCAGGCGGCGTCCAGTACCGCGCCGAGACGCTGCGCACCGACGCGACGATCTTCTTCAACCGCAACGGCGGCACGCGCAAGGTCAAGTCGGTGTTCGGCGAGCTCAACGTGCCGCTCGTGGGCCCGGACCAGGCGGTGCCGCTGATCCGCTCGCTCACCCTTTCCGCGGCGGCCCGGTACGAGGATCTCGGCTTCGACACGGCGCTGTCGCCGAAGCTGGGCGTGCGCTGGCAGGTCGATCGCTCCGTCGCGCTGCGCGGCACCTATGCGCGGTCGTTCCTCGTGCCGCGCTTCCGCAGCACGATCGGCGTTGCCGAGCAGGTGTCGTTCGGCATCTACGACTATGGCTTCCTGAACCCGGCGGACCAGAATCCCGCGCTCCCCGCCGGCCAGGCGCTGGTGATGTTCCGGGCCGGCGCCAATCCCGGTCTCAAGACGCAGAACGCCGACACCTTCACGGCCGGCATCGATTTCACGCCGACCTTCATCCCCAATCTCTCGATCAAGGCCGGCTATTACCACATCAGGATCTCCGGCCGCGTCGGCTCGCCGTCGCCGGACGACAGCCTCTCGGTCGGCGATCTCCAGGTCTTCAACATCGCGCACCCCAGCCCGGAGCAGGTGCGGCAGGTCATCGACAATCCCGCCGTCTTCCGCAGGTTCGCGCAGGTCCCGTTCATCAACGGCGGTGAGCTGACCATGTTCGACGGCGCGGGCCAGGTGCCGGCGGAGCTGCTGTCGCAGGTCCAGGTGATCGCCGACATCCGCGCACAGAACTTCGCGGCCGAATCCACCGACGGCCTCGACCTCGACCTTGCTTACCGCTCCCGACTGTTCGGGGGAACGGCGGCCGTCAAGCTGACCGGCCAATATATCCTGAACCTCAAGCTGACCGCCGACGGCTCGACGCCGCTCTCGCGGCTCGACGGCTATGCGAAGCCGGCCGATCTGCGGCTGAACGGCACCGTCCTGTGGGGCCGCGACGGCGTCTCGATCGGGTCGGTGGTGAACTATGTCGACGGCTTCACCGACGACCGGCCCGGCCAGCCGCGCAGGAAGATCGGGTCGTTCGTCACCGCCTCGCTGTTCCTCGGCTTCGACCTCGGCCGCCTGTCGGCGGCGCCATGGCTGGCCGACAGCAGCGTGCAGCTCGTCATCGCCAATGCGTTCGACCGGCAGCCGCCCCGCATCGTCGACGGGGTGGTGGGCTATGATCCATACAACAACCCGCCCAATCCCCGGACCATAGGGCTGGTCCTGACCAAGCGGTTCGGCGGGACCTGACGTTCCTCCGAGCGACGGTTCGGCGGAAAGTGCGCACCTTTTCAACCCTCCCCCGCCAGGGGGAGGTGTCAGCTGCAAGCTGACGGAGGGGGAGGACGGCGACCCACTGGCGGTGTGCTTCCTCCCCCTCCGTCACGCTTCGCGCGCCACCTCCCCCTGGCGGGGAGGATTTGAATGCCGCCCCGTCCCGGCCCTCAGTCTCCCGCGAACCCGAACGGCGACACCCCCGCCTCCCGCTCGCTGATCACCAGCGCCCGCCCCGCCGGCGGCGCCGAGCGCTGCGGACAATCGGCGCGCGTACAGGCCCGGCAGCCGAGCCCGATCGGCACCGCCTCGCCGCCCAGGTCGATGCCGCGCGCGGCCGCCAGCCCGCCGGCAAGCTCCGCCGCCAACCCCAGCGTCACCGCGAACCGCGCCTTCACCGCGCCGCTCCAGCCGCCTGCCGGCCCGACGCAGCGCGAGCTCGTGAACCAGCGGCTGCCATCCTCCAGCATGACGAGCTGTATGATCCGCTCGTCCGGCCGCCCGAAGGCGGCGAACAGGTCCCATAGCGGGCACAGCCCCGGTCCCTCGACCAGCGGCGAGCCGCTCGCCCCGGCGAAGCGCTTCGATACCTGTCCGGCCCGGTCGGTGCGCAGCATGAAGAACGGCAGCCCCCGCGCACCGACCCGCTGCAGGGTCGTCAGCCGATGCGCCACCTGCTCGACGCTCGCGCCGAAGCGGCGCCGCAATAGCTCGAGATCGTATCCGGTCGCCTCGCACGCGCGCAGGAAGCGGGCGTAGGGCATCATCACCGCCGCCGCGAAATAGCCGCTGAGGTGCCGCCGAAACAGCCGCTCGGCGGTGCGGTCAGCAAAGCCCGAGCCCCGCGCGAGCGCGTCGATCTCGGCCCGCGCCTCGGCAAGCCCGAGCTGCCGTGCCAGCGCGAAGGTCCGCGATGGGGGATCGAGCGTCTCCGACAGCTGAAGCTGCCGCGCATGGAAATCGAGCCGCACGCGCACGTCGGGCAGCACCTCGATCGGCAGGATGCGGATCGACAGCTGATGCTTGACCCGCAATCGCTCCGCCATCGCGCCATAGAGATCGCCCGCGCCCTGGCGGAGCTCGTCGGCCAGCGCCTCGGCGGCGGCGTCGAGATCGGCGAAATGGCCGCGCCAACGCTCGATCTCGCGCCGCACCAGCACGCCGGCATCCGGCACCTCCTCGGCCGCCGTGCCGCCGCCGGCCCCGATCCGGTCATAGGCGCGCGCGAACGCCTCCGCCCCGCCCGGCGCGCCGGCGAGCCATTCCTCCAGCTCCGCGCGATCGATCTCGAGGTCCGCGAACATCGGATCGGCCAGCCGCCGCCGGACCGCCTCCGCCCCGCCACCCGGCTCGCCCGCCGCCAGCGCGCGCGGATCGAAGTCGAACGCCTCGGCCAGCCGCAGCAGCAGGGTCGCGCTGAGCGGCCGCTGGTTCTTCTCGACCAGCGTCAGATAGCTCGGCGACACGCCCAGCATCTCCGCCATCGCCGCCTGCGTCAGCCCATGCTGCCGCCTGAGCCGCCGCACCGCATGGCCGGCCAGGAGCTTCCGCTGCGCCATTTTCCGCTTTCCTACAGCCGAATGTTCTTTGTACGTTCCAACTCAGATCCTCCCCGGCACGGGGAGGGGGACCATCGCGAAGCGATGGTGGAGGGGGCGGGCCACAAGCGACAGCCGGGAGGTGAGCCCCCTCCACCACGCACTTCGTGCGCGATCCCCCTCCCCGTGCCGGGGAGGATCAGAATTTGTAAATTATTTACACACTTTCAAACCCGTCAACCACCCCAAACACAGCCTTACCTCGAAACCACACCATCGCCCATAGTCAACTTAGTCAAGATTTCCTTACAGAACACCCGAACCTGTCAAGGAACAGACAATGCCAACCACCTTCGAAGACCTCGTCCCCGCCCCCACCGGCCGCTTCGACGGCATCGTGCGGTCCTATTCGGCGGACGATGTCGCGAAGCTGCGCGGCTCGGTGCCGGTCGAGCACACGCTCGCCCGCCGCGGTGCGCTCAAGCTGTGGGAGCTGCTGAAGAGCGAGGATTACGTCAACGCCCTCGGCGCGCTCAGCGGCAACCAGGCGATGCAGATGGTCCGCGCCGGGCTGAAGGCGATCTACCTGTCGGGCTGGCAGGTCGCGGCCGATGCCAACACCGCGGGCCAGATGTATCCGGACCAGTCGCTCTACCCCGCCAATGCCGGGCCGGAGCTGGCGCGCCGCATCAACGCGACGCTGCAGCGCGCCGACCAGATCGAGCATATGGAGGGCGGCGCGGCACGCGACTGGTTCGCCCCGATCGTGGCGGATGCCGAGGCCGGCTTCGGCGGGCCGCTCAACTGTTTCGAGATCATGAAGGCGTACATCGCCGCCGGCGCCGCGGGCGTGCATTACGAAGACCAGCTCGCGTCGGAGAAGAAGTGCGGGCATCTCGGCGGCAAGGTGCTGATCCCGACCCAGGCGCACGTCCGCAACCTCGACGCGGCGCGGCTGGCGGCGGACGTCTCGGGCGTGCCGACGCTGGTCATCGCCCGCACCGATGCCGAGAGTGCGAAGCTGATCACCTCCGACGTCGACGAGCGCGACCGCGCGTTCCTGACCGGCGAGCGCACGCCCGAGGGCTTCTTCCGGCTGAAGGAGGGCACCGGCGTCGACCATTGCATCAAGCGCGGCCTCGCCTTCGCCAGCCACGCCGACCTGCTGTGGTGGGAGACCTCGCATCCCAACCTCGACGACGCCAGGCGCTTCGCCGAGGCGATCCGGCGGGAGCATCCGGACAAGCTGCTCGCCTACAACTGCTCGCCGAGCTTCAACTGGGAGAAGAACCTCGACCGGGACACCATCGCCCGCTTCCAGCGCGAGCTGGGTGCGATGGGCTACAAGTTCCAGTTCGTGACCTTGGCGGGCTTCCACCAGCTCAACCACGGCATGTTCGAGCTGGCGCGCGGCTACAAGGATCGCGGCATGGCCGCCTATTCGGAGCTGCAGCAGGCCGAGTTCGCGAGCGAGGCGAACGGCTACACCGCCACCAAGCACCAGCGCGAGGTCGGCACCGGCTATTTCGACCTGGTCGCGACCACATTGGCCGGCGGCCAGAGCTCGACCACCGCGCTCGCCGAATCGACCGAGGCCGCGCAGTTCACCGTGGCCGCCTGAGACCCATGAAGAAAGGAGAAGACCGATGACCCAAGAACCGACCCGCAGCCGTGCCGTCTTCTCGACGGAGGACTTCGGCCTGATGAAGGAAGCGATCGGCGATTATGTCCGCAAGATCGCCGACGAACCGCGCTCGGCCAAGTTCAGCAACCTCTACCACCGCCTCGGCCGCCTCGGCTGAGGTCCCGGCCGGCGCGGGAGCCCCCGCCTCGCGCCGGCCATTCCCAAGCTTTCCTGGGGAGGAAAGGTGCCCGTCGGCGGAGCGATCCGCCGGCGGGCATTACCGCGAAGCGCTCTAGCCGATCGTCTGCCCCGTCTTCGCCCAGTCGGCCAGGAAGCCCTCGATCCCCTTGTCGGTGAGCGGATGCTTGACGAGCTGGCGGATCACGGCGGGCGGGGCGGTCATCACGTCGGCGCCGATCCGTGCGGCCTCGTAGACGTGGATCGGGTGGCGCACGCTCGCGACCAGGATCTCGGTGTCGAAGTCGTAATTGTCGTAGATCTGGCGGATGTCGGCGATGAGCTGCATCCCGTCGAACCCGACGTCGTCGTGCCGCCCCACGAACGGCGAGACGAAGGTCGCCCCCGCCTTGGCCGCGAGCAGCGCCTGGTTGGCGGAGAAACACAGGGTCACGTTCACCATGGTGCCATCGCCGGTCAGCGCCTTGCAGGTCTTGAGTCCGTCGATGGTGAGCGGCACCTTGACCGCGACGTTGTCGGCGATCTTCCGCACCACCTCGGCCTCGCGCATCATGCCTTCGTGGTCGAGCGCGACCACTTCGGCCGAGACGGGACCGTCGGTGATCGCGCAGATTTCCTTCACCACCTCGAGGAAGTTACGGCCCGCCTTGTGGATCAGCGAGGGATTGGTGGTGACGCCGTCGACCAGCCCGCTCTCGGCGAGATCGCGGATTTCGGCGGTGTCGGCGGTGTCGACGAAGAATTTCATGAAGCCTCCGGCTAGGGCAAAATGCTGATATTACAGTCCGACGACAGCCGTGTTACCGCTGCCCCGAATCGCCCCCTCTATAGACCGGACGTCGTTGCCGCACAGCCGCTCAAACCCCGAGGTCCCGATGCGCCGCATCTGCCTTGCCCTTCTTGCCTTGACCGCCCCGGCCGCCGCCCATGCGCAGCAGGCCGACGAGCAGCTGTGGCTGCAGGCAAACGCGACGACGCAGACGGGAGATACGACGCTGACCTTCGAGACGATCGGCCGCTTCAGCGATGATGCCGATGGCTTCTCCCACTCGGAGATCGGCGGGCTCGCGAGCGTGCCGGTGGCGAAGGGCGTCGACCTCGCCTTCGGCTATCGCCACGTCGAGGACTGGGACCATGGCCATGCGCTGCCCAACGAGGAGCGACTGCGCCAGATGGTGACGGTGGCACTCGGCAGCGGCTTCGCCGTGCGCGCTCGGTTCGAGCAGCGCTTCAATTCGAGCGGCAACGAGGTGGGATTCCGGGTGAGGCCGCAACTGCGCTTCACCCGTCCGCTCACGCGCGGCGGCCTGGCGCTGTTCGCGACGCATGAAAGCTATTTCAACGCGAACACGACCAGATGGGGCCAACGCCGCGGCTACGAACGGATCCGCAATGCGTTCGGGCTGTCGTTTCCGCTGCTGAAGGCGTTGCGCGCCGATCTCGGCTACCTCAACCAACTCCGCTTCGGCCGGCGCGGTGCGCGCGACCGCATGGATCACGCGATGACCTTCGCGTTCAACTATTCCTTCTGAAGCAGCAGCACCGAGTGCGTTTCGCCCGGCGGCTCGACCCGCCCGCGCCGTGCGAAACCGAGGTGGTCGAGCAGTGCGAGCGACCTGAGATTGTCCGGATTGACGATCGCCAACACCGGCGCGAGGCCTTGCGCAGCTGCCCATTCCATCGTCGCGCGTGCGGCCTCCAGCGCATAGCCCCGGCCGCGACCCGCCGGCAGGAAGGCGTAGCCGAGATCGACATGATCGAGCCAGTCGCGCTTGAGCAGCCCGCACATACCGAGCGGCACGCCCTCGGCCTTGCCCTCGACCGCCCACATGCCGAAACCGTGCCGGGCATAGCTCGCCCGAGGTCTTTCTTCGACATAGCGCTCGGCACTGGCGAGGTCGTGGACGCCGCGATCGCCGATGTTGGCGCGGAAATCCGGATCGGTGTGCAGCTCGAGCACGAACGGCGCGTCGGCCGGCACGATCTCGCGCAGCAGCAGCCGTTCGGTCTCGATCATCGTCCCCTGTTCCCCTCAGGCGCCGGCCATCCTAGGTGGGGGTGATGGCACGGGCACGCGTGATTGTCATGAATTCGGCGCTGGGACCGCTCGACTATCGCGTGCCGCACGGCATGGAGGTCGAGCCGGGCTCGATCGTGGTCGCGCCGCTGGGGCCGCGCCAGCTGCTCGGCGTGGCTTGGGAACCGGATCGGCTCGCGACCGAAGAGGTCGGCGACAACCGGCTGCGCAACCTGCTCGCGGTCGCCGATGCACCGCCGATCCCGGCGCCCCTCCGCCGGCTCGTCGAATGGACCGCCGACTATTATCTCGCGCCGCTCGCAGCGGTGCTGAGGATGGCGCTGTCCTCCACTTCGGCGCTGGAGGGCGGCAAGACCATCGTCGAGTATCGCGCGACCGGCGAACCGCCCGACCGCATGACCGCGCAACGCGAGCAGGCGCTGGAACGGATCGGCGATCGCCAGGGCCTGATCCGCGAGCTCGCGACGATCGCCGATGTCTCCGAGGGCGTGATCCGCGGATTGGTCAAGGCCGGCGCGCTGGAGGGGATCGCGGTCGACCTTGACAGCCCCTATCCCGAGCCCGATCCGAACCATGCCCCTCCTGAGCTCACCAAGGATCAGGCCTATGCCGCCGGCATCCTCCAGGCATCCGTCGCAGCGAAGGATTTCGAGCCGTTTCTGCTCGACGGCGTCACCGGATCAGGCAAGACCGAGGTCTATCTGGAAGGCGTCGCCGAGGCGCTGCGCGAGGGCAAGCAGGCGCTCGTGCTGTTGCCCGAGATCGCCCTGACCGAGCCGTTCCTCAAACGCTTCCACGCGCGGTTCGGCGTCGAGCCGGTGGCGTGGCACTCCGGCCTCAGGCAGTCGCAGCGCCGCCGCGCCTGGCGCCAGATCGCGGCCGGACAGGCCAAGGTGGTGGTCGGCGCCCGATCGGCACTGTTCCTGCCCTACCCCAGGCTCGGCCTGATCGTGGTCGACGAGGCGCACGAGACCAGCTTCAAGCAGGAGGACGGCGTCCATTACCACGCCCGCGACGTCGCGGTGATGCGTGGACGTTTTGAAGGCTGCCCCGTGGTGCTCGCCTCCGCCACCCCGGCGATCGAGACACGCCATCAGGTCGAGCTCGGCCGCTATCGCGAGCTCAAGCTGCCCGGCCGCTATGGCAAGGCCGAGCTGCCGGCGATCGAGGCGATCGACCTGCTCGCCGAGCCGCCCGAGCGCGGCCGCTGGATCGCCCCGCGCCTCGTCCGCGCGATCGACGAGACGCTGGAGCGCGGTGAGCAGGTGCTGCTGTTCCTCAACCGCCGCGGCTACGCGCCGCTCACCTTGTGCCGGACCTGCGGGCATCGCTTCCAATGCCCCAACTGCACCGCCTGGATGGTCGAGCACCGGCTGATCCGCCGCCTTGCCTGCCATCATTGCGGTCACGTCATCCCGACGCCGCGCGCCTGCCCGGAATGCGAGAGCGAGGACAGCCTGGTCGCCTGCGGCCCCGGCGTCGAGCGCATCGCCGACGAGGCCAGGGCGCTGTTCCCGGACGCGAAGATTGCGATCGTCACCTCCGACACCATCTGGTCGCCGGCCAAGGCGGCGGAGTTCGTCGGGCGGATGGAAGCGGGCGATATCGACATCGTCGTCGGCACCCAGCTCGTCACCAAGGGCTATCACTTCCCCAATCTGACGCTGGTCGGGGTGATCGACGCCGACCTCGGCCTCGAAGGCGGCGACCTGCGCGCCGCGGAGCGCACCTTCCAGCAGATCATGCAGGTCGCCGGCCGCGCCGGCCGCGGCGAGAAGCCGGGCACGGTGCTGGTCCAGACCCATGCGCCCAAGGCTCGCGTGATCGAGGCGCTGGTCTCGGGCGATGCCGAAGCCTTCTACGCTGCCGAGACCGAAGCACGACGCGACGCCGACGCACCGCCGTTCGGCCGCTTCGCCGCCATCGTGGTGTCGAGCGAGGACAAAGCCGCCGCTGATGAGACCGCCCGCGTCATCGCCCGCGCCGCGCCGGAGGTCGACGGGATGGACGTGTTCGGCCCGGCCCCCGCCCCGCTCGCGATGCTGCGCGGCCGCCATCGCTTCCGCCTGCTGGTACATGCGACACGGCAGCTCGACGTGCAGGACGTGATCCGCGACTGGCTGGGCGCACTGGATTGGCCCGCGAAGGTGCGGGTGGCGGTGGACGTCGATCCCTATAACTTCCTGTAACAACCCGTGTCGTGACGTCATGGCGCCTTGCAAGCCCCGCCACGACCTGCGACACGCGCGCAGGTGCGGTTCCTGCTCGCCCTGTTCGCCCTGCTGGCCTTCGCGACTCCGGCGCACGCCGACGACATCGCTGCCGCCGGGCGCGGCGTGGTGCGGGTCGTCACCATCGCGGTGGTCGAGGGTGAGGTGGTCGGCTTCGGCCACGGCAGCGGCTTCGCCGTCGCGCCCAACCGGATCGTCACCAACGCCCATGTCGTCGAGCCGGCGGCGCGCTATCCCGACAACGTCCTGATCGGCGTCGTCCCCTCGGCGGGCGACAAGAGCTATCAGGGCAAGCTGATCGCGGTCGATCCCGCGCGCGACCTGGCGCTCATCGAATTCTCGGGCGTGAGCCTGCCGCCGCTGACGCTCTATGCAGGTCCTGCCGACGAGGGCGACGCGCTGATCGCGCTCGGCTATCCCGGCAACGTCGACGTCGCCACCGCCCAGTCGATGAGCGACTTCATCAGGCCGCAGTCGCCGGTACGCTCGCAGGGCGTCTATTCGGGCGCGCGGTCGATCGCCGGGGTCAACATGCTGCTCCACACCGCCAACATCGCGCGCGGCAACTCCGGCGGACCGCTGCTCGACCGCTGCGGGCGCGTGATCGGGGTCAATTCGGCGATCACCAACGGCGAGCAGGGCGACGCGAACTTCGGCTTCGCCATCGCCGATTCGGAGCTGACCGCGTTCCTGCGGGAGGCGAAGCAGCCGGTCGCCTCGGTCGGCGTGCCCTGCCTCTCGATCGAGGACCGGCTCGCCGCCGACAGCGCCGCCGCTGCCAGCGCGCGCGAGCAGGCCGAGGCCGACGCGGCCGCCGTCGCGGCGCAGACCCGCGCCGACCGCGAGGCTGCGCTCGACCAGGCGCGCGACCGCAACCTGACGATCCGCGAGAATTTCATCGGCGGCGCGACGCTTCTGCTGGTGCTGGGCGCACTCGGGCTCGGTGGCGCCGGATTGCTCGCGACGCGCCGCGATCCGCGCGCACGGCAGGCGGCAATCGCTGGCGGCGCGCTGATGGCCGTGGCGGTGATCGTCTTCTTCCTGCGCCCGGGCTTCGATCCCGCATCGGTCAAGGTCGCCGCGCCCAAGACTCGGACGACAGCCGCCGATTCCGGCACCGGCAGGATGATCTGCACGCTCGATCCCGCGCGCAGCCGCGTGACGGTGAGCGCGACGCAGAATGTGGCGCTGAGCTACGGCGGCGACGGCTGCATCAACGGCCGCACCCAATATGCCGAGGACGGTCACGGCGGCTGGGAACGCGTGCTGGTGCCCGACGAGGAGGCGACCGTCTCGGTCCTCGGCTATCAGCCGGCGACGCGGACCTACACCAGTACCCGCTACCTGCTCGGCGACGAGGCGATGAGCCGCGCCCGCGAGCTCCGCAAGGGCGTGACGCTCAAGACCTGCTCGGCCGATCCCGCCGCCCGCGCGGCGCTCGCCAGCCAGCAGTCGGCGATCCGCTCGTCGCTGCCGCAGCGCTGGAACGAGCGGCTGGTCTATTCGTGCAAGGCGGTGCCCTGACCGGTCAGGCGCGATCGATCCGCGCGGCGAAACAGCCGCGTCCGGCATTGTGGGCGTGGAGATAGGCGACGCGCGGATCGGCGAAGAATTCCTCGATCCGCCGGTCGAGCTCGCTGCCCTCGAACACGTCGGCGTCGGTCATCATGCCGTCGGCGTCGAACGCCCGCACCGACAGCAGCCGGATCGCCAGCGGCTCAGGTATCGTGTCGACGAACTCGGCCGCGTCCTCCGCGCCCTCGCGCACGAAGATGGCATGCGCGCTGCGATAGGGCGTCGCGACCGGCAGGTGCTCGTAGTTGACCAGCAGCACCGTCTCGCCCGGATCGACGTCGACGAGCTCCACCCGGCACGGCGCATCGGGCTTCGCCGTCACCTTCATGCGGACGACCTGCTCGGCCGCCAGCGCCGCATCGTCCAGGCCGTAGAGGTGGCGGAACGGCGCGGGATCGAGCCCGCGGATACGATAGGTCATCACTTCGCTCCTTCGCGTTTTCTGAGCGCGAGCTTGCGGTCGACGCCATAGGCATAGCCACCGATGCTGCCGTCGCCACGCTGGACGCGATGGCAGGGGATGATCACCGCGACGTTGTTGGCGCCGCACGCCGTTCCGGCAGCGCGCACCGCGCCGGGCTTGCCGACGGCGGCGGCGAGCTGGGCGTAGCTCAGCGATTCGCCCGGAGGAATCCGGCGAAGCGCCTCCCACACCGCCTCCTGAAAGGCGGTGCCCTGCACGTCGAGCGGCAGGTCGGCATGACGGCCGGGGCTCTCGACCTCACTCACCACCCGCGCGGCGAGCTCGGCGAGCGCGGCACCGCCCTGGACGACCTCCGCCTTCGGAAAGCGTGCGGCGAGGCTCAGCGAATCCTCCTCGAACGCGACGCGGCAGAGCCCCTTGTCGGTGGCGGCGATCAGCAGCGGACCGAGGCTGGTCTCGGCGATGGTCCAGCGGATCGTCACGCCCGCGCCGCCGTTGCGCCAGGCACTGGGCGTCATGCCCAGCCGGGCGTTGGCGGTCTCGTAGAACCGGCTCGGAGCCGAATAACCAGCGTCGTAGATGGCGTTGGTCACCGTCTCCTCCGCCGTCAGCGCCTCGGCCGCACGGCGGGCGCGCAGGCCCCGGGCATAGGCGGCGGGCGTGACGCCGGTCGCGCGCTTGAACAGCCGATGGAAGTGATGCGGGGCATAGCCGACCGCGGCGGCCAGTTCCTCGAGCCCGATCGGCTCCTCGGCCTTCTCGAGCAGCGCCACCGCCTCGGCGACGGCGACGCGGTCGCGGCCGACCTCGTCGGGCTTGCAGCGCATGCAGGCGCGGAAGCCGGCCGCCTGCGCCTCCTCGCCGTCGGCGAAGAACAGCACATGCTCGCGCTTCGGCCGCCGCGCCGGGCAGCTCGGCTTGCAGTAGATGCCGGTGGTGGTGACCGCGCCGACGAAGCGGCCGTCGAAGCGCCGGTCGCGCCGCTCGAACGCGCCCCAGGCGATGTCGGGATCGATGTCCTGTATCATGGGCATGGATATAGATAGGGTGTTTTCCCGCCGCGTCCCGCACTTTGCGGCCAAACCATTTTCGTCATGGCCTCTCTGAGCCCCTCCGCTGAAGGGGAGTGGCCAGGAAATCCTTGACTTCCGGCCTCCCCTCCCCCACATGCTGCACTTGCGAAGCCCCTAGCAAGGCAGCGTGATCGGGCGGATTGCCGCCCCGGCCCGGCTTCGTTTCCAAAGCTTCCCACGTCACGCGGGTCGCCAAACTCTGGCCCCGTCGTATCGCGCGCCCATGTCGGGCAGCGCGCGCCGACTCCAATTACGAGTCCAAAATCACAATGCAATTTTCCGACCTCGGGCTGTCGCAGCCCGTCCTCGCCGCGCTTGCCGCCAAGGGTTATGCCGAGCCGACGCCGATCCAGGCGCAATCGATTCCGGCGCTGCTTCAGGGCCGCGACCTGCTCGGCATCGCCCAGACCGGCACCGGCAAGACCGCGGCCTTCACCCTGCCCTCGATCGACCGGCTGGTCGCCGCCAACAAGCGTCCGCTGCCCCGTCAGTGCCGGATGCTGGTGCTTGCCCCCACCCGCGAGCTCGCTGCGCAGATCGCCGAGAGCGCGCGCGGCTATGCCAAGGGCAGCAACCTCAATGTCGCCACCGTGTTCGGCGGCACTTCGCTCCACAAGAACCGGCAGGACCTGTCGCGCGGCGTCGATATCCTCGTCGCGACGCCCGGCCGGATGCTCGACCTGATCGACGAGGGACATCTGTCGCTCTCCGCGGTCGAGATCTTCGTGCTCGACGAGGCCGATCAGATGATGGACCTGGGCTTCATCCACGCGCTGAAGCGCACGGTGAACCTGTTGCCGAAGAAGCGGCAGAGCCTGTTCTTCTCGGCGACCATGCCCAAGGCAATCCGCGATCTCGCCGGCCAGTTCATCCACGATCCGGTCGAGGTGAAAGTGACCCCGGTCGCCAGCACCGCCGAGCGGGTCGATCAGTACGTCACCTTCGTCAACCAGGCGGAGAAGCAGGCGCTGCTGACGATCGTGCTCAGGAAGGAGCCGATCGATCGCGCGCTGGTGTTCACCCGCACCAAGCACGGCGCCGATCGTGTGGTGAAGCTGCTCGGCGCGAACGGCATCGTCGCGCACGCCATCCACGGCAACAAATCGCAGCCGCAGCGCGAACGCGCGCTCGCCGACTTCCGTTCGGGCAAGGTCCGCATCCTGGTCGCCACCGACATCGCAGCGCGCGGAATCGACGTGTCCGGCGTGAGCCATGTGTTCAACTTCGAGCTGCCGAACGTGCCGGAGCAATATGTCCACCGCATCGGCCGCACCGCGCGTGCCGGCCGTGACGGCATCGCGGTGAGCTTCGTCGCCGATGACGAGCGGCCATATCTGCGCGACATCGAGCGGCTGACGCGCCAGCGCCCGACCGTCACCCCGCTGCCGGAGAACTTCCAGGCGCAGGCGGCGGAGATCGTGAAGAGCCGTGCGCCGGTGACGATCAGCCGCGACGAGAACAACGGCCGCCGCGGCCGCGACATGCAGCGCGCCGGAGGCGGTCAGCCGCGTGACGGCGGGCAGCGTGAAGGCGGGCAGCGCGAGGGTCAGGGCGAGCGTCGCCACTTCCCGGCAAAGAAGCGCTTCCACGCCCGGCCCGCGGGTAACGGCGGCGGCGGACAGCGCCGACAGGGCGGCGGGCGCTAAGGTGTGATCGCCCTTCGTTGAAATACCGTCATCCCGGCGAAAGCCGGGATCTCAGGCAGCTGCAGTACCGTAAGCCTCATGAGATCCCGGCTTCCGCCGGGATGACGACCTCAATTCGACCAGTTCCCACTTCGGGGAGCAAAGCTCACCTCGGCTTCTTGAACCGCAGCGTCATCCGGTCGCTCTCGCCGATCGCGGCATATTTGGCGCGGTCGACGTCCTTGAGCTGATAGCTCGGCGGCAGCGTCCACACGCCATTGGGCCAGTCGGCGGTGTCCTTGGGGTTGGCATTGATCTCGCTCGCGCTGTCGAAGACGAAGCCGGCCTGCTCCGCAAGGCGGCGGACGGTCGAGACCTTGATATAACCGCTGTTGGTCTCGCGGGCGGCGTCGGCGCTCTCGGGTAAACGATGGTCGACCACGCCGAGCGTGCCGCCCGGCTTCAGCATCGCATACATCTGGCGGAAGGCCTCCGCCGCATAATCCTGACCGCCCCGCTGATACCCTGCGCGCCAGTTGTGGACGTTGCGGAAGGTGAGGACGACGTCGGCGCTGCCATCCGGCACCTTCGGCTGCCCCGCATCGGCCGGGAAGGCGGCGAGGTTGACCTTGCCGTAGAGCGCGGCGTCCTTCGCCTGCAGAGCGCGCACGCCGTCGAGGCCCTTGGGCCAGGGGCCGGCCGCCCAATAGCTTCCCCGCGCAGCAGCGTAGGGCGCCAGGATTTCGGTATACCAGCCGCCGCCAGGCCAGATCTCGACCACCGTGTCGCCCGGCTTCACCTGGAAGAAGGCGAGCGTCTCGACCGGATGGCGATATTTGTCGCGCGCGACGTTGGCGGGCGTGCGGGTGGGTGCCGCAACGACCTCGGCGAGCTTAGACTGGAGCGTGGCCGGCGCTCCGATCGCGACACTGGTCACCGCAGCCGCAACGGAGACGATCGCTATGGTTGCGAGCGCGCGCATCTCAAGTCTCCTCGAACGGTGGACGTTGCCTTCGTATCGCGGCAGGGAGGTGCGATGCAAGCGAGACTGTGGAGCGCGGCGGCGGCCTGTGTCGCGGTGGCGGTGGCGAGCGGCATCGGTCAATGGCGCCGCGGCCGCCGGCGCGACCTCGACCGCGTCGGGATGGTGCCATGGCCGACGATCCAGTTCGCGGCGATGATGGGCGCGCTGATCCTCGCCAGCGTCGCGCTCAATTCCTGAAGGCGAGGTCGCGGCGGAGATAGACGACCGTGCGGTATTGCGCACGCGGCACGCTGAATACAGGACGATAGCGCACGAGCGCCGCCTTGAGCGCGGCGAGGCTGGCCCGATTCCAGATGTCGAGCCGGCGGGTCGAGGTGACGATCACCGGCGGCCGCCCGGCGAGGATGCGGCGGACCTCAGCCGCTTCGTCGATGCCTGTCGCCCCCTGCTCGGTCGTGTAGGCGAGGAAATTGGGGAAGGCATAGGCGGTCGGCAGGCAGGCATCGCCCAGGCTGTATGTGATGGTGTCGCCGATGAAGACATAGGGACATCCGCCGCGATCGTTCGCAGCGACGACGCGGGCGACCTCGCGCGCACCGGGGCCGTCGTTGGGGACGAACGCACGCTCGACCACCACCAGCAGCAGCCCCAGTCCCAGCGCACCGATCAGCGCGCGCGGATGACGGCCGAAGGCGATCGCCGCCGGCACCGCCAGCGGTGCGATCAGCGGCAGCGCATAATGGTCGAAGAAGGTGCCGATCGCGGCGAAACCGACCAGAGCGGTGCCGAGCCACAGAAACGCCAGCCCCCGCTCCGCCGCTGAGCGCGCGCGCCGCCGGCGCCAGGCGACCACGGCGCACAGGATCAGCGGCGACAGCTCGGCGGCGATGCCGAGCAACCGCATCGCGAGTTCGCTCGCCGGATAGGGCGGCCGCAGCAGGATCGAGGTGAGGTTGGCGAACCACCACGCATCGAAATGGCCGAGCCGCGCATAAACGAACGCCGCCGCCAACGTCGGCGCCGCGCCGGCCAGCAGCCACAGCGATACGGCGGGAACCAGCTTCGCCCGGGCGCCGCTCCGCCACAGCCACCACAGGTGCGCGAGACCGAAGAACGCTCCCTCGAAAGCCGCGGTCGGCTTGAGCTGGATGGCGAGGCCGGCGAGCAGACAGGCCGCGAGGCCGTTCACGACGATCGCATCCGGCCGCCGCTCCAGCGACGGCAGCCGCAGCGTCAGCCAGGCGGCGGCGGTAACGGGCAGGTTGTAGAATACCGGCGCCTGTCCCCCGCGCCCACCGAGCAAGGGCAGCCAGACGAGATAGGCGATTGCGGCCGCAATCGCGCCGGTCCGGCTCGCACCGACCCGAAGCGCGCTGGCGAAGACCAGCGCTGCGGTGGCGGCCGCCGAGAGGCAGGCGAGGAGCTGATAGCCAAGGATATCGTCGCCCGGCAGTGCCGCCGCGCCAGCGTAGAGCAGGAACAGCCCGATCGGCTTGCGGTCCCAGATGTCGACATAGGGCAACGCTCCGTGGAGCAGCCGCTCGCCGACCAGCAGATAATATTGCTCGTCGACATGGATCACAGGATTGCCGAAATCGGCCGTGCGCAGCGCCACCGCCGCCGCGAGCAGCAGCGCCGCCACCGCCGGCGCAGGCAACGGCCGGATGCGCTCCATCAGTAGAAGCGCGCGAGCGTCAGCGTGCGGTCGCCGCCGTTGTCGCACAGGCCCAGGCGGACCGTACGCCCCGGCGCACCTGCCGGCCAGGCCGCGAGCGGCGTGGCGAGATAGTCGGCAGGGATCGGCACACCGTCGACCGCGCAGATGCGCTCGCCCGCGCGCCAACCCGCCGCAGCCGCCGGCGAGTTGCGCATGACATGGAGCACGCGCAGCGACCTGCCCTGGAGCGCGATGAGCAGCCCGCTGGTCGACTTGAGCGGTTCGCGATCGACGGTCTTGCCGGGTGCGAACACCATGCGTTTGGCGGTGGGGTCGATCAGCACGCGATAGCGCTGGAGCAGGCCCGAACCGATCCGGCCCGCGGTGCCGGTGAGCTGGGAGAAGCCGTCCTTGCCCTCGATCCTGACCTCGACGTTCCTTGCCGTGAGTCCGGCAAGGCGGACGGCTGGCAGGACGGTGAGATCGGTCTCGATCGCGCCGCCGAGGCCGAAGGCATAGGCGGAGGTGAGCGGCGGCGTCGGCACCCGCGCCGCGCCCCAGATCTCGCGCGACAAGGTCACCGACGATCCGTCGCCGGTATCGACGATCATCGGCTTGAAGCGATGCCGTCCGATCGAAAGCTCGCTCAGGAACACGCCCGAGTCCGGTGCGATCGACAGCGGCACGCTGGTCCCGGTGAACGGCAGCCGGCCGGATGGCAGCAGGCGGAAACGGCGGGCGTCATAATCGATGTCGAGCGCCTGACGGCCGAGCAGGTCGCTGCCGATCAGCATCTCGACGGGCTCGGCGCTGCCGGTGGCGATCGCCTTGAGATCGGCCACCGCCAGACGGCCGCCGGTGCGCGTCAGGCCGCCGATCGCCAGCGACTCGACCGCTGCCCAGCCGAGCGGCACCGTCCCGCCGATCGCGTCGGCCTGTCCCGCCAGCACCGGCCGCAGCCCGATCGCCTCGGCGAACCTGCGCGAGATGAGGCTGTGCGTGACCCCGGTATCGAGCACCGCCGTCGCCGGACGGCCGTTCACGGTCATGGTGAAGCGGATCTGGTTGCCGGGAGTGAGGTCGAAGCTCACCCATTGCGCCGCGGTATTGGACGCGAGCTCCACCGCCGGCGCTTCGGCCACGGCCGGCGCCGCGCCGAGCAGGAGGCAGAGGAACAGGCCGGCGACGCGCATGATGAAGCGGGCGGTTAGCGCTTTTTCACGCGAGTCGCCATCATACTGTCTCTCTCCCTTTGGGAGAGGGAAGGAGCGCCGGAGGCGCGGGAGGGTGAGGGCGACTGCGGCCGGCGTGGTCGCCCTCGCCCTCCCACTCCCTCTCCCAAAGGGAGAGAGGTTTCGGTTACAGACATGCCTCCAGCATCGCCTGGTCGAAGCCGAACTGGCGCGCCTTGTCGAGCGTGTAGGGGCGAAGGCCCATCGAGCGGTACTCACCGACGATCTTGCCGTCGGCACTCTCGTCCAGATACTCGAACTTGAACAATTCCTGCGTGACGATCACCGGACCTTCCATGCCGATCACCTCGGTGATGTTGGTGACGCGGCGGCTGCCGTCGCGCAGGCGCTTCACCTGCACGATCATGTCGACCGAATCGGCGATCTGGCGGCTGATCGCCTCCTTCGGGATCTTGATGTCGCCCATCATCACCATGTTCTCCATACGGCCCAGGCATTCGCGTGGGCTGTTGGAGTGGAGCGTGCACATCGATCCGTCGTGGCCGGTGTTCATTGCGGCGAGCAGGTCGAAACACTCGCTGCCGCGGATCTCGCCCAGGATGATGCGGTCGGGGCGCATACGCAGCGCGTTCTTGACGAGGTCGCGGATGGTGATCTCGCCCTGCCCCTCCAGGTTCGGCGGCCGCGTCTCGAGCGGCAGCCAGTGCGGCTGCTGCAGGCGGAGCTCGGCGGCGTCCTCGATCGTCAGCACACGCTCGCCCGGATCGATCATCTTCGACAGGGCGTTGAGCATCGTCGTCTTGCCCGAACCGGTGCCGCCGGAAATGACGACGTTGAATCGGCTCGCCCCCGCGATCTTGAGGCACGTCGCCATCTTCTGCGACATCGATCCCCAGTTCGCCATCATGTCGAGCGTGATCGGCTTGTCGGAGAATTTGCGGATCGAGATGGCGGTGCCGCGCAGCGACAGCGGCGGCACGATCACGTTGACGCGGCTGCCGTCCTTGAGGCGGGCGTCGGCGAGCGGCGTGGTCTGATCGACGCGGCGGCCGACCGAGTTGCAGATGCGCTGCGCGATCTGGAACAGATGCTCCTCGTCGCGGAACTGGATGTTGGCGAGCTCGAGCTTGCCCTTGCGCTCGACGAAGGTCTGGTCGGGGCCGTTGACCATGATATCGCTGACCGCCGGATCGGCGAGAAGCTCCTCGAGCGGGCCGAGGCCGAGCAGCTCGTCGACCAGCACCTTCTCCAACGCGAACTGCTCGCGCCGGTTGAGCGTCAGCTTCAGTTCGGCGAGCACCTCGCCGATGATCGGGCGGAATTCCTCGGCGAGCTCGTCCTTGCCCAGCGTCGCCGCGGCCTCGGGATCGACGCGCTCCAGCAGGCGCGGCAGCACCTGTTCCTTGATGCGGTGGATCGACGCCTCGAAGCCCTCGGTGCGTGAGCTGCCCTGCTCGGCGGAGGCGGCGACGCGGTCGGCAAGCCGTTGCATCGCCTCGCTGCCGGGGCTGGACGCGGCGGTGACGGCGGCCAGAGTCTCGCTCTCGAGGCTCTGCGTCGGCAGCGGCGCGCCGGCGATCGGCGGGAACTGCTCTCCGCCTTCCGGCTCGGCCGACGGGCGCGATCCGCTCCCCTGCATCGGCCGTGCCACGCCAAAAGCGGGGCGCGTCCCCGGCGCACCGCTGCTCAAACCATTGCGTCGACCGAAAGCGCTCATTCCGCCCCTCACGCGGGCCAGGCCCGTATTCGAGCGGAAGGGTTAGGCAGGAAGGCTTGATAATTGCCTAACCACGTTCCGGCGCCGCTGCTATGATGGCGGCGGGCGATCGCAGGAGGGGCTATGCGATACGGAATGATCGTCGCAGCGACGGCGATGCTGATCGGAGCCGCACCCGACACGGTGAAGCTACCCGATTGGATGGCCGGCCACTGGGTCGAAGAGACAGAGGCCGGCTGGACCGAGGAAAGCTGGCTGTCGCCTCGCGCCGGCATGATGATCGGCGTGTCGCGGAGCGGCAAGGGCGAGACCTTGCAGATCTGGGAGCTGGCGCGGATCGCGCCCGACGAGGCGGGCAGGCTCACCTTCTGGGCGTCGCCGAAGGGACGCGCGCCCTCCCCGTTTCCGCTGGTGTCGGCGAGCGCGACCGAGGTCGTCTTCGCCAATCCGGCGCACGATTATCCGCAGCGTATCCGCTACTGGCGCGAGGGCGCCGATCTGCTCGCGGAGATCTCGCTCGCCGACGGCAGCAAGGCGATGCGCTGGCATTATCGCCGCCCCTGAACGCAACCGGTCAAGCGATGCGGCGTTGCACCTGCCGAACCCGGAGGTGCGCGGATGACGGTGGCCAAGGCGGCGGTGCTCACGTCGGATTCGCTGGCTTTGGCCGAGGAGCTGACCCGGCGCGGGTCGAAGCGGCTGTGGCACCGCTCGCTCGACGCGCTCGATGTCGAGCTGCGCCGTTCGGATGAATCGCTGTGGCTGGTCGTGCAGGGCGAGCGCGGCGGCGTGGCGCTCCGCGTCATGCGCGCGCCGGCCGGACCGCTTGGCGAGGTGACGGTCGAGGAGGGTGAGACGCTCACCTGCCGCGCCGACACCGTCGCGGGCCGGTTCGAGGCGACCGTGCGGGTCGAGCCGGGCGCGATGCCGGCGCTGCGCTCGACCCTGATGCTCACCCCCGCCGCTCCGCTGGCGCCGCCGGTATTAGGCCGCGACCTGGTCGTATTCGGCGCGGACGGCGACCCCGCCCGGGCGAGGGGCGAGGTCAAGGCGGCGCAGCGCGGGCTCAACACCGGCCTGGTGTTCGGGCGCCTCGACGAGCCTGGGTTCGGTGACTTCCTCTATCTTCAGAACCTGACCGCGCTCGACGGCTATTTCCAGGCGACCGGCACCAAGCCCGACGGCGCGGTCGGCGGCGCCTGGCCCGAGCTCGGCTATCTCGCACCCGTCGAGCGGACGGTCGGCAGCGGCGAGCCGGTGCTTGCCGCGGGCGAGCCCGTGACGCTGTCGGACGCGCTGCTGGTGCTGCGCGGGCGCACCGAACCCGGCGAACATGGCAGCGCCATCGCTTTCCTCCAGATGCTCGGCGAGGCCTATGAGCGGATCGAGAAGCCGGCGCGGCGCTGGCACGACTGGGCTGCCCGCGCCGAGCGCACGCTGAAGGATCTCGCCCATTCGCCCAAGGCGACGATCCGCCAGTACGGGCACCGCTACATCCACCCCTACACCGCCACCGAATACCCTGACTCGATGGTGCAGGCCGTGACGGTCGCCTCGCTCGCCGATTATGCCGCATGGCTGAAGCGGCCGGTGCCGCTCCAGGCCGAGCTCGCCGCGGGCATGCCGCGCTTCTACGACGCCAAGCTCAAGACGCTGCGCCGCTATCTGCCCAACGTCGGCGACGACAAGAATGCCGATGCGGTCGACAGCTGGTACCTCTATCATCCGATGCAGAAGCTCGGCCGGCTGGCGCTCGACGGCGACAGGCAGGCGAGAAAGCTGTTCCTCGGCTCGATCGACTATGCCGTCCGCGCTGCGCGGCATTTCAAGTATATCTGGCCGATCCAGTACGACGTCACCGATCTCTCGGTGATCACCGAGGCGCGCGACGATGAGGGTCTGGGGCAGACCGACGTCGGCGGGCTCTATGCCTATGTCATGCTGCAGGGCTATGAGCTCACCGGCGAGGACCGCTTCATCGACGAAGCGCGGGCGGCGCTCGATGCGACGCGCGACATGCGCTTCGAGCTCAACTATCAGGCGAACCTCACCGCCTGGGGCGCGGCGGCCTGTGCGCGGCTGGCGGTGATCACGGGCGATGCGCGCTACATGAAGCAGGCGCACACCTTCCTCGCCAGCTTCTTCCACAATGCGGCATTGTGGGAATCGAACATCGCCAATGCGCGGCATTACACCAACTTCCTCGGCGTCAGCGCGCTGCACGATGGTCCGTACATGGCGATGTACGAATGCTTCGATTCCTTCGCGGCGTTCGAGCAGCTGCTGCTGAACGCCAACACCGCGCTCGATCCGGCGGCGCGGCGGCTGGTGGTCGACTATTGCTGCTACGCGCTGTCGCGGGCCTGGTACTATTATCCCGACGCCCTGCCGCCCGAGGCCGTTGCCCAGGAGGGCATCCGCAACGGCCACATCGACCGCAAGCTCTCCTTCCCCGTCGAGGACCTCTACATCGACGGCCAGCCGGCCGGACAGGTCGGGCAGGAGATCTACGGCGCTGGCGCCGCCTTCGTCTTCACCTCACGGACGGTCCACACGATCGATGGCGCGCCGTTCCGGCTCACCTGCGACCATTTCCTCGCGAGCAGCGACCGGCTCGGCGAAGGCGTGGTGCGGATGACGACGGTGGGAGCGCCGGGAACGGAGGCCCGGCTGTCGGTGGTGCGCCTGCCGCGGCGCAGGCTGCCCGAGCTCAGGGTGGTGGCGCTCGGGAAGACGCTCGATCCGGCCGCCACCGAAGCCGGCCGGATCGAATATGCGGTGCCCGCCGGCGAGCCGGTGGACGTGATCTGGGAGGTCAGGCCGAAGCGCGCTCGGCGAGGACGATGAGGCCCATGCCGTTGACCTCGGCGAAGCCGCCTTCGACCGCGATCGTCTCGGGCGTGGCACCCTGGCTCTTGTAGACCGCGATCTCGCCGTCGCGGACGGTCGACATGATCGGGGCATGGCCCTCCAGCACGCCGAAGTCGCCCTCGGTGCCGGGCACGACGACCATGTAGACGTCCTCGGAGCGGACCAGCTTCTCGGGCGTGACGAGTTCGAAGTGGAGCATTTCCTTACCTTCCCCCTCTCCCCTTAGGGGAGAGGGCCGGGGAGAGGGGCAGTGCCGCGAGCGACGCTCTCGGTGAGACCCCACCCCTCTCCCAACCCTCTCCCCGATGGGGAGAGGGCGATTGTTGGTTACGCCGCGTCGGCCAGTTTCTTGGCCTTCTCGACCGCTTCCTCGATGCCGCCGACCATGTAGAAGGCGGCCTCGGGCAGGTGGTCGTACTCGCCGTCCACCACCGCCTTGAACGACTTGATGGTGTCCTCGATCTGCACGAACTTGCCGGGGATGCCGGTGAACACCTCGGCGACGTGGAACGGCTGCGAGAGGAAGCGCTGGATCTTGCGCGCGCGGGCGACCGTCAGCTTGTCCTCTTCCGAGAGCTCGTCCATGCCCAGGATGGCGATGATGTCCTGCAGCGACTTGTACTTCTGCAGGATCGACTGGACGGCGCGCGCGGTCTCGTAATGCTCCTGGCCGACGACGCGCGGCTCAAGCACGCGGCTGGTCGAGTCGAGCGGGTCCACCGCCGGATAGATGCCGAGCTCCGAGATGGCGCGCGACAGCACGGTGGTGGCGTCCAGGTGGGCGAACGAGGTCGCCGGCGCCGGGTCGGTAAGGTCGTCGGCGGGCACGTAGATCGCCTGCACCGAGGTGATCGAGCCCTTGTTGGTCGAGGTGATGCGCTCCTGCAGCGCACCCATGTCGGTCGACAGCGTCGGCTGATAGCCCACCGCCGACGGGATGCGGCCGAGCAGCGCCGACACTTCCGAGCCCGCCTGGGTGAAGCGGAAGATGTTGTCGACGAAGAAGAGCACGTCCTGGCCCTCCTGGTCGCGGAAATACTCCGCGATCGTCAGGCCCGACAGCGCGACGCGCGCGCGGGCGCCCGGCGGCTCGTTCATCTGGCCGTAGACCAGCGCCACCTTCGAACCCTCGGAGATCGCGTTGCCGTCGGCGTCCTTGGCGATGACGCCCGCATCGAGGAACTCGTGATAGAGGTCGTTGCCCTCGCGGGTGCGCTCGCCGACGCCCGCGAACACCGAGGTGCCGCCATGGCCCTTGGCGATGTTGTTGATCAGTTCCTGGATCAGCACGGTCTTGCCGACGCCGGCGCCGCCGAACAGGCCGATCTTGCCGCCCTTGGCGTAGGGCGCGAGCAGGTCGATGACCTTGATGCCGGTGACCAGGATCGACGCCTCGGTCGACTGGTCGACGAACTCGGGGGCCTTGGCGTGGATCGGGGCACGGAGGTCCGTGCCGACCGGGCCACGCTCGTCGATCGGCTCGCCGACGACGTTGAGGATGCGGCCGAGCGTCGCCGGGCCGACCGGCACGCGGATCTGGCCGCCGGTGTCGGTGACCTGCTGGCCGCGGGTCAGACCCTCGGTCGAGTCCATCGCGATGGTGCGGACGGTGTTCTCGCCCAGGTGCTGTGCGACCTCCAGGACCAGCTTCTGGCCGTTGTTGTCGGTCTCCAGCGCCGACAGGATCGCCGGCAGTTCATTGTCGAAGCTCACGTCGACGACGGCGCCGATCACCTGGCTGATGCGGCCGACGTTGTTGCTGCCCACGGGGCGGTCGAGAGTTGCGGCGGTGGCCATGTCTGCTTCCTTGCCTTCGAAAACTTAGAGCGCTTCCGCGCCCGAGATGATCTCCACCAGCTCGGTCGTGATCGCGGCCTGGCGGGTGCGGTTGTACTGGATGGTGAGCCGGTTGATGAGGTCGCCCGCGTTGCGGGTCGCATTGTCCATCGCCGTCATCTTGCTGCCCTGCTCCGACGCCGCGTTCTCGCGCATCGCGCGGTAGAGCTGGATCGCGACGTTGCGCGGCAGCAGGTCGGCGAGGATCGACTCCTCGTCGGGCTCATAGGTCACCGCCGCCATGCCGCTGTCGGCATTGGCGCGGGTGTCGGCCGGAACCGCGACCGGGATGATCTGCTGCTCGGTCGGTTCCTGCGTCAGCACCGACTTGAAGTGCGAGTAGAACAGGTGCGCGACATCGAACTCGCCGGCCTCGAAGCGGGCGATCAGGTCGTCGGCATAGCCGCGCGCGTCGGCGAAGCTCAGCTTGCCGAGGTCGCCCGGCTCGATCCCGTGCGCCATGCGGTCGCGGTGCTGGCGGTTGAGCACCGCGCGGCCCTTGCGGCCGATCGTGTAGAACTTGACCGTCTTGCCCTCGGCGATCAGCTCCTCGGCGCGGCGGCGGGCGAGACGGGCGATGTTGGTGTTGAACGCGCCGGCGAGGCCGCGGTCGCTGGTCGCGACGACGAGCAGATGGACCTGGTCCTTGCCGGTGCCTGCAAGCAGCTTGGGGCTCGACTCGCTCACCGTCACCCGGCTGGCGAGGCTCGCGACGACGCGCTCCAGCCGCTCGGCATAGGGACGCCCGGCCTCGGCCGCCTCCTGCGCACGGCGCAGCTTGGCGGCGGCGACCATCTTCATCGCCTTGGTGATCTTCTGGGTCGACTTGACCGAGTTGATCCGGATTTTCAACGCCTTGAGAGAGGCCATCGACTGTCAACTTCCGTTCGTTCCGAGCGAAGTCGAGGAACGTGTCTCGACGTCGCTCGACACGAACGGGGAAGGGCACACCCTTCCCCGTTCAGAGCTTACGCAAACGTCTTCGCGAACGCGTCGAGCGCGTCCTTGAGCTTCGCCTTGAGGTCGTCGCCCAAGTCCTTGGTGTCGCGGATGCCCGCGAGCACCTCGGCGTGATTGGCGCGCAGGTCGGCGAGCATCGCCGCCTCGTAGCGGACCACGTCCTGCACCGCGATGCCGTCCAGATACCCCTGGGTTCCGGCGAAGATCGAGGCGACCTGCTCCTCGAACGGCATCGGGTTGAACTGCGGCTGCTTGAGCAGCTCGGTCAGGCGCGCGCCGCGGTTCAGCAGCTTCTGCGTCGAGGCGTCGAGGTCCGAACCGAACTGCGCGAACGCCGCCATCTCGCGATACTGGGCGAGCTCGAGCTTGATCGAGCCGGCGACCTTCTTCATCGCCTTGGTCTGCGCGGCCGAGCCGACGCGGCTCACCGACAGGCCGACGTTGATGGCGGGGCGGATGCCCGCGAAGAACAGGTCGGTCTCGAGAAAGATCTGGCCGTCGGTGATCGAGATCACGTTGGTCGGGATGTACGCCGACACGTCGCCCGCCTGGGTCTCGATGATCGGCAGCGCGGTCAGCGAGCCGTTGCCGTTCTCGTCGTTCATCTTCGCCGCGCGCTCGAGCAGGCGGCTGTGGAGATAGAAGACGTCGCCCGGATAGGCCTCGCGGCCCGGCGGACGGCGCAGCAGCAGCGACATCTGGCGATAGGCGACCGCCTGCTTGGAGAGGTCGTCGTAGACGATCACGGCATGCATGCCGTTGTCGCGGAAGAACTCGCCCATCGCGCAGCCGGTGTAGGGCGCGAGAAACTGCAGCGGCGCCGGCTCCGAGGCGGTCGCGGCGACGACGATGGAATATTCCATCGCCCCCGATTCCTCGAGCTGGCGGACGATCTGCGCGACGGTGGAGCGCTTCTGGCCGACCGCGACATAGATGCAGTAGAGCTTCTTGCCCTCGTCGGTGCCGGCGTTGACGCCCTTCTGGTTGATGAAGGTATCGATCGCGACCGCGGTCTTGCCGGTCTGGCGGTCGCCGATGATCAGCTCGCGCTGGCCGCGGCCGACCGGCACCAGCGCGTCGAGCGCCTTGAGGCCGGTCTGCATCGGCTCGTTCACCGACTTCCTCGGGATGATGCCGGGCGCCTTGACCTCGACGCGGCTGCGCTTGTCGGCGACGATCGGGCCCTTGCCGTCGATCGGATTGCCGAGCGCGTCGACCACGCGGCCGAGCAGGCCCTTGCCGACCGGCACGTCGACGATGGTGCCGGTGCGCTTGACGGTATCGCCCTCGCGGATCTCGGCGTCCGAACCGAAGATCACGACGCCGACGTTGTCGGCCTCGAGGTTGAGCGCCATGCCCTGCACGCCGTTGGCGAACTCGACCATCTCGCCCGCCTGGACGTTGTCGAGCCCGTGGATGCGCGCGATGCCGTCGCCGACCGACAGCACCTGGCCGGTTTCCGACACCTCGGCATCGGTACCGAAATTGGCGATCTGGTCCTTGATGACCTTCGAGATTTCTGCGGCGCGGATATCCATGTTCGTGCCTTAGCCTTTCATCGCGTGCGCGAGGGAGTTCAGACGGGTCTTGATCGAGCTGTCGATCATCTGGCTGCCGATCTTGACGGTGAGGCCGCCGAGCAGCGACGGATCGACCGAGAGATCGACGGTGACGTCACGGCCCACGCGCTGGCGAAGCTGCTGCTTCAGCGCGTCGACCTGATCGTCGGTGAGCGGGTGGGCGGAGACGACCTCGGCGGTGGTCTCGCCGCGATGGCGGGCGGCGAGGCCGCGGAAGGCGCGGATGATCGCCGGAAGCTGGCCCAAGCGGCGGTTCTCGGCGAGCACGCCCAGGAAGCTCGTCGTGGTCTTGTCGAGCTTGAGCTTCTTGGCGACCGCGGCGACGCCCTTGGCGGCGTCGGCACGACCGATCACCGGGCTGGTGGTGAGCGCGCGGAACTCGGCCGATTCGGCCAGCGCCTCGCGCACGGCGGCAAGGCTCGCCTCGACCTTGTCGATCGCCTTGCCGTCGCGGGCCAGCTCGAACAGCGCGGTGGCGTAGCGCCCGCTGAGGCTCGCCTGGATATCGCCGCCGATGTTTCCGGTGGAACTCTCCACGGACTCGCTTTCCTCTCGGGAAGAATAGGTTGACCCATGCAGGGAGAGAGGCCGGAAGCGGCCCCTCGCTGGGTTGGCGGGCGCCTAGCAGGCGGTTGCGGGCGATGCAAGCGGGCGAGTGACGATGGTTGACTAGGAAACTGATTCACTTAGTGCACGGCCGTCTCCACAGGAAGAATGCCCATGGCCATACCGGTCAGCCCCCTCGAATCGCATCTCGGTCATTGGCTGCGGCTGGCGTCGAACCATGCCGCGCAGCACCTCGCTCGCGCTCTCGCCGCGCGAGGAGTGACGGCGGCGGAGTGGGTCCTGCTGCGTGCCCTCTACGATTCGGGACCGGTGGCGCCGAGCGCGCTGGCGGAGCGCGTCGGCCTCACCCGCGGCGCCGTCACCAAGCTGATCGACCGCCTGCGCGCCAAGGCGCTGGTGGTACGCGCCAAGGGCCGCGGCGACCGCCGCTTCCAGATGGTCGCGCTGACCGGATCGGGCGCGAAGCTGGTGCCCGCGCTCGCCGAGATCGCCGATGCGAGCGACGCCGCCGTGTTCGCCGCACTGACGACCGAGGAACGCATGTCGCTTCGGCTCGCCGCCGAGCGTGTCCTTGGGTAAGGCAAACCGCGAAGGAGATCGCGAATGGCGAGCGGCACGATGGAGCGCATGACGATGGCCGACGGCGCAGAAGTCGGCGTCTACCACGTCCACCCCGCGGGCGAGCGCCGCGGCGGGCTGGTGCTGGTGCAGGAGATCTTCGGCATCACCGACCATATCCGCGACGTCGCCGACGACTATGCCGCCGAGGGCTACGAGGTGCTCGCCCCCGCATTGTTCGACCGCGAGCATCCCGGCTTCGAGGCCGACTACACCGGCGCCGACCTCGACCGTGCGATCGAGCTCTCGCGCACGCTGCACCCGATCGAGCTGTCGCTGAGCGACGTCCAGACCTGCGTCGACGCGCTCCGCGACAAAGGGCCGGTGTTCGTCATCGGCTATTGCTACGGCGGCTCCATCGCCTGGCTCGCCGCGGCGCGGCTCCAGGGCATCGCCGCGGCATCGGCCTATTATGGCCGGCTAGTGCCGGATTCTGGCGAGGCGCCCAAGGTGCCGACGATCGCCCATTTTGGCCGGTACGACCACGGCATCCCGGTCGCGGGAGTCGAGCGGCTGATCGCCAGCCGCCCGGCCAATGCGACCATCTACCTCTACGACGCCGGCCACGGCTTCAACTCCGACCGACGCAAGGACTATCACGAGCCGAGCGCCGACCTCGCCCGGCAACGCACGCTCGAACTGTTCCGGGCGAACGGCGGATGACACCTGCCGATGACGATCTGGGCGGTTGGGATGATTCGGCGCAGGCCTGGATCGACGACCTCGCCAGCGAGCATGAGTTCGGGCGGCGCCATGTCCTCGATCCGGCGATGCTGGCGCGGGTGCGCAGGCGCAGCTTCGCCAACGCGCTCGACGTCGGCTGCGGCGAGGGACGGTTCTGCCGGCTGCTCGCCGCGGAAGGCATGGCGCCCATCGGCATCGATCCGGCCGAGGCGTTGCTCGCCGAGGCGCGGCGGCGCGATCCCCAGGGCGACTACCGCCTCGGCCGCGCCGAGCGGCTCGCGTTCGACGATGCCAGCTTCGACCTGGTCGTCAGCTATCTGACGCTGATCGACATCCCCGACATCGGCGCTGCCATCCCGGAAATGGCGCGGGTGCTGCGCCCCGGCGGCACGCTGCTGATCGCCCATATCAACGCCTTCACCACGGCGACCATCGTCGGCACGGACGAATGGCCCGAGGAGGAAGAGCGGATTCGCGGCTATCTCACCGAACGGTCGGGCTGGGTCGAATGGCGCGGCATCCGCATCCGCAACTGGCATCGTCCGATGGCCACCTACATGACGCTACTGCTCGACGCGGGCCTGACGCTTCGCCATTTCGCCGAGCCGCCGGCGACCGGCGGGCCAGCGGACAGGCGCGCGCAATATGACGACGCGCCGTGGTTTCACGTCATGGAGTGGGCCAAGGCCGACAGCGAGTGAGAACGGGGCACACGCGCGACAAGCCTATCGCCCCTCTTATCGCCGCACCGCTCCCCGCCTCAGAGCTTCGCGACCTTGTCCTGCAGCTTCGCAAGCTCGGCCTTGAGCGCCGCGATCTCGTCGTCCTTGCTGGCCTCGGGCGCCTTGGCGGCCGGCGCCGGTCCGGTTCCGGCCGGCTTGAACGCCTGGGTCGCCGCCTCGAACATCGCCATGTTGCGCTTGGCGATCTCGGCGAAGGGCGAGTTGGCGAAGGCGCCCTCGACCGCCGACTTGAACTGCTCGTGATTGCGGCGGAAGCTTTCCATCGACGCTTCGAGATAGCCCGGCACCATCGCCTGCATCGAATCGCCATAGAGCGCGATCAGCTGGCGCAGGAAATTGACCGGCAGCATCGTCTGGCCCCGCGCTTCCTCCTCCATGATGATCTGGGTGAGGACGTTGTGCGTAATATCCTCTTCGGTCTTTGCGTCGACGACCTTGAAGTCGCGCCCTTCGCGGGTCATCGCAGCGAGATGCTCGAGCGTGATGTAGGACGAGGATTCGGTGTTGTAGAGACGCCGGTTGGCGTATTTCTTGATGATGACCGGGCCGCTGCCCGGCGCAGACTTTTTCATGACGGTGCTGCTCCGCAGTGATGAAACACGACATACCACCGAATCTTTCCGCGCCGCAACACGGTCCGCGGCCTCTGCCGCTGTTCCTCGACATGCTGCGCAGCGAAACCGCCGAATCGCCGGAGCGGCGCGCCGCCGCGCTGGCGGGTCTCGCCCGCTATCAGAGCGCCGAGCGCGATCCACGTCCCGTGCCTATGCCGGAGGTCGCGCGCGCCGGACGCGCCTGTCTGCGCGACTATGGCGGAGAAGGGCGGCCGGTGGTGTTCGTCCCCTCGTTGATCAATCCGCCGCACGTGCTCGATCTCGCGCCTGCGAATTCGCTGCTGCGGTGGATCGCCGCGCAGGGGCATCGCACGCTGCTCGTCGACTGGGGAGACCCCACTCCAGCCGAACGGGAGCAGGACATCACCGCCCATGTCGAGACGATGCTGCTGCCGATGCTGCGCTCGCTCGCCGAGCCGCCGGTGCTGGTCGGCTATTGCCTCGGCGGGACGATCGCGATCGCTGCGGCATCGGCGCTGCCGGTGCGCGGGCTCACGCTGATCGCCGCGCCTTGGCATTTCTCACGTTTCGGCGAGGCGGCGCGCGCGGAGGTCGCCGGCCTGTGGCACGCCGCCGAACCGGCCTGCGAGGCGCTCGGGCTGGTGCCGATGGAAGTGCTGCAGTCGGGCTTCTGGCGGCTCGATCCGGCCCGCACCATCGCCAAGTACGAAGCGCTCGCCACCGCCGACGACGCGGCGCTGGCCGAGTTCATCCGGCTCGAGGACTGGGCCAATGCCGGCGCCCCGCTCACCCTCGCCGCGGGGCGGCAGATGTTCGAGGGCTTCTTCGCCGCCAACGATCCCGACCATAGCCGCTGGACGATCGAAGGCCGGACAGTCGACCCGGCCACTCTCGCCTGCCCGGCGGTGGATTTCGTCTCGCTCACCGACCGGATCGTCCCGGCCGCCACCAGCGCCGGCTTCGCCGACCGCCGCGAGCTCGGTGCGGGCCATGTCGGGATGGTCGTCGGCAGCCGCGCCAAGGCGCTGCTTTGGGAGCCGCTTGCCGGCTGGCTAAACGTCCTTCCCGACATTAGATAGGCGCCCGAATCCCTCCCCGTTCGCCCTGAGGTTGTCGAAGGGCTGCCCTTTCTTTCCGAAAAGAAGAACAGGGCTTCGACAAGCTCAATCCGAACGGGAATATGCCGTCCGCAAGCAGGAGCCCTCCATGTCCGACATCGTCATCGCCGCCGCCAAGCGCACGCCGGTCGGCGCCTTCCTCGGCGCGTTCGCCGCCACGCCGGCGCACGAGCTCGGCCGCGTCGCGATCGAGGCGGCGCTGGAGCAGGCAGGAGTCGCCGGCGCGGACGTGGATGAGGTGATCCTGGGCCAGGTGCTCACCGCCGCCCAGGGCCAGAACCCGGCGCGGCAGGCGTCGATGGCCGCGGGCATCCCCAAGGAAGTGCCGGCCTGGGGCGTCAACCAGGTATGCGGCTCGGGCCTGCGCGCGGTCGCGCTCGCCTTCCAGTCGATCGCCAACGGTGATGCGAAGGTCATCGTCGCCGGCGGGCAGGAATCGATGTCGCTCTCGCCGCACGCGCAGACGCTGCGCCCCGGCACCAAGATGGGCGACCTGAGCCTCGTCGACACGATGATCAAGGACGGCCTGACCGACGTCTTCAACGGCTACCACATGGGCATCACCGCCGAGAATCTGGCGGCCGAGTACCAGATCACCCGCGAGAACCAGGATGAATTCGCGGTGCGTTCGCAGAACCTCGCCGAGAAGGCGCGCGACGAGGGCCGCTTCAAGGACGAGATCGCCGCGGTGACGGTCAAGGGCCGCAAGGGCGACACCATCGTCGAGAACGACGAATATATCCGTTCGGGCGCGACGCTGGAGAGCGTCGCGGGCCTGCGCCCCGCCTTCAAGAAGGATGGCACCGTCACCGCTGCCAACGCCAGCGGCCTCAATGACGGCGCCGCCGCGCTGGTGGTGATGAGCGCCGATGAGGCCGCGAAGCGCGGCATCACCCCGCTCGCCCGCATCAAGAGCTGGGCCTCGGCCGGCGTAGACCCGTCGGTCATGGGCATCGGCCCGGTGCCGGCGTCGAAGAAGGCGCTGGAGAAAGCCGGCTGGACGATCGCCGACCTCGACCTCATCGAGGCCAATGAAGCCTTTGCCGCCCAGGCACTGGCGGTCGGCAAGGAACTCGGCTGGGATGCCGAACGCGTCAACGTCAACGGCGGCGCGATCGCGATCGGCCATCCGATCGGTGCGAGCGGCGCGCGCGTGCTGACGACGCTCCTCTACGAGATGCAGAAGCGCGACGCGAAGAAGGGACTGGCGACGCTGTGCATCGGCGGCGGCATGGGCATCGCGATGTGCGTGGAGCGGGATTGAACCACGGAACGGCGTGGCAATGAAGTTAACAATGCGTCACTGAAATGCAGAGCAAGCGTTCGTTAGCTCGCGATCGAACCCCAGCAATAATTGGCAGTATTCATCAACGACAGATGTAATCATTATCATGTTTCTGTTACCCATATGCAACAGCGCTACCCCTTTTTGAGGTGGTGAGACCTGCATAAACGAAAAATTGTTGCGAGCCCCCGATCGTTCCTTTCAATTGGCTGAACAGCCGAAAGGCTTGAACAGGGGGTATATTCATGAAGAGCTCGTTTCTGAGCGCGACGGCGCTTGCCGGTACGCTGCTGCTTGCTCCATCCGCAGTTTCTGCACAGGCCACTCAAGTCGCGACGGGAGCGACGGTTACCGCGCCGCAGGAGGATCAGTCGGACGAGTCCCAGGCGGCAAACAACGAAGAAATCGTCGTCACCGGCTCCCGCCTGCTGCGGCCGAATGACACTTCGATCGCGCCGATCACCTCGATCACCCGCGCCGAACTGTTCTCGACCGGCAATCTGTCGGTCGGCGACGCGCTGAACCAGCTTCCGGCGCTCCGGTCGACTTTCAGTCAGAGCAATTCGACGCGCTTCATCGGCACCGCGGGCATCAATGCCATGGACCTGCTCGGCCTGGGCACGGCGCGTACCCTGACGCTCGTCAACGGCAGGCGCCATGTCACCTCGACGCCGGGCATCAATCGGGTCGACGTGAACAATGTTCCCGCCGATCTGCTCGAACGAGTCGATGTCATCATCGGCAGCGCTTCGTCCATCTACGGTTCGGACGCGGTTGCCGGCGTGGTCAACTACGTCCTTCGCCGCGACTTCGAAGGGATCACCGGACGCGCCCAGGGCGGCATCTCGGATCGCGGGGACCGCGGCTCCTATTTCGTCAGTCTGACCGCGGGCAAGAATTTCAGCGAGGGTCGCGGCAACGTCACGCTCTCTGCCGAATATGCGGTGCAGAACGCGGTCTACTATACCGACCGCGACGATTATTTCGGTGCCTTTTCCGGCCGCAATCAGTTCAACGCCTATGACAATACCGTCGGCGAGCCGTCGACCGGCGACGGCATTCCGGACAATGTCTTCCTGCGCGGCGTGCGCAACATCAACATCTCGGAAGGCGGACTCTACACCTCCGCTTGCCCGGCGAACACGCCAGCCAACGCCGCGCGGCGCGCCCTCAACTGCACGGGGCAGCGGAGCAATACCGGCGCGGAGCTAGGCTATACGTTCGTGTTCATGCCCGACGGCACACTCGCCCGGAACAATGTGATCGAGGATCTGCGCGTCTATGGTTCGAGCAACAGCGTCGGCGGCCTCGGCTCGACGCTGCGCCTGAGCGGCCAGCTTCTGCCGAAGCTCGACCGCAAGGCCATCAATTTCCTGTCGCACTATGAGGTTTCGGAGGCGTTCGTCCCCTTCCTCGAGGGCAAATATATTCGCGTCGATTCGGTTCAGGAAGGCCAGCCGACCTTCTTCAACAACACGTTCAGCATCAACAATCCGTTCCTGACATCGCAGGCGCGCGCGCTGCTGGTCTCGTCGCTCGCGCCCGGCGCCACGACCTTCACCGCGCAGCGCTTCAACATCGACTTCGGCGGCCGCGGCGAGGATCACCAGCGCGAGGTGTTCCAGATCACCGGCGGCGCAAGCGGCACCTTCAACGAAGACTGGGGTTATGAGCTGAGCGTCAACTACGGCAAGCTCAAGACCTATTACGAAACCGAAGGCAACATCGACTCGGCACGCTACGGCCGCGCGATCAATGCCGTGCGCAATACGGCGGGCAATATCGTCTGCGCGGTGAACGCCGATGCGAGCTCGGCCAACGACGATCCCGCCTGCGTACCGCTCAACCTGTTCGGCTATGGCGCGCCGAGCCAGGCAGCGCTCGACTATGTCACGGTCAAATCGAGTCGGCGCCAGCGGGCCGAGCTACTCGACATTACGGGGTTCGTCCGGGGCGACCTCTCTCAGCTGTTCAGCCTGCCCGGCGGACCGATCGGCTTTGCGTTCGGCGGAGAATATCGTGAGGAAACCGCCTTCGCCGCCTATGACGCCTTTACCGCGGCAGGGAATACTTTCCTCAATGCCATTCCCGACTTCGCGCCGCCGAAGCTCAAGGTGAAGGAAGCATTCGGCGAGGTTCGCATCCCGCTGCTCGCCGACATGCCCTTTTTCAAGGAGCTGTCGTTCGAGGGCTCGGCCCGCGTGTCCGACTATAACATCGGCCGGACCGGCACCGTCTGGACATGGAGCGTCGGCGGCACCTGGGCCCCGGTGCAGGATCTGCGTTTCCGCGCGAGCTACGGCAAGTCGGTCCGCGCGCCGACGCAGAGCGATCTCTATGCCTCACCCAGCCAGACCTATCTCACTGGGCTGATCGATCCGTGCTCCGCGACGCAGATCAACAATAATCCGAACCGCGTCCGCAATTGCGCCGCGGCCGGCGTGCCGACGACTGAGGTCGTGGGCGGCGTCACCGTGCCGTGGACGAATACGCCCGCCTCGGGCGTGCGCGGCCTCAACGGCTCGAACCCCAATCTCGATGCGGAGCGCGGCACGAGCTTCACCGTCGGCGCCGTCCTGAAGCCGCGCTGGATCCCGGGCTTCACCCTGTCGGTCGACTATTACAACGTCACGATCGACAACGTGATCTTCTCGCTCGGTTCGCAGACGATCATCAATCAGTGCTATGACAGCCCGAGCGGGATCGACAACCAATATTGCGCGGCGGTCTTCCGTCGTCCCGACGGCACCTTCTTCGGCCAGTTTGATCGTATGGTCGGTGGGAGCACGGTCAGCTATCAGGTGGGCCCCACCGAGGCCGCCTTCCTGTCGGGGCCGTTCAACTTCGCGAAGCAGAAGACGTCCGGCATCAACGTCGATCTGGCCTATAACACGCCGCTCGACGACGGCGTGCGCCTCAGCCTCCGCGGCATCGTCAGCTATGTCATCAGGCGCGACAACTATACCGACATCAACACGCCGTCCTTTATCAACCGCCAGCTCTTCGAGCTCGGCGATCCGCGGTGGGAAGCCAATCTGTCGTCGACGCTCGATTTCGGCGGCTTCGATCTGACATATAAGATGCGTTACATCGGTCCGCAGACGATCGGAACCTACGAAACCCAGTTCAGCTGGCAGGGCCGCCCGCCTGAGAACCCCGACGCCTATGCGAATCCCTGGTATCCGAGGGTCTTCTATCACGACATCCGCGTCGGAGCGAAGGTTGGCGATCGGTACCGCATCTATGCGGGCGTCGACAATATCACGGACCGGCTTCCGCCTTATGGCCTCGACGGCACGACCGAAGGCAGCGGCATCTACGACAACGTCGGCCGCTTCTTCTATGCCGGCGTCGAAGTGAAGTTCTGACGCTCGAATTGTCGGAATGTAGGGGGCCGTCTCCTTTGCGGGGCGGCCCCAATTTTATTCCGGTCGGCGCTCGGAGCTGCCCACGGCGCCCAGGGCGATCATCAAGTCGCACACGCTCTCCTGCACTCTCGTCTTCGAGACCATGTCGCATCCCCAACGGGAAAAGGCCGCCCCGGTCTCCCGAAGCGGCCTCCATCGCCTGCGTGGGCGAATCGGTCAGATGTCGTCGCCGAGCGCGCCTTTGAGCTTGCCGGCGAATTGCTGGCCCTTACCCTTCATCTCCTGCGCGGCGCCTTCGGCGGCGAGCTCGTCATCGCGGCGCGTGCGGGCCGGATCGTCGGCGTCGCCGGCCATCGCCTGCTTCGCCTTGCCGGCCATCTCGTTGATGTTGCCTTTCACTTTGTCGATCAGTTCGCCCATCGGGCCTCTCCTCGGAAACTCTTGTCACGACAGGAAAAACGATCCGTCGGACGGCATGTTCCGGAGGCTTGCAGAGCCGCTCAGGGCGCGACCTTGCCGAGGAAGGCGAGCACAGCCTGCCAGATGTCGGCCGCGCCGTCCGGATTCTTCGACTCGACCAGCATCGACGAGCCGTGCACCGATCGCCGCGGCACGATCCGCTCCGACGTGTCGTTCTTCGGCAGCGCCTTGAAGACGAGGTCGCCATTCTCGACCTCGTCCTTGTCGGCGGTCGAGGTAACGAACACCGGCACCGTCACCTTGGCGGCGGCCTTTCGGATCAGCGTCTTGTCGTCGAAATATTCGCCCGGCGAGAAGGCGAGCAGCGCCTTGACCGCCCCTGGATGCGCCGCCGCCAGGCGGAAGATCAGCGAGGAGGAATAGCTGCTCCCCCACAGCACGATCGGCAGCTTCTGCTGCTGTCCCCAGGCGAGCGCCGCCTCCAGGTCTTTCTGGGCCGCGAGATAGCTCTCGCTCTCGGGCATCTCCATCGCGGCGCCGTCGCTCGCGACGGTCTCATTGGGGCCGTAGAGCCCGCCGCCCGAACGCTGGTCGATCGCCAGCGCCGAATAGCCCGCCTCCACCAGCCGCGGCGCGATGGTCGCATATTCGTCCTTGCTGGAGCCGGCCTGGTGGAACAGCAGGATCAGCGCCTTGGGCGAGTCCGCCTCATAGTAGCGGCCGTGCACGGTGACGCCGTCGGCCGCCTTGAGCGTGACCTTGTGCGGCTGGGCCTCGATCGTTGCGGCAACATTGGCCGATTGATTGTTGGCCTCGCCCGCCGGCTGGCATCCCGCCAGCGCCGCCAGCATCACCAGTCCGATCGTCGCCCGCATATGCCTTCTCCCGTCAGATCAGCCCCGCCAGCGGGCTCGACGGATCGGCGTAGCGTCGCTTCCCCATCCGCCCGGCGAGATAGGCGAGACGCCCGCCTTCCACCGCCAGCCGCATCGCCCGCGCCATCGCGATCGGATCCTTAGCCTCGGCGATCGCGGTGTTCATCAGCACGCCGTCGCAGCCCAATTCCATCGCCACCGCCGCGTCCGACGCGGTGCCGACGCCGGCATCGACCAGCACCGGCACCGTGGCGCCCTCGACGATCAGCCGGATGGTGACGCGGTTCTGGATGCCGAGCCCCGATCCGATCGGTGCGCCCAGCGGCATGATCGCGACCGCGCCGGCATCCTCCAGCCGCCTGGCGGCGATCGGGTCGTCGACGCAGTAGACCATCGGCTTGAAGCCTTCCTTCGCCAGGATCTCGGTCGCGCGGATCGTCTCGACCATGTCGGGATAGAGCGTGCGTGCCTCGCCCAGCACCTCGAGCTTGACCAGCTCCCATCCTCCCGCCTCGCGTGCGAGACGCAGCGTGCGGATCGCCTCCTCGGCAGTGAAGCAGCCGGCGGTGTTGGGAAGGTAGGTGATGCGCCTGGGATCGATGAAGTCGGTCAGCATCGGCGCCTTGGGGTCGCTGACGTTGACGCGCCTGACCGCGACGGTGACGATCTCCGCGCCCGACGCCTCGACCGCGGCGGCGTTCTCGGCGAAATCCTTGTACTTGCCGGTGCCGACGATCAGACGCGAGCGGAAGGTCTTGCCGGCGACGGTCCACGAATCGTCGGCGATCGCCGGGGCATGATCGCCCCCGCCGACGAAGTGGACGATCTCGATCTCGTCGCCGTCCTCGACGCAGACCTGTCCCAGCGTGGACCGCGGCACCACCTCCAAATTCCGCTCGACCGCGACCTTCTCTGGCGCCAGCCCCAGCTCGCCGGCGAGTTCGGCGAGGCTCAGCCCCGCGGCGACGCGGCGGTGTTCGCCGTTGACGATGATCGTGACGGTGCCGTCGGTATGCATGCCCCTCCCCTACCCGTTCGCCCCGAGCGAAGTCGAGGGGCTTGGGCCGACATGCAGCGCGGATGTGTCAACGTGTCTCGACTTCGCTCGACACGAGCGGGTATGGGGGGCGCACTGCTGAATGTGGGGACAGCTCTTGGCCGATACCGTCTACGTCCTCAACGGGCCGAACCTGAACCTGTTGGGGACGCGCGAGCCGGAGATCTACGGATCGGACACGCTCGACGACATCGCCGGCAGGCTGGAGGACCGGGCGCGCGAACTCGGGCTCGAGGTCGAGGTGCGCCAGTCGAATCATGAGGGCCATCTCGTCGACTGGCTGCAGGAAGCGCAGTCGGTCGGGGCAAAGGCGGTGCTGCTCAATGCCGCCGGCTTCACCCATACCAGCGTCGCGATCCATGACGCGATCAAGGCAGTGAACGTGCCGGTGATCGAGGTGCACCTTTCCAACCCGCACACCCGCGAGGACTTCCGCCATCTGAGCTATGTCGGACGCGCGGCGCGAGGAACCATCGCCGGTTTCGGTGCGCTGTCGTATCTACTCGCGCTTGAAGCCGCCGCGCGACTCTGACAGAGCGCGCGCTTTCATTTTTCGAGGGCCGAGTCCCCGAGGGAGCGAATGACCGAAACCGTAACGTCCAACGGCGAGATGCACGTCGATATCGCCCTGGTGCGCCAGCTCGCCCAGGTGCTCGACGAGACCCAGCTCACCGAGATCGAGGTGCAAGACGGTGAGCGCAAGGTGCGCGTCGCCCGTGCCGCCGCCCCCGCTGCGCCCCCCGTCGCCTATGCACCGGCTCCCGCCCCGCTTCCGGCGGCAAGCGCCCCGGTTGTAGAGAGCGGCGCGGCTGCCGCCCCGGCGGCGAGCCACGCCAATGCGGTCAAATCGCCGATGGTCGGCACCGCCTATCTCTCGCCCAATCCGGAGGCGAAGCCGTTCGTCGCGGTCGGCCAGCAAGTGAAGGCCGGCGACACGCTGCTGATCATCGAGGCGATGAAGGTGATGAACCCGATCGTCGCGCCGGCCGCCGGCACCGTGAAGGCGATGCTGATCGAGAACGGTCAGCCGGTCGAGTTCGACCAGCCGCTCGTCGTGGTCGAGTAACGCGGCGCCCATGCCTAAAATCAAGAAGCTGCTGATTGCCAACCGCGGCGAGATCGCGCTGCGCATCCATCGCGCCTGCCACGAGATGGGGATCAAGACGGTCGCGGTGCACTCGACCGCCGACGCCGACGCGATGCACGTGCGACTGGCGGACGAGGCGATCTGCATCGGCCCGCCGCCGGCGGTCGAGAGCTATCTCAACATCCCGAACATCATCTCCGCGGCAGAGATCAGCGGGGCGGACGCGATTCACCCGGGCTACGGCTTCCTGAGCGAGAACGCCCGCTTCGCCGAGATCGTCGAGCTCCACAACATCATCTTCGTCGGGCCGAAGCCCGAGCACATCCGCACGATGGGCGACAAGGTGGAGGCGAAGCGCACCGCCGGCGCGCTCGGACTACCGCTGGTGCCGGGCTCCGACGGCGCGATCGCGGACGTCGCCGAGGCCAAGCGGCTCGCCAAGAAGATCGGCTATCCGGTGCTGATCAAGGCGGCCTCGGGCGGCGGCGGGCGCGGCATGAAGGTCGTGCAGCATGAGGACGAGCTGGAATCGCTGATGCAGCAGGCCGGCAGCGAGGCCAAGGCGGCGTTCGGCGACGCCACCGTCTACATGGAGAAATACCTCGGCAACCCGCGCCACATCGAGTTCCAGGTGTTCGGCGACGGCGAGGGCAACGCCATTCACCTCGGCGAGCGCGACTGCTCGCTCCAGCGCCGCCACCAGAAGGTGCTGGAGGAGGCTCCCTCCCCGATCATCACGCCCGAGGAGCGCGCGCGGATGGGCGGCATCGTCGCCAAGGCGATGGCCGACATGGGCTATCGCGGCGCCGGCACGATCGAGTTCCTGTGGGAAGACGGGAAGTTCTACTTCATCGAGATGAATACCCGCCTGCAGGTCGAGCACCCGATCACCGAGATGGTCACCGGCATCGACCTGGTCCGCGAGCAGATCCGCGTCGCCGAGGGCGAGGGCCTGTCGTGCCGGCAGGAGGACATCGCGTTCCACGGCCATGCGATCGAATGCCGCATCAACGCCGAGGACCCGCGCACCTTCGCGCCCTCGCCGGGGACGGTGACGCACTTTCACGCGCCGGGCGGAATGCACGTGCGCGTCGATAGCGGGCTCTACACCGGCTATCGCGTGCCGCCCTATTACGACTCGATGGTCGCCAAGCTGATCGTCTACGGCAGCACCCGCGAACGCTGCCTGATGCGGCTGCGCCGCGCGCTGGAGGAGTTCGTGATCGAGGGGATGAAGACCACCATCCCGCTCCACCAGCATCTGCTCGACGATCCCGAGTTCCAGCAGGGCGCCTATACGATCAAGTGGCTCGAAGAGTGGCTGGCGAAACAGGACGCATGAAGGCGACGATCTGGCATAACCCGCGCTGCTCCAAGTCGCGCGAGGCGCTGGCGATCCTGCATGAAGCGGGCGCCGAGGTGACCGTGGTCGAGTATCTCAAGACCCCGCCGAGCCGCGACGAACTCGCCCGCCTCTATGCCCGCGCCGGCATGACGCCGCGCGAAGGGCTGCGTACGGCCGAGGACGCCGCCAAGACGCTCAAGGATGCGTCCGACGATGCGATCCTCGACGCGATGGCGGCCGACCCGATCCTGATCGAGCGGCCGCTGGTCGAGACCGAGAAGGGCGTCGTGCTCGGCCGCCCGCCGGAAAAGGTGCGCGAGATTCTTTAAGTCCGTCGGGCTGGGATTGAAGCAGCTTCGGTGCTCCTGCGAAGGCAGGAGCCCTGGATCACGGGCGCGTCGCTTGCGGGCTGTGCTCCTGCCTTCGCAGGAGCACTAGGCAGTGAACTCATAAACGGGATGGTCCGGACCGGTGGTTTGCTGCCATGCGCCTTATCGCAATACGAATGCCACTATGGCGACTATTCCGACCAACACTAACATGCAGCCCCACCAAGGGACCGACTTCGAGAAGCGCTCATCAAATGGGTCGCGCTCGTTCCAGAACGCTTCCGCTGCCGCTACTAATTCGGGAAGATTGGCAGCGTCGGACATCGGCTCGTCAACAGCCGCCAAGGAACGCTTTAGAAGCCCTGTCAGACCGCTGACATCCGCAGGGGCATCGATCAACCTGATGATGACCCGCTCACCCTCGGTCGTTATCGAGAACTGCTCACCCGAAGGGCCGAAAGCGCGTGGGTAAACACCGTTTCGAACATCTTCTGCTTCGAGGTAGCGCTCAGCGATCTCGACTGACGGGAAAACGAGCAGAGGCTCGTCGGCTTCAATGAACAGGGTCGACATCGGACGCAACGATGTCAGCCCAGTGAAGCCTCCGCAACCGGGTCGCTAACGGTCGCGGAACTTTATGGGTCTACGTCTAACGCCGCTCATCCGGACGGGCTCCAGCCAGCTCTTTGTCTCGGCTTGCAATATAGGATTTCGTCCGCTTGCCTCACGAGGCTCGGCGCTGCTGCGACGCTGGTCCGCTCTTTGAGTCCGTCGATCTTTTTCCGAGCCGCCCGTGCGTCGCGTTCCTGTCGCGCCTGCGTCGCGCCCGCGTCGCGTATCCGTCGCGCCGCTGTCGCTTCCCAGTCGCGTCCTGGTAGCGTCCGCACCGCGTCTCTCTCGGAGCGGCTTGCACACACACGAGACGGGTCAATTTAGTCAACATTTCCGTCGCCGGCTCTTCGGGTCGAACGGCGATGGCGTGGTTTCAACCGATCCGGCCCGGCGCGTTAACCGCGGCTTCATTGCAGCGGGCCCAGCCTGACCGGCGAATACGCTGAGGGGGACGACGATGCCCTTGCTCCTGATCGCCGCATTGCTTGCCACCGACACGCCGCCGCCCAATCCGCGGATCGACTATCCGGGCTTCCAGAGGCTCGCCGCGGATGTCGCGCCCAGGCGCGAACGCCGCCGCATCACCCTCGCCAGGTTCCAGGAGATGGCGCGCAGCGGAAAGGCAGTGATCCTCGACGCGCGGTCGGCGGACGCCTTCCGGCAGGGCCATATCGACGGTGCGGTCAACCTGCCGCTGACCGATTTCACCGCCGATGCGCTCGCCGCCGCGCTGCCCGACCGGACGCGGCCGATCCTGATCTACTGCAACAACAATTTCGCGAACGACCGCACACCGGTACGGCTCAAGGCGCCGGCGGTCTCGCTCAACATCCAGACCTTCATCAATCTCGCGGCCTATGGCTATCGGAACGTCTACGAGCTCGGCGAGACGGTGGATTTCGACGATCCGGCGGTGCGCTGGGTTAAGGGATGACGTAGCGCACTAGCAGAGCCCGCCGACGAGGTGGGTGATGTCCTGCTTCTGGCCGTAGAGATGCGTCACGCGGCCATTGCTGCACAGGGTATCCGCGGTGACGCGCATCCACCGCATGGTCCCGTCCAGGCGGCGGATCCTGGCCTCGAAGGTGAAGCTGCCGCGACTGGCGATCGCCTCGCTGCGCAGCCGTTCGAGCAGTTCGCGCGATTCCTCGCAATACATCTCGACGATGTCGCGGCGATCGATCGGCGTGTCGCGCGGGATGCCGAACAGGTCGAACACGCTGCGGCTCCAGGTCAGCGAATCGTCCTTGAGGTCGCATTGCCATGCTCCCGGGAGCGGGGCCAGCAGCGGGATCGGCACGAACGTCGACGGATCGGTGAGGATCAGCTGGAGCGACACGGAGCCATCGTATCCGAAAATCGGCTAACCGTCAGTATCCTTCGCACGACGACAAGGTGACGAATGCGCACGCGCTCGCTAAGGGCCTCGCGCATGACCGAGATCACGCCCGAAATCGTCGCCGAGCACGGCCTCTCCCCCGAGGAATATGAGCGCGTCCTGCACGCCATGGGCCGCGAGCCCAACCTGACGGAGCTCGGCATCTTCAGCGTGATGTGGTCGGAGCATTGCTCGTACAAGTCGAGCCGCATCCACCTCGGCAAGCTCCCGACCACCGGCCCGCAGGTGATCTGCGGTCCCGGCGAGAATGCCGGCGTGGTCGACATCGGGGACGGCCAGGCCGCGATCTTCAAGATGGAGAGCCACAACCACCCGTCCTACATCGAGCCCTATCAGGGCGCGGCGACGGGGGTCGGCGGCATCCTGCGCGACGTGTTCACGATGGGCGCACGGCCGGTGGCCAACATGAACGCGCTGCGCTTCGGCCGGCCCGACCATCCCAAGATGCGCCACCTGATCGCGGGCGTGGTCCACGGCATCGGCGGCTACGGCAATTGCGTCGGCGTGCCGACGGTGGGCGGCGAGACCAACTTCCATGCCGCCTATGACGGCAACATCCTGGTCAACGCGATGACCGTGGGCGTCGCCCACACCGACAAGATCTTCTATTCGGCCGCCTCGGGCGTCGGCAATCCGATCGTCTACGTCGGCTCCAAGACCGGCCGCGACGGCATCCACGGCGCCACCATGGCCTCGGCCGATTTCAGCGAAGATTCGGAGGAGAAGCGTCCGACGGTTCAGGTCGGCGACCCCTTCACTGAGAAGCTGCTGATCGAGGCGTGCCTCGAGCTGATGGCCTCGGACGCGATCGTCGCGATTCAGGACATGGGCGCCGCCGGCCTCACCTCCTCCTCGGTCGAGATGGCGTCGAAGGGCGGCGTCGGCATCGAGCTGGTCATGGACGACGTGCCGCAGCGCGAGACCGGCATGACGCCCTACGAGATGATGCTCTCGGAGAGCCAGGAACGGATGCTGATGGTGCTGAAGCCCGGCCGCGAGGCCGAGGCGGAGGCGATCTTCCGCAAGTGGGAGCTCGACTTCGCGGTGATCGGACGCGTCACCGACACCGGGCGGATGGTGCTGAAGTGGCAGGGCGAGACCGTTGCCGATATCCCGCTCGGCCCGCTCGCCGACGAGGCGCCGAAGTACGACCGGCCGTGGGTGCGCACCCCCGCCCCCGCCCCGCTCGCCGACGCGCCGGAGACGACCGACATCGCCGGCGACCTCCTCAAGCTGATGGGCTCGCCCGACCTCGCCTCGCGCCGCTGGATCTGGGAGCAGTACGATCACATGGTCGGCGCCGACACCGTCCAGCGCCCGGGCGGCGACGCGGCGGTGGTGCGCGTCCACGGCACCCAGAAGGGGCTGGCGATCGCGACCGACTGTACCCCGCGCTACTGCTTCGCCGACCCGGTCGAGGGCGGCAAGCAGGCGATCGCCGAGACCTGGCGCAACCTCTGCGCGGTCGGCGCCAAGCCGCTGGCGGCGACCGACTGCATGAACTTCGGCAACCCGCAGCGGCCCGAGATCATGGGCCAGTTCGTCGGCTGCATCGAAGGGATGGCCGAGGCGTGCCGCGCGCTCGACTTCCCGATCGTGTCGGGCAACGTCAGCCTCTACAACGAGAGCAAGAAGGACGACGGTACCGGCACCGCGATCCTGCCGACGCCGGCGATCGGCGGCGTCGGCCTGCTCGCCGACTGGTCCAAGTCCGCGACGATCGCGTTCAAAGAGACCGGCGACGTCATCGTCCTGATCGGCGAGCGCAAGGGCCATCTCGGCCAGTCGCTGTGGCTGCGCGAGGTCCACGGCCGCGAGGAAGGCCCGCCACCGCCGGTCGACCTCGATGCCGAGCGCCGTAACGGCGCCTTCGTCCGCCACTGGATCGCCAACGGCGCGCTCACCGCGGTGCACGACGTCTCCGACGGAGGGCTTGCCGTTGCGATCGCCGAGATGGCGCTGGCGAGCGGCATCGGCGCCCATGTCCATGCGCCGCATCCGCTGGGCCTCGCCGGCAGCTACTTCGCCGAGGACCAGGGTCTCTACGTCGCCACGGTCGACGACCTCAAACTCAACGACTTCCTCCTCGCCTCGGTGCGTGCGGGGGTGCCGGTCGAGCCGCTCGGCAAAACGATCGCCCATCGCCTGATCTTCGAGTGCCACGAAGGCGACCACGTCGTCGCGCTCGACGATCTGCGCGCCGCCCATGAGGGCTTCTTCCCGACGCTGATGGGGAATACACTGGTGGCATGACCGCGGGCTATTCGGCCACGCCGCTGGCGCAGAAGCTGGGCTACCAGCCCGGCATGCGGGCGTGGTTCGACGGTATGCCCGAGACCGTGCTGGCGGAGATCGATCCCGAGGCGATCGGGGTCGATCCGCAGGTATCGCCCTCGGCGGGACTCGATGCGGCGCACATCTTCGTGACCGAGCGTGCCGAGCTGCAGCGCAAGGTGGCGGCACTGCGCCAGCTGCTCGCTCCGGCGGGCATGCTATGGGTCTCATGGCCCAAGCAGACGGCGAAGGTGCCGACCGACATCACCGAGGACGTGGTGCGCGAGGTCGCGCTGCCGACCGGGCTGGTCGACGTGAAGGTTTGCGCAATCGATCCGGTCTGGTCAGGATTGAAGCTGGTGATCCGCAAGGAACTGCGCTGATACCGAGGAAGGGGGAGGAACAATGGGGGACGTGATCGGAACGAGCACGGCGAAGCGAATCGCCGTCGCGACCGCGGTCGCAGGAACGCTCGACATTCTGGCGGCGATCGGGCTCACGCTGTTCTACGGCGGCAAGGTCGACAGGATGCTGCGCTACGTCGCCTCGGGTCCCTTCCCGGGTGCGAAGGATTGGGGCGCCGGCGGAGCGGTGCTGGGCCTCGCCGTCCATTTCGCGCTGATGGCGGTCATGGCGGCCGTGTTCGTCCTCGCCGCCGACCGCATCGCGGCGCTCAAAGCCAGGCCGCTGCTGTGGGGTGTCGTCTACGGCCTCGTCACCTGGGCGGCGATGAACCTGGTGGTGGTGCCGCTCCGCTTCGGAACGATGCCGAGCGCCACGGGCATCGCGACTCAGCTCTTCTGCCACATCGTCCTGGTCGGCGTGCCGATCGCCTACATCGCCCGACGCTGATCGGTTCGCGTCCGCTTTTGCAAATCGCATGCAATAGAGTTGCGAATCACTCGCAGTATCGCTAGATCGGGTGCTCCACACTGCGGGGTTCCGATGGTCGTCTGCGTCTGCAATGCAATTCGCGAGCGTGAGGTGAGGCAGGCGGCGCGGGAGGGCGCGGTGAGCGCCTGTCAGGCCTATCGTGCGCTGGGATGCCAGGCGAAATGCGGCCAGTGCGTGCCGTTCGCGCGAGCCATTATCGATCAGGAGCGCGCTGCTGCGTAGCATTCGCAGCCGCTGAAACCCGCAGAAATCCGCCATTTTTTGGGTGTTCGGCACGCCCGAACAGGTGTAGAATCCCGCCCGTCACGAAACGAAGGACGCGGCATGAAGGGCGACCCCAAGGTCATCGAATTTCTCAACGAGGCGCTCCGGAACGAGCTGACCGCGATCAACCAATATTGGCTGCACTATCGCCTGCTCGACAATTGGGGCGTCAAGAAGCTCGCCGAGTTCGAGCGACACGAATCGATCGACGAGATGAAGCACGCCGACGAGCTGGCGGAGCGCATCCTGTTCCTCGAAGGCCTGCCCAACTTCCAGCTGCTCGGCCGGCTGCGCATCGGCGAGACGGTCGAGGAGGCGCTGCGCGGCGACCTCGAGCTGGAGCTGGAGGCGGTGGCACAGCTCAAGGGCGCGATCGAATATTGCGAGAGCGTGCGCGACTTCGTGAGCCGCGACCTGTTCGCCCGCATCCTCGGCAACGAGGAGGAGCATGTCGACACGCTCGAGACCCAGTTCGAGATGATCGAGCGGATGGGGCTGCAGAACTATATCCAGCTCAACGCCAAGAGCGAGGGCGATTAGGCTGTGACGGCCGGCGGGCGCCGGTCACGACGCCTCGAGACGGGCGCTGAAACCCGCAGAAATCCGTCGAAGGTCACGAAAGTCATAGGTAGACGAGGCCCGTCCGGATGAGGCCTTCCGGTGTCGGGCTCCCCCCGGAAATGTTGACTAAATTGACTCAGGTCATGTGTTTTGCAGGCCTTGTCTGGAACGCTGCAGGGACGCGACAGGATCGCGACGCGGACGCGCCAGGGGCGCGCCATAGACGCGGCACCGCCGCGACAAGGACGGCGCACGGACGCGACAGTGGCGCGGCACGGACGCGACATAAATGATCGACAGGATCAAAGAGCGGACCAGCGCTAGTGCGGCTCGGACCGGACGAGCCAAGCAGGCGAAATCCTACATTGCAAGCGACGTGCGGAGTACGCGGCTTCGCTGAAACGATGAGGTGGGCCAACATGCCAAACTTGCGCCTGCTAAGCAGAACTCATCGGCGGCGCTCGTGCCACATGACGATGACTTCAACCAAGTTGCCGGCCTGGTCCCGATCGAATTGAGAAAACAGGCGCTGCTGAACGTTTGGCTCGTTTCCGAAGCGTCCGGTCACCTGATACGAACATTCCGGCGTGGTATACGTGTAGCTGCACGAAACCTCGGATATCCCCACTAATTCAGCACTTTCTCCCGGCCTACGTGAAAGTCGTGCAAAGCTTTTGCTCACGACTGGCCAATGCGATCGCACGTAATGGTTGACCTCATCAGCGGTTGGTAATGCTGGGGCAGTGCATTCAATCGCGTGGGTGGTCGCGCAGCCCGAAAGAAATAGGACGAAAGCCAAGATTGATCGGACAAGCATGCGTAACCCTTACGCTCACCCGCAATCATGCCAAGTCAATTTGTCCACTCGCTAGGTTCCAGCCGGAACCTCGATTACAGTCTCCGTGGAGACGTGGATGCCGGAACACGTCCGGCATGACGATTTGATCCTAGCCTATCTTACTCCCGCTCGAACCCACCCCCGGCCAGGATCGGCTTGCGGCCGAAGGTCGGGCGGCGTTCGACCAGCGGGTTGGTCTCGCGTTCGAGCAGCTCGAGCGTCTGCTGGAAGACGGGGCGCAGCCGGACGACATGCTCCAGCGCCTGCTGGGGCGCGTCGTGGCGCTCGACGCAGCCGCGGGCGATCACCTCGATCGTCTCGGCGAGCGTCGCCAGCACCTCGGCGCCGAACTGGTGCGATTCGCCCTTGAGGGTATGAGCGGGGAGCACCATCGCCGCGGCGTTGCCGGCGCGCATCGCCTCTTCGATCGCGGCGACCGACTTGGCGCCGTCCTCGCGGAAATAGCCGAGGATACGCACGAAATTGGCGCCGAGCTCGGCGCGTGCCGCGGCGAAAACGGTCCAGTCGATCAGCGATTCGCCCATGTCAGCGAACGTCATTCCTGTGCCTCCGAAGCTCCTTCGGCCGAAAGAGCCACCGAGCGTCATAGCCGAGCGCGGTAAACAGGGTGTTGATTCAGCCGCTTGCCTCGACGCGGAAGCGCATTTCGCTGTCGGTCACCAACGCCCGTCCGGCAGCCGCGGCGACCGCGGCAAGCTCGCGCGGAGCGGCGGGATCGTCGGCGAGGATCGCCACCTCGGCCGTGCCATGCTCGCGCAGCGCCCGGGCGAGCCGGATCGCCGGCCACGGACAGCGCATTCCGCGCGCGTCGATCTCGATCATTCGCGGTCCCGGTCGAAGGGGTTCTTCGGTGCGCGCAGCGTGAGCCGCACCGGCACCGCGCCGAAATCGAACTCGCGGCGCAGGCCGTTGACCAGATAGCGGCGGTAGCTTTCGGGCAGCAGGTCGACGCGGGTGCCGAACAGCACGAAGCTGGGAGGCCGCGTCTTCACCTGGGTCACGTAGCGCGCCTTGATCCGCTTGCCGCCGGGCGCGGGGGGCGGGTTGGCCTCGATCGCGCGCTCGAACCAGCGGTTGAGCTGGCCGGTCGACACGCGCCGCGACCAGGCCTCACGCGTCTCGAACGCAACCTTGAGCAAAGTGTCGATCCCCTTCCCCGTCGCGCCGGAGACGGTGAGCAGCGGCACGCCCTTCACCTGCGCCAGCCCCTCGTCGAGCGCGGCCTTGACGCCGTTGAACAGCTTGGAGGCGTCCTCGGCGACGTCCCATTTGTTGAGCGCGATGACCAGCGCACGCCCTTCCTGCAGCACGCGGTCGGCGATCTTGAGGTCCTGGACCTCGAGCCCCTTGGTCGCGTCGAGCAGCAGCACCACCACCTCGGCGAAATCGACCGCGCGCAGCGCGTCCATCACCGACAGCTTCTCGAGCTTGTCCTGCACCCGCGCCTTCTTGCGCATCCCGGCGGTGTCGATCAGGCGGACGGCACGCGTGCCGCCGACGGGATCCGGCCATTGCCAGTCGATCGCGATCGAATCGCGGGTGATGCCGGCTTCCGGACCGGTGATCAGCCGGTCCTGCCCGAGCATCCGGTTGATCAGCGTCGACTTGCCGGCATTGGGGCGACCGACGATCGCGAGCTTGAGCGGTGCATCGGGGCTCTCGTCGTCCTCCGGCTCGTCCTCGGCTTCACGGTCGATATAGGGCAGCAACGCCTCGAACAGGTCGGCGATGCCCTCGCCATGCTCGGCGGAAAGCTGCACCGGATCGCCGAAGCCGAGCGCCATCGCCTCGATCACGCCGCTTTCGCCGGCGCGGCCCTCCGCCTTGTTGGCGACCAGCACCACCGGCGTATCCGCGCTGCGCAGCCAGCGGGCGATCTCTTCGTCCAGCGGAACGATGCCGGCACGGGCATCGACCATGAACAGCGCGACATCGGCGTCCGCTACGGCAGCCTCGGTCTGCACGCGCATCCGGCCCGGCAGGGTCGCGGCATCCTCATCCTCGAAGCCGGCGGTGTCGACGACGCGGAAATCGAGCCCGAGCAGGGTCGCGTCGCCCTCGCGGCGGTCGCGGGTCACGCCCGGCTGGTCGTCAACCAGCGCCAGGCGCTTGCCGACGAGCCGGTTGAACAGCGTCGACTTGCCGACGTTGGGGCGGCCGATGATGGCGACGGTGGGGAGTGGCATCGGGCCTCCCTACCCGTTCGAATCGAGCTTGTCGAAGCTCCCCTCGATGCGAGCGGGCCATCGACATCGGGCTCCCCCTTCCAGACCGTTGCCCATTGCAGGCGCAGGCCGTAAACCGCCCGCCTACCGGGTTGGGGTTTCATCCATGCGTTTCCTGATTGCGTTCCTTGCCTTGTTCGCCGCGCTGCCCGCTTCGGCGCAGGTCATTCCGGTGCCGGGCCGCACCCCCGCGCCGCAGACGACGGACAAGGAGAACCTCTGGCTGCTCGACCTTTCGGACGGCGGCCGCGTGACCATCCTGCTGCGCCCGGACGTCGCGCCCAAGATGGTCGAGCGCATCAAGACGCTGACCCGCCGGCATTTCTACGACGGTCTCGCCTTCCACCGCGTGATCGAGGGCTTCATGGCCCAGGGCGGCGACCCCAAGGGCGACGGCACCGGCGGATCGGACCTTCCCGACCTGCCGAAGGAGTTCAACTATCTCCCCCACGTCCGCGGCGCCGTCTCCGCCGCGCGCGAGGGCGCGCCCGAAGGCGCGACGCAGGAGCAGAAGGACAAGGCGGAGAACAGCGCCAACAGCCAGTTCTTCATCATGTTCGTGCCGCGGCTGTCGCTCGACCAGAAATACACCGTGTTCGGCCGGGTGATCGAAGGGATGCAGTGGGTCGATCAGATCGCGCGCGGCGAGCCGCCGGCGAACCCGACGCGCATCCTCCACGCCTATATCGCTGCCGATAATCCTCCGGCCTACACGCCTGCGCCGCCGCCCGCGCCGCCGACGCTCGAGCCGGTGACGCTGCCGGGTGCCAAGCCCGCGCCAACGAAGAAGTAACCTCCCGTGACCAAGGGGGGTCGGCCATGAACGTCGATCTCTTCGATTTCGAGCTCCCGCCGGAGCGTATCGCCCTTCGTCCCGCCACCCCCCGCGATTCGGCGCGGATGCTGGTGGTGGACGACGCCGGCCTGCACGATCGCATCGTCCGCGAGCTGCCCGCGGCGCTGCGGCCGGGCGACCTGCTCGTGTTCAACGACACGCGGGTCATTCCCGCGCAGCTCGAGGGGCTGCGCGGCAATGCGCAGATCGGCGCGACGCTGCACAAGCGCGAGGGGCCGCGGCGCTGGCGTGCGTTCATCCGCAACGCCAAGCGGCTGCGCGACGGCGACATCGTCGATTTCGGCAAGGGCGTCGCGGCGATCGCCTCCGACCGGCAGGGCCGCGGCACCTTCGCGCTCGATTTCCTCGGCGACGAGCCGGTCGAGCTGCTGATCGAGCGGGCCGGGCGGATGCCGCTGCCGCCCTATATCGCCAGCCGCCGCCCCGCCGACGAGAAGGACGCGGACGACTATCAGACGATGTTCGCCAACGAGCCCGGCGCCGTCGCTGCGCCGACCGCCGCGCTGCACTTCACGCCGGAGCTGATGGCGGCGCTGGAGGCGGCGGGGATCGGGCACACCACCCTCACCCTCCATGTCGGCGCCGGCACCTTCCTGCCGGTCAAGGTCGAGGACACCGACGAGCACGAGATGCACGCCGAATGGGGCCGGATCGACGCCGCCACCGCCGACCGGCTCAACGCGACGCGCGCGGCCGGCGGACGGGTGATCGCGGTCGGCACCACCAGCCTGCGCCTGATCGAGAGCGCGGCCGGCCAGGACGGCATCGTGCGCCCGTTCGAGGGCGACACCGCGATCTTCATCACGCCCGGCTATCGCTTCCGCGGGATCGACGGGCTCGTCACCAACTTCCACCTGCCGCGCTCGACGCTGTTCATGCTGGTGTCGGCGCTGATGGGATTGGATCGCATGCAGGCGGCCTATGCCCATGCGATCGCCGGGGGATATCGTTTCTACAGCTATGGCGACGCCAGCCTGCTCCTGCCCTGAAAGGTCTGCCCCGATGCCGCTTCACCTCGCTCTCCTCCTCGCCGCGCAGCAGGCGCCGCAGGGCGACGTGCCGATCCAGGCCGCGCCCTACCGCCCCGCCACCGCGACGGTCGTGGTCGAGCCGGTGGCGATGATGCTCGCCGGCTTCGATTCCGACGGCGACGGGCGCATCACCGAGGCGGAGGCGAGCGCCGGCGTGGCGCGGAGCTTCGAGACGGTCGCCAAGGGCGCCAAGGACATCGGCTACATCGCCTTCGCCGACTGGGCGGAGCATTGGCTCGGCGACCGCAACGCCGTGCCGAGCCCGTTCGAGGTCGACCGCGACGGCGACAACCGCATCACGCTCGACGAGCTGCAGACCCGGATGAGCGCGATCTTCGCGCGGTTCGACACCGACAAGGATCATGTCCTAACCCACAAGGAGCTGCTGACGATCCGCGGCTCGGCGTTCGGCAGCGATCGGCCGTACGGCGAAGGCGGCAAGCGCCGCGGACGCGGCGGGCGGCCGCCGGAGCGGTAGAGCGGCTTGCAACGAACCTGAATCGTCATGCCGGACTTGTTCCGGCATCCACGTCTCCACAAGGACTGACGGTTGCAGCTGGAACCGTGAAACCTGCACCTGGTGCCCGGTGGACCCCGGAACAAGTCCGGGGTGACGGATTGGGGGAATTCGATTGTCTGTGTGTGCTAGCATTACATGGCACTAAGCCGCTAAGCCTGGGCAAATGGGCGCGCACCACGATCATTCGCATGGGCATTCGCACGGAAACGGCCATGCGCACGGACATGGCCACAGCCATGCCCCGGCCAGCTTCGGCCATGCCTTCGCGATCGGCACCGCTCTCAACCTCGCCTTCGTGGTGGTCGAGGCGGCGTTCGGCATCGCCGCCGATTCGGTCGCGCTGCTCGCCGATGCCGGGCACAATCTCTCCGACGTGCTGGGGCTGCTGATCGCCTGGGGCGCGGCGGAGCTGTCAAAGCGGCCGGCGTCGAAGCGCTTCACCTACGGCCTCGGCGGCTCCTCGATCCTGGCGGCGCTCGTCAATGCGACCCTGTTGTTCGTGGCGGTGGGCGCGATCGCCTGGGAAGCGACGCGGCGGCTCGGCGCGCCGCCGGTGGTCGACTCGCGCGCGCTGATCTGGGTCGCCGGCGCGGGCATCGTCGTCAACGGCGCGACCGCGTTGATGTTCGCGCGCGGGCGGCACGGCGATCTCAACATCAAGGGGGCCTTCCTCCACATGGCGGTCGACGCGCTGGTCTCGGCCGGGGTGGTCGTCGCCGGGGTGCTGATCGCCTTCACCGACCAATGGTGGATCGATCCAGTGGTGAGCCTGGTCGTGGTGGCGGTCATCCTGTGGAGCAGCTGGGGGCTGTTCCGCGATTCGCTCGGCATGGCGCTGCAGGCGGTGCCGCCGGGGATCGATTCGGATCGCGTCGCCGCGACGATCGAAAAACTGCCCGGCGTGGCACGTATCCACGATCTCCACATCTGGCCGATGAGCACCACCAAGTCCGCGCTGACCGTGCATCTGGTGATGCCGGGCGGCCACCCGGGCGACGCCTTCCTCCACGACCTCCAGCACCGGCTCGAGCATGACTTCGGCATCGGCCATGCGACGGTGCAGATCGAGATCGACGACGGCAGTCCCTGCCACCTTCACAGCGAGCGGCTGGCGCATGGCTGACGCGGGGCACGGGGTGGCGATCAAGGGGGTCATCTTCGATTTCGACGGGACCCTCTCCAACAGCGGCGACTGGTTCCTGACCGTCGTCAACGACCTCGCGCGCCGCTTTCGCTTCCGCGAGGTCGACGACGACGAGATCGAGATGCTGCGCCACCGCCCCTCGCGTGAGGTGATCGCCTATCTCGGCATCCCGCGCTGGAAGCTGCCGCTGATCTCGCGCCATGTCCGCCGGCTGGTGTCGCGTAACGTCGACCAGATTCCGCTGTTCCCCGGCACGGCGGACCTGCTCGCCGGCGTCGGCGCGCTGGGGTTCCGCATGGGCCTCGTCACCTCCAACGCCGCCAACAACGCCCGCGCGATCCTCGGCCCGGACAATACGGCGCGGATCGACGCCTGGGCGGCGGGCAGCTCGCTGTTCGGCAAGGCGCCCAAGTTCCGCCGCGTGCTCAAACAGATGGGCCTGAGACCCGAGGACGCGATCTCGATCGGCGACGAGACCCGCGACGTCGATGCCGCGCGCGAGGTGGGGATGCGCACCGGCGCGGTGCTGTGGGGCTATGCCAGCGAGGACGCGCTCGCGGCGACCCGCCCGGACGTCCTATTCCGCACGCCCGACGATATCCTGCGCTATCTGGCGGCGCGGCGCTGACGCTCAGCCGAGGTGTACCGCCAACCACACGGTCGGCGGTTCCTCGCTGGTGCGCGTCACCCAATGCTCCTGCCCCCGCTCGATCAGCAGATGGTCGCCGGGACGGAGCTCCACCTCGTCCGAGGTCTCGATCCGCATCGCTGCCTCGCCCTGGAGCAGCAGCACCCATTCGTCATGGTCCTGGCGCATCGGCGCATCGGCCGGCGTCGCCTGCCCGCGCGAGACGATCCGTTCGACGCGGATGCCCGGGCGCGCCAGCAGCTCGGTGAAGGCCTCGTTGCGCCTGGCCGCCGGCAGTCTGGCGAACAGGTTGGCGAGCCTGACCTTGAGCTTCGGCGGCGGGGGCGGTGGCGGCGGAGCCTTGGGCGCGGCCTTGCGCTTCAGGCCCTTGGTCGAGCTCTTCCAGTCGGCGACCATCGCGCTGCGCAGATACGCCTCGATCTCGTCGGCCGTGGCGGTGAGCGTCTTGTCCTTGAAGCCGAACACCGGCTTCCCGCCGGGATCGGTCAGGCCGTATTTCCCGAAGTCGCCGCCGCGCTTGCGCCGCCGCGACTTCTTGAGCCTGAGCCCGCGATGCCGCGCCATCTCGCGCAGCGCGTCGTCCTGTTCGCTCGCCATGGACCGACCTTAGGCGCCGCCGATCCCTTCCGTCACCTTGCCGGTGCCGTCGCATATCGGACAGGCCCGTCCGTCGACCTTGCCGGTGCCGTTGCAGCGGCGGCAGACATTCTCCCCGGTGCCGGGGGTGCCCGGCGCAGCCTCGTCGCCGGGATTGAGCGGTTGGTTGGGCATGGCTCTCTCCTCCCCGCCCGAACGCCCGAGCCCGCCCCCGCGGTTCCCCGCCGCTCGACAGCGCGCGGTTCAGGCGGCACTAGGCGCGATCATGGCTCCACGTTTCCAGTTCACCGTCCACGCCACCGACGGCCGCGCCCGCACCGGCGAGATCGCGATGCGGCGCGGTACGATCCGTACCCCCGCCTTCATGCCGGTCGGCACCGCCGCCACGGTCAAGGCGATGAAGCCCGCCGACGTGCGCGCGTCGGGCGCGGACATCATCCTCGGCAACACCTATCACCTGATGCTGCGCCCCGGCGCCGAGCGCGTGGCGAAGCTGGGCGGGCTGCACGGCTTCATGGGCTGGGACCGGCCGATCCTCACCGATTCCGGCGGCTACCAGGTGATGAGCCTCGCCGAGCTCACCACCCGGAGCGAGGAAGGCGTCGCCTTCAAGTCGCACCTCGACGGGACCAGGCACCTGCTCAGCCCCGAGCGGTCGATCGAAATCCAGCGGCTGCTCGGCAGCTCGATCGTGATGGCGTTCGACGAGCTCGTCCCCACCACTTCGACGCGCGACGTGCAGGCGAAGGCGATGGAGCGATCGATGCGCTGGGCGAAGCGCAGCCGCGCCGCGTTCGACGCAGGAGGCGATCATGCCGAGAACAACGCCGTGTTCGGCATCCAGCAGGGCGCGCTGGACGAGGGGCTGCGCAGGGCCTCGGCCGAGGCGCTGACCGACATCGGCTTCGACGGCTATGCGGTCGGCGGCCTCGCCGTCGGCGAGGGGCAGGAGGCGATGTTCGGCGTGCTCGACTATGCGCCCGGCCAGCTTCCCGCCGACAGGCCCCGCTACCTGATGGGCGTCGGCAAGCCCGACGACATCGTCGGCGCGGTCGAGCGCGGCATCGACATGTTCGACTGCGTGCTGCCGACCCGCAGCGGGCGCACCGGCCAGGCCTTTACCCGATCGGGCCCGATCAACATCCGCAACGCCCGCTTCGCCGAGGATCTGGGCCCGCTCGATCCCCAGTGCGCCTGCCCCGTCTGCCATGGCTGGAGCCGCGCCTATCTCCACCATCTGGTGCGTGCCGGCGAAATTCTTGGCGCGATGCTGATGACCGAGCACAACCTCTTCTTCTATCAGGCGTTGATGGCGGACCTGCGCGCGGCGATCGCAGAGACGCGCCTGGGTGCATTTGCCAATGCCTTCCGCGCGCAATATCGCGGAGGAAAGGGAGAGTGAGCGTGGCCGACAACGACGACGAACAGCAGAACGAGATCCTCGCCGCCGCCAAGGACGCCAAGGCGCGCAAGGAGCGCGCGCGGTCGGGCGACAACAAGGGCAATGCCTGGACGATCGGCGCAATCGGGCTGGGCGTCGGCATCGGATCGGCGGCGGTCGCGGCTGCGGTGCTCTACGCCGGGCGCAATCGCGGCAAGCGGCGGGACTGAGGACATCAAGCTCCTCCCCGGCACGGGGAGGGGGACCGCCGACTGAAGGTCGGTGGTGGAGGGGGCCCACCGCACCGGACTCCGCCGCCGAGGGTCCCCCTCCACCAAGCCGCTACGCGTCTTGGTCCCTCTCCCCGTGCCGGGGAGGATTTCAGAAATTACGTTAACCATCAATCGTTTCGCGGCGGGACAGGCCGAAATCGGCCCGCGCCGTGGCGTGCGCAATCGGCTATGCCGCGCGCGTGATCGAGCGATGGCTATCCGGACAAAGGGCACGCGGGACGCTGGCGGCGGTGCTGGTATCGCTCGCCGGCGCCGGCTTTTCCGCGCACGCTGGGCTGACCGGCGGCGATCAGGGCGCGATCCCGAGCGCAGCGCGGCCGGCCGGCTATGAGGCCGACGATCATTTCCCCGGCGCCGCACTGCTCTACGCGAACGAGGACGATGTGGCGGCGGCGAGCGAGACCGCCGCGCCGGTCGCCGGCGTCACCGGCACCACCGCGCTGCCCGACCTGCCAGTGCCGGCGAACGCGGTCGCCGACGCCTCGATCCGCCCGGCCGCGCCGTTCGTGCTCAAGGGCACGCCTGCCGACCAGGCGCGCGCGCTGCAATGCCTTACCACCGCCATCTACTACGAAGCGGCGAACGAGCCCGACGACGGCCAGGCGGCGGTCGCCCAGGTCGTCCTCAATCGCGTGCGCCATCCGGCGTTCCCGAACAGCGTGTGCGGCGTGGTCTATCAGGGATCGGAGCGCGCCGGCTGCCAGTTCAGCTTCGCCTGCGACGGGGCGATGGCGCGCGTGCCGATGCGTGCTGCCTGGGAGCGGGCACGGCGCGTAGCGGCACTGGCGCTCGCCGGCCGCGTCTTCGCGCCGGTCGGCCTCGCCACCCACTATCATACCTATGCGGTGCGCCCGGCGTGGCAGCGCAGCCTGGTGATGACCGGCGCGTTCGGGGCGCATTTCTTCCATCGCTGGAAGGGTTGGTGGGGCACGCCGGCCGCGTTCAGCCAGGCCTATTCCGGGTATGAGCCGGCGGCGGCTCCGCATCCAAGGACCGAGGCGGCGCCGGTCGCGTTCCCGGCGCCGGTGATCGCGGCGGTCGTGCCGACCTCGCTCCCGGCCAAATCGGCTACCGCAGCCGCGGCACCGCCCGTGCAGAGCGGCGATGTGCTGCCGCAATATGCCGCGGCCGGCAGCGACTCGCAGATTCTCGACAAATGGAAGGATTCGGGAAAGCCGCTGCGCTGACCCGCGCATGAAAAACCCCGCCGGTCGCCGGCGGGGTCCTTCGTTGCCGCAGCCGTCCGCTTACCAGCGGTGGTTGCGGTCGTGCTTCTGATAGCGGATCCGCGCCGACAGCGCGTCGAAGCGGCGGTCGAGGTCGCGGCGCTCGCCAAGGCTCAGCCCGTTGACGCGATAGCGCGCCTCGAGCCTGGTCAGCGCGCGGAAGTCGCTGCGCAGCCGGGCCGCCTCCGGCCGGGTCAGTGCGCCGGAGCGGACGCCCTGGTTGATCCGCGCCTCGAGCCGGGCCTGGCGGGCATTGATGCTCTGCCACGCCTGCGCGTTGGCGACGGTGGGAACGGCGACCGCCGCGGCAAGGCTGAAGCCGGCGACGATCCTGGTGATCCGGTTCATGATACGAACTCCTCTTTTTCGTCCGACGGATCGGACGAGCAGGGGTATCGGATGCGCCTGTCGCCGAGATGTGACGGCAATGCCGGAAATGTGTCGCAGACGATGCCAGCGCGATCGGGTTCGTTCATCTGTCCGGGAAGCGCACCACCGCATTGGCCGGCGGGAAAGCGACCGCGGCCGGCGTCCGCGGCTGCCAGCGCTCACCCGCTGCGAAGGCGGCGATCGAGGCATAGCCGCCGATCCATTGCGCATCGGCGAGGCGGTAGGGCCGCCCCTCCGCCGCCAGCGGCGCATTCGCGTCGGCGAGATGGAAGTGCAGATGCGGCCCGGTGGTCTGGCCGGTATAGCCCAGCGCGCCGATCACGTCGCCGCGCCGCACGCGCTGCCCCGACCGCACCGGCGCGCCGTGCTTCAGATGCTCGTAGAAGGCGATGCGCCCGCCGCCGATGTCGAGCGCGACGTAATTGCCCGTAGCATCTCCGATCGATGGACGCGCGAACGGACGGAGCGCGGCCGGATCGGGAACATCGTCGCGCACGGCAACCACGGTGCCGTCGGCCACCGCGAGCACCAGGGCGCCATAGCCGCGCCAATCCTGGAGCCGCGCTTCGTCGCGGCCGGCGTCATCGAGGCTGAACCAGTCGATCGCGAAGCGGCCGGGGAGACGGGCGGTGCCGTCGACGGCATAGAAGACGCGGCGATGGCCCCGCTCCATTGCCGGATCGTAGACGGCGACCCATGGACCGCCCCGCAGCGGCGGTCCGAGTTCCGGAAGCGGCGTGCGGTCCACTGTGACCGCCGGCAGATCGAGCGTCCTGGCCGCTCCGGCGGTCGTGAAGGTCAGGCGGTGCCGCAGCGTCCGCGGCGCAGCGGCTGCCGACACGTTCAAATAGAGCGTAGCTCGGGCGCCGGGAGTGATCGTCGTCACTCCTTCGCTCGGCGCCGAATCGGTCCGGCCGATCGCTGCGGCCAGAGCGTCGCCCGCGAGATCGGCGATCACGCGCTCGCCGTCGCGCACCTCGACCCGCGTGAGCGTCACCGGTGCGGCGGCGAAGCTGGTCAGCGCCAGCTCGTAGACCAGCATCGTCCGATCCCCGATCGCGACCGGCTGCGGCGCAACCGCGATGCGCGCATCGAAGCCCTGGCTCACGTCCGCGCCGCCCGCTCCGATCAGCAGCGCGAGCGGGGCGAAGCGGAGCATCCGCCGTTACGCCGCCAGCAGGCGTTCGGCCTGGGCGCGGGCCTCGTCGGTGATCTCAGCGCCGGAGAGCATCCTCGCGATTTCCTCGCGGCGCTCCGCCGGATCGAGCGGCGTGACGCCGGTGCGGGTGACGGTGCCGTCATGGCTCTTGGCGATCAGCAGGTGGCGGGCGCCGCGCGCGGCGACTTGAGGGCTGTGCGTCACCACCAGCACCTGCGCGCTTTCGGCGAGACGCGCGAGCCGCTCGCCGATCGCGCTCGCCACCGCGCCGCCGACGCCGCGATCGATCTCGTCGAAGATCAGCGTGCGCGCGCCGCCCTCCTCGGCGAGCGCGACCTTGAGCGCGAGGATGAAGCGCGACAGCTCGCCGCCGCTGGCGATGCGGACCAGCGGGCCGAACGGCGCACCGGGGTTGGTCGAGACCAGGAACTCGACGCGGTCGGCGCCGTGTGCGCCCCATTGCTCGCGCGGCAACGGCTCGACGGCGGTGCGGAAGCGCGCAGCGTCGAGCTTCAGCGGGGCGAGCTCGGTCGTCACCGCCGCATCGAGGCGCTCGGCAGCGGCGATACGGGCGGCGGAAAGGGCCTGGGACGCCTCCTCATAGACCTTCGCCTTCTCGGCCAGCGCGGCTTCGAGCGCGGCGATCCCCTGCCCGCCGCTTTCCAGCCGGGCGAGGCGTCCCGCCAGCTCCTCGGCGAGCGCGGCAAGATCGTCGGGCTGGACGCGATGCTTGCGGGCGAGCGCGCGCAGGTCGAACAGCCGCGCCTCGTCGGCTTCGAGCGCTGCCGGATCGAACGCCAGCGCCTCGGCAGCGGCATCGACCGAAGCCTGGGCAGAATCGCCCTCCGCCAACGCGCGGTCGATCGCGGTGAGCGCCTCGGCAAGCGCGGGATGAGCGTCGCCGATGCGGTCGAGGATGCGCCCGGCCTGGCGGAGACGGGCAAGCGCGCCGTCCGAATCGTCGAGCAGCGCCGCGATCGCCGCGAGCTCGCCCGCGACTTTCTCCCCCCGCTGCATCGCCGCGCGACGCTCGGCCAGCGTCGCTTCCTCGCCGGGCTCGGGCGCGAAGCTCTGGAGTTCGGCGACGGCATGTTCGAGCCATTCGCGATCGGCCTCCGCCGCGTCCTGCTCGGCGCGGGCGACGGCGAGCGCGTCCTCCGCCTCGCGCCAGGCGTGGTAGGCGACCGCGAGCGGGCCGCTGTCGCAGCGCCCGAATGCGTCGAGCAATGCGCGGTGGCCGCGCGAGTTGAGCAGGCCGCGGTCGTCGTGCTGGCCGTGGATCTCGACGAGGTGGCCGCCGAGCTCGCGCAGCAGGCCCGCCGACGCCGGCTGATCGTTGACGAAGGCGCGGCTGCCGCCGTCGGCCTTGAGGATGCGGCGGATGATGAGCGGCTCGCCCGGCTCCAGCTCGAGCCCGTTCTGCGCCATCAGCGAGGCGATCGCTCCGTCGGGCGGCAACTCGAAGGTGGCGGCAACGCTCGCCTGCTGCGCGCCGTGGCGGACCAGCCCGCTGTCAGCCCGCGCGCCCAGGGCCAGCCCCAGCGCATCGAGCAGGATCGACTTGCCCGCCCCGGTCTCTCCGGTGAGCACGCCGAGCCCCGGCGCGAAATCGAGGTCGAGCGCCTCGATCAGCACGACGTCCCTTATGGCCAGCGCGGTCAGCATCGCCCCTGCTCTGCCATGACCGCGGCCCGGGTGGAAGTCAGCGCGGGCGGCGCTTGCCCCGACCGCCGTTCTCTTCGCTCTGCGGTGTGGTCTGCTGCACGTCGGTTCCTTCCGGCGCCGCGGTGCTCGGCGGGTGCTCCTGGATCAGCTTGTAGGCGTGCTCGTACCAGTCGGTGCCGGGATAGTTGGCGCCGAGCACCGCCGCCGATTTCTGCGCCTCGTCGTGCAGGCCGAGCGCGAGATAGGTCTCGGTCAGCCGCATCAGCGCCTCCGGCGCATGGGTGGTGGCCTGATACTGGTCGATCACCGCGCGGAAGCGCATCGACGCCGCCAGCCACTGACCGCGCGCTTCGTAGAAGCGGCCGATCTCCATCTCCTTGCCGGCGAGGTGATCGCGCACCAGATCGACCTTGAGCCGCGCGTCGGCGGCGTAGCGGGTGTTGGGATAGCGGCGCATGAGCTCGCCGAGCGCGTCGAGCGCCTGCTGCGAGATCTTCTGGTCGCGCGTCACGTCATTGATCTGCTCGTAATAGCTGAGCGCGATCAGATAATAGGCATAGGGCGCGTCGCGGTTGCCCGGGTGGACCGACAGGAAGCGCTGCGCCGACTGGATCGCCTGGGTATAGTCGCGGGCGAGGTAATAGCTGAACGCGCCCATCAGCTGCGCGCGGCGCGCCCAGATCGAATAGGGATGCTGGCGCTCGACCTCGTCGAACAGCGCGGCGGCGAGCTTATAGTCGTGCCGGTCGAGCCGGTCCTTCGCCGCCGAATAGAGCGTGCCGACGTCGCGGGCGACATAGGGCAGGTCGCCACGCCCCCCTCCCCGGCGCGCGCAGCCGGCGGTGGCGATGACGCTGAGACTGACGAGCGCGAGTGCGGCGGCGCGGAACTTCGAAATACGCATGGGCCGGCTGTGTAGCCCAGCGCATGGGACGCAGCCAATCCTTTTCGTGCCGAGAGGGATCGACCGTGCAGCGAACGGTGTTATGGGCTCGAAACAACCATTCGGACATCTCGGGACATCGCACCAATGACCGCCACCCTGCTCGCCACCCACCGCGTCGAGAAGCCCTGGGGCCGCCATCACCTGTGGCCCGGATTCCCCGATCCGGCGCCGGGCGGCGAGCCGGTCGGCGAGGTGTGGTTCCAGACGCCCGGCGACGCCACGCCCGAGCTGCTGATCAAATACCTGTTCACCAGCGAGAAGCTGTCGGTGCAGGTCCATCCCGACGACGAGCAGGCGCACGCCCGCGGCCTCCCGCGCGGCAAGGACGAATGCTGGCTGATCCTCGCCGCCGAGCCCGATTCGACGATCGCGATCGGCACGCACGAGAAGGTCTCGCCCGAAGCGCTGCGCGCGGCGGCGCTCGACGGATCGATCGAGCAGCTCGTCGACTGGAAGCCGGTGAAGGCGGGCGATTTCCTCTATTCGGCCTCGGGCACGATCCATGCGATCGGCGCCGGCCTGACGCTGATCGAGGTGCAGCAGAACTCCGACACCACCTATCGTCTCTACGATTATGGCCGCCCGCGCGAGCTGCACCTCGATGACGGCGTCGCGGTGTCCCGGACCGGTCCCTATGTGCCGCACCCGATGCCCGGCCGCGTGGCAGACGACCGCACCATCCTGGTCGAGGGCCCCAAGTTCGTGCTCGAGCGCTGGCCGGCGGGACGCCGCCGCTTCACCCTGCCTGGCGACACGACCGGCTGGCTGATCCCGATCACCGGCGAAGGCGCGGTCGACGGCGTCGGCTTCAAGGCCGGCGAATGCCTGACGCTGACCGGGTCATGCGAACTGGTGGCGCAGGACGGCGCCGATCTGCTATTCGCCTATCCCGGTGAGCGGCGGATCGAGATGACAGGGGAATGAACGCCCGGTAGCTCGCCGTACATGCAACCCCCTGTATGATGCAGGCGTTCGTTTTTTCGTCTGCCTGAAGAGGAGGACACCATGCGCAGCTCCATTCTCGCCGCCGTGATCGCCGCGATCAGCTTCTCGGCGGTTCCCGCCGCGGCCGCCGCGACGACGACATCCGCTCCCACCTATCAGGACGGCGATCGGGCGCAGTTCAACCGCGACATACGCCGCGCCACGCGCGACTATAACCGCGATCGGGGCTATCGCGACCGGCGCGACCGGAACCGCGATTGGCGCCGCTATCGCAACTACGACTACAACCGGTACGAGCGCGGCCAGCGTTATTACGATCCCTCGCGCTACTATCGCGACGGCCGCTACTATCGCGAGCGCCGGCTGGGTCGCAACGACCGCATCTATTACGGCAACGACGGCCGCTATTATTGCCGCCGCGACGACGGCACCACCGGCCTGATCATCGGCGGCCTCGCCGGCGGCTTGCTCGGCAATACCATGGCGAACCGCCGCGACGCGCTGCTCGGGACGCTGATCGGCGCCGCGGCGGGCGGTGCGCTCGGCAACGCGGTCGACCGCGGCAACGTCCGCTGCCGTTAGCTTGTAGCGGCACCGGCCCGCTCCCCCACCCGGCCACCCATAAGATACTGCCGCTGGGTGGCCGGGTGGGGGAGCGGGCCGGTGCCGCGACCGTTTCAGCCTTGGCTGAAACACATCAAAGGCTCCGGGCGACCGCCGGGCCCTTTCTCGTCAGAAGATGAAGCCGCCCAGCCACAGCCGCACCACCGCCACCACCAGCACGAGCAGGTTGAAGTTGCGGCCGCTGTTGTGGCTCGACAGCACGCCGACGCCGGCGCCGATCACGGCGATCGGGATCGCGGCATAGTTGAGGATGCCGAGCAGCGGGATCAGCCCGGGGATCGCGAAGATCAGGGCGACGAGCCCGATAAGGATCGAGAGAAGGTTGAGCATGGCGGCAATCTAATGCAGTGCAGGTGTATTATCAATATAGAACAGCAGCTATCGCCAACGCTTCCTTAACCCTGTCCGGTGCAGGGAAACCGCGATGATCCGCATGTCTCTCGCCCTGCTGCTGCCGATCGCGCTTGCCGCGTGCGGGAGTGGTGCGCCGCAGGAGCAGAACGTCGACACGCTCGACCAGGAACTGGCCGAGGGCATCTCCAACAACGGCAGCGACCCGCTGCTGACCGGCGCGCTGCAGGACCAGATCATGGTCGACCCGCAGCTCGCGCAGAAATCCAACGCCGATTCGGTGCGCCCGCCGAGCCAGCCCTATGCGGCGCCGGTGCCGTCGACCGACGTCGCCGCAGGCCCCGCGCCGGCCGCCGGCGACATCATGAAGGCACCTCCGCCGATCGCCGGCGGCTGTCCCGAGTGCAAGGCCGCGGACGAATCGCTCACGCTGGGCGCGCTCGCGGCGCGGCAGAAGGGGCAGGGCCTGCCCGGCTGCATCGGCAAGCTGCGCTATGCCGCCGGCTGGGCGACCCGGCTGCCGCGGGATATCCCGCTCTACGTCAACGCCCGCGTGATCGAGGCGGCGGGGGTGCAGGATGCGCAATGCTCGCTGCGCGTGGTGAGCTTCACCGTGCCGCAGCCAATGCCGGCGATGCTCGACTGGTACTATACCCGCGCGGTGAAGGCGGGCTTCACCGCCGAGCACCAGTCGGACGGCGCGCAGCACGTCCTCGGCGGCACCCGCAATCGCGACGGCGGCGCCTATGTGCTCTACATGACCCCGCGCGAGGGCGGCGGCACCGACATCGATCTTATCGCCAACAACGGCATTTGACGCTAACGCCAGCCACAAACACGATCGTCACCCCGGACTTGTTCCGGGGTCCACCGCACCACAGACAGCAAAGCCTGCGGCTCCGTGGATGCCGGAACAAGCCCGGCATGACGAAAGGGTGACGGACGGCGGCAGGTCGGCTAGGCGTCGGAGATGAACCTGCTTCTCGTCATGCTCGGCGGCGCGGTCGGGGCCGGTGCGCGGCACCTGGTCGGACGGCTGACGCTCGCGCTGTTCGGGCCCGGCTATCCCTGGGGTACGCTGGCCGTGAACCTGATCGGCGGCCTCGCGATGGGCCTGCTCGCCGGCATCCTCGCGCGCGGGAGCTGGGGCGAGCCCGTGCGGCTGCTGCTCGGCGTCGGCATTCTCGGCGGCTTCACCACCTTCTCCGCCTTCAGCCTCGACGTGGTGACGATGATCGAGCGCGGACAGGCCACCGCGGCGATCGGCTATGTGCTGGTGTCGGTGATCGGATCGGTGCTGGCGCTGTTCGGCGGGCTCCAGATCGTCCGGGCGCTGGCATGAGCGCAGAGTCCACCAACGTCCGCCAGTTCACCGTCGGCGCCGACGACGACGGCATCCGGCTCGACCGCTGGTTCAAGCGGCATTTGCCGGAGACGAGCTTCAACCTCGTCTCGCGCTGGGCGCGCACCGGGCAGCTCCGGGTCGACGGCGCGCGCGCGACGCCGGGCGATCGCCTCGCCGAGGGCCAGACGATCCGCGTCCCGCCTGCCGAACCGGCCGTCGCCGCCGCCCGACCGAAGCGCGAGCGCCCTCCCCTCAGCGACGAGCAGATCGAGTTCGCACGCGAGATGGTGATCCATCGGGACGCACAGGCGATCGTCATCAACAAGCCGCCGGGCCTCGCGACGCAGGGCGGCACGCGCACCGAAAGCCATGTCGACGGCCTGCTCGACGCGCTCCAGTTCGACGCGGAGGGCCGGCCGAAGCTGGTCCACCGGCTCGACAAGGATACGTCGGGCGCGCTGCTGCTCGCCCGCACCGCCCGCGCCGCCGCCTTCTTCTCCAAGCATTTCTCCGGCCGGTCGGCGCGCAAGATCTACTGGGCGCTGGTGGTCGGCGTGCCGGAGATCGAGGACGGCCTGATCGACCTACCGATCGCCAAACAGCCCGGCACCGGCGGCGAGAAGATGCACGTCAGCGAGCATGAAGGGCAGCCGTCGCGCAGTCGCTACCGCGTCATCGAACAGGCGGGCAACCGCGCCGCCTGGGTCGAGCTTCAGCCGCTCACCGGACGCACGCACCAGCTGCGCGTCCACATGGCGGCGATCGGCCATCCGATCGTCGGCGACGGCAAGTACGGCGGCAAGGAGGCGTTCCTGACCGGCGGGGTCAGCCGCAAGATGCACCTCCACGCCCGCCGCATCCGCATCGACCATCCCGACGGCGGCAAGGTCGACGTGAGCGCCGAGCTGCCCGAGCATTTCGCGGAGAGCATGGCGATGCTGGGCTTCGACCTCGCCCTGGGCGACCGCCCGCTCGCCGAGGAGGCGCCGCCGCCGACCAAGGCGCAGCAGAAGGCAAAGGCCAAGGCGCACGCCAAGACGGTGCGCAAGGAGCGGCGGGGGGAACGGCGGAGCCGGGGGGCGGTGAAGCGCTAGGATCGATCGATATTCGGCCTCGCTGCCCTCTCCCCTATCAAGGGGAGAGGGATACCGCAGCTTGGCGCTTTAGTGCCTGGCGGAGGTTGGGAGAGGGGTAGAGCGAGGCGGAGCCTCGCGCGGCTTCTACGAAGCCGCCCACCCCTCTCCCAGCTCCGACTAGGCAGCAAGCTGCCAAGTCTGCGCAACCCTCTCCCCTCCATGGAGGGGAGAGGGCAGAGGCTGAATGTCGATCCGCCCAATCCAGCTCCTTCGCTCCAGCCTTCGACAAAGGCAACCGGACCCACCTCGATATCGTTTCAATTGACACCATATCTGCACGGCGTATTGGTTTCATTTGATACTATATCCGGAGGTTTTGATGACCGATCAGGCAAATCCGCTCGGGCTCGACGGCTTCGCCTTCGCCGAGTTCACCTCGCCCGATCCGACGGCGATGGGCGCGCAGCTGGAGCAGCTCGGCTTCGTTCCCGCGGCGCGCGTGCCCGAGCGCGGGCTGACGCTCTATCGTCAGGGCCGCATCGCCTTCATCCTCAATGCGGGTGAGGGTCAGGCGGCGGCATTCCGCGCGCTGCACGGCCCTTCGGCCAACGGCATGGGCTTCAACGTCGCCGACGCCGCGCGCGCCCTGGCGCTGGCGGTCGAGCGCGGCGCGACGGCGGCCGACACCAGCGACAGCGCCCTGCCCGGCGCCAGGGCGATCGAGGGCATCGGCGGGTCGCTGCTCTATCTCGTCGACGGCGATCCCTTCGCCGGCTGGGAGGAGGTCCCCGGCTGGCGCGAGGCGGCGGAGCGCAACTCGGTCGGGCTCGACCTGCTCGACCATCTGACCCACAACGTCCGCCGCGGCCAGATGCGGGTGTGGTCGGAATTCTACGCCAGGATCTTCGGCTTCGAGGAGCAGAAGTATTTCGACATCAAGGGCAAGGCGACCGGCCTGTTCAGCCAGGCGATGATCGCTCCCGACCATGCGATCCGCATCCCGCTCAACGAGAGCCAGGACGACAAGAGCCAGATCGAGGAATTCATCCGCGACTATAACGGCGAGGGCATCCAGCACCTCGCGCTCACCACCGACGACATCTACGGGACGGTCGAGAAGCTGCGCGCGCGCGGCGTGCGCCTGCAGGACACGATCGAGACCTATTACGAGCTGGTCGACAAGCGCGTGCCCGGCCACGGCGAGGACCTGGAACGGCTCAGGAAGAACCGCATCCTGATCGACGGCAATGTCGGCGACGAGGGCATATTGCTCCAGATCTTCACGGAGAACATGTTCGGCCCGATCTTCTTCGAGATCATCCAGCGCAAGGGCAACGAAGGCTTCGGCAACGGCAACTTCCAGGCGCTCTACGAGTCGATCGAGCTTGACCAGATCAGGCGCGGGGTGATCACCGTCGACGCGTGATGCAAGCTGCCGTGGCGAGGATGCGACAATGCCCGATTATATGACCGGCTTCGCCAACCATTTCGCGACCGAGGCGGCCCCCGGCGCGCTGCCGGTCGGGCGCAACTCGCCGCAGCAGGTGCCCTATGGGCTCTACACCGAGCAGCTCTCGGGCACCGCCTTCACCGCGCCGCGCGGCGAGAACCGGCGCAGCTGGCTCTACCGGCTGCGCCCGACCGCCAACCACCCGGCCTATCGGCCGTACGAGCGGCCATCGCTGATCCGCTCGGGCCCGTTCGACGAGCTGCCGCCCTCCCCCAACCGCCTGCGCTGGGACCCGCTGCCGCTGCCGGCCGAGCCGACCGACTTCGTCGACGGGCTCGTCACCTATTGCGGCAACGGCGACGTCGCAGCCGGAGCGGGCGTCGGGGTCCATCTCTACGCCTGCAACCGGTCGATGGCCGGCCGCGCCTTCTACGACGCCGACGGCGAGCTGCTGATCGTGCCGCAGCAGGGCGCGCTGCGGCTGGTCACCGAGATGGGCGTGCTCACGGTCGAGCCGCAGCAGGTGGCGCTGATCCCGCGCGGGCTGCGCTTCCGCGTCGAGCTGCTCGCGGATGCGGCGCGCGGCTACATCTGCGAGAATTACGGCGCGCTGTTCCGCCTGCCGGACCTGGGGCCGATCGGCTCGAATGGCCTCGCCAATCCACGCGATTTCGAGACGCCGGCCGCCTGGTTCGAGGATTCGGACGAGCCGCATGAGATCGTGCAGAAGTTCCAGGGCGGCCTGTGGACGACGACGCTCGACCATTCGCCGTTCGACGTCGTCGCCTGGCACGGCAATCTCGCGCCCTGCCGCTACGACCTTCGCCGCTTCAACACGATCAACACGGTGAGCTTCGACCATCCCGACCCATCGATCTTCACCGTGCTGACCAGCCCGAGCGACACCCCCGGCACCGCCAATTGCGACTTCGTGATCTTCCCGCCGCGCTGGATGGTGGCGGAGGAGACGTTCCGCCCGCCTTGGTTCCACCGCAACGTGATGAGCGAGTTCATGGGCCTGATCCACGGCGCCTATGACGCCAAGGCCGGCGGCTTCGCGCCCGGCGGCGCCTCGCTCCACAACCAGATGGCGGGGCACGGCCCGGACCAGGCGAGCTACGAAGGCGCGGTCAAGGCGGAGCTCAAGCCCCACAAGATCGACAACACCATGGCCTTCATGTTCGAGAGCCGCTTCGTGTTCCGCCCCACCCGCTTCGCCGCCGAGACCCCGCTCGCCCAGCTCGACTACGACGATTGCTGGACGGGCTTCCGCAAGGCCGAGGTGAAGCGCGGAGCGTGAGCGCCGACGACCGCGTCTATGCAACCCCGGCCGGGGTGCGGCTGGGGCCGCTGGAGCTGATCGGCCCGGGCACGGCGCGCAGCTTCGTGATCCAGCTCCGCGCCGGCCGCTTCCACGGCTTCGTCGTGCGGCACGGCGACGATGTCCACGGCTATGTCGACCGCTGCCCGCACATGGGCCTGCCGCTCGCACAAACGCTCGACGACTATCTCGCGCCTTCGGGTGATCTCATCGCCTGCAGCTGGCACTCGGCGTTGTTCGAGATCGCTACCGGCCGCTGCGTCGGCGGCCCCTGCCACGGCGCGAGCCTTACGCCTTGGCCGGTCAGGGTGGAGGACGGCTTCATCGTCACGGCCGGGGCGGAGTGAGATGCTGGTACGGGTGGTCGGACTCGAACCGACAAGTTGTTGCCAACGGCGGATTTTGAGTCCGCTGCGTCTACCAATTCCGCCACACCCGCAGATCGTTCGGCACATGGCCGAGGATCGACGTGGCGCAGGCTATAGGTGGGTCATCGGCGGATTTCCAGACGCCAGCGACTAAGCCGCTGCATGTTCATAGCGGGACAGGCTGTCCGCCTTCATCTCGATCGAGAAGCCCGGTGCCTCCGGCGGCAGATAGGCGCCGTTCCTCACCACACACGGGTCGACGAAATGCTCGTGAAGATGGTCGACATATTCGGCGACGCGGCCCTCCCTGGTTCCGGCGAAGCTCAGATAATCGATCATCGACAGGTGCTGCACATATTCGCACAACCCCACCCCGCCCGCGTGCGGGCAGACGGGCAGGTCGTACTTCGCCGCCATCAGCAGCACCGCCAGCACCTCGTTGACGCCGCCCAGCCGGCAGGCGTCGATCTGCACCACGTCGATCGCGCTGCGCATGATGAACTGCTTGAACATGATGCGGTTCTGGCACATCTCGCCGGTCGCGACCTTGACCGGCGCGACCGCCTCGCGGATGCGGCGGTGCCCCTCCACGTCGTCGGGACTGGTCGGCTCCTCGATGAACCAGGGCTCGGCGAAGGCGAGCGCGCGGACATGGTCGATGGCCGCGTCCACCTCCCACACCTGGTTGGCGTCGATCATCAGGGTGCGGTCAGGCCCCAGCACCTCGCGCGCGATGCCGACGCGGCGGATGTCGTCGGCCACGTCCCTCCCGACCTTGAGCTTGATGTGGCGAAAACCCTCGTCGATCGCCTCGCGGCAGAGCTGCTCGAGCTTCGCATCCGAATAGCCGAGCCAGCCGGGCGACGTGGTGTAGCAGGGATATCCCTCGGCAAGCAGGCGCGCGACACGCTCCACCTTGCCCTCAGCGCGCCGCTCGAGCAGCGCCAGCGCCTCTTGCGGAGTGATGCAGTCGGTGATGTAGCGGAAGTCGATCAGCCGAATGAGCTCGGCGGGCGACATCTCCCCCACCAGCCGCCAGAGCGGCTTGCCCTCGGCCTTGGCCCACAGGTCCCAGACGGCATTGACGACCGCACCGGTGGCGAGATGGATCACGCCCTTCTCCGGCCCGATCCAGCGCAGCTGGCTGTCGCCCGTGATATGACGCCAGAAGCGGCCAGCATCCTCGCGGATCCAGCCGAGGTCGAGGCCCTCGACCAGCGGCGCAAGGGCCTGGATCGCTGCGCAGCAGATGTCGTTGCCGCGGCCGATGGTGAAGGTAAGTCCGTGCCCCGCCAGCCCCGGCTGATCGGTCTCAAGGATGCAATAGGCGGCCGAATAGTCAGGATCGGCATTCATCGCATCCGATCCGTCGAGCTGCTGGGAGGTCGGAAAGCGGATGTCGAGCACCCGCAGCTTGGTGATCCGCATCAGGTGCGCTCCGGCCAAAACTATTCGCTTATGATTCAGATTTTCATATTTGCGAGTAGCTGCCTAGGCAAGCATGAATATGGATCACGTCAGGGTCCGATCAGACCCGGCTGTCGCCTTCGACAAGCTGTTCGGAGATACGCTGGGCGGCTTCGCGAACCTGAACGATCGCCTCGCGCGGCGTCAGTGATTGCTGCAGCTTCTTGAGGAATGGCACGGTGAGCGCCGCCGCGGCGCTGCCGCCGCGCATGACGGGTGCGGAGATGTCGGTGACGCCCGCGACGAACTGGCTCGGCGCCATCTCGACCTGGCGTTCGCGGATTTCGCTGGCGTGGGCGCGGAATTGCGCGAGCTCCTCCTCGGTCAGCGGCGGATCGAACAGCCTTTCCCACCGCTCGCGAACGTCGTCGGGCTGGAAGGCGTAGAGCACCGCGCCCGATGCGGCCTTCGACAGCGGACGCCGATAACCGACGCGCACGGAGAAGCCGAGCTGCTCGCTCGATTCCATCCGCGCGACCACGACCATCTCGCCGCGGCTGTGCAGCGCGAGGTGACAGGATTGGCCGAGCGAAAGGGTGAGCTGGCGCATGACCGGCAGCGCCACCTCGATCAGGTTGCGCATCCGCGGCTGCTGCATCCCGAGCGAGAAGAGCCGATCGCTGACGCGATAGCCGTCGGACGCCGGATCCTGCTCGATATAGCCGCGGAACTCGAGCACCTGGACCATGCGGAACAGCTCGCCGTGCGAGCGTCCGAGCCGGTTAACGATGCCGGTGAGCGTGACCGGCTCGCTCTCGTTCGCCAGCAGCTCGAGGATGTCGAGCCCCTTCTCGAGCGCAGGCGCACGGTAGCGACGATCCTCCTTATCCTCTGGCACTGCCGTCCCCCGCTTATCCCGCCGGAATGCGTCAGACGCGGGCCGGCGGGCCGATAGGAGAATTCAATAGAAGAATTCGCTTCGCCCGCGCAATCATCGACCGAGAGGCGACATTCCGCCGTTCCGAACGCCTTAGTCGCCGCGGAGCAGCTGCATCACGATCGCACGGATACGGCGATAATTGCCGCTCCGCAGCGGTCCTAGAAGGCCGTGCTTCTCCTCCGGAAGATGCGCCAGCGGATGGCCGTGGGGGCGGAAGACATAGTGATCGAAGAAGGCGCGCCAGGCGGCGCGCTCCCCCGCCGGCCGCTCCGCGATCGCGATCATCGCCAGCATCATCGCGGTATAGGGCGCGTCCGGGCCGGCGCTGAAGCCATCCCACCAATAGTTGACGAGCAGGTTGAATGGCGCGGTGGCCTCGACCCGGTGCCACCAGAGCTTCGGCAGATACAGCGCGTCGCCGGCGTCCAGCTCGACGGTGATGGCACGATCACGAGCAAGTTCGAAGCGGGGATAGCGTGGGTCGCCCGGCTCCGAGCCCACGGCAAGGCCGACCGGCTGGCCGGCCATCGTATGGTCGATCGGACCGACGTAGAGGTCGGCGATCGCATCCGGGGGATAGAGGGTGAACCTGCGCCTGCCCGCGACGACGCAGGCGAGATTGTCATAAGTGTCGTAGTGGCAGGCGATCTCCGACCGGCTGCCGAGCCAGATACGGGGACGGACCGATGATGCGACCATCGTCGCGCGGTTCTCTTCGGCGAAGCCGGGCAGGTGCCGGTCCGCCGGAAGCGAGCCCATGTAGACGGACGATCCCCGCTGCCCGCCTTCGGCGATCCGCGCGAGCACATCGCGGAGGCCGAGTTCCTCGCGGGCGAAATTGAAACCGGCGAGGCTCTCGTCATAGTGAAAGCGTCCGTCGATATCGGGCATTCCGACGAACGCCTCGGCCGTGATGCCGCCGTCGAACCGGAGCAGATAATCGGCGAGATCGTCGAACGAGCGCGCCGCGGCGTGTCGTGCGGGCCAATCGGCGCAGGCACCGCGCACCACCACGGGCTCGCACCGCTCGCAGACGTGCTGCCTAAAGGCTTCTGGGTCCTGGACGAGCCTGGCGTCGATGTCCCGAAGATGCTGGTCCATCACCTCTTCCTTCTCACTCCGACAGGCGTCGGTTGCGGCGATGCGCTAGGACGGGAATCTGCTGCAGCGATGCGATCATGCCATAGGCGAGCTGGAGATGGCCGCTGCGGAACAGCGCGAGCGCAGCCGAATCGTCGAGATCACGCAGCGCATCGAGGCTGACCGTGTAAAGCCCCTGGAGAGAGAGCGTCTCGCCGTCGTCGAAGCGCAGCGAGATGTCGATCGGCTCGACAAGCTTGTGCGCGAGGAGCGCGCGGATGAACGCCTCCGTCTCCTCGACCCCCGATTTCAGCAGGCCCAGCGCCCGCTGGATGCGTCGCAGCGAATCGCTCGGTTGCCCTTCTTCGTCGAACAGCGGTTTGCCGTCCGTCTCGCTGATCCGGGGATGCTCCCGGTCAATCGCGATGTCCTCGTCGGAAATGAAGAACGCCTGACGCTGGAGATCGAGCGGGCGGAACGCGTCTCCAGGTTCCGCGAGCGGGAGCTCGTCCGGTTTGAAGCCGAACATGGCACCGGCGTAGAAACGGCCCGATCCGGCATCCTTCGCGAGCAGGATCGGGCAATGGGCGGCCGCGACGGCAAATTCCGCTGCGACGATCTGCACAAAATGCGGCTCCCTCCCCGCCTCGTCGCGCAGGCGGAGCTGGCGGTGATCACTCGCATTCAGCACTTCAAGCATAGCCATTCGGCACCTCCCCTCCCGTGATCAAGAGCACTCTTGATAGCGCTAACTTTTGTTGTTAGTGTGCGCCAAAATTCGAATAACACAACAGGAGAGGATCGCGATGCTGCCAAAAGGCGGATTCCGTCACCGTTTAGATTGATCCGCAGTTCGCCGGACCCGGACCGGCGAAATAGTGCAGCCGCGTCAATGCTCCTGTCTCTAGAGGAGGGGGTATGACCGAAGGCAATATCGACACATCGGCCGTCACCGGCATCCGCCGCGTGCGCGCTGCACGGTTATCTTTCGCAACCGCGTCCAGCCTGCTTGCGATCGCCGCGGCCTCTCCAGCGCTGGCCGACGACACGCCGTCGAACGGTAGCGTTATCATACCAGTAGCACAGACACAGGCGCAGGACGGTGCCGGCGCTCCGGCACAGATCGACGAGGCCCAGGCGGACGATATCGTCGTCACGGGCCTGCGCGGCTCGCTCCAGCGCAATCTGGACATCAAGCGGACCTCGGCCGGCGTGGTCGACGCCATATCCTCGGAGGACATCGGCAAGTTCCCCGACTCGAACGTCGCCGCGTCGCTGCAGCGCCTGCCGGGCGTCTCGATCCAGCGCGCCGGCGCGCGCGGCGAGCCGCAGGGCATCACGGTGCGCGGCTTCGGCGGCGACTTCAACGAGACGCTCTACGACGGCCGCCGCATCTCGACCGCCACCGGCGGCCGCGCGGTCGACTTCAGCACCGTCGGCGCCGATTTCGTCGGCCAGCTGAGCGTGCTCAAGACGCCCGACGTCACGCTGTCGAGCAGCTCGATCGGCGCGACCGTCAACGTCGAGTTCCCCAAGCCGTTCGACTATTCGGGCATGCGGCTGGTCGCCACCGCGTCGGGCTCGATCCAGGACGACGCGGGCAAGGTGGTCCCCACCGCGGGGCTGCTGTTCAGCGACACCTTCGCCGGCGACACGTTCGGCGTGCTGGTCTCCGGCATGTACACCCGGCACGACACCCAGACCAACCGCGCCTTCGTGAGCGGCTGGCCCGGCGGCCGCTATGCGCCGTGCCAGCTCGCCGGCACCACGGCGACGAGCTGCAGCCCGACGAGCGATCCCAACAACGCCGCCTATGCCGATCCCAACAACCGGCAGACCGTCGTCGGCTGGTTCGAGCAGCAATATGGCGCCAGCCAGATCTACACCCGCGACGAGCGGGTCGACGGGCGCATCGCCCTGCAGTGGCGCCCGTCCAACGGCCTGCTGCTCACGCTCGACAACAATTTCTCGCGGCAGACCATCCGCGCCGACAATTTCGGCTTCGGCATCTGGTTCAACCAGGGTTCGCTGCGCAATGTCGAGCTCGACGAGAACGGCACCACCGTCGACTTCTCCCAGGCCGGCTCGCAGACCGACTTCACCGCCGGCACCGACCGGTCGGTCCTGCAGACCAACCAGACCGGCCTCAACCTCAAGTGGGACGCATCCGAGAACCTCAAGCTCGAGGCCGACGCCAGCTATGCCAAGAGCTGGCTCAATCCGGACGGGCGGATCAGCAGCGACAACGCCGACGTCGGCTACGGCTTCGCGATCGGCCCCGCGCTCGGCATCCGCATCGACGGCAGCAGCAAGGACACCATCCCCGTGCTGCACGACTATGGCCCGGGCGGCGACGCGTCGCGCTGGGCCGACCCCACTGTGATGGGCTCGCACGTGACGGTGCGCCAGGCCAGCAAGAACACCGACGAGCTGAAGCAGGGCCGCCTCTCCGCGAGCTGGGAACAGGAAGGCTTCCGCATCAAGATCGGCGGCCAATATGTCGAGGACCATTTCCAGTTCCAGCAGCGCAATACCTTCGCCAACAATTACTGGCAGGCCTATTCCGGCTATGGCTCGCCGTCGGGCAACACGACCGGCGTGCTCATCCCTGCGAGCCTGTTCACCGACCAGGTCAGCACGCGCGGGTTCATCCCCGGCTTCTCAGGCGCGCTGCCGCCGGTGCTGCTGAAGTTCGACGCGCGCGCCTATCAGCAGTTCCTGGAAGGGCTGGGCAATCCCCAGGCGCAGAACATCCCCGGCTTCAACTATACCGCGCCGACCGTGGGCACGAACTTCACCGGTGCGTTCGACCTGGCGCTCGACAACGGCAGCATCCGGGACATCACCGAGAAGAGCTGGGCGCTGTTCGCCCGCGCCAATTTCGACACCGAGATCGCGGGGATGCCGTTCCACTTCAACGCCGGCATCCGCCAGGAGAACACGCATCTCACGGCGATCGGCCTTGGCCAGGTACCGCTCAGCATCATCCAGAACGCCGGCGACCCGACATTGCTGACGGTAGTGCTGAGCGACCCGCAGCGGATCACCACCAAGACCAGCTATTCCTACCTGCTGCCCAGCATCGACATGAAGCTGGAGCTCACCGACAAGTTCCACCTGCGCTTCGACGCGTCGCGGACGCTCACCCGGCCCAGCCTCAACCTGCTGACACCGGTGCTGAACGTCGGCACGGGCCAGCGCGTCGGCGCACTCACTGCCAACGGAGGCAATCCGGGGCTCAAGCCCTATCTCGCCGACAATTTCGACTTCGCGGCGGAATGGTACTACCAGTCCAACTCCTACGCGTCGGTCAATTTCTTCCTCAAGAACGTCAGCAACTTCATCGTCGGCGGCACGCAGCGCCAGACGATCAACGACGTGGTCGATCCGACGACCGGCCAGCCCGCGCAGTTCGCCGTGACGCAGCAGATCAACGGCCCCGACGCGACGGTACGCGGCGTCGAGATCGCCTGGCAGCACGTGTTCGGCAACAGCGGCTTCGGCTTCAATGCCAACGCCACCTTCGTCGACACCAACAAGCCCTATGACGCCGAAGACATCTCGCAGAGCGGCTTCGCCGTCACCGGCCTTGCCAACTCCGCCAACTTCGTCGGCTTCTACGACAAAAACGGCTTCGAGGCCCGCGTGGCGCTCAACTGGCGCGACGAGTATCTCCTGCAGTTCGGCCAGAACCAGAACACCGGCTCGTTCGGATCGGAGCCGACCTTCGTCAACTCGAGCCTGCAGATCGACTTCAGCACCAGCTACCAGCTCACGAAGCAGGTCAACGTCTTCTTCGAGGCGCTGAACATCACCAACGAGACGATGAGCACCCATGGCCGCTTCGACAACCAGCTGCTCGACGTGTTCGCCTATGGTCGCAGGTTTACCGCAGGCGCTCGGTTCCGTTTCTGATACTCTCCCCTCCCGGGGGTGCCCGCGGCATCCCCGGACTTTTGCGGGACGAAGATGACCCATCCTGTACGGAAGATCGTGATCGTGGGCGGCGGCACCGCCGGCTGGCTGACCGCCGGCGTCATCGCCGCCAAGCACCGCAGCCGGATGCCCGCCGGCTTCAGCGTGACGCTGGTCGAATCGCCGAACGTCCCGATCATCGGCGTCGGCGAAGGCACCTGGCCGACGCTGAGGACCACGCTGGCGCGGATCGGCGTGTCGGAGACGGAGCTGTTCCGCCAGTGCGACGCCGCGTTCAAGCAGGGCGCCCGTTTCGCGCGCTGGACCACCGGAGCGCCGGACGACGGCTATTACCACCCGCTGATGCTGCCCCAGGGCTTCCACCAGCTCAACCTGGTGCCGCACTGGCTGGCGGAGGGGGACGGGCGCAGCTTCTGCGACGCGGTGTGCCCGCAGGGACGGCTCTGCGACGACGGATTGGCGCCGAAGACGATCACGACGCCGGAATATGACGCGGTGGCGAACTACGCCTATCATCTCGACGCCGGCAAGTTCGCGCCCTTCCTCCAGCGCCATTGCTGCGAGACGCTGGGGGTGCGCCATGTGCTGGCCGACGTCCGCCAGGTGACGCTCGCCGAGAACGGCGACATCCGCAGCATCGTCACCGAGCAGGCGGGCGAGATCGAAGGCGACCTCTTCGTCGACTGCACGGGCTTCAAGGCGCTGCTGATCGGCGAGACGCTGGGCGTCGGGTTCAAGGACTGCAGCGACGTGCTGTTCTGCGACACCGCGCTCGCCGTGCAAGTCCCGCATGAGAGCGACACCAGCCCGATCGCCTCGCACACCATCTCGACCGCGCAGTCGGCGGGATGGATCTGGGACATCGGCCTGCCGAGCCGGCGCGGCACCGGCCATGTCTATTCCAGCCGCCACATCTCCGACGACGAGGCCGAGCGCGAGCTGCGCGCCTATCTCGGTCCGGCGGGCAAGGACCTGCCGGTGCGCAAGATCCCGATCCGCTCGGGCTATCGCGAGACCTTCTGGAAGCGCAACTGCGTCGCCGTCGGGCTCGCGGCCGGCTTTCTCGAGCCGCTCGAATCGTCGGCGATCGTGCTGATCGAGCTGTCCGCCAAGCTGATCGCCGAGCAGATGCCGGTCTGCCGCGAGGTGATGGACGTGATCGCGTCGCGCTTCAACGCGACCACCCATTACCGCTGGGGGCGGATCATCGATTTCCTCAAGCTCCACTATGTGCTGTCGCAGCGCGAGGACAGCGCCTTCTGGCGCGACAACCGGCTGCCCGAGACCGTTCCCGAGCGACTCCAGGACCTGCTGACGCTGTGGCGCTACCAGTCGCCGTGGTTCCACGACGAGTTCGACCGGGTCGAGGAGGTGTTTCCGCCGGCGAGCTATCAGTACGTCCTCTATGGCATGGGCTTCCGTACCGAGGTCGAGCCGGAAGCGCTGGCCGACGAAGCCCGGATCGCCGAGCGGACGATGCGGGAGAATATCATCCAGACCGAGCGGCTACGGGAAGGATTACCGTCTCATCGTACGCTGATCCGCAAGATCGTCGAGCACGGGCTGCAGCCCGTCTGACCGCCCCGCCGACCCGGCAGCTTCTGCACATCCCAAGCGAGGACCCATGAGACATACCCTGCCCCGACTTGTCGCCGCGGCGGCCACCCTGCTCGCCGCTCCGGCCTTTGCACAGGCGGGCAACGTCACGACGGTGACCGTGCAGGCGGACCGGCCTGGACCGAGGATCGACCGCAACATCTTCGGCCAGTTCGCCGAGCATCTCGGCACCGGTATCTACGGCGGGGTGTGGGTGGGGAAGGATTCGCCGATCCCCAACGTCCGCGGCATCCGCAGCGACGTGGTCGCCGCATTGAAGACGATCCGGGTGCCGGTGGTACGCTGGCCGGGCGGGTGCTTCGCCGACGAATATCACTGGCGCGACGGCCTCGGCGATCCGGCGCGGCGCAAGCAGACGGTCAACGCCAACTGGGGCGGTGCGGCCGAGACCAACGCATTCGGCACCGACGAGTTCATGGACTTCGTCGGCCAGATCGGCGCCGAGGCCTATGTGTCGGTCAACGTGGGGTCGGGAACAGTCAAGGAAGCGGCCGACTGGGTCGCCTATATGACCGCGGACCAGCAGAGCAGCGCCGGACAGGAGCGCGCCGCCAACGGGCATCCGGCGCCCTACAAGGTCAAATACCTCGGCATCGGCAACGAAAGCTGGAGCTGCGGCGGGGCGATGCGGCCGGAATTCTATACCGACCAGATGAAGCTCTACGCCCGCTTCGTGCGCAACTACAATCCGGCCCAGGCCAAGGACGAGCCGATGCAGCGCATCGCGGTCGGCCCCAGCGACGACGACACCAGCTACACCGAAGCGGTGATGAAGGCGTGGAAGGCCCATGACTGGAGCTGGAACATCGAGGGGCTGTCGTTCCATTCCTACACCGTCGGCGGCTGGCCGCCGTCCTATCCCAGCACCGGCTTCGGCGAGGACGATTATGCCAAGCTGGTGAAGGCGACGCTCGCCATGGACGGGCGGATCGCCACCCATTCGGCGATCATGGACAAATATGATCCCGAGAAGAAGATGCCGCTCGTCGTCGACGAATGGGGCGTGTGGCTGGCGCCGCTGCCGGGGACCAATCCCGGCTTCCTGGCGCAGCAGAACTCGCTGCGCGACGCGATCATCGCCGCGCTCAACGTCAACATCTTCGCCCGCCATGCCGACCGCGTGCGGATGACCAACATCGCGCAGATGGTGAACGTGCTCCAGGCGATGATCCTGACCGACGGGCCGAAGATGGTGCTGACGCCCACCTATCATGTCTTCAAGATGTACCTGCCGTTCCAGGACGCGACCTTCGTGCCCGTGAGCTTCGAGGCGGGCCGCTACCGGCGCGGCGACGTGGAGCTGCCGCGCGTCGATGCCGTTGCGGCGCGTGCGACCGACGGGAAGCTGTGGCTGGCGCTGGTGAACGTCGATCCGAACGAGACGTCCGAGATCCGCGTGGCGGTGCCGGGCCTGTCGGTCCGCCGCGCGGGAGGACAGGTGCTGACGGCGGCGAACGTCAATTCGGTCAACACGTTCGAGGCGCCGGATACGGTCGTGCCGAAGCCGATTACGGGGCGTGTCGAGGGTGGCGCCGTCACTGTCCGGCTTCCGGCGAGGTCGGTGGCGATGCTTTCGCTGGAGCGGTGAACCGCTTCCGGTGCTCCTGCGAAAGCAGGAGCCCTGGCCGCGAACGACATACCCATGATCCAGGGCTCCTGCTTTCGCAGGAGCACAGGTCGATCAGCTAGCGCCGATCGACATTTGAGGTTGCAGGTCTTCCGTAGCCCCCTTCCCGACCGTCACCCCGGACTTGTTCCGGGGTCCACTGCGCCTTGCCGACTGCGCTCAAAACCTCTTGCCCAGTCCTTGCCTCCCGGTGGCCCCCGGAACAAGTCCGGGGTGACGGTGAGGACGGCCCAGATGTCGTCACTTCCTCAAATGTCGATCCGGCTAGGCCATCGCCATCAGGCTGGCATTGCCGCCCGCCGCGGTGGTGTTGATCGAGGTCGACACCTCCTCGACCAGCCAGTCGAGACGGTAGCCGGCCGTGCCCGCCTGGGTCAGCACGATCGGGCCGGGCAGCGCGGCGATCGCCTGGTGCAGGGCGCGGACCCGCTCCGCGTCGCCTTCGATCAGCGCGCCGGCGAACGGCCCCGCCGCCGTCCAATCCTCGACCCAGCGCACGCGAGGCACGAGGGTCGGCGGCAGAGCGGGCCGGATCGCCGGATCGGCCTGGACGACGAGGTCGTTGCCGCTCGCAAGGCCCGCGGCGAGCTGAGCGATCAGGCCGGTGCGCGTCTCCGGCAGCAGCAGGATGCGGCCGCGCGGGTGGAGCGCGTAGAGGTTGCGCTCGCCGACCGGGCCGGGCAGCTCAAGCTCGGCAGACAGCGGAACGCCCGGCAGCTTGCGGACCATGTCGGCCGCCGCGCCGTCTCCCGCCGCGTCCAGCGACAGCGCGAGGTCGCGCACCGCGGTGGCGGTCGCGGCGACGGCGAGCTGCGGCGGCAGCGGGGCGCGGCGCACCAGCCGGCCGAGATAGAGCGGGCCGCCCGCCTTCGGCCCGGTGCCCGACAGTCCGCGTCCGCCGAACGGCTGCACGCCCACCACCGCGCCGATCACGTTGCGGTTGACGTAGAGGTTGCCCGCCTTCACCCGCCGGGTCACGTGCGCGATCGTCTCGTCGAGCCGGGTGTGGAGGCCGAAGGTGAGGCCATAGCCGGTGGCATTGATCCGGTCGATCAGGCGATCGATCTCCGCGCGCTTGAAACGAACGACGTGAAGGACGGGACCGAACACTTCCCGCTCGAGCTCGCCGATACTCGTGAGTTCGATGATCGTGGGCGGAACGAAGGTGCCGTGCGCCGTCTCCTCTGAAAGCGGCAGTTGCTCGACCTTGTGGCCGCGCGAGCGCATCTTTTCGATGTGCTTCTCGATGTTCGCCTTGGCCTCGGCGGTGATGACGGGGCCGACGTCGATATCAAGGCGATCGGTCCGCCCGACGCGCAGCTCGCGGAGCGCACCCTTTAGCATCGCCAGCGTGCGGTCGGCGATCTCCTCCTGGAGGCAGAGGATGCGCAGCGCCGAGCAGCGCTGGCCGGCGCTGTCGAAGGCGGAGGCGAGCACGTCGGCCACCACCTGCTCCGCCAGCGCCGAGGAGTCGACGATCATCGCATTCTGCCCGCCGGTCTCGGCGATCAGCGGGATCGGCTCGCCGGCGGGCGAGACGCGCTTGGCGAGCTCGGCCTGGATCAGCCGCGCGACCTCGGTCGAGCCGGTGAACATCACCCCCGCCGTCTCCGGCGCGGCGACCAGCGCGGCGCCGATCGCGCCGTCGCCGGGGAGGAGCTGCAGCGCGTCGGCTGGGATGCCGGCCTCGTGTAGGATGGCGACGCCGGCGGCGGCGATCAGCGGAGTCTCCTCGGCGGGCTTGGCGAGCACCGTGTTGCCCGCGACCAGCGCAGCGGCGATCTGGCCGGTGAAGATCGCGAGCGGGAAGTTCCACGGGCTGATGCAGGTCACCGGGCCAAGCGAAGGCTGATCCGCCGCCAGTACGAGGCGCGCCTGCTCGGCATAATAGCGCAGGAAGTCGATCGCCTCGCGTACCTCGGAAATCGCGTTGGGCAGCGACTTGCCCGCCTCGCGCATGACCAGGCCGAGCAGCGACGGCATCCATTCCTGCATCAGATCGGCGGCGCGTTCGAGGCGGGCGGCGCGCTCGGCGGGAGGAACGGCAGCCCAGGATGGCGCGGCGGCCAGGGCTGCGCGGACGGCGGCTTGAGCCTGCTCGGGCGAGACTTCGACGACGGTGCCGACGCGGTCGCGGTGGTCGGCGGGGTTGAGCACCGGGCGCGGCGTACCCTCGCCGTCCGCCGGGGCGGCGCTCCAGTCCGAATGGGCGCCGGCGCGCATCGTCTCTCCCAATGCCGCCAGCACCGTCTCGTCGCTGAGGTCGAGCCCCGCCGAGTTGCGCCGGGCGCCGTAGAGATCGCGGGGCAGCGCGATCATCGGGTGCTTCTGCCCCGGCTCGGCCATCGCCCGCACCGTCTCGACCGGATCGGCGGTCAATTCGGCGATCGACACGTCGGGGTCGGCGATGCGGTTGACGAATGAGGAATTGGCGCCGTTCTCCAGCAGGCGCCGGACGAGATAGGCGAGCAAGGTCTCGTGCGTGCCGACCGGCGCATAGATGCGGCACGGCCGGCCGAGCCCGTCCTCGCCCACCACCTCGTCGTAGAGCGGCTCGCCCATGCCGTGGAGGCACTGGAACTCATAGTCGCCGGTCGCGAACTCCGGCCCGGCCATCTCGTAGATGGTGGCGAGCGTCTGCGCGTTGTGCGTCGCGAACTGCGGGAAGACGACCTCGCGCGCCGCCAGCAGCTTGCGGGCGCAGGCGATATAGGCGACGTCGGTGTGGACCTTGCGGGTGTAGACGGGGAAGTCCGGGAGGCCGTCGACCTGGGCGCGCTTGATCTCGGCGTCCCAATAGGCGCCCTTGACCAGCCGCACCATGATCCGCCGCTTAGAGCGGCGCGCGAGGTCGACGATCCAGTCGACCACGAAGGGGCAGCGCTTGCCATAGGCCTGCACCACGAAGCCGAGGCCGTTCCAGCCGGCGAGGTCCGGGTCGAACGCCAGGCTTTCGAGCAGATCGAGCGAGAGCTCGAGCCGGTCGGCCTCCTCGGCATCGATGTTGAGACCGATATCGTGGCCCTTGGCCAGCACCGCCAGCGCCTTCACGCGCGGCAGGAGTTCGCCCACCACGCGGTCGGCCTGGGACCGCGAATAGCGCGGGTGCAGCGCGGAGAGCTTGATCGAGATGCCCGGCCCGCCATAGACGCCGCGCCCCGCCGAGGCGGCGCCGATCGCGTGGATGGCCGCCTCATAATCCCGGTAGTAGCGATCGGCATCTACGGCGGTGGTCGCGGCCTCGCCGAGCATGTCGTAGCTGTATTGGTAGCCCCGCGCCTCCAGCGGGCGGGCGCGCTTCAACGCCTCCTGGATCGTCTCGCCGGTGACGAACTGCTCGCCCATCATCTTCATCGCGAGGGCGACCGCGCGGCGGATCACCGGCTCGCCGGTGCGGGCGATCAGGCGGGTGAGCGCCGCTCCCAGCCCGCGGTCGTCGACGCTGCCGGCGAGCTTGCCGGTGACCACCAGTCCCCAGGTGGCGGCGTTGACGAACAGCGAGCGCCCCTCCCCCAGATGCGCCTTCCAGTCGCCGCCGGCGATCTTGTCGCGGATCAGCGCGTCGCGGGTGTCGTCGTCGGGGATGCGCAGCAGCGCCTCGGCGAGGCACATCAGCGCGACGCCTTCCTCGCTCGACAGGGCATATTCCTGCACCAGCCCCTCGACGCCGTTGCCGCGGCGTTTGGCGCGCAGCGCCTCGATCAGCGCGGTGGCGGTGCGGGCGGCGGCGGCACGGACCGGCCCGGGCAGCGTCGCCTGCTCGATCAGCGGGGCGAGGCAGTCGGGCTCGGGGCGGCGATAGGCGGCGGTGATCGCCTGCCTCAACGCGCTCTGCTGGCGGATCGGCGGGGCGAAATCGGCGAAAAGGGGCGGGAGTTGGGAAGGTTGCGCCATGGGTGCCTCGGTCGGGATATGCGCTTTCCCTATCGCAAATGCATCTGGCGATCCGACTTATCCTGCGGCATCAGAAGGTCCATTGACCTTCATTCATGCCAAGGTTTCAATCAGATGGCCTCTACCAAGACCATATCTGGCGAAATCGACCAATTCGACCGTCGGATCATCGACCTGCTGCGCGAGGACGGGCGGATGTCGGTGGCGGAGCTCGCGCGCCGCGTCGGCCTGTCCAAGACGCCGTGCCAGGTGCGCCTTAGGCGGCTGATCGACCAGGGCTATATCCGCGGGTTCCGCGCGATCGTCGATCCGGCGCGGCTGGGGCTGGACCATATCGCCTTCACCGAGGTGAAGCTGTCCGACACGCGCGAGGCGGCGCTGGAGGACTTCCGCCGCGGGGTGCTGCGCATCAAGGAAGTCGAGGAATGCCACATGATCGCGAGCAGCTTCGACTATCTGCTCAAGGTCCGCACCGCCGACATCCGCAAGTACCGCGAAGTGCTGGGCGAGCGCATCTCCAACCTGCCCCATGTCGCCAGCACCTCGACCTTCGTCGCGATGGAGACGATCCGCGACGCGATGTGAGGCCTATTCGCTCGGCGCCGTCGTCCAGCCGAGCTGGGGGATGGCGATCGAACGGCGGCCCGACAGGTCGACGCGGGTCACGATCATCCCGCGGCTTTCCATATAGGACAGCACGCGGCGCGCGCGGCCGAGCGACTCCGTGCCATAGGCCGCGGCGATCGCCTCGTCGCTCGGGCCCTGCTCGCCTTCGCGGGCGGCGTGGGCGATGAGCAGGAAGGCGCCGAGCATGTCGTCGGGGACGCCGCGCGCCGCCTCCAGCGCCGGCGCCCACTCCGCGTCCAGCCCGGTGAAGATGCCGGCTCGCGCCGCCGCCAGCCGGCGGGTGAAGCCCGAGGCGTCGAGCGGCGGCCGGCGCACGCCCGCCATGCGGCAGCGGACCTGGAAGTCCTGGTAGAGCACCGCCGCCGGCTTGGCGCGGGAATCCGGGTCCTCGATGATGCCGCGCAGCGCCTCAATCACCACCGGCTCGTGGTCGACCAGCACCTCCTCCTCCGGCTCGAACTCGGCAGCGGCGGCGGCGGCCTCGGTCAGCTGGTCGAGCACGCTCACCATCGGCGCCGGCGCGCGCACCGGGGGCGGGGGCGGGATGAGATACGGCTCCTCGACCGCGGCCAGCAGCAGGTCCTTGATCTCGACCGCGGAGGTCTCCGGCAGCGGGATCAGCGACGGGCTGCTGCTGCGTGCCGAGGTCTTCACCGGCCCGATGGCGATCGTCACCGGCCGCCGGGCGATCGCCGGCCCCAGCCCGAGGAAGGTGCCGCGGCCGAGGTCGCGGATCGTCTCCGCCTGGCGCCGCTCCATGCCGAGCAGGTCGGCGGCGCGGGCCATGTCGATGTCGAGGAAGGTGCGGCCCATCAGGAAGTTGCTCGCTTCCGCCGCGACGTTCTTCGACAGCTTGGCGAGCCGCTGGGTGGCGATGATGCCGGCGAGCCCGCGCTTGCGCCCGCGCGACATCAGGTTGGCCATCGCCGACAGCGAGGTGCGCCGCGCCTCCTCGCTCACCTCGGCGCCGGCGGCGGGGGCGAAGATCTGCGCCTCGTCGACCACGACCAGCGCCGGATACCAATGCTCGCGCGGCGCATCGAACAGGCCGTTGAGGAAGGCGGCGGCGCAGCGCATCTGGCCGTCCATCTCCAGCCCCTCCAGGCTCAGCACCACCGAGGCGCGGTGCTCGCGGCAGCGCATCGCGAAGCGGGCGATCTCGCCGACCGAATAGTCCGCCGCCTCGATCGCGACATGGCCATAGGCGTCGGCGAGCGTGACGAAGTCGCCCTCCGGGTCGATCACCGCCTGCTGCACCTGCGCCGCACTGCCCTCCAGCAGGCGGCGCAGGAGATGCGACTTGCCCGAGCCCGAATTGCCCTGCACCAGCAGGCGCGTGGCGAGCAGTTCCTCGAGATCGATCGAGACGGTCCTGCCGGCACCGTCCGCCCCCATGTCCACCTGAAACGTCATCGCGGGCGACTTGGTCGATGTGACCGGTCGAGGGCAAGTGATTCCCGCGAACATGCTATAAGGCGAGCGGTCCGCCGGAGGAGACTGCCCATGGAAGCCCCCAGGGAACCCGCCGCCATGTCGCGCGGCACCGCCATCGCCTATGCGGCCGGGTTGCCGCTGGCCCTGCTCCTGCTGCTGTTCCTGCCGGCGGGATCGATCGGCTGGCGGCCCGGATGGGTGTTCGTCGCCGTGCTGGTGCTGGGCTTCGGCGCGTCGGCGCTGGTGCTGGCGCGGGTCAATCCGGTGATCTACCGCGCCCGCAGCCGGTTCCAGCCGGGGACGAAGGGCTGGGACAAGGCGCTGCTCGCGGTGATCCTGCCGGCGATGGTGGCGATCCTGCCGGTCGCAGCGCTCGACGCCGGGCGATTCCACTGGTCGGCGGTGCCGGCGTGGCTGGTGGTCCTGGGCTATGCCGCGCTGCTCGCCGGCATCGCGGTGACGGCATGGGCGCAGGCGGTGAACCCATTCTTCGAGCCCGGCGTCCGCATCCAGTCCGAGCGCCACCAGCGGGTAATCGACGGCGGGCCGTACCGGTTCGTGCGCCATCCGGGCTATGTCTCGGCGCTGCTGCTGTTCTTCGGCATGGCGCTGGCGCTGGGATCGTACTGGGCATTGGTGCCGGCGGCGATCGCCTCGGCGGTGCTGGTGCTGCGCACCGCGTGGGAGGATCGGCTGCTGCATGCCGAGCTTCCCGGATATCGGGACTATGCCCGCCGCGTGCGGTCGCGGCTGGTTCCCGGCATCTGGTGAGGTATCGGGCAGGCGAAGGTCGACCGGTTGACTAAATTGACGCGCGGCGCGTGTTTGCAGGCGGATGTGGCGCCGATACGAGAGGGACGCGACGGGAGCGCGACGGGAGCGCGACACCAACGCGACGCTAACGCGACACTGGCGCGACGCTAATGCGACACTGACGCGGCGGGATTGCGACACCGACGCAACACCGACGCGACACCGACGCGACACCGACGCGACACCGACGCGACACCGACGCGACACGGAGGAGATCGACAGGGTCAAAGAGCGACCGACGCTCGCGCAAATCGGACCGCGTAGGTCAAGCAGGCGAAATCCTACATTGCAAGGGACGAGCCGGTCGATCGCGCGGCCATGCCTCAAGCCCCTCCCCTGAAGGGGAGGGGCTAAATCGCTGCAATATCGTGCGTGGAACCACGCAGTAGTCACTCGGCCGGCTGAGCGGCGAAGTCCCCCCGCTCACCGCGCCCGAACCGGTGCGCGACGATCGTCGGGACCAGCGCCTGGCCGGCGACGTTCACCGCGGTCCGGCCCATGTCGAGGATCGGGTCGATCGCGAGCAACAGCCCCGCGCCCTCGAGCGGCAGGCCCAGCGTCGAGAGGGTCAGCGTCAGCATCACCGTCGCGCCGGTGAGGCCGGCGGTCGCCGCCGAGCCGAGGACGGAGACCAGCACGATCAGCACATAATCCCCGGGGTGGAGCGGGATGCCGTAATATTGCGCGACGAACAGCGCCGCGATCGCCGGATAGATGGCGGCGCAGCCGTCCATCTTGGTGGTGGCGGCGAGCGGGACCGCGAAGGCCGCATAGGCGCGCGGCACGCCGAGGCGGCGCTCGACCACTTCCTCGGTCACCGGCAGCGTCGCGATCGAGGAGCGCGAGACGAAGCCGAGCTGGATCGCCGGCCAGGCGGCGGCGAAGAAGCGGCGCGGGCTGAGCCCGTTCGCCAGCAGCAACGCCGGATAGACCACCAGCAGCACGAGCGCGAGGCCGGCATAGACCGCGAGCGCGAAGGCTCCGAGCGCGGACAGCGACTGCCAGCCGTAGCGCACCACCGCGCCACCGAGCAGCGCCGCGGTGCCGATCGGGGTCAGGCGGATCACCCAATTGAGGATGCGGCGGAAGATCGCGAGCGCCGAGGCGTTGAAGGCGAGGAAGGGCGCCCCCGCCTCCCCCACGCGGATCGCGGCGATGCCGACCGCGATGGCGACGACGATGAGCTGGAGGACGTTGAAGCCGAGCGCGGTCCGGGCGGCGCCGTCGGCGAGCTTGGTGCTGCCCTCGATCGCGAGGATGTTGCCGGGCACCAGGCCGCGCAGGAAGTCGAGCCAGCTGCCGGTGGTCTCCGGCCGGGCCGCGGCGGCGGCGGAGACGCCGGTGTGGACGCCGGGCGCGATCAATGTGCCCAGCGTCAGGCCGATCAGCACGGCGACGAGCGCGGTCGCGGCGAACCACAGGAAGGTGCTCGCGACCAGCCGCGCGGCGTTGGCGAGATCGCGCAGTGCCGCGATCGAGGAGACGATGGCGGTGAACACCAGCGGGGCGACAAGGGCCTTCAGCAGCTGGACGAAGATGTCGCCGACGATCTTGAGCGTGCTCGCGAGCCCCTCCGAACCGGTCGCGCGGCCGACGAAGCCGAGGACGAGTCCGACGGCCATGCCGATCAGCACCTGGACGCCGAAGGAGGGGAGATAAGCGGGACGGCGAGACGCCATTCATATCCTCCCCGGCACGGGGAGGGGGACCGCCGAAGGCGGTGGAGGGGGTTCTCCATAAGCGATGCAGAGGAGGTGGGCCCCCTCCACCAGCTTCGCTGGTCCCCCTCCCCGTGCCGGGGAGGATTTTAGGGGCTCGAAGTCACTCATCACACACTCCCCTCGCCCCCACGCAGGGCATTACCGACCAGTTCGAAGAAGGCGCGGCTGGTGGCGGTGCGGGCGCCGTCCCATTCGGGATGCCATTGCACCGCGAGCACCTCGCCGCCGCACGGACGCGCCGAGATCGCCTCGATCAGGCCGTCGTCGGTCGCGGTCGCCTCGACGGTGAGGCCGCCGCCGAGACGATCGACGCCCTGCTCGTGCACCGAGTTGACGATCGTCCGCCGCTCGCCGCTGGCATGGGCGAGCCGGCCGCCGTCGGCGAGGTCGATCGCGTGGCAATGGGCGAACTGATCGTCGTAGCCGTCCAGCGGGTCGCGATGGTGGCGGCCGCAGCAGACCTCGCTCGACAGGCTGCCGCCGAACAGCACGTTGAGCTCCTGGAACCCGCGGCAGATGCCGAACACCGGCTGGCCGCGCTCGATCATGTGCCCGGCGAGCTGGAGCGCGACCTGGTCGCGCTGCTCGTCGAGGCGCCCGCTCTCGGTGAGGTCGGGCGCGCCGTAGCGCCACGGCGCGAGATGCGAGCGCGAGCCGGTGAGGAGCAGGCCGTCGAGCCGCTCCGCGACCGCGCCGCAATCGTTGGCGTCGGCGAGTGCGGGGATCAGCAGCACGGTTGCCCCGGCGATGCGCGTCAGCGGCTCGATGAAGCGCGAGGCGACCACCTGCACGGGGCGGTCGATCCGCTCGTTGCAGCACAGGACGCCGATCGCGGGGCGGCGCGCGGTCATGAGGCGGCCTTCTCCAGCGTCTCGCGCATCGCGAGGCCGGCGGCGGACTCTAGCTGGCGTGCCTCGGGCTGGACCACGACCGATCCGGGCGGCACGTCCGACAGCAGCCAGACGTTGCCGCCGATCGTCGAGCCGCAGCCGATCGTGACGCGGCCGAGGATGGTGGTGCCGGCGTAGATGACGACGTCGTCCTCGACGATCGGGTGGCGGGCGTAGCGCTCGCGCACGCTGAGGCGGGCGGCGCCCAAGGGGCTGCGCGCGCCGAGCGTGACGTGCTGGTAGAGCCGCACGCGCTCGCCGACGATCGCGGTCTCGCCGATGACGACGCCGGTGCCATGGTCGATGAAGAAGCTGCCGCCGATCGTCGCGCCGGGGTGGATGTCGATGCCGGTGCGCTCGTTGGCGAGTTCGGAGATGACGCGCGCGACGATCGCGGCGCCGAGGTTGTAGAGCTCGTGCGCGATGCGGTGGTGGAGGCTGGCGATCGCGCCGGGGTAGCAGATCAGGATCTCGTCGACGCTGCGCGCGGCGGGATCGCCGAGGAAGGCGGCGTCGACGTCGCTGTCGATCAGGCGGCGGATGTCGGCGAGCGTCGCGGCGAAATGGGTGACGATCGTGCGCGACTGGTCGGGGTCGAAGGGGGCGGCGTTCTCGCCCTGCCAATAGTCGAGCTCGTGGGCGATCTCGGTCTCGAGCGCGGCGAGCGCGCGGGCGAGCCGGTCGGCGACGAAGCCGTCCTCGGCCTCGTCGGGTCCGTCGAACTGGCCGATCCGGCGCGGGTAGAGCGCCGCCGACAGGTCCGCGATCACGCCGGCGAGCGCGCGCTGCGAGGGGAAGCGGCGGACGTTCGGCTGGTCCGAACGCGTGCCGCGCGCCTCCAGCCGCGCTGTGCGCAGTGAGGCGACCGCCTGCGTGATGTTGGGATCCGACGGCATCAGACGTACCCCGTTAAGCCCCTCCCCTTCAGGGGAGGGGTTGGGGTGGGGCCTGGCCTCAAGCGACGTGGCCTGCCGCACTCCCCCACCCCCAACCCCTCCCCTGAAGGGGAGGGGCTAAATAGGTTGATTCCGGCCATTCAGGCCCCCTGCGGTTGCTTGACAGTGCGCAGGTAAGGCTTGTGCGCGGTCCAGCCGTCCGGGAACAGCGCCTTCGCCTCCTCGTCGCCGACCGAGGGCAGGATGATGACGTCCTCGCCATGCCGCCAGTCGGCGGGGGTCGCGACCTTGTGCTGCTCGGTAAGCTGGATGCTGTCGATCGCGCGCAGGATCTCGGCGAAGTTGCGCCCCGTGGAGGCGGGATAGGTGAGCGTCAGGCGCACGCGCTTGGCGGGATCGATCACGAAGACGGTGCGCACCGTCGCCGTGTCCGACGCGTTGGGATGGATCAGGCCGAGCAGCCCGGCGACGCGGCGGTCCTTGTCGGCGATCAGCGGGAAGTTGAGCTCGGCCTGCTGAGTCTCGGCGATGTCCCGCGCCCAGGCGTGGTGGCTCTCGACCGGATCGACCGAGAGGCCGATCACCTTGACGCCGCGGCGGTCGAACTCGGGCTTGAGCCTCGCGACTGCGCCGAGCTCCGTGGTGCAGACCGGGGTGAAATCCTTGGGATGCGAGAAGAGCAGCACCCAGTCCGTCCCCGCCCATTCGTAGAAATTGAGCGGCCCGGCCGTCGATTGCTGGGTGAAGTCCGGAACGGTGTCGAGCAGTTTCAGCGACATGGCACGTCTCCTCAGGCGACGACGTGCAATATCCTATTCGACGAGTAGGAAATCAGCGGAAGAAAAATTTGGCGCGCCCAAATCCAGCTTTCGATCGCGGCGGAGGTGGCTCGTCCCATTCCGTTACAACAGTTTACATGTCTGATGATTGTTTGCCTAACCCCCTGTTTGCTAGCACTCGCGCCATGTATGAGACCGGGCGCATCGGGAGAGCCTCGGCGAGCGATCGGCGACGGCCCCTGCCGCGGCCAGTTGCGTTTTAGGTCAGGGGGCGGGGGACTGGCATTTGCGTATCGCAATCGTCGACGATGACGAAAGCCTGATCGAGTTCGTCCGTGCTCCGCTTGCGGCGGCCGGGCACAATTGCTCGATCTATCGCACCGGCGCGGCGCTGCTCGCGGCGCTGCGGCAGAATACCTTCGATCTCATCGTGCTCGACTGGAACCTGCCCGACGCCGCCGGCATCGCTTTATTGCGCTCGATCCGGGAAGCGGTTTCACGCGCCACCGCGATCATCATGCTGACCAGCCGGGCGGACAAGGACGACATCACCGCGGCTCTCCACGCCGGCGCCGACGACTATGTGGTGAAGCCCGAGAGCGCGGCGGTGATCGTCGCGCGGGTCGAGGCGGTGCTGCGCCGGGCGGTGCCGGGCGCGGCCCAGCAGCGGACCGTGTCCTTCGGCCGATATGTCTTCGACCGGCTTACCGAGCGGGTGCGGATCGGTGCGGAGGAGGTCGCGCTCAGCGCCAAGGAGTTCCAGCTCGCGCTCACCCTGTTCGAGAATGTCCACCGCGCGCTGTCGCGCAGCTACCTGCTCGAGACGATCTGGCAGAGCTCGGGCGACCTGCCGACGCGCACGCTCGACATGCACGTCTCGCGCGTGCGCACCAAATTGCAGCTGACTCCCGACAACGGCTATCGGGTCGTCGCGATTACCGGCTATGGCTATCGCATGGAGCGGTTCGGGGCGGAGGACACGGCATGATCGTCGCGGCGGCGTTGCTGAGCTCCGCCGCGCCTGCGCCTCCTGCCCCGCCTCCTCCCGATGCCGGCGAGACGATCGTCTATGTCGTGCGCAAGGGGGACACGCTCTACCGCCTGACCAACAGCTTCGTCGTGCCGCCGCGGACCTGGCGGTCGCTGCTCGGGCTCGCCCGCATCCGCGATCCGCGCCAGCTGCCGATCGGGCGCAGGATCGCCGTGCCGCGGGCCTGGCTGCGCTACACGCCCGAGCCGGCGCGGCTGGCGAGCTATCGGGGGACGGTGCGCCTCACCGCGGGCGGGCGGGCGGTGACGCCGGCGATCGGCGCGCTCGTCGGCGAAGGCGCGGAGATCGCGACGGCGGCGAACAGCTTCGTGACGCTCGTTCTCGCCGACCGTTCGAAGATCGTGCTGCCCTCGCAGAGCCGGGTGCGCGTCCGCCAGCTGCGACGCGTGCTGCTGACCGGGACGATCGATTATCGGATCGAGGTGCAAGGGGGACGGCTCGAGACCAAGGTGGCGCCGCTCGACGGCCCCGACGCGCGCTATCGTATCCAGACGCCGGTCAGCATGACCGCGGTGCGCGGCACCGAGTTCCGCGTCGCCTACGCGCCCGAGCGCAACGTCGCGGCGACCGAGGTGCTGGAGGGCGTGGTGTCGATCACGGGGACCGGGGGTGCCGGCAAAGGAACGACGCTGCAGCCGAGCAACGGCGCGACGGTCGACCGCAGCGGTGTCGTGCGGACCGAGACGCTCCTGCCCGCGCCCGATCTCGACGATCCAGGCCGGATCCAGACGCGCGACGCGGTGGAGTTCCGCGCCAATCCCATCGCCGGGGCGACCGGCTATCGCGCGGTGATCGCGGCCGATGCCGGCTTCGTCGAGAATCTGGCGGAACAGCTTTCCGGCGACGGCCGCTTCGCCTTCACCGACATCCCCAACGGCCGGCAGTTCGTGCGCGTCTGGGCGATCGCGCCGAGCGGGCTGGAAGGGATGGCGCAATCCTATGGCTTCACCCGCCGCCTCGCCTCGATCCATGGCGCGGTGGAGGCCGGCGACGACGGCTACCGCTTCCGCTGGTTCGGCGCGGGGAGCGGGGCGCGGCGCTATCATTTCCAGCTCATGCGCGGATCGCCCGACGCGCGGCCGATGGTCGACCAGGTCGGGCTTTCCAGCGACACGATCACGCTCGGCAACCTGCCGGCGGACGTCTATTACTGGCGCGTCGGGCTATTGCAGGTCGAGAATGGCGAGAGCGTCGAATCCTGGACCGATCCGGAGAAGCTCACCATTGCCGCGCCCTCGGGACGCGGCGGGCGTCCCTAACCGTTGATCCGACGGCGGCTGCTGCTCGAATGGATCGCCATCGCGCTGCTGGCGCTGGCGGTCACCTGCGGTTTCGTGCTCGGCGGCATGACTTCGCGGATCGACAACACGCTCTATGACGCGCTGGCGGGACTGCGCGCGGCGCCCCCGTCCGACCGCATCCTGATCGTCGCGATCGACGACGACAGCATCGCCGAGATCGGCCGCTGGCCCTGGCCGCGCACCGTCCACGCCCGGCTGATCGAGCGAATCGCCGCCGCCCGGCCGGCAGCGATCGCCTATGACGTGCTCTTTCCCGAGCCAGCGGCCAATCCGCGGGAAGATGCGGCGCTCGCCGCGGCGATGCGCGGGACACGCGTCGTCCTGCCCATCTTGCTCACGGCACCCGGCGCGAACGGGCGGGCGTTCGATGCCACCCCACCGGTCGAACCGCTGCGCAGCGCCGCCACGCTCGGTCACGTCGCGCTTCCCTATGACGGCGACGGCAGCGCGCGGGCGGCCCTGCTGGAGGTGAGCGAGGGCGGCCGCACCTGGCTGCACCTTGCGGAGCAGGCCTATCGCCTCGGGAACGGCGCGCCCTCACCCGCCTTCCGCCGCGCCGCCGCGCGGGGCCAGCCGGGCGTGCTCGTCCCCTATGCGCCGCCGGGTGCGTTCCGGACCGTACCCTTCAAGGACGTGCTGGCGGGCAGCGTCCCGCCCGAGTTCCTGCGCGGCCGGTTCGTGCTGGTCGGCGTGACGGCGGGCGGACTCGGCGACCGCCATGTCGTCGCGGGGGCGGGGGCGCTCCCCGGCGTCGAGGTGCAGGCCAACCTGCTCAACGCGCTGCTCACCAACCGCTTCATCCGCAGTCCGTCCAGCGCGTGGCAATGGGCGTTCGCCGCCTTCCCCAGCCTGCTGCTCCTGCTGCTGTTCCTGTGGCTGAGGCCGTCGCGCGCGCTGGTCGCGACCGCGGCGATCTTCGTGGCGACGGCGGCGCTGCCCGTGGTCCTGCTGGTGATCGCCGGCCTGTGGCTGCCGCCGACCGCGGCGCTGCTCGCGCTGCTCATCGTCTATCCGCTGTGGGGATGGCGGCGGCTGATGGCGATCCACCGCGCCATGTCCGACGAGCTCCGCCTCTTCGCCGGCGACGACGAGGCGCCGGTCAGACCCGCCCGGGCCGGGCTCGATCCGGCCGGCAGCAGCGCGATCGCGCTCAGCAGCTCGATCGCGCGGCTGAGGGACCTCAAGCGGCTGATCTCCGACACGATCGAGGGGGTGTCCGATCCGCTGATCGTGACGAGCCTTGCCGGGCAGGTCCTGCTCGCGAACGGCCGGGCGCAGGCGCTGATGGCGGCCGAGCTGACGCCCGATACTATCATGAAGCTCGCGAACGCAGCCGAGCACGACGAGCTGACGCTGGCGGACGGGCGCAGCTTCTCGCCGCGTCGCACGCCGCTCGCCGATGCGGCCGGCGAGCAGCGCGGCTGGATCCTGCTGCTGGCGGAGATCACCGCGATCCGCGCCGCCCAGCAGGACCGCGAGGAGGCGCTGGAGTTCCTCAGCCACGACATGCGGGCGCCGCAGGCCGCGATCATCGCCCTGCTCGACGGCGACGGCGGCAAGGCGGTGCCGGAGGCGCTGTCCGCGCGCCTCGCCGGTCATGCGCGCCGGACGCTGCGACTCGCCGACGACTTCGTCCAGCTTGCCCGGCTGCGCAGCACCGGCTTCGAGCCGGAGGAGACGGACGTCCGCGATGCGCTCGCCGAGGCCGCCGATGCGGTCTGGCCGGTCGCGTCGCGGAAGGGCGTGCGGGTGGTGGTGGACGAGGGCGAGCCCTGCTGGATGATGGGCGAGCGCTATGCCCTCACCCGGGCGCTGCTCAACCTGCTCGACAATGCCGTCAAGTTCAGCCCCGATGGCGCGGAGGTCCGGTGCGGCGTCGCCGAGATGATGGAGGCGGGGTCACGCTGGTATGAGATCGCGATCGAGGATGCCGGCCCCGGCATTCCGCCCGACCGGCTGTCACGGCTGTTCGCGCGGTTCGGGCCGGTCGGCCGCAGCGGGACGCAGCCGAGCGCCGGGCTTGGCCTCAGCTATGCCCATGCGGTCGCGCAGCGTCATGGCGGTTCGCTCAGCTACGTTCCCGTAACGCCGACCGGGACGCGCTTCGTCCTGCGGCTGCCTGCCCTGAGCGAATGATCAGCGGCCGCCGAGCGCCGCATGGGTCAGCGGCTCGACCAGCCTGGCGGCCGCGCCGGCGCAGCGGCGGCCCGACACGCTGTCGCGATAGGCCACCCGCCCGCTCTTCCGCTCGATGAGCGCGACGGACAGGACATATCGCTGCCTCCGGCAGAAGGCGATGCCGGCGAGCCCCGGATCGCGGCGGCCGGCCGGCTCGTCGGCGGTCGAATAGCGCAGCGCGACCGGGGCGGCCGCATAGCCGACGTCGAGCCGGTAGCGGGCGTCCGATGCTTCGCGGAATCCCTGGTCGGCAAGCGCCTTCGCCACCGCCTGGCGCGCTTCGAGGAGCGACGCATCCGTCGGCTGCGGCGCTTCCGCCATGACATAGGTCCGATCGGGCAACGATGCCGGCGCCAGCGCGATGCCGCGGTCGATGGCCGGCGCGCATGCACCGAGCGAGACGAGGACGATCACGACCGGAAGTATTTCTATACGCACACCCGCCCCCATTTCCTCGCCTTCATTAGACGAGATCGTAGGCAATTCTCAACAGACGCGTGGTTTGACAGGTTGCAGAAAAGACAATCGCGCGTCGTTACAAGTGTTTACTCACGTCTAACCGCCGCTCGCGATACGGGTGCGAAACGAGCGCACCATGGACCTTTCCTTTTCCCATCCTCGCACCTTGCGACCCTCGGGCGGGACCATCCTGGTGGTCGAGGACGATGCGCGTATCCGCCTGTCGACCGCCGCCGCCCTGCGTGCGAACGGCTTCATGGTGATGGAGGCGGGGAGCGGCGACGAGGCGCTGCTGATCCTTGCAGGCGACCGGCCGATCGACTGCGTGTTCTCCGACGTCAGGATGCCGGGGGAGCGCGACGGCATCGCCCTCGCCGGATGGGTGCTCTCGCATCGCCCCGACCTGCCGATCCTGCTGACCTCCGGCGACGTGCAGACGGACGACCTCGATCCCGAGCTGCGCCGCCAGGTGTCGGTCCTGCCCAAGCCCTATCACCCCGCTTTGGTGATCGGCGAGATCGAGGCGCTGATCGCCTTCGGGCAGCCGCGGGAGGCGAGGTCGGCTAGAGTCCGTCCGCTTTAAGTTGAAACGATGTGCTCCTGCGAAGGCAGGAGCCCTGGATCACAGGCCGTGTCGCTTGCGGCCACGGCTCCTGCCTTCGCAGGAGCACAGACACTGCTTCGATCTAAACAGAACAGAGTCTAGCGCGTCTCGCTGCGGATCGGAACCGTCGCGCCTTCAAGACCATCGGCGGCGACATGGAGGACGATGCGGCCCGCTTCGCCCGGCCTGGCGCGGACGATCGCCAGCGCGAGGCCGTTGAAGGCGTTGCGTTCGTGCGACTGGAAGGGCTCGAAGCTGGTGGGGTCGCCGTTGTCGGTGGCGACGATCTCACCCGGCCCTTCGATCGTGAAGCGCAGCCGGTTACCGGCGCGGGGCGCGGTCAGCCCGTCCTTGTCGGCGATGCGCACCGTGACGAAGGACAGGTCACGGCCGTCGGCGCGGATGGTGGCACGATCGGCCCTGGCGTCGAGCCTCGCCGGGGCGCCGGCGGTCTTCATCTGCGCGGTCGCCCATTCCTTGCCGTTCTTCCAGGTGACGACGCGCAGTTCGCCCGGCTCATAGGTCACATAGTCCCAGCGGAAGCGATACTCGAACGGCGCGCGCTTCTTGCGGCCTTGCGACTTGCCGTTGACGAACAGCTCGGCCTCGTCGGCGGAGGAGATGACGTGCACCGGCGTCACCTGGCCTTCGCGGCCCGGCCAGGTCCAGTGCGGCAGGATGTGCGCCATCGGCAGGTCGGGCCGCCAGCGCGCCTGGTAAAGGTAGAATCGGTCCTTGGGGAAGCCGGCGAGATCGATGATCCCCGAATAGGAACTGCGCGCGGCATAATAGGGCGTCGGCTCGCCGAGATAGTCGAAGCCGCTCCACACGAACTCGCCCGCGACATAGGGCGCCTGATCGTCCGCCGCGAAGGAACGATCGGCCGAGGAGCCGAAGTCGGAGGCGAACAGCTCATAGGCGCTGACCTGCCTGGTCGCAGGATCGCCGCCGACGCCGGGCCGCACCGGGCCGCTGATCGTACCGGGCACCGGGAACTGATACTCCCCGCGGCTGCTGAGCGCGGAGGCGCTCTCGCTGCTGAAGATCACCTTGTCCGGGAAGCGCGCGCGGAAGGCGGGGAACTGGCCGGGCAGGCTGCGGATGCCGGCGCCCTGATAATTGAGCGCGATCACGTCGACCGTGGCGGGCAGCGGCATGTCCGCCTTCGCCCAGTTCATCGCGGTCATGGTCGGACGGGTCGCGTCCTCCTCGCGCACGATCCCCACCAGCTCGCGCGCGACCGCCGCGCCTTCCTCGCCGGTATATTGCTCGCCGACTTCGTTGCCGATGCTCCACAGGAACACCGAGGGATGGTTGCGGTCGCGCCGCAACATCGCGCGCAAGTCCTGCTCGTGCCAGTCGGGGAAGATCAGGTGGAAGTCGAGCGGCGTCTTCTTCTGCTTCCAGGAATCGAACACCTCGTCGATCACCAGGAAACCCATCCGGTCAGCGAGCTCGAGCAACTCGGGCGCCGGGGGATTGTGGCTCATGCGGATCGCATTGGTGCCCATGTCGCGCAGGATCTCGAGCTGGCGCTCCGCGGCGCGGACGTTGAAGGCGGCGCCGAGCGCGCCGAGGTCGTGGTGGTTGTTGACGCCGTGCAGCGGGATGCGCTCGCCGTTGACGATCACGCCCTTGTCGGGATCGAGGCGGATCGAGCGGATGCCGAAGCGCGTCTCGTAGCGATCGACGACTTTGCCGCCCTGCCGGAGGGTGGTGACGGCGACGTAGCGGTTCGGCTGCTGCGTGGGCGGCGGACCCCAGAGGCGGGGATTGGCGAGCGTGGTCGTGCCCTTGAGCGTTGCGCTGCTACGAGCCGGCACCAGCGCGCGCTGCGGCGCGATCGCGGCGACGGCGCGGCCGGTGCGGCTGCCGGCGGCATCGAGGGCGTAGATCGCGGTCGCCACCTCGACCGGCGTTTCAGCGGCGGAATCATTGTCGATCGCGAGCTGGAGGTCGATGGTTGCCGATTGCTTCGAGACCTCCGGCGTCGTCACGACGCTGCCCCACTGGCCGACATGAACCGGGTTCGTCCTGGTCAGCCACACGCTCCGGTAGAGGCCGCCGCCGGGATACCAGCGTGCGGACTCGGGCGGATTGTCGAGCCGGATCGCGAGCTGGTTGACGCCGCCGGGCACGACATAGGGGGTGAGGTCGACGCGCCAGCCGTTGTAGCCATAGGGCCAGCCGCCGACGAGGTGGCCGTTGAGCCAGACCGCGGCGTAGGACATCGCGCCATCGACATCGAGGAAGATCGACTTGCCGCGATCGCTCGCCGGAATGTCGAGCTTCCTGCGGTACCAGCCGATGCCCCAGCTCGGCAGCCGGCCCATGCCGCCATAGGGACCCTCGGTGAGGAACGGCCCTTCGATCGCCCAGTCGTGCGGCAGGTCGACCTTGCGCCAGCCGCTGTCGTCGAAGCCGGCCTGAAGATAGGAAAGCCCCTCCACCGGCTCACCGGTCGGGCGAACATAGGGCGCACGGTTGCGGAGGAAGGCATTGCCGGTCGGCAGGATCCAGCGCTTGAGCACCGGGCGGTCGGCGGCGAGCTGCTCGGCCTCCTGTGGCCGCGCGTCGGCGGCCTTGCCATCCTCGCTGGTCTTGAGCTCGGGGCGGATGTCGTAGAGCAGGACCGCGGGCGCATCCGCCGGATCGCCCTTGGTGAAGCGCCAGCCGGCGTCGATCGAGATGCGCTCACGCGGCGCCGTGTCGGAACGGACGGGTTGTGCCGCAGCGGCGAGAGGAAATACGGCAAGCAGCAGAGCCGCCCGCACCCAGATCGCGGCACGGCGCAGCGGGTTCCGTTTAGAATTGGAATTCAACGAGGCTGCGCGCAACGATCGACCTCTCCGTAATGTGGACCGCGGCGACCCTGCAGGCCACGCGACCGGTTTATGATAGCGCTACCAACGCTATCGGCTGGTGAAATGATGTCAATGCCGGACTGGGCATCGAGCGGGGAAGCAATTGCCGACCCCGGTGCTGCAGGCGTTCACGGGCGTCGACCACCAGCTATATCGAGGCCGTGTTCCGTGTGGTCGACGCCTAGCCCGGAGGCGCCGACGCCCATCTTCGCGACACGCTCGGCCAGCCGCGCCGATCTCGTCGTCTTTCGCCGACGCTTCGCGGCAAGGCGATGAACCCGGATCCGGGGACTGCCCGAGCGGCAAGGCCGGCAACTGGAATCCGGTCCGTCACCGGCGCGTCACAATGGACTCACAAAGGCCACTCGACAGAGTGCGGCCGACCCGCCGATCGAACACCTTCGCGTGGGGACCATCATGAACCGGAATCGTTTCGCCGCACAGCTCGGCATCTCGATCGCTGCGTTGTCGATCGCGGCAGCGGCGCAGGCCCAGACCGCGCCTGATGACGGACAGCCGGCCGATACGGACATCATCGTCACCGGCCAGCGCGCCAGCCAGCGCCGCGCGATCGAGGCCAAGCGCGATGCGATCGGCGTGCTCGACGTCGCTGCCTCCGACGAGATCGGCCGCCTGCCCGACCGCAATGTCTCCGAGGTGGTCGAGCATCTCCCCGGCGTCGGCGTCACCTACGACCAAGGCGAGGGCCGCTACGTCGCGATCCGCGGCGTCCCTTCCAACCTCAACAACTATACGCTGAACGGCATCGAGATCGGCAATCCCGACGGCACCACCCGCTCGCTGCCGCTCGACATCGTCTCCGGTCAGCTCCTCAACCGGGTCGAGGTCGCCAAGGTCAAGACCGCCGACATGGACGGCCAGGGCATCGGCGGCACGATCAACCTGGTCACCCAGACCGCCTTCGACTTCAAGGACCGCTTCACCGTCGCCGCCAGCGCCAAGGCGGGCTATCAGGAGCTCAACAAGAAGGTGCCGGTACAGGCAGATCTCAGCATCGCCTCCCGCTTCGGCGCCGACGAGCAGTTCGGCCTGGTGCTCGGCGCGAGCTATTCCAACCGCGACTTCGTGAGCGAGGGCTTCTATCCCGATAACTGGAAGCCGGTCGCAGGCGCCGCGCGCGGCGGCATTCCCGACAATATCAAATACACCGAATATTCGCTCGACCGGCGCAGGATCGGCGCGACCGGATCATTCGACTGGCGTCCCAGCGACCGCCAGAGCTTCTACGTCCGCGGCATCTATTCCAAGTTCATCGAGGACGAGGTCCGGCCGCGCTACCGGCTCGACTTCGCGACCAACGCACTGCTCGGCCTCAATGGCGACCGCATCACCAATCCCGCCTTCACGCTCAATCCCGACGGTCTCACCGGTACCATCACCGGCAGCGGGCCCGAGCGGCGCGAGGACCTGCGGCTCGACTACAAGGCCAAATGGCTGACGACCGGCATGGTCGGCGGCTCGACCGATCTCGGCAGGCTGCGGTTCGATTACGAGGGCGCCTACAGCCGCAACGAGACGCTCGACCAGTTCCCGATCTGGCAGTTCCGGTGCAACCCCGGCACGGTCGATTTCGACTTCTCGGACAAGATCTACACGGCGGGGCCGCGGACCGAGTGCCGCGCGGACCAGATGCAGTTCCGCCAGTACACCTATTCGCACCAGCTCAACACCGAGAAAATCTGGCAGGGCAAGCTGGATGCGACCTATGACCTCGGCGAGGGCAGCTTCCTGAAGTTCGGCGCCAAGTATCGCGGCACCGACCGCGACTTCGACCAGAACAACCCCACCTATGTGCGGGGCTCGGCGGCGAACCGTTGGACGCTCGGCCAATATGGCCTCGATGCGCCGGCGATCTGCGTCTACCCCAACAGCCAGGACACCGATCAGTGCTATTCCAACGGCCCGGTGTTCGACATCGGTGCGCTCCAGGGCTTCACCGACCAGCATCTCGGCGATGCGCTGATGCCGATCGATCCCGTGGCGACGCTCGCCAACGATACGCTGGCCGACTTCAGCCTGACCGAGGACGTCGCCGCGGCCTATGCGATGGCGAACATCAGGCTGGGCGCAGTGACGGTCACGCCGGGGTTGCGCTACGAGCATACCAGGCTCGACATCACCGGCTATCAGCTCGAGGACGGCGCCACGATCGTCCCGGCCTCGCGCCGCAACAGCTATGACGACTGGCTGCCCTCGCTGCTCGTCAAGATCGCGCCGTCGCGCGATACGATCTTCCGCCTCGCCTATTCGAAGAGCCTCGGCCGCCCCGAGTACAGCACGCTGTCGCCGGGCGGGTCGATCGACACGGTCGAGGGTTCGGTGTCGCTCGGCAATCCCGATCTAAAGCCCTATCGCGCCGACAATCTCGATGCGACGGCGGAATGGTATTTCGCGCCCGGCGGCATCCTCAGCGTCGGCGTGTTCGCCAAATTCATCCGCAACCCGATCTTCAGCCGGACCACGGTGCTGCGCGACACGACGTTCAACGGCGTCTTCTATCCGACGCTGGAGATCTCGCAGCCGTTCAACGCCGAGAAGGGCGACATCATCGGCATCGAGGCGCAGTATCAGCAGCAGTTCACCTTCCTGCCCGGCCTGCTCTCCGGTCTCGGCATCCAGCTCAACGGCACGCTCACCGATTCGACGCTGACGCTGCCCGATGGCCGCAGCTCGACCTTCCCCAGCCAGTCGAAATATCTCTACGGCGCCGAGCTTTTCTACCAGAAGGGCGCCGTGGAAGCCTCGATCGCCTATCACAACACCGGCAAGGCGCTGCTCTCGGCGGGCGACGTCTGGTACAACGACCAGTATAACGACGACCTGCGCCGGCTCGACGCCAAAGCGAGCTTCGCGCTGCTCCGTGACGTGCGGCTGTTCGTCGAGGCGCAGAACCTGACCGACGAACCGACCCGCCAGTACCAGGCGGGCAATCGGGATTGGGTGATCCAGAACGAGCGTTATGGCCGCACTTTCTACGCGGGTGTATCGGCCAAGTTCTGATGCGCGGGCTGCTTGTCCTGTTGGCCTTGATTGCCGCTCCCGCCCCCGCGCAGGATGCGGCGGCGCCCGCCCCCCTGCTCGCTCCGGCCAAGGCGATCGCCCGCTGGACGGCGGAGGAGGCGCGGCAGGGCGTGGCGGTGGACGCCGACCATTTCTACGCGATCAGCAACAACCGCATCGGCAAGTACGACAAGCGCACCGGCAAGCGTGTCGCCGCATGGGAAGGCGACAAGCGGCTCTATCCGCATATGAACTCCTGCGTGGTCGACGGGAAGGAGCTCGTCTGCGCCGCCTCCAACCATCCGAACATACCGATGGCGAGCGCGGTCGAGATCTTCGACACCGCGACGCTCCGCCACGAGCGCAGCATCGCGTTGCCGCCCTATCCCGGCTCGCTGACCTGGATCGAGCGGCGCGGGCGGGACTGGTTCGCGATGTTCGCCAACTATCCGGAAAGCCGCGGCGGGGAGCCTGGACGCGACAATCGCTGGACTCTGCTCATGCGCCTGGACGAGCAGTTCCGCCCGCTGCAATCCTGGCATTTCCCCGATGCGATCCTCGCCCGCTTCGCGCCGATGAGCTGCTCGGGCGGCTCGTGGGGGGACGACGGGCTGCTCTATGTGACCGGCCACGACCGACCGGAGCTTTACGCGGTGCGCCTGCCGGAAGCGGGCACGGTGCTCGAGCATGTCGCGACCGTCCCGCTGCCTACCGACGGCCAGGCTTTCGCCTGGGACCGTTCGGTGCCGCGCAGCCTCTGGTCGATCGAGCGCCGCACCAAAGACATTGTCGTCAGCGCCATTCCCGTGGTGCGCTAGGCCGAGGACCTGTTTCGGCGCCGTCCGGGCGCGCGCTCTTGATTACGGCCAGCGACCTTCGGACGAGCGTCACCAACATGCAAAACTACGGTGCGACGCTGTCGCGGCAGCTCTTTGCAGGATCAGTAGTTCCAGTGCCTGTCCGCAATGTCGCGGCCTGAGCGGATGCATGAACGATCGGCGGCCATTGGGAAATGGCTAGTGCCGGACAGCATGTCCGGAGTGGGCGCAAAGCTGCCATGCGACACCCTGCCATCCATGGGTGTGAGCATCAACGATGGACGGTCCTCGGCTTAACGCCGGTAACGCCAGGGAGATAGGCGGCTGTCCCCCTTCATCAGCAGTCCCGATACGCGATCGGACCTCGGTGGCAATCCCCTCCTCATTCGACGTTCGAAACCCGTCCTAAGGCGTGAGGTTACCGCCTCAGAATGAAACAGACGATTTCCGACTATCGCGAAAATCGTTGCCTCTGTCCCATAACGGGGATATGGCCTGACTCGTAAACACTCCGTCAAACCTCCGGCATCTTGGCCAGAAGAACGAGAGAGGACGGGATGTTATGTCTTCGCGTATCCTTATATCAAAAAAATAACGCCTGAATCGTCGGGGGACGAATCTGGCCAGCAATTATCCGGGCGAAGCGTAGGGGGGTAGGTTACTGGCATGATAGTTGCGCGGGGGGCGCGCGCAGGATCTTGCGCGTTGTGGGCATGTATCGCAGTTTTTCTTGGATTCTTCGCGGCAACGCCCGCGGTTGCACAGTCGGAATCAGTCTCAATTGATGTGATCGCGCGGATTTCGTCGCGCTGCGGCTTCGCGGCGGGCGATCTGCCGTCGCTGACCGCGTCCGCCGATCTCGAGGAGCCGGGACAGCTGCTCGCCAATGTCGAGCTCGACTGTAACACGCCCTATGCCTTCGGCATCACCGCCGCCCACGGCGCGCTTGTCAACATCGATGCCAGGGACGACGAGTCGGGCTTCGCCTTCGCCAAGACCTATCGCGTCGCGGTGGCGCTCGACACCGACCAGGGCGTCGTCCGCAGCCAGCCCTGCTCGTCGGCCGACCTCATCGAGGGCGGCAGCTGCGCCTTTGCCGCGTCGCGGCCGGGCGAGGGTTTCAGCTCCGGCCCCGGCATCTCGATCGGTCGCCGCGCGACCCTGACCATCGACTGGCCGCCGCAATCGGCGTTGCCGAGCCGGCTCGCCGCCGGCCGCTACAAGGACACGCTCATCCTGGTGGTGGGCGCACGGGCATGACGATGCCTCTCACGCAATTCCGGCGCCTGGCGCCGTCCGCCTTCGGTCCGTTCCGCGAGGAGCGCCGAAACCCCGGGAGCGGCCCCGCCGCCTGTCCCGACGAGTGATGCTGATCGAAACCACAATCCAGCTAGGAGCATGAAATGAAGGCTATTCTTCTCGCGGCCGCGTCGGTCGCGATTTTCGCGGCGGGTTCGGCCTCGGCGCAGGTCAAGACCATCGACATCAACGGCACCGTCAACAGCAAGTGCGGCATCACCGGCAGCGCGTCGAGCGTCACGCTGTCCAGCGACCTGACCGACTCGAATGCCAAGGTCCGTCCGAGTGTCACCGCCGAGATCGCGACCGCGCTCAACAACACCAACGTCATCGCCTTCTGCAACGAAGTGAACAGCAAGGTGAAGGTCGACCGTGCGGTCCTGTCGCGCGTCGGCGCCACCGGCACCGGCGTCACCGGCGACGGTTTCGCGCACCACATCCGCTACGGCCTGGACCTGTCGATCAACGGCCTGTTCCTCGATTCGACCACGACCGACAGCGAATCGACGGTCGCGTCGCGTTTCGGCGGCCATGACAGCGCCAGCTCGGCCGCGACCCACCTCCTGTTCGCGCAGTCGGCCTCGGCCGGCGCGGCCGTCGCGTCGTCGAACGGCTCGACGCCGATCGCCAACAATTGGTCGTCGCTCACCGACCGTCGGCTGGCTGCCGGCACCTACACCGGATCGGTTTCGATCACGCTCACTCCGGGTGCCTGAGCCTGCTCGGCCGGGTCTTCTAGCTCGGCCGGCCTGAATTCGGGTGCCGCACGCATGACGCGCGTGTGGCACCCGCCTTCTTCCAGGAAACTATCGTGAAACTCTCGCTCCGCTCCCTCCGCCGCGTGGGTGCCGTCCTCGTCGCACTTGCCGCACTCGCCGGAATCGCGACGCCGCTGCTCGCGCTCAACATCACGCCGGTGATCGTCGACCTGTCGTCGACCGGCCGGCGCACGTCCGCCGTCATCAGCCTGCAGAACACCTTCGCCGAAGCCGTCCCGGTCGAGGTCAGCGCGCATCCGGTGCGCGTGGTGAACGGCGAGCTGGTCGAGAGCGAGGAGGAAGAGGCCAAGGACCTGCTCGTGTTTCCCGCCCAGGCCACCGTCGAAGGCGGCCAGACCCAGGCGTTTCGCGTGCAATGGGTGGGCGAGCCCGCGCCGAAGGCAAGTGAGCACTTCTACGTCACCGTCTCACAGCTGCCGGTCACCCTGCCGGGCAACCAGAATGCGATCCAGGTGCTACACCGCTTCAAGGTGCTGGTCAGCGTCGGCGCCCCCGACGCCAAGGCCGAGCTTCGGATCGACAAGGCCGACATCCAGCCCGACGAGAACGGCAAGCCGCGGCCGGTCATCACGGTGTCGAACGGTGGCAACACCTATGGCTATCTCGGCCAGCGCGAGCTGACGATCGTCCAGCGCGCGCCGGACGGGCGCGAAGTGTTCCGCCGATCCTTCTCGCCCGACCTCATCCAGCGCCAGATGGGCCTCGGCCTGGTGCCGTCGGGCCAGACGCGCGTGCTTCCGGTCAACCTGCCGCTGCCGCAGGCCGACGGGACGCTTTCGGTCGAGCTCGGCGCAGCCACGTCCAGCTGAGCGATGCGGGGCGAGCTTCTCACCCTCGTCAGCATCGGCGCGCTCATCGCGTGCCAGAACGCGCGCGCTGAGGCCGTCGCCGCTGCGCCCGCGGGCCAGGCGGCCGCCCCGTCCAAGCGCTACAACACCACCGGCCGGGACATTCCCCTCGGCGGGCCGCTCACCGACGATGGCTTCATCCTCGGCGACATTTCCTACACGCTCACCAAAGACGATCGGCTGATCGTCGACGCGCCCGCCTTCCTCGCGCTGCTCAAGCCGTCGCTGGCGCCCGACGTCTGGAGCCGGCTCGCCATCGCCGTCGGTCCGCGCCAGGAGATCAGCGGCGAGGAGCTCGCCGCGCTCGGCTTCACCGTCGCTTATGACCAGGCAACGTTCGGGCTGAAGCTGTCGCTCGCACCCGAGCTGCGGCCGCGGCGGACGATCAGCGTGACGGGCGGCTACGGCCCGACGATCGGCGCGCTTGCCGAACCGTCGCCCTTCTCGGCCTATGTCACCGCCTACGGCAACATCGACTATGTCCATCGCGGCTTCGACCGCGGCCTCGCCACGCCCAACATCCAGCTCGACAGCGCGATCCGCTACCGCGGCTTGGTGCTGGAGAACGAGGCGTCGGTGCAGGACCGGTTCAGCCGGCAGGCGACCCGGCTCGTCTATGACGACCTCGCCCGCACCGCCCGCTACTCCGCCGGCGACCTCGAGCCGATCAGCCGCGGCTTTTCCGGCGTGTCGCCGATGGCGGGCGCGTCGATCGTGCGCGTCTATTCCGACCTCGAGCCGCAGCGGAACATCCAGCCGCGCGGGCAGCGCAGCTTCACCCTGGTCCGTCCCTCGACGGTCGAGACCTTCGTCAACGGCCAGTCGGTCCAGCAGACTCGCCTCAACCCCGGCACCTACAACATCAGCGACTTCCCGTTTGCGCAGGGATCGAACGACGTCCGGCTGGTCATCCGCGACGATACCGGCGCCGAGAACGTCATTTCCTTCTCGATCAACTTCGATCGCAGCCTGCTGGCGAAGGGTCTGTCCGAGTTCGGCCTCTACGCCGGCGTCAGGGCGCCGTTCCGGATCAGCAGCCGCACCTATACCGACACGCCGATCGCCTCTGGCTTCTACCGCCGCGGCTTCACCGACGAGCTGACCGCCGGCGGCAATTTCCAGCTCTCGACCAACGGCGGGGTCGGCGGCGTCGAGGTGATCTGGGCAGCGCCGGTCGGGACGATCGGCATCAACCTGGCCGCGTCGAACATCGACCGGATCGGCAACGGCTATGCGCTGAACGTCGGGTACGAGCGGATCTTCGGATCGGGCTCGAACGTCAAGTCGCTGACGGCGACCTTCCAGACCACGAGCCGCGACTTCGCGACGCCCTCGAACGCGATCGCGTCCAATCCCTTCGCCTATGAGATCGGCGCGAGCTATTCGCAGGGCATCGCGCGCGACCATTATGTCAGCCTCGACGGCTATTTTTCGATCGGCCGCGGCTCGACGCCCAACCAGGTGACCACGCGCGCCACCTATGGCTGGCGCTCGAACCGCCGCATCCTGCTGACCGCCGAGGCGGCCTATGAGCGGCGGCCGTCGCAGCACGGCTTTGGCCTCCGCATCGCGCTGACCTACCGGTTCGATCGCGAATCGAGCGCGCAGGCCGAGGTGGATACGCTGCGCGACCGCCAGCGCCTCACCTATCAGCGCGCGGAAGGGCGCGGGGTCGGCGCCTACAACGTCTCGGCCAACGTCGACCGCAACGACGATGCGGTCGGGCTGAACGGCACCGCGACCTACATCGGCAACCGCGCGGAGATCGGCGCCGCCCATCTCACCGCTTTCTCGACCGACAACGGCAACATCATCGACCAGCGCACGTCATTCCGCTTCGGAACCTCGCTGGCCTTCGCCGGCGGTCACGTCGCGCTGTCGCGGCCGATCTACGACAGCTTCGCGATCGTCGCCCCGCACAAGTCGCTCGACGGCGCCACCGTCTACGTCGATCCGCGCGAGGATCGCGATCTCGCGCGATCGGGGCTGTTCGGGGGTGCGGTGGCACCCGACCTCAGCCCCTATTTCCCGCGCGTCCTGACCTACGACGTACCAAAGGCGCCGACGGGCTACGACCTCGGGACCGGCACCGTCACGCTCGTGCCGCCCTATCGCTCCGGCTATTTCGTCGAGGTCGGCTCCGACTATTCGGTGACCTATACCGGCATCCTGCGCCGCCGCGACGGCGCGCCGGTCAGCCTGCTCGCCGGCAAGGCGATCGAGTTGACGCGGCCGCAGCGGGCGCCGGTCGGCATGTTCACCAACCGCACCGGCCGCTTCGTGGCGGAAGGGCTGCGGCCCGGCAAATGGCGCATCGAATTTCCGAACCAGGACGAGCGGTTCGTGATAGAGGTTCCGGCCGACGCCAAGGGGCTGGTCGACGGCGGAGAAATAAGGCCGGAGGGGGCGCAATGAAGACAAGGTTGCTCGCCGCGATCGGCGCATGTGCGGCGGTAGTCGCCCCGGCCGCGGCATCGGCCGCCTGCGCGAGCTTCGAGGCTTCGCCGGCGGAACTCACCGTCCAGTACGATCCGTTCGGCCGGGCGACGGTCGATCGGGTGTTCACGCTGCGCATCCGGCGGCTCGATCCGGCGGCGACGGGGGTGCGGTTCGTTTTCGCCAACCCCGATGCGAGCGGCGGCCGCTCACGCGTCGGACGATATGGGCCCGAGGATTTCACCATCCTGTGGAACCGCGACCAGGGCCGCCGCGTGTTCGTGCTGGGGGCCGAGCAACCCAATCCGACCAACGGCGCCTATGTCCAGTTCGCGGCGGCCCCGGCCGGCAACGTCGTCACCGACGTGTTCCGCCTGCAGCTTCCGCCTGGACAGCAGGCGGCGGCAGGCACCTATCTCCAGCCGATGGAGCTGCGCTTCTTCTGCACGACGGCCGGCGACAGCACGCCGCCGGATTTCCAGACCGGCTCGCAGGTCGCGGTCCAGGTCGAGGTGCCGCAGCGCATCTCGAGCTATATCGGCTCGATCGGCCAGCGCCGCGGCGCGATCGATTTCGGCGAGCTCGGCGCGGGCGGCGGCGTGGCGCCGCGCAGCCTCGCCGTCACCGTGCAGGCGACCGTCCCCTACACGATCGACATCCACAAGGAGCGCCGCGCGCTCCGGCGGAGCGACGAGGACAGCTACGGCATCCCCTATCGGATGCGCCTGTCCGGGGTGGAGGTCGACGACGGGTCGCGCATGGCCTGCGACGTCACCCAGGCGCCGACCGGCCGGGTCCATCCGGTCGAGGTCGCGCTCAGCCAGCGCGACGTGGCGAGCGTTCCGGCGGGATCCTACAGCGACACGGTGACGCTGACGTTCCTGCCGCGGCTCGGGCTCGCGGGCGGTGCGGGCTGCGCGATCGGCGGCTGAGCCGCCGTGTGGGTCAGAAGGTGACGCCTTTCGGCTCGGCGTAGAGCGTGATCGATGTCGCCCGGCCGGCAGGGGTCTCGGCGAGGACGAGCGTGAGATCCCGCTCGGCATAGGTCGGATGATCGCTGTCGACGATCACCGTCGAGGTGCCCGCTTCGGAGAGCGGGATCCGCTGCCCGCCGCCGATCACGACGAAGGCGTTGGCGAGCCCCCGCGGGTGCTCCATCACCAGGCGATAGCCCTCGACGCTGTTGCAGAGCTCGGTCATCCGCCCCAGGCGATTGTCGCCCCGGTGCAGCGCCTCCGCCGCCCCGCCGGCCAGCGACACGTCGCAGATGGTGCGAACGCGGCCGACGATGCCGATCGACATCTCTTCCGCGCCCGCGCCGGCCGCCGGCAATGCGGCTCCGACGAGCGCCAAAACTGACAGGGCCATGCGACGAACGATCATTGGTTCATCCTTTCTCGGGGATGCACCTACGGTAAGAGACCGAAAACTCTCGTAAGCCGAAATGGTTAATTTTTCGTCAATAATTCTCGAACTCGCGCAGTCCTCCCGGGCGCAAAACTGCCCCGCTCTATACGGCGCCAGCTAATGGCCAGAAGCAGCCGATCGGCGTCCGTCTGGAAGCCCGAAAGCGGCCGTTGATGCAAATCTGCAGGAATGATGCTGGGACGAGGTCGGCATCATTGGACCGAGAAGATGCGAGAGTGTTGCCTGGGTGCAAATCACGATCCATTCTATCGCGGTGAACGAGATCGAAGCCGATCCTGCCGAGGCGCCAGGCCTGCTCGTGCCGTTGCTTGCCGCCGCCGCGTTCGCGTTTCTCGCGTGGGGCAGCATTGTCCTGACCCGCGATACCGGACGCATCGCAGCACTGTGGCTACCGAACGCTTTCCTCGTCGCGATAATGCTTCGCTATGAACGAGCGGGTTTCGGCTGGTTCATCGTTCCCAGCTTCATCGCAAACGCCGCCGCAAACTTCACGGTCGGCGACGATGCGCGCCACGCCCTGGGCCTGGCGTTCTGCAACAGTGTCGAGATCACCATCGTCGTGCTCGGCCTGCATTGGGCCGCGGGGGGCCGGCCGGACCTCGGCAAGCTCCAGCCGATGGCCTGGCTCGTATTGCTCGGGGGTATCGTGGCCCCGGCCACCTCAGGCGTGATCGCCATGTTCGTACTGGCGGCGCCAGGCGACATCGTCGCTCCCGACGTATGGATCAGCTGGGTACTCGCCGACGGCCTCGGCCTGCTCGTCGTCACGCCCATCCTGGCAATTCTCTTTCACGGCTTCAAGCACGCCCCGCACCTCGACCGCCGCACTGCGATCGAATGGGCAGCGATCCTGCTGGTCGGCACGGCGATCACGATCGCGGTGTTCTTCCAGAACCGATTCCCGCTCCTGTTCATCGCTACCCCCTTTGTGATGGTGGCTGCGTTCCGCCTCGGAACGTTCGGTGCCGCGATCACGACCTCGATCGTCGCGCTGATCGCCTCGGTCGCGACGACCATGGGCTACGGTCCCGTGCATCTGGTTCAGGGAGCCCTCGCCACCAAGATACTCGTGCTGCAGACCTTCCTGCTCTTCACCTTCGGCTCGGCCTTGCCGGTGGCGGCGGCGGTACAGAGATTACGAGAGGTTCAAAAGGAACTTCGCGAGAGCCGCGACTTCGCGCGGTCGATCCTCGAGAACATGCGCGAGATCGTGTTCCGCACCGATGCCGAAGGGCGTTGGACGTTCCTCAATCCCGCCTGGACGCAGATCACCGGCTACACCGTGGCGGAAAGCCTCGGCTGGCCGACGACCAGGCTGCTCCGGCCCGAGGACTATGAGGAAGCCAAGAGCATCTATCCGCGGATCGTGTCGGGCGAGCTCGACGAATGCGTGCTCCGGCAGCGCTTCACCCGCGCGGACGGCGACATTCGCGACGTCGAGGTCAGCGTGCGCGCCATGCGCGATGCAGATGGAAGATTCGTCGGAACCTCCGGCAATATCCGCGACATCACCGAACAACGCGCCAGCGTGGCGGCGCTCGAGGCAAGCGAGGCACGTTTCCGGACGCTCGCGGATGCGGCGCCGGTCGGAATCTATCGCGCGGGTCGCGACGGCGGCCTCACCTATGTGAACGCCGCGTGGAGCCGCATCACCGGGTTGAGCGAAAGCGAATCACTCGGTCACGGCTGGCGCAATGCGCTGATCAACCTGGCCGAATTCGAACGGAAGCCCTCCGGCAGCGGCCTCGATCGACCGGGCGACACCTCCTCGCGTGAGCTCAATTTCCGCACGAAAGGTGGCCGCGAGACATGGATCCGCGTCGTCAGCGCCGCCGAATTCGACTCCGCCGGCGAGCGCACGGGCTTCATCGGCGTGGTCGCCGACATCACCGACCGCAAGCATGCCGAGATCGAGCTCGCGGCACGCGAGGAACAGCTCAAGCTGTTCGCCGAGAACGTCACCGATGCGGTGGTCCGCATGACGCTCGACGGCCATTGCATCTTCGCCACGCCGTCCGTCAGAGACGTGCTCGGCGTCACGCCCGAGCAACTCGTCGGCCGGAACATGCTGACGCGCTTCCATCCGGACGATCGCGAGATGGTCCTCAACGCCTATCTGGCTCTGGCGCTAGGCGAGATCGAGGCGACCACGGTAATCTACCGGTCGCATCGTTCCGGCGGCGCCGACGACTGGGTCTGGCTCGAGGCGAACAGCAAGCTGGTCCGCGATTCCGCGACCAACGCCCCGACGGAGGTCATCGCCTCAATCCGCGACGTGACGCGCAGGAAGCAGCTCGAGATGCAGCGCGACGAGGCGCGGCAGCGCGCGGAAGCGGCGGCGGAGGCGAAATCCCATTTTCTCGCGAACATGAGCCACGAGATCCGCACGCCGATGAACGGCGTGATCGGCTTCACCGAGCTGCTGCTCGAAAGCGAGCTCGACGACGAACAGCGGCGCCACGCTCAGCTGATCGCCGAATCCGGCCGCACGATGATGCGCCTGCTCAACGACATCCTCGATCTGTCGAAGATCGATGCCGGGCGGATGACGATCGTCAACGAGCCGTTCGACGTCCACCATGCGCTCAAGAGCGCGCTCAGGCTGATGTCGGTCGCCGCCGAGCGCAAGGGGCTCGCGCTGACGCTCGACCTGGCGGACGATTTCCCTAAGCACATCGTCGGTGACAGCCTGCGCCTTCGCCAGATCCTCGCCAACCTGATCGGCAACGCGATCAAGTTCACCGAAGAAGGCGGCGTGACGCTGAGCGCCCGCGTCGACGGGGACGAGGAAAGGCGCGGGATCATCGAGGTGACCGATACCGGCGTCGGCATCGCGCCGGAACGGCAGGCGGCGATCTTCGACGAGTTCGTGCAGGAAAGCGAGACCACCACCCGGCGCTTCGGCGGCACCGGCCTCGGGCTCGCGATCAGCCGCAAGCTGGCCGAGCTGATGGGCGGGACATTGTCGCTGCGCAGCATACCGGGTGAAGGCACCACGATGATCCTGACTTTGCCGCTCGTCGAGGCGAGCGAGCCTGTCCCTTCCACGCCACGATCGGCACCGACGCCTGCGATCAAGCCCTCGCCCGCTACACGCCGGGTACTGCTCGCCGAGGATCACGACATCAACCAAATCCTCGCCACCGCCCTGCTGGAGCGGCTCGGCTGCCGGGTCGATGTCGCCGCCAACGGTGCGGAGGCAATCGCGCGCGTGGACGAAGCCGCAGCGCGAGGCGAGCCCTATGACATCGTGCTGATGGACGTACAGATGCCCGAGCTCGACGGGCTCGAGGCGACACGCCGGCTGCGTGCCAAGGGATATGACGCCGCGACGTTGCCGATCGTCGCGCTGACGGCCAATGCCTATGAGGACGACATCGCGGCCTGCTTCGCGGCGGGAATGCAGGGTCATGTCGCCAAGCCGATCCAGCTGCGCGAGCTGCAGTCGGCCCTCGATCGCCTCGTCGAAAGCGGCACCGAAGAAAGCGCACCGCCACCCCCGCAACCGAACGATCCGGCGATCGAGCGGCTGCGCGCTCGCTACGCCGATTTCCGTACGAAAGCCGCTGCCGCCTTTTCCGCGGTCGCCGCTTCGGAAGGGCCGATCGCGCCCGCCGAGCGCAACGAGCTGCGCACGCTCGCACACAAGCTGGCGGGCACGGCGGCGATGTTCGGCGATGCCGATCTCGGCGAGGCGGTGCGGCGCATCGAGGACGCGGTCGCCGGGGAGGCCGGCGACGACGCCCTGCGCGCGGAAGTGAACCTCTGTCTGATCCTGCTCGCGAATGGGGACGAGCAGAGCGACCCTGCGATCAGCTCCGGGTGAAGCCGGCGCGCGGCACCGCCGCCCAGGTCGAATCCTTGCGCAGGAAACGCCAGATGCCGCGCAGACGGAAGACGAGATTGATCTGACGGTATCCCAGATTTTCGACGACCGCCGCGACGCCGATCATCAGTAGGTCGCGCGCGCTGGGCGTGCGCCGCAGCTGGAGCTCCTCCAGCACCAGCGTGCCGAGGCTGAGCGCGGTGCCGAACAACACGGTCAGCGAGAAGAAGGCGAGCACCACCACGCCACTCGACAGGCCGAGCGCATAGAGGATCGGCAGCGAAACATAGCCGATCAGTTCGCACGGCGGGCCGAGCACGTCCTCGAGCACGATCATCGGCATCGCGACCATGCCGATCCGGCCGTAACGCGGGTTGAGGATCATGCGCCGATGCCGCACCAACGTCTCCAGCGCGCCCTGCTCCCAGCGCGAGCGCTGGTTGCGAAGCCCGGTCATCTCGAACGGCGCCTCGGTCCAGCACACCACCTCCGGCACGAAGCCGATGCGGTAACGGCGCTTCTGCTCGCGCATATGGCGATGGATGCGGGTGACGACCTCCAGGTCCTCGCCGACGGTGTCGTGGCGATAGCCGCCGACCTCGACCAGCACCGATCGGCGGAAGATGCCGAACGCGCCGGAGATCAGTGTCAGCATGTTGAGCTGCGCATTGGCGATGCGCGCGGTCAGGAAGGCACGCAGATATTCGAGGATCTGGTAGCGCGGCAGCCAGCCCTTCGGCAGCTGGATCTTGCGGACGTGCCCGCCCTGCACGATCGACCCGTTGACGATACGGATCGCGCCGCCGACCGCGACCAGGCTGCCGTCGTCGGTCATGAACGGCTCGGTCGCGCGCAGCAACCCGTCGGGCTCGATGATCGAATCGGCGTCGATCACGCAGACCAAGGGCGCGGTGGCGAAGCCGATGCCGGCGTTGACCGCATCGGCCTTGCGCCCGTTCTCCTTGTCGATGACGAGCAGGTTGGCATGGTTCGCCGAGGCATAGACGCCGAGGATGCGGGTCTGCTGCAGCTCCGCGAGTTGCTCGCGCTCGACCGGATGTAGTGCGAACTCTTCGATCAGCGTGGCCAGCGTCGCGTCCTTGGAGCCGTCGTTGACGACGATCACCTCGTGCTGCGGATATTCGAGCGCGAGCAGCGCGCGCACGCTGTCGGCGATCGACAACGCCTCATTGTAGCAGGGGGCGATGACCGACACCGGCAGGGCGAGGTCCGAATAGCGCGTCCACAGATCGTAGGAGCGGCGCGCCGGCCGGATACGGGTGCGGAACACCCAGGCGGCGATCAGCAGCTGCACCGTCGAGATCAGGTTGCGCAGGCTGACGACGGCAAAGCTCAGCACGCTCGCCGCGACCAGCAGCCCGAGGCCGATCGCCTCGCCCCAGTTGTCGAGCGTATCCCAGGTCATGCCGGCGCCCTCCGCAGGGCCTGAAGCGCCTCGCCCGCACGCAACCGGACCCAAGCGGATTTGTCCGTCCGCATCGCGTCGAGCTGCGGGACGGCCCGGCGCAAGCCCAGGGCCGCGCAGCCAAGCGCCGCCTGCGCTCGCACCGTCTCGTCGGGATCGTCGAGCAGCGCGAGTACCCAGCCCGCGCTTGCCGGATGATCGATCCTGCGCGCGGCGCGCAGCGCGGAGAGGCGGATTTCGGGATCGGGATCCTTCGCCGCTTCGGCGAGCGCGGGAAGCCCCGAGTAATCGCCCGTCCAGCCGAGCGCGTCGATGATCACCGCACGCAGGCCCGACGGCAGCCGACGACCGGCGAGACGCCTCAGCTCCGCAGCATGGGCCGGCGCCAGCGCGCGGAACAACGCGCGGTGGACACGCGAGACCGATGCCCGTTCGAGATCGAGCGCGGTGATCAGCACGTCGGGCGCCGGCAGCGCGGACAGCTTCGCCAGCATCGCTGCTGCCTCCAGCTGAAGCGCCGGATCGCGATCGTCACGGATGATGCCGGTCAGCGTGGACACGGCCTGCACCCCGCCGATGTTCCCCAGCAGCCGGATCGCGTCCACGCGCTTCGCCCGGCTGCCGCGGCGCGCGCGGTCGGCGATCGCCTCGAGCAGCCGGTTCCGCTCGACGAACTCGGTCAGCCGCTCGCGATCCTCGCCGCGCACGAGCTGGCTCAGATGAGTGACCGCGGCCAGCCGCTCTTCATCGATCGCCTTGGCATAAGCAGGACCGGTCTCGCCGCCGCGCGTGACGGCGGTCATGACCTCGCGCAACAGCGCGCGGGCATTGGTCTGCGACTGGGCGAGGCGCCGCTCCTTGCGATCCCGGCGCATCACCAGGAACAGCAGGAAGGCCGCCATCACCAGTGCGCCGTAAACCGACACCAGGATCGCGATCCGCGCCAGCGCATCGGCAATGGCCGGCAGATGGATCATCAGAACCGCATCTGGAGGCCGACCGTCGCGCCCTTCCGCTCATAGCTCTGGCGGCGCTTCTCATAGTCGCCGGTCAGCCGCAGGCTCCAGCGATCACCTATCGGGAACTGGACGCCGGCGAAGGCGGCATGGAGGCGGCGGGTGACGCCGGCCTGGGTATCCGGGTAGGTGGCGGCGCCGCCGAACAATAACATGCCGTTGCCGAGCTCGCTGTCGAGCCGCCCGGACCAGCCGCTCCGATAGTGATTGGTCTCGTCCCACAGATTAATCATCCGGATCGTCGCGCTGCCGCGGATCGGTCCGATCGCGAGGCGCGCGCCCGGCTCCAGCGCCGTCACGTTGGTATGCCCGTAATCGGCATGGCGCGCGTCGAGCAGCAACGTGACCGGCCCGCCGACATCCCCCTCGATGCCGCCCCGCAGGCTCCAGTGCTCGCGGAAGTCGGCGTTGGGCGTCCCCGCGACCGCCAGATAGGCGCGGAGCGACGGCGAGAATCCGTGATCGACCCGCGCAAGCAGATAGGTATCGATCAGCCCCCGTCCCCGCGCCTCGCGCTCTACCTGCGCAGTGAGCGTCGTGCGCGGCGCAACGGTGCCGTAGATCGACGCGCCCGCCGTCCACCAGGTGCGGTCGTCGCCGGACGCCAGCGATACGTCGGAGATCGAGCTCCACAGCGCGATGCCGCCACGGCGCGATTCTGACGACGAAACAGCGCCTGTCGCGGTTGCATCGATCTGGCGGCTCAGCGCCGCCGCTTCGGCGTTGCCCGGGTCATGTGCCTCGATCCCGCGGAGCTCGGATTCCGCCTCACCGGACCGTCCCGCCCAGAAATAGGCGCGCGTCAATGCCAGGCGGATGTCGAGGTCGCCGGGCGCGACGTCGCGCGCATGGGACAGCGTGGCGATCGCCTCGTCATATCGCTTGGCGAAGGCATAGTTGGTGCCGAGCAGCCGCAGGATCTCGGGATCGTCGGGGTGATCGGCGCGGGCGCTTTCGAGCAGCCGGATCGCGCGGACGAAATCCCGCGCCTCGCGCGCGGCGGCAGCTTCGCGGATCAAAACGTCGCGCTGCCCGGCCTGCGCAACCGCAGGTTGGACAGCGAGAGCCAGCGCCGCGGCGAATGCGCTAAGCGCCGCTCGACCGCTTCGCACGCGCGTCCTCCGATCGCAGTATCGCATTCACGCGCACGACGAGCTCGTCCGGGATGAACGGTTTGGTGAGATAGTCGTTGGCCCCCGCCTCCAGAGCCGTCACCACGTCCTCCCGCGCCTTGCGCGAGGTCAGCATGACGACGGGCAGCGCGCGGCCGCGCTCATCAGCGCGCAGCGACTTCAGCACCTCGAGCCCCGAAAGTACCGGCATCATCGCATCAAGCACGAGCAGGTCGAATGCCCCGCTCAACGCTTGCACCAGCGCTGCCCCGCCCTCCTCGACGATAGTGACGTCGTGCCCCGCATCCTCCAGCTTGAAGCGGAGCAGTTCGCCGAGCAAGTCGTCATCGTCGGCAACCAATATGTAAGCCACACGCAACGCCCCGGTTCTGTCGGACAGGCCAGCTCACCGGATCCAAATGGTGCCGCAGGCTAGCAGTCCCTCTACATATCTTAGAGGAGATTATAGTTAATATGTCGTAAAATCACGTAAAGCCCGGCACTTTTGCGACGGAATGAACGAGGAAGCTCGGCCCAAATTGACTAATGATCAAGGCCGGAATGCGATTGCTCCGACGACATCTCCCCACGATGGGATCGCACCTAGCAGGTCGCCAATTGCGAACCAATCGCCCCCCCTCCTTGGGCGGGGTCCGACCTATGCATTGAGCGCCGACCAGGATCCTCTTTGTTCCCGCAACCGCGCGGGCATGTAGAGCGCGCCATGATGCCCATTGGGCGCGACCGACTTACTCAGCGGAGTTCGACCGCGCTCGCGGCTCGCTTGCAGCGAAATCTTGCCTCTCGCCTAACGTAGATGATCTCGTTCTGCTTGAGGTTCAGCAACACCCGCAGTCAAGCTGACCCGAATCGACGTGAATCGATGCCAGAGGATCACCAAACGCTGCGAGAAGTTAGGTTGCTACGATTTTGCCTTTCTAGCAAAATCAAGGAAATGGTGGAGCCGAGGGGGATCGAACCCCTGACCTTCGCAATGCCATTGCGACGCTCTCCCAGCTGAGCTACGGCCCCACACCCCGGGAAGGCGCTGCCCTCTACGCGGGCCGCGCGGGTTTGGCAAGCGGTCGCGAACGGGGTCGCGACCGCTGCCGAAAATCAGCTTTCCTCGTCCTCATCGCCAGTTGGCACGCCGAGGTCGTCGTCGCCGCCGAGATCGACGTCGTCGTCCGGGCTCGCCTCGCCCTCCTCGTCGACCTCCACCAGGTCCAGGTCCTCGGCGCCGAGATCGGCATCCGCGGTCTCGCCCTCGGCCTTGTCGGTCTTCACCGCCTCGAACGGCAGCGGCTGCTTGGACTTGAGAATCGGCTCCGGCTCCCACGCCACGCCGCAGTTGATGCAGGTGACGGGCTCGTCATTGCCGAGATCATAGAACCGCGTGCCGCACTTCGGGCACGTCCTCTTCGTGCCCCACTCGGGCTTCACCATCGCTTTCGCCTCACTCACAAAAAAGGGGATTTCGGGGTATCACCCACGAAGTTGGGGCGCGCCTTGCCAGAGCGCAAGCGCGCTGTCAAAAGCCGCGGCCGATGCACGGCTCCCTTCCCCGTCCGCTTTCGATTTCCGCCTCTGGTCCGCTCCGTGGAACGGTGACCGTTCCCGGCGACAAGTCGATCAGCCACCGCTCGCTGATGCTGGGCAGCCTCGCGGTCGGCGAGACGCGAATCGAAGGGCTGCTGGAGGGCGAGGACGTGCTCGCCACCGCCGCCGCGATGCGAGCGATGGGCGCGACGATCGAGCGCGACGACGACGGCGTGTGGCGCGTCCACGGCGTCGGGGTCGGCGGGCTGCTGCAGCCGGCCAATGCGCTCGACATGGGCAATTCGGGCACGTCGACGCGGCTGCTGATGGGGCTGGTCGCGAGCCATCCGATCACCACCACCTTCATCGGCGACGCGTCGCTGTCGAAGCGGCCGATGGGGCGGGTGATCGCGCCGCTGTCGCAGATGGGCGCAGACTTCACCGCGAGCCCGGGCGACCGCCTGCCGCTGATGGTGCACGGGATCTGCCCGGCGGTGCCGATCGAATACGAGCTGCCGGTCGCCTCCGCGCAGGTGAAGTCGGCGGTGCTGCTCGCCGGGCTCAACGCGCCGGGGATCACGCGGGTGATCGAGCGCGTGCCGACGCGCGACCACAGCGAGCGGATGCTGCGCGGGTTCGGCGCCGAGCTGACCGTCGAGGACGGCGTGATCTCCATCACCGGCGAGGCGGAGCTGAGGCCCCAGGACATCGTCGTGCCGGGCGACCCCTCCTCTGCCGCCTTCTGGATGGTCGCGGCGTCGATCGTGCCGGGGAGCGACATCGTCATCCGCAACGTCGGGCTCAATCCGACCCGGGCGGGATTGCTGACCGCGCTCAGGCTGATGGGTGCCGACATTACCGAGCAGGACGCGCGCATCGTCGGCGGCGAGCCGGTCGCGGACCTGCGCGTGCGCCATGTCGGGCTCAAGGGCATCGAGGTGCCGCCCGAGCTCGCGCCGAGCATGATCGACGAATATCCGGTGCTGTTCGTGGCGGCGGCCTTCGCCGAGGGCACGACGGTCGCGCGCGGCGCCGAGGAGCTGCGCGTCAAGGAATCGGATCGCGTCACGGCGATGGCGGAAGCGCTCGCCGCCAACGGCGCCCGCGTCGCCGAGCTTCCCGACGGCATGACGATCGAGGGCACCGGCGGCGAGCCGATCCCCGGCGGCGCCCGCATCGCCTCGCAGCTCGACCATCGCATCGCGATGAGCATGAGCGTGGCGGGCATGGCGTCGGCGCGGCCGATCGAGATCGACGACGCGAGCCCGATCGCCACCAGCTATCCCGATTTCGTCGCCACCGCCACGAAGCTCGGCGCCGATCCGCGGTGGCTCGACCAATGATCATCGCCGTCGACGGGCCTGCGGCCTCGGGCAAGGGGACGATCGCGCGCGCGCTCGCACGTCATTTCCGCCTGCCCCACCTCGACACCGGCCTGCTCTATCGCGCGGTGGCGGCGACCGTGCTCGACAACGAGCTCGATCCCGAGAAGGAGGCGGATGCCGTCGCCTCGACCGATTTCGACGAGGCACTGCTCGCCGAGGAGCGGCTGAAGGACGACCGGATCGGCAAGGTCGCCTCGATCGTCTCGGTCCACCCGCTGGTGCGGGCCGCCCTCCTCCAGCGGCAGCGGCGTTTCGCCCAGCAGCCCGGCGGCGCGGTGCTCGACGGGCGCGACATCGGCACGGTGATCGCGCCGGAAGCCGAGGTGAAGCTGTTCGTCAAGGCGACGCCGATGATCCGCGCCCGCCGCCGCCACGCGGAGCTGCTCGCGCGCGGCAGCTTCGTCAGCCTCGACAAGGTACTCGCCGACATCCGCGCCCGCGACGAGCGCGACAGCACGCGCAGCCAGGCGCCGCTCAAGCCCGCCGACGACGCCGTCTTGCTCGACACCAGCTTTCTCTCTATAGACGCCGCCGTCCAGCGGGCGATCGCGCTCGTGGAGGCACGGACGGGGCAACGGGCGGCGACGCCCCGATCCCCCGCATAGGCGCGGAGCGGACCGGGCATCCGGTCGCGCTGGCCGCGCCATTTGCGCATTTGTCCTGACTTCCTCGCTCGGGTGTGAACCGCCCCGGTGGACGCCGCGACCGGCATCCGGCCGCCGCGGCGAATCGGCCCAAAGACCGCCGGAGACAACCGGCTGGCCGGAAACGTGAACGAATAGGACCCTGTTTCTTATGGCAACTGCCGCCAATCCCACCCGCGACGATTTCGCCGCGCTGCTCGACCAGACGCTCGGCCAGGCCGACGGCTTCGAGGGCCGCGTGGTCATCGGTACCGTCACCGGTATCGAGAACGACATGGCCATCATCGACGTCGGCCTGAAGTCGGAGGGCCGCGTGCCGCTCCGCGAGTTCGCCGCCCCCGGCCAGAAGGCCGAGCTGAAGGTCGGCGACGAGGTCGAGGTGTTCGTCGACCGCGTCGAGAACGCCAATGGCGAGGCGATGCTGAGCCGCGACCGCGCCCGCCGCGAGGCCGCGTGGGACAAGCTGGAGGCCGAGTTCGCCCAGGGCAACCGCGTCGACGGCGTGATCTTCGGCCGCGTCAAGGGCGGCTTCACCGTCGACCTCAACGGCGCGGTGGCCTTCCTCCCCGGCAGCCAGGTCGACATCCGCCCAGTGCGCGACGTCACCCCGCTGATGGACATCCCGCAGCCGTTCCAGATCCTCAAGATGGACCGCAAGCGCGGCAACATCGTCGTGTCGCGCCGCGCGGTGCTGGAAGAGACCCGCGCCGAGCAGCGTTCGGGCCTGATCCAGAGCCTGCACGAGGGTCAGGTGATCGACGGCGTCGTCAAGAACATCACCGACTACGGCGCGTTCGTGGACCTGGGCGGCATCGACGGCCTGCTCCACGTCACCGACCTCAGCTACAAGCGCGTCAATCACCCGAGCGAAGTGCTCAACATCGGTGACACCGTCCGCGTCCAGATCATCCGCATCAATCGCGACACGCAGCGCATCAGCCTCGGCATGAAGCAGCTGGAGAGCGATCCGTGGGACGGCGCGGCGCAGAAGTATCCGGTCGGCGCCAAGCTGTCGGGCCGCGTGACCAACATCACCGAGTACGGCGCGTTCGTCGAGCTGGAGCCCGGCATCGAGGGCCTGGTCCACGTCTCCGAGATGAGCTGGACCAAGAAGAACGTCCATCCGGGCAAGATCGTCTCGACCTCGCAGGAGGTGGAAGTGGTCGTGCTCGAGGTCGACGAGGAGAAGCGCCGCATCAGCCTGGGCCTCAAGCAGGCGCAGCAGAACCCGTGGGAGGCGTTCGCCGCCGCGCACCCGGTCGGCTCGACCGTCGAGGGCGAGGTCAAGAACGCGACCGAGTTCGGCCTGTTCATCGGCCTGGACGGCGACGTCGACGGCATGGTCCACATGTCCGACATCGCCTGGGGCATCTCGGGCGAGGACGCGCTCAACCTGCACCGCAAGGGCGAGACCGTGCAGGCGGTCGTGCTCGCGGTCGAGCCGGACAAGGAGCGCATCAGCCTCGGCATGAAGCAGCTCGAGCGCGGCGGCGTGCCGAGCCCGGCGGCCGCCGGCGGTGCGCGCGTCAACAAGAACGAGATCGTCACCGTGACGGTGCTCGAGGTGCGTGACGCGGGCCTCGAGGTCCAGGTCGGCGACGACGGCGCGACCGGCTTCATCAAGCGCACCGACCTCGGCCGCGACCGCGACGAGCAGCGCCCGGAGCGGTTCCAGGTCGGGCAGAAGTTCGACGCGATGGTCACCGGTTTCGATCGCTCGAAGAAGCCGACCTTCTCGGTCAAGGCGATGCAGATCGCCGAGGAGAAGCAGGCGGTGGCCCAGTATGGTTCGTCGGATTCGGGTGCGTCGCTCGGCGACATCCTCGGCGAGGCATTGAAGGCTCGCAACAGCGAAACCAAGTAAGGGGTCTGGCCGGGGAGGCGCATCCGTGTCGCCCCGGTACAGCGCGTGAGCCGCGACGGTTGATAAAAGCCGTGCGTTTCGCGTAGGATAGGCTAAATGCGGCGCGTGTCGCCGCTGCCCCGGGGGGTAGAATGATCCGATCCGAACTCGTCCAGCTCCTCGCCCGCGATCACGCCGACCTGTCGGTGCGCGACATCGAGAAGATCGTTGACGTTTTCTTCGATCAGATCGTCGATCGCCTCGTCGCCGACGGCCGCGTCGAGCTGCGCGGCTTCGGCGCCTTCTCGACCCGTGCGCGCGACGCCCGCACCGGCCGCAACCCCCGCACCGGCGAGACGGTGAGCGTCGACGCCAAGCGGGTGCCCTATTTCAAGCCGGGCAAGGAAATGCGCGCGCGCCTCAACATGGAGTGAGGCGGATTCGAGCTAGGGCGGATTGCAGAGAACCTGACCCGCCATTCGTCACCCCGGACTTGTTCCGGGGTCCACCGCGCAGCAAGGCGTCGATTTCAAGGTTCGGGCTGGGACCTCACCGTCAGTCTTCGTGGAGAAGTGGATGCCGGAACAAGTCCGGCATGACGATCGGGAAGGCGGGGTCGGAATATCAAATAGTGATCGGCGGGTTGACGCGGGCGCCGCCACGCGCTCCGGTCGAAGCTATGCGCGGACGTGGCGAAATTGGTAGACGCACGGGACTTAAAATCCCTTTCCGGTCACGGAGTGCGGGTTCGAGTCCCGCCGTCCGCACCATAGTTATGATAGTCGACTTTTATTTGGTTCGCTGAACGCGTGACAGCCCAACCCACGTCCGCGCCGACGTAAGCGCGATTCCGATATCCCTTCAGCCCAGCTTGCTACCGCCGAAGCATTTCTTCTAATTCATACTTAAAAACTAGGAATATGGCTGCCCTACCGGCCTGCTGCCCATGGCAGGAGATCGGTGTGGCGGGCGGACACCCGGTGTCGAGCCTCGTCGAAAGTTCGAACCGGGTCGGAACCGCGCGTCCACGAAAGCAAACCGGCGCGTCTGTCCCGTTGATCTGAAGGGGAACAGACATGGCGATGAAATTCCTGCTCCTGGCCGGCACCCTGCTCGGCGCCGCGCCGGCGCTGGCGCAGCAGTCGGCGCCGGGCTCACCGACCGATCGATCGCAGCAATCGGCGGAAACGGCGCCGGACGATAGCCGTGACGGAGAGATCGTCGTCACCGGAACCCGGCTCGGCGAGCGCACCGTGACGACGTCGCCGGTGCCGATCGACCTACTGCGCGGCGACGATCTGCGCGCCTCCGGCTATCAGGAGACGACGGAAGTGCTGCGCCAGCTCGCGCCGTCCTTCGCCTTTGCGACGCCGACCACGCCCGACGGTAACACCCACATCCATTCCGCGTCATTGCGCGGCCTCTCGCCCGACGAGACGTTGGTGCTGGTCAACGGCAAGCGGCTGCATACCGCGGCCTGGGTCAACACCGGCGGCACCATCGGCAAGGGCGCGGTGCCGACCGATCTCAACCAGATTCCCGCCGCCGGGATCGGCCGGATCGAGATTCTGCGCGACGGCGCCTCCTCGCAATATGGCTCCGACGCGATCGCCGGCGTCATCAACATCCTGCTGCGCGAGGATACCGCGCTGCATGCGACGGCGAGCGCCGGGTCGACCTATGACGGCGGGGGCGACACTTATGAATTCTCGCTGGGCGGAGGGCTCAAGCTCGGCGACGATGGATTCGTCAACGTGACCGGCTATTACCGCGACCACGAGGCGGCGAACCGGGCGCGGCCGGACACGCGCCAATTCTATCTCGGCACCTCGCCGACAGGTACGCCTCAGCCGCTTTCCGCGCGCTACGGCGCCGGCATCGGCCTCAATCCGCCCGGCGGCGTTGCCGGTACCCGGCTCGACCCGCGCGAGGCGAGCGTCGACCGCAACGTCTGGCGCTTCGCCGACGAGGGCGACCTCAAGGACGCCTCGGTGATCGTCAATCTCGAGAAGCCGCTTGGCGCCGTCGAGCTTTACGGCTTCGGCGGCTATCGCGTGAGCAAGGCGCATTCCAACGCCTCGTTCCGCCGGCCCGGCCAGGACGAGAACGTCCGCGCCATCTATCCCGACGGGTTCCTGCCGTTCGTCAACACGCGCAGCACCGACTATTCGGCAGCGCTTGGCCTGCGCGGCGAGGTCGCCGGGTGGAAATGGGACCTGTCGACGGTCTACGGCGGCAACAGCATCGAATACCGTACCGAGAACACGCTCAACGCGACGCTCGGCACCGCCAGCCCGACGCGCTTCTACAACGGCAAGTACGAGAACTCGCAATGGACGAGCGACCTCACGCTCTCCAGGGCGTTCGAGGTCGGACTCGCGGCACCGCTCAGCTTCGCCGTCGGCGCCGAGTATCGCCGCGACGACTACAAGATCGGCGCGGGCGAGCCGGCGAGCTATGCCTATGGACCGGAGCGCGTACTCGACGGCCCCAATGCCGGCGCGGTGCCCACCATCGGATCGCAGGGCTTCGCCGGCATCCAGCCGGGCGACGTCGTCGACGTTCACCGCCACGCGATCGGCCTGTTCGCCGAGCTCGGCACCGAGCTGGTGCGCGGGTGGGAGATCGACCTGTCGGGCCGCTATGAGGATTACAGCGACTTCGGCGACACCTGGAACGGCCAGGCCTCGACACGGATCGTGTTGCCCGCCGGGTTCGCGCTGCGCGGGTCGGTCGGCACCGGCTTCCACGCACCGGCGCTGGCGCAGCAGTATTTCAGCTCGACCAGCAGCCGCACCATCGTCAACAATTCGACCGGCTTCCCGGAATTCGTGCTGGTCCGCACCGCCCCGGTCGGTTCGGCATTGGCGCAGGCACTCGGCGCCGAGCCGCTGCGGCCGGAGAAGTCGACCAACTGGGGCGGCGGCCTCACCTATGCCGGCGGCGAGCTCACCGCATCGGTCGACTATTACCACATCGACATCGACGACCGCATCGTGCTCTCGTCCAACTATGTCGATGCGCCCGGCAGCCGGCGGCTGCGCGACTATCTCGCCAGCATCGGCATCCCGGGCGTCACCAGCGTGCGCTATTTCACCAATGCCGTCGATACGCGCACCCAGGGTGTCGACGTCACCGTCGCCTATCGGGCGCGTCTGGGGGATTCGGCCGACCTCAGGCTCAGCGCCGCCTACAATCACAACGAGACGCGCATCCGCCGGATCGCCGCGACGCCGCTTGAGATCACCGCCCTCGGCATCACCACGCCGCTGTTCGACATCAACGAGCGCACGCGCGTCCAATATGGCCAGCCACAGAACAAGGTCGCGCTCGGCGCCAATCTCCGGCTCGGCGCGATCACCTTCGACGTGCGCGCGACTCGCTACGGCGAAGTCGAGCAGGTTGCGCTCACCAACCAGTCGGTGGCGAACCTCGCGCTGATCGCCGCGGGCTCGACACCCTACCGCACCGTGCCCACCGAATCCGGCGCGGCCGGCAACGTCGACGTGATCCAGCGGCTCAAGGCGAAATGGGTGACGGACTTCAGCTTCACCGGACAGGTGAACCCGCACCTCGCGGTCACCGTCGGCGCCAACAACCTGTTCAACGTCTATCCGACCGAGAACATCCGCTCGACCCCGGCGCTGACCGGCGCCGACACGTTCGGCGCCTTCCCCTACAGCGAGTTCTCGCCGTTCGGCTTCAGCGGCGCCTTCTATTATGTCCGGGCCGGAGTGCGCTTCTGATGGACATGCCCCTTCTCAACCGCCGCGAATGGCTGGCGATGAGCGCCGCCGTCCTCACCGCTGCCCCGGCGGCGGCACGGCCAGCCGGTGGCGAGCGGATACGCCTGTCGCTCAACGAAAACGCATACGGACCTTCGCCTCAGGTCGCACCGGCGATCGCCCGCGCCACGACCGGGATCGAGCGCTACGTCGACCAGGCTGAGGTCGATACGCTCGCCCGACAAATCGCAACACTGGAGGGTGTCGCCCCCGAGCAGGTGGTGGTCGGCGAAGTGCTGGCGCCGCTCGGCGCCTATCTGGCGCGTCAACGTCAGGGCGGCGGGATCGTCTATTCCGCGCCGGGCTATACCGAGCTCGTCGATTCCGCCGCGCCGCTGGGCGGTGTCGCCGTGCCGGTGCCGCTCGACGACAGGCTCGAGAACGACCTGCCGGCGCTGGCGCGGGCAATCGGTGCCCGGACATTGGCGGTGTCGCTGGTCAATCCGCACAATCCATCAGGCGCCGTCGGAGATGCCGCTGCGCTCCACCGGTTCATCGCCGATGCGGCGGCACGGACGCTGGTGGTCGTCGACGAGGCCTACCTCGAATATGACGACTTCGCCGCGCGTAGCGCCGTCCGCCATGTGCGCGAGGGACGCAACGTGCTGGTGTTCCGCACGCTGGCCAAGATCTACGGGCTCGCCGGTCTGCCGATCGGCTATGCGCTGGCACCGGCGTCGCTGGCCGACGGGCTGCGCAAGACCGGCATCGGCGCGCCGCATTCGCTGAGCCGCCCTGCCCTGGCAGCGGCCGCCGCCGCGCTGGCCGATCAACGGCATGTCGCCTCGGTCCGGGCGGCGGTCGTCTCCGAGCGGCAGCGCCTGACCGCGATCCTCGACGAGCGAGGCCTGCGTCACAGCGACAGCCGCGCCAATTTCGTCTTCTTCGCTCCGCCCGATCCGCAGCGCTATCGTACCGCCTTCACCGCCGCGGGCATCGAGATCGCGCGCGCTTTTCCGCCGCTCGACGGCTGGATCCGGATCACCATCGGCCAGCGGAGCGAGAATGATCGCGTCGCGGCGGTGCTTCGCCAGATGCCGGCCTAGCATCCCTCTGTGGCCCGTATCCGGCGACGCGCTTTCCCGAGGCGAACACTGTTGCAGAAGCAGCAAGCCGGTGACCGCAGATGCTGCGATCGCATCAGCATCGGTGTGCGTGGCCGTCATCGCCCGCCCGGTTTCGGGGTGGAACGGCCGTAAATCGGCATCGCCGGCCGTCTGGCACGTCACTTGCGATCCCGTCGACGAACACGGCGCGCATCTCGCCGCCAGTCGATCGGGGGATTTCCGACTTGTCACAGCTACCGACCCGAACCGCGTCCGTCGCCCTGGCCCAGACGAGTGCGCTCGCGTTCGTGCTCGCGATGGCGACTCCGGCCTTTGCCGTGTCGCTTCCGGCCGACCGCCCTTCTCCCGCGGACACCGCCAACGATGATCCGCTGAAAACAAGGCCGGCGGAAGGCAGCGAAGGCGAGGAGGCCCGCGCGGCCGCCAGCGGCGACATCGTGGTGACCGCACAGCGGCGCGAGCAGCGGCTGCAGGACGTGCCGACCGCCGTGACCGCGCTCGGCAGCGACACGTTCAGCGTCGGCGGGATCGGCCGCTCGGCGAGCGAGGTGCTGAACCTCGTGCCCAACGCCTCCGCCGGCACGCAACAGCACGGACGCCCGCGCTGGTGGATCCGCGGCGTCGGCGCCGGGCAGCAGCAGCTCGACCTCGCCAACCCGGTCGGCTTCTACCTCGACGACGTCTACATCAGCAATGCGAGCGCCACCGGCCTGCCGCTGTTCGACATCGAGCGGGTCGAGGTGCTGCGCGGCCCACAGGGCACGCTGTGGGGCAAGAACACCACCGGCGGCGCGATCAACGTGATCTCGAAACGCCCGTCCCTCACCGGCGGCAGCGACGACAACTACGTCAAGCTCGACTACGGCAGCTACGACAACAAGATTGCCGAGGGCGGCGTCGGCGTCGCGCTCGTGCCCGACGTGCTCGCGACGCGCCTCTCCTTCCACCTCGACGACCGCGATGGCCGCTTCACCAATCTCTTCACTGGCGAGAAGTCGAACCACGTCGTCGACAATGTCTTCCGCGGGCAGCTGCTGTTCGCGCCGGCCAAGGACTTCGAGGCGCTGCTGAGCGTCCATTACCGCGACTATCGCACCGACGGCACCTATTGGACCACGGCCAGCTACCTTACCAGCGGCGTGGTGCGGAACGGCTATGCCCCGTCCACGGACAAGGACGAGATCAGCACCAACGCGGGCGAATACAGCCGCAGCAACCAGCTCGGCGGTTCGCTGCATCTCGACTGGACGATCGGCGACGGCCTGACGCTCACCGCGATCACCGGCTATGAGCGGTTCAAGACCCGCGGGCCGGGCGACAACGACTATACGCCGCTCGAGATTTCCCGTTCCTATACCCGCGCGCGCAGCAGCCAGTGGACCCAGGAGCTGCGCCTCGCCTCGCCCCAGTCGGACCGGCTGAGCTGGATTCTCGGCGCCTATTATTTCAACGAGAAGATCGTCTCCGATGCCTATTCGGCGACATTGCCCGCCGGATCGGTGCCGGCCGAGCCGGGCAGCACGGCGCCGGCGGCCTATAGCTGGACCGCCTATGACCATCGCGCGGAAAGCGGCGCCGCGTTCGGCAGCACGACCTTCGCCTTCACCGACGCGCTCAAGCTGACGCTCGGCGCGCGCTGGACGCGGGAGACCAAGACGCTCGACCTCGACCGCCTCGCCTCGCCCAGCGCGGCAGCGACCGGCTGGAGCAACTATGCGCGCTGGTGGGACAGCTACACCGGCGGCTTCGGCGGTGCTGGCACCTTCTCCGGCGATCTCAGGAAGACCTGGGACGCCTTCACCTACGACGTGACGCCGGCGTGGAAGGTCGACGACGACAATCTGCTCTACTTCAAGTTCGCGCATGGCGTGAAATCGGGCGGGTTCAACACCGCGGCGACCTTGCCGGCCGCGCTGCTCGCGGTCGAACCGGAGAAGCTCAATTCGTTCGAGCTCGGCTACAAGTCGCAGTGGTTCGGCAAGCGCCTCACCTTCAATGCGACGCTGTTCCATTATGATTATGATGACGTACAGATCAACGTCGTAGGCCCGAACCCCGGCGCGGTGGGCGGCGCGACCGTCTCCTACCTACAGAACGCGAAGAAGGCGCACGTCAACGGCGCCGAAATCGAGCTGGAGGCGACGCCGGTCGACCGGCTGAAGCTGAGCGGCGCGGTCGGTATCCTCGACACCAAATATGACGAGCTGCAGGTGGTGAACGGCGGCGCCGACCTGTCGGGCGCCCGGTTCGTGCGCGCGCCCAAGCTCACGCTCAACGGCAGCGCCAGCTACACGGTGCCGCTGGGCGGAAGCGGCGATCTCGAGTTCGCCGCCGACGCGCGCTATACCTCGCTGCAATATTACTACATCACGCCGCAGGATACGGTGAACCGCTACCTGCTGACCCAGCCCGGCTACACGATCGCCAACGCGCGGATCACCTATACGTCGCCGGACGAGCGCTACACCGTCTCGGCCTATGTCAACAACCTGCTCGACGCCGACTATCGCAACCACGCGCTGCCACAGGCCAATCCCGTGCAAGGGATCACCGGCGACGCCGTCTACTGGGGCGATCCGCGCACCTATGGCGCGTCGGTGATCGTGCGGTTCTAGGGTCGGATTCGGCCAATCTGAATCTGTTCCCCGGCGAAGGCCGGGGCCCAGTCTCGAACCGCTCGCAACTGGGCCCCGGCCTTCGCCGGGGAACAGCAGCTTCAAGTCAGATGGATCAAACTCTTCAGATGGATCAAACTCTAGGGCGCGATCCAGCTCAAATTAACCGTCGTCCCGGCAAAAGCCGGACGACGGTTCAAGCGCCGCGGGTCACTCCGCCGCCTGCAGCAGCGCCTCCGCCTGGCCGCCGAGCAGGGGAAGCACTTCCTCGCCGACGCGGTAGGCCTCCTCCAGATGCGGCGTTCCGGCGAGGATGAAGGCGTCGGTGCCGCGGGCGATCAGCTCGTCGAGCTTCGCCGCGCACTGCTCGTAGCTGCCGACGATGCCGAGCGCCGGGCCGCCGCGCAGCAGGTTGAACCCGCCCCACAGGTTCGGCGCGACGATCAAATCCTCGTAGCGTTGCGCCTCGCTCGGCCTGAGCGCCTGCTGCCGCGCGGCCCCCACCGAATCGGTCGGACCGCCGCGGCTGGCTCGGCGGCGCTCGTCGCCGACGTTCTCGAAGCCGATGCGGATGTCGCGCCAGGCCTCCTCCTCGGTCGGCCGGGCGACGAGATCGACGCGGACCGCGCATTTCTGCTCGCCGCCGAGCGCCGCGGTCCGCTCCTTCACCCGCGCGAACTTGTCGGCCAGCTGGTCGAACGGCTCGAGCCAGGAGAGATAGTAATCCGCGTGCTTCGCCGCCGACTGCAGCGCCGCGTCCGACGAGCCCGAGAACCAGATTTCCGGCAATTCCTCCAGCGCCAGCAGCGGCGAGAGCCCGCCATCCTCGACCTGGTAGAAGCGGCCCTGGTAGGAGAAGCCCTGCCCCTTCCACACGCCCTTGAACACGTCGAGGAACTCGGTGGTGCGGCCATAGCGGTCGTCGTGGCTGAAGCTGTCGCCCCACCAGAGCTGGGCCGGGCCGCCGCCGCCGGTGATGATGTTGAAGACGGTACGCCCGCCCGTCGCCCGCTGCAGGCTTGCCGACATGCGTGCGGCGTGTACCGGATTGAGGAAGCCGGGCTGGAAGGCGATCATGAAGCGGAAGCTCCGGGTCTCGCGCGCGAGCAGCGGCGAGATCACCCAGGGATCGTCGGTGTTGGGAAAGGACGGGATCAGCCCGCCGATGAAACCCGCGCTCTCGGCCGCCTTGGCGATCTCGGCGAGATGGTCGATGTAGCGGAAGCCGTCGTCCTCGCCGTCACGGTCGAGCCCCGGAGCGATGTTGTGCGGGCCAAGCGGCGACCAGTCGCCGCGATCATAGGTGCCGTGGCGGATGCTGCCGTGGCAGCCGTGGGTGGGCAGTCGCCAGTAGAAATCGATCGTCATGGGACACCTCAGGCAGCAGCGGGAACGCGCTCGGTCAGCGCATGGAAGCGGGGAAGGACATGCTGGCCGATGCGATACGCTTCCTCGAGCGAGGACGGCGCGGTCAGCACGAAATGGGTGATGCCGAGCGCCGCCAGCGCGGCCAGCCGCGCCGCCACCTCGTCATAGGTGCCGACGATCGCGTCGCCGCCGATGGCGATGCGGTTCGCGTCCGCCCGGGCCTCGTCCTGATCCTCGCGGGCGAGCACCGGCTGGATCAGCCCGAAGGCGACCGACCGACCCTCCCTCAGCGCCAGCGTGTCCAGCGTCTCGACCAGCGCCCGGAGCTTCGCCAGCGGTGCCGCAGCGAAGAGATGCACGTCGGCGGCGCGCGCCGACAGCGCCAACGCCTCCTCGCTCTCACCCTGGAGGAATACGCGGGGAAACGCCACGCGGTTGAGCGGCGCGTCGAAACCGCCATCCTGCACCTCGAAATGCCTGCCGGCGAAGGAATAGGGCCGCTCGCCATGGACGCCGCGCGCGACCTCGAGCAGTTCCTCGATCCGTTCGACGAGCTCGTCCTCCGGCACGTGATCGCCGTCGCGGGCGCGGACGGCGGGATCGGCCGACGGCGCGATCGCCCAGCCGAGCCGGCCGTGCGCCGCCCGCTGGAAGCTGACCGCCTGCTTGGCGGCATAGACCGCCGAGCCGGACCAGGCCGGAAATTCCGCGATCAGCGTGATCCGCCGCACCTCGCGCGCGATCGCGGCCGCGACGATACGGCTGTCGTCCGATTGCGGCCGATGCGGCAGGAACACGCCATCGAACGCCGTCTGCGCCGCCGCCTGCGCGATCTGGGCGTAATAGTCGTAGCGGTTCAGCGTCGGTGTCCGCACGTCGCGGAACAGCGTCGGCCCGCGCGGCCGCGCGCTCGGTTCCGACCGCGCCGGCTCCTCGGCGACGTCGATCTGCCAATAGCTGTGGATGGTCATGCCGCGTTCCTCTCGCTTGCGAAGGCGGGCAGCCCCAGTCGGCCCGCGAACACCGTCTCGTCGAGCGGCCGGCGGCCACTGGGGCTCTCGCCCGCGTGGAATTCGGGATGGAGCGTATCGAGGCTCCCCAGCCGCCCGAGCGCGACGATCATCTCGACCGCATGGTCTTCTGGCACCGCGAGCCGCTCGCGTGCGGCCGCGCGGTCGAAGCCGCCGATGCCATGGGTATGCCAGCCGAGCAGCAGCGCCTGATGCGCGAAGTTCGTCCAGGCCGCGCCGGTATCGAAGCTGTGCGAGACGTTCGCCACGATCTCACCGCGCCGTTCGACCTGCAGCACCGAGAGCACCACGATCAGCGCCGACGCCCGGCTCGCCCAGAGCGCGTTGCGCGGCGCCAGCAGGCCGACGAAATCCTCCCAATGCGCGTCGCCGTGGCGCGCGATCAGGAAGCGCCACGGCTGCGCATTCGATGCCGACGGCGCCCAGCGCGCCGCCTCGAACGCGCTCAGCAGCACCGCATCAGGCACCGGCTCCGCGGTGAAGCTGCGCGGCGACCAGCGGTCGACGAACAGCGGCTCGACGGGATGATCCGGCCGACGCGCCATCAGCGCTCCTCCCGCGCCGGCAGGCGCACGAGATTGGCGGGATCGCTTGGCGTCGCGGTCAGCTCTGCGAGGATCTCGTCCTTGAGCTTGTGGAGCAGCGGCGCGCCGCGCTCGCGCGGGTGCGGCAGGTTCACCTCGACGATCCGGCGGATGCGGCCGGGGCTCGGCGCCATCACCACCACGCGGTCGCCGAGGTAGAGCGCCTCCTCGACGTCGTGCGTCACCATCAGCATGGCCGAGCGCTGCGCCATCCAGATGCGCTGCAGCTCGTTCTGGACATGCACCCGCGTCAGCGCGTCGAGCGCGCCGAGCGGCTCGTCGAGCAGCAGCAGCTTGGGCGCGGTCACCAGCGCGCGGGCGATCGCCGCGCGCTGCGCCATGCCGCCCGAGAGCTGGTGCGGATAGGCCTGCTCGAACCCCTTGAGGTTCACCAGCGCGATATGGTCGGCGACGATCTGCGCCCGGCGCGCCTTGGGCGTGCCGGTGTTGAGCAGCGCCAGCTCGATGTTCTGCTCGAGCGTCATCCAGGGAAACAGGCGATGGTCCTGGAAGACGATGCCGCGATCGAGGCTGGTGGTGGCGATCCGCTCGCCGTCGAGGCGGATCTCGCCGCCATAGTCGTGATCGAGCCCGACGATCAGCCGGAGCAGCGTCGACTTGCCGCATCCGGAGGCGCCGACGATGCTGACGAACTCCCCGGGCTTGACTGTCAGGTTGATGCCCTCGAGCGCCGGCCGCGGCGTGCCGCCGATGGTGAAGCTCTTATGGAGATCGGTGATCGACAGCGCGCCGCGCGGTACAGGTGGCGCCTCGGCGGCCGGTTTCGGCAGGGCTTCCTGAAACATCATGGTCTCCCGGTCAGAGGGGCGCCGCCTGCCAGCGCAGCAGATGCGCGCGGAGGCGGCGGAAGAGGTGATTGATGACGAAGCCCAGCAGCGCGGTGGCGATGATCGCGACCAGGATGATGTCGAGCCGCTGCTGCATCTGCGCGAGCTGCATCGTCACCCCCAGCCCGCCGCCGGTGCCGAGCAGCAGCTCGCTCGCGATCGAAGCGATCCAGGAGAAGGCGAGCGCCTGGGTGAGTCCGGTCAGGATCAGCGGCATCGCCGCAGGCAGCAGGATCAGCCGGAAACGCTGCACGGGCGTGAAGCCATAGACCTGCCCGACGTCGAGATAGCGCCGCTCGACATTGGCGACGCCCTCATAGCTGTTCAGCATCGACGGGAAGAAGGCCGACATGCTGACCACGATCAGTTCGGTTCCCCGACCCGTGCCGAACCACAGGCCGAGCAGCGGCAGCCAGCCGATCAGCGGCACCTGCCGGACCGCATGCAGCAGCGGGCCGAGCACGCGGTCGAGCGGGCGCCAGACCGCCATCGCGACGCCGATGGCGATGCCGAGCGTGCCCCCGATCGCCAACCCGGTCAGGCTGCGCGACAATGTCGCGAACATGTCGAGGAACAGCGAGCCGTTTCCGGCGAGCTCGACGAAGGCGGATCCGATCGAGCCCAGCGGCGCGAAGGCGAGCGCGCGGGCGTCGCCGGAGGTCGCCTGCCATTGCCACCAGGCGAGGATCAGCGCCGGCGCTGCCAGCCCGATCGCGACCCGCGCCCAGCGGCGGGACAGCAGGGCGCTCATGCCGTCCTCCACCGCGTCGCGCGGCGCTCGATCGCCTTGGCGCCGCGATCGAGCGCGAAGCCGATCAGCCCGCTCACCACCACGCCCGCCAGCACCACGTCGATGCGGAAGAGCTGGCGGCCCATCTCCATCATCTGCCCGATCCCGCTGTCGGCCGCGAGCAGCTCGGCGGCGACGAGCACCACCCAGGCGCGGGTCAGCGCCACGCGCAGCCCGGTCAGCACGGCGGGCACGGTCGCAGGGATCAGGATGCGGCGGATGAGGTCGGGCAGCTGAAGGCGATAGACCCGCGCCACCTCGAACCAGGCCCGGGGCACGCCGCGCACGCCGTCGAAGGTCGCGAGCGCCACCGGGAAGAACGCGGCGAGCGCGACCACCGCCACCTTGAAGGGCTCGTCGATGCCGAGGAAGATCACCAGCATCGGCACGAAGGCGATCACCGGCACCTGCCACAGCGCCAGGAACAGCGGCGCCAGCGCGGCCTCGGCCAGCGGCGACAAGGCGATGCCCGCCCCGAAGGCGAGGCCGGCGGACGCGCCGATCGCGAAGCCCAGCGCCAGCCGGAACATGCTCTCACCGATGTGGCGCTGCAACTCGCCGGTCTCGGCGAGCGAGGCGAGCGCGCGCGCCACCTCGCTCGGCGGCACCAGCACCTGCGCCGGGAACACGCCGCTGAGGCAGGCAAGCTGCCACAGCGCGAGCAGGACCAGCGGCGCGATCAACGCGGAGCGCGCCGTCACGAGTCCGTCCTTGCCGCCACCGCCGACGCGGCCGGCGCGTTCCAGAAGCCTTCGAGCTTCAGATTGTGCAGCGATCGGGTGACGAACCGGTCGTCGAGCAGCCGGTCGGCGTCGATCTTGCTGCGCACCAGCCCGCGGTCATAGGCGTAGGCTGCGGCAGCGCGGTAATGCTCCGCGACCTCGGGCCGGAACAGCGGGGAGAAGCGATCCCGCCACGGGATGCCGGACTCCGCATAGTCCCTGGCGATGACGTCCTCGGGCACCGATCCGCGTGCGGCATCGCGGATCACCTCGGCACGGTTCTCCTCGCGCGCGGACCAGGCGGCGGCGCGGACATAGGCATCGACCACCAGCTGCGTGAGCTGCGGATTGTCGTCGACGAAATCGCCGCGCCCGAACAGCTCGGCGCGCATCTTCCAGTCCGCCGGCGCCTGCTTGGTCGACCAGATCACATGGCCGATCCCCTTCTGCTCGAGCAGCAGCCCGTCGAACAGCAGGAAGGCCGCGTCGACGTTGCCGGAGGCGAGCGCCGCAGGCGTGGCGGCGGGGTTGATGTTGACGATGGTGAAATCGCTGAGCTTCAGCCCGTTGGCGTCGAGCAGCTTGGAGAAGGGCAGCTCCCACGGCCGCCCGCGGTGGAGCGCGATGCGCTTGCCCTTGAGGTCGGCGATGCTCTTCGCCGCGAGGCCGTTGCGGACGACCAGGTAGGAGTTCTGTCCGCTCCCGATCGGCGCGACCAGCTTGAGCGGTACGCCCCCCGACACCGCGATGATCGCCGGGAAGTCTCCGTATCCCGCGAAATCGATCCGCTTGCCGGAGAAACCCTCGTTGATCAGCGGCCCGCCGACCGCGGTCGGCACCGGCGTGAAGGCGAGCTCGACGCCGCGCTTCGCCAGCTCCGACTTGAGCCAGCCCTGCTCGATGACCACGCCGGTCAGTCCGTTGTAGACCTGCCGTCCTTCGTAGGGATAGGCGATACCGGCGATGGTCACGGTCTTGGGCGGATCGCTGGCCCGGTCCCGGCCAAGGAACTGAAACGCGACCGCAGCGGCGACCAGGGCGAGGACGACCGCACCGATCCACAGGCTGCGCGATTTCGGATTTGCCACGTCGTGAGGCTCCTTTCCGCCGGCACGATGCACTTCACGTGCCAAGCGCGGGCCCCAGAGCGGGAAGCCGGAACCAGGCGTTGGGGGGCCGTTTCACTGCGCAATTCGAAGCAGCGCGCCGCATGGAACTGCGCGAAATGCAGCGGTCCGGTCGACAGGGGTATGAGCCGATCAGCCTCCGACGACTTGGCACGTCCTTTGCTCAATCCTTTGCTGGCGCCTAGCCTCGCCAATGAAAGGGAGACGGATCGGATGTCCGGATGCGCCGCCGCACTGGATGAGGACACGCCCGACTGCATCTGGATCACGCGATGTCCCGTCCCAGCGGCATCGGGCGTCGCCTGGTCGCTCGGCTGGATGACCGAGGAGTTCGGACGCGACGGCATCGCGGTCAAGCGCGTCCGCGAGGGCGGGCTCAACCTCGTCGCGCCCGATCCGGAGCGCCAGGCCCGCTATCTCTTCCGCGAAGGCGGCAACATCCAGGCGCTCGCCGCGCGGGCGCTGGGCGCGCCGACGCGCGTGATCGGCCTCACCTGGATCGACGAGCGCCAGGCGATCATGGTCCGCCCCGACACGCGGATCATGGCGCCGGCGGACCTCAAGGGGCTACGCTTCGCCCTCCCAGGCTTCGCGCGCACGCGCGGAGAGAGCATCGCGCGGGGTATGTCGCTCCACGGCATCCGCAGCGCGCTGGTGCTGGGCGGGCTCGATCTCGAGGATGTGGAACTGGTCGACGTCCCGGCCCCGCCGGTGGAACAGCCGAGCGCACAGGGCATGCGGCGCCTGTGGCTCGGCCTAGAGTGGCTTGCCGCCGGCCGAGTCGACGCGGTCTATGTGAAGGGCGCCGCCGCGGCGGAGAACGCCGCCCGGCTCGGTCTGTCGATCGGCATCGACCTCGACGCCTATCCGAGCCGGCTCGCGCGCGTGAACAACGGCACGCCGCGCCCGATCACCGTGCACGAACATATGATCGAGCATCACTTCGACCTCGTCGTCCGCTTCCTCGAGCAGACCCTCCGCGCCGCCGACTGGGCCTCGACCAACCTGGCGCGGCTGAAGCACATCCTGGCGCAGGAGACGCTCGCCGGCAGCGTCGGCGTCGACGCCGCCTATCGCAATGACTTCCATCGCTCGCTCCATCCCGATCTTTCGGCCGACCGGATCGGGATGCTCGGCACGCAAGCCAACTTCCTGTGGTTGCACGGTTTTCTGGAGGAGCCGGTGGACATCGCCCGCTGGGTCGATCCGCGTCCGCTGCAGGCCGCGATGCGCCGGCGCGCCGCCCTCGGCACGGACTCGCCGACGATGGTTGAAAGCTGAGCTAGGTCCCGCCCTTTATTTCCTACTTATTCACTAGGGATTATACTGCTATCCTTCCGGGCAGATCGGGAGGAACCCATGGTCGCAATTCCACAGGCCGATCTCGCAGAGCGAACCAATGTCGGTGCCGGTGCCTCACCGCGCCTTGGCGGACACCCGGTCCTGTCCTTCGATTCGGGCAAGCATCATTCGGTGGGCGTGCGCGCCCGTGCGTTCGTCTTCTCCGATCCGCAGTCGCGCGCGCTGGTTCCGCTGATCGAGAAGACCGCGCCGAGCGAAGCGAACATCCTGGTGATCGGCGAAACCGGGACCGGCAAGGAACTGGTCGCGCGCTACGTCCATGCGCTGAGCGATCGTGCGCAGGGGCCGTTCATCGCGGTCAACTGCGGCGCCTTCTCCGAGACGCTGATCGAGGGCGAGCTGTTCGGCTATGAGAAGGGCGCCTACACCGGCGCCCATATCGCGCGGCCGGGCTGGTTCGAGGCGGCGAACGGCGGCACCCTGTTCCTCGACGAGATCGGCGACCTGCCGCTGTCGCTCCAGGTCAAGCTGCTGCGCGTCCTCCAGGAGCGCGAGGTCGTCCGGCTCGGATCGCGCACGCCGATCCCGCTCGACGTGCGGGTGATCGCCGCGACCAATGTCGACCTCCACCAGTCGGTGGCTGCCGGGGCCTTCCGCGCCGATCTCTTCTACCGCCTCCAGGTGGTGACGGTGCCGCTGCTGCCGCTCCGTCGGCGGCGTGCGGACATCCTGCCGCTCGCCCGGCATTTCCTCCAAATCTACGGCGACAGGATCCAGCCGAACCGGCTCGACCTCAGCCCCAGCGCGGAAGAGGCGCTCTACCGCTACGACTGGCCGGGCAACATCCGGGAGCTGGAGAACGCCATCCATCGCGCCGCGCTGGTATGCCAGGACGGCCTGATCCAGGTCGAGGACCTCGGGTTGCTGCCCGCGGGCGATACGCTCGCGCTCATCGGATATGAAGAGCCGGGCGATAGCGCCGCACCGGCGAACCTCGAGGAGATCGTGCGGCCGATGATCGCGAAGCTGCTCGACGGCGGCCATGACGCGCTGCTGGACCGGCTGATCAGCGCGGTGGTGACCCAGACGTTCGAGCAGCACGGCTCCAACCAGATCAAGACCGCCGCCGCGCTGGGCGTGACGCGCAACGTGGTGCGGACCTATCTCAAGAACTTCGGGCTGATCTGACGGGCGACGCGAGGGCGCTTCGGTGAAAACTCACCACGCTCGCTGCTGAATATCGCGCACCGTCCCGCCGCCCCTGCGTCCAGACCGACGCAATTCCGGGCGGATCGCGCTTGGCACGTCCCTTGCTCCTTCTTCCGGCAGGAACCGCCGAAGGAGACTGGCGATGGCAACGGTGTTGGAACAGGCAGTGGACAGCACGCCTGCGGAGCTCTGGTTCACGCGCTGCCCGGTGCCCACCGCGACCGGCATCGCCTACAAGCTCGGCTGGCTCGCCGAGGACTTCGCCGCCGACGGCATCGCGATCCGCACGTTGCAGGAATCGGGCTCCGAGCTTGCCCGGCACCATTATGACCACCGCCTGCCGACGCTGATCCGCGAAGGCGGCAACATGCTGGCGATCGCCGCCCGCGCGCAGGGCGAACCGACCAAGCTGGTCGGCCTCACCTGGATCGAGGAGAGCCAGCTCATCCTCACCCGGTCCGACACCGGCATCCGCAACGCCGCGGACCTCGCCGGCCGTCGCCTCGCCCTTCCCGGCTGGACGAGGAACGACATCCCCAGCCACGTCCGCGGCACCAGCATCGCACGCGGCATGTCGCTCGCCGGCTACAAGGGCGCGCTCGCCTCGGCCGGCCTGACCCTCGACGACGTCGTGCTGGTGGAGGTCGAGGACCATCTCCGCAACATCGGCGGCAGCGGGCGCGACCTCGCGCCGCGCCGGTCCGGCGTGGGGCGGCTGTGGCCGATCCAGGCACTGGTCGACGGCGATGTCGATGCGATCTACGTCAAGGGCGCAGCGGCGCTCGACCAGGCGCGCGAGGCGGGACTGGTCGTCGCGATCGATCTCGATGCCCTCCCCGACCGGCGCTTCCGCGTGAACAACGGCACGCCGCGGCCGATCACCGTCCACCAGTCGCTGCTCGACGATCATTTCGACCTGCTGGCGCGCTTCCTCGCGGTGACGCTGCGCGCCGCCGACTGGGTCGCCGATCAGCCGGACAGGCTGCGCACGATCCTGGAGTTCGAGACCGAGGGCAGCGCCGCCGCGGTCGTCCAGGCCTATGGCCGCCTGCACGAAGGGCTGCACCCGACGCTCGATCCCGAACGGGTCGCGCTGTTCGACCAGCAGAAGAAATTCCTGTTCACCCACGGCTTCCTCGACGCGGATTTCAGCCTGTCCGACTGGATCGACCCGCGCCCGCTCGAAGCCGCCCGCGCGCTCAACGACCGCGCCGCCATCCGCGCCCACCAACCTGCCTGAGGAGGATCGTCATGTCCGTACAGTCCAGCCTGTCGCCCGAAGCCATCGCCTTCGTCACCAAGACCGAGCAGGAGGCCCGCCGCGCCTTCCGCCTGCTGCGCGAGACGCGCACCGTCTCGGCGAGCGGCACCCTGTTCTTCGCCGTCCGCATTCCCGGCGAGGACAAGATCGTCACGCTCAACTACCTCGGCCTGTGGGAGGACGATCCCGATCAGCCGCAGACGGCGGTGATCGATTTCGACGGCAACAGCCTGTGGAGCAACAAGCCCGGCGGCGCCGCGCGCTACCTCAAGCTGTTCAAGACCCACGCCGACGTCCAGGCGATCAGCCACGTCCACACGCCGCATCTCGGCGCCTATTCGCAGGCGCATCAGGCGCTGCCGCTGCTCTATGTCCCCAACCGCCGCTTCCGCTTCACCGCCGAGCTGCCGGTCTACATCAACCGGCGCCAGGCCGAGGTCGACTTCATCCTCGACTCGATCGAGCAGGACCATGAGGTGCCCGGCATCGTCGAGGCGAACGGCGGCGCCACCATCTGGAGCTGGAAGGGGCTGCGCGACCTCGTCAATACCATCGTGCTGCTTGAGGAAGGCGCGCAGTTCCAGATCCTGGGCGCGGCGCTGGGCGGCTCCAAGCCGTTCGGCCCGGGCGTGCTCGAGCAGCAGTGGAAGATGGGCAAGCTGGTACCCCAGGACGCTCATGTCGACGACGACGGCACGATCCACTACGCCGACGCGGCGGCGGAAGCGGCGGAGTAACGCCGATGACGGCCAGGAAGCGGCAGCTCGCCCTCGGCGTGTTCCTCACCCGCCATGGGCATCACCCCGGCGCATGGCGCCAGCCCGGCTCGGCGGAGAGCGGGCGGCCCGATTTCCGTTACTGGGCCGGACTGGCGAAGACCGCCGAGCGCGGCAAGTTCGACACTGCCTTCTTCGCCGATTTCGTCGGGATCGCCGGCGACAGCACCAAGGGGATCGAGCGGCGCCACGCCTTCCTCGATTTCGAGCCGCTGACGCTCACCGCCGCGCTCGCCGCCGTCACCAGCCGGATCGGGCTGGTGGCGACGGTGAACACCAATTTCGATCATCCCTATGCACTCGCCCGGCGTTTCGCCGCGATCGACCATATCAGCGGCGGGCGGGTCGGCTGGAACATCGTCTCGTCGCTGGCCGACGGCGCCGCGCAGAGCTTCGGCGTCGAACAGCCGCTGAGCCATGCCGAACGCTACGAGCGCGCGTCCGAGTTCGTCGACGTCGCCCGCGCACTCTGGGACAGCTGGGAGGACGACGCGTTCGACCACGCCGACCGCGACAGCGGCCTCTATCTCGATCCGAACGACGTCCATCCGGTGCGCCACCAGGGCAGATACTTCCAGCTCAGCACCGTGCTCGACGCTGCGCGCCCGATCCAGGGCCATCCCGTCTTCGCCCAAGCCGGCAATTCGGAGGTGGGCCGCGAGTTTGCCGCCAAATATGCCGAGATGATCTATGCCGCCGCGCAGTTCATCGAGGAGGCGCAGCGCTTCTATGCCGATGTGAAGGGTCGCATGGCCAGGCACGGCCGCGATCCCGACACACTCAAGGTGATGCCGGGCCTGTCCTTCGCGATCGGCAGCAGCCGGCAGGAAGCGCAGGACAAGTTCGCCGCGCTCGAGGCCGCCGTCGATTTCTCCGGGGAGCTCAACCTGATGGGTCAGGATGTGAGCGGCTATCCGCTCGACGGCCCGCTGCCCGATCTGCCCGAGCCGGAGAACGGCAAGGGCCGTTGGCGCCAGCTCACCGAGCTCGCCCGGCGCGAGAATCTCACGATCCGCCAGCTCTTCCTGCGCTTCAACGCCGTCAGGGGGCATCGCGTGGTGATCGGCACGCCGGCCGACATCGCCGACCAGATCCAGGACTGGTTCGAGCGCGGCGCCGCCGACGGCTTCAACCTCATCCCGCCGCTGCTGCCGAGCTCGCTCGACGAATTCGTCGACCTGGTGGTGCCCGAACTGCAGCGCCGCGGCCTGTTCCGCACCGAATATGAGGGAACCACGCTGCGCGAGCACCTGAACCTCCCGCGTCCGCGGATCGCCTCCGCCGCGCCGAGCGAAGCGCCGGCGCCGCCTGCCCTCGCCGCTGTCTCCTGATTGAGGATCTGCCCATGACCGACACGCTCGACACGCTCTGGTACACGCGCTGCCCGGTTCCGACCGGGCTCGGCATCGCCATTCAGCACGGCTGGCTGGAGGAAGCCTTTCGGGCACGGGGCACGAAGCTGTCCTCGCTGCTCGAATCCAACGACTTCGCGACGCGCGAATCGCATTTCAGCCACACGGTGCGCAATTCGGTACGGCACGGCGGCAACATCCCGGCGATCAGCGCCAAGGCGCGCGGGCGCGACACGCGGGTGATCGGCCTTTCCTGGGCCGACGAGACGCAGCTGATCCTCGCCAGCCCGGAGTCGGGTATCCGAAGCGTGAAGGACCTCAAGGGCCGCCGCTTCGGCCTGCCCAACTGGAAGCAGGTCGAGATCGACTTCACCCGCGCCCAGGCGATCCGCGGGCTGGAGAACGCACTGAGCCTCGAAGGGCTGAAGGTCTCGGACGTCGAGCTGGTCGATCAGGACATCGACAGCCACTACAGCGACGAGCAGGCGGTGAATGTCGGCGGCACGCTCGCACGCCGCGTGGGCAGCCGGGCACGGGCGAACAACCTGGAGCTGATCGCGCTGCTGCGCGGCGAGGTCGACGCGATTTTCCTCAAGGGCGTGCACGGCGCGCAGGCGGCGAACCAGTTCGGCCTGACCACGGTAATCGACACCGGCGCCCATCCCGAGCCGCTGATCCGCTCGAACAACGGCACGCCGCGCACGCTCGCGGTCGACGGCCATCTGCTCGACAATCACTTCGACGCGGCGGTCACCATCCTCGACCAGGTGCTGCGCGCCGAGGCCTGGGCGCAGGATCATCCGTCCGAAGTGCGCCGCTATCTCGCGCGCGAGACCAATTCGAGCGAATATTGGGTGTCGGTCGCCTATGGCGAGGACGCGCAGAAGCGCCTCAAGACCGATCTGGCGGGACAATCGATCGCAGCGATCCAGGATTTCACGGATTTCCTGCACCGCTGGAACTTCATTCCGCAGAGTTTCGACGTCCGCGGCTGGGTCGATCCCCGGCCGCTGGAGACGCTCAGGTCCGCTCATATCGCAGCCTGACGCCGTGATCCCGGCACCGGTAGCTTGAGCAACCGGAAACATATGGCTGGCTGTTGCCGGTGAAATTAGAACCGGGGAAACGCCGGGATCTGTTCGACCATCACGCTGAGCAAGCCATAGATGCTTCCGACGACGAGCAACGCGCCGACGAGAGACATCATCGTCTTGGGAGCAAGCCGCTTGACGAGGAACGCGGCGACCGGCGCCGCCACCGCGCCGCCAACTGCAAGCCCGACGGCAAGCGGAGCAATCGTCTCGAGCCCCAGCGTGCCGACAAGCGCGCTGAACACGGTGACCGTCACGAAGAACTCGGCCGCGCTCACCGTCCCGATCACCGTCCGGGGGTTTGCGCCCTGGGCCATCAATGTCCCGGTCGCGATCGGGCCCCAACCGCCGCCGGACGTGTCGATCAGGGCGGCGACAAACCCCAGCGGCGCCACCAGCCGCTGGCGGCGATAGGCCTGCGGCCGGCGCGCCCCGCGCCACAGCAGGTAGATGCCGAGTGCGGCGAGATAGGCCAGCACCACCGGACCAACGATCTCGGCGTGGACGCGCAGCAGCAACCATGCGCCGAAGAACGCCCCAAGGATTCCGGGAACGACCAGCCGGGCGAACAGCGACCAGTCGACATTGCGCTGCAGCGCATGACTCAGGCCGGAAAGGCCGCTGGTGAAGCTTTCGGCGGTACGGACCGTCGCCGATGCCGCAGCCGGAGGTATCCCCAGCACGACAAGAAGCGCGTTTGACAATAGGCCGAAGCCCATGCCGAACGCGCCGTCGACAAGTTGCGCGCAGAAACCGATGACCACGAAGGGCGCCAGCTCCGCCCACGGAATCGCTGCCCAGTCCATCAGCGCGAACGGCTCGATGGCCGCCTGGCCGCAGCGATGCGGCGGGCGCGCCCCGATGGCGCTGTGAGCAGGAACACGACCGGGAACAGTATGGCGAGGATGGACAGGGTGCCGCTCAGCCAGACCCCCGCGCCCGAAAGCCAAGGCAGGGCGGCCGCCCATATCGAGACCGCGAGCGTGACGATCAGCGTGCGCTCCTGTTCGGCTTCGTCGAGACGAATCTGCGGGGTCGCCGCGGCATTGTCATAGAGCGCACGGAGGCTGGAGCCGGTCGCGCCCTGCCGGTCGACCACGCCGTCAGGCAACGACGCATGGGCAAGCACGGACATACCGCCCCCGATCAGACGCACGCCGACTGCCTTGGCGAAGCCCGCATAGCTCGTGCTGCGGTCGCTGATCTCGCGAAGGCCGGTGCGCCCGCCGAATATGAGATCGACGACCGCGTCACCCTCCGAATGGACGGGAACGGCCGGCGCCGGCGCATGGGTCGAGACGATCCAGTCGAGGATCGCCGACGGCACATCGAGGCCGGTCGCACGCTCCAGCCCCTGAAAGCCGGGCGCGGAATTGGCTTCGCAGATGCGATAACCATGTTCGTCGAACAGAATGTCGATGCCCGTGACGTCGAGGCCCAGCGTCTCGGCCGCCCGGACGGCCAGCTCGGCCATGTCGCGGGGCGGATTGTAGCCGATGCCGACGCCGCCCAGTGACACATTCGATTTGAAGCCGCCCGTCAGCGACCGGCGCTCCATCGCGGCGACGACCCGCCCGCCGACCACCAGGACGCGGACGTCGCGGCCGTGGCTGGCGCGGATATAGTGCTGAAGGATGAACCCGGCCTGCGCACCCGCGCTTTCGAGCAGGCCGGCAAGGTCCTCGAACTGACTGCGGTCCTCGCACTTGAGCACGCCGGCGCCGCGCGTGCCCTTCAATGTCTTCACGATCACGGGGAAGCCGAGCTCGCGCTCGATGAGATCGGGGTCGAGCGGGAATTTGGCCAGGATCGTTCGCGGGACCGGCAGCCCGGCACGCGCCAGCGTCTGCAGCGTGTGGAGCTTGTCCGCGACCAGCTCGATCGTCGCGGGCCCGTTGATCAGCCGGATGCCGCGCCGTTCAAGGTGCCGGAGCAGCGCCAGCGTGGCATAGTCGGTTTCCGCGCCTGTCCGGCACAGGACGAAGTCGGGTCGCTCGACGGCCCTGTTCTCATATGTCGCGGTCCAATCGTCACCGGCACCGACGATCAGATCGAAATTCTGCGGCTTGAATACCTCAAGTTCGACGCCGGCGAGTGCGGCCGCCTCCTGAAAGCGAAAGACCTCCGGCACTTCGGGCAGCGACGGATCGAGATTTTGATGGAAGAGTACCCAACCTCGCAAACCCGATCCTCCTCAACGCAATCCTCGATGGGCGAGACCACCGGGGATATATGACGGCATGCTGGGTCATGCTCCCTCGACCTCATTCCATTGAACTCTTTAAGGTCTCGGGGCATCTGCTTTGGAGTATTGAGTTGTGGCAACGGCAGCTAATGGGCGCAAAAGGTCTTCGAGTCCCGCCGTCCGCACCATTGCCGGCGCGATCGCGCTGGCGCTGACGCTCACGGCCTGCGGATCGCGGCGAAGCGACGATCAGCCGGTCGAGGTGAGCGTGATCGGCGGCCCCGCCGCGCTCGGCGATCCCAGCCGGGAGTCGCTGAGCCCCGCCAGCCGGCTGCTGCTCGATGCGACCGCCGAGGGTCTGGTCCGCTTCGACGCCGCAGGCGGCATCGAGCCGGGGCTCGCCGAGCGCTGGATCGTGATCGACGACGGCAAGAGCGTGATCTTCCGCCTGCGCGACGCCGAATGGCCCGATGGGGAGACCATCACCGCCGACGACGTCGTGACGATCCTGCGCCGCGCGATCGCGCGCGGCAGCCGCAATCCCCTCCTCCCCTATCTCAGCGCGATCGACGAGATCGTCGCGATGACGCCGCAGGTGATCGAGGTCCGGCTGTCGCGGCCGCGGCCGGACATCCTCAAGCTCTTCGCGCAGCCGGAGCTCGCGATCCTCGCCCGCCGGGGCGGCAGCGGGCCGTTCCGCATCGAGCGCGACCGAGGGCCGGGCATCCTGCTCCGCCCCGCATTCGATCCGGTGCGCAGCCCCGACGACGAACCCGAGGAGCCCAAGCCGGAGGAGTTCGTGCGGCTGCGCGGCGAGCGGGCGGCGCTGGCGATCGCGCGGTTCGCGGGCAAGCAGATCGATCTGGTCGAAGGCGGCACCATCGCCGACTGGCCGATCCTGGCCCAGGCGCCGATCGAGCCGATCAACCTGCGCGTCGACGCCCCGAACGGCCTGTTCGGGCTGGCGGTGGCGAACCGCAACGGCTTCCTCGCCGATCCGCTGGGTCGGGGTGCGCTGGCGATGGCGATCGACCGGGCGGCGGTGACGGCCGCGTTCCGGGAGAATTGGCCGGCGGCCGAGACGGTGCTGCCGGCCCAGCTCGATTCGGCCGCACCGCCCACGGTGCCCGGCTGGGCGAGCGTGGCGCCTCAGGACCGGCTGGCGACGGCTCAGGCGCGGGTGGCGCTCTACAAGCAGGTGCACGGGCCGGTCATGCTCCGCATCGCGCTTCCGGCCGGGTCCGGCGGCACTTTGCTCTACGGGAGGCTGGCGGCGTCGCTGGGACAGATCGGCATCGGCGCCGTGCGGGTCGGGATGCGCGATGCGGCGGACCTGCGGCTCGTCGACGCGGTCGCGCCCTACGACAGCGCGCGCTGGTATCTGCGCACCGCCTGCCAGCCGTGCGGCGGGGACGCGGCGAGGCTGATCGAGGCCGCGCGCGACGCGCCGACGCTGCGCGCGCGGGCCGATCGGCTGGCGGAGGCCGATGCGGCGCTTGCCGCCGATGTCGCCTTCATTCCGCTCGCCCAGCCGCTGCGTTGGTCGCTGGTCGCGGAGCGGCTGCGCGCCTGGACGCCCAATGCCCGCGCCTTCCATCCATTGAACCATCTGCGCGGCGTTCCCAACTGATTGCGATGGCCAAGCCGACTCGCATGACACCGACCTTCCCGCTCGGCACCGATCCCGCATCGGTGCGCCAGCGCGTGGAGGCGCTGGAGAAGCTGCTCGAACGCAGCATACGGATTCCGGGACTCAAGACTGCGTTCGGGCTCGACGTGATCCTGGACCTGCTGCCGTTCGGCGGCACCACCATTGCCGCGGCGATGGGTGCCTATATGGTGTGGGAGGCGCGCAACCTCGGCATGTCCAAGGGGCAGATCGCGCGCATGGCGGGGAACATCGGCTTCGACTGGGCGCTCGGGATGATCCCGTGGGTGGGCGCGATTCCCGACTTCTTCTTCCGTTCGAACACGCGCAACCTCAGGATCATCCGCAAGCACCTCGACCGGCATTACCCGTCGAGCGTGGTGATCGAGGGCTGACCGATCAGGCCCCTCCGCCCCGCCAGATCTTCAGCCGGGCGGAGGGCTTGAGCCCGCCCTGGTGCGCCGGGCAGGCGGCGAAGGCGAAGCGCTTGTCGAGGCACAGCCATACCTCCTCGAGCCAGCCCTGCCGGTTGGCGGTGATCCGCATCATGTTCGCGCGCAAACCGGGATTGGCGCGGGCGAAGGCCGTCGCGAACTGGCCGGCGGTGAGGTTCGGCCGCCGCGACAGCGCGTTCATGTCCGGATAGCGCAGCCGCCCGTAGAGGCCGGTCGAACGCGCGAAATATTGCGCCGGCGGCAGCCCCATGCAGGTGCCGTGCTTGGCATATTCATGCTGGAGGAGCTGGACGGAGGGCGTCGCGCACAGGTTGCGGCGCAGCACCTCCTCGCCGAGCAGCGGCGCCGGGCGGCAATATTGCGGCCATTGCCGTCCGGTGCCGTCCGGCCACAGCCCATGCAGCGTGAAGCCGAAGCGGTTGCCGCTCGCGCACTGGAAGCGCGCCGACGCCTCGCGGGCGTTGTCGTGGCAATGCTGCGCGGCCCAGGTGATCGCGAGCGTGTAGCCGCCGATCGGTACCACGCGCTTCGGCTCGCGCGTGTCCGGCCCGTCGGCGCGCGGGCGCGGCAGATCGCCGGGAACGGCGCAGCGATAGGCCTGCGCCGAGGCGGCGACCGGGGTCAACAGCGCGGCGGCTGCAAGCGCAAGGCGGATCATGCCTCGGCCTCGGGCTCGCGCTCATCGGCCTCGGGTTCGCTTTCGCCGAACCAGGGCCCGGTGTCGGGGCGGAACAGCATCGCGACGGCGATCGCCTGCAGCACCAGCGCGATCGCCGCGAGCACGCCGGACAGGCCGCTCGGGAAACGCCCGCTCATGACCGTGAAGACGAGGCCGAGGATGCCGATGCCGAACAGGACCACCAGAATCCACTTGGCGATCGCGCTGCCACGGCGGGCGATGAAGAACCACAGCAGCAGCGGGATCGCGAGCCCGACCGCCGTGGTCGCGTAGAGGAACCCCGGCCCCATCGCCGCGACCGCAGGATTGCGCATCGCGATGCTCAGCGAGCGGTCCCACGACATCACGGTGTTGACGAGGCCGACGAGCCAGTAGCCGATGTAGAATTGCTCGAAGCGCACGATCGAAAGCGGTCGCGTCATCTCTCTTCCCCCTCTGCTGTGCGGAACGATAGCGCCGCTCACGCGCCGGGCAAGCGTGGTGCGAAGTCGAGGCCGATGTCGGCGGCGGGCGCCGACTGGGTGAGCCGGCCGACGCTGATGTAGGTGACGCCGGTCTCGGCGATCGCGCGGATCGTTTCCAGCCGGACGCCGCCGGACGCCTCGGTCGGCACCCGCCCCCTCACCAGCGTCACCGCGCCGCGCAGGGTCGGCGGGTCCATGTTGTCGAGCAGGAGGTGGGTGGCGCCGGCACCGAGCGCGGGCTCGATCTGGTCGATGCGGTCGACCTCGACGATGATCTCGCCGATGCCGGCGGCAACCGCGCGGCGCACCGCCTCCTCCACCGAACCGGCAACGGCGACGTGATTGTCCTTGATCATCGCCGCATCCCACAATCCCATGCGATGGTTCTGCGCGCCGCCCATGCGGGTTGCATATTTCTCGAGGAGGCGGAGGCCCGGAATGGTCTTGCGCGTGTCGAGCAGCACCGCGCCGGTGCCGGCGATGCGATCGACATAGCTGCGGGTCAGCGTGGCGATGCCCGACAGGTGCTGGACGGTATTGAGCGCCGATCGCTCGGCGGTGAGCAGGGCGCGTGCCTTGCCGGAAAGGCGCATGAGATCGGTGCCGGCCGCCACCTTGTCGCCGTCGGCGACGAGCGGCTCGACGACGACGTCGGGGTCCAGCGCTCGGAAGAAGGCGGCGGCGATCTCCAGCCCGGCGACGACGATCGCGTCGCGGCTGTCCATCACGCCGTCGAACAGCGCGTCCTCCGGGATCACCGCAGCGGAGGTGACGTCCCCCGCCTCGCCCAGGTCCTCCGCCAGCGTCGCGTGCACGAAAGCGTCGACGTCGAAGTCCCCCATTGCCTGTCCTTCCCCGCCGTTGCTGGTCAGCCGGCGCGCTTGTGGCATAATCCACCGGAGTTAGGCAGAGGGGAATTGCGCCGATGGCCAAGCACCGCGACGACGATCTCGACGAGCTGGAGACGCTGCAGCTCGGGCTGGTGAGGATGCAGCAGGCGGCGGCCGAGAGCGGCGACCGGGTGGTGATCGTGATGGAAGGGCGCGACACCGCGGGCAAGGACGGATCGATCAAGCGGATCACCGAGCATCTCTCGATCCGCAACACGCGCGTGGTGGCGCTGCCCAAGCCGAGCGACCGCGAGCGCAGCCAATGGTATTTCCAGCGCTATGCGGCGCAGCTTCCCGCCGCGGGCGAGCTCGTGATCTTCAACCGCAGCTGGTACAACCGCGCAGGGGTCGAGGTGGTCAATGGTTTCTCGACGCCGGAGGAGCAGGCGCAGTTCCTGCGCGACGCCCCCGATTTCGAACGGATGCTGGTCGAGAGCGGGATCAGGCTGATCAAGTTCTGGCTCGACATCAGCAAGGACGAGCAGGCCAAGCGGCTCAAGGAAAGGCGCAGCGATCCGCTGAAGGCGCTCAAGGTCTCGTCGCTCGATGCGGTCGCGCAGAAGAAATGGACGGAATATTCGGCGGCGCGCGACGCGATGCTGCGGCACACCCATACGCCGGTCGCGCCCTGGACCTGTGTGCTGGCGGACGACAAGAAGGCGGCACGCAAGGCGATCATCCGCCATATCCTGCGCACCGCCGCGCCGGCGAAGGTCGCCAGGAAGACGGCGGCGCCCGATCCGAAGCTGCTGTTCACGTTCGAGCCGGCGGCGATCGAGGACGGACGACTGGCCCGATAGCGTCACTGAGGTGGCATAATTTCATGCCTGCGCCGGATGCGGAATCTTGCGAATTCCCGACGCCCGTGCAGGATTGATCACCGAAATGGATCGGTCCGGACAACGAACGATCCACGGCACCTGGAGCAATGACATAATTCCGTCATAAGACGTTTCCAACGGTCGATTGCCGGCAATCGGCAAGTGTATTACGATCGACTTTCTCCCATCGTGAGAGGAGGTCGTAATGGCGGAAGATTGGATTGCAGACGTCAGACGATATGTTGCCAATCTGGACGAGGCGGCCGTTGCCGGCATCATCCGGTACTGCGGTATAGCCTTACGCAATCGCGATTCGTCGCTGGTGTCGTTCAGCGACGCCACCGAGACCGGGCGGGTGCGCGAGAATTTTCTCAAGAAGAAGCTCGCGCTGACCGATCCGGACGAGGAGCTCGACCGCGCGATCGCCGCCGTCGGCGACCGGATGAAGGAGGATCGGACCAAGAACCGCGTCACCGTCTACTACCTGCTCGCCGAGCATTTCGGGAAGCTCGGCCTGTTCGGCGGCGGTGCGGCGGCGGGTACGGCGAGTGCGGCCGGCGCGGCGGCGCTCGCCGACGATGACGACAAGATCGACGCTCCGGCCGCCGGCGCGGCGGGGATCGGCCGCACCGCGACCGGTGCCGCCGCCGCGGGCGCGGCCGGGCTTGCAGCGCTCGGCAGCGGTGCCGCTTCGGCGGCGACCGGTGGGAGCGGAGGCGGTGGCGCATCCACGGGCGGCGGATCGGGCGGCGGCGGCAGCCAGCCGCTCGGCGATCTGCCCGACGGGCGGGGCGGCGGCTCCTGGTTCGGCAAATGGTGGCCCTGGCTGCTGCTGGCGCTGGCGCTGATCGCACTCGTCCTGCTGCTGAAGTCCTGCCAGAACAGAGAAGCCGGTCTTGCGACCTCGAACACGACGCTCGAGAACCTGAGCGGCAACGACGCCGGGATCGTCTCCGATGCCGACCTTGCCAACGTCACCGACGGCAACCTGAGCGGCACCGCCGGCGAGGAGCTCGGCAACGTCAGCGGCAACGCGGCCGGCGCAGCCACGGCGGCGGCCGAGCCTGCGGGCGCGGCGGTGCTGGCGGAGGCACGGAACGGCCTGCCGGCGCTCACCGTCTACTTCGACACGGGCAAGTCGAACGTCGCGAGCGGCTTTGCGGAGAAGGCGGCGGACGTGAAGGCCTATGTCGCCGCGCATCCGGGCGCCAAGCTGGCGGTGTCCGGCTTCAACGACGCCACCGGCAATGCCGCGCTGAACGCCGAGCTGTCGAAGAACCGCGCGCAAGCGGTCGCCGCGGCGCTCAAGGCAGCGGGCATTCCCGAGGACGCGGTCGTGCTCGAGAAGCCGGCCGAGACGACCGCCGCCGCCGGCAGCAGCGCCGCTGCCCGCCGGGTCGAGGTGACGGTCAAGCAGTAAGCGTCAACGACAACGGCTGCGGGGGCGATCGTCCTCCGCAGCCGCCTTTTCGACCGGCCTCAGTCGCCGGTCACCTTCATCGGCCCGAGATCGCCCATCCCCACCGTGCCGCTCGCCAGCGCGAGCATCCGGTCGAGGCTGGTCTTGGCGCGCAGGCGCAGCCCCTCCTCGATCTCAATGCGCGGCTCGAGGTCGCGCAGCGCGACGTAGAGCTTCTCCATCGTGTTGAGCGCCATGTACGGGCAGATGTTGCAGTTGCAGTTGCCGTCCGCACCGGGCGCGCCGATGAAACTCTTCTCCGGCACCGCCTTTTCCATCTGGTGGATGATGTGCGGCTCGGTGGCGACGATCAGCGTGTCGCCTGGAAAGGTCTTGGCGAAATTGAGGATGCCGCTCGTCGAGCCGACGTAATCGGCATGGTCGAGCACATGCGGCGGGCATTCCGGATGCGCGGCGACCGGCGCATCCGGATGCTGCGCCTTGAGCTTCAGCAGCTCGGTCTCGCTGAACGCCTCGTGCACGATGCACACGCCCGGCCACAGCAGCATGTCGCGGCCGGTCTTGCGGTTCATGTAGCCGCCGAGGTGCTTGTCGGGCCCGAAGATGATCTTCTGGTCGGCGGGGATCTGCGAGAGGATTTTCTCGGCGGACGAGGAGGTGACGATGATGTCGCTGAGCGCCTTCACCTCGATCGAGCTGTTGATGTAGGTGAGCGCGATATGGTCCGGGTGCTGGGCGCGGAAGGCGGCGAACTGCTCGGGCGGGCAGCTGTCCTCCAGGCTGCAGCCGGCGTCCATGTCGGGCAGCACCACGATCTTGTCGGGCGAGAGGATCTTGGCGACCTCCGCCATGAAGCGCACGCCGCAGAAGGCGATGACGTCGGCGTCGGTCTCCGCCGCCTTCTTCGACAGGTCGAGGCTGTCGCCGACGAAATCGGCGAGGTCCTGCAGCTCCGGCTTCTGATAGTAGTGCGCGAGGATGACGGCGTTGCGCTCCTTGCGCAGCCGGTCGATCTCGGCGCGGAGGTCGACTCCCGTCAGCGTGCCGCCGATGCCGTTGCGTGCGTCCATGAATGCGGTTCCGATCCTCTTCGCCTTCCGGCGGTCAGATGGACGGGCTGCGCCCCGTTATCAAGAGGCCGGGAGGCGGCGGCGGGAACGCGAGCGGATCGATCGCGGCACCGGGCGATCCCGCCGTCACCGCGCGATAGAGCGTCAGCCCGAGCGGGCTGTAGGTGATCGCCTCGATCACGATCACGCAGGCGACCATCGCGCCGATCCCCCACCACCAGGCGGGATGCACGCGGCCGCTTCGGCGCAGATCGGCGGCGACGCCGATCGCGGGGAAGATCATCGCGGCGGCGAAGGCGGCATGGAAGGCCCAGGGGATCAGGAACGGCAGCGGCAGCAGGCGACCGAAGGCGGGGCCGAGCAGCAGCGACATGCCGCAATAGTGCAGCCGGCGATGCCAGTCGGTGTGCCGGCGGAGCGCGATCGCCGCTGCCGTGAGCCCGGCGAAAGTGACCACGGTCGCAGGATCGAACACCAGGAAGTGGAGCGGCCGGAAGAAGAACGGCACGCCGCCCCGCCGCACCATCGCGACCGTCACCGCGAAGCCCAGCACGACCATCGCGACGACCCAGACCGCGCCGATCCAGCCCAGCCGGCGGTGGAGCGGCATCAGGTCGCGCGACACCAGCACGTTCTGCGTGACGTAGAGCGCCACCCAGCCCATGAACACGATCGCATGGGCATGGAGCAGCGGCGGCGAGGCGAAGGTCGAGCGCCCCGCGGCGAGCTGCAGCGAGAAGCCGGCGACGACGGTCAACGCCATCGCGATCGCGGTGATCAGGAAGAAACGCTCGTCGCGCCGCATCGCGGGCGCGTCTGCAATCACGGTTGCCATGTTCCGTCCCCCGACGAAACCACCCCTGCGGCGATCCTAGCACGGTTCGGGCATGGGACCAATCAGCGCCGATTGCCGAGCACCTCGTCGACCGAGCGGGTCGTATCCCAGCGTTCGAGGCCGATCCCCGGCCGCTCGTCGGGGAACCAGGCATCGACCCTGGCGTCGATCCCGGCGGCGCGCAGCGGCATCGCGAAGCTGCGCTCGATCGCGCGGCGGGTGGCGTCGCGGGCGAGCCGCATCGGCACCGGCTCGCGCGCCTGGCGGACGAGCTCGGCCTGGCCCGCGCGGCGGTTGGCGGTATCGAGCCGTGCCTCGGCATCGGTGAATTTGGTGAGCAGCCCGTCGCCGCCATATTCGCGGATCGCGGTGAGATCGACCTGCGGCCCGACCAGCTCGACCGGCGGCAGCTTGACCGAAAGCGTGCGGGTGCCGGCGTCCCACTTCACGTCGCCCTGGTTCAGCTTACCGAGATCGACCTCGTAGCGGACCATGCCGGGCATGATCAGCGTCTTCTGGGCGGTGAGGCCGAGGCGCGACTGGCTCGAGGTGACGACCGCGACGTAGCGCGCGGCGAAGGCGGACAGGCGGTTCTGCTCGCGCAGCCCCTGCAGGCTGGCGCTGGCGACGGTGACCGGATCGGGATCGAGCTGCTTGTCGACCCAGCGCGTCGCCAGCCAGAAGGCGCCGGCCGCCGCGAGCGCCATCAACGCCAGCGCACCGACCGCGACGCCGATCGCGATGGGGCAGCCGAGCGTCCGCGAGCCGCCCTTGGCCGGCGGGGACGGCGGGGTCACGCTGCCAGCGTCCATGGCTCGCCCTCGTCGCCGGCGACGAGGCCGCGCCGGCGCAGGTCCAGGAGATGCGCGAGCACCGATCGCGCCGCCGCCGGATGCATCCGCCGGTCGAGCCCGACGTACATCGCCTCGACCATCGCGCCGACGTCGCCGGTGCCGCGCTGGAGCAGGCGGAGGATTTGCCCCTCGCGCTGCTTGCGGTGGCCCATCATCCCGCGCACCAGCCGCTGGGGATTGTCCACGGCCGGACCATGGCCGGGATAATAGATGCGGTCGTCGCGGCTCAGCAACTTGTCGAGGCTGTGCATGTAGTCGCCCATGTCGCCGTCGGGCGGCGAGACGATGCTGGTCGACCAGCCCATCACATGATCGCCGCTGAACAGCGCCTTGCTCTCGACGAGCGCGAAGCAGAGATGGTTCGAGGTGTGGCCCGGCGTCGCGATCGCCTCCAGCGTCCAGCCGTCGCCGGTGACGGTATCGCCGTCGGCGAGCACGCGGTCGGGCGTATAGTCCGGGTCGAACGACGCATCGGCGCGCGGGCCGAGATCGTCGAGCGCGAGCGGCGCGCAGCCGACGACCGGGGCACCGGTCGCGGCCTTGAGCGGCGCCGCGAGCGGGCTGTGGTCGCGGTGCGTATGGGTGCAGAGGATCGCGACGACCGGCCGACCGCCGATCACGTCGAGCAGCGCGGCGAGATGGGCCTCATCGACCGGCCCCGGATCGATTACCGCCACGTCGCGGGTGCCGACGACGTAGCTCTGGGTGCCGTCCTTGGTGAACGGCGAGGGATTGTTCGCGGTCAGGCGGACGACGCCGGGCTCGAGCGTCTCGGGCGTGTCGTGCGGCACGTCGGTCATCGCCATCAGATGGCCGCTCCGCGCGCGGCTCACAAGAGCCGCGCGCGTGCGGAAGACGGCGCGGCCCGGCGCACGAAGGGTCGCCGGGCGGCCCTGCCCTCCTCCCTCAACTCAGTCCTTGCCGGACTCCATGTCGGCGATCGCCTGGTCGATACCCTTGAGTGCATGGGCGCGGGCGTCGTCGCCCATGTCGGCGCGCTCGACGCTGGCGCGGGCACGACGCAAGCCGGCGAGCGCCTGGGCCCTGGCGTTGCGCTCGATGCTGGCGACGTCGACCTGCGCCAGCGCCTGGGTGCGGGCAAGCTCCGCCTGGTTACGAGCGAGCGTCGCCTGGGCACGGGCGAGGTCCGCCTGGCGCTCGATACGATCGGTGCAGATGATGATCTTGCGCTTCTCGCCTTCCTTGGTGTGGATCACCATCTGGTTGGCGCTGCCGGAGCCGTTGCCGCAGCTGCGCGAGCTGACTTCGGGGATAGCCTTCATCTGCCGGCGGAACTCGGCGCGTTCCTTGTCGTTCCAGGGGAAATCCTTGTCGTCCATTCGCCGGAAGGCAAAGCCGCGCCCCTTGCCGTCCTCGTCGAGATCGACGTCGAAATCGTCGTCCGAGAATTCGTGCGTCGTGACCTTGCCGTCCTTGTCGCGCGTCACGACCAGCTTGCGCTTGTGCTTGGCCGCTTCTGGCGGAGCAGGCGGAAGCGGCGGGGTTGGAGCGGCTTGCGGCTCCGGAGCGGGCGCAGGCGCAGCCGGCGGCGCAACCTGCGGGAGCGGCGGCAGCTCGAGGCTGGCGATGTCGACCCCGGTGGTGCTCTCGATCCCCGAGCGGACGCGCTCGGCGGCCTGGGTGCCCGACGCGGTGAGGCCAAGGCCGGCCAGCGTCAGCGCCGCTAGCGCGCCGGTGCCGGCGGCCAGCCGCCCGCGCGACGCCTTCTCATGCTTGGTCAGCATCCGTAACCTCCCCTTCAGCTCGTTGACGGTGTGGAGATGGCAGGCGGCGGACACCGCGCCGCCGTGCGCAGACTTGACGATCGCGCGGCCATAGGCGTGGCGCAGCTCCGGCGCGCGGCCGGACAGCACCAGCGCGTCGCACGCCATCTCCTGATCGGCGCGGAAGGCGCGGAACGCCCGCCAGGCGATCGGATTGAACCAGTGGATGCCGAGCACCACCAGCGCGACCCAGTTGGCGATCAGGTCGCCGCGGGCGTGGTGGCCGAGCTCGTGCGCCAGCGCGAGGTCGCGCTCGAGCGGGTCGTAGCGTTCGGCGAAGTCGCGCGGGAACGCGACATACTTGCGCCTGATGCCGAAGGCGAGCGGACCGGTGGCGGCTCCCGTCTCGATCACTTCGACGTTGCCGGCGGCGACCACCCGCACACTGCCGGCCATCTCGCGAACCCGCGCGCAGAAGCGGCTGTGGGTGATGAGATGATAGGCAAGGAACGCGGCTGCTCCCACCGCCCAGGCGATCAACACCCAGCTGGGCCAGCCGATGCCGGACGCCGGTTCCACCGGCAGCGTCATCACCGGCTCGCCGAGATAGATGGTGATGTCCTCCGGCGCAGGCAGCGCCGGGAGCGCGCTCATGGTGCTCTCGCGCCAGCTTTCGGGCAGCGGCGGCAGCAGCAGCCGCAGCACCGGCAGCGCCCACAACGCATAGGCGACATCCGGCCCGAAGGCGCGGCGCACCGGCTGGCGGATCGCGAGCACCAGCAGCATCAGTAGCGTGGTGGCGATCAGCGTCTCGATCGCCCAGGCGATCATTGCTTGAGGTCCTTGAGCAGCGCCTCGATCTCGGCGATGTCCTCGGCGGTGAGCTGGTCGTGCTCGGCCATATGGGCCACCAGCGGCGTGAGCTTGCCGCCGAACAGCCGGTCGATCAGCCGGCGCGACTCGCCCGAGACATAATCGCCGCGCTCGACCAGCGGCCGGTAGAGATAGCGCCGGCCGACCTCCTCATGCCCGACCACCTTCTTGGCGAGCAGCCGGCCGAGCAGGGTCTTGACGGTATTGGCGCTCCAGCCGCGGACGGGCGCCACCCGCTCCGCGACATCCTGCGCAGTGAGCGGCGACTCGTCCCAGAGCACCTCCATCACCGCATGTTCCGCATCACTGATCCGCTCGGCCATATTCGCTCGCTCCCTCGGTCAGCCCCGTTCGTTGTCGGCGTGATTACGAATGTAGTCAAGAGGGTGAATGGAGGATGAATGGCATGTCCGATGTCCGACCAATGCCTGCCCACCCACTGCGTCACCCCGGACTTGTTCCGGGGTCCACCGAGCCACCGGCGCCGCGGCTCATTGATGAGTGGATGCCGGAACAAGTCCGGCATGACGGTCAGGAGTGTCGGCCCAGCTTACACTTCGGTTCAACGTAGAACTTCATTAACCAGCGAATCTCGCGGAAATTGCTGACTGGCACTGTTTGGCACGCACGCTGCAACGCTGGCAGCGGCCGAGCGGTTCTCCGCTTCAGTTAGCCGGGCGGGTCGCTCAGTCTCCGGGTCGACCCGCCCGCACCCGGCCTCCTCAGCCTCGATAAGTACGCGAGCGCGGATCGCGCCTGGGCGGGAACAGCAGCGCCGCGTCCTCCTCGAGTCGCACCGCGGTATGCGACAGGGCGGCTGGATAGATGGTATCGAACAACAGCTCGAACGTGCGGCGCCAGTCATAGATGGACGCCGCCGTCGCGCGCGCCCTTACCCCCATCGCCGCCGCGCCTTCGCGCCAGATGCGAACGACGTTGCGCGCCATCGCCGCGGTATCGTCGACCGGCCCCAGATAGCCGGTGCCGGGCGGCACCCGATCGGGCATGGCCCCGCCGGCGACGCCGACCACCGGCAGGCCCGACGCCTGCGCCTCGACCACCGAGATGCCGAAGGTCTCGTCCGCCATCGCCGAGACGTAGATGTCCGACGAGGCGAGCGCGCGGGCGAGCTCGGCCCGATCCTTCTCGAAGCCGGGGAAGGCGATCGGCAGCCCGGCCGCCTCGGAGGCGAGACGGTCGCGCAGCTTGCCGTCGCCGACCATCACCATCGCCGCGCCGAGATCGGGGGGAAGCGCCTTGAACATCGCGAGCAGCCGGTCGGCACGCTTCTCGTTATCGATACGGCCGGCGTAAATCAGCAGCGGCCCGTCACCGGACGGCAGGCGAAGCTCGGCGCGGTAGCCGGGGTCGCGCTTGCCGGGATGGAACAGATTGGCGTCGACGCCGAGCGGCAACACGCTGGTGCGGGTGATCTTCTTGCGCGCGAACTGGGTGCGCGCATCCTCGCTCAGCGTGTAGACGTGGTCGAACTCGCGATAGGTGACCTCGGCATAGCCCCAGCTCACCAGACGCAGGAAACGGCCCGCGACCTCGCCGAACATGTCGCGGCCGACGCGATAGACATGGGCGTTGGGAAAATCGGTACGATAGCCCGCTACCAGCGCCGTCTCGGGAAAGGCGCGCCGGTAGCGGATCGCCGTCCAGGGCAGCACCCAGGGGCAGAGCGACTCGATGATGTCGGGCCGGTATTCCTCCAGCACCTCGCGCACCTTCGACGTGCGCAGGATGAAGCGGTAGTTGGGGCTGCCGCGCACCGGGGGCGCGCCGACCTCGACGAAGACATGGCGGCCGTTGACGGTCACCCTGTCCTCCGGACCCGGTACGATCTGCAGCAGGTGATGGGGCGTGTGGGTCAGCACATAGTCGCGCTTCTCGCGCAGATAGGTGCTGATCCCGCCGCCGCCCGACGGCGTATAGCTCTGGGTCAGGTCACAGACGAGCAGCGGAGACCGCGGCGGCGCAGTCGTATCGGCGGCGCTGGACGAGCCGGTCTGCCTCAACACCGCTCATCCCCTTCGTCCGCGGTCGTTATGCCGCGTGCGCAACTCCCTTTTCGGCCAGCAGTTCCTTGAGCTCGCCGGTTTCGTACATCTCCATCATGATGTCCGATCCGCCGATGAACTCGCCCTTGACGTAGAGCTGGGGGATGGTCGGCCAGTCGCTATAGGCCTTGATGCCCTGGCGGACGTCCTGGTCCTGGAGCACGTCGACGCTGTCGAACTCGACGCCGAGGTGCTGGAGGATCGCCACCGCGCGGCTGGAGAAGCCGCATTGCGGGAACATCGGCGTGCCCTTCATGAACAGCAGCACGTCGCTGCCCTTCACGATCCCGTCGATGCGGGTGTTGATGTCGGTCATTTCGATTACTCCTCGGGCGGGGCCGCGGTGGTGAGCTGGAGCGCATGGAGCACGCCACCCATTCGCCCGCCGAGCGCGGCATAGACCGCCTGGTGCTGGCGGACGCGGGGCATGCCCCGGAAGCTCGCGCTGGTCACATGCGCGGCATAATGATCGCCGTCGCCGGCAAGGTCGTCGATCCGCACTACGGCATCGGGGATGCCCTGACGGATCAGCGTCTCGATCTCGGCGGCGTCCATCGGCATGTTACTTGGATTCCAAGAGCTGGCGGCGCGCGTCGACCAGCGCCTCCTCGAGCGCGCGGCGGACCTCCGCCTCGTCGGTGTCGATGCCGGCGGCGGTGAGATCGCCGACGAGCTTGCGGACCACGTCCTCGTCGCCGGCTTCCTCGAAGTCGGCCTGGACCACCGCCTTGGCATAGGCGTCGGTCTCTTCCGGGGTCAGCCCCATCTTGGCGGCCGCCCACTGGCCGACCAGCCGGTTGCGACGGGCGGTGATGCGGAACGCCATCTCCTCGTCGCGGGCGAATTTGGTCTCGAACGCGCGCTTGCGGTCCTCGAAATCGGTCATGCCTGGCCCCTGAACTGTTACGCCGGCTGAGATAGGGGGGCGACGCGAGGGGCGCAACGGCTAAGCCCTCTTAAGCTCCCACCCGTACCACCAGCTTCCCGATCGCCCCACGCGCAGCCATCTTGGCGATGGCCTTGCCGCCGTCGGCGAAGGCGAAGGTCTCGGTGACGCGGGGCGCGATCTTCCCCTCCGACCACAGACGGAAGAGGTGGTCGACATGCGCCTGGTTGGCCGCGGGATCGCGCATGGCGAAGGCGCCCCAGAACACGCCGCAGACGTCGCAGCTCTTGAGCAGCGTGAGGTTGAGCGGCAGCTTGGGGATGCCCGCCGGAAAGCCGACGACGAGATAGCGCCCCTCCCAGCCGATCGCGCGCAGCGCCGGCTCGGCATAGTCGCCGCCTACGGGATCGTAGATGACGTCGGCGCCGTCCGGTCCGACCGCCGCCTTGAAGGCGTCGGCGAGTGCCCTCGACTGTTCCTTGTCGAACGGAGCGCGGGGGTAGATCAACGTCACGTCGGCGCCGGCCTGCTTGGCCGCCGCGGCCTTCTCCTCGGACGAGACGGCGGCGACCACGCGCGCGCCGAATGCCTTGCCGAGCTCGATCGCTGCCAGCCCGACTCCGCCGGCCGCGCCGAGGATCAGCAATGTCTGCCCCGGCTTCAGATGCCCCCGGTCGAGCAGCGCGTGGATGGTGGTGGCGTAGGTGAGGAGCAGCGACGCGCCCTCCTCGAAGCTGCGGCCCTCGGGCAACCGGTAGAGCCGGGCTGCCTCGACCGCCACCTTCTCGGCCAGCCCGCCGTTGCCGACCATCGCCAGTACGCGGTCGCCCGGCGCGAAGCCGGCGACGCCCTCGCCCACTGCCTCGACCACGCCGGAGATTTCGCCGCCGGGTGCGAACGGGCGCGGCGGCTTGAACTGGTATTTGTCCTCGATGATCAGGACGTCGGGATAATTGATCGAGCACGCCTCGACCGCGACCAGCACCTGGCCGGGCCCCGCCGCCGGATCGGGCAGCTCGGCCAGCTTCAGGGTTTCAGGTCCGCCCGGCACCTCCGACAGCAACGCCCGCATCAGCAGCTCTCCTCGCGATCCACGGGCGGCTTTGCGCCATGCCCGATTCATATTTCGAAATCGCGGTATCCTGCGCCAGCGTCAAGCCGATCTCGTCCAGTCCCTGCATCAGGCACATGCGGCGGAACGGGTCGAGGTCGAACGAAAACCGATCCTGGAAGGGGGTGGTGACGGTCATCGTCTCGAGGTCGACGGTGACCGGATGGTCCTTCGCCACCTCGACCAGCCGGTCGACCGCCTCCTGCGGCAGCACGACCGGCACGATGCCGTTCTTGACCGCGTTGCCGGAGAAAATGTCCGAATAGCTCGGCGCGATCACCGCCTTCACGCCCATGTCGGCAAGCGCCCAGGCGGCGTGCTCGCGGCTGGAGCCGCAGCCGAAATTCTCGCCCGCGATCAGGATCGGCGACCCGGCATAGCGGGGGTCGTCGAACACGTTGCCGGGCTCGGCGCGGACCGCCTCGAACGCGCCCTTGCCCAGCCCCTCGCGCGTCGTGGTCTTGAGCCAGTGCGCGGGGATGATGATGTCGGTGTCGATGTTCTTGGCACCCCAGGGATAGGCGGTGCCCTCGACCGTGGTGATCGGCTCAGCCATGCGGACGCGCCGCCTCCTGCGCCGGTTTCGAATGCGCCGAAGCCCAGACCGCGCCGATGGCGCTCACCAATGTGCCGACGACCAGCAGCACGATCACCCTCTTCATGCCGTTCCTCCCCCCATGAGCTCGCGGACATCGGCGAGCCGACCGGTCACCGCCGCCGCCGCCGCCATCGCCGGCGAGACTAGGTGCGTGCGCGCGCCCGGTCCCTGGCGGCCGACGAAATTGCGGTTGGACGTCGAGGCGCAGCGCTCGCCCGCCGGTACCTTGTCCGGGTTCATCGCCAGGCACATCGAGCAGCCCGGCTCGCGCCACTGGAATCCCGCCTCGACGAAGATGCGGTCGAGCCCCTCCGCCTCGGCCTGGCGCTTGACCAGCCCCGAGCCGGGGACGACCAGCGCCTGGCGGATGCGGTCGGCGACATGGCGGCCCTTCACCACCGCGGCGGCGGCGCGCAGGTCCTCGATGCGGCTGTTGGTGCAGCTGCCGATGAAGATGTGCTCTACGGCCACGTCCTGCATCCGCGTGCCTGGCTTGAGGCCCATATAGTCGAGCGACTTGGCCGCAGCGGCGCGCTTGGCGGGATCGGCGAAGCTCTCGGGATCGGGGACGACGCCGGTGATCGGCACCACGTCCTCGGGGCTGGTGCCCCAGGTCAGCGACGGCGCGATGTCGGTGGCGTCGAGCACTACCGTCTTGTCATAGACCGCGCCGGCATCGGTCGGCAGCCGCCGCCACGCCTCGATCGCACGCTCCCAATCCTCGCCGCTGGGCGCCATCGGGCGGCCCTTGATATAGGCGAAGGTGGTCTCGTCCGGCGCGATCAGGCCGGCGCGGGCGCCGCCCTCGATCGACATGTTGGAGACGGTCAGGCGTCCCTCGACCGACATCGCGCGGATCACGCCGCCGGTATATTCGATGACATGGCCGGTGCCGCCCGCGGCGCCGATCCTGCCGATGATCGCCAGCACGACGTCCTTCGGGCTCACGCCGAAGCCGAGCGTGCCGTCGACGCGCACCTCCATCGTCTTCGACTGCTGGAGCAGCAGGGTCTGCGTCGCCAGCACGTGCTCGACCTCGCTGGTGCCGATGCCGAACGCCAGCGCGCCCAGCGCGCCGTGCGCCGAGGTGTGGCTGTCGCCGCACACCAGGGTGGTGCCGGGCAGGGTGAAGCCCTGCTCGGGGCCGACGACATGGACGATGCCCTGCGCGGGGTCGGTGGCGCCGATATAGTCGATGCCGAACTCGCGCGTGTTCGCCTCCAGCGCGGCGAGCTGGTTGGCGCTCTCCGGGTCGGCGATCGGCAGCATATGCCCCGCCGCGTCGACGCGCGGCGTGGTCGGGAGGTTGTGGTCCGGCACGGCGAGCGTAAGCTCGGGCCGGCGCACCGGCCGCCCCGCCGCGCGAAGGCCGGCGAAGGCCTGCGGACTGGTCACCTCGTGGACGAGGTGGCGGTCGATGTAGATCAGGCAGGTGCCATCGTCCCGGCGCTCGATCACGTGATCGGCCCAGATCTTCTCGTACAAAGTCAGTGGTCGGCTAGCCATTTGCGCGCTTTAACGCTTTCGTGCGCGGGCACAACCCGTCGCGACATTGTATTGCGCGGCCTAGGTACGACGGAAATCCTCCGGCGGGATCGGCGGGCCGATCCATTCCATCCCGTAATCGCGCAGCACCGCGGCGTCCTCGCGCGTCTGGGCATAGTGGCCAGGCTTGATCCCACGCGCCTCGCGCTCGCGGAAGAAGGCCTCCATCTTGTTCGCCGGGGCGAAGGAGATCAGCAGTCGGCCGGTGGTGTCTCCGACGAACGCCCAGGCATGGGGAATGCCGCGCGGGCCGAGGACGCAGTCGCCCGGCCCCAGCCACGACTTGGTGTCGCCGATCTCGACCAGATACTCCCCCTCCAGCACGAAGAAGAGCTCGTCCTCATTGTGGTGGAGGTGGCGTGAAGGGCCGCCCTTGCGGGTGTTGCTCTGCTCCATCACGAACAGATCGCCGCCGGTCTCGTTCGACAGCACCTTGAAGCTCGTCGCGCTGATACCGACGGCGCGCTTCTGCCCCTCGCGGTCGGCGCCCGACGGGACGCGGCCGATCGGCGGCGCATCGGGTGCGCGGGTCTGCGCGAGCAACGAGGTCGACCAGGCAAGCAAGGGCAGCTGAAGGATCGAGCGGCGCAGCATCGGAATCCCCCTTCCGGTGTCACCTAATCTACCCGATTCGCCCTGGCCTCACAACGCGGCGGCCGGCTCCTTTGGCGAGATATAATCCGGATCGTGCGCGAACGGCAGCGGCGCGCCGTCGCGCAGCGCCGCAAGCACCGCGGCGAAATCGGTCTCGCAGCGGAAACCGAGGTCGCGCTCGATCGCCGAGGCGTCGTAGACGCGGCCGATGCTCGCCGGCAGCGACCAGCCACGCCGGGCGTAGAGCGCGGCGGCGTCGGGGAAGTGGCGCGCGATCACCGCCGGCGCGTCGGTCTTGAGCGCCGCGACCTCGTCGCGGTCGAACGGCGTCGGCGCGGAGACGACGTAGAGGCCGAACCCGACCTCCGGCGCCTTCTCCAGCGCGATCAGGTGCGCACGGGCGCAATCCTCGACCGTCAGGCGGCGGTTGAGGAACTCGTTGGCCTTCATGTTCTCGCCTGAGAGCGCGCGATGAGTATCGTCCTCCTCGGGGAAGAAGCGCGCAGTGCGGAGCACCACCACCGGCAGGCCATGGTCGGCGTGGATCAGGCGGCACAGCTCCTCGGCGGCGCGCTTGGTGGCGCCGTAGATGTTGCGCGGAGTGAGCGGCCCGCTCGTCTCGTCGAGCCATACCGCCTCGTTCGCAGTCTCGTCGCGGATCGCCTGGGTAATCATCAGCGAGGTGGTCGAGGTGAAGACGAACCGCGACGCGCCATGCGCCACCGCCGCTTCGAGCAGATTGAGCGTGCCGGTGACGTTGACATCGACGAACGCCTGGCGCGGGTAGCGGGCGATGTCGGGCTTGTGCAGCGCGCCGGCGTGGATCACGCCGTCGAAGCCATGCTCACCGAACAGCCGGTCGACCAGCGCGCGGTCGGCGACGCTGCCGACGATGTCGGTGTCGGCGCCAGCGGCGACGTCGAGGCCGAGCAGGTCATGCCCTTGGCTCCGGAGCAGCGGCGCGAGGAAACGGCCGAGCCAGCCGGAGGAACCCGTCAGAAGTATCCGCATGGCCGATCTATGCGATGGCGGGGATCGGCGAAGCAAGCCTCTCGGCGGATTCCCGCGCGTCCGCCCATTCCGTCCGGCGCTTAAGCCGCGGGTTGAGGAACAGCACCGGCAGCTTGATGAGCAGCAGCTCGGAATGGATGAAGCTGTCGATCGCACGCTCCCACCAGCGCGGATCGCGCTTGCCGTGCGCCTTGAGCCAGCTTTCGTACGGCGCCCAATGGCTCGGCTCGTCCTTCTCAATCACCTGAAAAATGCGGACGAGCGCCCGGTCCTTCGTCACGATCGGGTGCCTGAGCAGGATCTCGACCTGCCTGAAGCCCCGCTGCTCGGTGAGCGCGATCACCCGGCAGAGCTTCTCGAACTGGGCATCGTCGGCGATGATCGCCTGGGTGTCGAGCTCGTCGATCGTGCGGCGGAACATGATCTCGACGAAGCGGTCGATATGGCCGCAGGTGCGGTCGACCATCAGCGGCATCCTGCCCTGAAGCTCGAACCATCGCTTGAACATCACATAATGTTTGCGCTCGTCGGCGCGATGCTTCTCGATCGCGGCGATCAGGGCATGGTCGTCCGGAGCGCGGGCGCGAACGGCTTCGAGCACACGGTCGATGCTCGTGTACCCGCGGTGCTCGTTGTAGATGTAGATCGAGCCCAGCAGGTCGAGATAGCGGCGGCGGAACCAGCCGAACATGGGGAGAACGCTACGCCTCGGCGGACCTAGCGTCAACGTGGCAGGTCACCCGACGTCGTGCGATGCCCGGGCGAGCTGCTTGAGCGCGCCTTCATAAGTCAGTGCGCGGTGCGCACCGGCGTAGCGCGGCTCCATGCGCATGAGGAAATCGAGCGGCTTGCGCTGGAGGCCGCACAGCCAGACTTCGACATTCGACCAGGCGGCCTGACGTACAAAGGTCTCCAACGCCGCCGCACCGGTCGCGTCGATGTAGGGGACCTGCTCCATGCGCAGGATCACGGCGCGCGGGCTGCGGCCGATCCGGCGCAGCGCCTCCAGCATCTCGCTCGCTACGCCGAAGAAGATCGGACCGGTGAAGCGGAACACCTCGACGCCTTCGGGGAGATTGGCGCGCTGATCGGGATCCTCGTCGGGATCGACAGATACCAGCCCGGCATGTTCGCTCATCCGGCGCATGAACAGCAGCGCCGCCAGCGTCACGCCGACGCCGATCGCGACGGTCAGATCGACCAGCACGGTCAAGGCGAAGGTGAGCAGCAGCAACGCCCGCTCGCCGGGGTCGCTGCGCAGGAGCGCGACGAAGCGCTCCGATTCGCTCATCCCCCAGGCGACCATCAGCAGGATCGCCGCCAGCGCCGCCATCGGCACATAGCCGATCAGCACGCTCGCCAGCAGCAGGAAGAGGAGCAGGAACAGCGCGTGGAACATGCCCGCCATTGGCGTCAGCGCGCCTGCGCGGATGTTGGTCGCTGTACGCGCGATCGCGCCGGTGGCGGGCAATCCGCCGAACAGGCTCGAGGCGATGTTGGCGACGCCCATGCCGACCAGCTCCTGGTTCGGACGGTGGCGATAGCCGGTCATGCCGTCAGCCACGGCGGCGGAAAGCAGAGCCTCGATGCCGGCGAGGAAGGCGATGGTGAAGGCGCTCGGCAGCACGTCGCGCACCGCCTGGAGCGACATCTCGGGCAGGTGCGGCCAAGGCAGGCCGGCCGGCATCCGACCGAACCGACTGCCCACCGTCTCGACCGGCAGGCCGAATGCCCAGACTATGAAGCCGCTCGCGACGATCGCGGCAAGATAGGCCGGCACGCGCGGTGCGAAGCGCCGGAGAAGGAGAATGAGTCCCAGCGTACCCACACCGATCCCCAGCGCCGCCCAATTCACCGTGTCGAGCGCACGGATATAGGCGATCCACTTCTCGACGAACTCGGCCGGCACCGCACCCGCCCTCAGGCCCAGGACATCGCCGACCTGGCTGGAGGCGATGATCACCGCGATGCCGGCGGTGAAGCCGGTGATCACCGGCATCGGCACGAAGCGCATCAGCCGCCCGACCCCGGCATAGCCTGCACCGATCAGGACGAGGCCGGCGATCAGCGTCGCCAGCACCAGCCCAGACAGGCCGTGCGCGGCGATGACACCGGCGACGATCACGACGAAGGCGCCGGTCGGCCCGCCGATCTGCACCCTGGAGCCGCCCAGCGCCGAGATCAGGAAGCCGGCGACGATCGCGGTGACGAGCCCCTCGCGCGGTGATGCGCCGCTGGCGATGCCGAGCGCCATCGCGAGCGGCAACGCGACGATCGCGACGGTCAGGCCCGCGAGCACATCGGCGCGCAGCCGCGCCGGGCCATAGCCTTCGCGGAAGGTGGTGAAGACCTTCGGCGTGAAGGCCTCCGCCGCCATCAGGCGTTCACGGCCGCCGACAGAGGTTCATACTGTGCGGTCGTCTTCGCCGCGACCTCCTCCTCGGTCACGCCCGGCGCCAGCTCGATCAGACGGAACGGCGACTGGTGATCGGCGCGCTGGAACACGGCGAGGTCGGTGATGATCATGTCGACCACGTTCCTGCCGGTCAACGGCAACGTGCATTCGGGGATGAACTTGGGGTCGCCGTTCTTGGAGACATGCTCCATCACCACGATGATCTTCTTGACGCCGGCGACCAGGTCCATCGCGCCGCCCATGCCCTTGATCATCTTGCCGGGGATCATCCAGTTGGCGATATCGCCGCCTTGCGACACCTCCATCGCGCCGAGCACGGTCAGGTCGATATGCCCGCCGCGGATCATCGCGAAGCTGTCCGCCGAGCTGAAATAGACCGACTGCGGTAGCTCGCTGATCGTCTGCTTGCCGGCGTTGATCAGATCGGGATCGACCTCGTCCGGATAGGGGAATGGACCGATGCCGAGCATCCCGTTCTCCGACTGGAGCGTTACCTCGACGCCGTCGGGGATGTGGTTCGCCACCAGCGTCGGGATGCCGATGCCGAGATTGACGTAGAAGCCGTCGCGAAGCTCCTTCGCGGCACGGGCGGCCATTTCGTCGCGGGTCCAGGGCATCACTTCACTCCTTCGGCCGGATCGCTCCAGCGCCTGTCGGTCGGGAAAACATCGTCGAAGCCACCCTTGAGGCCGGTGCCGTAGACCGGGTTGGGCAGCAGGAACCAGCCGTTGCCCCACAGCTCCGCGACCGGCGATGTGGCAGCGAAGGCGCGGCGGGCGGCGGGAGTCATACGCGGATCATTGAACAGGTCGCTGAAGTCGCCGAGCTGGTCGCCGACCATCGCGACCACGCAATAGCCGCTGGCGATCGCCCAGCGGCGGTCGTCCTTGCCCGAACCACCGCCGTCGTCGCCCTTCAGCCACAAGGTCTCACCGTGCTTGGCGGGGCCGAGCCCGGCATGATCGAGCGCCGCTTCGGTCGCAGTGGCGTTGGCGTTGCTGCGGTTGGAATTGAAGATCACGGTGATGCCGGCCTTGCGAGCGGCGTCGAGCGCCGCCTTAGCGCCGGGAACCGCAACGACCTTGTCGGCGCCGCTCGCCTCCCAGCGCCCCCAGCGGGCATCGTCATAGCCGCCACCGCGCCGAGCCGCGTCGGCCTCATAACCGAGGTTGAGCACCGCAGTCTCGTCGATGTCGAGGACGACGGCGAGTGGCTTGGCCCCGCACGGCTCGAACAGCGGCGCGTTGAGCGAGGAACCGTCGCTCAACACGACCTGACGCAGCGTCTCCCTGCGGCGATAGACGACGTTCTTGGTGAGATAATCGGCCAGCGCACGATAGGCCTGCATGCTGAGCCCGGCGCTTTCCCCCGAGCCGTAGAGATACTGCATCGTCTCGGGCACCGCTCCACCCGCCGCTGCGGCGGCAGCCGCGGCCGGCGGCGTACCGGTCGGCGGGGGCAGCGCAGTCATACCCTTGATGACCGTTACGCGTCCTTCAGGCGTGTCGACACTTTGTGCCGGCGCGGCCGCCTGAACCTCGACGCGCCGCTCGCGCTTCTTGTCCATCTGCGACTTGACGATCATCGAGCCGGCGACCGCCGGGATCGCGGCGGCCGCGACGCAGCCGCCCGCCAGCGGCGACAGCATCAAGGCCGCGACCGCGCGGATCACGCCGCTTCGCGCTCCCGGGTGGTCACGAACTCGATCTTCTTGTCATAGGGGCTGCCCACGATCAGCCGCTTCACATAGATGCCGGGCAGATGGATGCCGTCCGGATCGAGGGCGCCGACCGGCACCACCTCCTCCACCTCGGCGACACAGATCTTTCCCGCCGTCGCCATCGGCTGGTTGAAGTTGCGCGCAGTCTTGCGGAAGACCAGGTTGCCCGCCTCGTCCGCCTTCCAGCCCTTGATGATCGACAGATCGGCGCGGATGCCGCGCTCCAGGATATAGTCCTCGCCGTCGAAGACCTTCACTTCCTTGCCCTCGGCGACCTGCGTGCCGACGCCGGTCTTGGTGTAGAAACCCGGGATGCCCGCCCCGCCCGCGCGGCAGCGCTCGGCGAGCGTGCCCTGGGGGCAGAACTCGACCTCGAGCTCACCGGCAAGATACTGGCGCTCGAACTCCTTGTTCTCGCCGACATAGGACGAGATCATCTTCTTCACCTGGCGCGAGCGGAGCAGCTTGCCGAGCCCCTCGTTGTCGATGCCGGCATTGTTGGAGGCGATGGTAAGGTCCTTGACCCCCGAGGCCTGGATCGCGTCGATCAGCCGCTCCGGGATACCGCACAGGCCGAAGCCGCCCGCGCAGATCGTCATGCCGTCGAACAGCAGCCCCTCGAGAGCAGCGGCGGCGTCGGGATAGAGCTTCTTCATAGGCCCGAGTCTCTCCTTCGCCGCGGCGATAGGCGGCCGCCGCGGGGGTGGTCAAGCGAACCTGAATCGACTTTCAACTTCCACCCCCTCCCATTTTCCGCCGACGCGGTTACACCCACGCCATGACGACGCAACACATCGCGCATCGCACCGGCGGCCGCATCCTGGTCGACAACCTCGTGGCGCAGGGCTGCGACCGCATCTTCCACGTACCGGGCGAGAGCTTCCTCGCGGTGCTCGACGCGCTCCACGACACGCCCCAGATCGACGTGGTGACCTGCCGTCAGGAGGGCGGCGTGACCTTCATGGCAGGCGCGGACGGCGCGATGACGGGGCGGCCCGGCGTCGCCTTCGTGACGCGGGGCCCCGGCGCAACCAACGCCTCGATCGGCGTGCATGTCGCTTGCCAAGATTCGGTGCCGATGATCCTGTTCGTCGGCGACATCGACCGCGGCACGCGCGACCGCGAGGCGTTCCAGGAGATCGACCTGCCCGCGATGTTCGCGCCGCTGGCGAAATGGGCGAGCCGGATCGAGGACCCGAAGCGCATCCCCGAATATGTCGCGCGCGCCTATGCGACCGCGATGAACGGGCGGCCGGGGCCGGTGGTGCTGGCGATCCCCGAGGATATGCTGGTCGAGACCGCCGAAACCGTGGACCGGCCGCGCGTGGAGAGGATCGCGCAGGGTTGCGACCCCGACTCGATCGACCGGCTCGCCGACCTGCTCGCCACCGCCGAGCATCCGATCGCGATCGTGGGCGGCGCGGACTGGAGCAACGTCGCCGGGCAGGATTTCGCCGCCTGGGCCGATCGCACCGGCATCCCCGTCGCCGCTGCCTTTCGCCGGCAGGACGCGATCCCCAACGACTGCCCGGTCTATGCCGGCAACCTCGGCTACGGCCCCAATCCGAAGCTGGTCGAGCGGATCAAGGCGGCCGACCTGCTGCTCGTGGTCGGCGCGCGGCTCGGCGAAGCGACCACCGACGGCTACACGCTGATCACGCCGGAGCATCCGGGCCAGCGGCTCGTCCACGTCCATCCCGACCCGGACGAGCTCGGCCGCACCTATCGCGCCGACCTCGCGATCTGCGCCGGCATGGCCGAGTTCGCCGAGGCGCTCGCCGCGCTCGACGGGCCGCCCCGTCCTATGGGTGCAGACGCCAATGCGGAATGGCGGGCTTGGTCGACGCCGCGCCCGCGCGAGGGCGTCGCACTCGACCTCGGGCAGTGCGTGGCAGCGGCGCGAGAGCTGCTGCCGGCCGATACGATCATCTGCAACGGCGCGGGCAATTTCTCGAGCTGGTGGCACCGCTACTGGCCTTACGCCGCCAAGCCCTCCCAGCTCGCCCCGACCGCCGGCGCGATGGGCTATGGCGTGCCGGCAGCGGTGGCGGCGGCGTTGCGTTTCCCGGAGCGGCAGGTGGTGGCAGTGGCGGGCGACGGCGATTTCCTGATGAACGGTCAGGAACTGGCGACCGCGGTCCAGCATGGCGCGAACCTGATCGTGATCCTGATCGACAACGGGGCCTACGGCACCATCCGGATGCACCAGGAACGGGAATATCCGACACGGGTGAGCGGCACCGGACTCCGCAATCCGGACTTCGCCGCGCTGGCGCGCGCCTATGGCGGATGGGCGGAGACGGTGGAGCGGACGGAGGAATTCGCGCCGGCGCTGGAGCGGGCCAGGGCACGACGCGGCGTCCGGCTGCTCCATCTCAGGACCGATGTCGAAGTGATCACACCTGCGACAACGATCTCCGCGATCAGGGCCCGCTGATCGCGCGACGGCGGGTCGGTTCACTAGGGTCTGAACTCAATTGGAACGAGGATCGAGATCGCCCATGGGCGACCGGGCAGCGGCGGCCGAATTTCAATTGAGTTCAGACCCTAGCGCATCACCCGCTCGAAGCGCTTCCCCAGGCCCGTCAGTAGCTCATACTGCGACATGCCCGAGGCCTCTGCCGCCGCCGGCAGGGCATAATCGATCGTCACCCAATCCCCCTCGCCGAGCTCCGGCGCTGCGTCGACGTCGAGCGCCGCCAAATCCATCGACACGCGTCCCAGCACCGGCAGCCGCTTCCCGCCCGCCTGCGCGATGCCGCGACCGGAGAAGCCGCGCCAATAGCCATCGGCATAGCCAAGATTGATCACCGCCACCTCGGTCTCCTCCGGCGCGGTCCAAGTGGCATTGTAGCCGACCGTGCCGCCCGCCGGCACGCGGCGGCGCTGGAGGATCTGTGCCTCGGGAAAAACGACCTGCCGCACCCCGCTCAGCTCCGCCCGCGGCACGCCGCCGTAGAGCGCCAGCCCCGGCCGAGTCAGGTCGAACGCATAGTCGGTGCCGAGCGCAATCCCCGCCGAGTTCGCGAGGCTCAGCCGCCGCGCATTGGTCCGTCCCTTGAGCTCAGCCAGCGCGGCCTGCTGGCGCGCGTTCATCGGCGAATCCTCGTCGGCGCAGGCGAGATGGCTCATCAGCACGTCGACAGCGAGGCCGTCGAGCAACCCGCCCGTCACCTCCTCCACCGACAGGCCGAGCCGGTTCATGCCGGTGTCGACCATCACGTCGCACATGCCCCCGCCGCCTTCGCGCCAGCGTTTCACCTGCTCGGCCGTGCTGAGCACCGGGCGCGTATTCGGCAGGCCGGCGAGTTCCATGTCCTCCGCGCGCACGCCGTGGAGCACCGCGATCGATACCTCCTGCCCCGCGAGCGCCAGCGCCTCCGCCCAGGTCGCGACGAAGAAATCCCGGCACCCTGCCTCCGCCAGCCGTGGGACGACCTCGCCCGCGCCCAGGCCATAGGCATCGGCCTTCACCGCCGCTCCGCACGCCGCGCTGCCGCTCATCCGGGCGAGCAGCCGCCAGTTGTGGACCAGGGCGGAACCGTCGAGGATCAGGCGATGCGGGGCGGACGGAGTCATGCAGACCGGTTAGCCGCCCCGTTGCGGGGACGCTACTCCTTGATCAGGTCGCGTTCGCGCAGAAATACGATCACCACCACGAGCGACATCGCCACCACGCCCCAAGTATACCACAACCCCGCGAAAGGATCCCCCGTCCGCGCAACGATATACTGGCTGATCAGCGGCAGGAACCCGCCGAAATAGCCGGTGCCGATATGATAGGGGATCGACATCGAGCTGTAGCGGATGCGCGGCGGGAACAGCTCCGTCAGCAGCGCCGCGACCGGTCCGTAGGTCGCCCCGGACAAGGCCGCCAACAGGAAGATCGCGACGAGGATGCGCACGATGTTGCCGGGCGACGGCACCACCTTGTCGAGCTGATAGCCCGCCCCTGCCAGCGCGGCGTCGATCGCAGCCGGGCTGTTGTCGCCGCCCACCGGCACGCCGCCGATCGTCACCGCCACCGCCGGCGCCTCGGCGGTGGTGTAGGCGATGCCCTTCTTCGACAGATAGTCGAGCAGCTGGCCGCATTCGTCCTTCTGCTTCGCCGCGAAGGGGGCATAGTGGCATTGCGGCCCGGCCACGATCACCGGTGCCTCGCGCGCGGCATGGGCGAGATGGGGATTGGCGGCGGCGCCCATGTACCAGAAGATCGGGAACAGCAGCACCAGCGTCGCGATATAGCCGATCACGATCGGCTGCCGCCGCCCGACCCGGTCGGACAGCCGCCCGGCGAGGAGGAACCAGACCAACCCCATCACCGCGCCCGCGCCGGTGATGAGCTGCGCGGTGGTCTCCTCGACCCGCATCGTCGTCTGAAGGAACGACAGCGTGGTGAACAGGGCGGTGTACCAGATCACCGTCAGCCCCGCGGCGATGCCGAACAGCGCGACGAACAGCCGTCGGCAGTTGCCGGGATAGGTGAAGCTCTCGACGAAGGGATTGCGCGCGGTCTCGCCCGCTTCCTTGATCGCCTGGAACACCGGGCTCTCGGACAGCTTGAGGCGCATGTAGAGCGACACCGCCAGCAGCACGATCGAGAAGAGGAACGGCACGCGCCAGCCCCACGCCTGCCATACCGCATCGGTCATCGTCAGCTTGGCGGAGAGCACCACGATCAGGCTGAGAATGAAGCCGCCGCTGACGCTCGCCTGGATGAAGCTGGTGAAGAAGCCGCGGCGGCCGGGCGGCGAATGCTCGGCGACATAGATCGCCGCGCCGCCATATTCGCCGCCGAGCGCGAGCCCCTGCGCGACGCGCAGCAGCAGCACGATCACCGGCGCCGCCATCCCGATCGCCGCCGCCGACGGCACCAGTCCGACGCCGGCGGTGGCGATGCCCATCAGCGTGATGGTGATGAGGAAAGTGTATTTGCGCCCGAGCCTGTCGCCGAGATAGCCGAACAGCACCGCCCCCAACGGCCGAAAGCCGAAGCCGACCGCGAACCCCGCCCAGGCGAGCAACGTCTGCACCATCTCGCTGCCGGCAGGGAAGAAGGTGCGCCCGATGATCCCGGACGCGGCGAGCGTGCCGTAGATGAAGAAATCATACCATTCGAACACGGTGCCCAGCGACGAGGCCGAGATGACCAGCCGCATGTCCTTCGCGCTCGGTTCGCTTGTCGGCGCATTCTCGGCGGTGGTCGCCATCATCCCCTCCGTTGCTCGGCGGAACCAAGCAAAGCCGATCCCATTAGGGAAGTGAATTCTTTGTCTTCAAGCTCCTCCCCGGCACGGGGAGGGGGACCGCTCGCGAAGCGAGTGGTGGAGGGGCCCGCCTAGACGGATTCCGGCGTTGAGGGCCCCCTCCACCAAGCCGCTGCGCGTCTTGGTCCCCCTCCCCGTGCCGGGGAGGAGCTTGAGTCCCATCTACGCCGCCATCCGCTCCCGCGCCGCCAGCACGGCGCCGAAATTGGCTTCCGCCCATTCGACCAGTCCCAGCAGCGGCGCGGCGAAGCTCTTCCCGAGCGGGGTCAGCGAATAGGTGACGCTGGGCGGCACGGTCGGCCGGACGTCGCGGTGGACGAGCCCGTCGGTCTCCAGCGTGCGCAGCGTCTGGGTCAGCATCCGCTTCGAGATGTCGGGCACCGCGCGGGCGAGCGCGCTGAATCGCTTCGGCCCGCCTGCCAACGCGCCGAGCAGCAGCATCGACCAGCGATCGCCGATCCGGTCGAGCAGGCTGCGCACAGGGCACCGTGTCTCGTTGAACCCCATCGCCAGCCATTGCTCGAACTTCACACCCAGCGTCTCATGCGCGTCCATCGGGTATCTCCGGCGTAACCAGGTGACGGGAAAGTGCCGTCTTCCGGATCGATTTGTAGTCTCTATTTGAGACCATGGTCAATCATCGAGACCGGAGACCGCAATGACCGTACAGCCTCGTTTCTTCGTCACCGCCGCCAGCGGCCAGCTCGGCCTGCTCGTTGTCGCCGCGCTCGCCAGGCGCGCAGGACCTGCCGCCGTCGCGGCGATCGTCCGCGATCCCGCTCGCGCTGCTTCGCTCTTTCCCGACGGCGTGACGATCCGCCAGGGCGACTATGAGCGGCCGGATACGCTCGACACGGCCTTCGCCGGTGCCGAGCGGCTGCTGCTGATCTCATCGAACGCGGTCGGCCAGCGCGTCCCGCAGCACCGCAACGCGATCGAGGCGGCGAAGCGCGCCGGCGTCGCGCGGATCGCCTATACCAGCGTGCTGCGCGCCGACACGTCGAAGCTCGCCCTCGCCGAGGAGCACCTCCAGACCGAAGCGCTGATCAAGGCGAGCGGCCTTCCCTACACCCTGCTGCGCAACGGCTGGTATACGGAGAACTACACCGCCTCGATCCCCGCCGCGCTCACGCACGGCGCCGTGATCGGCAGTGCCAGGGACGGCCGCATCTCCGGCGCCACGCGGACCGACTATGCCGAGGCCGCGGCGGCGGCGCTGCTCGACGAGGATGCGCCGTCCGACGCCGTCCATGAACTCGCCGGGGATGAAGCCTTCACGATGGCCGAGTTCGCCGCCGAACTGTCGCGCCAGGCCGGCCGCGAGATTCCCTATGTCGATATGCCGGAAGCGGAGTACCGCACGGCGCTCGTCACCGCGGGGCTGCCCGAGCCCTATGCCGCGCTGATCGCGGACTCCAGCGCCGCCACCGCCGACGGCGCCGTGTTCGACGACGGACACGCGCTTTCGCGCCTGATCGGCCGGCCGACGACGCCGTTCGCTGCGACGATTGCGGAGGCGCTCAAGGGATAGGATCAGGCGACGCTCAAATCCTCCCCCGCCAGGGGGAGGTGGCGTGCGAAGCACGACGGAGGGGGAGGAAGCATACCGGTTCGCCGTCCTCCCCCTCCGTTAGCCTTAGGCTGACACCTCCCGCTGGCGGGGGAGGATTGAAAGGGACGCGCGTTTCCCGAAACGCCACGATTGACCGGTGCAAACCCTCCCGCCATAGCCCGGCATCACGCCAGGGGTGGAGAAGACGCGCATGGGGGCGATATCGGCGGTCTTCTATTTCCTCGGCCACCATCCCATCCTGGCAATGCCGCTCTATCCCCTGATCGCCTTCTCGATCGGGGCGTTGCTGGCTCGGGTGACGCGACGATCGGGATGGATGGTCCTGGGAATCCCGGGATTCATCATGGGCGTGCTCAGCCCGTTCTTCGGCTCGGCCGTGAACGCGCTGTTCCTCAACGTTGTCGGAACGCCGGGCACGGCGGTGATCGTCCATTCGGAGGAAACCAGCTCCACCCTGAACGACAACAACATCTGGTACTATGAGGCGGTCGTGCGGACGGCGGACGGGCGCGACGTCGAAACCAGCTTCGACACCATGACGGCGGCGCTCTATCCGTGGCGCAACGAGATCCTGATCCCGCCGGAGGGCGAGCGCTTCGCCGTCAAATATGTCCCGGGCTTCCCTCGCAACATCGCGATCATGGTCGATCAATCGCCCTATGGCCGCAGGCGCCTGATCGCGCGGGACAGGGAACCTGTCGAGACCGCGTCGGCGAAACTGGATGCGGCGCCGGACAATGCGAAGTTCCGCGACGAGTTGAGGCAAGCGCTCGCCGACTTCGTCGTACGTCACGCCGAGGATGCCGATCCCGCGCTGCTGGCGGACTATCGCGCGCGGCTGGCCGCCTTGGAAACGGTGCCGGCACACGGTCAACCGGACTGACGCACATTCAAATCCTCCCCCGCCAGGGGGAGGTGGCAGCTGCAGGCTGACGGAGGGGGAGGATGGCGACTTACTGCCGGTGTGCTTCCGCCCCCTCCGTCACGCTTCGCGTGCCACCTCCCCCTGGCGGGGGAGGATTTGAATGAGGCTCTAATCCAAATTCGGCCGCAGCCAGCGGGTCGCCTGCTCGACGCTCACGCCGCGCCGGGCGGCATAGTCCTCGAGCTGGTCCGGGCCGATCCGCGCAACGCCGAAATATTCCGCCTGCGGGTGTCCGAAGTAGAAGCCGCTGACCGCCGCAGTCGGCAGCATCGCGAAGCTCTCCGTCAGGCTGATGCCGGTCGCATGGTGCGCGTCGAGCATGTTGAACAGCAGCGGCTTGAGGCTGTGCTCGGGACAGGCGGGATAGCCCGGCGCCGGGCGGATGCCGCGGTACTGCTCGCGGATCAATGCCTCGTTGTCGAGCTGCTCGCCCTCGGCATAGCCCCAGAGCGTCGTGCGGACATGCTGGTGCAGCCGCTCGGCGAACGCCTCGGCGAAGCGGTCGGCGAGCGCCTTCAGCAGGATATCCGAATAGTCGTCGATCGCCGCCTTGAACCGCGCGAGGTGCGGCTCGATGCCATGGATCGAGACCGCGAAGCCGCCGATCCAGTCGCCGTCGCGGTCGACGAAATCGGCGAGGCACATGTTCGCCCGCCCCTCGCGCTTGGCGATCTGCTGGCGCAGGAACGGCAGGCGGACGAGGCTGTCACTTTCGATCAGGCCGAGGTGGTCGAGCGACTTCAGCTCCTCGGGCGTCCACACACCCTCGGGATCGACGAACACGTCGTCGTCGTGGCGCACGCACGGCCACAGCCCGACCACGCCGCGCGCGGTCAGCCATTTCTCGGCGATGATGCGGTCGAGCATCTTCTGCGCGTCGGCGAACAGGCTGCGCGCGCTCTCGCCGACCAGCTTGTCGTCGAGGATCGCGGGATAGACCCCGGCCAGCTCCCAGGCGCGGAAGAACGGCGTCCAGTCGATGCACTCGCGCAGGTCGGCGAGGTCCCAGTCGGGGAAGACATGGACGCCGGGCTGCTTCGGCTTGCCGGGCTTGAGCGCCATGTCGGCGGGGAAGGCGTTGGCGCGCGCCTTCTCGATCGGCAGCAGCTCGCTCTGGCCCTTGCCCTCGCGCGCGGCGCGGACGGCGGCATAGTCGGCGGCGACCTTGGCGACATAGTCGTCGCGCTGGGTGTCGCTGACCAGCGTCGTGGCGACGCCGACCGCGCGGCTGGCGTCGAGCACATGCACCACCGGCCCCTCATAGGCCGGCGCGATGCGGAGCGCGGTGTGGACCTTCGACGTGGTCGCGCCGCCGATCAGCAGCGGCATCGTCATCTTGGCGCGGGTCATCTCCTCGGCGACCGTCACCATCTCGTCGAGCGAAGGGGTGATGAGGCCGGAGAGGCCGATCATGTCGGCGTCGTTCTCGTTGGCAGCCTCCAGGATCCGCGACCAGGGCACCATCACGCCGAGGTCGACCACCTCGAAGCCGTTGCACTGGAGCACCACGCCGACGATGTTCTTGCCGATGTCGTGGACGTCGCCCTTGACGGTGGCCATCACGACCTTGCCCTTGCCCTTGGCGCCCTCCTCCTTCGCGGCCTCGATGAAGGGGAGCAGGTGGGCGACCGCCTTCTTCATCACGCGCGCCGACTTCACCACCTGCGGCAGGAACATCTTGCCCGAGCCGAACAGGTCGCCGACCACGTTCATGCCGTCCATCAGCGGGCCCTCGATCACCTCGATCGGCCGGGCGAACGCCAGGCGTGCCTCCTCTGTATCGTCGACGATATGGGCGTCGATGCCCTTGACCAGCGCGTGCTCGAGCCGCTTGGCGACGTCCCAGCCGCGCCATTCCTCGGCCGCCTTCTCGGCCGCCGCGTCGGTGCCGCGGAACCTCTCGGCCAGCGCGACCAGCCGCTCGCCGGCCTCGGGATCGCGGTTGAGGATTACGTCCTCGCAGGCGGTGCGCAGCTCCGGATCGATCGTGTCGTAGACGTCGAGCTGCCCCGCGTTGACGATCGCCATGTCCATGCCGGCGGGGATCGCGTGGTAGAGGAACACCGAATGCATCGCGCGGCGCACCGGCTCGTTGCCGCGGAAGCTGAAGCTGAGGTTCGACAGGCCGCCCGAGATGTGGACGTGCGGGCAGCGTTTCTTGATCTCACGCGTCGCCTCGATGAAGTCGACGGCGTAGTTGTTGTGCTCCTCGATGCCCGTCGCCACCGCGAACACGTTGGGATCGAAGATGATGTCCTCGGGCGGGAAGCCGATGCCGGTCAGCAGCTTGTAGGCACGCTCGCAGATCTCGACCTTGCGGGCCTGGGTGTCCGCCTGGCCGACCTCGTCGAACGCCATGACGACGACCGCGGCGCCATAGGCCATGCATTTGCGGGCATGGTCGAGGAACGGCTGCTCCCCCTCCTTCATGCTGATCGAGTTGACGATCGGCTTGCCCGACACGCACTTGAGCCCGGCCTCGATCACTTCCCATTTCGAGCTGTCGATCATCACCGGCACGCGCGCGATGTCGGGCTCGGCGGCGATCAGCTTGAGGAAGGTCGTCATCGCCTCGACGGCGTCGAGCAGGCCCTCGTCCATGTTGACGTCGATCACCTGCGCGCCGTTCTCGACCTGCTGGCGCGCGACGTCGACCGCCTTGGCATAGTCGCCGGCCATGATCAGCTTCTTGAACGCGGCGGAGCCGGTGACGTTGGTCCGCTCGCCGACGTTGACGAAATTGGTGGAGGATGGGGTCATCGTCTTCTCTGATCCTCCCCGCAAGCGGGGAGGATCTGATCAAGCCGCCATGGTGAACGGCTCGAGGCCCGCCAGCCGCGTCCGCACCTCCGGCGTCGGGATCGCGCGCGGCGGCAGTGCCTTCACCGCTTCCGCGATCGCCTTGATGTGCGCGGGGGTCGACCCGCAGCAGCCGCCGAGGATGTTGACCTGACCCTGGTCCGCCCATTCCTTGACCAGCGCCGCCGTCGTCTCGGGCAGCTCGTCATAGGCGCCGAGTTCGTTGGGCAGGCCGGCGTTGGGATAGACCATGATCAGCGTGTCGGCGATCTTGGCCAGCGATGCGACGTGCGGGCGGAGCTGCTCCGCGCCGAACGAGCAGTTGAGGCCGATCGTCAGCGGCTTCGCGTGCCGCACCGCGTGCCAGAACGCCTCGACCGTGTGACCGGAAAGGTTGCGGCCGGAAAGGTCGGTCAGCGTCATCGACAGCATGATCGGCAGGTCGCGGCCGAGCGCCTCGGCGGCCTCGATCGCAGCCATCACCCCAGCCTTGGCATTCAATGTGTCGAACACCGTCTCGATCAGGATGAAGTCCGCCCCGCCCTCGACCAAGGCGTCGATCTGCTCGCGATAGACCTCCTTCAGGTAATCGAAGTCGATCTCGCGATAGCCGGGGTCGTTGACGTCGGGCGACAGCGACAGCGTCTTGTTGGTCGGTCCGAGCGAGCCCGCAACGAAGCGCGGGCGGCCGTCCCTGGCGGTGAATTCATCGGCGATCGATCGCGCGAGCCCCGCGCTCGCGACGTTGATCTCGCGGACGAGATGCTCGGCGCCGTAATCGGCCTGGCTGATCCGGTTGGCGGAGAAGGTGTTGGTCGACGCGATGTCGGCCCCCGCCTCGAAATAGGCGCGGTGGATCGAGCCCGGCACCTCGGGCTTGGTCAGCGCGAGGATGTCGTTGTTGCCCTTCTGGTCGTGCGAGAGGCCGAGCGTGCCGGCGTAATCGGCCTCGGACAGCTTCCAAGCCTGGATCTCGGTGCCGAACCCGCCGTCGTTCATCAGAATGCGCTTGGCGGCTTCGGCCAGCAGTATCTCGCGTGCAGTCATCATTCCGTCCTTACTTAAGCCCCTCCCCTTCAGGGGAGGGGTTGGGGTGGGGGCTGTCCGCGAACCGGACGGCCTGCCGCACTCCCCCACCCCCAACCCCTCCCCTGAAGGGGAGGGGCTTTATATTGCTACATATTGCTACGCCGCCGCCTCCCGCGCCTTGCCCTGCGGCCTCAGCCCCAGCAGGTGGCAGATCGCGTAGCTGAGCTCCGCGCGGTTGAGCGTGTAGAAATGGAAGTTGCGTACCCCGCCCGCATAGAGCCGGCGGCACAGCTCCGCCGCCACCGTCGCCGCGACGAGCTGGCGCGCGCCGGGATGGTCGTCGAGCCCCTCGAACAGCCGCGCCAGCCACGAGGGCACCGCCGTCCCGCACATCCCCGCCATCCGCTGGATGCTGGCGAAGTTGGTGACGGGCATGATCCCCGGCACGATCTCCGCGTCGATCCCCGCCGCCGCGACGGCGTCGCGGTAGCGCAGGAACGTCTCCGCCTCGAAGAAGAATTGCGTGATCGCCCGCGTCGCGCCGGCGTCGAGCTTGCGCTTGAGGTTGTCGAGGTCGGCCGCGGGATCGGGCGAGTCCGGATGGCATTCGGGATAGGCCGCCACCGAGATCTCGAACGGGTGCAGCTTCCTGAGGCCCGCGACCAGCGCCGCGGCATTCTCGTATCCGCCCGCCGGCGACACGAACTTGGCGCCCGCCACCGGCGGATCGCCGCGCAAAGCGACGATGTGCCGCACGCCCGCCGCCCAATATTCCTCCGCGACCGCATCGATCTGCTCGCGCGTCGCCTCGACGCAGGTGAGGTGCGCCGCCGCCGCCAGCGACGTCTCGCGCTCGATCCGCGCCACCGTCGCATGGGTGCGCTCGCGGGTCGATCCGCCCGCGCCATAGGTCACCGAGACGAAGCGGGGGCCGAGCGGCTCGAGCGTCTTGACCGACTCCCACAGCGTCTCCTCCATCTTCTCCGTCTTGGGCGGGAAGAACTCGAACGACACGCCGATATCGCCGGCGAGATCGGCATAGAGCGGCCCCGCCGTCGCGCGCCGCGCTTCCTCGTCCTGCCGGGTCATGCCGCTTTCACCTCCTTCATGTCCGTGCCGGTTTTCCTCGCCAGCCACAATTTCACCGTGAGCTCGCCGCCCTCCAGCGTCTCGACCTGCACCGGCGCCAGCCCGGCGCTCTCGAACCAGCCGAGCATCTGCTCGTCCGAAAAGCCGAGCCGCGTGTGCCCCTCGCGGCTGCGCAGCTCCTCGCGATCGTGCGGCGCGAAATCGGCGATCAGCAGCCGGCCGCCGGGCGCGAGTACCCGCGCCGCCTCGGCGATCGCCGCGCCCGGCTGCTGCGCGAAATGGAGAACGTGGTGGATGATCGCGAGGTCCGCCGCATCGTCCACCATCGGCAGCGCGTAGAGGTCGGCCTGGCGCAGCTCGGTATTGGCGGCGCCGGCGAGCTTGGCCCGTGCCAGCCGCAGCATTTCCGACGAGCGGTCGATGCCGAGCGCCGTCTCCGCCCGGGGCGCGAACAGCTCGAGCATCCGCCCGGTGCCGGTGCCGATGTCGATCAGCCGGCCGAGCGGCGCGTCCCCGACCACGCGGGCCATCGCCGCCTCGACCTCGCTGTCGGCGACGTGGAGCGATCGGATCGCGTCCCATTCGCCGGCATGTGCCTCGAACCACTCGGCCGCCGCCGCGGCGCGATCGGCGCGCACCGCCGCCAGCCGCGCGCTGTCCGCCACCGCCCAATGGTCGGGCGCTTCCCTGTTCCATTCGTCGAGCGCCGTCAGCACGGGTCCGACCCGGCCGGCCTTGCCCAGCGCGACGAACACCCAGCTCCCTTCCTTGCGCCGCTCGGCGAGGCCGGCGTCGCACAGGATCTTGACGTGGCGACTGACGCGCGGTTGGCTCTGCCCCAGCACTTGCGCCAGCTCGCCGACCGACAACTCCATCGTGCGCAGCAGCGCCAGGATGCGCAGCCGCGTCCCATCCGCCAGCGCACGGAAGATGTCGAGGACCATGGTCATAGCCATATAGATATAAAGATATCTTTATATGAGGTCAACGCGGCCGTTGCGGCATCGAATTGCGGCGGGTTGCGGCACCAATCGGGCTCGGTTAGCGTTCACGTCCCAATCCACGGGGGAGAAAGACATGACCAAGCGACTGATCCTGCCGCTCGCCGTTGCCGCGACCGCCCTCGGCCTCGCCGCCTGCTCGGACAATAGCCAGACCGCGGTCGGCAATGCCGCCGATGCGGTGGCCGCCGACGCCAATGCCACGATGAGCGAGGCCGTCAACGACGTCGATGCCGCCGCCGACCAGGCGTTCGGCGCGGCCGAGAACGCGACCGATCATGCCGCCAACATGGCCGACCATGCTGCCGATACGGCCGGCAACGCGCTCCACGCCGCCGGCAACGAGATCGCGCACTGATCCGGCCATTGATCGCGGTCGCTCCGCTGCTGCTGCTTGTGGGCTGCGGCAGCGGAGACGACCAGAGGGCTCCCGGCCAGCTCACCGCCGACCAGGAGCAGGAGCTCAACGAGGCCGCCGCCGCGCTCGATGCCAATCAGGCGGCCGCCGCCAACATCGCGCCGGAGGACCTGAACTGATGCAGCCGCGCCGCCTGGGAGCCACCGACCTCGACATCGCGCCGCTGGTGCTGGGCGGCAACGTGTTCGGCTGGACCGCGGACGAGAAGGCGAGCTTCGCCGTGCTCGACGCCTTCGTCGACGCGGGCGGCACGATGATCGACACCGCCGACGTCTACTCGGCCTGGGTGCCGGGGCATCGCGGCGGCGAATCCGAAAGCATGATCGGCGCCTGGCTCAAGGCGTCGGGCAAGCGCGGCAAGGTCCAGATCGCGACCAAGGTCGGGATGCTCCCGGGCGAGGGCGGCGAGAAGCTCGCCCCCGCGCGCATTGCCGCCGCCTGCGACGCTTCGCTCGAGCGGCTGGGGGTCGAGCGCATCGACCTCTATTATGCGCACCAGGACGACGAGAGCGTGCCGCAGGAGGACGTACTGGAGGCGTTCGGCAAGCTCGCCGACGCCGGCAAGATCCACGTGCTCGGCGCCTCCAACTTCCACGCCGCCCGCCTCAAGTCGGCGAACGAGACGGCGGCGGCGAAGGACCTGCCGCGCTACCGCGTGCTGCAGCCCGAATACAATCTCGTCAGCCGCCATCGCTTCGAGGGCGAGCTCCAGGATTATTGCGTCGAGCACAACATCGGCGTGCTGCCCTATTACGGGCTCGCCTCGGGCTTCCTCACCGGCAAGTACCGCAGCGAGGCCGACCTCGGCAAAAGCCCGCGCGGCGGCCGCATGTCCGGGCTTCTCAAGGAAAAGGCCGGCGTGCTGGCGGCGATGGATCAGGTCGCGGAAGAGACCGGCGCCACCCTCGCCCAGATCGCGCTCGCCTGGCTGATGGCGCAGCCCGGCGTCACCGCCCCGATCGCCAGCGCGACCAGCGTCGATCAGCTCCGCGAGCTGGTGGGCGCGTGGGACGTGACGCTCACCACCGACCAGCTCGACCGGCTGACCGCTGCGGGGGCGTGATTCCGACACTCAGATCCTCCCCGGCACGGGGAGGGGGACCATCGCATAGCGATGGTGGAGGGGGCAGGCCACAAGTGACGGCCGGGAGGTGAGCCCCTCCACCCCCGCGCTGCGCGGCGGTCCCCTCCCCGTGCCGGGGAGGAGTTGACGATCATCACAGGTGCGCCGTCACCTCGGGCTTGTTCCACCAAGCATTGTCGCGTCCGTTGAAGAAATTCACCGGCACCGCGGCGAGTTCCTCGTCGCTCGCATTGTCGATGCAGCTGATGCTGATCGAGACGAAATCGCCGCCGATCTCCTCGACATAGCCGTCGCCGAACGGTGCCGCGCCGCAGGTGCTGCAGAAATAATGGTGCCCCTGCTTGTTGCCGAACTGATAGTCGGTGAGCGCATCCGCGCCGGCCAGCAGCCGGAACTGCTCGGGCTTGATGTTCACGCCCCATTTGCGACGCTTCATGCAGATCGAGCAGTTGCACCTGCCCGTCCCCGCCGACAGATCGATGTCCGCCTCGAAGCGGACCGCGCCGCAGTGGCAGCTGCCGTGATAGGTCTTGAGCATCGTCGTCTCCCTTGATTGCCCAGGCTTGAATGCTGGTGCCACCTACTGCCATGCTGCTGCCACCATGCTGTCAGCATAGTGACATTATGTGTTTGCGGCATCGGCCCCGCTCCCCCCACCCGGCTACCCAGCGGCAGTATCTTATGGGTTGCCCGGCGGGGGAGCGGGCCGGTGCCGGTCTCCAGGAGAGGAAATGCGACGCGCCGACCGCCTGTTCCAGATCGTCCAGATCCTTCGCCGCTCGCACCGTCCGGTGACGGCGGAGGCCATTGCTGAAGAACTCGAGACCTCGAAGCGCTCGGTCTATCGCGACGTCTCCGCGCTGATCGGCCAGCGCGTGCCGATCCGCGGCGAGGCGGGGATCGGCTATGTGCTCGATGCCGGCTTCGACCTGCCGCCGCTGATGCTGACGCCCGACGAAGCGGAGGCTGCGGTGCTCGGCGCGCAATGGGTGGCGGGTCATGCCGATCCCGCGCTCGCCCGTGCCGCCCGCGACCTGCTCGCCAAGGTCGCGGCAGTCGTCCCGTCCGAGATGCGCACGCTGATCGACGATCCCACCGCCCGCACCACGCCCGGCTGGCGGATCACGCCCGAGACGATCGACGTGACCGCATTGCGTGCGGCGATCCATGCGGGGCGCAAGATCCGCCTCGACTATCGCGACGAGAAGGGCGCGGCGACCGAGCGCACCGTCTGGCCCGCGCTGATCGGCTATCTCGACGCCGCGCGCATCCTCGTCGCCTGGTGCGAGCTGAGGCAGGATTTCCGCAGCTTCCGCCTCGATCGGATGGTGGCCTGCGAGACGCTTGCGGAGCGTTATCCCGCCCGGCCGGCGGCGCTGCGCGCACGCTGGCTTGCGCTGATGGACCAGCCGCCGGGCGCGTAGCCGCGCTTCAGGGGCGCCGCGCGAAATCGCTGACCCAGTTGACCTCCCAGGTCGCCCCTCCATCGCCGGACATCGCCTGTTCCCAGCGCGCCGAACCGGATGTGATCCGCGACCATTGCGTCCGCGTCAGGACGGGCCGGCCGTTCAGCTGGTCCTCGCCGGTGAAGGTTCCCAAACCGTCGGCGAATCGGCCCCGCACCGGCGGTGCGAAACCGGCGGGGTTGCGCCCGTCCAGCCACCAGCTCAGCCATTCGCCGCGCGCAGGATCGAACGTCCTGAGGCCGATCCCGCGATGGGCGCCGTCGGCGCGCGCGAAAAGATTGTCGCCGACGTTGCCGTGGCCGCCGAGCACCGGCCAGTTGGTCAGGGTGCCGGTGAACTCCTCCCAGTCCGTGCTGCCGGCGAGCCGCTGCCGCAGGCGACGATGCCGCACCGACCAGCGCCCATGGAGAAAATCGAAGTCGCGGCTCCTCTCCGCCAGCAGTGGCAAGGGCGTCGCGACCGGCGCGGTGCGGCTGAAGAAATTCTCCCAATTGATCTCCCAGCTCCGGCCGCCGTCGGTCGAGAGCGCCTGTTCCCAATGCGGCCGTGCGCTGTGGATATCGAGCCAGCGGAAGCGCGCGATCACCGGGCGCCCCTTGAACAGGTCGGGCCCGGTGAAGACGCCTGCATTGCCATCGAAGCCTCCGCGCACCGGCGCATCGATCACGGTCGGATTGCGGCCGTCGATCCACCAGATCGACCACCGCCCCTGCACCGGATCGAAGGCGCGGACGGTGAGGCCGCGATAGGTGCCGCTCGGGATGTCGACGATATTGTCGTCGATCGTGCCGAGCCCGCCGAGCGTCGGCCACAGCGCGCTCTTGCCCGCGAACTCCTGCCAGTCGTTGCTGCCGGCCAGCCGCTCCTTGAGGCGGCGGTGCCAGACATCCCAATTGCCGACCAGCCAGTCCCAGTCGTGCGCTCGCGCGGAGAGATCGAGGTCGCGGCCTTGGGCAAGGGTCGGCACCGAGAGGCCAAGCATTCCGCCAGCCAACGCGACGCCGGCGATCACGTCCCTGCGCCGCAACCCCTTTCCGCCGCCTGTATCCTGTTCCACCGCGCATCTCCCGCACTACCTCTCCAGGGGGAATGACATCGCCAATGCGCTTTTGGCTATGCGAAGCTTGGCCCGAGAGGCTAAGCCACACTTATGCTCGACCGCCCCTTTCCCTCGCTTGCGGCGATCCGCGCCTTCGAAGCGGCGGCGCGGCTGGGGAGCTTCACCGCGGCCGGACGCGAGCTCGGCACATCCTCGGCCTCGGTCAGCTATCATGTTCGACAGCTCGAGGCGCAGATCGGGGTCACGCTGTTCCGCCGCCGGCCGCATCGCGTCGAGCTGACCGAGGGCGGCGCGATGATCGCCGCGGAAGCGACCAATGCCTTCGCCGCGCTCCGGGCGAGCTTCGCGCGCGCGGCCGACATGGACGAGGCGCGGCTGTCGCTCACCACGCTTCCGACCTTCGGCACGAGCTGGCTGACGCCGCGGCTGGGCCTGTTCCGGGCGCAGCATCCCGACATATCGGTAGAGCTCGACGTGTCAGAGGCGGCCGAGGACCTCTCCGCCGGCCGCTTCGATGCGGCGATCCGCAACGGCGACGGCCGCTGGCCGGGGCTGCGCACGATCGAGCTGTTTCCCAGCATCTTCATGCCGCTGTGCGTTCCCGGATTGAAGGATGCCGCCACCGGCATCGGCGATCCCGGCGCCCCGCTCGAGGTTCCGCTGCTCGGCCGGCCCGACTGGTGGGCGAGCTGGTACCGGTCGCTGGGCTTTGCGGAGGGGCCGCCGGCATCGCGCTTCGGCACCAGCTTCTCGGCAGAGCATCTCGACGTCGCGGCGGCGCTCGCGGGGCATGGCGTCGTCATCGCCTCGCCGATCCTGTTCAGCCGTGAGATCGATTCCGGCCGGCTCGTGCCGGCGCACACGAAAGTCGCCGCGGCGGGGCGGTCCTTCTGGCTCGCCTATCCCCTTTCCCGCCAGCACAGCCGGAAGATCGTCCGGTTCCGCGACTGGCTGTGCGCCGAGGCGGAGCGCGCACGCGCCGAGGCGGCGGCCTTCCTGGAATGTGTGGCGTCGGCTACTTAGTCAGGGCCGATTGCTACCGGTGTCATAAGCCGGTATGACCCGGCACCAGAATCGATCGCCACGCAGCGATCAGCAAAGGAGGGGTGGATGGTGCGCCGTCACGGGTCGATGCTGCTCACGATCGGCGCTGCGGCGTTGCTGACGGCCGGTCCGGCACGCGCCGACGACGCGCCGGGGCTGCTCTTCCACGTCTCGGCGGATACCAGCCTCACCGCCGACCGCGCCGGTGGCGATGCCGTCCCCAATTTCGCAAGCAAGGTCGCGATCGACCCCACCGGCAAGACGGGCGGCGCGATCCGGTGGGAGGACGACGGCTACGTCACCTGGAACGCGCCGGGCAACATCCAGGCCCGGCGCGGCACGCTCGCCTTCTTCTGGCGGTCGCGCTACCCGGTCGGCGAAGCGCCGTTCGTGCTGTTCCGCGTCGGCTTCGCCGATCATTCGAGCTGGGACATGGCGTTCCTGCGGATCGACTGGAACGGCCACGGCTTCGACGCCTTCGTCACCGACACCAACCTCGCGCGCGAGCGGGTGTCGTTCCGGATGGATGCGCTGCCCGCACCCGACACCTGGCACCACATCGCCTTCGTCTGGGACGAGGCGGTCGGGGTGCGGCTCTACGTCGACGGCAAGGAAGTGGCTCGAAAGGACGGGCAGGCGGTGCTCGACAGCGGCCTCGACCAGTTCGGCCTCGCCGGGCGGGTGATCGCGCCGCATCAGGTGCAGAGCCGCTACAATTTCATGCGTGGCTCGGACCTGGACGACATCCGCGTCTACGACCGGATGCTGCCGGCCGCGGACATCGCCGCGCTCGCCGGCGGCGGCGCTCCGTCAGGCGCGGCCCCGCTCGACGCGGCGGGCGAGCGGCGCGCCTTTCTTCATCGCTATGGCTTCGACAAGGAATCGCCGCCCGCGCTCACCGCCGCCAGCACGCGCATCCGCAAGGTCGAGTTCGCCGACGCCAGGGACCTCAAGCAATGGATGTGGAAGGGCGTCGACGGAATCCCGGAGACGACCTGGCCCGGCGTCTACAACCGCTCGCGCCTGCCCGGCCGCAACGACTATTTCACCCTGCCCGACTGGAATACCTATGTCGAAGGCGGCAAGGCCTATGAGCTGACGATCCCGCCCGGCGAGGCGGTCAATCGCGTCGAGATCCGCGGCGCCGCCTATGGCGGCCTCGACTATGCGGCGGACGGGAAAAGCTACGCCCGGCTCGCCCGGCGGCCGCAGGGGATCGAGAAATCGATCCACAGCTTCTCCGAGCGCACCGGCGGGCGGCTGCGCTTCACCAATATCGCGCAGGAAACGCCGATCCAGGAAATCTGGGCCTATGATGTCCAACCGGGCGCAGAGCCCGAGGGTACGGTTAAGCTCAGCTACACCGTCGACAGCAAGGCCGCGCCGGGCTTCGCCGCGCTCGCCGGGCTCAATGCCTTCATCGCCGGCCGCTATCCGCCGGCGGAGCGGGCGACGGTGGTGGCGCTGCCGGCGAGCCGAGGGGGGGCAGCGGTCGGCGCAGGCAGTGCGGCCGCAGCTGGCGAGGCGCGGCGCATCGAGGATGCGGCGCCGCTCGTCCATATCCTGATCCCGTCCGGCTTCAGCGCCGCCGCACCCGACCGGCCGCTGGCGCGCGCATGGAACTATACCTGGGCGAATGCGCATGACGGGCTGGATGGCATCGCCCTCGACATGCCGGCGCTCAAGGTGGCGCCGAACCGCGACGGCCTCATCCCGCTCAACATCCGCGTCAAGGACCCGATCTGGCCCGAGCGCGACATGATCGACGTCTCGGTCTCGGTCCGCCCGGGCGAGGCGCGCACTTTGTGGCTGGACCTGCGCGACCGCATCCTGACCGAGGACAGCCTCTATCTCGCCATCGCCAGCGCGGCGCCCGATTTCGGTCCTGCTTCGATCGATGGGATGAAGATCCGGCTGGTGTTCAAGGACCGTGCCGCCGCCAAGGCCGAGCATGTCGCCGACCGCTTCAACCAGGTCCGCGACAATTGGGGCTTCCTGGTCGAGGAGCATACCGCCTCTGCCCGCGAGGCGATGTACCGCCGGGTGAAGGCCGATATCACCGACCTGCTCCGCGTCGATCCCGACAATCTCGAGGGCCGGCGCTACTGGGCCGACATCAGCTACGGCGCGACGGGAATGCCCCCCTTCACCCAGCCGGTACCGCCCGCCGGCGTGCCGCTGTGGGCGTTCCGGCAGCTCGAGGACCTGAAGCTCACGCGCCGCTTCGTCGACTGGTGGATCGACAACCGGCAGGTGCCCTACGGCGATTTCGGCGGCGGCATCTCCGACGACACCGACCTGACCCAGCAATGGCCGGGCCTGGCGCTGATGGGCGTCGAGCCCGACAAGATCAACGCGTCGCTGCGTGCCCTCTCCGATGCCGTCTACGCGAACGGCATGAACACGGGCGGGCTCGGCACCATCACCACCGACGAGCTTCACGCCTATGAGGAGGGGATGAACAGCGACGCCGAGCGGCTCTACCTCAACTGGGGCGAGCCCAGAGCGGTCGAGCGGCTGATGGCGACGACCAAGGCGCTGACCGGCATCATCCAGCGCAATCCCGCCGGCCACATGCACTTCGCCTCCAACTGGTACGGCGGCACCAAGGTTTATCGCGAAGGGCCGTGGGAGTGGCAGAAGCCCTACAGCTTCGTCGTGATGCACGCCCCGATCCTGATGGGCGTCTACAACGGCAACCCGACCGCGCGGGGCCTCGTCACCGGCGTGATCGACGGCTGGCTGGCGCATGGGAAGCAGGACGCCAAGGGGGCCTGGAGCTACCCCAACGAGATCAATTGGCGCACCGACGCCGAGCGCGCCGGCGACGGCGGCGGAGTGGCGACGCCCTATCAGTCCGTATGGGCGGCGTGGCGCTTCACGGGGGACGACAGATATCTGGCGCCGATCCTCTCGCGCGTGGCGAAGGGCGGGCCGGCATCGCTCGGCGATCTCAACGAGAACGTCGTCGCCGCGCTCGGACGGACGAACGACTGGGGCAAGGCGCTCGCGGGCCAGCCGGGCGACTTCGCGCGCGTCGCCGGCTGGGATGCGACCGGCGACAAGCGCCTGCTCGAGACGCTCCACGCCGACGCGATCGAGGACAAGACGCAGCACGAATATATGTATACCGAGGGGCATTGGTGGTCCGACCGCGTCGACCAGCCCAATGAATTCCTCCAGCGCGAGCGGCTCGGCGGGATCGCGCTGAAGCGCAACCAGACCTATCCCGGCAACGCGGTGAGTTGGCGCTTCGCCAATCCGGGCGCGGCCGAGCAGGTCGCGATCCTGGTGCCGGGCGCGACGCGCGAACGGTTCAAGGTGATCGCCTACAATATGAGCGACGTTGCCCAGCCGGCGACGATGACGGCGTGGAACGTCGCCGCCGGCCGCTGGACGATGACGGCGGGAACCAGCGCCGCCAACGGCGACACCGCCGACGGACCGCCCACCGCGACCGAGGTGACGCTGGAGCGCAGCGCGTCGGTCGCGGTGACCTTCGCCCCACGCACCACCACCGTGCTGGAGTTCGCACTCAAGTCGCCCGGCACGCCGCCGGAAAGCCGGCCGGACCTCGGCATCGGCGCCGACGACGTGCGGCGGCAGGGCCGGACGGTCTCCGTCACCGTCCACAGCCTCGGCGCGGTCGAGGCGGCCGGCGGAACGGCCATGCTGGAGGATGCAGCCGGCAAACCGGTGGCGAGCGTGCCGCTGCCGACGCTGGCCGCGCCGCTCGACCTGACGCCGAAGGCCGCGACCGTGCGCCTGACGATCCCTGCCGGCGTGCACCCGGCAGGGCTCAGGGTTCGCGTCGCGCTGCCCGATGAGGCGCCGGAGGTGACCCGGCTCAACAATGCGGTGCCGCTCCAATGAGCGGTGCCGGCGTCCCGGTGACGCGCCGCGCGCTGCTGGCGGGCGCCGGAGCGGCGCTGGCGACCGCCGCCGTTCCCGGCGGGGCGGCGGAGAGCGACGATCAGCGGCTGCGGGCCCTGCTCGACGGGCTCGACGCCCTCCCCTCGCCTTCCGCGCGGCTGGCGCGATTGGAGACGTTCCGGGGGGACCGGCTGTCGCCTTCGGCGGCGCTCGACCTGACGTGCATCCGCGAGGGCCTCGCGATCGATGCGCGCATCGCCGAGATCATGCCGTTCGGGCAACCCGGCCGCTCGCCCTACACCCTCACCCCCACGAGCGGCGCCTGGCGCGATCCCGGCCGCACCGATGCCGCCGACCGCATCGCCGCCGACACCCGCGCCATAAGCTCCGAAGCGGCGGCAGGAATCATCCTCCCGCGCACGCTGCTCGACCGCACCGCCGCTGCCGTGACCAATGCAGCCGCGCAGGCCCAGGGCGGCACCGCGACCGCACTGCGCGAGCAGGCAGCGCTCCTCGCATCGCTGGCACCTCGGGCAGGCGATGCGCCGGGCATGTGGCGGCTGCCGAACGGGGCCGAATACTACGACCTGTTGCTCGACCGGCAGTTCGGCTTCAGGGGCGGCGGCACGGCGGCGCATCGGCTGTTCCTCGCCAAGGCGGAGGAGCTGATCCGCGCCGCCGACGCGGTGCTCCGGCGCCTCGGCCGCCGCGAGGGCACGGTCGGCGAGCGCATCGTCGCCGCCTTCCGCGATCCCGCGCATCTCTACGGCAACGACGATGCCGGGCGCACCCGCGCGGTCGCCGACATGAACCGCCTCCTTGCTTCCGCCAAGGCGCGGGTACCGGCGCTGATCGGCCCGGTGCCGCCGGAATGCCTGAACGTCGCCGTCCGCCGCATGTCGCCGGCCGACGAGGCCGCCGCCCGCAGCGGCTATCGCGAGCTGCCGACGCCGGACGGCAAGCCCGGCGGCTATTTCGTCGACCTCAGCGACATCCGCCGCCGCCCCGCCTGGAGCCTCGGCAGCGTCGTCCATCACGAGCTGATCCCCGGCCACATGATCCAACTCCCGATGGAGGCGCGCGCCGCGCCGCATCCGCTGCGGCTGCGCTATGCCTCCGCCTTCGCCGAGGGCTGGGCGGTCTATGCCGAGCAGCTCATGGCCGCGGATGGCGCCCATGCCGGCAATGATCTGATGCTTTTGGGACACATTCACTGGCTGTTGTTCCGAATTGCGCGAGCGGTCATTGACACCGGTGTCCATAGTGAGCGATGGTCAGCATCGGAAGCTCGTCAGAAGCTGGGGATGATGCAAGGCGAACCCGCTTTCTTCGCCACGTTCGACCAGGACGCCGATCGCGTCTGCCTGGAGCCGGCCGTGCGGGCGGGCGAGGCATCGGCGTGGCTCGCCCTAGCCGAGACCGGTGCCGGACGCGGCGGCACAGCGCTCAGGCGCTTCCATCAGGCGGTGCTGGCGCATGGTCGGGTACGGAGGTCCATGCTCGGCACGGACTGAGACACGCAATAACCAAATAACACAAAACAAACGAAAATTCTGGGAGAGAGATATGAGCAAAGGGATTGAGTTCAAGCATTGGATGCGCGGCGGCACGTCGGTGGCGGCATTGGCGCTTGCGGTGACATTCTCGGCGGCAGCCCATGCCCAGGCGGCAGGACCGAACGACACTTCGGCAGCAACCGCCGTGCCGCAGGATCAGGCGTCACCGGATCAGGGCGCCGACTCCAACCAGGACATCATTGTCACCGGTTTCCGCGGCAGCCTCGCCCGCGCGCTCGACGAGAAGCGCCAGTCGGCGGCGGCGATCGACTCGATCCTCGCCGAAGACATCGGCAAGTTCCCGGACCTCAACCTGTCCGAGTCCATCCAGCGCATCCCGGGCGTCGCGCTGGCACGTGACGGCGGCGAGGGCCGGCAGATCTCTGTCCGTGGCCTCGGCGCGCAGTTCACGCGCGTGCGCATCAACGGCATGGAGGCGATGGCCACCGCCGGCAGCTCGGACGCCTCGGGCGGCACCAATCGCGGCCGCGCGTTCGACTTCAACGTGTTCGCCGCCGACCTGTTCAACGGCATCACCGTCCGCAAGACCGCCGATGCGGTGACCGAGGAGGGCTCGCTCGGCGCGACCGTCGACCTGCAGACCGCGCATCCGTTCGACTACAAGGCGGGCCTGACGATCGCCGGCGGCGCGCAGGCCGGATACAACGACCTGTCGGAGAAGGTATCGCCGCGCGCCGCGGGCATGATCTCGTGGCGCAATGCCGACGAGACCTTCGGCGTGCTCGCCTCGGTCGCCTATACCAAGCGCCAGATCGTCGAGAGCGGCTATTCGACGGTGCGCTGGACGACCAACACCGCGGGCGTCGCGCCGGGCTTCCAGAGCTATCTCGGCACCACCTGCGCCTATCCGACCGCGAGCGGCCCCTCGACCACGCCGCAGTGCATCGAGGCTAACAACCTCTTCCACCCGCGCTTCCCGCGCTACGACTATTACATCACCGATCAGGAGCGCATCGGCGCCACCGCATCGGTGCAGTGGAAGCCGACCGACAGCACCACGATCACCGTCGACGGCCTCTATGCCCAGTTCAAGGGCACGCGCGAGGAGCGCTATCTCGAGGCCAACGGCTTCTCCGTCGCCGGCGCCTGCACCGCAACGTCGCGGCCGACCAATTGCGGCGTCGCCGATGTCGACGTCACCGCCGCCACGGTCGAGAACGGCGCGCTGATCGCCGGCACCTTCAACGACGTCGACCTGCGCGTCGAGAACCGGTTCGACCGGCTCGACACCAAGTTCAAGCAGCTCACGGTCAAGATCGATCAGCAGCTCGGCGAGAATCTGTCGATCAACCTCCTCGCCGGCCATTCGCAGTCGGACCACGACAATCCGGTCCAGAACACCGTCACCTTCGACCAGTTCAACGTCGACGGCTATAGCTACGACTATACCGACCGGAAGCATCCGGTGTTCGACTTCGGCACCGCCGACCTCGACAATCCGCAGGCCTGGGTGCTGAGCCAGCTCCGCCTGCGCGCGGCGGGGGTCAAGAACCGGTTCGACAACGCCCAGCTCAACCTCAACTGGAAGGTCTCGGACGAATTCTCGATCGACGCGGGCGCCTCCTACAAGGAGTACAAGTTCCGCAGCATCGACCTTCGCCGCAGCAACGGCACGACGGCGGCGCAGGACACCAACCTCGCCTGCTGCACGCTGCCCGGCGACACGCTCGACAAGTTCGGCCACGTCGTGTCGATCGAGGGCCAGAGCTTCTTCGCCCCCGACTATTTCGCCGCGCGCGATTATTTCGGGCTGGAGGATCCGACTGCTCGGGGCGGCGCCTTCCGCCTCGGCATCGAGCCGGGCCTCGCCGGCAACACCCGCGTCGAGGAGCATGACAAGGGCGGCTTCGTCCAGTTCAACTTCAACCACGACTTCGGCATCTTCAATCTGCGCGGCAACGGCGGCGTGCGCTATGTCCAGACCTTCCAGCGCGCGCAGGGCTATTCGTTCCTCGGCGGCCAGGCGACGCCGATCACCTCGTCGCGCACCTATGAGGACTGGCTGCCCTCGATGAACCTGGTGATCGAGCCGAGCCGCGACTTCCTGCTCCGCTTCGCCGCGGCGCGGGTGATGGCGCGGCCGGACCTGGGCAGCCTGCCGCCCTCGGCATCGGTGGGCGTCTCGGGCGCCAACAGGACGGTGTCGGCGGGCAACCCCAACCTCGACCCGTTCCGCGCCACCACCTACGACGTCTCCGCCGAATGGTATTACCAGCCGGGGGCGCTGCTGTCGGTCGCGCTGTTCCAGAAGGACATCGACAGCTTCGTGCAGACGGTGCAGTCGTCGGGCGCCTTCTCCGAGAACCCGTTCGGCCTACCCGACAGCCTGGCGATCGCGGCATGCGGCAATCTCTATCCGGCGACCTGCAATCCCGCCTTCACCAACTGGGTCTTCTCCGTGCCGCGCAACACGCCGGGCGGGCGTCTGCGCGGCTATGAGATCAATTTCCAGCAGCCGTTCCGTTTCCTGCCGGGCTTCCTCGGCAACTTCGGGGTGCTGCTGAACTACACGCACGTCAGCTCGAACATCAAATATCTGAACGCCCAGGGCCAGGTGATGAAGATCGACGACCTGACCGGCCTGTCGCGCCACTCGGCCAACGCCACCCTTTATTACGAGGACAAGCTGATCAGCGCCCGCGTCTCCGGCGCCTACCGCAGCGGCTACATGAGCGACGCGGTCGGCACCCAGGGCGTCGACAGCCAGGGCACCAACAAGACGTTCAACCTCGACGCCTCGGTGCAGATCAACGTCACCAAGCAGATCAAGCTGACGTTCGAGGGGGTCAACCTCACCGACCAGTATCAGGACCAGTATGTCGACTCGCGCAACCTGCTGTCGGTCTATCACCACACCGGCCGCGAGTTCCTGGTCGGCGTGCGCTTCAACTACTGACGTCTCCTCACCTGCCGGCGCGATCCCCTAGGGTTGCGCCGGCCTTTCCCGTCTCGGAGTATCGCATGCGGCGTGCCACAGCTTTGATCCTCGGCCTCGGCACCGTCTGGTCGATAATGGCAGCCGTGCCCGCCGTCGCCTGCTCCGCCGCTCCGCCCCGCGCGCAGCTGCTCGACACGATGAAGCGGGCGACGCGCTTCATGGTCGACAAGGCATCGGTCCACGGCGGCTATGTCTGGGCCTATCTGCCCGACTTCTCGCGCCGCTGGGGGGAGATGGAGGCCTATCCGACGATGGTGTGGGTGCAGCCGCCCGGCACCGCGACGATGGGGCATTTGTTCCTCGACGTTTATCACGCGACCGGCGACGATTATTATTATCAGGCGGCGGTGAAGGCGGCGGACGCGCTGATCGAAGGGCAGCTGCCGAGCGGCGGCTGGCATTATTTCATCGACTATGGCGGTCCGGACTCGACCAGGCGCTGGTACGCGACGATCGGCAGGAACGCCTGGCGGCTGGAGGAATTCCAGCACGACTGGGGCAACGCCACCTTCGACGACGCCGGAACGTCGGAGTCGATGCAGTTCCTGCTCAGGCTCTACCTCGAGAAGCGCGACCCGCACCTCAAGCCGGCGCTCGACAAGGCACTGGGCTTCGTCCTCGAGAGCCAGTATCCGAACGGCGGTTGGCCGCAACGCTATCCGGCGACCAAGAGCCCGTACATCGATCACGGCAAGCCCGACTATACCGGCTTCATCACCTTCAACGACGACGTCGCGGCGGAGAACATCAAGTTCCTGCTGATGTACCAGCAGACGCTGGGCGACCCGCGCATCCCAGACGCGATCCGGCGCGCGATGGACGTGTTCGTCGCCGCGCAGCAGCCGGCGCCGCAGGCCGGCTGGGGGCTGCAGTATACGCTCGACATGAAGCCGACCGGCGCGCGCACCTACGAACCGACCGCGCTCGTCACCCACACCACCGCGGCCAATATCGAGCAGCTGTTCGAATTCTATCGCCTGACGGGCGATCCGAAATTCCTCGCACGTGTGCCCGAGGCGCTGGCATGGCTCGATTCCGTGCGGCTGCCCGACAATCTCGTCAAGAACGGCAGGGCCTATCCGACCTTCGTCGAGATCGGCTCGAACAAGCCGCTGTTCGTCCATCGCCGCGGTTCCGACGTGGTCAACGGCGAATATTATGTCGACGGCAATCCCGAGCACACGCTCGAGCACTACAGCTCCTTCCGCAGCATCGACGTGCCGAAGCTGCGCGCCGAATATGAGCGGCTGAAAGCGATCCCCGGCGACGTGATCGCCAGGGACTCACCGCTCCGCGCCGGAACCAGGGCGCCGCTGCCGCGCTATTTCCTCGTCGACCTCGGCAAGAATTCGGATCGCAACCTCGGCGGCAAGCGCCCCTCGGCGGAGGCGCTGGTCGCCTCGCTCAATGCCGAGGGCTGGTGGCCGACCGAGCTCAAGACCACCAGCCATCGCTATACCCGTGACGGCTCGCCGACGCCGGTGCCGGGCGACTATGGCGCGACCCGCGTCGGCGACGACACCGACACCTCGCCGTACATCGATCCGCACCCGGCGATCGGCATCTCGACGGGCGCTTATATCGAGAACATGGAAACGCTGATCGCGGAGCTCGGCCATGCGGGGTAGCCTGCTTCTCCTGATGAGCCTCCTTCCCGCCACGGCGGCCGCGCAGGAGGGTCAGATGACCGTCGTCGACGAAACCTCGGTCAAGCGCGACGAGCCGACGCCGCACGGGAAGATCGGCATGAGCACCGCCTGGCGGATCAGCGATGCGGTGCCGGACCGGAACATGGAGTTCCGCAAGCGCGCGCTGCATCCGGGCGCGGCGATCGGCGCGCACAAGCTCAGCCACGACGAAGTCTATTATGTCGTCTCCGGCCGCGGCGAAGCCTTCTCCGGCGACCGCAAGGCACAGGTCGGGCCGGGGCAGGCGGTCTATTTCTTCACCGGCGAGACGATGGGCATCCGCCAGCAGGGCAGCGAACCGCTGGTGCTGATCATCAGCTATCCGCTGGCCGAGCGGGTGAAGTAGGAAAACCCCTCTCGCATTGGAGAGAGTTCCGGATCGGCCATGCCCCCGGCGTGGCCTCAACAGCGCGGAGCACGACTTCCGAGGGGCTGGGGGGTAAACCGGATGCATTCCCGGTCGTGGCGCTGATCGGGTTGCGGTTGGCCCCCGATCTCTGAGCGGCTAAACCACTAGAACGGAACCAAAAGAGCCGTGCACAAGCGCCGTCACATTCATGCGAGCTTGCTTGTGAATTTGATCTGGTAGCCGACCACGATCCGCCATTTGACCGCTATCGGCGGCCAAATGTTTGGCGATCAGTTCTTTATAGTCTTGCAATGCCTTTCCGGCGAAATCTGCTTCGATCGCCAAGGAACCTCTTACCGGCTCCCCATCGAACACAAGAGCAACGTTAGCTACGTGCTGAGGGCGCTCTTCAATCTCGCCTAGCTCGGCCTCTAAGCGAGTTGGGCGCTTGCGAAGTGAGAGAGCCCCTAACGGGGCACGCCCCGCGGAACGCTCTAGCATCGCTCTCAGCGATGTAATCTCAGAATACTGCTTCCCCATCGACGAGCGGACGGCCGCGGTGTGTCGCGATCTGGCTCAGGGCAAGGCGACGATCCGGAGCGTCACCGCCGGCTAAGGTCGGCGCCCTGTTGCTCGAGGATGCGCAGGACGTTCCCGCCCCACATCTTCGCGAGATCTGCGTCCGAATAGCCGGCGCGCTTCAACCGCTCCGTGACGCGCGGCAGGGCCGAGATGTCCTCGATCCCCGGCAGGCCGCCGCCGCCGTCCCAGTCCGCGCCGAAGCAGACATGGTCGACGCCGGCAACCGCGATGACATGCAGCACCATCGCCATGTAGCGCTCGAAATCGGCGTTCCAAAGCGGCGCCGTCCGGTCGAGCTCGCGCCAGCGGCGGGCGAGCGCGACCTGCTCCTCCGGCCTGAGCGTGGCGATCTGCTCGTAGCGCGCGAACAGCGCGCCACGCTCGCCGGAGAGGTTCAGGTCGGAAAGGAAGATCGTGCTGACGCAGATCGCGCCGCCCTTGGCCGCCAGCTTGCGGATGCGGCCGTCGTCGAGATTGCGGGGATGGTCGAACGCCCAGCGGCCGCTGGAATGCGACAGCAGGATCGGCCGCTTCGACAGCTCGAGCATCTGGTCGAACGCGGCATCGGAGGCATGGCTCGCATCGATCACCATGCCGAGCCGGTTCATCTCCGCGACCCAGCGCCGCCCGAGCGGGCTGAGGCCGCCCCATCGCGGGGTGTCGGTGGCGGAATCGGCGAACTGGTTGTTCTTGCCGTGCACCGGCCCGGCGAGCCGCACGCCGCGGCGACGGAACTCGGCGAGCAGCGAGAGGTCCTCGCCGAGCGGGTAGCTGTTCTCCATGCTCTTGAAGGCGATCTTGCGGCCTTCGCGATTCAGCCGCCTCGCGTCGGCGGCCGTCAGCGCGGGGCCGACGCGGTCCGGGAAGCTGGCGATGGTCCGGTCGATCAGGTCCGACCGTCCGCGCGCGAAGGCGAGCGCGGCGGCATAGCCTTCGGAGGTGAGCGGCCCCTGGTCGGTATAGATGGCGAAGAAGCCGCCATCGAGCGCGCCGTCCTCCATCCGCTTGAGATCGACCTGCACGAGATCGGTCGCGGGATCGTGGCGCTCGCCGAAGCTCCAGCCCGGCCGCGCGAAATGCATCGGCGTGTCGAGATGCGTGTCGAGCACGAGGAAGCTCTTGTGGAGCGCCAGCGGGTCCGTGCCCGGCCGCGGGGTGGTGGCGCAGGCGCCGAGCAGCAGCAGCGCCGCGAGGGTGGCGCGCCTCACTTGGCCGCCCCCGCCACCGGACGCAGGTCGAGATCCTGATAGTCGTAGCTGAAGTCGGCGATCGGGCTCTCCGCCTTCATCGACACCCGCGCGACCTTGCCCTCCGCGTCGAGCGCGAAGGTGACATAGGCCGGCTCGATCGCCTTGTCGTCGAACCGGGTGACGAAGGTATCGTACTGCCAGTGCACCAGCCTGCCGGCCATGCGTGGCGTGGTCCTGAAGTCGATGCGGAGGCCATCCGCACCGCTGGTGACGGCCACGTCGCCGTACCAGGGATCGCGATAGGTCCCCGCATAGCGCTCGAGCGGCAGCGAGGGGCCGACCTTGGCCGGCGCGGCCTTCCCGCCGGCGACGCGCTGTTCCATGAACGCCGCGAAACGCGATGGCCAGTCCTGGTCGGACACGCCGAGATAATGGTCGACCAGCATGTGCGCGACGCCACGCAGCAGGGCGATGTCCTCGGAATTGACCACCACCGCGATTCCCACGTCCTGGTCGGGCAGCAGGATGACGTGCGTGATCGACCCGAACACGCCGCCGCCGTGCGAGATGATCCGCGCGCCGCGATAATCCTCGACCTCCCAGCCCAGCGCATAGGTGCTGAACTTGGGCGTGAGCGGCGCGAGCGCACCGGGATAGGGCGCGATCGGCTGGATCGTCACGCCCTTCCACATCTCGGCCGCCTGCGCCTCGCTGAACAGCCGCCCGCCGCCGGGCAAGACGCCATGGCCGAGCTGGATCCTGAGCCATTGCGCGAGATCGTTGGCGCTGAGCGCCAGCCCGCCGGCAGGCATCCCGGCACGGCCCAGCTCCTCGCGCTCGTCGAGCACCGAATTGGGCCCGTCGCCGCGCACTGCGCCGCCGATCCGGGCATGCGGGAAGGCGCGGTCGGGCGTCGACCAGCGCGCCTCGTAGGTGGCGGTCGCCGCGTTCATGCCGCCGCGCTTCAGCACCTCCTGGGTCATGAACTCTTCCCAGGTCTTGCCGGTGACCTCCTCGATCAGCTGGCCGGCGACGGTGTAGAGGATATTGTCATAGGCATAGCCGGAACGGAAGCTGGTCGCCGGCTTGATGAAGGCCAGCCGCCTCACCGTCTCCTTGCGCGACAGGCTGCCGCGCGGCACGAACAGCAGGTCGCCCGCGCCGAGTCCGAGGCCGCTGTGGTGGACGAGCAGGTCGCGGATCGTCATCTCGCGCGTGACCCAGGGATCGTACATGCGGAACCAGGGCATGTGGTCGATCACCCGGTCGTCCCATTTGATCGCGCCCCGGTCGACCAGGATCGCGAGCGCCGCCGCGGTGAAGGCCTTGCCGGTCGATCCGGTCTGGAAGATCGTGTCGGCATCGACCTTGGCCGGATCGCCGAGCCTGCGCACGCCCCAGCCGCGCGCCAGCGTGGTCCTGCCCTTCTCGACGACCGCCACGGCGATGCCCGGCGCGCCGGTCTTCTGGCGGAGCGCCTCCACCCATGCGTCGAAGCCGGGGGGTACGTCGGCGCGCGCGGGCGCGGCGAGCACGAGCAGCAGCGCGGGCAGCGAACGGAGAAAGCGATTCATGCGGCGACTTCTCCCCGGGGTTGTGCAGGCCCGCGGCCGAGGAGGCGCGCGAGCCCGATCGTCATCAGCGGCAGGACGAAGACGGCCAGGATCAGATAAGCGAGCAGCCGGTATCCCCCGGCGATCAGCGCGACGAGCCCGATCCGGTCGGCAACGAAGATGCACAGCAGCAGCAGGACGCCGCCGATCAGCGCGCGGGCGCGCACGCCCAGTTCCTGCCCGTGCCGCACCCGCATCACGCCCGCGATCCGCTCGTTGATCGCATGCACCGCGCCCGACCCGCTCTCGAGCAGGGCGAGGAAGATCATCGTCTGGAACAGCCAGTGGAAGGCCGGGACATGCATCTGGCGCAGCAGGAAGTCCGACGGCAGCGTCTGCGATGCGATCGCCGGATAGAAGGCGGCCATGCAGACGAAGAACAGGATCGCCGGCAGCATCGTCAGGGGTCCCGCCAGCAGGCCCGCCACCACTGCATCGCGCCGGCTGGTCAGGTGGCGCAGCACCGGCAGGATCACGACCGCGCCGACGATGTTGTAGCTCGCATAGGTGACGCCGCCGAGCGCCCATCCCTCGGCCGAACCCTGCGCGGCGAACCCCTGCGGGATGCGCTCGCCGAAGCTCCACAGGCCAAGCAGCAGGAACAGCGCGTAGACACCGTAGAGCAGGATCGAGACATATTTGAACACGCGCTCGACCGAGCCGCTGCCGAGCGCCGTCGTGACGACGATCCCGGCGGCCAGCAGCAGCGCCCCCGCATAGCCCGGCCAGCCGAACATCGCCGTGCCGATCGCCCCCGCACTCGCTCCGAACACGGCGAGGATCAGCACCACGAACACGATGTAGGCCGCCTCGAACGCGATCCATCCCGGCCCCAGCAGCGAGCGGAAGAAGGCGCGATAGTCGAGCGCCCCTACCATCCGCGCATAGGCGAAGGTGACGGTGGCGATCGCGCTCCACAGCAGCATCGCCAGCATCATGCCGGCGAGCCCACCCCATGGGCCGCTCGACAGGAAATATTCGGCGAGCTCGCGTCCGGTCGCGTAGCCGCCGCCGATGATCACCGCCTTGAGCGCGAAGCCCGGCAGCAGGAAGCGCTGGAACCAGCTCGATCCTGCCGCCGGCGCGGTCATGCGGCCGCCAGGCAGGAGTCGACCAGCGCCTCGAACGCGGGTCCGCCGCGGATCGGATCGGCGACGGGCAGGCCGAGCCGACGGCCCTCGCGCGCCATCAGCTCGGCCGCCTCCCCCTCCCCCAGCGTGGACGTGTTGAACGAGAAGCCGGCGCAGCGGATCGCCGGGTTGGTCCGCCGGCCGAGCAACGTCGTCAGTTCGACGATCTCCTCGATGCCGGTGAGCTTGTAGCCGGCCGTGCCCAGCATCTCCGTGCGGCCCGGCTCATGGCAGACCACGAACACGTCGGGCTGGCTGCCGTGGAGCAGGCCGAGCGACACGGCCGCATAGGCCGGATGAGTAAGCGCCCCCTGCCCCTCGATCACGTCCCAATGATCGGCCGGCGCGTCGGGTGAGAGCAGCTCCGCGGCGCCCGCCTCGAAGTCGGAGACGACCGCGTCCATCGGCATCCCGCCGCCCGCGATCATGATGCCGGTCTGGCCGGTCGCGCGGAAATCCGTCTCCACGCCGCGCCGGGAGAAGGCGCGCCACAGCGCCAGCGCGGTGTATTTCTTGCCCAGCGCGCAGTCGGTGCCGACGGTGAGCAGCCGCTTGCCGCTCCGCTTCCGCCCGGTCGCCACCGGGATTTGAGGCGGCGGCACCCGCACGTCGATCAGCCGGCGCCCGAGCAGATGGGCCGTCTCGGCCAGTTCGGGAATCTCGGCGAGGCGTACGTGCATGCCCGCGACCAGGTCCAGCCCCGCCTCCAGCGCCTCGACCAGCGAGGCGCGCCAGCTCGCCGGGATGATCCCACCCGGATTGGCCACGCCGATCACCAACGCCCGCGCGCCCCGCGCCCGGGCTTCGGCGGGCGTCAACGCCTCCAGGCCGGTGGTCACGGTGGCGCCGGGCAGCCGGAGCTCCCCCACGCACTTCTCCGGCGCCCAGTCCCTGAGGCCGAACGCCGTCTTGGCGAAGCCCGCGTGCTCGACGTCGCCGAGGAACAGGAGATAGGGCTGCGGCAGCGCGAGGCCTCCGGTACGCAAGGCGACAGGTGCGTTCATTTCGCGCGCGTCCACCCTCAAAAGGCCAGGTCGACCGCGAGGCCGAGCGTGCGCGGCTGCACCGGGACGGTCGACAGGAAGCCGGGATTGGTGGTCGCGACGTTGCTGGTGATCCGCCCCTCCTCGTCGGTGAGGTTGCGGGCATAGGCGCGCAGCGTCCACTTCCCGTCGAAGGTGACCGCGGCATTGAGGTCGAGCGTGGCATAGCCGTCGACCGGCACCGCCAGCGGCGAGCTCTCGACCGCGGAGATACGGTCGCCGACGATACGCAGAGCCCCGCCGATCCGCGCCCGCGCCGAGCCGCCGAGCGCGAAGCCATAGTCCGCCGTCATCGCCGCCGCGATCTTGGGCACGTTGGGCAGCTGGTCGCCGTCGGTACAGTTGCTGGTCGTCTCGGTGCACTTGGCGTCGGTGTAGGCGAAGTTCGCACCCACGCTGAGGCCGGCGACCGGCTGGATCAGCAGCGACGCCTCGACGCCCTTGCTCCGCGCGGTGCCGGCGTTGACCAGGCCGTTGATGCCCTCGGCGAAGGGGGCGGAGGTCTGCAGGTCGTTCCAGTCGAGCAGGAACACCGCGGCGTCGAAGGCGACGGCGCGATCGAGGAAACGCGCCTTGATGCCCGCCTCGTAGCTCGTCACCTTCTCGGAATCGACGGTGGAGGGAAAGCCCGGCAGCGCGATGTTCGGCCCGCCCGGACGATAGCCGCTGGCGACGCGGGCGTAGATCATCGTGTCGGGATTGACGTTGAACTGCGGGCTGACGCTGTAGGTGACGATCTCCTCCTCCGAGGTGCCCGACCCGCCCGAATCCAGCCCGAGCAGCGGAATCTGCGTCACCTGGGTGAAGGTCTGCTCGTTGCGCGCCCACCGGAGCCCGCCGCTGATGTGGAACTTCTCGCTGATCTTCCACGTCGCGTTCCCGAAGACCGCATATTCCTTGTAGGTGTTGGGCAGCGCGACGATCGCGAACGGATCAAACGCCGGCAGCACCTCGCCCGAAGCGTCGAGCGCGCGGACGACCTGGTCGTGCGTATTGTCCTCGTCGGTGTAGAAGAAGCCGAGCATCCATTCGAGCTTGTCGCTCGACGCCGAGGTGAGCCGCACCTCCTCGGTCCATTTCTTCTGGTGCAGCCGTGCCGGGTAGATCGCCAGCCCGCCCCAGATCACGCCGTAGACGCGAGAGGCGTCGCTGGTCTCGAGGATCTTGAGCTCGCTGTACGAGGTGGTCGAGCTCAGCTCCGCGAAGCCGAAGTCATAGCCGACCGTGCCCGAATAGAATTGGAAGTCGCTGGTGAAGGGCTCGGGCAGCTGCGCATTGGTGCTGAGGAAACGCGCGCCGGGCGCCAGCGGCTGGTTGCCCATGCCTTCGTAGAGAATGCTGAAATTGTCCGAATCGACCGACTGCCACAATCCGCTGAGCTTGATCGTCAGCGCGGGATCGGGCCGCCACAGCAGCGCCACGCGGCCGCCCTGCTGGACGGCGTCGTTCACGTCCTTCTCGCCGGTCTGGATGTTGTCGACGTAACCCGGCGTGTCGCGCCGCGAGTAGCTGCCGCTGATCGCCAGCTGGTCCGCGATGATCGGCACGTTCACCATCGCGCTCGCCGCCCAGCCGAGATCCTCGCCATGCGCGATGGTGAAGGCCTCGCCGCTGGCGCGGACCGACAGGTTCTGGAGGTCGGGCTGAACGGTCACATATTTGAGCAGGCCGCCGATCGAGCTGGCGCCATAGAGCGTGCCCTGCGGCCCCCGCAGCACCTCCAGCCGCTCGATGTCGTAGGGCAGCAGGTCGAGCGAGAAGGTCTGCGCGCGATTGTAGATGCCGCTCGATCCGATCGGCGCGTCGTCGAGGTACATGCCGACCGTCGCGCTCGGCCCGATCGGCGCGACGCCGCGCAGCGACAGCGTGGAGCGGCCGGGCGAACCGGCGTTGTCGACCTGCAGCCCCGGCACATAGGCCGCATAATCGGTCAGCTGCGAGCCGCCGCTGCGCTGCATCTGCTCGCCGCCGACGACGCTGATCGAGATCGGGACGTCCTGCAGCCGCTCGTCGCGCTTCTGGGCGGTGACGACGATGTCGTTGGGATCGCGGACGGTAGCGTCGGCCTGCGCATCCTGCGCAGCCGCGACGCCGGGCAGCGCAAGCGCGCCGACCGCCGCCGAAAGCGCGAGCATCGCACGAATTGCGACATGCTGATTCACCATCCGCCTCCCCCTGACATCGGCGACCGCAGCCACGCCGCCGAATGACCGGCGACGCGGGAACCGGGGCAATGACGCCATTGCCGCCTCCCTGATCGTGTTATCTGATCAGGATGTTTTATCCTAATCAGAAAAATGTCAACCTATATTGCAAATCTATTTCTCGCCGCATCCGGCTCACGCGGCGAGCGGTCCCCAGACGCTGTCGTCGCAATGGATATGGCCGGCGCGGTAGGCGATCCCCGGCACGCGATCGCGAGCAAGGAAGGTCGGGCCGTCGAGGTCGACCACGTCGCAGAGCTGGCCAACCAGGAACGACGGCGCCATCGCCAGGCTCGTCCCCATCATGTTGCCGACCATCACGCCGAGCCCGAGTTCCTGCGCCCGCCGCGCCATCGCCAGCGCCTCGGTCAGGCCGCCGCACTTGTCGAGCTTGATGTTGATCGTGTCGAACCGCCCGGCCATGGCCTCGACGTCGGCGAGGCCGAGCACGCTCTCGTCGGCCGCGATCGGAATGGGCGAGTCGAACCCGTCGAGATCCGCCTCGCGCCCGCGCGCCAGCGGCTGCTCGACCAGCCGGACGTCGAGATCGGCCAGTCCCTCCACCAGCCGCGCGAGGTCGGCGACCGCATAGCCCTGGTTGGCGTCGACACCGATCCAGCATTCCGGCCGCACCGCGCGCACTGCCCTCACGCGGGCGAGATCGAGATCAAGCTCCCCGGTCAGCTTGAGCTTGAGCGCGCGCGCCTCCGGGAAATCCCGCACCGCCGCCTCGGCCATCACCGCCGGCTCGTCGGCGCCCAGTGTGAAGGTGGTGAGCAACGGTTCGGGCTCCGGCAGTCCGGCCAGCGCCCAGACCGGCGTGCCGCTCGCCTTCGCCTCCAGCTCCCACAGCGCGCAGTCGATCGCATTGCGCCCCCCGCACGGCGGCAGCGCGGCCTGCAGATCCTCCCGCGTCATCCCCCGCGTGAGCGGCTCACGCACGCTCTCGATCGTGGCGGTCATCGCGGCGACGTCGTCCCCCAGATAGAAGACGCCCCCGCCCTCCCCGCGGCCGGCATGGACGCCGTCGGAGACCTCGACCACCACCACCGAGGATTCGGTGAAGACATGGCCGGCGATGCGGAACGGCTTGGCATAGGCGAACCGCTCCACCCGCACGTCGACCGAGCGCCGCTGCGCCATGGCTCAGAAGGCTGTGCCGAAGCTGATCAGCTTGAACACCAGCGCCGTCCACAGGACGAAGAAGGCGCCGAGCAGCAGCAATACCGCCCACAGCGTCGCGAACCATCCGCGCCTGCCCCGGAAGGCGAGCCACAGGTTCCACGCGGCGAGGCCGAATAGGCCGAGGAAGCCGATCGTGCCGACGACCTGGAGCAGCAGGATCAGCCAGTCGGTCTTGCCGTGGGTATCGAAATTCTCGATCCCCGAAATGACGACCGCCCAGCCGGCCAGCACCAGCAGCACCAGCCACGAGACGCCGCGCGTGAGGCGATAGGCCTTGCGCGCGTTACCCTCCAGCGCCAGCGCCGCACCATAGCGCCGCCGCGCGATCCAGCCGGCGGGCCAGGAGACCGCGGTCACCAGGATCACCGCCAGCGCAAAGATCAGCGCCGGGATCAGCCAGCTGCCGCTCGCGTACCAGGGCGTGCGGTCCCACACCATGAACGGCGAGACCATCGCGAAGGTCCAGCGCACCACCTTGCCGTCCTTGACCTGGGCGGCGAGCCGCTCATGGCCATAGGCGTCCTCCCAGATGAAGGGCGCGACCTCGATCCACTTGCGCGGCGCCCCGCCGAGCGCGGGAACGCCGGCGATCAGCGGCCGCCCGTCGTCATCGAGGCCCACCTTCATCTCGCCGAGCAGGCTGACGATCGAGGCGAAGCTCGATTCGATCCGCCGGCTGACGGTCCAGTTGCCCGCCAGCATCCTGGCGTGTTCCTTGGCGGTCGCCAGTTCGACCGGCGGCTTGCGAGGGCCGGAGGCGAGGTACCGGTCGACGAACTCGTCCATCAGCGCGCCGCGAATCCCGTTGGGGGCGCCGTCCTTGCCCGCGCTGTTCATCGAGATGAACACGCCGACCTTCTCCGCCGGGAAGATCATCAGTTCGGTATGGAAATAGACGGTGTCGCCGCCGTGGCCGATCGCGCGGTGGCCGTCGATCCACTGCTCGTAGAAGCCGAGCGCCATCTGGTTGTTGCCCGGCACGCTCTTGTTCTGCGCTGTGTGCATCAGCCGCGCCGTCTCGGGCTTCAGCAGCGGGCCGCCGTCGTTGAGGTGCGCGATCATGAACTTCGCCATGTCCGCCCCGCTCGATGCGGCGGCGCCGGCGGGGGCGAGGCCGATCAGCTCGTAGCGCTGCGCCTTGCCCGAGCCCAGCTCATAGCCCTGCGACATCAGCGGCCTCAGCTTGGCCGGCAGCGGCTGGCGGAAGCTGGTGTGCGCCATGCCGAGCCGCTGGAAGATGTTGCGCTCGACATAATCGTCGAACTTCATCCCGGAGACGCGCTCGACGATATAGCCGGCCAGCGCGGTGGCATAGTTGGAATAGGCCGGCGTCGACCCGGGCGCGAAGATCCGTTCCGGTATACGCTCCTTGAGCACGTCGCCCAGCGGCTTGACCGGCTTGTCGAAGGCGAGCAGCCCCTTGATGATCTCCTCGAACCCCGAAGTGTGGGTCATGATCTCGCGCAGCGTCAGCGGCTTGCCGCGATAGGGCGGGATCCTGAAATCGAGATAGCGGTTCACGTCGGCGTCGAGGTCGAGCTTGCCGGCCTCGACCTGCTGCATCACCGCGGTCCAGGTGAACAGCTTCGAGGTCGAGCCGGGCCGGAACAGCGTCCGCTCCGGATCGACGGGCTTCCGCGCCGCGACATCGGCATAGCCGAAGCCGCGCTGGGTGAGCACCTGCCCGTCCTTGACCACCACGACCACCGCGCCGGCGACGTCACCGCGGGCGAGCGCATAGGGCATGTAGCCGTCGAGCCAGGCATCGACATCGGCCTTGGTCAACGTCCCGGCCCCCGCGGGAGCCGGCGGCAACGCCGGGGCTGCAGCCGCCTTGGGCGCAGGCTCCGGAACCAATGACGGCGACTGCTGCGTGAACGCGGGAACGGCGGCAGCGAGGCCGAGCAGCCCCGCCAGTCCGAGTTTGAGCGCGTGCTTCCACATGGATCGCGAACCCCCTTCGCTTTGGCCGTGCGGCCTGCGGTCGATTGCGTCGTCAGGCGGGAACGACTAGTCTGGCGCCTGACATGAAACATTCTCGTCCTGATTGGGACATCATGATCCTATTTAGAAAATTGTCAAACGGTCGCGAACAGGCGCGGGGTCGGGCGATATGAAGCAGGCGCACCCTACGCTCGGCACGCTGCTCAAGGGTCTGCGTGCGCGCAACGACTGGACGCTCAAGGAAATGAGCGAGCGCAGCGGCATTCCGGTGTCGACGCTGTCCAAGGTCGAGCACGACCGGCTCACCCTCACCTACGACAAGCTGCTGCAGCTCAGCCAGCGGCTCAACATCCGCATGTCCGAGCTGTTCGCCGAGAATGCGGCGACGCCGGAGGTGGCGGTGACCGCGCGCCGCAGCATCGGCGATCTCGATCGCGCGGTGCGCGTCAACACGCGCAACTACGATTACTACTATCTCTGCACCGAGCTGCGCCGGAAGCGCATGATCCCGGTGCTGACCCGCGTGCGCGCCAAGTCGGCCGAGGAGTTCGGCGACCTCGTCCACCACAGCGGCGAGGAGTTCATCTTCGTCGTCAGCGGCCGCATCGTCGTCCATACCGAGTTCTACGATCCGGTGCCGCTGGAGGAGGGCGAATCGATCTACATCGATTCGAACATGGGCCATGCCTATGTGACCGGCGACGGCTGCGACGAGGCGGTGATCCTCGGCGTGTGCTCGAGCGCTGAGGACGGGCTGATGGATTCGCTGATCAACCTGCACACCGAGGAAGCGGACCGGGAGGTAACGCAGGCCTGACCCGCCCGCCGCTCGTCCGGATTGAAGCCTCCCTGAGTGAGGCCCGAGGTAGTCGAGCGCGGTCGCCCCGTGACGATGTGCGACAGGGCGTCGATAGCGATCTCGAGCCACAGGCACAGCATGGCCGATACGCTGTTCCGCAAGGAGGTAGGGCGGGTGAACCAGGCAATGAAGCCTGCGAACGTCACCCAGACCTTGAGGGAATGCGCCGCTCAGGCCGTGGGACTCCGGAGGAGCCATGCTCCGGAGCCCACGGCCCGAGCGGCGCTTCCGGGGAGGGGATTACATCCGGATGCGCAGGCCCACGGAAACAAGCCGGCCGATCGGGTTCGACACGAAGCCGTTATAGCCCACGCGCCGCCCAGGATGCCCGCGGTGTTGCCGTTGTAGAACGGCGGATTCTTGTCGAAGATGTTCTGGGCGTCGACATAGACCTGCCAGCCCCGGGCGAAGTTGTCGCCTTGGAACTCATATTGAACGTGCAAATCGAACGTATTGTTGGCCTTCACCTTGTCGCCGCCGCCGACCGGGTTGCCGGCCGAGTTGTTCGTCCACCCGCCATCTATGGCACGCATCAGCGCCGCGGGTTCGCCGCTCGACTGGACGTTGAAGTCCCATGCGCACCATTGACAGCCGGGGGAGCAGACATGGCGGGGAAATAGATCTTAATTTGACCGTAACGCGGCCGCAGTGGTCACCTATCCGAAGCCTTTGGACGCAACCGCGCTCCAGCACGAGAAGCCTCTGGTTCATGCAGCCAAGATGGTGCGCTCAGCGCTCTCAGACTCGGATTCCCGGCCACTTCTGACCGTGACCGTGACCGAATCCCTTCACTCGCTCCAGCGCCAATACCCCTGGGTCGCCAAGCGGCTGACCTGTCGTAAGCTCATCATTTTCGTTGAGCGGCCAGGATGAGTCGATGAGAGCGCGGAGACGAGGACTGACCTCCTCGCGCGATTCGGGTGTGTCATCGTTGAGCAGTCTATGGTGGTCGCGGACCTCGCGCCGATAGCACGTCGATGACGAACCGCGGCTACTTGCGCAGGATCTTCTCCATTGGCTTGCCCCTCGCAAGTTCGTCGACCAGCTTGTCGAGGTATCGGAGCTCCCGCATGAGCGGCTCCTCGATTTCCTCGACGCGGACACCGCAGACCACACCGGTAATCAGCGAGCGCGACGGATTCATCTGCGGGGCCTGTGCGAAGAAATCTTCGAAGGGCGTCCCCTTGGCCAGATGCTCGTCGAGCAGCTCCTGGCTGTACCCGGTCAGCCAACGGATGATCTCGTCGACCTCGGCCTTCACGCGTCCTTTCCTTTCCGCCTTGGCGATATAATGGGGGTACACGCTTGCAACGCTGATCGAGTAAATGCGGTGCTTGTTCATGCGACCTCCGAAGCGTTGTGCAGATCATCCCGCGCAATCGGGGAAGCGATGCGCATTGCCGGCCCGGTCCGGCAACGATAGCATGACGGGCTTGGCGATGGACAGGAGTGGTGATGATCGCGCCCCGTATTGGACCGGCGTCGAGATTACGCGTGATCTGCATCGGAATATTGGTGATGGCCGCTGTTCCGATCGACGCACAGCCAAGACCAACGACGATCCCACTTTCACCATATATGGGTGTAATCTGGTCGTTTGAGGCCGAAGTTGCAGGCAAGCGGCAGACGTTCTTGTTCGATACTGCTGGCGGGATCACCGCGATCACGCCGGAGACCGCGGCAGAAATAGGCTGCGCTCCCTGGGGACAACTCAGCGGTTTTCGCATGCGTGGAGACCGGATCGACCTGAAGCGCTGCGAGAATGTGACGCTGCGCAGCGGTGGTGCTACTCTTGTCGCTCCGACAGCTGGGGTTCTCGACTTCTCCAAGCTGCTGCCCAAGGATGCTCCGCCGGTCGCCGGCTCGATCGCCCTCGACAGCTTCGCCGGAAAGGTCGTGACCATTGACCTCGCCCATCGTCAGATTGTCCTCGAGACACCCGCAAGCATGAAGCGACGCATCGCCGGGGCCAGGGAGGTCGAGTTCCGCCTCGGCCGAGAGGTATCCGGGCACGCGATAACCCCGTTTGTCGCTGTGACGACACCCAAGGGCAAGCTCTGGATGGAACTGGATACCGGCAGCGACGGATCGATCGTTATCGGCAGGCACAATGCCGAACTCTTCTCGATGAAGGTTGACGACCCGTCGCCTCAGCGGTTTCAAGGCGAACTGGCTGGCGGGGTGCCACTGGCGGCGGCTGACGCGCGTTCCATGCCCCTTATAATCGACGGCAATATCGGAGTGCCGATCCTCAGAAATTGGATCCTCACCATGGATCTGGCGCACGGTCGCGCATGGATATCGAGCGCGAGTTCCGACGATTAATAGACCGGCCGGCACCCACTACCCATGACATTTGTCACGCTGACGAAGCGTGGCGGAACCGGGTCGGGGCGGGTACCGAGCGTCGGCAGTACTTGAACGCCGGCGAGCAAAAAGCCATTCGTGCTTGTGTCATATTAGTCAGATAATCCTGGGAGAGCGACGCTTTGTGCAGCCATCACACCGATCGCCGTCAGTTCCTGGGCTGCACAGCTGCCGTTGCGGTCACTGCAACCAGCGCGCCGATCGTGGCGCAGCGTTCCGCCCCCACGACCGCGGGGTCGTCGCCGCCGAACCGCGCGCCGCTCGCACCCCAGCCCTTCTATCTGCTGCCAACGGGCGCGATCCGACCGGGCGGATGGCTGCGGAAGCAGTTGCAGATCCAGGCCGATGGCATGGGTGGGCGGATCGACGAGACCTGGCCCGATCTGGGCCCCGACAGCGGCTGGCTGGGCGGCAAAGGCGAAAGCTGGGAGCGCGGCCCCTATTTCCTCGACGGGCTGGTACCGCTGGCATGGATGCTCGATTCCGCGCCGCTCAAGGCCAAGGCCATGAAGTTCATCGACTGGACACTCGACAACCCTGCCCCCAACGGGATGATCGGCCCGCGCAGCAACGATGACTGGTGGCCGCGCATGGTGATGCTGAAAGTGCTCACGCAATATCATGAGTTGACCCAGGATCCGCGCGTCATTCCGGTGATGACCAACTACTTCCATCACCAGCTGGCGGAGATGCCCAGGCGCCCGCTGCGCGATTGGGGCCGGTCGCGCTGGCAGGACGAGGTCGTGTCGGTGGTCTGGCTCTACAACCGCACCGGCGATACCAAGCTGCTCGAACTGGCCAAGCTGCTCAAGCAGCAGGGCTATGACTGGCAGGGGCTGTTCGGACCGAACTATCCCTATCGCACGAAGACGATCAAGGCGAAGATCGGCCTCGACAAGACCGGCGCGGAGAGCACCGCCAACGGGCTGGCGGACCATGCGCAGACGCTGCACGGCGTCAACAACGCGCAGGCGCTGAAAGCGTCTCCGGTGTGGTCGGTGGTGTCGGGCAGCGACGAGGATCGCAAAGCGATCCACAACCAGCTGGCGATCCTCGACCGCTATCACGGCCTGCCGATCGGCATCTATTCGGCAGACGAGCATCTTGCCGGACGCAGCCCCAGTCAGGGCGTCGAGCTGTGCGCGATCGTCGAGGCGATGTATTCGCTCGAGCTCGGCCTCGCCATCACCGGCGATGCCGCGCTGGGCGATCGGGTCGAGCGCATTGCGTATAACGCGCTGCAAGCGACCTTCACCGACGACATGTGGGCGCATCAATACGATCAGCAGCCCAACCAGATCCGCTGCGCCAGGGAAGAAGGCCCGTGGACGACCAACGGACCCGAGGCGAACCTGTTCGGGCTGGAGCCTAATTTCGGCTGTTGTACCGCCAATTTCCATCAGGGCTGGCCCAAGCTGGTCGCGAGCCTGTGGATGGCATCGGCCGAGGGTGGGCTGGCCAAGACGATCTACGGCCCGTGCGAGGTCGCGGCCAGCGTTGGCGGCGTGCCGGTGAAGCTGCGCGAGGAGACCGACTATCCGTTCCGGGATCAGGTGACGATCCATGTCGATCCGGTCCGCCCGACGCGTTTCCCGATGGCGCTGCGCGTTCCCGGCTGGGCGAAGACGGCGAGCATACGCGTCAATGGCGAGGCGGTCGCGGGCGCCGCCGCGGGAAAATTCGCCAGGATCGATCGCGAATGGACGGCCGGCGACAAAGTCGAACTGCGCTTCACCGCCGAGGCGCGGCGCGTCGCCTCCCCCCATGGCAGTTTCGTCGAGCAGGGACCTTTGGTGTTCTCGCTGCCGATCACCGAAAATTGGCATAAGCTGCGAGACCGCGGGCTGACCGCCGACTGGGCGGTGCTGCCCGCGGGCGAGTGGCGCTATGCGCTGGCCGATGATGCGCCGATCGAGCGGGTCGAGCGTGCGATCGGCCCGGTGCCCTTCTCGCGCCGCAGTCCGCCGGTGGTGCTGGTGACGCACGGCTATCGCCTGACGGCGGCCGACTGGGACGAGCAGGACAACGCCGCCGCCCCGCCGCCCGCGACGGCGGTGGCGAAGGGCAAGCCGGAAAAGCTGGTGCTGATGCCCTATGCGGCGCCGAAGCTGAGGATCACGAGTTTTCCGATGGCGAAGAAGGTTTAGCCGGTTGTCCCCCGTGAAAGCGAGGGAGTACGCGCTCACACACACTCATACGCGCCTCACGGAAATACGGCGGCCGAGGCACTGGGGGCCCGTCCGCCACTAAAAGGCCGGCCCAGTGGACTGTCCGCTTAAGGGAGACGGTTCGCGATAGCTGCCGTGCTCCCAAAAACTTGCCCGATGGTCGCTTTCCGACAATTCAAATCACATACGGCCCTTACGGAATCAGCAGGAGCTTGCCCGTGGTGGCCCGACTCTCCATCGCCGCGTGCGCCTCGGCAGCATCGGCCAGCGCGTAGTCCCGGGCAGCCGCGACGTGGAGCTTGCCTTGGCGCACCCAATCGAACAGGCGCGCCGTGCGGGCGCGCAGCAATTCGGGGGTGTGGATATGGTCGGAAAATACCGCATAGCCGAGCTTGATGCTGCGAGGCAGGCTCATGATGTCGATCCGCCCGGGGCCACCCAGCACCGGGCCATACCAGCAGAAGGTTCCGGAGCGGCGTAGCGCGGCCAGCGATCCTTCAAAGGTCGCGGGGCCGGAGCCGTCATAGACGACGTGCACGCCCTCGTCACCGGTCAGACGGAACACCTCGGAGGCGAAATCGCCCTCGGTGTCGACGATCACATGGTCCGCGCCGGCGGCCTTGGCGGCCGCGACCTTGGCCGCGCTGGAAACCCGCCCGATGACCGTGCCGCCGCGTAGCTTGATGATCTGGGTGAGCAGTTGTCCCAGCCCGCCTGCGGCCGCATGCACCAGCGCGACATCGCCCGGCTGGACCGGATAGAAGTCCGTCGCGAAATGGCTGGCGGTGAGCCCCTGCATCATCAACGAGGCTGCAGTGCGATCGTCGATATCGTCAGGCACCGGCACGAGCGCGGCGGCGGGGATGGCGACCCGCTCGGCATAGCTGCCGGGGGCATAGACCCAGGCGACGCGCTGCCCGACCGCGAGATCGGTCACGCCCTCGCCCAGCGCGATGATGCGGCCGGTGCCCTCGACGCCGAGCGCGCGCGGCAGCGGCATCTCGTGCCATGCCATTCCCTGGCGCACGCCCACGTCCATGAAGTTCACGCCACTCGCGGCGACCTCGATCAGCACCTCGCCGGAGCCTGGAACGGGCTCCGGCAGGTCCAGCAGTTCGAGCACTTCGGGGCCACCGATCGCAGTCATCGCAATGGTCTTCATCTTGAAACTCCTTATTGAATGATCATTCCAGAATTGAACAAAAAAAGATCAGCGCAGCGCGCGTAGGGTGAGGTCGACAAGCGTGGAGAGCTGCGCCGGCCCGGCGCCCGCGCGCGCGGCGAGGCGGAGGCTGGAGATCGTCGTGATCAGAAAGGTCGCGAGATGGTCGAGGTCAAGATCGGCCGCGACGTCGCCCTGCGTCTGCGCTTGGGCCAGGGCCTCCTTCACGGTGCGGGTCAGCGTGGCGCTCGAAGCTTCGCGGAGCTTCACCAGCTCGGGCCGGGTGCAGCCGAACTCGACGGTGGCGCTAAGGCCTAGGCAGGCTTGCCTCGCTTCGGCCGCGACGCGATCGAACATCGCGCGAATCCCCTCGATCGCTCGCTCGCGGCTCGCCAGCATCTCGGCATGCGTCCGCACTTCGTCCTGCGAATAACGCCTCACCGCCGCGCGGTAGATGCCCCATTTGTCGCCGAACGTGTCGTACAGGCTCTGACGACCGATCCCCATCGCATCTACGAGCATCTGCGCCGAAGTGCCCTCGAAGCCATGCTCGCGGAACACCGCTATCGCAGCCTCCACGGCGGCATCGACGTCGAATTCCTTGGGCCGGGCCATGCTGAGAAGATAATGTACTGGAACGATCGTTCAAGATGTGTTTGAAAGCCGCGATGGATTCTCTGGCACCTGCCCTACGATGATCGCACCGCGCTGGTACTGCGACCTCGATCCGAACGGCCGTCGAGCGTTCCGCAACACCTATGCCGGGTTCAGCATCGATGCGATGAACGTCCAGCTCTATTCGTTCGTGCTGCCGCTGCTGCTGACGCTCTGGCAACTGTCCCCTTCGGCAGGCGGATTGCTTGCGACGGTGATGCTCGTCGCCTCTGCGGCCGGCGGATGGCTGGCGGGCGCGGCTTCGGACCGATTCGGGCGCGTGCGCGTGCTGCGGCTGATCATCGTCTGGATGGCGCTCGCCGCCCTGTGCTGCGGGTTGGCCCAGAACTTCGAGCAATTACTCGTCGCGCGGACGCTCCAAGGGTTCGGCTTCGGCGCCGGATGGGCGGTCGGCGCGGTATTCATGGGCGAGATCGCCGCCGCAGCGACGCGCGGCCGGCTGGTGGGGACCGCGCAGAGCGCATGGGCAATCGGCTGGGGTCTGGCCGCCGCGACGTCCACGATCGCCATCACGCTGCTGCCGCCGGAACCGGGCTGGCGGGCCGTCTTTTTCGTCAGCCTGCTCCCAGCGCTGGCGATCTTCGCCGCGCGCCGGCGGCTCATCGAGTCCGCGACCTTCCTCGCCGCGCCGGAGACCGAGACGTGGCACCGGATCTTCTCGCTGCGGATGCGCGGCAATACCGCGCGGGGCAGCCTGCTCGCGATCGGCACGCACGGCGGCTATTGGGCGCTCGCCACCTGGTGGCCGACGATGCTGCGGCTCGAGCGCGGCATGACCACAGCGCAGACCGCGACGCACATGGCAGTGCTCGTCGGCGGATCGCTCGCCGGCTATTTTCTCGGCGCGACGCTCGCTGACCGTCTCGGACGCCGGGCGGCGCTCGCCCTGTTCGCGCTGGGTGGGATCGTCACGGTGCTTATCGCCACCGAAGGCGCGGTTTCCGACGCCACGCTGCTCGCGCTCGGCGCGCCGCTCGGGCTCTTCGCGATGGGGCTCTATAGCGTGATCGGGCCGGTGCTGAGCGAGCTCTATCCGACGCGGCTGCGCGGTTCGGGTCTCGGCTTCTGCTACAATGTTGGGCGGGGCGTGGCCGGCCTCGCCCCGCTCGCCGTAGGCGGCAGCATCGCCGCCTTCGGCATCTCCCGTTCGATCGGTCTCTACGTGTCGCTGGCCTATCTGCTGGTGCTGCTCGCCGCAGCACTGCTGCGCGAGACCAAAGGCATGGAGTTCATGCCCGCGTTGAAGCGCGCCTAGAAGCCGAACTCGGTGAGGCTCGGCTGGTCGGGGGGACGCGGTCCTTCGAGCCAGCGCAAGGCGCGCCCATGCACTTGGATCGGATGCTCGTTCGCGGCGGTGAGGCGGCGCCGGACCAGCCCGGCATCATCGAACTCGATCTCCTCGCTGCCATAGACCCGAAACCAGGTGCCGCTGTCGTTGCGGAACTCGGCGGCGTGACGCGTGCTGAGCCGGCGATCGCCTTCCGCCCAAAGCTCGATGACGATGCGGAGCTCGATCTCGCGGCGTAGCTGGCGTTCGAGGAAGGTGCGGATCTGTCGCGCCCCCACAGGAAATCGACGCGGTTGCGCCACTGGCAGTCGATCGTGCTGGCGAGCAGGATCGCCTCCAGATCGCGGCTGTTCCAGGCGTCCTCGGCGGCGCGAACGTGCCGCTCCATCGTCGGACTGAATCGGGGCATCGGTTTCCAATCTCACCAGGGCATCTCCCGATTATGCCGCGGGGTCGGCAAGAGCCAGTTAGGCGCTGTTAGTTTCCCAGAAACGTGCGGCCCGCTCACAGCAGATCATAGCGATTAACGGGCGCGCCCGTTCGGACGAGGCTATCTGAAGCCGTTCCCTGCCACCGAAAGGACCCCAGCCATGTCGACGCTTTTGCCCGAAACCCTCACCGATCGCCGCGGCTTCGTCTACGGCGCCACCGCGATCGCCGCGGCGCTGACTGGAGGCGGCGCTCCGGCGCTGGCAGCGGCGCCGCGGGCGCCTTCGACCCCGTCTCCTCTCGGACCGGTCCGGCAAGTCGATGCCGGCGTGCTCAGCATCGGCTATGTCGAGATGGGGCCGGCTTCGGGTCCGGCGGTCCTGCTCTTCCATGGCTGGCCCTATGCCATCGATGCCTTTGCCGAGGTGGCGCCGCTGCTCGCCGCGCGAGGCTATCGCGTGATCGTGCCGCACCTGCGCGGCCATGGCAGCACGGTCTTCCGCTCGGCCGAGACCCCGCGCAATGCCCAGCAGGCCGCGCTCGCGGCCGACGGGCTCGCGCTGATGGACGCGCTCCGCATCGATCGGGCGATCGTCGCCGGCTTCGACTGGGGCGCGCGCACCGCGGACATCATGGCGGTGCTCTGGCCCGAGCGCTGCAAGGCGCTGGTCTCGGTCAGCGGCTATCTGATCGGCAGCCAGGCCGGAAACGCCAAGCCGCTCCCGCCGCAGGCGGAGCTGCAATGGTGGTACCAGTTCTATTTCGCGACCGAGCGCGGCAGGGCCGGCTATGCCGCCAACACCAAGTCGTTCAACCAGCTGATCTGGCAGCTCGCCTCGCCGAAATGGAAGTTCGACGCCGCGACCTTCGATCGTTCGGCCGCGGTATTCGCCAATCCCGATCACGTCGCGATCGTGATCCACAATTATCGCTGGCGGCTCGGCCTCGCCGAGGGCGAAAGGCAGTATGACGCGGTCGAGGCGAGATTGGCCGCCGCGCCGCCGGTGACGATCCCGGCGATCACCATGGAAGGCGACGCCAACGGCGCGCCGCATCCAGATCCCTCGCAATATCGCGCCAAGTTCACCGGTCCCTATGAGCACCGGCTGATCACCGGCGGGATCGGCCATAATCTGCCGCAGGAAGCACCCGCCGCCTTCGCCAAGGCGGTGCTCGATGCGGCCAGGCTGGCCGGCTGACGGCGCGTGAGGAGCGTTCGCATGAAGCATCTTTCCACCTGTGCCCTCGCGCTCGCGAGCCTGTCGTTCGGGGTTTCCGCCGTGGTCACCGCGCAGCGGCCAAAGGACGAGGGTTCGCCGATCTACGGCGTGAAACTTCCCCAAGGATATCGGGACTGGAGGCTGATCAGCGTCGCGCACGAGGCGGGCAAGAACAACGACATCCGCGCCATCCTGGGCAACGACATCGCGGTGAAGGCCTTTCGCGACGGCAAGCGGCCCTTCCCGGATGGCGCGGTGATCGTGCGGCTGGCCTGGCGATATGAATCGTCGCCGCGCAACGACAGCGTCTTTCCCGCCCCCCAATCCTTCGTCGCCGGTCCGCCGACCAACGTCCAAGTGAGCGTGAAGGATTCGAAGCGCTATGCCGCGAGCGGCGGCTGGGGCTATGGCCAGTTCGAGAACGGGGTGGCCAACCGGGACGTCGCGCTCACCCAGTCCTGCTTCGCCTGCCATTCGAAGCTCAACGCGCTGGAGAAGGGCGCGGACCTCATCTTCACGGCCTATTCGCGATAGGCGGCGAACCGATGGCCGAACGCCCGCGGCAGAGGCTGCCGCGGGCGCTTCGACTCATCGGGCGGTCGCAGCCTTTTCGATCAGGCCGGCCACCGCCGGCGCGTTCGACACCATCACCACGTGCGAAGCGCCCTTCACCACCACCGTCTGCCGGGACTGCGCCCGCTCGGCCATGAACGCCTGGGCGGCCGGCGGGATGTTCCGGTCCTTGTCGCCATAGATGAACCAGGACGGGACGTGCTTCCACGCGGGCGCGGTGGATGCCTCCGACAGAGCCGCGTCGGCGATCGGGCGCTGGCCGACAGCCATCAGCCGCGCCTCTGCCGCGGGCACGTCCGCCGCGAACTGATCGTGAAAGCGCGCCTGGAGGATGTAGAGGTCGTTGCCGCCGGTGGTGAGCTTGACCGGCGGCGCCAGCGCCGGCGCGAGCGTGCTGCCCGGGAACTTGCCGGTCAGGCCCAGCGCCGTCTCGCCTGCCTCGGGCGCGAAGGCGGCGACATAGACCAGCGCCTTCACGTTCGGCACGCCTTCGGCCGCCTCGCTGATCACCGAACCGCCATAGCTATGGCCGACGAGCACGACCGGCCCCTGGATGCTCTTGACGAGATCGCCGACCACATCGGCATCGGCGCGCACGCCGCGCAGCGGATTGGGCGCCGCGACGACGGGATAGCCGTCGCGCTCGAGGATGGCGATCACGCCGTTCCAGCTCGACGAATCCGCGAACGCCCCGTGGACGAGCACCACCGTCGGCTTGGCGGCCTGCGCCTGCGCCGCAACAGGGGCGAGTACGGTGGCGAACAGCAGCCCGCCGGCTATCAGCTTCTTCATGTTCGGTCTCCTTTCGAGAGGATGGTCAGACGAGCGCGACGACCGCATCGATATTGCCCTTGATCGCCTTCGAATACGGGCAGGTCCGGTGCGCGGTCTCGATGATCTGCCGGGCGACCGCCGGGTCGACGCCGGGGATGCTGACGTTCAGCCGGGCCGCCAGCGAATAGCCGTCCTCGCCGTGACGCAGCTCGACCTCGGCATCGATCGCGAGATCGGCCGGCAGGGTGATGCCCCTGGACTTGGCGGCGATCACCATCGCGCCCTCGAAGCAGGCCGACCAGCCGGCGGCGAACAGCTGCTCGGGGTTGGTGCCCGCGCCCGGACCGCCGGGCGTGGCCAGCCTGATGTCAAGGCGGCCGTCCGAGCTGCGCGCGGCGCCTTCGCGGCCGCCGGTGACATGGACATGGGCGGTGTAGAGGGTCTTAGGATCGGTCATCGTTCTTCTCCTTGGAAAAGGGTGGTCAGCGCAGCGGGCGGAAGGCGGCACGCACTTCCTCGGCGAACAGCGCGGGCTGTTCCCACGCGGCGAAATGGCCGCCGTTGCCGGCTTCATGGAAGTAGAAGAGGTTCTTGTAGCAGCGTTCGGCCCAGCTCCTCGGCGCGCGGAAGATCTCGCCGGGGAAGACGCTCACCGCGACCGGTAGGTCGATGATGCCGCGCGTGTTGAAATTGTTGGAGTGATCCTCCCAATAAATCCGGGCGGCGGAGGCACCCGTCGCAGTCAGCCAATAGAGTGAGATATCGTCGAGGATCGCGTCGCGGCCGAGAACGCGTTCGGGCTGGCCGCCGCTGTAGGTCCACTGCGCGATCTTCTCGTACATCCAGGCCGCCATCCCCACCGGCGAGTCGACTAGCGAGTAGCCGATGGTCTGCGGCCGCGTGTTCATCATCGCGGCATAGGCCGAGTTGTCGCGGTAGAAGGCTTCCAGTTGATCGAACGCGCCGCGTTCCTTGGCCGACAGGCTGGCCGGAGCGGGATCGCCGGCGGCAAGGATCTTCGCGATATCGGCGGGAACGACCGCCGGCATGTTGAGGTGGATGCCGATGAGGCCAGGCACGTGCTGGAGCGCCATGCGCTGCGAGATCACCGAGCCGCAATCGCCGCCCTGGCTGACATAGCGGTCATAGCCCAGCCGCTGCATCAGCATCGCCCAGGCGCGGCCGATGTGATCCGAGCCCCAGCCGAGCACCGTCGGTTTGGCGGAGAAGCCGAAGCCCGGGATCGACGGGATCACCAGATGGAACGCGTCCTCCGCCGTCCCGCCATGCGCGGTCGGATTGGTGAGCGGATCGATGACGCCCAGGAACTCGAGGATCGAGCCCGGCCAGCCATGGGTCAGGATCATCGGCATCGCATTGTCGTGCCGCGAGCGGACATGGATGAAATGGACGTCGAGACCGTCGATCTCGGTCATGAACATCGGCAGCGCGTTGAGCCTGGCCTCGACCTTGCGCCAGTCATAGCCGCGCGCCCAGTAGCGCATCAGCGGTTCGAGCGTCTGCCGGCGCACGCCCTGGCCGTCATCGGACGCCGGCTGCGCGTCGGCCCAGCGGGTCTCGGCGATGCGGCGCTGCATCGCCTGGATTTCGGCCGCGGGAATGGCGACCTTGAACGGGCGGATGGCGCTGCCGCCGCCCTGGGCGCGCACCACGGAGGGCATGGCGCTGAGCGCCCCCGCCACGCCCGCACCGACAACGAATTGGCGGCGCGAGGGATGATTTCCGAACATTGGCTTCTCCTCCTGATCTGGTCACGGCCGGATTTAGAGAAGCGGCGGCGCGGCGCCCGTTAAGTGGAGTGATGCGGCGTTAGCGTTCGCCCGCCGGCCCCGGCTTTCAGAAACTAACGAGGTTCCGGCGATGGCTAACGGGACGTGCCGCACGGGCGATCTACATGTCGGCTGAACATCAGGATGAGGCAGCACCATGACCCAGAGACGCTCGCTCGGCTTCGCCGCCGCCGCATTCGTGGCAGCCGTCGCCACCACCGCGATCTGCTTCGGCGACGCGCTGGGCCTGGTCCGGTCCTCGGCGAAGGATACGGACGCCGTGATCTCCGCCCCCTTTGGCGCTACCAGCCGGCCGCTGGAGGTGCTGCAGGACGCAAGCCCCTGGCTCACGGCCGTTCCGAACGGCCCGGGGTCGCTCCGCGGCAAGGTGGTGGTGGTCAACTTCTGGACCTATTCGTGCATCAACTCGCTGCGCGCCCTCCCCTATCTGCGTGCCTGGAGCGAGCACTACGGGGACAAGGGACTGGAGGTGGTCGGCGTCCACGCACCGGAGTTCGGCTTCGAGAAGGACCCGGCCAAGGTCCGCCTCGCGACCAGCCAGCTGCAGGTCCGCTACCCGAACCTGCAGGACAACGATTATGCGGCGTGGCGCGACTTCGCCAATCAGGGCTGGCCCGGCTTCTATTTCATCGACGCCAGGGGACTGGTGCGCGGCTATCGGCTGGGCGAAGGCAATTACGACCAGGCGGAGCAGCTGATCCGCAAGCTGCTGGCGGAAGCGGGCCACGACCTCTCCGGCATTCCGCTCGCACCGATCGAAGGCAAGGGCATCGAAGCGGCGGCCGACTGGGGCGACCTGCGCTCGCCCGAGGCCTATGTCGGCTACGAGAAGGCGGTCGACTTCGCCTCGCCCGGCGGGATCCGCGAGGATGCGCCGTTCAGCTACGCCTCGGCAGCGGACCTCTCGCTCAACCAATGGGACCTGGCGGGCAGCTGGAACGTCGGCCGCGAGTTCGCGACGCTCGAGGGCGACGCCGGCACGATCCGGTTCCGCTTCCACGCCCGAGACGCGCATCTCGTGCTCGGCGGGGCGCCGGACGGCCGCCCGATCCGCTTCCGGGTGACGATCGACGGGAGCGCGCCGGGCGAGAGTCACGGCGTCGACGTCGACGCGGCGGGCTGGGGCGAGGTGAAGGAGGACCGGCTCTACCAGCTCGTCCGGCAGCCGGGCGAGATCGCCAACCGGACCGTCACGGTCGAGTTCTCCCGTCCGGGCGTGCGCGCCTATGTCTTCACCTTCGGCTGACGCCCCCCTTAACTGGAGTATGGATGATGGCACGGACATGGCTGGTGACCGGCAGCTCGAGGGGCTTCGGGCGCGCCCTCTGCGAGGCGATCCTCGACGCGGGGGACAATCTGCTCGCGACGGCGCGCGACCCGGACCAGCTTTCCGGTCTCGGCGAGGGTCGCCCAGGGCGTCTCGCCGTCGCCCGGCTCGACGTGACGAGCGAGGAGGATGCCGCCGCGGCAGTGGGGGCCGCTATCGATCGGTTCGGCGCGCTCGACATCCTCGTCAACAATGCCGGGTACGGCGACGTGGGCTCGGTCGAGGATACGCCGATCGACGCCTTCCGCCGCCAGATCGAGACCAATCTGTTCGGCACGATCATCATGACCAAGGCGGTGATCCCGCACATGCGCGAGCGCCGCAGCGGCCACATCATCCAATTCTCGTCGGTCGGCGGCCGGCTCGGTGCGCCGGGGCGTGCGCCCTATTCGGCGGCCAAATGGGGTGTCGAAGGCTTTTCCGAAGTGCTGGCGCAGGAGATGAAGCTCGTCGGCGTTCGCGTGACGATCATCGAGCCGGGCGGCTTCCGGACCGACTTCGCCGGGGCATCGACGACGCTCGACGCCGGCCGCCCCGAATATGACGCGGTGGTCGGCAATGCCGCGCGCCTGCAGGCGGCCTATGACGGCAAGCAGCCTGGGGACCCGCGCCGCGGCGCACAGGCGATCCTCCAGGTCGTCGCCTCGGAGGCGCCACCCCTGCGACTCCCGCTCGGCAGCGATGCGCTCGCCGCGATCGAGCGCAGCGACAAGGCACGCCTCGACGAGCTGGAACGCTGGCGCACGCTCAGCCGGTCGACCGACTTCCCGGAACGGCCCGGCGGCTGAAATGAATCGCATCATTGTGCTTCGGTGGGATTGAGGCACGCCGTCGCTCGCGGCATGGATCGTACCGACCATGCACGGGGAACGACGGGATCGTGGCGGACCTACAGCAGCAACTCCACGGCGAACGCATGTTCTTCGGGCCCTTCTGCCTGTCCCCGAGCGAGCGGCTGCTGACGAGGAACGGCGAGCCGGTGGAGATCGGCGGGCGCTCCTTCGACCTGCTCGTGGTGCTGACCGAGCAGCCCGGCAGGGTCCTCTCGAAGCGCGAGCTGCTCAAGCGCGTCTGGTCGGACGTGGTGGTCGAGGACGGCAGCCTGCGCTTCCATATGGCGGGCCTGCGCAAGCTGCTGGGCGATGGCACCGACGGTGCCCGCTACATCGCCACGCAGGTCGGCGTCGGCTACGCCTTCGTCGCGCCGGTCGAGCGGCACGGCGCCGCGATACGGCCGGCGCCGGATGACGAAGCGAGACCCGGCGCGAGCAGCATCAACGTTCCGGCGAGGCTGCCCCATCTCATCGGACGCGAACGCGACGTGACGTTTCTCGTGGAGCGCGTCGCCGACACGCCGCTCTTCACGATCGTGGGTGCAGGCGGCGTCGGGAAAACCTCGCTGGCGATCGAGGCCGGCCACAGGCTTGCCGGCACGTTCGAGGGCCGGGTCGCCTTCGTCGACTTCAGCATGCTGGAGAATCCGGCGGTGGTGCCCTCCATGATCGCCGGCGCGATGGGGATCGCGGTGCAGAGCGAGGACCCGCTCGCCGTCATTCTAGGGCATATCCGAGACCGGCCATTCCTGCTGCTGCTCGACAATTGCGAGCATGTCGTCGAGCCCGTCGCCGGCATTGTCGAACGCATCATCGAGGAGGCGCCAGGCGCGCGCGTGCTGGCGACCTCGCGCGAGCCGCTGCGCGTGCGGGCGGAGCACGTGCTGCGGCTCGACGCCCTGGACTATCCCGAGGAGCCGGCCGCGCTGACGCCCGAGCAGCTGCTCACCTATTCGGCAGTGCAGCTCTTCTGCGAGCGTGCCACGGCGGCCGACAGTTCGCTCGTCATCGACGAGGACGCCGCCCGCCTCATCGCCGACATGTGCCGGCGGCTCGGCGGGATGGCGCTGCCGATCGAGCTCGCCGCGGTGCGCGCGGCGACGCACGGCATCGCCGCGACGGCGCGCCAGCTCGGCGAGCGGTTCAGCCTCGGCTGGTCCGGCAGGCGAACCGCCCGCCCCCGCCAGCAGACGCTGCAGGCGACGCTCGACTGGAGCTACGACCTCCTCACCGAAAAGGAGCGGATCGTGCTCGAGCGCCTGTCGGTCCTCGTCGGCCCCTTCTCGATCGACGCCGCACTGGAGGTGGTGGCGGATGCGGAGATCGGATCGGATGACGTGGCGGCTGCGCTGGACGAGCTCGCGTTCAAGTCGCTCGTCGCGCCCGACCGATCGCGCCGCACCGGCACCTACCGCCTCCTGGAGATGACGCGCGCCTATGCCAGGGAGAAGCTGCTTGCCCGCCGGGAGGGCGAGAGCGGTGCTGTCGCCCGTCGCCACGCCGCCTTCTTCCTCGCCGAGCTTGAGGCGGTGGCCGAGCAGGACGAGGACGTGCTGCAGGATACCAGGCCGCTGCGCCAGCAGCTCGGCAACATCCGCAGCGCGCTCGACTGGAGTTTCGGCCGCGACGGCGACCTCAGGATCGCGGTGCGCCTGGCCGCCGCCAGCGCGCCGGTCTTCCTCAACCTCTCGCACCTGATCGAGTGCCGCACCTGGTGCGCCCGTGCGCTCGCCGAGATCGAGGAGGTCCAGCGCGGCACCGCGATCGAGCTGGAGCTCCAGGCAGCGCTCGGCATCTCGCTGATGTTCACCCGCGGCAACAGCGAGGCAGCGGGGAATGCGCTGGCCCGCGCGCTCGAGATCGCGACCTTGCTCGACGACCGCTGGAACCAGCTGCGCCTGCTCGGCTGCCTCCACATCTTTCACGAACGCATCGGCGAATATGCCGCCGCGATGGGTCATGCCGAGCGCGCAGTACAGGTTGCCGAGGCTATCGGCGCGCCCGAGGCGATGGGGATCGCCTATTCGTTTTCGGGCATCTCGCACCATCTCGCCGGAGACCAGAAGCGGGCGCGGCGCGAGCTGGAGCTCTCACTGCGGAAGAGTCCGCCTTCCGCGCGCAGCCGGACGATCCACTACGGCTTCGATCACCGGAACCGCTCGGGCATCGCGCTTGCACGGACCTTATGGCTCGCCGGCCATGCCGACGAGGCCGGACGGCTCGCACGGCAGATCGTCCGCGAGGCCGCCCAGCTCGATCACGCCGTCACCCATTGCATCGCGCTGATCTGGTCGTTGTCGGTCTATCTGTGGATGGAGGATTACGCCGCCGCCGAGCAGGATCTCGCCGCGTTCACCGAATGCGCCGAGGTCAACGCGCTCGGCCCGTATATCGCCGCGGCCGCGGGCTTTCGCGGCGAACTGGCGATCCAGCGCGGGCAGACAGGCGATGCGCTCGGCGCGGTCGAGGAAAGCCTCTCCCGGCTGCGCGCGGCGCGCTACGAATTGCTGACCACGCCCTTCTCGATCGCGCTCGCCCGCGGCCTCGTCGCGGATTCGCGCACCGATGAAGCGCTGGATCTGGTCGACGCCACGCTCGCGCGCTGCGACGCAAACGGCGAGAGGTTCGCGGTACCCGAGCTGCTTCGCCTCAAGGCCCGGATCGTGCGATTCACCCCGTCGGCAGAAGATGCGAGCACCCTGCTCGACCAGGCGCTCACCCTCAGCCGGGAACAAGGTGCCCGCGCGTGGGAGCTGAAGGCGGCCGCGGATCTCGCCGCATTGCGCTAGCCTCCGCCGCCGAGCGCGTTGATCTCGATGCGACGCGAAATCTCGATCGCCTCGAGGAACGCCTCGTCATGGCTGACGACCAGGAGGGCGCCGTCGAAGGCCTTCAGCCCGGCCTCGACGGCCGCGGTCGACTCCATGTCGAGGTGATTGGTGGGCTCGTCGAGCAGGAGCAGCGGTGGCGGCGTCGCGCCGCCCAGCACGCAGGCAAGCCCGGCGCGCAGCACCTGTCCGCCGCTGAGCGTCTCGACGCGGCGGTCCGCGGCATCCGCCCTGAACTGGAACCGCGCCAGCGCGGCCCTGCAGTCGTTCTCGGTCAAGCCAGGATTGAGACGGCGGAAATTCTCCGCGATCGTAGCCTCGGGCCGGAGGATGCTGACCCGCTGGTCGAAATAAGCGAACGGCACGTGCATCGTCGCCTGTCCCTCCCACGGTGCCAGATCGCCCGTGATCACTCTGAGCAGTGTGGATTTGCCCGATCCGTTGGGCCCGCAGATCGCCACGCGCTCAGGCCCCGCCAGATGCAGCGACGCGTCGTTGAGCAAGGGGCGATCCGGTACAAAACCGAAGCAGACATGCTCCATGTCGAGGACGCGCGTCCCTGCCGCTAGGTTGCTCGAGGCGAGCTCCAACCGCATAGTGGTCGTTCGCTCGACGCGAGCGCGTGCCGCGGCGAGCGACTGGTCGGCGTCGGCGCGCATCCGGTCCGCGAGGCGCGCGCCCTCCCCGCCGCTCTTCTCGGCGCGATCGCGGCGCCCCCCGATCGAGATGCGCGGCAGGTCGCCGCGTGCGGCCCGGCGATTGCCGGCGGCATCGCGCCGCTGCTGCCGCTCGACTGCCTGCTGGGCCTTGCGCGCGACCTCGGCGGCGCGGCGCTCGGCCGAGGCGAGATCGCGTTCGACGGCTTCCTGCTCGACGGCCTTGCGCGCCTGATAAGCGCTCCAGTTCCCGCCATAGCGTGTCGCGCCGAGCGAGGTCAGCTCGACGATCGCGTCGAGACACTCGAGCAGCTCGCGATCATGGCTCACCACCAGCGCGCCCGCGCGCCAGCCCTCGAGTAGCTCGCGAACCGCCCTGCGACCATTGCGATCGAGATCATTGGTGGGCTCGTCGAGCAGGAGAAAATCGGGCTCCCGAAACAATATGCCGGCGAGCGCCGCGCGTGTTCTCTGCCCGCCGGAAAGGCTGACGAGACGCGCGTCGAGTTCCGCGTCCAACCCGACCTTGGCCAGCGCTTCGGCCGCACGCGCTTCCAGCATCCAGTCGGCCTCGGCGAACTCGTCTATCGATGCCATCCCGGCTTCCGCCTTGCGCAACAGCGCGAGATCAGCGGACGCGCCCATGAGATCGGCGACAGTCTCGTTCGGCGATATCTGCACCATCTGCCGCAGCATGCCGACCGTGCCGTCCACCACGACGCGGCCGCGGCTCGCGGTCAGATCGCCCGAAACGAGCTTGAGGAGCGTGCTCTTGCCGACTCCGTTCCGGCCGACGATTCCGGTGCGTTCTTGCTGGAAGGTGAGCGAAACGTCCGAAAGGACGGGTTGCCCGTCAGGCGCGGACCACGAAATGTCGGCGAGGGTAATGGAGGACATGGATCGTGGCTTTCCTGACGGCGGTATTTGAAGATTCTGCTATCAGGGCGAAATCCATGTCGCTGCGCACTCCCTTGGCTGCGGGCGAAAGATAGGTGGCGAGAGCCTGTCCAACAAGCGCGAAGCCGAATTCCTTACTATACGGATCCGCTAACGATTGGGAGCAACGGCAGCCAACCGCCAGTAGCGAAAGCCTGACCTTCCTCAACGCATAGCCGCTTTGAGGGGCGCCCAGGAGCGGGCCGAACGACCTGGGGCGCGAAGTCGCCTGCCCGCTTCCAACCCAACTCCTGACATTTAGGCGAATGGCGCTCGCACTCCATTCGCCTTCGATTCAAAATCAGCTGTCGAACTTGACCAGATCCTTGAAGATAAGCCGACCCCAGGCATTCCCATGGCCCTGCACAAGCAGTCCGCCTTCGGAAAGCCCGCCGAGTTTGATGGGTGCGAAGCCGAGCTTGTCCGCCAGCCCGGCGATCTCGGCAGCCGCGCCGTCGTCATCGCTTGACAGGAATATGACTCGCCGGCCGCCATGCACGGCCGGGTCCTGCGCCAGGACAGGGGCGACCAGATGGTTGAAGCCCTTGACCAGCTTCGCGCCCGCGAAGGCATCGGCGACGGCCTTGGCGGAAGGCTGCCCGCCCAGCTCCTCGTCAGGCACACCATAGGCGTTGGTCACATCGACGATGATCTTGCCCTCCCAGCTGGGCAGCGCCTTCGCGACATCCGGGTGCGACTGGTATCGCACCGCCAGGAAGATGACGTCCGCCTTGGCCGCCTCGGCGAGCGTCGTGGGAATGATTCCGGGGCCGATTGCCATCGCATCGGCCGCAAAGCTTTCCGGATCGCGCGTGGTGGCGACGGCTACTTCGATGCCCTTGCGGGCAAACGCCTGGGCCAGCGCGTGGCCCACTTCGCCGAAACCGATGATTGCGTAGGTCATGTCTGCTCTCCTTCGAGTTGATATCAGAGTTGCGCCAGGCCGCCGTCGACCGCGACTTCGCTCGCCGTCATGAAGCTGCTGTCCGAGGATGCGAGGAAGGCGGCCACGGCACCGATCTCGGCCGGGTCGGCCATGCGCTGGAGCGGGGTCATCGACGCGAAAACCGCCTGACCTTCCTCTCCCAGTGCTTCCTTCGCGAGCTCGGTCGCCGTCGCCCCGGGCGAGAGCACGTTCACCCGGATGCCGGTTCCCTTCAGGTCCACGGCCAAGGTCCGGGCGAGATTGCGCACCGCCGCCTTGCTCGCGCTATAGGCAGTGAAACCGGGCGCTCCGGTTGTGCCGGCGCTCGAACCGGTGAGGATGATCGAGCCGCCCGAACCCATGAGCGGCAGCGCCTTCTGCACCGTGAAGATCGTGCCCTTCACATTGGTGTCGAAAGTTTCGTCGATATGCTCGGCGGTGATCGCGCCAAGCGGAAGCGGACTTCCAGCCCCGGCATTGGCGAAGACGATGTCGAGAGTTCCGCGCTCGGCCTTCCCCGCGGCGTAGAGCCGGTCGAGATCAGCCTCGTCGGAGACCGAACCCTTTATTGCGCGAGCGTTGGCGCCGAGGCTGGCAAGGGCGGTATCGAGCGCGTCCTGCCGCCGGCCGAAGAGATAGACGAAGGCTCCTTCCGCGACGAACCGCTTCGCCGCGGCGAGGCCGATACCGGTCGCACCGCCCGTAATGACTGCAACCTTACCATCGAGCTTTCCCATGACCGTTCCTCAAATCCGATATTCGATCGTGCGGGGCAGGCCCGAGAACCCGGAGATGGGCCCGCAAGCGCCGGTGGTTGAGTGTGAAAACCCGCACATCGGTGGTGCGAAATCGATCCAGTGAGGAAGCGCGAGTGACGAACATCGGCATTGGAAAGGTGCCGTGCATGGCGCAAGAATGCACCATGATCGATTGGGACGACGTCCGTTACTTTCTTGCTGTCGCGCGCGGCGGTTCGGTGCGCGCCGCCGCGGCGCGGCTTGGCGTGAATCATTCGACCGTGTTGCGACGCGTTGCTCAGCTGGAGGGGCAGCTTGAGGCGCGGATGTTCGAAAAGCTGCCCTCGGGCTACCGGCTTACGGCTGCCGGCGAAGAAGTCCTCGACCTGGCCAATCAGATGGAAGCATCATCCCATCTGTTGGAGACGCGGGTGTTCGGGCGTGACCAAACGGTGCGCGGACGCCTGAGGGTCACTCTGGCTCCGAACCTCGCCGCACACCTGCTGATGCCGGACTTCGCCGCATTCGCGCGTCGGCATCCGGATATCGAGATGGAGATCCTGTCGTCCGGCGAACTGGCCAACCTCACCAACCGGGAGGCCGATGTCGCGATCCGCGTCGTCTACGATCGCCAGACGCTTCCGCCCAATCTCCACGGCCTCAAGGGACCGGATATTTTCGGCGGCGTCTACATCTCTCGCGATCGTCTAACCGCATGGCGCGAAGGCGCACCTGATCCCCTTCGGTGGATCGTGATCAGCATGCACGGCATCCCGAGCTGGGCCAGCGCAGGTGACATTCGAACTGCCGAGGTTTTGTTTAGGGTCACCGATGGGGAGGGGCAGCTTGCCGCAGTCCGGCAGGGGTTGGGGATCACGACCCTGCCGTGCTTCATCGGGGATGCCGATCCGCAACTTGTGAGACTGCCTGGCACGGCGCTGCATCAATACGGGACCATCTGGCTTCTCACGCAGGGAGAGACGCGCAAGACGAAGCGCGTGCGGCTATTCACGGAATTCATGTCCCGCAGGCTGGCTGATTACCTGGCCCTTCTCGCGGGCATGTCCGCGTCTTGAGATGCAGCGCAGACTCGCGATGATTGTCCGCTTCCGACCGCGGCTTGGGTGCAAAGCGGTCAGACGAGAGTCTCCAGTGGCAACCGTTACACTATCGCTGAACGAACGGCGACTTTTCGGCGTAAGTCTGGTCGAAGCTGTCGCTTGTCAGATCAATCGTCATGGACTGAATACGAGCACCAGGAAAACGAAGAACAGCGACAGATGCACGGCCCCTTCCAGCATGGTTGTCCGCGTGCCGGTGAAGGTCAGGCTGTTCAGCATCAGCGTCACGGCGAGCAGCACCATGTTCGCCGCCGATACGCCCAGGACCACCGGCTGCCCGGTCGCCAGTCCGATGAACAGCACGGCGGGTACCGTCAGGCCCAGCGTGGAGGTCGCCGCGCCAAGGCAGAGATTGATCGCGCGGGTGAGCTGGTTGGCCGCAACGGCACGCAGCGCGGAGATGCCCTCCGGCGTGAACACGATGAGCGCGATGAGGATGCCGCCAAGCGCGGTCGGGGCGCCGAGCACCGCGATGCCATGGTCGAGCAGCTTCGCCAGGTCCTTGGAAAGGATGATGATCGGCAGGATGTTGGCCAGCAGAACTCCCACCCGGATTGTGGTCGAACCGGGTGCGCGCCGGGCATGGGGTAGCGGCGTCGCGGCTTCATGGATGACCTGTTGGCCGACAGGCACGAAGAAGCCGCGATGCCTGCCGGCCTGGAGCCAGAGGAAGCTCCCGTACAGCGCGATCGTGAAAATGGAGAAGAACAGCGCCTGCGGCAGCGAGAGCATCCCGGTTGCGCTCGAGGTCGTGAAGTTCGGCAGCACCAGCGCGATGACGCTGAGCGGGATGATGACCGCCAGATAGGCGTTTGCCCCCTGCAGGTTGTAGCTCTGCTGATGGAAGCGAAGCCCGCCGACCAGGAGGCACAGGCCGACGACGCCGTTGAGGACGATCATCAGCACCGCGAACATTGTATCGCGGCCAAGCGTCGGTACCTGCTTGGCGCTCAGCATCACCGCGCCGATCAGCGCGACCTCGATGATGACGATCGACAAGGTGAGGACGAGCGTGCCGAGCGGCTCGCCCAGGCGCTCCGCCACCTCTTCCGCCTCGTGCACCACGCCGAATGCCGCCCAGAGGATGACGCCGAGCAGCCAGGCGAACAGCAGGGCGGTGATCACCCAATGCGCGCCGACCAGCCGAACCGGAGTGGCGATCAGCATGACCGCGACCGTCGCCCAAGCGACCGTCAACCGGGCGGTCGAGCGCTTCATCGATCCCCTCAGACCCGCGGCGCCTCGCTCCTTTTCAATGTCGCCTGCTCGGCGGCGCGGGCTTCGCGCCGAAGTCGCCGCGCGTAGCTGCGCGCATGCGAGTGGTAGATGCGATAGCCGACGAACGCGGCGAACAGCACCGCCATGAGCAGCATCAGTATATAGGCTACGATCAATCTGGGCTCCATTTCGTATCTCCCACCGCCCGCGGTTACGGCACGGTTGCAGGAAGGGGAGGCCATGTACGCCTCAAGCTGCGCGTTCACCTCCAGACCATTCAGCCGCGAGCCAGCCGCCGTAGGTGACGGTCACCTGCACCGTCATTCCAACAGATCTCCGAGGCGCCGGCGCAATCCCTCCAGCGGAGAAATCCGCGAAATGTTCCGCGCCACGGCGATCAGCAAGCGTGAAAGGGAGATGTCCGTTCACAAGCCTCGATGTCCGCCGCAGCGGTGATAGCCGCTTTCACACGGTAGCGTGGTGAGGCAACGGCAGTGGCGCGCCGTAACCTTCGTCGCCTCAGACCCGCTTCGTTGGGACAGGTACCGGACTTCCCTTCAAAGAAGGATTCGATGCATTCTGCTTGGGCGGTTCCGCTTTCTTTGGCTTGCGGACTTCCCGGTTACCCCTGCGCTGACCCTTGGCCATCGGATTGCTCCTCCTTCGCGTTCGAGCCAATCGGCCAACGCTCTGACCCGGATTGGAGCAGCGGTTCAGCCTTACGCGTCGATCCGGTCCGCGACCAGCCTCAATCGCCTGGTTTGTACGCCGCCCCGGTCCGCACCGTGGCGCCGCCGGCGCCGCTCCGGAGCGCTGCGACCGCCGCTGCGCAGTGGCTCTCGCTGGCATAGCCTTTGCCTGCGGCAATCGGCGCTCCGGATGGCGCGCAGAAGCGCCAGCGCCAATCGCCACCCGAGAACAGGATGGAGGTGAGGCTTACGCGTTCGGCACGATAGATCTCGAAATAGGGTTCCTGATCCGGCGCGGAGGCGGGCGGCTTTTCGGCCGGGTCGGCGGGCGACGTGACGTGAGGGAGCGCGAGCCGCGGAAGGACGTCGGTAATAGTCGGGGGTAGGTCTCTGACGTCGGGGCGTGGTTGTTCGAATTCGCTGAATGCGGGCCTGATGGGCACATGACTTCTCCCGTCGGCAAGCGGGAGCAATCCGTTTCTCTCAGCCGTCGCGCGCTCGCGGAAGGATCAGCGACGATGTGATGGATATAGGTGCATGCGGGGCGTTTGGCCATTCCATGCTCCACGGCATCGGAGTGGCGGCCACATCGGCGAACGATCAGGACGATCCCGCACTCTCTAGCTAAAGGCAAGCGATAGCCACTTGCCAGGAGCAGCTGGGACGCCCACATGCCAGCTATCGGCGCGCGATCCCTGCGCGCCAGTTCGCATATTGGCGGCGCTGGCTTCCGGTTGTGAGAGCGACACGTTCGTCGCGGCCCAGCAACCGGAACGGCCGACATCCATGGCAGCCAAGGACATCAAATTTTCGCACGATGCGCGCGACAGCATCGCGCGCGGCGTCGATATGCTCGCCGATACGGTGCGGGTCACGCTGGGGCCGAAGGGGCGCAACGTGGTGCTCGACAAGGGCTATGGCGCGCCGCACATCACCAAGGACGGCGTCACCGTCGCCAAGGAGATCGAGCTCAGGAACCGGTTCGAGAACCTCGGCGCCCAGATGCTCCGCGCCGTCGCCTCGAAGACGCAGGATCACGCCGGCGACGGCACCACCACCGCCACCGTGCTCGCCCAGGCGATCGTCCGCGAGGGGATGAAGTCGGTTGCCGCCGGCGTCGGCCCGATGGAGCTCAAGCGCGGCATCGATATCGCCGTCGCCCAAGTCATCGAGGAATTGAAGGCACGGTCGCGCGCAGTGTCGAACAACGACGAGATCGCCCAGGTCGGCATCATCTCGGCCAACGGCGACGAGGAGATCGGCCGGATGATCGCCGCGGCGATGGACAAGGTCGGCAAGGAAGGCGTGATCTCGATCGAGGATGCGCGAGGCACGGCGTTCGAGCTCGAGATCGTCGAGGGCATGGAGTTCGACCGCGGCTATCTCAGCCCCTATTTCGTCACCGATGCCGGAAAGATGACGGTCGACCTGCGGGACCCTCACATCCTCATTCACGAGAAGAAGCTCTCGGACCTGCGCGCGCTGCTGCCGGTGCTGGAAGCGGTGGCGCAGTCGGGCCGGCCGCTGCTGATCATCGCCGAGGAGGTCGAGGGCGAGGCGCTCGCGACGCTCGTGGTCAACAAGCTGCGCGGCAGCCTCCAGGTTGCGGCGGTCAAGGCGCCCGGGTTCGGCGATCGCCGCCGGGCGATGCTCGAGGATATCGCGATCCTCACCGACAGCGTGCTGGTCTCGCCCGATCTCGGCATCCGGCTGGAAGGCGTCACGCTCGACATGCTCGGCCGCGCCCGGCGCGTGACGATCGGTCGGGACGATACGACGATCATCGACGGCGCGGGCGATCGCGCCGCGGTCGCCGGCCGGGTCGCGATGCTCAAGCAGCAGATCGAGCTCAGCACGAGCGAATATGATCGGGAGAAGCTCCAGGATCGGCTGGCCAGGCTCGCGGGCGGGGTCGCGATCATCCGGGTCGGCGCGTCGACCGAGGTCGAGATGCGCGAGCGCAAGGATCGCCTCGACGACGCGCTGCACGCGACGCGCGCGGCGGTCGAGGAAGGCATCGTCCCCGGCGGCGGGACGGCGCTGCTCTATGCATCGCGCGCGCTCGACGGCAGGAAAGGTGCGAACGACGACCAGACGCGCGGCATCGACATCGTCCGCAAGTCACTGTCCGCACCGCTCCGCCAGATCGCGGAGAATGCCGGCCATGACGGCGGCGTCGTCGCTGCCCGGCTGATCGCCGGCAACGACCGTGACGTCGGCTTCAACGCCCAGACCGAACGCTATGAGAACCTCGTCGAAGCCGGCGTGATCGATCCGACGCTGGTGGTCCGCTCGGCGCTGCAGGATGCCGCGTCGGTCGCGGGCCTGCTCCTCACCACCGAAGCCGCCATCGTCGATGTCTCGGAAAGCTCGCCGGCCTCGCCGACGATGGCTCCGAGCGGCGGCTTCTGATCCACGCTTACCCGTTCCATCTCAGGAGTATCGCGATGTCGAGAGTGCCCGTCCGCCCCTATCTCATCACCAAGGACGACGAAGGCGTGTACCGGGTGACCGTGCGCACCACGCGGTTCAACTCGCAGGGCTATCCGCTCGTGTCGAGCGAGGTGCTGGGCGACGCGTTCAGGACACAGACGGCGGCGAAGGCGTTTGTGCGCGAGGAATATCGCGCGGAAGCCAACGAGATCGCCACCAAATAGCGAGGCTGTCCCGCTCCATCCGGTCACCGCCGCGGGAAGCTACGGTAACTAGTGGCGGCGTGCGCCGCGCGGTGTGCCGAATTCCCGATCGCCACGACAATTTTACCAGCGATCATGCGGGTCTCAGTGCAAGCACTTCGTCGCATTCCCTCAGAATTTCAGCATAACGGTCGGCGAAAGCGCGATGGATGCGAGCGACATGACCACCTCTGGCGGCTTCGGCACACGCCAGACACTCATCGCGGCGACGTTCGAAATATGAGCGATTGTACCTCATGATCACAGCGAGGCTCCCGTTCTTGAGCGGCAGCTCTCTTAATCGCTGTCGGGCGGCGTCGTGCTCGTACGGAGGACACCGATAGCCGCATCATGCGCCTCCCTGCTCGATTGGTCAAAGGAACAGCCTACTGGCCGATCTCCTCGCGCTCCGCCTTGTCGACCACGCCGAAGCGGATCACGTTGACGGGAACGAGCGCCGATCCTGGGCGGGGCGTGAGCCAGACCACCGCGAAGGCGGAGCCGCCCCGTTCGTAGCCAAGGGCGTATTCACCGGGGAACAGGCTGCGGCCAAGGCCCGGGATCGGCTTCCACCCGGCTGCACCGGCCCTGGTGTCGTAATAGGCCTTGAGCGCGTCGAAATCCGCATTGCGGGGCGCGGTGTAGCGCTTCACCTCGGGCCGGCTGTAGCGTTGGCGAAGCAGCTCGTCGACATGACGGACCGCGACCTCGTCGGCGACAGCGATCTTGTCACCGAAGGCATATTCGTCGGGACGCGTGAGCATCGGCGGCGGATCGGGAACCTGCATCTCCGATCGGCCATCTCCACAAGCTGCAGGCGCCGCCATGACAAGGACCATAGCGGCGCTCCGGATTCCGGTGGCCAAGCGTTGCAGTCGCCTCATGGTTGCGCGTTGCGCTGTACCCTGGTGAGCGCGGTGTTGAAAGCGTCCATGATGTTGTCGCCGACGCCGAGCTCCCGCGTCTGCGGATTGATCGGTAGCGCCGCCCTCTCGAGCCGCTGCGCCGGCGCGAGACCCTTGTCCTCGACCGCCCAGCGCACGGCATAGTGCGTCCATTCCTTGGCGACGCTGGCGGTGGTGCCGACCGCATTCGCGGCGGGGCCACCGACCTTCGCCTTGTCGACCAGGGTGAGCGCCGAATCGAGCACCGATGTCATCATCTCCTGCTGCTTCTTGACGTCGGTCGACCAGGATTGCGCGCCGGCATACGCCGCGCCCACGAAATAGCCGAGCGCGCCCGCATTCTCGCGCCGTTCCTGCGACGATCCGGCGGCGACCGGCACCTGCGTCACCTGGTCGAGCCGCGCGGCCGGATTCTCGTTGAGGCCGTTGCCGAACTGCAGCTTGGTCATAATCTCGCCCAGCTTCTTCTCCTGCTTGCCCTCCATGAGCGCGCGGGAATAGGTCGCCATGTCGGAACCGTCCGCCGTCTCCTCATTATAGGTGAGCTCCCGCATCACGCCGGTGGTGTCGCTGTCGATGATCTTGGTAAGGCCGTCGGCCATCGCCTTGATCGTGTCGTCCTTGCCGACGATCACCGGTCGTCCGGCAAAGCCGCTGGTGTTGCGCACGTCGCGCAGCGTGTCGGCACCGGCGTCGAAGATTCGCGCCTTGAGGTCGGCATCGGGGATGGAGGCGGCCGCGTCCATCAGCTTGCCGAAACCCTCCGGGTGCCATTCGACGCTGGGGGCACCTATTCCTCCCGTCATCGTCTCATCGATCGACGACTTCATTACCGCGCGCAGCTGCTCGGGATTGAGCGCCTTGAAGGCGTCCGCGGCATAGGCGCTGCCCTTGAGGCTGGAGAGGACCTTGCCCACCGCGACGGCTTCGGGATCGCTCTCGTGGCTCGAGGTGCTGAGAACATGACTCTCGGTCCAGTTCTTCCCCTCGGCGACCTGGCTCTTCATCGCCTCGACATATTGCATCTTCTGGTAGTTGGACGCGTGCGTCGCCACCGCATCGGCCAACTCGGTCACGCGATGAAAGCCGTCGGCACCGTCATCGGTCTTGGCGAAGGCGTTGCTCACCGCGGCAAGGCTTTGCCCGTCGAGCTTGCCGGCAAGATCATTGAACAGGTCGCGCCGCTCGTCGGCCGAATAGCCGCCGTTGCCGAACCAGCTGCCGTCCACCGCCTGATCCGCCAGCTTGTCGAGCTGCCCCTGCCGCCCCAGCTCGTCGATCACCGCGTCGGCATCGGTCGCCGAGAGGCTCTGCAGCTTCGCCTTGACGTCGTTCATCTCGTCATGCGTGACGGTATTGAACCAGCCGGAATCGTCGAGCTTTCCCTTGATGTAATCGACGGCACCCTGCTGAACTGGCGTAACCATGCGATCTTCTCCTGGCAGCGGGCCGGAGTGATCCGGCGACGGGTCTCAAGAGCATGGTTTCCGGTCGGTTTCGCTCCGCGATTCGATTAGCGAATCTCATCGAATCGTTGAGCGCGTGCTGCGGAAACCTTCGCTACATCTGTGTCCCTTGCGACATGCAGAAGGGCGCGGTGGCAAAGGGCTCACTGCGTGATCAGCCTCACCCGAAGGACCTGGCGATCGAATGCCAGACGATCCGTATCGAGATGCGCTTGCGTACCGGCTATCTCGATCGCCGCCTGCCGGCTGAACGCATGCTGTGGAACGATCCGACCAGCGGCGTTACGCGCCATGCCGATGTCGAATACGCGGTCGCGATCGCGTGCGCTCGGGAGAAGGAGCCGGACTGCCGCTGGCCAGCCGGTCGCTGGCCGCAGCGCCAACTATCCCTTGCGGCTCATCCTACGCCCGAACAGGATCATGCCGCCGAGTCCTGCTCCGCCTGCAGCGGCGATCAGCGCATAGGACGGCTTGCCACCGCTCTCGACCGGCGCGGTCCGGGCAAGCTCGGTCGGCCGGGTTCCAGGCTTCGACGTGACTTCGCCGGTTTCGTTCGCGGGCACGAAGCCGTCATCGGTCAGCGTCATCGCAGCCAGGTCGACGTTCATCCTGCGCGCGCCCTGGGACACGGCTACGGCCACCTTGCGCGCAAGGTCGGGATTACGCTCGCTCTGCTTCATGGCGTCGGAAATCAAAGCAGCCTGAACCAGCAACGATTCGGCCATCTCCTGTTTGGTGGCATCGCTCGCGGTGCTCAGCATCCCGGACGACGCGAACCCGGCGGCCGCCTGGGCGCTGACCGCGGCCGCCATGCGACGGTTCACGTCGATATCGATGTGACGACCCGCCTGCCAAGCATTGATCCACCACACCGCATAGGCATCGGCGACGTCGTCGATCCGCAAGCCGAGAGAGGATAGCGGGCGGCTCATCCCCTCAACCACGTCGGTTGACGCAAACAGCCTGGCGAGATTGTCCGCGCCTTGGGGATCATTGGCACGGCTCTTGGCGACAAAGCGCGCATAGTTGGCCGTGCGACGTTCCCGCGATGGCTTGTAGCGGAAGCTGGCAGGCTGCACTGCGACGGGAGGCCGAAGCGCGGAAGGTCCGGGTCGCGACATGTTGCGGGACGGCGACGTCGAACGGGCTCGATCGGCATGATTCTGAAGGCTGATCCGCGGGCCTTCGTAAAGCATAGGGCTGATCATTTGGGCATGAGCAGCACCGGGGACGACGAGCGAGGCAAAGCAGATGGGCGCGATCATCCTAAACGACATTGCACGTCTCCTTCCCCCCGGGAGCTCGATAAGCAAAACGCCGGGCGAAGTCGATGCTTCGCCCGGCCAATTGCGATGAACCGCCGACTTCCCTAGCCCTTGCGCGCCATGGTCGACAGACCTTCGCCGATCGTCTTGATCATGTTGGTGGTCGACTGCATGATATAGCTGAATTCCTGCGTCGCCACCTGAAGATCGGTCATCGTCTTGGTCGATTTGTTGTCCTTCGACTGACCGTCATAGGTCTTCGCCAGCGACTGCATTTCCTCGATCTTGCTATCCATTGACGCCGCCATCGCCTCGGCAATCGCACGCAGCCAATTGCCGCTGCCGACCTTACCGTTACGCGAGCCCTCGGTCTTGGCACGATCGCTACCTTCACGCGAGGCGGTGAAGAGCTTCTGGGCAATGTCCTCTGCCTGCTGGCCAAGGTCACGGGCGAAGGCACCCTGTTCTGCCGCCGACAGGCCGAAGCTGCCACCGATCTGGGTCGCCGCATCGCCAATGCTGAGCGGCGAACCGCCGGATGCCGCGCCGAATGCGGTCTTCGCCATGTCGATGACGCCTTGGGGCAGTCCGAGCTTTTGGCCGAGACTCTGGATGACCTGCTGACCCACCGCCTGCATGATAACCCGAGCCGCCAGCGACGCCCAGCCAACCGGTCCGGCGGCAAGCTGCATGATGTTGACCGGATTGAACGCTGAACCGAAGAGTCCGCCGATGCCTGCCATGACCGTTTCCTTTCCCTTCCCGAAATTCGTGCTCCGTGCGGGGGAGCTGGCCGGTCGCGACTAATCGCCGCTACGGTGTGGAAGATGGCCGATTTGGCGGGCGTCCGCGCTCAGCAGATCGTTTAGATCGCCTAATCGATTCGTTTAGTTTCCGGCTCATTCGAGCGGCAGGAAAAGCAGGCCCGCCAGGCTGTTGAGCTCGCGGACCCCGTCGAGCTCGAGCTTGCGGATCGCGTTGTTCATGTGGGTGCGCACCGTGTTCTCGGTCATGTTGAGCAGGGTCGCGATATCGCCGTTGGCGCGGCCCCAGCCGAGGAAGCGCAGCACTGCCGCCTCATTGCGGGTCAGCGTCTGGAGCGCGGCGACGTGGTGGACGGGGACGCGCGCGCCGGAAACGGTGAACTCGCCGATCTGGATCTCGCGGGCATGGGCCTCACGCCGCGCCTCGGACTCGCGCAGCAGACTGACGAGGCGTTCGAGCTCGGCGGTGTCGGTCACGCCTTCGCCGAGCATGGCCGGGCCGGGTGTGGGACGCGGTGCATGGCTCGGGTTCACCGCCCCGCCCCCACGCGCTGGAGCACGCCGGCGGCGATCTCCGGACGGCTGGAGAGATCGGCGTAGATCGCCTCGGCCAGCAGCGGCAGCGTCAGGATCACCACGAAGCACGCCGCCACCGCCTTGATCGGCAACGACAGCGAGAAAACGTTGAACGACTGTGCGAAGCGATTGAGGAAACCCAGGCCCGCGTCGATCACGTAGAGGACGGTGAGCGTCGGCGCGGCGAACAGGAAGGCGAGCGTGAAGAGGCGGCCGAACTCGCCCTCGAAATACTCGACGGCGCGCAGGTCGAGCGTGATGCCGCCGGGGCCGAGCGGCCAGATCAGGTAGCTGCCCATCACCGTACCGACCAGCAGCATGAGGCCGCCCGCGCTCACGAACACGACCTCGGCGAAGCGGCTGAGCAGGATGCCGGTGAGCGAGGTGGTGTTGCCGCTCAGCGGATCGACGAGCTGGCCGATGGTGGCGCCGACCTTGGTGTCGATGATCTCGCCGGCCGCGGCCATCGCCCACATCACCGTGCCGAAGAACAGGCCGATGATGCCGCCCGCCGCCGCCTCCTTGAGCAGCATCGTCGCCCATCCCATGGCGCTGAGGTTCGCCGGCGCGAAATCCGGCCGGAGCGCGAGCGCGACCAGGCCGAAGGTGACGATGATGCTGTTGCGGACGGTCGCCGGCATCACCTCACGCGAGAACACCGGAACCAGCACGAAGGCGAAGGCGAAGCGGGTCGAGGCGACGCCGACCGTCAGCAGCTGGTCGAGCCACGGGATCGACTTGAGCAGCGGCACGCCGACGCCGGGCGGGACGGCCTCGATCATCGCCCTACCCCCGCCAGGCCGGAGAAGATCGCATCGGCATAGCCGTAGAGCGTCCCCGCCATCAGGCCGGCCGTCACCAGGATGCTGATCACGATCGCGAAGAACTTGAGCGTGTACTGCAGCGTCTGCTCCTGGAGCTGCGTCGCCGCCTGGACGATCGCGACCAGCAGACCGACCACCGACGCCGCGATGATCGGCGGCGCCGACAGCAGCAGCACCAGCCATAGCGCCTCGGTGGTCAGACGGACGAGATCGTCGCTCACGGGGCGCGCCTAGAGTTCGATCCATCTGGCTCGAAGCAGCTGTTCCCCGGCGAAGGCCGGGGCCCAGTTGCGAGCCGTTCGATACTGGACCCCGGCCTTCGCCGGGGAACAGATACAAACTGGCCGAATCCGACCCTACGCATAGGACAGCACCAAACCGTGGCTGAGCTTCACCCAGCCGTCGACCAGCACGAACAGCAGGATCTTGAACGGCAGCGAGATGGTGACCGGCGACAGCATCATCATGCCCATCGCAAGCAGGATGTTCGAGATCACCATGTCGATCACCAGGAACGGCAGGAAAATGAGGAAGCCGATCTGGAAGGCGAGCTTCAGCTCCTTGACCACGAACGCCGGGATCACGATCACGAAGTCGCTTTCCTTGAGCGCCTGCGCCTGGGCCGGGTCGCCGATCCGCTGCTGGGTGCGCAGGAAGAAGACGCGCTCGCGCGGATCGCTGTGCTTCATCAGGAACTCGCGCAGCGGCTCCTTGGCGCGGTCGGCGGTAGCGAAGATGTCGTTGGTGCTCTGGAGCGGATTCTCCTGCGCGCTCGGCTCGCCGGGCATGGTCGGCGCGGAGGCGGGGCTCTCGACGTTGGCGGCCGCGTACATCTTGTCGAGCGTCGGATACATGACGAACACGGACAGAATCAGCGCCAGCCCGTTGAGCACGATGTTGGGCGGCACCTGCTGCAGGCCGAGCGCGTTGCGGACCAGGCTCAGCACTACGGCGATCTTGGTGAAGCTGGTCACCATCACCGCGAAGAACGGCGCCAGCGCGATCAGGACGACGGTGACGAGCGCCGAACCCGGCGTGAAGGCGGCGAGGTTCACGCTTCGGCCTCCGTCTCCGGCGCGGCGGGCTCGACGTCGGCCAGATCGGCCCGCTCCTCGATCAGCACGGCGAAGCGGTCGCCGAGCCGGACCAGCTCGCCTCTCGCGAGCAGGCGATCGGCCACGAGCAGCTCGACCGTGAGGCCGTCGGTGAAGGGCCCCAGCGGCAAGGTCGTGCCGGGCCTCAGCGCCGCGAGCGCCGCGGCGCTGGTCATGCGATCGGGCAGCCGGACGCTGAGCGGCACCGCGAAATCGGCCGCCGGCGAATCGGATTCGGACATCGATCCTCCCTGGACTTGAACCGCGAACTGGCCCGAGGCGAGATCGAGCTGGCCGGCGATCGCGCGCGCGTCGCCGGATTCGATCCGCCCGCGAGGGCGGGCGTCCACCAGCACCATGTCGCCGCCGGCGAGATCGCCCGCCTCGGCGACCGACAGCCGTGGACCGTCGATCAGGCACCGCAGCACCACCGGCACGGCTTCCGGCGGCAGCGCGATCGCGCGCGCCCTTTCGTCCCAGCCTGCCCGCTCCGGGTGATCGAGCGGCACGGCGACGAGCCCGGTCGTCCGGTCTTGCGCGAACGAGATCAGTACGGCGGGCTCCGGCTGATCGGACACGAGCGCCTCGGGTTCGAGCGGGAGTTCCAGCGCGGCCTCGAGCGCCGCCAGCACCGGCTCGGCCTGGTCGAGCAGCGCGACCGCATCGCCGACGCGCCCCTCGTCGAGGAGCACGCGGCGCCCTTCGTGCCGCAGCAGCGTGAAGCGAAGTCCGTCCGCCGTGACGAACCATGGCGCCGCCTGCGTCCGGTGGACGACGGCCGCATCGAGCCCCACGCTTCCGATCAGCGTACAGAGCGCCTGGCCGAGCGCGGCCGCATCGGGATCGACCGCGGGCAGCTCCGTCAGCGCATCGAGCGCGGCGCTCGCCATCACGGCTCGGCCCGCACCCGCGGCGGCAGGCCGGTCTCGGGCCAGCGCGCCAGCAGGGTGATCGATCCGGTGGTGACGCCGACCAGCATCGTCTCGCCGCGCGCCTCGATCAGCACCACCCGCTCGCGCTGGCCGAGCGGCATCGAGCGCAGGAAGCGGATCGGCGGCTCGCCCTCGCCGCCATTGGTGACGCCGAGCTGGCGGTCCTGCAGCTTCTTGAGCAGCCAGATGACGCCCCAGGCCATGCCGAGCACCACCGCCAGCGCGATGACGATCGCCAGGATCGACGAGACCACGGCTCCGATACCCATGTCGCTATGCTGATCCTTTCGTTCAGGGAATGGCGTGTCAGGCCGCGGGGACGAGCGCCGGGCGGCGCGGCTGGGCGGAATCCATGTCCTGCCACATCGGCGCCTCGCCGCTTCTCGCCTTGCCGGCCCACAGGATGATCGCGGCGATCGCGTCGAACATGTCCTGCGGCACGATCTCGCCGATCTCGCCGCGCGCCCAGAGCTGACGGGCGGTGGCGACGTTGCGGATGATGGGGACGCCCGCCGACTCCGCCTCGGTCCGCATCGCCGCGGCGAGCGCACCCGCGCCCTTGGCGGCGATCACCGGCACAGGGCAGCTCTCCACGTCATAATCGAGCGCGATCGCGATATGGGTCGGGTTGACCAGCAGCGCCGCCGATCCGCGCGTCGCGCCGATCGCGTTCTGGTTCGCCCATTCCTGATGCATCTCGCGCCGCATCGACTTGACCTGCGGATCGCCCTCGTCCTCCTTGTGCTCCTGCTTGATGTCGCGGCGGCTCATCTTCATCTGCTTGATGAACTTGGCCTTGGCGTAGATCCGGTCGCCGACCGCGACGAACAGGAACACCGCCACCACCATCGCGAACATCTGGACGGTGAGGCTGTAGCTCTGGCCCAGCACCGCCATCGCCGCGGCCGGCCCGGTCGCATCGACGGGCGACGCGCTCGCCAGGCGGATGAGCTGCCCCGATCCCGCCAGGGCGCTGCGGAACACCAGGTAGAAGATCGCGCAGATCAGGCCGACCTTGACCAGCGTCTTGACGAGCTCGAACAGCCCGTCCTTGCCGAACATCCGCTTCAGGCCCTCCATCGGATTCAGCTTCTCCAGGCCGAACTTCATCTTGTCGGTGGTCATGATCGGGCCGACCTGAAGGAACTCGGCGACCGTCGCGAAGAAGGCGACCGGCGCCAGCGTGATCAGCGACACGCGGACCAAGGTGGCCAGCGCATCGCGCCCGACGATCGTCGCGGCCTGTTCGAACGGCACGGTGGTGGCGACGGCGAGCGTATCGGTGGCGAGCCGCGCCAGTTCGCCCGCGACATAGCCCGAGGCGAGCACGAACAGCACCAGCCACGCCAGCGTCAGCAGGCCGGCGCTCAGGTCCTTCGACTTGGCGACGTCGCCTTTCTTGCGCGCGTCCCGAAGCCTCTTGGGCGTCGGCATCTCATTCTTGTCGGCGCCGTCGTTCTTCTGGGCCATGCGCTCTTTTGTCTCCAGCAGCCGCCATCGATCGATCGGTGCTTCGCACCGCCGATCTCATCGACTCCTCAACTTCATCAGCCCGAGCAAGGCCGAGACATCGCGCACCAATACACGGCGCGTTACTGTCGATGTCGGTGAAACGCCGTTCGTGGGGCGGAACAGCGACTCACATGATGAAACGATTCAGCAATAAACTCCACCAAGTCAATCACGTTTGTAGGATCGACCTGACGGATACTCATGTAACTCTTATGACAATGGACAGAATCCCGCAGGAATCCGCGCGATTCTTATAGTATACCACCCTTCATTTCGGCTGCGGAACGCTCGACCGTCGCAAAAAGGTTCCACACGACTCACGCATTTCGTCGTGCATCTGCCTCGATTCGTCGTATCTCATTGAGAATGATCAAATTTGCACGCGATGACTTGAAACTGAAAAAATTCCCCCGCAGACTAGTTACTGCCGTCGAAACCGAGCACCGGCGGCAGTGGGGCATCGTTGTGGCTTCTCCGATCATAGTCGGAGACTGCGGAGCGATGCAGATGAGGCTTGGTTTCGACATACGATCGGCGACGATTCTCGTTCTGGGTTTCGGTGCTGGTCTTCTTCCTTCGATTGCCAGTTCCAGGGATAAACCCCCGCCTCCGCCGCCCTGTCCGCTGACGGCGACGCTGCGCATTGCCGATGCCGGCTCGCTCGCCGGGGTGCAGTCGCTCGTCCAGTGCGGTCCGCAGCAGATCGTCACCGCGCCGGCGTCGCCGGCCGACTATGTCCCGCCCGCCGATCTGGAGATCGTGCCCGACCGGCCGGCGATCCGCCGCGCGGTCGTCCCCGCAGCGACGCCGACTCCGCCGGGCGGCGTCCGAGTCGCGCACATCAGGCCGAAACGGCGGGAGCCGGTCGACCTCGCCGCCGCAGCGCCGCTGGTCAATGTGGGACCGCTCGACGCCGAGTCGATCCTGTCGATGCGGCCGGCGAGCTACACCACGCCCTATGACGCGATGATCGGCCGCGTCGCGCAGCGCCACCGCGTCGATCCGCTGCTGCTGCACGCGGTGATCGCCCAGGAATCCCGTTACCGCGCCAATGCGACCAGCCCGGTCGGCGCGCGCGGGCTGATGCAGCTCATGCCGGGCACCGCGCGCGAGCTCGGCGTGCGCTCGGTCGCCGATGCGGAGAGCAATGTCGACGGCGGCGCGCGGCTGCTGCGGCGGCTCCACCAGCGCTACGGCGACTTCAACCTGACCCTCGCCGCCTACAATGCCGGCGAAGGCGCGGTGCGCAAGTACGGCAACCAGGTGCCGCCCTATCCCGAGACGCAGAACTACGTCCGCGCGGTCATGGCCAACTACAACCAGCTCGTGTCCGAGCAGGGCGTCGCGAACCGCTGACGATGGCCAGCGCACTGCCCTTCCGCCGATTGCGTCTGCCGATTCGCACCGCCGACGTGCTGCTGGTCGGCGCGCTGGTGACGGTCGTCATGCTGATGATCCTGCCGATGCCGCCGCTGGCGCTCGACATCTTCATCGCCATCAACATGACCGTCGGCATCCTGCTGCTGCTGAGCTCGGTCTACATCACCAAACCGCTCGATTTCTCGACCTTCCCGACGGTGCTGCTGCTGTCGACGCTGTTCCGGCTGGCGATCAGCATCTCGACCACGCGCATGATCCTGACGACGATGGACGGCGGCTCGATCATCCAACGCTTCGGCGAGATGGTGGCAGGCGGCAACCTCGTGGTCGGGCTGGTGGTGTTCCTGATCATCACCGTCGTCCAGTTCATCGTCATCTCCAAGGGCGCCGAGCGCGTCGCCGAGGTGGCGGCGCGCTTCAGCCTGGACGCGATGCCGGGCAAGCAGCTGTCGATCGACAGCGACCTCAGGTCCGGCATCCTCAGCAAGGACGAGGCGCGCGAGAAGCGGCGCACGCTCGAGCTGGAGAGCAAGCTCCACGGCAGCCTCGACGGCGCGATGAAGTTCGTGAAGGGCGACGCCATCGCCTCGATCGTGATCGTGCTGGTCAACCTGCTCGGCGGGTTGGCGGTCGGCATGCTCTACCACGGGCTGTCGGTGTCGGAGGCGGCGGCGACCTTCTCGATCCTGACGATCGGCGACGGGCTGGTCGCGCAGGTGCCGGCGCTGTTCTCGGCGATGGCGGCGGGCCTTCTGGTCACGCGCACCACCGACGAGGACCGCGACCGCGACCTCGGCCCCGCCATCGCGCGGCAGATCTCGGGCAAGCCGCACGTGCTGCTGATCGCGGGCGCGCTGTCGATCCTGCTCGGGCTGGTGCCGGGCTTTCCGACGCTGGTGTTCTTCGCGCTGGCTGCGGCGCTGCTGATCGGCGGCACGCTGTCGCATCCGACCTCGGGCCGCTGGGTGCGCGCGCGACTCGGGATGGAGAGCGGCACGCCCGCGGCGATCACTGGCGAGACGATGATTGCGGCACAGGCGCTGCCGCGACTCGACCCGCTGCGGCTCACGATCGGCGCGCCCGCCGATTCGCCAGTGTTCGCCGCGCTGGCGGACCGCGTCCGCACCGGTATCGCCGCGCTGCAGGAGCGCAGCGGCGTCGCCGTTCCGGACCTGCGCATCGTCGCCGACACCGGTCCGGCGATGCCGACCGGCGGCTGGGCGCTGGTCGCGCATGACGCGCCGCTCGGCGGCGGCGTGGCCGAGGAGGACGAGTTCGCCCCGCGCGTCGCCGGCCAGGTCGAGCGGCTGCTGGAGCGCAACCTCGGCCTGTTCCTCGGCCTCCAGGAAGTCACCGACCAGCTCAACCGGCTCGGCGAGAGCCATCCCGAGGTGGTCAAGGAAGCGGTGCGCGCAGTGCCGACCGGACGCATCGGCGAGGTGCTGCGCCTGCTGGTCGAGGAGAAGGTGCCGCTTCGCAACTTCCGCGACGCCGTCGAGGCGATCGGCGAGGTCGGCCAGTACGAGCGCGAGGCGATCCCGATGGCCGAGCGCGTGCGCATCGCGATGCGCCGCCACCTGATCGCGCCGCTGTGCGTCGCCGGGCGGCTGCGCGTGCTGATCGTCGGCAGCAATCTCGAGGAGATCATCCGCCACACGTTGACGCCCGTCGACGGGCAGATGCGCCTCGCGATCAACCCGCACCAGATGCGGGCGCTCAACGCCCTGCTCGCCGAGCAGGTCGAGGCGAGCGGGGCACGCGCGATCCTGACCGCGCAGGACCTCCGGCGGCCGCTGCGGCTGCTGATCGCCGGGGATCTGTTCGACGTGCCCGTCATCTCCTTCAACGAGCTCAATCCCGCGGTGCCGCTCGACATCGTCGGCGAGCTCAATTCCGCACCAGAGAGCCTGGCCGACCAGGCGCAACGAGAGTTTGCCGAATGATGCGAATCCCGCGGCGGTCCCTGCTGCTTCTGGCCTCGGCCGTGCTGGCGTCGTCGACGCCGGCGCTGGCCGACACGCCTCCCTTCCCCGAGAAGACCGTCACCCTCACCGCGCGCAACCAGCGCGTCGATGCCGCCATCGCCGACCTGTTCGGCCAGGCGGGCCTCAGGGTGAAGACCAGCTCGGCGATCAACGGCAAGATCAACGGCGTGTTCGTCGGCACGCCCAGGACGATCTGGGCGCAGCTGTCCCGCGCATTCAACCTGGTCGCCTATTACGACGGCGCGGTCGTCCGCGTGTACACCGGCGGCGAGATCCAGTCGAAGAGCTTCGCCGCCGCCGATCCGGCGGCAGTGGTGCAGGACGCGCAGCGGATGCGGATCGTCGACGGGGCGAACTCGGTCGCGGCGAGCACCAACGCGGTGAGCGCGACCGGCGTCCCCGCCTTCCTCGACCGGGTCGCGCAGCTGGCGGGATCGGGCGCGAAGCCGGCGATGATCCCTGCCTCCGCCACCGCCTCGAGCGCGGGAATCGTGTCGCCGCTGCTGAACGGTCCGGCGCCGATGGGCACGGTCTCCGCGGCGCCGCTGCGCTCGCGGGTGCTGACGGCCGCCACCGCACGTTCGCCCTATGAGGTGCGCATCTTCTACCTGCGCTATGCCCGCGCCGATGACACGATCCAGAAGAGCTACGACCGCACCGTCGTCATCCCCGGCGTCGCCTCGATCCTGCGCGGGATGATGGGGGACGGGCGTCCTTCGAACACCGTCTCGACCAGCGGCAACTTCGACATCCAGCGCCAGTCGATGCCGCGGCTCGGCGGGCGCGGGCTCAACGCGGTGCCGCCCGACGAATCGCAGCGCAGCTTCGACCAGCAGGGCACGCCCGGCTTCGACACCGTCGTCATCGAGAAGGCGGAGCCGCGCGACGTCAACGGCCCCCGCGTCGAGGTCGATCCGACCAACAACGCCGTGCTGGTCCGCGACCGCCCCGAATCGATGACCGTCTACGAGGACATCGTGAAAGCGCTCGACGTCGAGCCGCGCGGCGTCGAGATCGAGGCGACGATCCTCGAGCTCGACACCAACCGGCTCAAGGACCTGGGGCTCGACTTCGGCCTTCGCACCGGCGGTTTCGCGGCGTTGTTCGGGGGCAAGCAGTCGAATCCCACCGACAATTTCTCGGCCCCCAACTTCGGCGCGACCTACCTCACGGGCGGGCTCGACCTGTTCGCGGTGCGCATCACCGCGCTGGAGAAGGCCGGCGTGCTGAGCGTGGTCTCCCGCCCGCGCCTGTCGACGCTCAACAACATCCCCGCGGTGTTCAACAACCAGGTGCAATATTACGTCCGCGTCGCCGGCGACCGGCAGGTCGATCTGTTCCCGGTGACCGCCGGCATGGTGATGCGGATCAACCCGTCGATCCTCTACGACGGCGGCGAGCTGCGCACGCGGCTGGCGATCGAGATCCTCGACGGCTCGCCGAGCGGGATGATCGTCGACGGCATCCCCGCGGTGAAGCAGTCGAGCATCAACACCAGCGCGGTGGTCAAGCAGGGCGAGAGCCTGCTGATCGGCGGCATGACCGTCGAGACCAACTACGACTACAAGTCGAAGGTGCCGGGCGTCGGCGACATCCCGATCGTCGGCCAGGCGTTCCGCAAGCGCAGCAAGGGCACGCAGCATATCGAGCGGCTGTTCCTGATCACGCCGCGCATCCTGTCGCAGCGCCAGACGGTCGCCGCGAACGGCGCCGCCTTCCAGCCCACCGCCGAGACCCAGCCGATCCCGCTCGAACAGCTCCAGGCGCTGGGCAAGGGCAAGCGGAGGGCCAAAAGGTGAATGCGCCGTTCGCCCCGCTGAAGCTCGCCGCGGTGGTGCTGCGCGTGCTGAACGGGCGCCTCGAAGGCGCCGAGCACCGCCTCCACCCCGGCAAGTTCGTACGGGTCGGACACGGCTTCGACCACGACATCGTGCTGCGCGATCCATCGACGCGCGGGTTGTCGCTGGAGCTGCACCTCGGCGACGAGCTGGCGACGATTCGGGTGATCGCGGGTCAGGTCGGCCTGTTGGGCCGGCCGGTCGCTGCCGGCGAGGAGACGGCGTTGCCGGCCTATGTGCCGATGACGCTCGGCGGCTTCGCGGTGGCGATCGGCGATCCTGCCTCGGAGCGGTGGGAAGAGACCGCCCGCCTGTCGACGACGATCGCGCCGGCGGGCGAGGCAGCCGTGCCGGTCGAGTCGCAGCGCGCCGCGCTGACCGAGCGGGTCGCGACCCGCTTCTATCCCATGCGCGACGCGCTTTCGATCGAGCGGCGTTGGCCGGTCTATGCGGTCGTCGCCGCGGCCCTGCTGCTGCTCGTGGCACTGGCCGGACCGACCGTCCGCTGGATCGGCGGCCAGTTCCACAATCCCGACGCCGACCGCGCGGTGCTCGCCGCATCCGGCTTCAGCGCGCTCAAGGTCAGCGACAGCCCGAGCGGCCTGATCATCACCGGCATCGTCAAGGACGACGCCGAACTCGCCCGGCTGCGCATGGTGGTCGCCGAGCGGATCGGCGCGGCCACGATCGACGTCGATTCGATGCAGGCGCTCGCCGCCTCCGCCACCGACCTGCTCCGCACGCAGGGCATCGACGGCGAGGCCAGGCCGATGCGCGGCAACAGCCTGCTCGTCACCGCCGAGTATCTGCCCGGCGACCGCCAGACCGAGCTCGCCAAGCTGATCCAGGCCGACGTGCCCGGCGTCACCCGCGTCGCCTTCACCACCGACAACGCGCGCGGCGACCGCGACCTGCAATATTTCTTCTCGGGCTCCGAATATGGCCTCGCGACCTTCGTCGACGGGTCGCCCGGCTACATCACCACCGCCGACGGCACGCGCTGGTTCGCCGGGGCGCAGGTGCCGACCGGGCACAAGATCATCGCCATCGGCAACGGCCGCGTCAGCTTCGAGCGTGACGGGCGGGTCGAGGAACTCATCCTGGGGAACGGGACGCCGCCCGCCCCGGGAGTGGCATCCGAAACGGGCGGCACAGCCAAGCAAGGGACGCAATCATGACGAACCCGATCAACAGCGCGATGATGCGCTCCATCGCTTCGATGGGCCTGATGAACTCGAACGAGATCCACGAGGGCGGCCAGAGCAACTGGTTCGAGGCGTTCGCCAACGCCTGGGGCAAGGCGCTCGACACCCAGGCCGACGTGATCACCAACCAGGCCGACGTCGTCTCGCAAGGCGGCGACAAGCCTTCGGACATCACCGCGCTCACCACCGAATCGATGCGGATGAGCTTCATGGCCAACAGCTCGCACACCTCGCTCGACAGCGTCTCCAAGGCGCTCGAGACGATGGCGCGGAAGAGCTGATCATGAGCGTCGAAGCAATCGCCGCCGCCGCTTCCGCGCTGGCCGGCGGCGGGGCCGAGGGCCAGCGCGCGATGGAGCTGCTGCCGCCGGGCGGCGGTGGTACGGCGATCAGCCCGCAGGCCGAGGCGCGGTTCCAGCAGGCGATCGAGAAGCTCGGCGGCGTCGAGGGCACGGTGCCCGTCGGCTCGCTCCCTGGGCCGCTCAAGGGGATGTTCGCCGCGCTCGACCAGGTGAACGTCCAGGCGCGCTCGGTCTCCGATTATGCCCAGGCGGCCGAGGCGAGCGGCGGGCAGCTGACGCCGGGCGAGATCGTCCAGCTCACCATGAAGTGCCAGGAATTCATGTTCCAGGCGCAGCTCACCTCCAACATCGCCAACCGCAGCTCGGACGGCGTGCAGCAATTGTTCAAGCAGCAATGAGCCGCACGCTGCGCCTGGCCGCCGCCCCCCTGCTGCTCGGGCTCGCCGTGCTCGGCGGGTGCAGCAAGCAGGAGGTCTATGGCAAGCTGACCGAGCCGGCGGCCAACGAGATGATCGCGGTGCTGAACCAGGCGGGCATCGCGGCGAGCAAGGTCCATGGCGAGAAGGACAATTGGAGCGTCGCCGTCGACCAGGCTGACTTCGCCCGCGCGGTCGAGACGCTGCGTGCCCATGGCCTGCCGCACGAGCAGTATGATTCGCTGGGCTCCGTGTTCAAGAAGGAGGGGTTCACCTCGACCCCGCTCGAGGAGCGCGCCCGGCTGATCTACGGCCTGTCCCAGGAGCTGAGCCGCACGATCAGCGACATCGACGGGGTGGTCCAGGCCCGCGTCCACCTGACCATGCCCGAGGCCGACCCGCTGTCGCGCGAGGCCAAGCCCTCGGCGGCGTCGGTGTTCGTCAAATACCGTACCGGCTTCGACCTCAGGAGCCAGACCGGGGCGATCAAGTCGCTCGTCACCAATGCGATCGACGGGCTGACCTACGACCGCGTGTCGGTAGTGATGGTGCCGGCACAGACGCTGCCGATGGTGCCGCAGAACGATGACATGATCTCGGTCACGGCGCTGATCCGGGTGCTCGCCGGGATCGTGGCGACGCTGCTGCTGGTCTTCGCCGGACGGGCGCTGTGGCGGATGCGGCGGCCCAAGGCCAAGGGCGGGCTGCCGGATACGGTGCGACCGTGAACGGCGCCGAACGCCGCCGCCGCTACGCCGCACTCGCCGAGGCCGCGAGCGACAGCCGCGGCGCGCGGTTCGCCCGGCGTCTCTCGGGCGCGGAGGGACCGAGCTTCGCCGACCTCGCCAAGGTCCCCGACTGGCTGACCGAACCGCCCGAGCGGCAGGAGCGGATCGCCTGCCTCGCCGCACTGCTGCGCCATCGCCGCGCGATCGATGCCGAGCTGTCGGGCCCGCGACTGGCGATGCTCGCCGCGACGGTGGGCGAGGATCTGCTCGACGCCGCCTGCGAGACCCCCCTGACGCCGCCGCTCGACGATGCGCCCCTGCCCGCCCCCGACCGCCTCGTCGCCGAAGGCCGCAGGTTGCTCCATGCCGGCCTTCCGGAGCCCTTCGCCGGCCGCTTCCCGGGCGCGCAGGACGATGCGCAGGCCCGTGATATCGCGATGCACGCGAGCACGATCGTGGCGGCGCTGGCGTGAGTCCGTCGACACCCCCCTCCCTGTGCTCCTGCGCAGGCAGGAGCGTTGGCGGCGAGGCGATATCACTTGTGATTCCGGAGTTGGATGCGGCTAGGCTGAATCTGTTCCCCGGCGAAGGCCGGGGCCCAGCCTCGGACCGCCTGCAACTAGGCCCCGGCCTTCGCCGGGGAACAGTCGTTTCGGAACGGAAGGTTCCAGACTCCCACCTACGCAGGAGTACGGCGAGGACTGTTAATTTGGACAAGCGCCGATGAGCTTCCATCTCGTCCACAGCGACGATCGCGCGCTGCTCGGCAGCAGCCGCGCGGTGATCAAGCGGGCGGAGCGGGCCGACTTCATCGATGCGGTCGCGCTGCTCGAGGCGGCCTCCGCCATCCGCGACCGCGCCGCCGCCGACGCCGAGCATGCCCGCGCCGCCGGCCATGCCGAGGGGCTTGCCGAAGCCAGGGCAACCATTGAGGAGCAGCTCGCCGAACAGATCGCCGGCTTCGCCGCGGCAGTCGAGCGGCACGCCGAGGCGCGCCGCGCCGACGTCGCCGAAGCCGCCCATGCCGCCGTCCGTGCCGTGATCGGCGAGCTCGACGACGAGACCCTGGTCACCCGCATGGTCGAGCGCACGCTCGCGCGGCTGCCCGGCGAGGGCCCGGTCGCGATCGCCGTCGCACCGACGATGGCCGACACGCTCGCCGCCCGCCTGCCCGAACTCGAGCACGTCACCGTCGCCGCCGATCCTGCACTCGGCCCCACCGACTGCCACATGCGGACCAGCACCGGTCAGGTGATCGCCAGCCTGTCGGTCCAGCTCGACGCGCTTGCCAAGCGTTGGGGGGTGACCGAGTCATGAAGGCCGGCGCCGACACGCTCTCGCTCGTCCGCGCGCTCGATGCCGCGCCGATGTTCGAGCAGCACGGCCGCATCGTCGGCGCGCTCGGCACGACCCTGCGCGTCACCGGCGTGCGAGCGCGGATCGGCGAGAGCTGCGAGATCGTCGATCCCGAGAGCGGCTTCACGCTGTGGGCCGAGGTGATCGGGCTGGCCGACGGCGACGCGATCCTGACGCCGCTCGGCGACCTGCGCGGCCTGTCGCTCGCCAGCGACGTGATCCTGCGCAGCGGCGACGATCGCACGCCCCATGGCGCGGACATGTTCGGCCGCGTGCTCGACGCGCGCCTGCAGCCGCTCGACGCGCTGGGACCGGTCAAGCGCTCGACCGATCGTCCGATCCACGCTCCCGCCCCCAACCCGATGACCCGCCATCCCGTCGACCAGGCGATGGAGACGGGCATCCGCGCGATCGACGGGCTGCTCACCATCGGCATCGGCCAGCGCGTCGGCATCTTCGCCAGCGCCGGCGTCGGCAAGTCGACGCTGCTCGCCAACCTCGCCCGTCAAGCGAAGGTCGACGCGATCGTCATCGCGATGATCGGCGAGCGCGGCCGCGAGGTGCGCGAGTTCGTCGAAGAGACGCTCGGTGAGGAAGGGCTGGCGCGGTCGGTGGTGATCGTCGCCACGTCCGACCGGCCGGCGATGGAGCGCGTCCGCGCCGCCCATGTCGCCACCGCGATCGCGGAGGGGCTGCGCGACGAGGGCAAGCACGTGCTGCTCCTCATGGACAGCGTCACCCGCTTCGCCCGCGCGCTGCGCGAGATCGGCCTCGCGGCGGGCGAGCCGGCGGTGCGCCGCGGCTTCCCGCCCTCCGTGTTCGCCGAGCTGCCGCGGTTGTTCGAGCGCACCGGCGCAGGCGAAGCGGGCGCGATCACCGCGCTCTACACCGTGCTGCTCGAGGACGAGGACGGCGATCCGATCGGCGAGGAGGTGCGCTCGCTGCTCGACGGCCATATCGTGCTGTCGCGCAAGCTCGCCGCGCGCGGCCATTATCCGGCGATCGACGTGCTCGGCAGCCTGTCGCGCCTGTTCACCAAGCTCGCTTCGCCCGCCCAGCAGCGCGCGGCCGAGGGGCTGCGCGCGATGCTGGCCAAGCTCGACGAGATCGAGCTGCTCGTCCAGATGGGCGAGTACGAGTCCGGCCGCGACCGGCTCGCCGATCGCGCGCTCGCCGAGCGCAAGGCGATCGACGCCTTCCTCCGCCAGCACCGCGACGATCATGCGACGCTCGGCGAGACGGTCGTGCGGCTGCGCAACTTCGAGGAGATCGACCATGGCCGCTGACCCCGGCGGAGCCAAGCTGGTGCGGGTCGCACAGGTACGTGAGCTGCGCCTCACTCGCGCCGCCACTGAGGCGCGTGCCGCTGCCGAGGAAGCAGCGCTCAAGCTTAACGACGCTCAGGCCGCGCACCTCGCCGCCCGGGAAACGCTCGCGGAGGCCCGCCGCGCCTTCGCCGCCACGCCCGCGTGCGGCCAGACGCGGCTGTGGCTCGACCGCTGCATCGAACGGCTTGTCGGCGCCGCCGCGGCGCTCGCCGATGCCCGAGCGCGGTGTACGGTCGCCGACCAGACCCACGCCGAAGCGGTGCGCGCCGTCGGCCGCCATCAGATCCGCAGCGACGCGATCGCCACCCATCGCCGGGCACTGGTCCGCGCCGACCGCCGCCGCGCGGAGGATCGCGCCGAAGCCGATGCCGTGATGATGCCCCGGATGAGCATGCGATGACCCAGGCCCCCTCCGCTCCCAAGCCCGCCGCCTTCACGCCGCGTGCCGTGCCGAGCACGCGATCCGATGCGCCCGAGCCGATGCCGGCACAGAAGCGCGCCTTCGCCGACGCGCTCGCCCGCACCTCCGCGAAAACGGTCGGGAGCAAGAAGGAGCCGTTGACGGACGCGGGCCTCTTCGCCGCGATCATGCCGCGCGAGTTCGCCGGCGTACCCGTGGCGGAGACGGCCAGCCCAGCCGGCGATGTCGATCCCGCCTTCCACGCCCAGCTCGACCGCATCGCCGCCGCGATCGCCGAGGTGGCGAAGACCGGTGCCGAGCCCGAGGTTCATCTCGCCCTGCCGCTCGGCAACTACCGGATCGAGGGCGCGGTGCTCGGGCGGGATCTCGCGGGACAGGTCAATGTCGTCCTGATCGCGGGCACGGCCGTCCCGCCGGCGACCGCCGCGCAATGGAGCGAGCAGCTCGGCGAACGGCTGCTCCGGCGCGAGGTCAGGGTCGGCCGGATCGGGGTTCAGGCATCAGGCAGGCGCGCGGTTCCGGCGGCATAGAGGGCAAGGGTCCGCCGAATGCGATTCTCGGCATCGCGGCCGCCGAAGTCGGCGGAAAGGTTCTTGCTCGTCGTCAGGATCAGTGAGGAGACTTGACCGTAGCTCACCGCCCGGAAAAGCATCGAGAAGATCTCGCCCAGACTCAAGGTCGTCTTGCCGGGGCCATAGAGCGCGCCGGGTCGGGTCTGATCGAGGATCGCCTGGGTGACGGCGTTGCCGAGCTCGTCGCTCCAGCCGTCGCTGTCCCGCGCGATCACGAGCCCGTCGCGCGTCTGGTCGTCGATCGTCTCGCCATCGAGGCCCTGGTCGACCTTGAGGTCGCCCAAAGTCTCTTCCGATATGCCGGTGATCACCATCGCCCGCTCGCCCTGCGTCACCGTCAGCTTGTCGAGCCGGTAAAGGTCCGCGATCGTGGTGTCCGCTTGGGTCTCGAGCGTGATCTTGGTGCCGTTGGCGAGCTCGACAGTGGTGGTGCCCCAGAAACGCGCGGCGTCCGCGCCGTCGAGCGCGATGTTCCCGGCGCCCCAGACCAGCAGCGATTCCCCGGTCGCCGCATTGAGGACGAATACTGCCGACTGGCTCTCGTCGATCGACAGCGAATAACCGTCCGACAGATCGAACAGGATGCCGCCGATCGCAATCGCCTTCACCTCGAAGGCGGGCGGGCCCGATACGGCCGGCAGATCGGATGAAGGCGCGACGAAGACGGCGATGTCCGCCGCCACTGGCACCACGGCGGCGCTATCGGCGGGCGCCGCGATCGGGTCGACGAGCACCACGCTCGCCACCATCGCGCCATTCTCAGGCAGTGATGGGCCGAGGCCGCCGATCGTCGACAGTCCGACCGGCTCGGTCATGAATAGCCGTCCGGCCGCAGGCGGACGGTCGCCGCCTCGATCATCGTCAGCGCCTCTTCGGTCGTAGGCTTCCCGCCATTGAGGTCGACGCCCAGCGAGGACACGACGTTCGACACCGTGCTGCTCAGCGGGCGCGCGGCGACCAGCGTCGCCACCGTTTCCGCGAACTGGTGCAGCGCCCGGGACAGGCGACCCTGATCGGCTGGGCTGCCGCCGAGCGACCGGGAAAGCTCCGCCGCGATCTCCTCGATACCATAGGCATCGCTCGCCGAGCCCCCGGCATAGCCGCCGCGCGGATCGACCGGTGTCAGCTTCAGCTCGCGCGCCATCGTCTCGGCGATGCGGGCACTGATCGTGTTCATCGCCGCAGCGGCCTGGGCACCGCCGCTGCGCTTGCCTTCGATGCCGCGCAGCGAGACCGCGTCGGCACGCCCGCCGTTGATGGGATTGATCATCGCCCTAACTCGTCCGGCAATTGCAACATGCTGCCGTAGATAGCGCGTCCGGCAGCTTTGCGCTCTCAACGAATCGCTTAGGAGATGATAGGGATGGCGATGATGTCCGGCGCCGACCTTCCGAGTTTCACCGTCGCTTCCGCCCAGGCCGCGACGGTCGCCGAGGCAGATCGCGCCGCCATCCTCGACATCGCCCGCCAGCCCGTCGCACAGCATCTCGGCAAGCCGGTCAAGTTCAAGGTGCGCACCCTCCACCGCGATGGCGACTGGGCGTTCCTGATCGCCGAGATGCAGGATAGCGGCGGCCGGCCGATCTCCTATGCCGGCACGCCCCTCGCCTCTGCGGAAGCGGAAGGCATGGTGTCGAAGGACTATGCTGCGCTGCTCCGGCGCATCGGTGGGCATTGGCGCGTCGCCGATTACGCGATCGGCCCGACCGATGTTGCCTGGGCCGAATGGCCGGCGAAGCACAAGGCACCACGCGCGCTGTTTCCCTGAGCGGCGGCGTCAATAGCTGCCGTGCTCGTGACCGGCAGTGTAATATTGGAACGTCCGGTCGAGCGCGCGGGTGGCGAAGGTCACGTTGCCGCGGTTGAGCTCATACCCCATCGCCTCCGCGCCATCGAGCGTGCCCGCCCACCAGCCCGATTGCCGCCGGCCGATGAACACGGCCTGATGCTCGCCTTTGATAGCCTTCGCCCGCAATTCGGTGGTGCCGTCGGTGCGCACGGTGAAAGCCACGGTGCAGGATTCGGGTGGCGCGGTGTCGAACGCGCACGTCGCCTGCTCGCTCGTCTGCGCGGCGGTGAGCCAGACCAGCAGCGCCAGCACCGGATCAGTTCTGGAAGATCCGCGTGGCGAGCTGCGCGCGGTGAGCCGAGTCTCCGGCGATGTTCGCAGGCCGCTCGTAATAGCGGCACACGATCGCCCCGGCATCGGCGGCGCTCGTCGCGCCCCGCAGCCGATTGCCGGCGCCCCGCTCCGAGGTGGTGAGCTCATGCTGCACGAAGCGGAGTTGCTCCTCGAAGGTCGAGCTCTGGATGTCGTGCCCGGCCCAGGCGCGGAAGTCCGCCTGGCGCGGCCCCTCCCATTGCGCGAGACCGTAGCCCGGCCCGCCGCCGTGCTGGCGGATGTTGGCCTCCATGCCGCTCTCTGCATCGAGGTTGGCGACGATCCCCGCCGCCTGCGCGCGGGTCCAGCCCTGACCCATGAAATAGTTCATCGCCTGGTCGATGCGCCCCTGGCGGGTCGCCGCCGGCTGGCCGACATTGCCCGTGCCCTGCGTGCCGCCGGTCGCCTCCGGCTTGGGCTGCGCGCTCGCCGGCGCGCGCAGGATCTTGGCGCCATGCTGCAGTGCCCAGGACAGGTTGTTGTAGCTGACCTTCTGCGATCCGTCGGCGTTGACGTTGTTCGATCCGATCATCTTGCCGTTGCCGGCGTAGATCTCGGTGTGCGAGACGCCGCCGCCCTGGATGATGACGACGTCGCCCGGCCGTGCCTGCTGCGGGCTCACCTCGGTCCAGCCGCGCGAGCGCAGGGTCGAGTTGAGCTGCGCGACCGAATCGGTGTGGAGGTTGCCGGGAAGCTGTCCCGCCTCGGTCAGCACCGCCGACACGAAGTTCGCGCAGCACACGTTGGTCGGCACGTTGGCGTTCATCGGCAGGTTGTCGCTGCGGTCGCCGCGCAGGTCGCTCGCATTGCGGCCGAGATACTGTTTGGCGACGTCGGCGGCGTTGCGTCCATCGGCGCTGCCGCCCGGCGCATCGACCTCGCCGGTGCCGCCGGTCCCGCGCGTCGATGCGCCGTCGAGCCGGAGCGTCTGCCCGGGGAAGATCAGGTTCGGATTGGCGAGCCCGTTGTCGAGCGCGAGGCCGTGCCAGTCGAGCCCATAGCGCTGGGCGATGCCCGAGAGCGTGTCGCCCGGCTGCACCGTATAGGTTCCGCCGGAGCCGCTCCCGCCGGCCGGGATCGTCACCGCCTGGCCGGCGAAGATCAGGTTCGGGTTGCGGATCTGCGGGTTGGCCGCGATCAGCGCGTTCAGCGAGACGCCGTGCGACGCCGCGATCTGCGATAGCGTATCACCGCGCTGGACCGTGTAGCGGGAGGTATCGCCGGTGCTCAGGGCCTGCGGGCGCGTCGCCGTAACGGATTCGACCATTTCCGCCTCCATGACTTACGCTGCGAACCTGTCACGACGACGGCCAAGTGTCTCTAATCGAATCGTTTAGGGCGCGCCGCCGATGGTCGTGCGACGAGTCGAAGCAGGGAGGAACCATGAGCGGACTATCGATCATCGTCGCCTTGTCATTCGCGCAGCAGGCCGCCGCCCCCGTCCCGGTTGCCGCCGCCGGCTGCGCGGCGCAGGCGGGCGCGGTCGACGGGACCGGTGCGACGCTGCCGGAACCCGTCGACGGCAAGGCACTGAGGAAGGTCAGCGCGATCGAGCGGCTACGCAAGCGCGCCAAGGACGGCCGCGTGATCGTGATCGACGGCGGCGACTTCGCGGGCTGGGATTTCCGCAAGGCGCGACTGTCGTCGATCTGCTTCCGCGGTAGCAAGCTCGCGAACAGCGACTGGCGGGGCGTCAATGCACCCGGCATGGGCTTCATGGTCAGCGATCTTTCGGGCGCCAAGCTCGCGGGCACCGTGATGCCGGGCGTCCTGTTCCGCACGACGACGCTCGCCGGCGCCGACGCCACCCGCGCCGACTTCCGCGGGGGACGGCTCGACGGCGGCTGGAACGCGAGCCTGTCCGGCTGGAAGATCGACGGCGCCAATTTCTCGGGCTTCCGCTTCCAGTGCGGCGTGACCGAGGCGGACGGCTGCCCGTTCGACCGCCAGGGCATCAGCGCCGCCGGCGCCGACTTCTCCAATGCAGTCTTTCAGGGCTTCTCTTTCTGGGGAGCGACGCTGACCGGCGCCCGCTTCGAGGGCGCCGAGATTGCGGTCGACGATCTCGCCCAGCTCGACAGCACGACGCTGCCGACGACACTGGTGGCGCGCAGGGGCACGCGGCGGACCGAGATCACCGGCCCGATGATCCCGTTGCTGGTCCGCGCCCTGGCAAATGCACCTGCCGCAGCACCCGCCGGCGAGACGCGAACCCTGCCATCCTCCTCCGCGCGGCTGACCGGCAAGGCTTTGTTCGTCAGCGAAAGCCTGGCGATCACGCCCGCCGTCACCGCCGACCCCCGCTGGCCGCAGGCGCTCCGGGTCCTGCTCCGGCTCGCGCCCTCCTATCTGCTGGTCGACGTCGGCCGCAATCGGCGCGCCGACGTGCGGGGCGTCGCGCAGACCGACAAGGGCGGCGTGTGCACGATCGACGCCTCCTCGCTCGCGCCGGGACCGCGCGGCACTTTCCTGATCGCGCCGCCACGCGGACGAGGGGCACGCCCGGGCGTGCCGGCGATCGTGGCGACCGACGATCAGGCGACGATCGCCCCCGAGCAGGCCAACGCGGTGGATTCGGTCAGGGTCGTCAATTGCGCCGGCATCGCCCCGTTCGGCACGATGAAGCGGGTGCCGGTGGACGACCTGACCTTCGACGCGCTCTGGTCGGCCGCCGGGCAGCCGATGCGTTAGTGGCTCCCCCGCAGCTTCGCGAGCACCTCCGGCGCCACCGTCATCCCCGCGCGCGCCATCTCCGCCGTCGGCCAGGCGCCTGACGCGACCATGCGCTTGACCGTCGCGCGGTCGGGAGGCGGCCAGCCGATCGGGCTGGCCTTGGCGCGCTCCACCAGCCGCGCCCGCGCCGCCTTGAGCTCGCCGGTCCGGAACGCCACCGGCTCGGTGAGCAGCTCGTGCACCGCCATGCTGCCGTCGCCGGCGACGCTCCACAGCGTCCCGCCCTTCCCGACCAGCAGTTCGGCGATGTCGGCCTGCTCGGCGTCCATCGCCATCCGGACCCGGTCGATGCCGAACTGGTCGTGCCAGCGCGGATCGGCGCCATGGCGGAGCAGGGTCATCACCCCGCCGATGTGCGAGAAGGCGATCATCTGCCGCATCGCATCCTCGCCGTCCAGCAGCCGCTGCGGATCGGGCGAGGCGCCGGCCTGGAACAGCATCTCCGCCATCTCCGGCGTGTCGGCGAGCAGCGCCAGCGTCAGCGCATTGCCCGGCCGCACGCCGTTGGCCGGCATCCCGGCTTCGAGCAGCATCGCGATCCCATCCCTGTCGCAGCGCGACACCGCCAGCGTCAGCAGGTCGCCGAACTGGCCGTCGGGCGGCGTGGTCATGCGCGGATCGTGCGTCACCACCGTCGTCAGCAGCCGCGGGTCGCGCGCGATGATCGCGCGGGCATCCTCGATCCGCCCGTCGAGCACGGCCTCGGCCAGCGTGCGCCCTGACGCGCCGTTGCTGACGTTGGCGAGCACCCGCGTGCGATCGGGCAGCACCACCGCCCGCTTGGTGAAACAGGCGCTCTTGGCAGCCATGCTGCATCCCCCGGTGAGCGTGAACGCCAGCATCGCCGCGATGCCGGTCAGACGACGGCTGGTCATGCCCTGCTGTAGCCCGGAGGCGGGAGAACGATCAATTGGCCGGCAGGCTGCTCAGCACCCAGTCCATGCCGTGGCGCGCGACCGGATTGTCCTGATACCAATGCGTCCCCGCCGGCCGTACCGCGTCGAGCGGGTGGCGCGCGCCATAGGCCTCCGGTGCGTCGGCCAGGACGCCGCCGATCACGCCGCCGAAGATCGCCCCGACCACGCGGTCGCCGCCGTCCTGCACCGCCGAGAGCACCTCGCCCTTGACGTAGAAGGCCGCGATCTCCGCCGCGCGGCCGATGCCGGCGGCGGTACGGATCTGCTCGGCCTGCTGGATCGTCGCCGAGCTGAGGCCTGCGGCATTGAAGGTCGCGGCGTCGCGCCCGCTTCCCAGGGCGGCCGCCGAGGCAAGACCGCCGCCCAGCGAATGGCCGGTCAGCGTCACGTTCACGTCGGGATTGCGCGCCAGCGCCTTCGCGATCAGCAGCGCATGGGCATATTGATCGGACGGCAGCCCGACGCCCTGACGCAGGTTCGCCTTCCAGTCGCTCCCGTCGGTGGTGCCGCGGAAGCTGACGACATATCCGGCCGCATCCCCCTCGCCTGTCACATAGACGCGGGCACGGAACGAGCTTTGCGGCGAGGACAGATCCTGCGTCCTGAGCCCGAGCCGGGCGAGATCGGCGTCGTTCGCGACGCGATAGCCGGGCGGCGGGCTGGCGACATCGTTGTAGACGTCGGCCGCCATCAGCGCGAGCTCGCGCGGCGCCGGCGCCCCTACGCCGCCGATGCCCTGCGGCACGGGCGCGACCTGGTCGAACTGGATCGGCGGCTGCGGCTGCTGATAGACCAGCCCCTCGCGCGCCGGGACGACATGCTGCGCCTGGAACTCGCTGCTCGCCGCCTCGCGCAGCCGCGCCGCGACCGCCTGCGTCGTGGCGAGGCTGGGGGTACGCGCGATGTTGCCGGCAGGGTCGGTCATCTGGCTCCTCGGGCGCCCGCAGATCGCGCGAGCTTATGCGTCCTGATGCCATTCGCCCGGCTGTCTGTCCCTAGACGATTCGTTTAGGCGATCTAAGCGATACGTTGAGTGTCCGTCGCGACGGGCTGTGTCACTTCCTCGATCATCGGGCGGGCCGCCTTTGGCCCATGGAGATGGAGGACAGGGCATGACGACGATCAACCCGGGCCAGAGCGCCCAGCTCGCCGCCAATTTCAACACCGCGGTGAACGGCGCAGGCCTGATCCTCGCCGCCGGTGTGATGGGCAGCTATTTCCGGCCGCTGAACGCGGGCCCGCTCGCCTTCGCATCGCTGCCGTCGGCTTTCGCGATCCAGTTCGGGATGCTCGCCCAGGGTTCGACCGACCTCGGGGCGCTGCAGCCGAGCGGCGGCTTCACCGCCCAGCTCACCGGCCAGAGCACGGCCAAGGTCGACCTTGGCGATGGCTATCGCCTCGAGATCGACGAGCGCAACAGCCAGATGACGATCTTCAACGAAAAGACCGGCGAGAGCACCAAGATCTGGGGCGACCCGCACGTCGACGTGAACGGCAAGCGCCAGTTCGACTTCTACGGCACCACCACCTTCCAGCTCGACAACGGCACCAAGATCACGATCAACACCGAGCCCTATGCCAAGAACCCCAACGAATATCTCGCCAGCCAGGTGGTGGTGACCAAGGGCGACAATGCGGTGGTGATCGACGGCATCAGCCAGAACCAGCTCGGCGACCTCTCGGTCAACGTCTCGACCAACGGCTACGCGCTCGATGCGGCGACCCGCGACGGCTTCACCGTGCATGAGGCGGCGGGCGGTTGGCAGACCGAGCTCGGCACGAAAGTCACCCAGGCGGACGCCAACCTCACCAAGCCCGGCCAGATCTACGGCCCCGGCAGCCAGATGCCGAGCCTGGCCGAAGCCAGCCAGATGATCGAATCCTTCCTGCTCTTCGGCGCCTTCGCGGCCGGCTATCAGTCCGGGATGAGCGGCTCGGCCGAGGCGAGCGCGAGCGCCGCCTATCGCCCGATCCTTCTCGTCTGATCGGCACGGCTCCCGGGACACGCAAGCGAGGGTGAGACAATGGTCGGCGGAGTGAACGGCGTCACCGACGCGACGAAGGCCCTGAGCAACACCACCGGCCTCGGCGAGGCGCTGGTCGTCGCGAACAGGACGGGCAAGGGCGTCGACGTCGAGGGCCTGACCAGGGACCTGGCCGAGCTCTCGCTGCGTGATCCCAGGGGCGCCGCCGACGCGATCGAGGCGGCGCGCAAGGATCTGTCGCCGGTGCAGCAGGGCGAGCTCGACCGCTTGCTGCCCGACGCCATTTCCACGCAGCAGCGCGCCGGCGGCACCGCGCCCGCCGGCCTCACCCCAGCGCAGAAGGAGCTGGCGCTCGACCTCACCCAGATGGGGCTCGACGTCGCCGGCCTGTTCGATCCGACGCCGATCTCCGACGGCGCCAACGGCATCATCTCGCTGTTCCGCGGCGACTGGCTGGGCGCCGGCATCTCGGCGGTCAGCATGATCCCCTACCTCGGCGACGCCGCCAAGCTCGGCAAGCTCGGTCATTGGGGCAAGACGGTGGTGAACGCCGTCGAGATCGCCAGGACCGACAGCGCCTTCGCCCAGGCGATCCGGCCGGCGCTCGGCAAGATCTCCGACGCGATCGGCGCGGCGCCGAACGCGATCCTCGACCGGCTGCCGCAATCGGCGCGCGACACGCTGTCGAGCATGAAGCGCCAGATCGACGAGCTCTATTCGCCGGCGGCGAAGAAGGTCGACGATGTCGCCGCTGCCGGCGTCCACACGGCGCACGTCGGCAGGAACGAGGTCACCTGGACGATCGACGCCAACGGCCGCCCCACCTCGGCCTCCGCGACGCTGTCGGAGGTCCAGCCCACCGGCACCAAGCGCAGCAGCGACGAGCTCTCCGCGCAGGACCGCGTGCGCGAGCGCGGGCTCGACGACGACGATGCCGGCCACATCATCGGCCACCGCTTCATGCCCGACCAGGGCGAGCGGAACATGTTCCCGCAGAACTTCAACTTCAACCGCTCCGCCTATAAGACGATGGAGAACGAGTGGGCCGCCTGGATCGAGGCCGGCGCCACGGTGAAGGTCAACGTCGCGCTGAAGGGCGGCACCGCCGACCGGCCGGCGCAGGTCGGCGTGGTCTACGAGGTGTTCAACGAGGCCGGCAAACGGGTCTTCAAGAACAGCGAACTGTTCGATAATGCGGCAGGGCAGACGTTCGACCGCGTCTCGACGGCGGACATCCGCAAGATGCTCGGCAAGTGATCGGCGCCCCTCCTGCGGCGCCCGTGGAGATGGTGGCGATGAGCAGCGTGGCATTCGATCAGGCACGCGCCGATGCGCTGGTCAATGAGATCGGGCAGAAGATCGTCGCCGACCGCAATTATGCCGGCCGCGACTGGTCGGGGATCGCGCTGGTGATCGAGGTCGCCCAGCGCAAGCGGATGTACGGCTTCGTCTATCTTCCCGACAATGACTGGGAAGCGGAGACGCCCGACGATTTCGACGTGATCGATCGTGCGGTCGAGCTCGCCGATACCATGGCGGCCGGCGGTCACCGCTGGACGCGCTGCCTGGTCCAGCTCACCCGGCCCGGCCCCAAGGTCACGATCAAGTTCGATTACGACGACGCCGGCGACTGGGTGGTGACGCCGGCCAACCACGCCGAGATGGTCGAGAAGCTCAAGCCCTGAGCCGTTAGGGCGGCTAGGCCTAACCCCCTCTTTTTCAGGGGAAGGGCTTAGGCCTAGCCGTGCGACATGCTTGAATGTCGATCCGACCCTGGGGCCCCTCAAAACAGGACGTCGGCCTGGGTGATCCACGCATTCGAGTGAATAATGAAGTCGGCGACCCCGTCGCCGTCGACATCACCCGCGAGGGTAAAGGACCCTCCGTCATTATAGGCGCGCAGCTCCCCCGCGGTGCCGCTGAACGCCTGCGACGCGATCCAGTGGAAGGCGTCGTCGCCGCCGCCGGCGACGGCGTCGATCGCGATCAGGTCGATGCGGTCGCCGCGCCGGAAGTCGGTGATCGAATCGGTCCCGCCGAGATCGGCGAAGACGAAGACGTCGTTGCCGCTGCCGCCGGTCAGGATATCGTCGCCTGCACCGCCGAACAGCCGGTCGTTGTCGCTGCCGCCGTCGAGCCGGTCGTCGCCGTCGCTGCCGATCAGGATGTCGCTGCCGTTGCCGCCCGCCAGCGCGTCGTTGCCGAGGCCGCCGGTGATGGTGTCGGCGTCGCTTCCTCCGCTGAGGACGTCGTTGCCGTCGCCGCCGCTCAGCACGTCGCGGCCGTTGCCGCCGTGCAGCGTGTCATCGTCCGCGCCGCCGTCGAGCGTGTCGTCGTCGTTGCCGCCGTCGAGGACGTCGACGCCCGCGCCGCCGATCAGGACGTCACGGCCGTTCCCGCCGATCAGCACGTCGTCCCCGGTGCCGCCGTCGAGCGTGTCGTTGTCGTTGCCGCCCTCGAGCGTATCGTTGCCGTCCCAGCCGCTCAGCGTGTCGGCGCCGTTGCCGCCGCGCAGCGTGTCGTTGCCGGCACCGCCGTCGAGGGTGTCGTTGTCGTTGCCGCCGTCGAGGGTGTCGTTGCCGTCGCCGCCGAACAAAGTGTCGCGGCCGTTGCCGCCGTCGATACGGTCGTTGCCGGCCAGCCCCGACAGCCAGTCGTTCGCGGTGCCGCCGAGGAGGGTGTCGTTGAAGCCGCTCCCCTCGAAATGCTCGATCCCGACATAGCGGTCGCCGGCCGCGTCGCCCGAGAGGCCGCGCATCGCCGCCGCCGACAGCGTCACGCCGGCGGCCGCCTGATAATAGCTGACGGTGTCGATCCCGCCGTTGCCGGTCAGCACGTTGGCGACGGCATTGGCGACGATATAGTCGTCCCCGCCGCCGCCGACCGCATTCTCGATCCACGCGCCATAGGCGATCGAGATATTGTCGTGCAGCATCCCGTCGACCGCATTGTAGCGGGTGCGCAGCGCCAGATACTGTTCCTCGGTGTAGCTCGCCGGCAGCAGCCCGCGCGCCTTGAGCACCTCGAGCGGCACGACGCCGCTGCCGCCACCGCTGCTGAACTGGCCGGGATTGAGGTTGATGACCGAGTTGCTGTCCCAGCCGGAGAAGTCGAACGTGTCGTTGCCGCCGCCGTCCCAGATCGCCAGCACCGGCATGGTATTGACGGTGAAATCATAGACATCGCGGTCGGCGGTGCTGTTGAAGCCGTAGACGGTGTTGCCGGCACGCGTGGTCATGTCGGCGCCGTACATCGCCTGGATCGTGGCGATGTCATGGATCAGCGGGGTCGCCGAATAGACCCAGTTCAGCCGGTTCCAGTCGATGTGCCCGGCTCCGGTGAACTCCGAATTGAAATAGGACATGACGGTATATTGCCGCGAGTCCTGATAATATTCGGCGTTGTTCGGGTAGGTGATCGAGAGGCCCGGCGCGGCGTTATAGGCGCCCGGATGCTGCAGGCCGAGCGTGTGTCCCGTCTCGTGCACCAGCGTCTGCATGCCGTAATAGCCATAGTCGAGCTGCAGGTTGCTCGCCTGGAGGCCGTTCACCCACACATCGCCGGCCGCGAGCGTGTCGGGCGCGCTGTAGTTGTACGGCAGATAGGCATAGGCCTGGGTGCCGGGCTGGTTGGTGTAGTTGCCGTATGTGATGTCGGCCTTGTCCGCCGTCGTCTCCTCGAAGCGGACCGAGACCAGGTCGTCCCACAGCCCGATCGCCTCACGCGCCGCCTCCTTCTGCGCCTCGGAGAATTCCTGGAAGCCGAAATATTCGACGGTGCCGTAGAGCTGCCCGTTCTCCTCATAGACATAGGGCTCCGCGAACATCGTCTCCGCGGTGTGGAAGCCGAAGGTGAGCACCGTCGCGTCGCCGCTGCGCGGGCGGGCGCCGAAGCTGTCCTCGTCGGTGGTCCAGTGCGGGCTGTCGATGCCGGTGCCGGGGTAGGAGGTGCGGTTGAGGTTGGCGATGATCTGGTCGAGCGACCACACCGGCTTGCCCGAAATGCTGCCGCCCTGGCCGTCGACGTTGCCGTAGAGGGCGATCGTGTCGCCGACATCCACCACCGGCAGGTCGGTGTCGCGATATGGCTCGAGATGGTCGCTCGAACCCTGCTGCACGCTGATCGCCTTCGCGTTGACCTTGGCCATTGGACTCCCCTCTGTTGGCCGTTGGTGATCTGTCAGTCCGGACTCCGCCACGGCAGGCTTTGTCGGAGTGCGCCGTCGATGGCGGCGCGGATTTCAGGCGCGGCGGGGTCGCCGCCGGCAAACGGGATCGCCACCGGCGGCGGCCCGAACAACAGGGTCGCTTCGGTAGCGCTGCGATAGGGCTGGATGCCGAGCAGCAGCAGCGGCGCGCCGCCGACGCGCTGCACGGCGGCGTGGACCAGGATGGTGAGGGTCGAACGGTCGAGCACGGCCGGATCGCCGAACCCGACGGTCGAGACCGGAACCGGCGCCCCGCGCGCCGCGACGTCGCGGACCTGCTCGCAAAGCTTCGCACCGAGAGCGCGCGCGTTGCCGTCCTGCGGTTCGACGAGGCAGAGGATGCGGACGCTGGCGATGCCCTGCGCGGAAAGCGGCGGCGTGGTCGGCTCGCGCTGCGCCGGATGCGCCTCAGCCGGAGCCGCGCCGATCAATGCGATCGACCCGACCAGAAGGCGACCCGGGATTCCGCGCACCCCCATCGCATAACCCGCTCCATTGGCCGGCCCGAAATGGGGGCGGCTGGAAAGACAGGATCGGAAGCTAGGGCTCGCCGGCAACCGCGGTCAAGCCGGATTTGATGCCGCACTGCGGCAACAAACGTCGTTGGAACAATCGGTTATCGGTCGGCTATGCCATGTCCACCGGTGACAGGCGACGAGCAGCCCGATTCGAGCGACCAGCCGTTCGCACCCTCTGCCTTGGAACCCTTCTCGCCGGTCGCCTCGCGATGCATCGTCATGCCTGCTCGACAAGCGAGGGGCGCAATATCCTTGTCATAGACCGGACCTAGCGACGGCGGATCACCGGTACGCTCGCCGAAGGCCCGAGCGGTTCGCAGCATTCCTGAGGGGGAGGAATTTCGATGCCAGCCAACGCGTTCATCAACGAAATCCATTATGACAGCGCCGGCACCGACGCCGGGGAGTTCGTCGAGATCGCCGGCGTCGCCGGCACCGACCTGACCGGTTGGAAGCTCGTCCTCTACAACGGCAATCCCTCGCAGCGCACCGCCTACAACACGGTCACGCTGAGCGGCACCATCGCCGACCAGCAGAACGGCTTCGGCGCGATCCGCATCGCCTACCCGGCCAACGGCATCCAGAACGGCGGCAGCGGCGCCGCGGGGGAGCCCGACGGCGTCGCGCTGGTCGACGCGAGCGGCGCAGTGGTGCAGTTCCTGAGCTGGGAAGGCAGCTTCACCGCCGCAGACGGTCCCGCCGCGGGCATGACCAGCACCAACGTGGGCGTCTACGAGGACGGCGCGCAGGCCGGCACCTCGATCGGTCTCACCGGCAGCGGCACCGGGGCGAGTGATTTCGGCTGGTCGCTGATCGCCGACGACACGCCGGGCGCGGTCAACGTCGGCCAGAGCTTCGGCGGCATCGTTCCGCCGTCGGCCGGCACGCTCGGCATCGCCGACGCGACCGTGGCCGAGGGCGACAGCGGCACGCACGAGATCATCTTCACCGTCACGCGGGCGGAGGGCAGCGCGGGTGCCGTCTCGGCGACCTGGTCGCTGGCGCTCGGGAGCGGCGTCGGCGCGGCCGACGCGAGCGACTTCGCCGCCGGCATCCCGACCACCGGCACCGTCACCTTCGCCGACGGCGCCACCACCGCCGAGGTGCGCATCGCCGTCCGGGGCGATACCGGCTTCGAGGGCAACGAGACTTTCACCGTGACGCTCGGCAATCCGCAGGGCGGCGCGACGCTCGGCGACGCGAGCGCGACGGGCACGATCACCAACGACGACGCGGCGCCGCCCGCGACGCCGGCCAATGTCTTCATCAACGAGATCCACTACGACAATTCGGGCACCGACGTCGGCGAGGCGATCGAGATCGCCGGTGCCGCCGGGACCGACCTCAGCGGCTACAAGCTGGTTCTCTACAACGGCAGCAACACCCCCGACGCCGCGCCGAGCTACACCACCACCGCTCTGTCGGGGGTGATCGACGACGAGGGCAACGGCTTCGGCGCCGTCTCGTTCAGCTATCCGGTGAACGGGCTGCAGAACGGTGCTGCCGACGGCGTCGCGCTGATCGCGCCCGACGGCACCGTGATTCAGCTGCTGTCCTACGAAGGCACCTTTACCGCCGCCGCCGGCACGCCCGCCGCGGGCGTGACCAGCACCGACATCGGCGTGTCGGAGGAGCCGGCGCCGGGCGCCGGGCTGTCGCTGCAGCTCGCCGGCACCGGCTCGAGCGCCGCCGACTTCACCTGGGTCGAAGGCGCCGACGACAGCTTCGGCGGCGTCAACGCCGGCCAGACCTTCCTGCCGCCGACCGGCACCGGCCACCTGCGCATCGACGACGCGCGCACGGTCGAGGGTGACGACGGCGTCTCGAACCTGGTGTTCACCGTCCATCGCGCGGGCGGCACCGCGCTCGCGGCGAGCGTCGGCTATGCGGTCAATCTCGACGGCACCGCCACCGCCGACGACCTCGCTGCCGGCGCCGCGCTCGCCGGCACGATCAGCTTCGCGGCGGGCGAGACCTCGAAGCAGATCGTGATCCCGATCAAGGGCGACACGATCGGCGAGGCCAACGAGACGCTGTCGGTCACGCTCGGTACCACCACCGGCGACGTGGTCGTCGACGATGCCCATGCGGTCGGCATCATCACCAACGACGACCCGATCGCGCTGTCGATCGGCGCGATTCAGGGCGAGGGCCACCAGTCGGCCTATGTCGGCCAGAGCGTCACCACCACCGGCATCGTCACCGCGGTCGACAGCAACGGCTTCTATCTCCAGTCCGCCCAGGGCGACGGGAATGCCGCGACCTCGGACGCCGTCTTCGTCTTCACCGGCTCGGCGCCCACGGTCCATGTCGGCGACGGCCTGTCGGTCAGCGGCACCGTGTCCGAGTTCGCGGGCGACGCGCAGGGGCTCACCGTCACCGAGATCACCGCGCCGACGATCAATGTCGAGAGCACGGGCAACGCGCTGCCGGCTGCGGTGCTGATCGGCGCGGACGGCATCCTGCCGCCGACCGAGGTGATCGAGGATGACAATTTCGCCAGCTTCGACCCCGCGCACGACGGTCTCGACTTCTGGGAATCGCTCGAGGGGATGCGCGTCACCATCGACGTGCCGCAGGCCGTGTCGAACACCAACGCGTTCGGCGAGACCGACGTCGTCGCCTCGCACGGCGCCGGCGCCACCGGCATGAACGACCGCGGCGGCATCACCATCGCGCCGGGCGACTACAACCCCGAGAAGATCCAGATCGACGACGACAGCGCGATCTTCTCCGGCTTCGCGCCGGGCTACACGATCGGCGACCAGCTGAGCAGCGTCACCGGCGTCGTCAACTATTCCTTCGACCAATATGAGGTGATCGCGACCGAGGCGGTCACCGTCACCAAGGACGTGACGCTCGGCCGGGAAAGCTCGACGCTCGCCGGCGACGCGAACCACCTGTCGATCGCGACCTACAACCTCGAGAATCTCGATACGTCGGACAACAAGTTCGACATCCTCGCGAACGACATCGTCTACAGCCTAAAGGCGCCGGACATCGTCGCGGTCCAGGAGGTCCAGGACGCGGACGGCGCCGGCTCGGGTCCGGACCTATCGGGCACGGTCACGGCGCAGGGCCTGATCGACGCGATCTACGAGGCGTCGGGCCTGCACTATGCCTATGTCGAGGTCGCGCCGACCGTGGCCGGCTCAACCGGCGGCGAGCCGGGCGGCAACATCCGCAACGGTTATCTCTATAATCTCGACCGCGTTGACTATATCGACGGCAGCGCCGAGCTGATCACCGGCACGGCCTATGCCGGCACCCGCAGCCCGCTGGTCGCGCAGTTCGGGTTCGCCGGCCAGACGATCACCACGATCAATGTCCACCTCACTTCACGCCTCGGCAGCGATCCGCTGCTCGGCAACAATCAGCCCGCCGACAATGCCGGCGACGCCGCCCGCACCGCGCAGGCGGCGGGGGTCAAAGCCTATATCCAGGAGCATCTCGCCGACGATCCGGCGATGAACATCGCGGTGCTCGGCGACTGGAACGGCTTCTACTTCGAGGATGCCCAGACGCAGCTCACCGATTCCGCCAAGGGCGGCGTGCTGACCAACCTCAACACGCTGCTGCCCGAGGAGGAGCGCTACAGCTACCTGTTCGAGGGCAACGCCCAGCAGATCGACAACATCCTCGTCACCGGCGGTCTGCTCGGCGGCGCGCAATATGATTCGGTGCATCTCAACTCGCAGATCACCGGCAGCCGGCCGACCGACCACGACCCGCAGCTCGCGCTGCTGGCGCTCGGCGCGGCGCCGACCGACCTGGTACTCGACCACGCGAGCGTGGCGGAGAACCTGCCGGCCGGCACCGTGGTCGGTACGCTCTCGGCCACCGACACGACCAATGACACGCTGACCTATGCGCTGCTCGACAATGCCAGCGGGCTGTTCGCGGTCGATGCCGCGACGGGGGTGATCACCACCACCGCAGCGCTCGATCACGAGGCGATCGCCAGCTACGCCATTGTCGCCAAGGTGACCGACAGCGCCGGCGCCAGCATCCAGCAGAACTTCACGATCGCGGTCGGCGACGTCAACGAAGCCCCGGTCGCGGGTGCCGATACGGTCGCGGTCAACGAGGATGCGACGAGCGCCAACCTCTGGGCGACGCTGCTCGGTAACGATAGCGACGTCGACGCCGGCCAGACGCTCTCGATCAGCGCGGTCGACACCAGCGGCACGCTGGGCCACCTCATCTTCGATCCGGCGCACCAGACGCTGCAATATGTCGCCGACGCCGATGCGTTCGACGCGCTGGCGAGCGGCGCCGTCGCGGTCGATACGTTCAGCTACACCGTCACCGACGGCAACGGCCTCGCCAGCACCGCGACGGTGAGCGTCAACGTCACCGGCATCGCCGACGGCGTCACGCGCACCGGCTCGATCTTCGCCGATACGCTGAACGGCACCGCCGGCGAGGACAGGCTGTCGGGCAGCCTCGGCAACGATACGCTGAACGGGCTCGACGGCCACGATTGGCTCGACGGCGGCCTCGGCAACGACAAGCTGGGCGGCGGGACCGGCAACGACGTGCTGTTCGGCGATCTCGGCAACGACACGCTTTCGGGCGGCGACGGCCGGGACGTGCTGTTCGGCGGCCTCGGCAACGACATGTTGTGGGGCGGCGCGGGTGCCGACAGCTTCCACTTCGGCCGCATCGAAGGCAGCGACACGATCGGCGACTTCGACACCGCCGAGGACCGGATCATCCTCGACGACGGCGTCACCGTCCGCGGCACCAGTGTGAAGGACGTCGACCGCGACGGCACGAAGGACCTGGTCCTGACGCTGAGCCTCGGCACCAGCGTCACTTTGCTCGGGGTCGGCGATCCAAAGCTGGTCAAATTTGCCGGGCCTGACGAATATTCGGACCATCAGCCTGGCCTCGGCGGCGTGCTCGACGACTTCGGCGATTTCGTCGACGACCTGTTCGGTCATTGGAAGCCGATCGAGCTGAGCCACGGATTCTGATTTGATTCCAAGGCAATTCGCCCCGATACTGCTTTCGCCGCGCGGCCAGGCCGGTCGCGCGGCGTGGCTTGCTGGGGGAGCGGCAGCGTGAAGGTGGCGGCAGCGGGACAAGCGATGCGTGCGGCGTTCGCGCTGTGTCGCCGGCACTTCCTTGCCGCGGCGGGCTTCAGCGCGCTGATCAACCTGCTCTACGTCGCGCCGACGCTGTACATGCTGCAGGTCTATGACCGGGTGGTGCCCACCCAGGGCCTGCAGACATTGCTTTTCATCACTCTAGTGCTGCTGTTCGCGCTGGCGACGCTCTCGCTGCTCGACAGGATCCGCAGTCGGCTGCTCGTCCGTGCCGGCGTCCAGCTCGACGCCACGCTCGCGCCGCTGATCCTCGACGCGACGCTCGGCCGGCCGGATCTGCCGGTTGCGCGCCAGGCACTGCGCGAGTTCGACACGATGCGCAGCGCGCTGACCGGCACGGGCATCCTGGCGCTGTTCGACGCGCCGTGGATCCCGATCTACCTGCTCGTCTGCTTCCTCGTGCATCCCTGGGTCGGTGCGCTTGCCGTGCTCGGCTGCGTGGCGCTGCCGCTGCTCGCCTGGGCCAATGCCAGGGCAACGCGGGCCCGGCTCGACCGCGCCCAGGCGATCGCGAGCACCTCCTATGCCAGCCAGGAGACGCTGCTGGCCTCCAGCGACAGCATCCGCGCGCTCGGGATGCGTCGCGCGGTGGTGGCCCGGCAGCTCCGCCAGCGCGAGGCGATGCTGACTGCCCAGACCGAGGCGAGCTTCGCCACCGGCGGCTTCCTCACCGCGACCAAGTTCGTGCGCCTCGCGCTCCAGTCGCTCGCGCTCGGGCTCGGCGCGCTGCTGGCGGTCGACAACCTTATCTCGGGGGGCGCGATCTTCGCCTCCTCCTTCCTGATCGCCCGCGCGCTCGCCCCGATCGAGCAGTTGATCGGGACATGGAAGACGATCGTCCAGGCGCGGCAGAGCTATCACAGCCTGGGCCTGCTGCTGGACAACATGGACGCGGGAGCCGAGCCCACGCGCCTGCCGCCGCCGCGCGGGGAGATCGTGCTCGACGGCGTCACGGTCCTCAACGACACGCGTGACGGCGCCATCCTGAACGGCGTGTCGCTGCGGATCGCGCCAGGCGAGGTCGTCGCGATCGTCGGGCCGAGCGGGGCGGGCAAGTCGACACTCGTCCGCGTGATCGCCGGCGCGATGGCCGCCGACCGCGGTGCGGTCCGCCTCGACGGCGCCGACACGCGCGACTGGAACCCCGAAGAACTCGCCCGCCATGTCGGCTATCTGCCGCAGGATTCGGTCCTGTTCGCAGGTACCGTCGCCGAGAATATCGCCCGTTTCGCCGGCGAGCTGGATGCCGACCGCGTCGCCATCGACGCGGCGGTGGTGCGTGCGGCGGAGAAGGTCGGCGCCGATCCGCTGATCCGACACCTGCCGGACGGCTATGACCATCAGCTCAAGCTCGGCGGTCGGGGCGTTTCCGCCGGCCAGGCGCAGCGGATCGGCCTCGCGCGTGCGGTCTACGGCGATCCCGCGATCCTCGTGCTCGACGAGCCCAACGCCCATCTCGACGGCGAAGGCGATGCCGCCCTCATCTCCGCGCTCGCCGCGCTGAAGGCTGAAGGGCGGACCATCCTCGTCGTCTCGCACAAGCTCGGCATCCTGCCGGTGATCGACAAGATCGTGGTGCTGCGCGACGGCCGGGTCGAGATGTTCGGCGCACGCGACGAGGTCCTTCCCAAGATCGCGCCGCAGAACGTGCGGCGGATGCCGGCGCAGGCGGCGGCACGATGAGCGAGGCACTGCTCCTTCCGCCCGCGACGTCGGTCGCGCCCGCCTCGACGGCGGTGGCGGACCCGCGCGGCGAGATCCGCACCGGCCTGGTGATCGCGGCGCTGTTCTTCGTGCTGTTCCTCGGCTGGGCTGCCTTCGTCCGCCTCGATGCTGCGGCCTATGCACCCGGATCACTCGTCGTCTCCGGCCAGCGGCAATCGGTCCAGCACCGCGACGGCGGCGTCGTCGGCAGAATCCATGTCCGGGAAGGTCAGCGCGTCGAGCGCGGCCAACTGCTGATCGAGCTCGCCGCGCCCGAGGTCCGTGCACAGGAACGCGCACTCGCGTCGCAGTCGATCCGGCTGCTCGCGCAACGCGCGCGGCTCGAGGCCGAGCAGCTCGGCCAGTCGCGGATCGCGCCGCCACCTCAGTTCGCGTCGCTCTCGCCCGAGGACAAGGCCGAGGCGGCGACCGCGTTGCGCCTCCAACAGACCGAACTTACCGCGCGCACCGCCGTGCTCGCCGCGCAGCGCGGAGCGCTCGGCCAGCGCGTCGCCCAGTCGGGCGAGCAGGGCCGCGGCTATGGCGAGCAAGCGGCCTCGGCGCGCGAACAGCTGCGCCTCATCGACGAGCAGATCACCGCCCTGCGTCCGGTCGCCGAGAAGGGTTTCGTCTCGCAGACGCGGATGCGCGAACTCGAGCGTGCGCGCGCCGAGCTGCAGGGCCAGGGCGGCCAGTACAGCGCCAGCGTCGCCCAGACCCGCGGCGCTGCGCGCGAGAGCGAGCTGCAGGTGCTCGAAGCCGAACGCAGCTTCCGCGAGCGCACCGCCTCCGACCTTCGCGAGGTCGAGACCAGCCTTGGCGAAATCCTGCCGAAATGGATGGCGGCGCGCGACCAGCTCGAGCGTACCGCCATCCGCGCGCCGGCGACCGGCGCGGTGGTCGGCCTGTCGGTGTTCACGCCGGGCGGTGTGATCGCGCCGGGGCAGAAGCTGATGGACATCGTCCCCGAACGCACCCCGCTCGTCGTCCAGGCCCGCATTGCGCCGGACGATGCCGACGACCTCTCGGTCGGGCAGCGCGCGCTGGTTAAGTTCTCGGGGCTGCACGAACGCAGCCTGCCCAATCTCGAAGGCCGCCTGACGCGGCTTTCCGCCGACAGCTTCACCGACGAAAAGTCGGGCCAGAGCTATTTCACCGGCGAGATCGTGGTGCCCTATGAGCAGCTCCGCCTGATCGATCGCGTGCGGGGCGACGATTTCGTCCTGCGCGCCGGGATGCCCGCGCAGATCCTGATTCCCCTGCGCAAGCGGACTGCGCTCGATTACATGATCGAGCCCCTGCTCAACAGCTTCTGGTCGTCCTTCCGCGAGCATTGACGACGGGAGCAACTCTGACGGGAAGCCATCGCCCTGCTTGTCGGCCAGCGTGCGCCCCGGCGCGGGCAGCGACATCACCGCCGAACCGCCGCCGGAGATGAGGGACAGCACCAGATCGTCGCCGGTCAGGCCCTGCACCAGCTCGAGCATCTCCCTTGCCGCGGCTTCGCTGTTGGCATCCGGCCCGGGATGTGCGGCTTCGCGGACCGGATGCGGCCGGCGGGCCTGGCATAGCCATAGGGCACGACGACCGCGCCGGAGATGTCGACATCCGGCCACGCCCCTGATTCAATCAGCCATGCCATCGTTGCCCGGCGTGATAGCCGGTCCGGACTGATCGACATTTGATATCCTTCCCCGACCAGGGAAGAATTGAAAGGAGGCCGCACCCTCTGCGGAGTTGAATGTCAGCAGCCATATTAGAATATATCCAAATATAACTACCATTACCTCTCGGAACTGATGTTCTCTTGCCAATTATTCTAACAAATTATCCATTATCAAGAGTGAAAAAACTCGTAAAGTGTTTTTGGTATTATAACATCTATTCTTCAATGAAACGAAAATGAAAGAATGACATCTTTTATGTTACAAAGATTGTAACATAAATGACCTGTTTAACTCCTAGGGACCTCACGAACGACGATCATGTTCAGGGAGTTCCTCAGTGTCCTGCCGAAACCGTATCCGCCTACCCTATCTGCTCGGAAGCACCGCGTTGGCACTATTGGCATCGCCCGCGCTCGCGCAGGGTCAGTCGTCAAAGGTTGCGCCGGATGCCGCCGGCGACGCGGCCCAGACGTCCGGACAGGGACTGGAGGACATCGTCGTCACCGCGACGAAGACCGAGACGAACCTCCAGAAGACGCCGATCGCGATCTCCGTGGTCAGCGCCGACACGATCAAGGACCGCCACGTCCAGAGCCTGTACGACCTCGCCGACGGCGGGGTTCCCAGTCTGCGGGTCGCGACCTTCGAGGCCCGGCAGAGCGCGCTCACCGTCGGCATCCGCGGCATCGTGCCGCTCGACGCCAACCAGCCCGCGCGCGAGCAGGGCGTCGGCATCTATATCGACGGCGTCTACCTCGGCCGCCAGCACGGCCTCAACGCGGCGCTGTTCGACCTCGAGCGGATCGAGGTGCTGAAGGGGCCGCAGGGCACGCTGTTCGGCCGTAATACCGAAGGCGGCGCGCTCAGCATGGTCACCAAGGCGCCGAGCGGCAAGTTCGAGGGCCGCGCGACCGCGGGCATCAGCAATTACGGCGGCTACAATGCCGAGCTCCACCTCGACCTGCCGGAGTTCGCCGGCGTCTCGGTCAAGCTGGACGGCGTCATCCAGCATCAGGACGCGACCACCAAGGATCCGCTCGCCGGTCAGACCGGCTGGAACTATTACGACCGCCACGGCTTCCGCGCCGCCGCGCGATGGAAGCCGATCGACGGGGTCACGGATGATTTCTCCTACGACGTCGGCTACGACGCCAACACGCCCTTCTACAGCCAGCTGCTGAACTATAATCCCAACGGGTGCGTCGCGGGTGCGCAGTCGGCGGTGCCGAACTGCTTCCTGCCCGGCACCAACTACACCAGCCTGACCGGCGCGGTGAAGCCGCTGCTGCCCGGCGTCGTCGTCAACGGCGACTCGCGCATGAAGACCGCCGACATCGGCGTGCCGCAGCAGCCGAGCGTGGACAAGACCCACGGGTTCACCAACATCCTCAAGTGGAATCTGGGGTCCGAGCTCGAGCTCCGCTCGATCACCGCATGGCGCGGTGTCTCGGCGACGCAGTGGGACAATTCGGGCGGCGCGCACCGCGTTCCCGCCATCGCGCTGACCGCCGCCTGCACCGCGGCCGCGCCTTGCGCGTTCAGCCGCTACAGCCTCGCCGACCTCGACCAGCATCAGTTCAGCCAGGAGTTCCAGGCAGTCGGTTCGCTGGGGTCGATCGATTATGTCGCCGGCCTCTACTACTTCAACGAGCATGTCAGCGATGACGCCGCGACGCCGAACTCCAACGGCATCGTCGCGATCACCGACGCCACCGGCGCGGTCGTCGGATCGCGCTACGTCATCCTCGATCCGTGCACCGGTTCGGGCGGGTTCGGGTCGCAGCCGGGCTGCCGCTCGATCGACCGCGCGTCGGAAGTCTGGTCCAAGAGCTATGCCGCCTACGGCCAGCTCACCTGGAACGCGACCGACGCGCTCCACCTGACCGTCGGCGGCCGCTACACCCGCGACAAGAAGCGCGGCGTGCTGCACTATTCGCGCAACATCAACTACGATACCAATCCGACAGCGGCGGCGCAGAACGGCTATCAGCCGTTGGACGAGACCTGGAACCGCTTCAACCCGATGGTGACGCTCGCCTATGACGCGAGCGATTCGCTGCACCTCTATGCCAAATATGCGACCGGCTACCGCGCCGGCGGCGCCAGCTCGCGCACCGCGAACTACCAGGCGTTCGATCCCGAGGACGTGAAGTCCTATGAGATCGGCCTCAAGAGCGACTTCTGGGATCACCGCGCGCGGTTCAACCTGGCGGGCTACATCATGGACCGCAAGGACAGCCAGGTCGACATCAGCTCGATCCAGCCGACCGCGACCGGCAATTTCAACAACCTCGTGACCATCAATGCGCCGGGAACCACCAAGATCCGCGGCATCGAGGCGGACCTGACGGTGCAGCCGGTCGACGGCCTGACCCTGACCGGATCCTATGCTTATACCTACACGCGTATCCCGCCGGTGCTGATCACGTCGACCAACGTGTACCAGAACTTCTACATCGTCTTCACGCCGCGCAACGCGGCCAGCGGATCGATCGACTATCGGGTGCCGGTGGGCGGCGGCGACACGGCGATCGCGCTGCACCTCGACGCGAACTACGCGCAGTCGACCCAGACCTTCGACCAGTTCGCCACCCGCAACGATCCGTCGTTCATCGTCAACGGACGCCTGTCGCTCGCCGATATCCAGCTGGCGGATACCGGCCAGAAGGTGACGTTCAGCATCTGGGCCCGCAACCTGTTCGACGAGCAATATGTCTATCGCCGCGACCCGTCGAACAGCCTGCCCGGCGCTCCGACGACTCCCGGCGCGACCGCGGGCAGCATCGCCAGCGTCCTTGGCGACTATGGCAACTTCAACGCGCCGCGGACTTTCGGCGCCGAGGCGTCGCTGAGGTTCTGACGCCGCCGATCCCAACGGCGGGAACCGATCGGCCCGGGAAGCGCAGCCCCCTTCCCGAGCCGAACCCTGTCATGCAGCCAGCGGCAGCGTGAGAACGGCCCTGAGGCCGGGATCCGCCGATTCCAGGGTCAGGCCGCCCCGGTGCAGCCGCGCGATGGCATCCACCAGCGGCAGCCCGAGCCCGTGGCCGCCCCGGGCGCGGCTCTTGTCCAGCCGGCCGAAGCGCCGCAGCGCCAGCGCGCGCTGCTCCGGCGCGATGCCGGGCCCGTCGTCCCGGACCGTCAGGATCGCATCCGATCCCGATCGCGCCACCGATATCTCGATCCGCGAGCCGGCGGGCGTATGCCGCAGGGCGTTTTCGATCAGGTTGACCAGCGCGTGATTGAGCAGCTGGCGATCCCCTTGGATCGGCGCGGGCTCGCATTCGCCGACCACCAGCAGATGGCGCTCCTCCTCCGCCGCCGGCTGCATCGCCGTTCCGATCGCGGCCGCGAGGTCGCCGACGTCAAGCGTCTCGAAGGCTGCACGGCGATCGCCTCCTTCCACCTCGGCGATGCGCAGCACCGCCGCGAACATCGCCAGGATCGCGTCGCTCTGCGCGATCGCATCCTCGAGGCCGTCACGCACCTGCTCGCTCTCGGCCTGACGCGCGATGGCGGCCAGCCGCCCGCGCAGGCGCGCGAGCGGCGTCCTGAGGTCGTGGGCGATGTCGTTGGAGACATTGCGGATCTCGCCCATCAGCCCGGAAATCCGGTCAAGCATCCGGTTGAACGCCTGCGCCTGCTCGTCGAACTCGCTTCCCGATCCGTCGACGGGCACGCGCCGCTGCATGTCGCCGTCGATGATGGCATCGGCCGTGCGGTGCAGGGCGATAATGCGGCGGCGGACGATCACGCTGAACAGGATCGCGCCGCCGACGACGATGAGAACGATCGAACCGAAGCCGAGCAGATAGATGCGGATGCGTTCCCCGTCGTAATTGTCGATCGGCTCGGTTTCGGCGACCGTCGTCAGCGTCAGGCCGTTGCCGATGCGCCGGACCAGCGCGCGGCCGTGGGTGAGGCCCTTGATCCTGTCGGCCTTTCCCACCGTCGAGAAACCGAGCGGCAGCGGCCGGTCGAACGCGATGTTACCGGCGATCCTGCGCCCGGCGGCGTCGGTCAGCATGAACCCGAGGTCGCCGGTGTCGCGCCGGCGCGAATAGTCGGCGATGCTGGCGATTACCGCGGCGCGGTCGGCGGGGAAGGTTCCGCCCGAAACGGCACTGCTTTCCGCCATGATTCGCTGGTCGACCAGGCGGGCGATGGTCGCATGGGTGACGAAATAGGTGGCGAATCCGGTAGCCACGGTCGCCGCCAGGAAGATGAGGACGAAGAGGAGCGTCAGCGCCCTCAGCGAACGCAGCCGCGACACGACCCTAACCGCGCATCACATAGCCGACGCCGCGCACCGCCGCGATGAGGTCCGATCCTCCGTCCGCCATCAGCTTGATCCGCAGGCGCCGCACGAACGCGTCGACGACGTTGGTGGTCGGCTCGAAATCGAATCCCCACACCCGTTCGTAGAGCATCGCCCGGGTCAGCACCGCATCGGCGTTGCGGACGAATTCGCACAACAGGCTGAATTCGGTCTTCGAGAGGTCCAGCGCCTTGCCCGCGCGCCAGGCCCGGTGCTGCGAGGGGCTGGCGACGACGTCGCCCGCGCGGATCGTGTCGGTATCGGTGGTGATCCACTGGCGCGCACGATGCAGTGCGTGCAGCCGCGCGTTGAGCTCTGCGGCGTCCACCGGCTTCACCACATAGTCGTCCGCGCCCGCCTCCAGCCCCTCGACCTTCTCGGCCAGCCGGCCGAGCGCGGTCAGCATGATCACCGGCATCGTCAGCCCCTCGCGCCGCATCCGCTGGAGGACGGAAACGCCGTCGATCGACGGAAGCATCCGGTCGAGCACCACCGCGTCGAACTGATCGCGCCCGGCGGCGGCGAGCGCTTCTCCCCCATCGGAGACGATCGTCACGCGATGATCATAGCCGCGCAGGTCGTCCGACAGCATCGCGGCAAGGGTCGCATCGTCCTCGACCAGCAGGAGGTTCAGGCTCATGCTTTTTCCGTGTCCCGATTCACAAATTGGGGTCCTCACAAGGTGATGCTGACGCCGATCGCGCCGCTCCACTGGTTCGCGCTGCCGACATCGGCGACGATCGGCGAGCGCGCATGGGCGCCGACGAGACGCGAATAGCCCAGCGTACCGAACACGCCGACGCCGCGGGTCAGCTCACCGCGAACCATGTGCATCGTCAGCAGGTCGAGATTCCAGTCCTTCCACCCCGCTTTGTCCGCGCCGTCATAGACGCCGAGACCGCTCGCGGCACTGCCGGCGTCGTCGATGTCGTAATAATATCGGCCGAAGCGCTTGCCGACATGATCGGCGCCGGCCGAGAGGCTGACGTAATCGTGATGCGATAACGGCGTGTCGTAGCTGATCGCGGGACTGACGACGGAGCCGTCATAGGCGCCGCTCACGTCATGTTGCCAGGAGATGCTCGCCGACAGCGAATCATAGGGGCTGGTCATGACCCCGGTGCGCTGAAGGCCGATCCAGGCGCCGGGCTCCCAAGCGGTCTTGCGGGTGCCGAGCGCGGCGACCTGCGGCTCGGCGATGCGCGCCGTACGGTCGAGCCGCAGGTTGAACATCGGACCGGCCTGGAACTTCCAGCCGGGCTTGTCCGCATCGGGGATCAGGTCGACGCTGAGCGAAGTGCCGGCGGTCTCGAACGACCGGTGCGACACCTGCCCCTGCGCCGCTATGCCGGGGACGACCGTCATCCGGTCCGATCCCACATAGCGCGGTACGAAGGCCGGACCGACGCCGATGGTGATCCGGTCAGCGGAAAGGTCCGGCACATCCTGAGCCCACGCCGGGACCGCAGGGGCGCCCAACGCGATCAGCAGCGCCGGGATCGATCGCGGCACCCTCATGCGCCGGCGGGCGCCGCGGCGGAGACGCGGCCGGTGCGCTCGAGCTTGCCCCAGCCGACCACCCACCCGCCGATCGCCGAGGCAATCGCGCGGAGCACCACCCAATACATGATCTGGCGATAGACCAGCCGCTGGGCGACGAGCAGGTGGGCGGGGTAACGCACGCCCTTGCCGTCGAGCGCATAGGCGATCCAGCCGCACGCGACATCGACCGCGGTGAAGATCAGCCAGTAGAGGCCCATGGCGCCGACGTCGCCGCGGGTCTGCGCCCAGCCGTGCTCGATCACACGCAGCACCGTGCCGATGATCGAGACGATCAGCGTCAGGTCGATCAGCGGCGAGATCGCGGCGAAGGCGATCTGGAACAGCCATGCCTGCGGCAGGCCGACCAGCGCCAGCCCGGACGGCTTGCGCGCCCGCAGGATCGCGCGGTGCTTCCACAGGCATTGCAGCGTGCCGAACGCCCAGCGGTAACGCTGCTTGGCGAGCGCCCGGAAGCTTTCCGGCGCCTCGGTCCAGGCGACCGCCTCGGGATCATAAGTCACGCGCCAGCCGGCACGCTGGATGGCGATGGTGAGGTCCTGGTCCTCGGCCAGCGTGTCCTCGGGATAGCCGCCGACCGTGTCGAGCGCCGCCCGCCGCCACGCGCCGACCGCGCCGGGGACCACCGTCATCGCGTCGAATCCGGCGAGCGCGCGGCGCTCCAGGTTCTGCGCGGTGATATATTCGACCGCCTGCCAGCGGGTGACGAGGTTGACGCGGTTGCCCACCCGCGCGTCGCCGGCGACCGCGCCGAGCCTCGGATCGGCGAACCAGCGCGCGAGGAGGCGGATCGTCAGTGGCTCGAACTGCGTGTCGGCGTCGAGCGCGATGATCACCTCGCCCGTCGCCTGGAGCAGCGCGCGGTTGAGCGCCGCCGCCTTGCCGCCGTTCTCGAGCGTGAGCAGCGTGACGCGCGGATCGCCGGCGAAGGCAGCGGCGACCACGGCGCTGGTGCGGTCTTTCGATCCGTCGTCGGCGACGATCACCTGCAGCGCGGGATAGTCGCTCGCCAGCACGCGCGCGACCGAGGCGGCGATCACGCGCTCCTCGTTATAGGCGGGGATGATCACCGACACGCTCGGCTCGAACGCGGGCGGCCGGGCGCGATCGCGGCGGCTCTGGAACCAGGCGAGCCCGGCCATCACCACCGCGCGGGCGATCCCGAGCGTGATGGCGACGTAGAAGATCCAGGCGAGCAGCGCCGCCAGCGCGGCGAGCGCGACGAAGATCGCGACGTCGATCCGCACCGCCCACAGATCGGCGCTCGCGACCCTGGGCATCGCCTGCGCTGGCGAGATGCCGGCAAGCTGGGAGGCGGGGACGAAGCGGTATCCCTCGCCCTGGAGTGCGGCGATGATCCGCGGAAGCGCGGCGACGGTCTGCGCGCGGTCGCCGCCGCCATCGTGCAGCAGGATGACGTTGCCGGAACTGGTCGGCGTGGCGGCGTGGACCTGGCGGATGACCTGATCGACGATCGCATCAGTGCCCGGACGCTGCCAGTCGTTGGGATCCACGTGCAGCCCGACGACGGTGTAGCCGGCCTGCTGTGCCTGCAGCGCCGGGCCGAGCTCGTCGGCGGTGGTCGGTTCGGCGTCGCCGAAATAGGGCGCGCGGAACAACGTCATGCTGCGCCCGGTATAGGCCTGGACCAGCCGCTGCGTCGCGTTGAGCTCGAGCCGCGTCTGCGTCGCGCTCACCGCCGCGAGATTGGGGTGGGTGTAGCTGTGGTTGCCGATCTCGTCGCCATCGGCGAGGATGCGGCCGAGCAGCGCCGGATGGACGAGCGCGTTCTCGCCGATCACGAAGAAAGTCGCCGGCACCTTCGCCGCCTCGAGCTCGGCGAGGATCTTGGGCGTCCAGGTCGCGTCCGGGCCGTCGTCGAAGGTCAGCGCGAGCAGCTTGGGATCGCCGCCGCCGACGCGCTGGACGACATAGGGCGTCGGCAGCGCGTCGTAGCGCTCGTCGCGGATCATGCCCTGGGCGTCTCGCGTCACGGTGCGGTGGCCGTCGCCGGGCGTCGCTGTGATGCGCAGGATCTCGCCCGATCCCTCCACATCCGTGCTGAGCAGCGAGCGGGGAGTCGACAGATCGGGCACGCCGCCGGTGCGGAAGGCGCCGAGATCGGCCCAGAACCCCGGGTCCTCGGTGCCCAGCCGCCACAGCGCGACATCGTCGATACCGAGCCGCTTGAGCGCCTGGAGCTGGTTCCAGCTGGTCGCGGCATCGAGCATCCAGATGCTGTGATGCTTTCCGCCTTCGTCATAGGCGAAGCCGGCATTGCCGCTGGAGGCATCGAAGCCGACTGGCGCCGTGCTGTCATGCGCCGCGAGCCACGCCTCCTCGATCGACAGCGCATCGGTGTCGTCGCCGTGCCAGTCATAGGCATAGCTGCCGAGCGCGACGACCAGCTTGTCGGGACCGACGGTGCGCAACGCCGTCCCGACCTGATGGACGAACCAGCCTTGCGGCGCGATCGGCCCGGGCTCGCCGCCCTGCCAATGCTGGTCATAGGCCATGAAGATCAGCCGGTCGGTGACGCGGGCGAACGCCGCGAGCGGCCAGTCCTGGTTCTCGGCGGGAGCGGTGACCGCGATCTGCGCGCCGGTGGGCAAGGCGCTCCTGAGCTGGTGGAGGAAACGGAGATAGTCTCCCATCGCAGTGCGCGGCAGGGCCTCGAAGTCCATCACCAGCCCGGCTTCGCGGCGAGCCGCGACAAGCGTGCCAAGCCGCATCGCGAGCGCCTTGCGTTGCGCGGGGTCGTGGAGCAGCGCCGCCGCACCGGCACCGTCCCATTTTTCGTTGCCGAAATTCTGGACCATCGGCAGCACCTTGGGCGGGTTCGGCATCGCGGCGATCATGCGGTCGAACTGCGGGTCGCGCTCGACCGAGACCCTGTGGTCCGGGCCGGACACCGACACCAGCGCCGGGACGACCCAGTCGAGCGCACCGACATGACGCCGCAGCGAGGCGATGCTCGCATCGTCGTCGGGCACGTAGAAGCCGACGCTGAGCGGGCTGTGGGGGTTCTTCGCGGTCTTGGCCGGAAGCCAGGCCGAGAGACCATGGCGAGGCGGCGTGCCGCGCAGCCGATCCGCATGAGGCTGCGGCAACGGCAGCGCGAGATCGCGCTGGCGGGGAACGGCGACCAGAGTGGTCGCGAACGCCAGCGCGCTGACGAGCACGACCATGATCAGCACGGCGAGCACGCGCCTGGACCAACGGCTGCGGCGGCCGGTGGGGTCGAAGAAGACAGGCGTGCGCATCGGTCCGAAAGGCTCCTGTGAGCATCGTGGGAACGCGCCCGCCCTATCGCACGGAAGATGGAGCCAAGCTGATGGCAGTCTTACATCTTTGTCATGTTGGCTTTCCCCCTGACCCGGCCATGGACGCGACCGGCGTGCCTGGAATCGGGCTCCGGAAGGCGAAGATGCTGCCGGAATCCCCGAATCCGAAATCCGCCGGATCGAGACCATAGGACGCGGATGTGACGAACAAGGTCATCCGCTCTCCCCCACCGAAGGCGCAGCTGGTCGGGCGCGGGCATGGCGTCGGCAATCGATCCAGCAGCAGTCCTTCCGGCGACAACACGAGGATGCCGCCGCCGTCCCACATCGCGCACCAGAGATTGCCGGCGGCATCGACCGCGAGGCCGTCCGGCTTGCCTGCCTGGCCGGCGAAATCCTGGATGACGCGCCGCCGCCCGATCGCGCCCGATGCCAGGTCATAATCGTAGCGATAGAGCAGCCGCGGAACCGTATCGACGAGATAGAAGGCGTCGCCCGCCGGGCTCCAACCGAGCCCGTTTGGCACGTCGAAGCCGCTCGCCATCTCGTATAGCCTGCCGTCGGGATCGAACCGGAACAGCTTGCCCTTTGCGGGCGATCCATCGCTGGAGCGCGACCCAACCCAGAACCGGCCGGCCGGATCGCACTTGCCGTCGTTGAAATGCACCCCGGTCATGTCCGGCGAGGCGCAACGCTCCAACCGGCCATCAGCATGGCGGCGCCATAGGCCATCCTCCAGCGCGAGCAGCATGGCTCCCCCCGGCGCAGGCGCGGCCGATCCGATCTTCGCCGGCACCTTGAACATCCAGGTTTCGCCGGTCGAGGGGTCGAGCAGGTGACAGCTGGGTCCGACGATATCGACCCATGCCAGCAGCCGCCGGTCCTCCAGCCACACCGGACATTCGGCTAGGCCGGCGCCGACGCGCCATATCCGTTCCGGCTGGCGCGGCATGTCGTCGAGAGGAGACGAAGCGAAGGTCATATTTAATGTTGCTATAACGGATACATTAGCATAGCAAGGCCGGGTGCCGCACGATAGTGATCGGCGGCGGGGAGGGAGCAGCCCGAGAGCATGACCATGCCGGTGCGTTACCGCTGGGCGATCGGTGCCATGCTCGCCGCCGCGGCGTTGCTCAACTATCTCGACCGGCAGACGCTGGCGCTGATGGCGGGATCGGTCCAGGCCGACCTCAGGATCGACGATCCCGGCTATGCCGCCGTCGTCAACGCCTTCCTGGTCGCCTACATGCTTGGCGCCCCGCTGGGGGCGCTCATCCTCGATCGCATCGGCGCACGCTGGGGCATGGCGCTGTTCATCGGCTGGTGGTCGCTCGCCAGCGCCTGCTCGGGGTTGGCGGCCAACATCTGGCAGCTCGGTGCGAGCCGGTTCGCGCTCGGCCTGGGCGAGGCCGGCAACTGGATCGCCTCGCCTAAGCTGGTGCGTGAATGGTTCCCGCAGCGCGAGCGCGCGCTGGCGATCGGCGTCTATTCGGCCGCGGCGCATTTCGGCGCGGCGGTGGCGCCGTTCCTCATCACTTCGCTGATGCTAGCGCTCGGCTGGCGGGCGACCTTCGTGCTGTCGGGGGTGATCGGACTGGCCTGGCTGGTCGGCTGGCGGCTGATCTACCGGCCCGGCATGGCGCCGCCCGTCTATCCGGAGGATATCGTCGCCGGCGCGGAGATTCGTCCCGAACCAGCCGATGGTGCCGGCTGGGCCGGCTGGTCGCGCGTGCTGCGCAGCCGCGGCCTGTGGTTCTACGCCATCGCCAACTCGCTCACCAACCCGGTATGGTTCTTCTACCTGTTCTGGTTCCCCAAATATCTCGTCGAGGAGCGCGGCCTGACCGTGGCGGAGATGGGCCGCACGAGCTGGGTTGTCTATGCGAGCGCGGGCCTGGGCTCCGTCGCCGGCGGCGTCCTCTCGGACTGGTTCGTCAAGCGCGGCGTCCGCCCGGCGCGGGCGCGCGTGCTGGCGATGGCGCTGGTCGCGCTGGTCGCGCCGCTGGGGGCGCTCAACGCGTTCGAGCCGAGCGTCGCGATCAGCCTGACGCTGGGGGCGCTGGTCGCCTTCTGCCATACCGCCTGGGTGACCAACCAGACCGCGCTGCCGGTCGACCTGTTCCCCGCGCGCCACATCGGCAAGGTGATGGGCGCGGGCGCGATCGTCACCGGGCTGGTGACGATCGGATCGACCTATCTCGTGGGGCAGCTCGTCGCGGTGATCACCTATCGGCCGATGTTCCTCGTCATCGCGGTCGCCTATCCGCTCGGGGTGATCGCCGCTTGGCTTGCCACGACCGGGCGGTCGATGGCCGAACGGGAGGGGGAGGCATGACCGCCGGGACGTTCATCGCCGTTGAATGGGGCACGGTGCGGCTGTCGGCGCGGCTCCTTGGTACCGATGGCCGGATCCATGACGAGCATCGCGAGGACATCCGGCTCGCCGATCTCGACCGCGGCGGCATGGCGCGCCGGCTGGCGGAGCTGCGCGCGCGCTGGCCCGAAGCCGCGCCCGAGCTGTGGCTCGCCGGCATGATCGGATCGCAGATCGGCTGGGAGCTGGTGCCCCAGCATCCCTGCCCCGCCACACCCAAAGCGATCGTCCGCGGCGCCCGCGTGGTTCGGATCGGCGAGGTGCCCGCACTGATCCTGCCCGGTCTGTCCTGCACCTCGCGTTTCGACGATCACGACGTGCTGCGCGGCGAGGAGGTCGCGGCGGCGGGGCTGCTTCAGGAGATCGGGTCCGATGCGCTGCTGCTGTCAGTGCCGGGGCAGCACGGCAAGTGGATCGAGCTGACCGACGGTGCCGTCGCCCGCTTCCACACCTCGATGACGGTCGAGCTGCACCGCGTCCTCGCCCAGGGCAGTATCCTGGCGCCGCTGATGCAGGCCCCGCCGCAGGACGGGGAGCCGTTCCGGCTGGGCGTCGCGCGCGCGGCCGAAGGCGGCGGACTCGGCCGGCTGCTCTTCTCCGCCCGCAGCGCCGTGCTGGCGCGTCGCTTCTCGGAAGCGGATGCGGGCGCCTATCTCTGGGGCCTGCTGATCGGCGCGGACGTCAGGGAGAACCTCGCCTTTGCTGCGACCCGGCGCCTCCCCTGCTTCGTCACCGGCGCGCCGGAGGTGGCCCCGCTGTTCGTAGCCGCGATCGAGCAGCTCGGCCTGGCCGCCGAGCTGCTGGACGACCGGCGGCTTTCGGCCGCAGGGTTCAGCACGTTGCGGCGTATCCACGCGGAACAGGAGGTCGGCGCATGAGCCTGCGTCTCGAAGGGCATGTCGCGGTCATCACCGGTGCGGCCGGAGGGATCGGCGGCGCCATCGTCCGGCGGTTCATGGCGGAAGGCTGCACCACCGTCGCTCTCGATCTCGCCGAGGCGGACGAGGGCGACCTGGTCCTGCGCTGCGACCTCGGCGACGACACCTCGGTCGAGGCGGCGGCCGGGGCGATCGCCGCCGCCGGGCTGACGCCCAGCATCGTCGTCCACGCCGCCGCCTTCGCCGAGGGCAAGCCGACGCTGGAAACGTCGAGCGATTTCCTCGCGCGGGCGATGGAAGTGAACGTCGGTGGAGCGCTGCGCCTCGCGCGGGTGTTCGCCCCGGGGATGCAGGCGCGGCGGCGCGGCGCTTTCCTGTTCGTTTCCTCGATCAACTCGACCTTCGCGACGCCGGGCCTCGCCGCCTATGCCGCGTCCAAGGCCGGCCTCGACAGCCTCGCCCGCACGCTCGCGCTGGAGCTCGCCGAGGCGAACGTGCGGGTCAACACGATCCGGCCGGCGTCGATCGACACGCCGCTGCTGCGGGGCGGATTCGCGGCGCAGCCCGACCCGGAGGCCGCGCGTCTGGCCAATATCGCCCGGCATCCGCTGGGCCGACTGGGTACGCCCGAGGACGTGGCGTCGCTGGCACTCTTCCTGTGCTCGGACGAGGCATCCTGGATCACCGGCGTCGACTACCGGATCGACGGCGGCGCCGGCATCACCCGGCGTTAGCCTCTTTCTATTGCTGTAATAGTTAGTTCATCAGATCCTCCCCGGCACGGGGAGGGGGACCATTCGTCGCAGACGAATGGTGGAGGGGGGCCTGCCACGGCCGATTCGGCGGGAGGATGGCCCCCTCCACCACGACGCTTCGCGTCGCGATCCCCCTCCCCGTGCCGAGGAGGATCTGAGCACTCCCGCTTGACTTGTAGCTAAATGTGCAACAATGTCGCGCCACAGAACAAAATCGGGAGAGGGCGGAGATGGGGAAATCGTCATTGCTTGCCGGGGCCTGCCTCGGCGTGTTGTTGTTCGCCACGCAGGCACAGGCGCAAACTGAAGTACCAGCGCAGGGGCAGACGGGCACCGCCACGGACCAGGGCGGCGACCAGGCGGGCGACATCATCGTCACCGGCTTCCGCCGCAGCCTCGCCGAGGCGCTCGACGTCAAGCGCGAGAACGACCAGTTCCTCGACTCGGTCGTCGCCACCGACGTCGCCAAACTGCCTGACAACACCATCGCCGAATCGCTGCAGCGCGTTTCCGGCGTGCAGATCCGCCGCGCGCTGGGCGAAGGCACCAGCGTGTCGATCCGCGGCCTCCGCCAGAACCGGACCGAGATCAACGGCCGCACGCTGGTCGGCCCGTTCGGGCGCGGGCGCGGCATCGATTCGGTGCTCGATTCCGACTACAACCCGCTGTCGCTGTTCCCATCCGAGATGATCGGCCGGCTCGACGTGATCAAGCTCCAGGGCGCCGACCGCGCCGACGGCTCCTTGAGCGGCACCGTCGACGTGATCACCCGCAAGCCGTTCGACCACAAGGGCGAGCTGATCGCGCTCAGCGCCTCGGGCGTCTACGCCGACCAGAGCGAGAAGTTCGGCTACGACGCCTCGGCGCTCTATTCGAACACCTTCGCCAACGACACGCTCGGCATCCTCCTCAACGTCACCTATTCGAGGAAGCCGGTGACGGAGCAGTCGTTCAACTCCTTCACCGGCTACACGCCGCTAACGACCAGCTTCAACACGTCGGCGAACCCGCACGCCAACGATCCCAACGGCGACGGCATCCCCGGCATCTATATCGCCGACTTCCGCTTCCAGAACCTCGTCGAGACGCGCAAGCGGATCGGCGGCAACGGCGCGATCCAGTGGAAGCCGACCGACAATCTCGAGGTCTATACCGACGTCGCCTATTCGCACCTCGACACCGACCGCGACCGCGACTGGTTCTCGGTCCCGCTGAGCTCGACCGCCTCGGACTATGTCTCCTACACGCTGTCGGATGACGAGATCCTGACCGCCGGCACGATCAACCAGACCGCGCAGAGCAACGCCGAGGCGCTCAAGGTCTCCAGCGACACGTTCAGCGGCGGGATCGGGCTCAAGTGGAGCACCAACGACGGCCGCTTCGCCGTTCGTCCGGAATTCGACTATTCGCGCTCGTCGATCGACACCACCCAGACCTTCGTCCGCATGTCGAGCTCGTCGCGCTACCCGTTCAGCTTCGACATCAACGACGGCGGCGTGCCGACGGTGACCGCGCCGGCCGGGCTGGACGTCACCAATCCGGCGCAGTTCCGCTACACCAACGTCTTCGACAATTTCGTGACGAGCCGGGCGGAGGAGACCGCCGGCAGGCTCGACTTCACCTTCAAGCCGGCGGGCGGCCTGCTGTCGTCGATCGAGGCGGGCCTGCGCTATTCGTCGCTCAGCACCCGGCGCGAATCGACCTTCCGCCAGATCGCCTTCCCGAGCACCAATCCGGGCAACACCTTCCCGGTGGCGACCGGCCCGGCGATCTACGACATCCGCGACTTCGCCGGCCTGATCGGCGGCGATGCGCCCGACATCGCCACCCGCTACATCGCCGCGCTGCCGGGGACGCTGCCGGCCGGGCAGGCCTGCGAGACGATCGCGCCGGGCAGCGCGCTCTGCACGCCGCGCGTGGTCGATCCGCTCCAGACGTTCGAGGTCATCGAGGACACGATGGCCGCCTATGCCAAGCTCAACTTCGAGACCTCGATCGGATCGATGCCGCTGTCGGGCAACATCGGCCTGCGCTACACCGACACGGCGCGCAGCGCGCTGGGATCGATCCGCCGGGCGAGCGGCGCGGTCGACCCGCTGACCGTGCACAAGCGCTTCACCGACTGGCTGCCGAGCGCGGTCGCCAAGCTCGGCATCACCGACAAGCTGGTGTTCCGCCTGGGCTATGCGAAGGTGCTCGGCCTGCCCGACACCATCGACCTGTCGCCGAATCTCACGCTCAACCGGCTCACGCCGTTCAACGGCAGCGCCGGCAATCCCGAGCTCGAGCCGCTGCGCGCCGACCAGTATGACGCCGCGCTCGAATGGTATTTCGCGCCCGGCGCGGCGCTGACCGTCGGCGGCTTCTACAAGGACGTGAAGTCGTTCATCTACAGCCGCGCGGCCTATGAGATCCCGCCGGGCGAGGTCGCGCCCGACCCCGCCGGCCAGGGCTTCCTCATCACCCGCCCCTACAATGGCGAAGGCGGCAAGGTGAAGGGCGTGGAGGTGCTGCTCCAGGCGCCGTTCTACTTCCTCCCCTCGCCGCTCGACGGGTTCGGCGTGATCGCCAACTTCTCCTACATCGACAGCTCGACCTCGCTGCTCGACCGGCGCGGCCAGTCGCTGCCGTTCCAGGGGCTGTCGAAGGTCAACTACAACCTCGTCGGCTATTACGAGAAATACGGCTTCGGCGTCCGCGTCGCGTACAATTACCGCGACAAGTTCTTCGACAGCGTCGGGCCGGGCAGCACGGCGATCTACTATGCGCCCTACCGCACGCTCGACGCGTCGGTGCGCTACGAGTTCGGGCCCTTCACCATCTTCGCCGATGCGGCGAACCTGACCAACGAAGTCCAGCGCCGCTACGTCGAATCGTCGGAGGCGACGTCCTTCTACGGCATCCAGGGCCGCCGCTTCTCGGCCGGCTTCAGCGCGAAATTCTGAGCGGCCGGCGGCCCCGATGCATCAAGGAGGAAGAATGACGGAAGAAATCGGCGGCGTGTTTCCGGTGTTGCCAACGATCTTCCATGACGACGGCAGGGTCGACCCCGACGGCCTGCGCCGCGTCGTCGATTTCGCGGTCGCCGCCGGCGTCGACGGGGTCGTCTTCCCCGGCCTGGCGAGCGAGTACGACACGCTAACGCTGGCGGAGCGCGAGCAGCTGATCGCCGTGGTCGGCGAGGCGGTGGCCGGACGCGCCGGCTTCATCGTCGGTGCCAGTACCGCCGATCCCGAGGAGAGCGCGCGGCTGGCGACCGCCGGCGCCGCAGCCGGCGCGCGCGCGGCGATGGTGATGACGCCGGCGGCGGTCGGCGCCGACCTCGCCGCCCAGCATGATTTCTACGCCGCGCTGGGGGAACGGGCCGCCCTGCCGATCATGGTGCAGAACGCCCCGTCGCCGATGGGGCTCGGCCTCTCGACCGAGCAGGTCGGCGCGATCGTGCGCTCGACCGACGCGATCCGATGGGTCAAGGAGGAAAACATGCCGTGCGGCCAGCGGATCAGCGCGCTGCTCGGCGACCGGCCGCCGAACCTCGCCGGCATCTTCGGCGGCGCGGGCGGGCGCTACATCACCGACGAGCTGACCCGCGGCGCGATCGGGACGATGCCCGCCGCCGAGACGCCGGAGATCCACGTTGCGCTGTTCGCCGCGCATCGCGCCGGGGACGAAGCCCGCGTCCGCGACCTCTATGAGGCGATGCTGCCGATCCTGATGATGCAGGCGGTGTTCCGCTGGCGGCTGACCAAGGAAGTGCTGCGGCGGCGCGGCGTGATCGAAAGCTGCTTCACCCGTGCGCCCGGGCCGGCATTCGACGCCGGGGATCATGCGGAGTTGACGCGTGTGCTTGCGCGGCTGGAGGGGCATTTCCGCGGGCCTTGATCCGCTCGCAGGGCTTCAGGACGGGCGACGGAAACCCGCGGAAAACCGTCGAAGGTCACGAAAGTCATAGGTAGAAACGGCTCCCGATCCGGGCGAAGACTCCGGTGCCGGGACCTTCAAAAATGTTGACTAAGTTGACTCAGGTCATGTGTTTGCGAGCCGACCCGTCTTGACGCTGCGCGGACGCGACGGGATCGCAACGGCAACGCGCCAAGGACGCGACAGCAACGCGGCACAGGCGCGACACCGACGCGACGCGGACGCGACAGTGGCGCGACGCGGACGCGACACCGAGGCGACACCAACGCGACGGCCGGGCGACATGGACGAAATCGACGAGGTCAAAGATCGGACCGGCGCTCGCGCGGCTCGGACCGGGCGAGCCAAGCAGGCAAAATCCTACATTGCAAGGGAGATGACGGGCTGAAGGGCTGTCCGGTTCGGCCGGTGGTGTATGGGTCCGATCGGCATTTGAGGGATGGCTGACATCCCAACCCTCTTCACCGTCACCCCGGACTTGTTCCGGGGTCCACCGGGAGGCAAGGACCGGACAAGAGGTTTGAGCTCAGCCCGCAAGGCTCGGTGGACCCCGGAACAAGTCCGGGGTGACGGTGGGGAAACGCGGCCGGTGAAGGTTCAGAGCTTCAAATGTCGACCCGCCTTAAACCGCCGTCCGATAATCCAGCACCGGCACCACCGGCCCATGATCGGCGCCGCGCGCGTCGCTGCTCTCCTCGATGCGCCGCGCCGCGTGGCGGAGCGCGTCGAGCATCTCCGGCATCGCCGCCTCGGGAATCCAGCCCGACAGGCCGATCGCGGCATGGACCGGCGTGCCGATCGTGATCGCCACCGTATGCTGCTCGAAATCCTGCTTGACCCTGAGGCGCGCATAGCCGGCGGCGCGTACCTGGTTCAGCGCGGCGAGCAGATCGGCGAGGCTCGCATAGCCGGGGATGGCGTGACCGTCGTAGGTCTCCTCGATCTCGAGATCGTCCTGCGCCGCGAGCAGCGCCATGCCGATCCCGCCTTGCGTCGCGGGATAGAGGCCGATGCGGCCGACCGCGTCGGTCTCCGGCATGTTGGGCGGCGCGTGGAACAGGTAGCTGACGTTGTCGCGCCACAGCACGCCCATCGCCACCGTATGGCCGTACCGGCGCAGTTCCTCGAGCGCGGGCAGCGCGCGGCGCAGCAGGCCGGAGGCGAACAGGCTCTGCGCCGCCAGCACGGTCATACCGGAGCCGGGGCGGTACTTGCGGTCGCTGGTCTGGCGGGCGATGCCGAGATAGGTCAGCGTCTTGAGCAGCCGGTTGACGCGCGTCGTCTCGAGGTCGACCCGGCGCGCCAGCTCGCGGCAGCCGACCGGCTCGGTCGAGGTCGCCAGCGCCTGGAGCACGGTGATCCCGTCGATCAGGCTCTGGTTCGGCTGCGCGCCGGCCGACGCCTTCAGATTGGCTCTCCTCGTCATTCTCGTCGCCGTCACCGTCGTTGCTTAGGAAGCGCTAGCTGGAGTGGCGGGCGCGGCCCCGCAATGTCAACATGCTTTGCTAAAAGACGGGGAAGCGCCTCTCTCTATTCGTCATTCCCGCGAAGGCGGGAATCCATTCTGGCTGGCCATGGTGGGACTCACCGACTTCAGCGACAATGGATTCCCGCTTTCGCGGGAATGACGGAGGATGGATTACATAGCTGGTTGAACAACGTGAATGTTGCTAATAAAGCCTCAATTTGACAGCGCGACAGCGAAAAAAGGGGAGAGCGACATGACCGAAGCACCTGCCATCAAGGCGTTCGACGTGTTCTCGGTCACGATACCGCAGGACGATTCCTACCTGGGCGGCCTTGGCCCGGGCGAGAGCGTCAACGCGCGCGGCTATGTCGTCCGCCGCGGCAACCGGACGATCTACCCCACCGAGATGCGCTCCGCGGTGGTGCGGGTGACGCTGGAGTCGGGCGAGGAAGGCTGGGGCGAGACCTATGGCCTGGTCGCTCCCGGCGCGATCTTCGCGCTGGTCGACGACCTCATCGCGCCGTTCGTCGCCGGCCGCTCGCCGTTCGAGGTCCAGGCGATCTGGGAGGACCTCTACGACCTGATGCGCGTGCGCGGCTATACCGGCGGCTTCTGGCTCGACGCGATGGCGGCGGTGGACATCGCTCTGTGGGACCTGATGGGCAAGTTGACCGATCTGCCGCTGCACCAGCTGCTGGGCGGCCGGCATCGCGACCGTATCCCTGCCTATGCCTCGGGGCTGCCGCGGCCGACGCTCAAGGAGAAGGTCGATCTGGCGAAGAGCCTCGTCGACCGGGGCTATCGCGCGGTGAAGATCGCCGCAGTGGTCAGCTACGACGGCGTCGAGCGCGAGATCGCGGCGCTGCGCGAAGGGCTCGGGCCCGACGTCGCGCTGATGGTCGACTGCCACTGGATCTACACGCCGGCGGAGGCGATCGCGCTGGCGGAGCGGCTCGCGCCCTACGACCTCGCCTTCATCGAGGCGCCGTGCAAGACCGAGGACGTGGCCGGTCTGGCGAGCATCGCCGCGCGCTCGCCGATCCCGGTAGCGGCGGGCGAGGAATGGCGCACCAGCTATGATGCGCTCGCCCGGCTCGAGCGGCGCGCCGTCTCGATCGTGCAGCCCGAGATGGGGCATACCGGCATCACCCAGTTCATGCGGATCGCGCATCTGGCTGAGGCGCATCATGCCAAGGTCATCCCCCACGCGACGATCGGCGCCGGCATCTTCGCCGCGGCCAGCCTGCACGCCTCCTCGACCGTGCTGAGCCTGCCCTGGCACGAGTATCAGCACAGCATCTTCCACCATTCGGCGAGCCTGATGGATGGCCGGCTCGATTGCCGCGAAGGCTATTTCCTGCTGCCGGAGGGCCCTGGACTCGGCGTGACGCCGAATGCGCGCTTCTGGGAGCGGGCCCGGAAGCTCGGGTGAGAATGGAGCGGATTGCGGAAATCTGATCCATCGTTTGTCACCCCGGACTTGTTCCGGGGTCCACCGGGCAGCCAAGCGCCGGTTTCGAGATTCGAGCTGGAATCTCAGCGCCAGTCTTCGTGGAGAGGTGGATGCCGGAACAAGTCCGGCATGACGACTCAGGTTTCTGACAGCCGCTCTAGACGGTCTCGAGGGCGGCGGTCGGGATCACTCCCCGGCGAGCGTCTCCAGGATCGGGCAGTCGGGGCGGCCGTCGCCGTGGCAGCGCCGGGCGAGGTCCTCCAGCGTGCGGCGCATCGCCTCGATCGCCGCCGCCTTGCGCTTCAGCGCATCGGCCCGCGCGATGGCGAGCGCCTTCACTTCCGCGCTCGACCGGTCGCGGTTGTTCCAGAGGTCGAGCAGCGTCGCGATCTCCTCGATCGGAAAGCCGAGGTCGCGGGCATTGGCGATGAAGCGCAGCCGGTGCACGTCGGCATCGGAATAGTCGCGATAGCCGCTGTCCCGGCGCGGCGCCGGCGGGATCAGGCCGATCTTCTCGTAATGCCGGATCATCCGCTGCGAGACGCCGCTCGCTTCCGCTGCCTGGCCGATGTTCATGGGGCGGCTTCTACTCCCGCGCTCAGAGCTGCACCAGCCGCAGGCGGAGCGCGTTGGCGATCACGCTGACCGACGACAGCGCCATCGCCAGCGCGGCGATTGCGGGCGACAGCAGCATGCCCGTCAGCGGATAGAGCAGGCCGGCGGCGATCGGCACGCCGGCGGCGTTGTAGGCGAAGGCGAAGATCAGGTTCTGGCGGATGTTGCGCATCACCGCACGCGACAGGCGCCGCGCGCGCACCAGCCCGGTGAGGTCGCCCTTGAGCAGGGTGACGCCCGCGCTCTCGATCGCGACGTCCGCGCCGGTGCCCATCGCGATGCCGACGTCGGCGGCGGCGAGCGCGGGCGCGTCGTTCACGCCGTCGCCGGCCATCGCCACGGCGCGGCCTTCGGTCCGCAGCCTCCGGACGACCGCGGCCTTGTCCTCGGGCAGCACCTCGGCCTCGACCTCGTCGATGCCGATCCGCGTCGCCACCGCCCGGGCCGTGGTGCGGTTGTCGCCGGTCAGCATCACGACGCGCACGCCCTCGGCCTTGAGCGCCCGCACGGCGTCGGGGGTGCTCGGCTTGATCGGGTCGGCGATGCCGATCAGGCCGGCAAGCGCGCCGTCCACGGCGACGAAGATCGCGGTTGCGCCGTCGCCGCGCAGCCGTTCGGCTTCCTCGGCGAGCGAGGCGGTGTCGATCCCCTGCTCGGTCATGAACCGGGGTCCGCCGAGACGCAGGTGCCTGCCTTCGACGGTGCCGGTCACGCCGCGGCCGATCGGCGCGTCGAAGTCGCGGACCTCCGCCAGCGCCAGTCCGCGGTCGGTGGCCGCACGCACCACGGCTTCGCCCAGCGGATGCTGGCTCGCGCGTTCGACGCTCGCGGCGAGCCGCAGCAGCTCGGCCTCGTCGACGCCCGGCGCGGGCTGGATCAGGGTGACCGCGGGCTTGCCTTCGGTGAGCGTCCCGGTCTTGTCGACGATCAGCGTGTCGATCGTCTCGAACCGCTCGAGCGCTTCGGCGTTCCTGATCAGCACGCCGGCGTGGGCGCCGCGCCCGACGCCGACCATGATCGACATCGGCGTCGCCAGGCCGAGCGCGCAGGGACAGGCGATGATCAGCACCGAGACGGCGGCGACCAGCGCATGGCCGAGGCGCGGATCGGGGCCGACCAGTGCCCAGGCGACCGCGGCGACCGCCGCCACCGCGATCACCGCCGGCACGAACCAGGCCGAGACCCGGTCGGCCATGCGCTGGATGGGCGCGCGGCTGCGCTGTGCCTCGGCGACCATGCGGACGATCCGCGACAGCAGCGTGTCGGCGCCGACCTTGTCCGCGCGCATCACGAACGAACCGGTCTGGTTGAGCGAGCCGGCGATCACCTGGGCGCCGGGCTCCTTGGTCACCGGCATCGATTCGCCGGTGACCAGCGATTCGTCGATCGCGACACGCCCTTCGAGCAGCTCGCCGTCGACCGGCACCTTCTCGCCGGGGCGCACGCGCAGGCGGTCGCCGACCTGGATGCGGTCGAGCGTGACCTCCTCGTCGCTGCCGTCCTCGCGGATGCGCCGCGCCGTCCTGGGCGCGAGGCCGAGCAGCGCCTTGATCGCGCCGGAGGTGCGCTCGCGGGCGCGCAGCTCGAGGACCTGGCCGAGCAGCACCAGCACGGTGATGACCGCGGCCGCCTCGAAATAGACGGGCACCGCACCGCCCGCGTCGCGGAACGCGGCCGGGAAGATGCCGGGCGCGAGCACCGCCACCAGGCTGTAGGCGAAGGCGACACCGACGCCCATCGCGATCAGCGTGAACATGTTGAGGTTGCGCGACCGGAGCGACGCCCAGCCGCGCTCGAAGAACGGCCAGCCGGCCCAGAGCACCACCGGCGCGGCGAGCGGGAGCTGGACCCAGTTGGAGGTCTGGCGGCCGAGCATCATGGTGAGGCCGGTCAGGTGCCCGCCCATCTCGAGGGCGAACACCGGCAGCGTCAGCATGAAGCCGATCCAGAAGCGCCGCGTCATGTCGGCGAGCTCGGGATTGGGACCGCTGTCCAGCGTGACCGTCTCCGGCTCCAGCGCCATGCCGCAGATCGGGCAGGTGCCGGGGCCGACCTGGCGGATCTCGGGGTGCATCGGGCAGGTGTAGATCGTTCCGGGCGGCGCCTCGGGTGCGGTGTCCTTATCGGCGCCAAGCTCGCCGCCGCTGCAGCAGGAATGGCCGGCATGGGCATCATGGGCGTGGGCATGGGTCATCGCATTCCTCCGATGCCCGCCGATCTAGGGATTGACATCATGTCAAGGTCAAGCACCCGGTCGCATGGCCGGACGGCGCTTGACCTTGACACTGTGTCAGACCGTATCGACGGACTCTGGAAGAGAGACGCCGTCGCCGGCACTCGGAGGAACGGGAATGGACATGACGATGGACCGGCGCCGGCTTTTGCGGGGCGCCGGTCGCATGGGCGGCGGACTGGCGCTGGCCGCCTGGATGCCCGCCTGGGCCCAGACCAACGCGCCGGGGATCGCCGCATCGCTTCCGGAAGTCTCGGGCGAGGACATCACGCTGCGCGTCGCACACCAGATGATGACGATCGACGGCCGCCGGAGCCATGCGATCGGCATCAACGGCACGGTCCCCGCCCCGCTGATCCGCCTGCGCGAGGGCCAGGACGTGCGGCTCCATGTGGTCAACGATCTCGACGAGGAGACCTCGGTCCACTGGCACGGGCTGATCCTGCCGTTCCAGATGGACGGCGTGCCGGGCATCTCCTTCCCGGGCATCGGGCCGCGATCGACCTTCACCTATGAGTTCCCGATCGTCCAGTCGGGGACCTATTGGTACCACAGCCATTCCGGCCTTCAGGAGCAGCTCGGCCATTATGGTCCGATCCTGATCGAGCCCAGGGGCCCCGATCCGGTCGCCTATGACCGGCAGCATGTGATCGTGCTCTCCGACCACAGCCAGCTGCACCCGCATGCGATCTTCATGAAGCTCAAGCAGCAGCCCGGCTATTTCAACCGGCAGCGCCAGACGCTGTCCGGCCTGCTCGCGGGGAAGGACCAGCCGCTCGAGGACCGGCTGGAATGGGGCGCGATGCGGATGGACCCGACCGACATCTCCGACGTGACCGGGTCGACCTACACCTACCTCGTCAACGGGCATGGGCCGAAGGACAACTGGACCGCGCTGTTCAAGCCCGGCGAGCGCGTGCGGCTCAGGTTCGTCAACGCCTCGGCGATGACCATCTTCAACCTGCGCATCCCCGGCCTCCGGATGACGGTGGTGCAGGCCGACGGGCAGAACGTCCGGCCGGTCGAGGTCGACGAGTTCCAGATCACGGTCGCCGAAACCTATGACGTCGTGGTCACGCCGACCGACGACCGCGCCTACACCCTCGTCGCCGAGGCGGCGGATCGGTCGGGCATGGCGCGCGCGACGCTCGCCCCGCGTCCCGGCATGACGGCCGAGGTTCCGCCGCTGCGCAAGCGCCCGATCGCGACGATGAAGGACATGGGCATGGACATGTCCCGGATGGATCACGGCGCGATGAATCAGGACGGCATGGCCGGAATGGATCACGGTGACATGGCGGGCATGGATCATTCGGGATCGGCGCCGGATGCCGCCATGGCCGGGATGAGCATGGCGATGCGCGATCCCGCCAACGCGCCGCAGGTGAGGATGGGGCCCGGCGTCCAGACGATCTCGCCGATGCCGGTCGACCGCACCGGCGAGCCCGGCCAGGGGCTGGAGGGCGTCGGCCACCGGGTGCTCACCTACCGCGACCTCGTCGCGCTCGAGCGCAATCCCGACGTGCGGGCACCGGCGCGCGAGGTCGAGATCCACCTGACCGGCAACATGGAGCGCTTCATGTGGTCGTTCGACGGGGAGAAATTCTCGGAGGTGAAGGCCCCGATCGCGATGCGGGCCGGCGAGCGGGTGCGCGTGACGCTGGTCAACGATTCGATGATGGCGCACCCGATCCATCTCCACGGACATTTCTTCGAGCTCGTCACCGGGCATGGCGACCATGCTCCGCGCAAGCACACGGTCAACGTGCTGCCGGGCGGCAAGGTCAGCTGGGACGTGACGGCGGAGCCCGGCGACTGGGCGTTCCACTGCCACCTCCTCTACCACATGCATGCCGGAATGATGCAGGTCGTGCGCGTGCGTCCGCTCGGGGGAGAGGGGGCATGAGAAGGGCGCTGCTGCTGACCCTCGCGCCGCTGGCGCTTGCCGCTCCGGCGCGCGCGCAAGACCATTCGGGCCACGACATGCCCGGAATGGAGATGCCCGCGAAGCCTGCCGCCCAGCCGGAGCAGGACCCCCATGCCGATCACGCCATGCCGTCGACGCAGGGCCCCGACACCCCGGCTGCGCACGATGCTCACCAGGGACATCCCATGCCTGCGATGCTCGCCGAGGAACGGGCGCCGTCGGGCACGGACCTGCCGCCGGGCAACGCTCCGGCCCCCGCTCCGGCGGCCGATCGCGCGGCGGACCGCTATTACGGCGCCGAGGCGATGGCGGCCGCCGAGCGCGGCCTGCGCCGCGAGCATGGCGGCGGGACCTTCCACCAGGTCATGATCGACATCGCCGAGTACCAGCCGCGCCGGGGCGGCGACGGCTATCGCTGGGACGGCGGAGCCTGGATCGGCGGCGACATCGATCGCTTCCGGCTCAAGAGCGAGGGCGAGGGGCGCTTCGGCGACCGCGTCGAGAGCGCCGACGTGCAGGCGCTCTACAGCCGCGCCATCGATCCCTATTGGAACCTGCAGGCCGGCGTCCGCCAGGATCTCGGGCCGGGTCCGCGGCGCACCTATGCAGTTATTGGTGTCGAGGGTCTTGCGCCTTACTGGTTCGAGCTCGGCGGCAGCCTGTTCCTCTCGGACAAGGGCGACGTGCTGGCGCGGGCCGAGGGTTATTACGACCAGCGCATCACCCAGGACCTGGTCCTGCAGCCCCGCGCCGAGCTCGACTTCGCTTTCCAGGACGTGCCCGAGAATGCGATCGGATCGGGGCTGTCGACCGCCGAGCTCGGCCTGCGCCTGCGCTACGAACGCATCCGCGAGTTCGCGCCTTATGTCGGCGTCTCCTGGGAACGCCGGCTCGGCCGGACCGCCGATTTCGCCCGTGCGCGCGGCGACGATACCGGCGGTGTCGACCTCGTTCTGGGGATCAGGGCCTGGTTCTGACGAACGCAGGAAGCGCCCCAAGCGAAGGAGCGGGCGATGGTCGGCCGCGCTCTGCCGGCAGATGGTCCGGCTCGCAGCGCATGGGATCGACCAAAGGAAGGCCATGCTTCAGCGGCGCTGAAGCTGCTCGAGATAGGCGCAGAACATGTCGGCCACGGCCTCGGCATAGGTCGCGATCTCTGCCGGGGTTCGGGGGGTTTCCGAGAACCGCTTCCCCACCGTACTCAGCGTCGTCGCGATCAGGTCGCCGGCCAGCGCGCGCGTCGCGTCCGAAGCCTCCGGCAAGGCTTCCTGCATGAAGGCCCTGACGATGCCTCGGCCCGATGCCTTCGCCTCCCGCGCTTCGGGCGCGTCGCGATAGAGCGGGGCGGCGTCGTCGAGCGCCACACGCATCTCCGCTTCCTCGCACTCCGAGCGGACGAAGGCATGGACCAGCGCGCGCAGCCGTTCGAACGGCGGCCGTTCGGCATCCTCGAGGATGCGCCGCAGCAGCTCGGTCGTCTGCCGCCATTCGTCGCTCTGGAGGCGGAAGAGGATCGCCGCCTTGTTCGGGAAATATTGATAGAGCGAGCCGACGCTGACGCCCGCCTTCTCCGCCACCCGCGCCGTGGTGAAGCGGTGCGCGCCTTCCTTCGCCAGAACCTGAACCGCCGCCTCCAGGATCGTGGCGACGAGCTCGGTCGAGCGCGCCTGCTTGGGCTGTTTTCGCGAGGAGATCGAGGCGGTTCGGCGATCGGTCATCGGACGTCCGGGGAATGCGAATAGGTAACCTGACGAATTATTCGTATTTTTGGCTCCGGCGCAAGGTTGCGCTTTCCCCGGACTGGAGACTTCGATGACTATCCTTACCATCCCTCCGCTCGCCCCGCTGCTGGATCGCCTGTTCGAGGAGGCGGCCGAGACGTCGCCGGCTGCGAATCCAATCGTGGCGGAGCTCTCGCACGAGGAGCGGTCGCGGCTGATGCGGAGCAAGACCGATTACCTCGATTTCTATGGGCGCCTGAAGGACCTTCCCCTCGCCGTCTCGCGCGAGACCGGCCTGCTGCTCTACATGCTGGCGCGGGGCGGCGGCGCGCGGACGATCGTCGAGTTCGGGACGTCGTTCGGCCTCTCGACGCTGTATCTCGCCGCAGCGCTCAGGGACAATGGCGGCGGCCGGCTGATCACCAGCGAGTTCGAGCCGTCCAAGGTGGCGCGGGCGCGGGCGAACCTGACGGCGGGCGGGCTGATCGACCTGGTCGAGATCCGGGAAGGCGATGCGCTGCAGACGCTGAGCACCGGCCTTCCCGACACGATCGACCTGCTGCTGCTCGACGGTGCCAAGGGGCTCTATCCGGACATCCTCGCCCTGGTGGAGAGCCGCCTCAGGCCCGGCGCGTTCATCGTCGCCGACAATGCCGACTACAGCCCCGACTATCTGGCGCATGTGTGTGCGCCCGAGAACGGATATCTGTCGATGCCGTTCGGCGAGGATGTCGAGCTGTCGATCCGGATCGGTTGAGGCCAACACGCCCGATCGACATGCAAATCCTCCCCCGCCAGGGGGAGGTGGCGCACGAAGTGCGACGGAGGGGGAGGAAGCGAGTCGATGGTGGATCGCCGTCCTCCCCCTCCGTCAGCCTGCGGCTGCCACCTCCCCCTGGCGGGGGAGGATTGACGGAGGCCATACTTCCATGGCGCAACGGCGACCGCCGCTAGCTCCCGACCGCCGCTTTCGCCCGTTCGGCAAGGCGGTCAACGGCGGCGGCGTGGATGCGGGGCGCGGTGGCGAGCACGCCGAAGGCTTGGCTCGACGGCGTGTTGAAGGCGAGCGGACGGCCGAGTGCGTCGGTGACGGTGGCCCCCGCTTCCCGGGCGATCAGCACCGCGGCGGCGATGTCCCATTCATGGCCCCAGCGGATCGTCGCGAGCAGGTCGGCCCGGCCGGCGGCGACCATGGCGATGCGCAGCGCGATCGAATTGGGCTTGTCGACCATCACCAAGTCGCGGTCGACCTTGGGCAGGCTGTCGGCGGGCACGCGGGCGCCGGCGAGCTCCGCGCGGTCGGCGGCACGGATCGCCGCGCCGTTGCGGCGTGCGCCCTGGCCGGCCTCGGCGCGCCACGTCTCGCTGCGGGCAGGGGCGTCGAGCGCGGCGATCACCGGCTGGCCGTCCTCGACCAGCGCCACCGACACCGCCCAGCCCGGGCGGCCGCGGATATAGTCGCGGGTGCCGTCGATCGGATCGACCACCCACACCCGCCGTGCCGCCAGCCGCTCGCGGTCGTCCGCGGTTTCCTCCGACAGCCAGGCCGCATCGGGCAGCAGTGCCTCCAGCCGGCGGCGGAGCAATGCGTCGACCTCCAGGTCGACCTCGCACACCGGGCTGCCCGGCGTCTTCTCCCAGCGGCGGAAGTCGGTCTTCCACCGCCGGAGCGCGAGCGCGCCCGCCTCGGCGGCGATCGCCGCGACCGCGTCGGCGAGCTCAGCCACCGGCGATCGTCATCCCGTCGATCCGCACCGTCGGCGCATTGGTGCCGTAGCGATATTCGAGGTCGTTGGCGGGCGTGAGGTTCAGGAACATGGCCTTGAGGTTGCCGGCGATCGTGAACTCCGCCACCGGGCGGGTGATCTCGCCCTGCTCGATCAGGAAACCGAAGGCGCCGCGGCTGTAGTCGCCGGTGACGCCGTTTACGCCCTGGCCGATCAGCTCGATGACGTAGACGCCGCGCTCGATCTCGCCGATCAGCGTCTCGGGCGGCAGCTTGCCCGGCAGCATCGCCAGGTTGCTGGTCGACACGCCCGGCGCGCCGGAGACGCCGCGCGCGGCATGGCCGGTCGGCTCGAGCCCGAGCTGGCGCGCCGAGGCCGAATCGAGCAGCCAGGTCTCGAGCATCCCGTCCTCGACGATGCGGGTCGGCGACACCGGCAGCCCCTCGCCGTCGAATGGCCGGGAGCGCAGGCCGCGCGGGCGGTGCGGGTCGTCCTCGATCACGACACCGGGCGCGAACACGCGCGTGCCGAGCGCGTCGAGCAGGAAGCTGGTGCGCCGGGCGATCGCGGCGCCGCCGATGGCTCCCACGAGATGGCCGACAAGACCATTGGCGACGCGGGGATCGAACACCACCGGCATCGCGCCGCTCTCGATCCGGCCGGGATCGAGCCGGGCGACCGCGCGCTCGCCGGCGCGGGTGCCGACCAGCTCGGGCGCCTCCAGCTGCGCGGCGTGGCGCGCCGAATGGCTCGCCCAGTCGCGCTGCATCGCCCCGCCCTCGCCCGCCAGCATCGAGGCGGAGAGGCTGTAGCCGCTGACCCGGTAGCCGCCGGCGAAGCCGTGACTGGTCGCGATCGCCACCGTCGAGCGCGATGCCGACGCACCGGCGCCGTCGCTCTGCGAGACGCCGGCGACGGCGCGGGCCGCCTCCTCCACCGCCAGCGCCTGCGCCTTGAGCGTGTCGGGCGCGGGATCGCCGCCGTCGTCGAGGTCGAGATCGGGCGGCGTGCCCTTCATCAGCCGGTCGGCGGGGGCGAGGCCGGCCCACGGATCCTCCGGCGCCAGCCGCGCCATCGCCACCGCACGCTCGACCAGCGCGGCGAGCGCGTCGTCCGACAGATCGGAGGTGGCGACGCTCGCCGACCGCTGGCCGACGAAGACGCGCAGGCCGAGCTCGGCATTCTCGGACCGGCTGACGTCCTCGAGCGCGCCCATGCGGACCTGGACCGAGCTGGCGACATCGCCGGCATAGACGGCATCGGCGGCGTCGGCGCCGGCGGCGCGGGCGCGCTCCACGGCCTGGGCGGCGCGATCGGCGGCTTGCTTGGGACTCAACATCGACGCGACTTAGGGTCCAGACCGATAAACGGCAACGGCCGTGACGGAGCGAATTTTGGTGCAGGGCTAGGAGTGAGGAGGGAGCGATGCTGGTAGCATCGTGACTGACGAAGGACGACGCCATGCGCTAAAATCCGCCCGCCCCTTCGGGGTCGCCCGGAGAGCTTCGCTGGCTACGTCGCTTGCTTGCGCGTAGCTTCAGCTACGCGTCTGCGCCGCGCTCCTTGCCAGCGAAGCTCTCCGGGCGATCACGGCCATTGCCGTTTATCGGTCTGGACCCTGGGGAGTGCGCCGCGGAAGGTCAAAGCGCCGTTCCGACCACGAGGCAGGCGGCGAACACCAGGAAGCCGATGTTGCGGTTCGACCGGAAGCGGGCGAGCGCGTTCGCGCCGTCGGCCGGCACCAATGTCGCGACCTGCCATGCGAAGTGCAGCGCCGCCGGCAGCAGCGCGAGCAGCGCCAGCGGATCGGGCCGCACCTGCCAGATCGCCGTGCCCCAGAGCAGCAGCGCGACCGCGTAGAAACCGGCGACGCCGGGCTTCACCGCCCGCCCCAGCCGCCGCGCGGAAGAGCGCACGCCGACCAGCGCGTCGTCCTCCATGTCCTGCAGGGCGTAGATGGTGTCGTAGCCGATCACCCAGGCGATGCTGCCGGCGTAGAGCAGCAGCCCTCCCGCCGAGAGCCGTCCCGCCACCTCGACCCAGCCGACCAGCGCGGCCCAGCTGAACACCAGGCCGAGCCACGCCTGCGGCCACCAGGTGATGCGCTTCATGAAGGGATAGGCGGCGACCAGCGCGAGGCTGGCGAGCGCGACCGCCGCCGCGGACAAGTGGAGCTGGAGCAGCACGACCAGGCCGATCAGACACAGGAGGCCGAGCCAGGCCCAGGCTGCCTTGAGCGAGACCGCGCCGCTCGCCAGCGGACGGACGGCGGTGCGCGCCACCTGGCGGTCGAGGTCGCGGTCGACGATGTCGTTGTAGACGCAGCCGGCGCCGCGCATCGCGATGCTGCCGAGGAGCAGCCACAGGATCAGGTCCCAGCGCGCCACCGCCCCGCCGGCCAGCGCCACCGCCCAGGCTCCCGGCCAGAACAGCAGCCACCAGCCGATCGGCCGGTCGAGCCGCGCCAGCAGCGCGAAGTTGCGCAAGGCGGGCGGCAGCGCGCCGACCAGGCCGCGGTGCTCCGTATCGGGGACGATCTCGGCGGTCATCGCCCGTCCTGCTGCCAAACCAAATCCCTTTAGGAAAGCCCTGATCGGGCTGGCGGCGGCACTGCGAGGCGCGCTAAGCCGCATCCATGCCCGCCACCCCCGCCTGGCCGCCGCAGTCCACGCCGCGACTGTTCGTCGAGACGCCGCTCTCCGAAGGCGCCGCCGTGCGCGTCGAGGGGGCGCAAGCGCATTACCTCCTGTCGGTGATGCGGCTGAAGGCCGGCGATCCGGTCAAGCTGTTCGACGGCGTCTCGGGCGAATGGCTGGCGGTGGCGGAGAGCCCCGGCAAGCGTGACCTGACGCTGACGGTGCGCGAGCGGCTGCGCGAGGCGGAGACGGTGCCGGACCTGTGGCTGTGCGCCGCGCCGCTCAAGAAGGGTCGGATCGACTGGGTCGCCGAGAAGGCGTGCGAGCTCGGCGTCGCCCGGCTGGTGCCGGTGGTGACGCGGCGGACAGTGGTGGACCGGCTCAACCTGGAGCGCCTGGGCGCGCACATGATCGAGGCGGCCGAACAATGCGGGCGCACCGCGGTGCCGGAGCTCGCCGAGCCGGTGAAGCTGCCCGCGCTGCTGCGCGACTGGCCGGCGGCGCGAGCGCTGTTCTTCGCCGACGAGACCGGCGGCGTGCCGGCGGTCGAGGCGATGCGGAGCCGGCCCGGTCCAGCGGCGATCCTGATCGGGCCCGAAGGCGGCTTCGATCCCGAGGAGCGCGAGGCGATCCGGGCGCTGCCGGATGCAGTGGGGATCGGGCTGGGCCCGCGCATCCTGCGCGCCGATACCGCGGCGGCGGCGGCGGTGAGCCTGTGGATGGCGGCGGCCGGCGATTGGGGCGCCGCCGCCTGAACCCGGCCGGTCTGCCTTAGCGCTTGCTGCCCGATCCCATGGTCCGCTGGGCATTGGTGATGTCGCGCAAGGCGCGCACGCGCATGTCGAGCTCGCGGCTCTCCGAATCGGAAAGGCCGTCGGCGCCATAGCGGCCGGCAAGCGTGTCGATCTGATCGGCCTCGCGGCGAAGATGGCGCGACTCCCTTTTCGTCAAGGCGCCGCTGTCGCGCCCGTGGCGGATGTCGCTGCGGATCCGGCTCGTCTCACGTTCGATCGATGGCTGGGTCGCCATCGAGATGCCGGGCAGTCGCGCCCCCGGCGGTGGCGGACCGTAGACCGATTGCGCCGATACCCCGGTCGACACCAGCAGCGCGCACAAGGCGATCGCTTCGAGCCGCATTGCCGTCCTCCCGTAACGTCCGCAGTCCAGCTTCACCCCATCTAGCTGAACCTGCGATGAGCGCTGCTGCGGCCTCTAGCGCATACCCTCGCCCCCGAGTAATGCCCGGCCATGACGACGAAGACCGTTTCGAGCAGCAACTCGCCCGTGATCGAGTGCAGGGATCAGCTGACGGCGTTCTTCGCGCGCGGCGAGAAGCCGAAGGCGCACTGGCGGATCGGGACGGAGCACGAGAAGTTCGTATTCCGCCTCAGCGACCATCGCGCGCCGAGCTATGACGAGCCGGGCGGCATCCGCGACCTGTTGAACGGGCTTACCGAGTTCGGCTGGCAGCCCGTGATCGAGGGCGACAACGTCATCGCGCTGACCGGTAGGGACGGCTCGATCAGCCTGGAGCCCGCCGGTCAGTTCGAGCTGTCCGGCGCGCCGCTCGACAACCTCCATGAAACCTGCGCCGAGACCGGGCGGCACCTGCGTCAGGTGAAGACGGTCGGCGACCGGCTCGGGCTCGGCTTCCTCGGACTCGGCATGTGGCCGGACAAGGCGCGTGCCGAGCTGCCGATCATGCCCAAGGGCCGCTACGCGATCATGCTCAGGCACATGCCGCGGGTCGGCAACCTCGGCCTCGACATGATGCTCAGGACCTGCACCATCCAGACCAACCTCGACTATGCGAGCGAGGCGGACATGGCGCAGAAGTTCCGTGTCGCGCTGGCGCTGCAGCCGCTCGGCACCGCGCTGTTCGCCAACTCGCCGTTCACCGAAGGCAAGCCCAACGGCTATCTCTCCTACCGCAGCCATATCTGGTCCGACACAGATCCGGCGAGGACGGGGATGCTGCCGTTCGTGTTCGAGGACGGCTTCGGCTACGAGCGCTATGCCGACTATGCGCTCGATGTGCCGATGTACTTCGTCTACCGCGAGGGCAAGTACATCGACGCGGCGGGGCTCAGCTTCCGCGATTTCCTCGAAGGCAAGCTCGAGGTGCTACCGGGCGAGCGGCCGACGATCGAGGATTGGTCGGATCATCTCTCGACCGCTTTCCCGGAGGTGCGGCTCAAGACCTTCCTCGAGATGCGTGGCGCCGACGGGGGCCCCTGGGACCGCATCTGCGCGCTGCCGGCGCTGTGGGTGGGGCTGCTGTACGACCAGGGCGCGCTCGACGCGGCGTGGGACCTCGTCAAGCATTGGTCGATGGAGGACCGGCACGCGCTGCGCAATGCCGTGCCGAAGCTCGCGCTGGACGCGCCGCTGCCGGGCGGCGGCAGGCTGCGCGACATCGCCGGCGAGGTGCTCGACATCGCCACGGCTGGTCTGTCGGCGCGGGCGCGGGTCGACGCGTCGGGGTCGAACGAGACCGGATTCCTCGATCCGCTGCGCGAGATCGTCCGTACCGGCAAGGTGCCGGCCGAGATGTTGCTGGAGCATTATCACGGCGCCTGGGGCGGCGACGTGCGCGGGGTGTACGGCGAGCTCAGCTACTGAAAATCCCTCTCCCATCGGGAGAGGGAGGGAGCCGCGTAGCGGCGGAAGGGTGAGGGTGACCGGGTGGTGACACGTCACCCTCCCACTCGGCTATGCCGAGCGGGCCCCTCCCTCTCCCGATGGGAGAGGGGTTTTGCTGCGGCCCGTGATCCAGGCGAAGAAGCGGGGCACCGGCGCGTTGCGCTCCATCCATTCGCTGTATTCGCGGTAGGCCGGATCCATACCGAGATGCGCTTCCTCGGTCTTGGCGCGCCAATAGTAGACGCCGGCCACGCCCAGCATCAGCGCGGTGTTGCGCACCGCGTCGACCCAGCTTCCGGTCGTTGCCAGCATCGGCATGGTCGAGATCAGCCAGAACAGATTCTTGCTGAGATAGGCCGGGTGGCGGCTGAAGGCATAGGGCCCGTGCGTCAGGATGCCGCGGTGGGTGAGATTGGAGAAGCGCAGACCGAACGCCACCGTCGCCCAGGCATAGATGGCGGTGAGGCCGACCAGCACGAAGGCGACGATCGCCATCAGCGTGGGATGACCGGAGAGCCAATGGACAAAGTCCGAGGTGCCGGGGTGATAGTCGAGCGGGCCGCCGTCGGCCATCAGCACGAACGGCGGATAGCAGATCAGCGCCGCGGTCCAGCCGGCGGCGAGCGGCGTGGCGCTGCGGATGTGCGAATCGAGCGCGCGGAAGGTGAGGATGTAGCCGACCGTCGCAAAGGCGACGTCGACCAGGAACATGAAGGTGATCAGCCATTGCGCCAGCGCCACGGGATCGCGCCAGAGGTTAGCGGTGTCGCCACGGATGAAGTCACCGAAACCGGCCGGTACGATCGCGAGCATGAAGGCGAGGAAGAAGCCCTTCACCGCCCAGGCACGCAGATGGGCGTAGATCGCCTCGCGCTCATAGGGTTCGTCGAGGTTGAGCAGCCAGGCGCCGAGCGTCCAGGCGCCGTCGCGCGGCTGCTTGAGGTAGCGGTCCGACCAGATCACCCAGGGGATCGCGCCAAGGAACAGCACCGGCGCCGCCATCGCCAAGCACCACATCGAGAAGACATAAGGGCCCTGCCAATAGAAGCGGGAGAGCGCATAGACGCAGGCGATGCCGCCCCAGGTGAGCCACAGGCCGGCGATCTTGGCGAGGCTGACGTCGATCGTCTCGCTGAGCGGCCGGGGATTGTCCCAGTCGATGCCGGTCGAGGGGTTGCGGTGGACCTTGTCGACGAAGATCGACCACAGCACCATGGGGGCGCCGGCAGCGACCACGTTGGTGAGCGCCGACAGCGGCCCAGGCATTTCGAAATACAGCGCAATCGCGGTCCAGGTCAGCAATCCCGCGAGACCCGCCAGGCCGACGCCGGTGCTGACCGCCGACTTGGGCCGCGGATCGGCCTTGGCGCGGGCGGCGAGCGTGGCGTCGTGGTACATGGCCGCCGCTCTAGCCGCGGAATGGTAAGCAAGCCGTGAACCTTTGAGTGGACGCCGCTTGCCCCGATACCATCGTCACCCCGGTCTTATGCCGGGGTCCACCGGGCGACTCATCCAGAGCTCGAACCTCCAGCTGCAATGCCTGCGGCGCAGTGGACCCCGGCACAAAGCCGGGGTGACAACCAGAGGAGGTGAGGCAGGTGATATTGCAACATGGCTAGCTTGCTCTAAGAAACGGCGCATCCCGTTTCATATGAAAGTTTCTCGATGCTCCGTCCGCTCGCGATTCTCCTCCTCGCCTCCGCCGCCCCGTCCGCTGTCGCCCAGGTCAGGAACTCGGCGCCGGTCGCCACCGCCCCGTTCACCGACACCATCCCCGAGGCGCGCGACGTCGACTATCCGGGCGGCGTCATCAGGCTGGAGGTCGACGCGACCGATACCGAGCAGGGAATCTACCGCGTCAAGGAGACGGTGCCGGTCGCCGAAGCCGGCCATTTCGTGCTGCTCATGCCGAAATGGCTGCCGGGCAATCACGCACCGCGCGGGCAGATCGAGAAGCTCGCGGGCCTCAAGGTCACCGCGGGCGGGAAGGTGATCCCGTGGAAGCGCGATCCGGTCGACGTCTACGCCTTCCACCTCGACGTGCCGGAGGGCGCGAAGCAGCTCGACGTCTCGTTCCAGTTCCTGTCCGCGACCGCGCCCAACCAGGGCCGCATCGTCGTCGCGCCGAACATGCTCAACATCCAGTGGGAGGCGGTGAGCCTCTATCCGGCGGGCTATTACACGCGGCGCATCCCCATCCAGGCGACGGTCAAGTATCCGGCGGGCTGGACCGCCTATTCCGGCCTGCCGTCGACGGCGAACGGGTCGACCTACAGCTATCAGCAGACGACCTATGACGTACTGCAGGATTCGCCCACGATCGCCGGGCGCTATGCCAAGTCGTGGCCGCTCAGCCCCCGCGTCCACCTCGACGTCGTCGCCGACAACCAGGCGGAGATCGACGCCGCCACGCCGGAGATGATCGCCCAGCACAAGGCGCTGGTCGATCAGGCGGTGAAGCTGTTCGGCGCGCAGCATTACGACAATTACCACTTCCTGCTGTCGATCAGCGACGAGATGGGCGGCAACGGCCTGGAGCATCACCGCAGCTCCGAGAACGGCGTCGACCTCGGCTATTTCAAGGAGTGGAAGGACAAGGCGCTCGACCGCAACCTGCTGCCACACGAGTTCACCCACAGCTGGGACGGCAAGTACCGCCGCGGCGCGGACCTGTGGACGCCCGACTTCCGCACCCCGATGCGCGACAGCCTGCTGTGGGTCTATGAGGGGCAGACGCAGTTCTGGGGTTATGTCCTGCAGGCGCGATCGGGGCTGGTCGGCAAGCAGGACACGCTCGACCAGCTCGCGATCATCGCCGCCAACTATGACAATATGCAGGGCCGCAAGTGGCGGCCGGTGATCGACACCACCAACGACCCGATCATCTCCGCGCGCCGGCCCAAGGGCTGGACCAACTGGCAGCGCAGCGAAGATTATTACAACGAGGGGCTGCTGATCTGGCTGGAGACCGACGCGCTGCTGCGCAAGCTGTCGGGCGGCAAGAAGTCGATGGACGATTTCGCCCGCGCCTTCTTCGGCATGAACGACGGCGACTGGGGCGAGCTGACCTACACGTTCGACGACGTCGCCAAGACGCTGAACGACATCCAGCCCTATGACTGGGCGGGCTTCCTCGACCAGCGCGTCAACAAGATCAACGAGCGCGCACCGCTCGCCGGCTTCACCGACAACGGCTATCGCCTGGTCTACACCGACCAGCCGACCGACATGTGGAAGGCAGCGGAGAAGGACCGCAAGCAGCTCAACCTCACCTTCTCGCTCGGCATGACCGTCGGCAAGGACGGGCAAATCACCGGTGTCGTGTGGGATTCGCCCGCCTTCAACGCCGGCTTCGACGTCGCCACCATCATCGTCGCGGTCGACGGCGACGCCTATACCGAGGACAAGCTCAAGGCCGCGATCACCGCCGCCAAGACCGGCAAGGCGCCGATCAAGCTGCTGGTCAAGAACGGCAGCCGCTATCGCACCGCCGAGATCGATTATCGCGACGGACTGCGCTATCCGCGCCTTGAAAAGACCGGCACGGGCACGAACGGGCTCGACCGGCTGCTGACCGCCCGTTAAGGCGCGCGCGAACCCGTCCGGTCTCCGGAGTAATCCGAGGGCCGGGCGGCCACTCGCGAACAAGGACCAGTCCATGCGTATCGACATGGTGCCGGTGGGCGACAACCCGCCGCACAGCCTCAACGTCATCATCGAAGTACCGTCGGGCGGCGAGCCGGTGAAATACGAGTTCGACAAGGCCTCGGGCGCCTTGTTCGTCGACCGTATCCTCCACACGCCGATGCGCTATCCGGCGAACTACGGCTTCGTGCCGCATACGCTGTCGCCGGACGGCGATCCGCTCGACGCGCTGGTGATCGCGCGCTCGCCGTTCATCCCCGGCTGCGTGGTGCGCGCGCGGCCGATCGCGGTGCTCAACCTCGAGGACGAGCATGGCGGCGACGAGAAGCTGGTGTGCGTGCCGGTCGACACCACCTTCCCCTATTATTCGGACGTCGGCGAGCGCGGCGACCTGCCCTCGATCGTGTTCCAGCAGATCGAGCACTTCTTCACCCACTACAAGGACCTCGAGGCCGAGAAGTGGGTCCGGGTCGGCCAGTGGGGCGACGCCGAACAGGCACGGCAGATCGTGGTCGAGGCGATCGAGCGGGCCAAGGCGGCGAAGGCGGCTTAGCAGCAGCTTAGCTCCTCCCCGGCACGGGGAGGGGGACCGCCGGCCGAAGGCCGGTGGTGGAGGGGCCCGCCAAGACGGATTCCGTAGCCGAGGGCCCCCTCCACCAGCCTGCGACTGGTCCCCCTCCCCGTGCCGGGGAGGATTTATTTGCTTCTCCGCTTCGGCTTCACCGCCGCGCGCTGCCCGGCCTCGATCGCCAGCCGCGCCCAGCGGCGAAGCTCGTCGGCGTCGTCATAGGTCTCGTCCGGCGCGCGGCGGTAGTTCATCGACTGGACCTTGCCGTCGTCGCGCTCGACCGTGAAGCGCGGCGCGCCGACCGCATCCCATTCGGCGTCGGTTTCGGCATCCGCCTTCAGCCACAGCGCATCGAACGCCAGGATCGCGAAGGCGATGCCGTCGCAATAGAGCGCTGCGCCGCCGAACAGCCGCTTGCGGGTGACGCGGCCGAGCGGCTCGACCGCTTCGGCGACCCAATCGGCGAGGCCCCAATCTATCATTTGGCGTCGAACGCCATGTCAGTGCGCAGTCAGCTTGAGCCCGCCGATGCACGCCACCAGCGCGACGATCAGCGCGATGCGGGCAAGGTGCGCGGGCTCGCCGAACCAGACGATGCCGACGATCACCGTGCCGAGCGCGCCGATCCCGCCCCATACCGCATAGGCCGTCCCCATCGGGATCGAACGCGAGGCGACCTCGAGCAGGCCCATCGACAGGCCCACCGAGACGAGGAAGCCGATCGTCCACGGCACGTTGCGGAAGCCGTCGACGTAGCGCAGGCAGGTGGTGAAGCCGACCTCGAAGAAGCCGCCGACAATCAGCCAGACCCAGGCCATCAGTCCCTCCCTGCCAGGGCGAGCAGCGCATCGCCCGAGACGCGGCGCACCGTCCATTCGTCCATGCTCTCCGCCCCGCAGGCGTCGTAGAAGCGGATCGCCGGCTCGTTCCAGTCGAGCACCGCCCATTCGAACCGGCCGCAGCCGCGCTCGACCGCAAGGGCGGCGATGTGCCGGAGCAGCGCCTTGCCGATCCCCAGCCCGCGCGCCTCGGGCGTGACGTAGAGATCCTCGAGATAGATGCCGCGCCGGCCGGTCCAGGTCGAGAAATTGTGGAAGAAGAGCGCGAAGCCGGCGGCGGCGCCGTCGACCTCCGCGATCACCGCCTCCGCAGCGGGACGATTGCCGAACAGCGCCTCGGCCAGCATCGCCTCGGTCGCGACCACGGCGTCGGGCTCGCGTTCGTATTCGGCGAGCTCGCGGACGAGGCGGAGGATGGTGGGGACGTCCGCGGGCACGGCGGGACGGATCATGCAGGGGTCTCCTCGATTTGGGGACGGCTGCGCGCGGCGATGACGCAGCCGGTGACGATCAGCGCGGCGCCGGCGACCGTCCATGGCGACAGCGTCTCGCCGAACACGGTCCAGCCGAACAGCGACGCCCAGATGAAGGCGGTATATTCGGTCGGCGCGAGATAGCTCGCCGGGCCATGGGCATAGGCCCAGGACAGGAGCAGCAGCGAGGCGGTGGCAAGCGCGGCGGCCAGCACCAGCATCGGCGCGTGATGCAGCGCCGGCACCGCAGCGAACCACGGCGCGGGCAGCGCGAGGCACACGGCGACGGTCACGTTCTGCCAGAAGGCGACCTCGACCGGCCCCGCGACCAGGCTTTGCGCGCGCATCAGGATGATGTTGAAGGCATAGCAGACCGCCGACCCCAACACCGCAATCGCGCCGAGGAACGCCTCATGGCCGAGCTCGGCGCGGGCCTGGCCGGCAAGGATCGCCAGGACGCCGGCGAAGGCGATGGCGCTGGCGACGACCGAGGCGCGGCCGATCCGCTCCTTGAGGATGACGGCGGCGAGGAAGAGCGCGATCAGCGGCGCGATGAAGGCAAGTGCGATCGCCTGCGCCATCGGCACGCGCGCGAGGCCCCAGAAGAACAGGATCGCCATCACCGCGCTGACCACGCCGCGGATCAGGTGGAGCCGCATCGCGGTGCGCTCGGGCATTGCGGGGCGGCCGATGAGATAAGGCACGGCGGCGATCACGATGGCGGCGAAGCTGCGCCAGAGCAGCGCGTTGTAGGCGCCGATGTCGAGGCTCAGCCCCTTCATCACCGCGTCCATGGCGGAGAAGACCGCAATGCCCAGCGCGCCGACGCCGAATGCGGTGGCTGGGGAAAGCGTGCGTGCGGCCATGGCTTCCCCCTCCCCTTCTGCTGGCACGGCGTGACGGCTGCGCTATACCAGCGCAATGGCGGGAGGCCAGCAGAGCATCGGCAACCGGATCGCGCCGCCGCGATTCCTCGCCTTTTGCGTGATCGCGGCGGTGGCGGTCCCGATCGCGATCACCCTTACCGATTGGGCGCAGGGCGTGATGATCGGGTTCGACGTCGCGGCGCTGGTGTTCCTGGCCGCGGTAGCGCCGCTGCTGCGGCAGACCGATGCCGAGGTGATGCGCGAGACCTCACGCCGCAACGACGCCAATCGCGCGATGATGCTGGCGGTGACCGCGGCGACGACGATCGCGGTGCTGGCGGCGGTGGCGGCCGAGCTGGGGACCACGGGAAAGCCGCCGCCGATCACGCTGGCGCTGGTGGTGGCGACGCTGCTGATCGCCTGGACCTTCGGCAACACGGTGTTCGCGCTGCACTATGCCCATCTTTTCTACCTTACCGCCGACGGCGGCAAGGACACCGGCGGGCTCGATTTCCCCGGCGCGGACGAGCCCGAATATTGGGACTTCGTCTATTTCGCCTTCACGCTCGGCATGACCTTCCAGACCAGCGACACCGCGATCACCTCGACACGGATGCGGCGGGTGGTGACGGGGCATTCGATGATCGCGTTCGTCTTCAACCTCGGCGTGCTGGCGTTCACGATCAACGTGCTGGGGGGGAGCTAAAGACCTTCCTGACGAGATGAGCTTGTGCTCCTGCGAAAGCAGGAGCCCCGGATCACGAGCTATGCACTTGCGGCCTGGGCTCCTGCTTTCGCAGGAGCACTGATTCCGCTTCGACGGCTATTCCGCGGCCACCGCCCGCGCGTCCTCCGCGGCCTCGATCTCCGCCGCCTTGGCCTCGACCAGCCTGACGATGTGGTCGACCATGTCGGCGTCGCTCACATGATGGTCGGTGACGCCCGACAGATAGACCATGTGCTTGCCGTTGCCGCCGCCGGTAATGCCGATGTCGGTCTCGCGCGCCTCGCCGGGGCCGTTGACGACGCAGCCGAGCACCGACAGCGACATCGGCGTGCGGATGTGCTGGAGCCGTTCCTCCAGCACCTGCACGGTGCGGATCACGTCGAAGCCCTGGCGCGCGCAGCTCGGGCACGAGACCACGCGCACGCCGCGGTTGCGGATGCCGAGGCTCTTGAGGATCTCGAAGCCGACGCGGACCTCCTCCTCCGGCTCGGCGGACAGCGAGACGCGGATGGTGTCGCCGATGCCGAACCACAGGAGCGATCCGATGCCGATCGCCGACTTGACCGTGCCGCCGACGAAGCCCCCCGCCTCGGTGATGCCGAGGTGGAGCGGGCAGTCGACCGCCTCCGCGAGCTGCTGATAGGCGGCGACGGCGAGGAACACGTCCGACGCCTTCACCGCGACCTTGTAGTCGTGGAAGTCGTGGTCCTGGAGCAGCTTGATATGGTCGAGCGCGCTCTCGACCAGCGCCTCGGGGCAGGGCTCGCCGTATTTCTCGAGCAGGTCCTTCTCGAGGCTGCCGGCGTTGACGCCGATGCGGATCGCGCAGCCGTTGGCCTTGGCGGCGCGGACCACCTCTTCCACACGCTCGGACGAGCCGATGTTGCCCGGATTGATCCTGAGGCATGCGGCGCCGGCGTCGGCGGCCTCGAGTGCGCGCTTGTAGTGGAAGTGGATATCGGCGACGATCGGCACGCGCGCGGCGCGGACGATCTGGCGGAGCGCCGCAGTCGAGTCGGTGTCGGGGCAGCTCACGCGGATGATGTCGACGCCCGCGTCCTCGCAGCGGCGGATCTGGTCGATCGTCGCGCGCGCGTCGGCGGTCGGCGTGTTGGTCATCGTCTGGACGGTGACCGGCGCATCGCCGCCGACGGGGACGTTGCCGACCATGATCTGGCGGCTCTTGCGGCGCGCGATGTCGCGCCAGGGACGGACTGACATTCGATTTCCTCGTGGAACGGCAGCCATATAGCGTCGATGAGGCCTCAGCGGAACCACAAGCGCCTTCGTCATTCCCGCGAAGGCGGGAATCCATTGTCGCCGAAGCCAGTGAATCTCACCGCCGCCAGCCAGAATAGATTCCCGCTTTCGCGGGAATGACGAAGGAGACGGGACTCAGTGTTTCCAGAAGGCGTTGACGCGGGTCTGCGCATTCTCGCGCAGGTTCATCCAGAACATCGCATAGTCGAGATTATGGTAGTTGCCGAACGGGATGACATAGTCGGTATAGGACTTGATCCCCGGCGGCGAGACGTAGACGGCGCCGTCACGGTAGCGCGCGGACACCAGGCCGACATCGAGCGAGCGCAGCGCCGGGCCGGGGCCGGGCAGCCACGATCCCTTGTTGAGCGACTTCGGCGCCACCGTGCCATCGGTGGTCCAGGTGAGCGGATTGATGCCGACGTAGGGGCGCTTCAGCTGCTCGGGCTTGTATTTCGACTGGATGCCGAGCGTGCGGCGCTGGGCCGAGCCGTCGCGCCCCTCGGCGAAGGTCGACCAGGTGACGACGCAGCCGGTGTCGAAGGCGCGGGTGCAGGCGCGCACGCTGCGCAGGTGGCTGAACCAGTCGGCTTCGATCCAGTGACCGAGGAGGTAGGCAGCGACCAGGCGATTGGCGACCGGCCTGCCGTCGATTTCGCGCTCGATCAGCAGCCGGGCGAGGCGTGAGCCCTGGCTGTGACCGGCGAGAATGAAGGGCCGGCCGCGGTTGTAGCGGTCAAGGAAGACGCGGAAGGCGCGCGCGACGTCCGAATAGGCGAGCTCGGTCGCCTTCACGCTGTTGTCCGACCATTTCATGTAGCCGCCCAGCGTCATCTGGCGGTAGCGCGGCGCGTAGATCGCGCAGCAGCCGTTGAATACGGTGGCCTGGCTGCGAATGGTGGTGGTCTCGATGCGGCGGTTGAGCTCGGGATCGCGGGTGTCGGCGTTCCATACGTCGCGGCTCATCAGCACGGTCGGGTAGATGAAGAAGACGTCGACCTCCGCCTGGGTCTGGTCGATGGCGCGGATGCCGGGCGGAGTCGCATCCGCCTCGTCGCGGGTGGTCGGCAGCGCCGCCCATTCGGAGGGCCGCGCATAATCGGGCGGCGGCGGGGGCTTCAGCTGCGCGAACGGCGCCGCGGGCGGCCGGTTGTTGCGCATGATCTTGAGCGCCTGGAGCAATTGCCCCGACGCCGGGCCCGTCACCGCGAGCGCCGCCGCGGCCAGTGCCAGGCGGATGGCGAAGCTGCGCATGTCCCCTCCTCCCTCAGATCACGGGCGATGCCGATTGTTGCCATAACATTTCGCTTACATGTCGACACTATGCTCGCGCGCGATGCGCCAGCCCAGGCGCCAGTGGACCAGGCCCTTGCACCAGCCCCCGGCGGCACAATTCGCAACGACCATCAGCCAGCGCCATTTCGGGATGGACTGGCTGCGCATCGCCGCGTTCGCGCTGCTGATCCTCTATCATGCCGCGATGGTGTTCGCGCCATGGAGCTGGGTGGTGAAGTGGCCGGTCACCTATCCGGCGCTGATCCCGCCAATGGCGGCGCTGACGCCGTGGCGGCTGGCGCTGCTGTTCGCGGTGTCGGGCTACGCCTCACGCAAACTGCTCGCCCGCAGCGATGGTCTGGGTGCATTCCTCAAGTCACGTCATGCGCGGCTGCTGATCCCGCTCGCGTTCGGCATGGCGGTGCTGGCACCGATCGAGATGTGGGTGCGCGTGCGCGAGCATGGCTATCCGAGCGGTTATCTCCATTTCTGGGCACTCGATTACTGGCGCTGGGGCCGGTTCTGGGGCGTGAGCTTCCCCAATTGGGAGCATCTGTGGTTCGTCGCCTACCTCTGGGGCTATACCATGGTGCTGGGCGCGGTGGTGGCGCGGGCGGGCGCCGGCTGGGGCGACCGGCTGCTCGGCTGGCTGGGCGAGCGGCGGCGGCTGCTGTGGGCGCCGCCCGCAGCACTGACCGTCGCCAAGCTGTCGCTGATGTTCGTCGTGCCCGAGCAGCAGGGGCTGTTCACCGACTGGAGCGCCCATGTCGAATATTGGCCGATCTTCGCCTTCGGTTTCGTCGTCGCGGGCAATGCTGCCGCCTGGCCGATGATCGCGCGCATCTGGCGGCCGGCGCTGGCGGCGGCGGTGGCGGCGGGCGCTGTCGTGATCGCCATCGAGGTCGCCTATCCCGCCGACACCCTGCCCCCGCACGCGATCGCGGCGCTCGACCGGGCGGCGCGGGTGGCGATGGCGTGGTGGATGGTGCTGGCGCTGTTCCATCTCGCCGATACCTACCTCAACCGCGATCATCGCTGGCGCAGGCCGCTCGCCGAGGCGGTGTTCCCCGCCTATCTCATCCACCATACGACGATCGTGATCGTGGCGTGGTGGACGCTCGACCTGAGGATCAGCCCCTGGATCGAGTTCGCGCTGCTGGCGGTGGCGAGCATCGGCGCCTCGGCCGCCGTCTATCTGGTCGGCCGGCGGATCGGGTGGCTGCGGCCGCTGATCGGCCTGTCACGAAAGCCGGTACCGACGGCTGCCGCGCAGCTCCGCCCCGCTCTCTAGCGTGACGGTGAAGTCGCCGCTGCGCTCGCTCTCGACGCGGCGGATGGCGGCGCGACGCACCAGCCGGCCGCGGTGGATGCGGACGAACTCGGGGCCGAGCGCCTCCTCGGTCGCCGACAGCGTCGCGCGGTGGAGCAGCGTGCGCGCTTTCCAGCCGATCTCGACATAGTTGCCGGCGGAGGCGATCCATTCGATCTCGTCGATCGGGACATGGTGAGTGACTGCTCCATCCACGACGGCGAGCGCGCGCGGCGGCGCGGCGGGCGGAGTGGCGGCGCGGGCGATCAGCCATTGCACGATCGCCGCCAGTGCGACGAACTGGAGATAGGTCGCGACGTCCTTGCGGTACTCGTAGAGCAGCCGTTCGGGAATCACGCCGAAGAAGCGGTACGGCCCGGAGCCGACCGCGTCGTAATAAACGTGGCGCAGCGCCACCATCACGCCGATATGCCAGCCGGAGGCGACGACGCTGCCGAGCACCAGCAGGGCGGCCACCCATGGCCACGGCACGCGCGGCGGCCGGATCCGCGCCACCGCGATCCACAGCAGCGGATAGAGGCTGAGCCAGCCGATCATGCTGGTCCATTCCCACGACCACACCAGGTCGGGGCGGATGTGGACGCCGTTGGCCGCGAGGTCGCTCAGTGTCGATTCGGCGTTGGCGATCATGATGACGACGACGATCAGCAGGAACAGGCCGAGCGCGCCGAGCATGATCCGGCGCTGCGTCCCGTTCATCCCGCGCCACCCGCCGCTCATCCCCCGCGTCTCGTCCATCGTCCCGGTGAAGCCGCCATCCGGCCCTCAGCGATACCCGCCCCGCAGCCGTCCGCATAGCGATCATGCATCGCATGCAAGGAGGTGCGCCATGGAACGGCATTATGGAATGGACTGGCTGCGGGTCGGCGCGTTCGCGCTGCTGATCCTCTATCACATCGACATGGTATTCGCGCCCTGGGGGTTCCACATCAAGACCGCCCAGCCGATGGCTTGGGTCGAGATCGCGATGTTCCTGACCAACCCCTGGCGGCTGTCGCTGCTGTTCGTGGTGTCGGGCTATGCCAGCCGGGCGCTGCTGATGAAGTCGCCGGGGATCGGCGCGTTCCTCCGGAGCCGTACGAGCCGGCTGCTGATCCCGCTGCTGTTCGGTATGGCCGTGGTGGTGCCGCCGCAGAGCTGGGTCGAGGTGGTCGTGCAGCATGGCTACCGGGCCGGCTTCCTCCATTTCTGGCTGACCGACTATTTCCGCTTCGGCACGCTGTTCGGCATCGTCATGCCGACCTGGAACCACCTGTGGTTCGTGCTCTACCTCTGGGTCTACACGCTGGGGCTCGGCGCAATGCTAGCGCTGGTGGCGGACGGCACGCGGGCGCAGGCGGCGTTCGACCGGCTGTTCTGCGGCGGCGCGCGGGTGGTGTGGCTGCCGATCCTCTATGTCGTGCTGATCCAGACGGTGCTGTTCCACCGGAACGAGGACACGCACGACCTGATCCGCGATCTTGGCGCGCACGTCCGCTACGTCCCCGCCTTCCTGTTCGGCTTCGCGCTCGCCGGATCGCGGCCGGTGACGGCGGCGCTGGTCGCGCACTGGAAGGGATCGGCGGCGCTGGCGGTCGCGGCCTATGCGGTGATCGCGGCGCTGCTCGTCGCCTGGCCCGACTTCAGCTTCCCCAGCTACGACATCGTCACCGTCTTCCGCCTCGCCCGCGACATCGAGACCTGGGCGGCGATCGCGGCGCTTATCGGCATCGCCAGCCGCTTCTGGAACCGCGACCACAAATGGCGGCCGATGCTGACCGAGGCGGTCTTCCCCTTCTACATCATTCATCAGACCGCGATCGTGCTGGTCGAATATTGGGTGAAGCCGCTCGGCATCGGCGCACTCGGCGAATTCGCGGTGCTGGTGCCGGCGACGGTGGCGGCGTGCTGGGGTTTCTACCTGATCGGGCGCGAGGTCGACTGGCTCAGGCCGCTGATCGGGCTCCGGCCGCGGGTGGCGCGGGTCCGTGCTTCTGCTAGGGCTCCCGGCCATGACGAATCCCGATTGGACGCTGATGATCCACGGTGGGGCCGGAGCGATCGAGCGCAGCCGGACCTCGCCTGAGACCGAGGCCGCCGTCCGCGCCGCATTGGGCCGTGCGCTCGATGCCGGCGCGGACGTACTTTCCGCAGGCGGCGCCGCGCTCGATGCGGTCGAGGCGGCGGTGCGCGTGCTGGAGGACGACCCGCATTTCAACGCCGGCCGCGGCTCGGCGCTGACCCGCGAGGGCACCGCCGAGCTCGACGCCGCGATCATGGACGGCGCCACCCGCCGCGCCGGCGCCGTCGCGCGGGTCAGCTTCACGCGCAGCCCTGTCGCGCTCGCCCGCGCGGTGATGGAGCAGAGCCCGCACGTCTTCCTGGCCGGCATCGGCGCCGACGCCTTCTCGCGCGAGATCGGCGCGGAGCAAGTCGACAACGGCTGGTTCGTGATCGAGGAGCGCCGCCGTCAGCTCGCGGAGCTGCTGGCCCGCGGCGCCGACGCCTTCGACGTCGACATGAAATACGGCACCGTCGGCGCGGTGGCGCGGGACCGCTCGGGACGGCTCGCCGCGGCGACATCGACCGGCGGCGTCACCGGCAAGCGCTGGGGCCGGATCGGCGATTCGCCGGTGGTCGGCGCCGGCACCTGGGCCGACGACCGCAGCTGTGCCGTCTCCTGCACGGGAGCGGGTGAGTTCTTCCTGCGGGTGGGCACGGCGCACGAGATCGAGGCACGGGTACGGCTCGCCGGGACCGGCATCGCGGAGGCGACCGCTGCGGTGCTGGCCGAGGTGAAGGCGCTCGGCGGCACCGGCGGTGTGATCGTCGCCGGAGCGGACGGGACCATGGTCTGGGACTTCACCACATCCGGCATGCATCGCGCTCGCGCCTCGGCAGGCGGGGAGCGGGTGGTCGCGATGTACGGGGACGAAGGGTGACACTGGTCTCGGCGGATGTCAGGGGCTAATCGCCGCCGCATGTTCCGCCGAGTTCTCGCGCTGCTCGCGCTCGCCGCCGCCTGCCTTCCGGCGCCCGCCTTCGCCTATTGGGAATATGGTCACGAGACCGTCGCGCGGATCGCGATGGCCAATGTGAAGCCGTCGACGCGAACGGCGGTGCGGCGGCTGCTCGCGCGATCGCGGCTGCTCGGCACGCCAGAATGCCCGGCGAACACGGTCGAGGGCGCGAGCACCTGGGCGGACTGCATCAAGAAGATCAAGGACGCGAACGGCAAACGGCCGTTCGACTTCGCCTACACCTGGCATTTCCAGGACGTCGACGTCTGCGCGCCGTTCGACCTCAAGCCGGCGTGCAAGGACGGCAATTGCGTGTCGGCGCAGATCGAGCGCGACGTCGCGCTGCTCAAGGATCACCGCACCTCGCCGCACGACCGGGTACAGGCGCTGGTGTTCCTGATCCACTTCGTCGGCGACCTCTCCCAGCCGCTCCACGCCGGCGAGCGGCACGACCAGGGCGGGAACAAGGTGCCGGCGGACTATGGCATCTACGGCCCCGAGCGGCTCAACCTGCACGCGATCTGGGACGGCTGGCTGGCCGAGCGGGCGATCGGCACGCCGCCGTCGCTGGTGCGCCGCTATCCGCTCGCCGAGCGCCGGCGGATCGCCGCCGGCAGCGTCGAGGACTGGAGCCGCGATTCGTGGAAGGTTGCGCGCGACGTGGTCTATGCGAGCGCATTCGGCGATCCCTGCGGACCGCAGCCGGCGCGGGCGAGGCTCGACGATGCGACCATCGCCAGACTGGTCGAGCCAGCGCGCGAGCAGGTGGTGAAGGGCGGCTTGCGATTGGCGCGGTTGCTGGATGAGGCGTTGGGTTAGGTGGATTACTAGCCCCTCCCCTTCAGGGGAGGGGTCGGGGTGGGGCCTGTCCTCGAGCGTATCGTCTGCCGCACTGCCCCACCCCCAACCCCTCCCCTGAAGGGGAGGGGCTCATAGACGTTCGACCTGCTTAATCCTCCTTCCCCCAGCGCCACCGCCAGCCGCCGCGCGTATGTTGGGCGCAGATGGCGAGGAAGGCGGCGGTCGCGGCGAGGATGATGACGACCGCGACGAACGGATGGCGCGGGACGAGCGCTCCTCCGACGAGGATGACGACGGCGGAATAGACCGCCAGCGTCACCCAGCCCTGCCACGCGATCGGCAGGCCCGCGCCGATGCCGAAGCGCTTCGGCGCGAACCAGGCTTCGTCGTCGCGCCGGCCGTTCGCGCTCACCGGACGAACGCCACGATCAAGCCGGCGATCGCCAACGCGCCGAACAGCGCCGCGAGCGGGCGGGGATTGCGCGTGAATACTCCGATCATTGACTGTCTCCTTCGTCCTTCTTCGGGCGCCCGCGCCGGACCGGGACCGGGTCGGCCAGCTTCACCCCGCGGCGTGCGAGCGCCTCGCGCAGCAGGCATTCGACCTCGGCGTTGACGCTCCGGAGATCGCTCGCCGCCGCGCGCTCGATCGCCGCGTAGAGCGCGGGATCGAGGCGCAGCGGGAACGCCTTCTTGGGGGGAGCCGCCATCGCCGAGCCTTACTGGTAGAGCGTGCCCGTATTGACGACCGGCTGGGTGTCACGCTCGCCGCACAGCACCACCATCAGGTTCGAGACCATCGCCGCGCGGCGCTCGTCGTCGAGCTCGACCACATTTTTCGCGCTCAGTTGCTCAAGCGCCATCTCGACCATGCCTACGGCGCCCGCGACCAAAGTCTGGCGCGCGGCGACCACTGCCTGCGCCTGTTGCCGCCGCAGCATCGCCTGGGCGATCTCCGGCGCATAGGCGAGATGGGTGAAGCCGCATTCGTCGACGGTGATCCCCGCCACCAGCAGCCGCGCGATCAGCTCCTCGCGCAGCTCGGCGCCGATCTGGTCGTGGTTGCCGCGCAGCGTCACTTCCTGATGCTCGAAGTCGTCATAGGGGTAACGCGAGCCGATCGTGCGCACCGCCGCCTCGATCTGGACGTTCACGAACGCCTTATAGTCGTCGACGTCGAACAGCGCCTGCGCGGTGTCGGTCACGCGCCACACCACCTGCGCCGCCATCTCGATCGGATTGCCGCGCAGGTCGTTCACCTTGATGCGCTCCGAGATGATGTTGTTGGCGCGGGCCGACACCTTGCGGCGCGCGTACCAGGGCAGCACCCAGCGCAGGCCCGTGGTGCGGTCGGAGCCCTTGTAGCTGCCGAACAAGGTGATCGCCGCCGCCTGGTTGGGCTGGAGCATGTAGAAGCCCGGAACGATCAGCACGAACGCCAGCACCGCGACGATCAGCACCGGCACGCCCAGCTCCGGATTGGCGTCGATCAGGCTGCCGCCCCAGACCATGCCTGCCAGCGCCACGAGCGCGAGCAGCAGCATGATGTAGCCGCTCATCGACGCCGCAGGACGTTCCTGGCTTCGCTGCAGGTTCGACCGATTGAGGTCCGACATCACTTCCCTCCTGTTAAAGTGATATCAGATTTATATCGTTGTGATGTGAGTCGCAACAAAAATCCCTCTCCCATTGGGAGAGGGAGGGAGCCGCCGAAGGCGGCGGAAGGGTGAGGGTGACGGGGTGAGAGCTACGTCGCCCTCACCCTTCCCACTCGCTGCGCGAGCGGGCCCTTCCCTCTCCCATAGGGAGAGGGAGATTTTACTGCAGCGTCACCGTCACCGCGCGGCGGTTCTGGGCCCAGCTCGCCTCGTCGGAGCCCATCGCGACCGGGCGTTCCTTGCCGTAGCTGATCGTGCTGATGCGGCTCGCGTCGATGCCACGCGCGACGAGGTAGTTCTTGGCGGCATTGGCGCGGCGGTCGCCGAGCGCGAGGTTGTATTCGCGGGTGCCGCGTTCGTCGCAGTGGCCCTCGATGGTGATGCGCACGTTGGGGTAGCGCTGCAGCCAGGTCGACTGGCTGTCGAGGATCGTGCGCGCTTCCGGATCGATGTCATAGGCGTCGAGCGCGAAGTGGACGGTATCGCTCTGCACCGAGCGCAGGAAGTCCTGCTGGCTGCCCGGCACCACCGTGTCGGTCACCGGGCCGCTCGGCTCGGTCTGGCCGGTGCCCGGCTGGGCGCCGACCGGCTCCGGCGGCAGCACCGGCGGGGTCTTCTTGGCGCAGCCGGCGGTGGCGATCAGCGCCGCGGCGACGATCAGTCTGGTTGTGGTCCTGGCCATGTCGGCATCTCCCTAGATTTGCCCCGTCAGCGACGGGAATGGTGGAACTCTGATCCTTAGAAACTCTTTCAGGGGCGTAACGGTCCCCAGCTCGGATCGGATCCGTCGAGCGGGGTGGGGATACGGCGCTCGTTGACGCCGGTCAGGTCGACCGACCACAGGTCGGCCTTGCCGGACCCCTGGGCGGTGCGGAAGAACACCAGCACGCGGCCGTTGGGCGACCAGCTCGGTCCCTCGTCGCCCCACGCCTCGGTCAGGATCTTCTCGTTGCCGCCCGAGGCCGACATGACGCCGATCCGGAACGACCCGGTGATCTTGGTGAAGGCGATGAGGTCGCCGCGCGGGCTCCACACCGGGGTCGCATAGCGCCCGCCGCCGAAGCTGATCCGCTGCTGGTTCGATCCGTCGGCGTTCATCACGTAGAGCTGCTGCGTGCCCGAGCGATCGCTCTCGAACACGATCTTGGAGCCGTCGGGCGAATAGCTGCCGCCGGTGTTGATGCCGGGGCTGTTGGTCAGCCGCTCCGGCGAGCCGCCGTTGATCGAGATGCGGTAGATGTCGGTGTTCCCCGCCACCGCCATCGAGAACAGCACCCAGCGGCCGTCCGGCGAGACGTGCGGGGCGAAGGTCAAGTTGTTGGTCGTCACCAGCCGGCGCTGCGTGCCGGAGCCGAGGTTGTAGACATAGATCGTCGGCTTGTCGTTGACGTAGCTCATGTAGACGATCTGCTGCTGGTTGGGCGCGAAGCGCGGCGTCAGCACGATCGACTGGCCGTTGGTGAGGAAGCGGTGGTTGGCGCCGTCCTGGTCCATGATGGCGAGGCGCTTGATGCGCTTCTTCTTGGGTCCGGTCTCGGACACGTAGATGATGCGGCTGTCGAAATAGGGGCCCTCGCCGGTGAGGCGGGTGTAGACGGTGTCGGCGCATTTGTGCGCGCCGCGGCGCCAGTCGGCCGGCGAGACGACGAAGCCCTGCCGGGCGAGCTCGGTCTTGGCGAAGACGTCGTAGAGGTAGCAGCCGACCGTCAGCGTACCGTCGCCGTTGGCGCGCACGAAACCCTCGACCAGCGCCTGCGCGCCGGTGCTGCCCCAGTAGGGGAAATCGGGCGCGGTGACCTGGTCCATGCTGACGGCGCGGAGCTGTTCCGGTCCCAGCGGCTTGAACAGGCCGGAGTTCCTGAGGTCGTTGGTGACCACCTCCGCGACCTGCCGGCCGAGCGCGTCGGTGCTGCCGGCAGGCGTGCCCTGTGCGGCCGGGGTCGGCATCGGCGGGATCGCGATCGGCATCGGCGCGGAGATGCCGCCGACGACGTCGACCTCGACCTGCGCCGCGGCGGGGACGGCGATCCCGAGGCCCATGGCAAGCGCCAGCCCTCGCCACACATACTTCGTCACCCCGGCCTTGTGCCGGGGTCCACGGAGCCGCGCGTCCTGCGCTCGCGGCTCGGTGGATGCCGGAACAAGTCCGGCATGACGATTGGGGACGGTCGACTGCGGCATGATGCTCTCCTCGCTGCCCTCACCCCGGCAGCTTGTAGTTGATGATGATGTCCTTCCAGCCGTTCTCGTAGAGCTCGGCGGGCAGGGTATAGGGCGCGCATTGCATGATCGCCGCGGTGGCGAGCTCGGCGACGCGCTGGGCATAGCGCTGGTTCTCGCCGTTGACGCCGGTCTGGCCCATCAGCGCCGGGCGCGCGGCAAGGGTGCCGTCGCGCGTCATCTGCAGGCGCAGGCGCGAACGGATCTGGTTGGCACCCGGGCCCGGAATAGGCACGCGATTGGCGCAGGGCTGGACCTGCCGCGCGATCGCGTCGGCGAGCCCCGCGACCGCCTGCGCCGACACCGCCTGCGCGCGCGGCGCCTGGCCCCGCCCTTTCTCCGCGGAGACGGCGAGGCTCTTGCGGAAATCGTCGCCGAGCAGGCTGCCGCGCGGCTTGGGCTTGGTCGCGGCGGGATTGGTGCCGGCCGCCTTTGTCGGTGCCGGCGCGGCCTTGGTGGCGGATTTGGCGGGCGCGGGCTTGGCCGGCGACGGCTTGGCGGGGGCAGGCTTGGGCGGCTCCGGCTTGGCCACCGGCGCGGGCCTTGGCGGCGGCGCCGGCGCGGGCTGGGCCACGGGCGGCGCGGGCTGGGGCTCGGCGACCGCTTCGGCGGGCGGCGGCGCTTCCTCCGGCGGGCCGGTGTCGGGCGCCTGGCTGGAGGCAGGCGGCTCGGTCGCGGCGGGGACCGCCGACTTGAGGCTGATCGCGTCGACCAGCGAGATGTCGATCGGCTTGCTTTCGAGCTTCAGCGGGTTGGGGGTGGAGAGAAAGCCGACCGAGAGCAGGCCGAACAGCAGGACATGCCCCGCCGCGGCCAACCCCAAGCCGATCTTCTCGCCGCGTTCCACCCTACCGCTCCTCGCTCGCGGCGTTGGTGACCAGCGCGACGCGGTTGAGGCCGGCGCGGTTGAGCTCGCCCATCACGTGCATCACCCGGCCGTAGTCGAGGCCGGTGTCGGCGCGCAGGAACACCTGGCGGGGCTTGTCCGGGCTGCCCTGCGCCGCGAGGTTGGCGAGCGCGTCGGGGAGCGTCGCCGTCACGTCGGTCTTGTCGATGAAGACGCGGCCCTGGTTGTCGATCGCCATGTCGACCGGCTTCTGGTCCTGCTCGAGCGCCTTGGCGCGGCTGTCGGGCAGGTTCACCGGCACGCCGGCGGTGAGCAACGGCGCGGTCACCATGAAGATGATCAGCAGCACCAGCATCACGTCGACCAGCGGCGTCACGTTGATGTCCGCCATCGGCATACGCCGGCCGCGCCCGTGCTGGGAGGGGAGGTTCATGGCCATCAGTCGCCGGAGTCCAATTGCCGGCTCAGCGTCGCGTGGAAGCCGTCGGCGAAGCGGTGGAGGCGCGCCTCGATGCGGTTGATGGCGTGGCTGAAGCGGTTGTAGGCGATCACCGCCGGGATCGCCGCGAACAGGCCGATCGCGGTCGCGAACAGCGCCTCGGCGATGCCGGGCGCCACCACCGCCAGCGACGAGTTCTGCTCGCCCGCGATCGCGGTGAAGCTGCGCATGATGCCCCACACGGTGCCGAACAGCCCGACGAACGGCGCCACCGCCCCGATCGTCGCCAGGACGTTGAGCCGGTCGGACAGGCGGTCGACCTCGGCCGCGGCGGCCGATCCCATTGCGGTCGCGAGCCGCTGGCGCGTGCCCTCGCGGTCGATGCGCTTGCCGCCGGTCGAGCGGCGCCATTCGGCGACGCCGGCCGCGAACACCTTGGCGATCGGCAGCGGGCTGTCGCCGTTGATGCGGTGGAAGGCGTCGATATCGGCCGCCTTGCGATACTCGGCCTCGAACCGGTCGGAGTTGCGGCGGAGGCCGCCGATCCTGAACCGGAAGCTGATGATGATCGCCCAGGTCCAGATGCTGGCGAGGATGAGGCCGATCATCACCCCCTTCACCACCCAGTCGGCCTGGAGGAAGAGCGCGACCGGCGACAGCGTCGCGGCGTTCGGGTTGGCTAGCAATTCCACCTGATCAATTCCCCTTATCCACGAGGGCTTCGAACCTCCTCACCCACTCGGCCGGCTGGCGGCGCGCCCGGCCGTTCGGTGCGACGAAGGCCGCCTCGACGCGCGCGTCGGCCAGCAAAAGCCCGCCGAGCATGACTCGTTGATGAATGACTACCGAGGCGGCGCGGATTCGTTCCAGCCGCGTGACCACTGACAGCGTGTCGTCGAGCTTCGCCGGGGCGAGATAGCGGATGTGGAGGTCGCGCACGGCGTAGGCGCCCTCGCCCGCCTCGTGCGCGGCGCGCTGGTCGATGCCGGCGGCGCGCAGCATCGCCGAGCGGGCGCGCTCCATGAAGCGGAGGTAGTTGGCGTGATAGACGATGCCGGAGAGATCGGTGTCCTCGAAATAGACGCGGACCGGGAATCGGTGCTCGATCCCCTCGAAGCGCCCTTCGAGCGGCAGGTCGGTCGCCTCGGCAGTCATGGCGTCAACGCCTAGCCGAGGCGATTCGCCGCGGGAACCCCGTTTGGCGCCTCAATCGAACAAGCCGTCCTGTGCGGTCGTCGGCGGATCGAGGCCGAGGTGCTTCCATCCGGCGGCGTTGAGGCAGCGGCCGCGGGCGGTGCGGGCGATCATGCCGATCTGGATGAGATAGGGCTCGATCACCTCCTCGATCGTGTCGCGCGGTTCCGACAGGCCGGCGGCGAGCGTCTCCACGCCGACCGGGCCGCCGCGATACACGTCGGCGATCATGGTGAGGTAGCGCCGGTCCATCGCGTCGAGGCCGAGCGCGTCGACCTCCAGCCGGTTGAGCGCGCGGTCGGCGGTGGCGGCGTCGACGGTCTCGGTGCCGGCGACGTTGGCGAAGTCGCGCACCCGGCGCAGCAGCCGGCCGGCGATGCGGGGGGTGCCGCGGGAGCGCTTGGCGATCTCGCGGGCGCCGTCCTCGGCGACATGGAGGTCGAGCAGGGTCGCGGCGCGGGTGACGACGCGGAGCAGCTCGTCCACCGTGTAGAAATTGAGCCGCACGGGAATGCCGAACCGATCGCGGAGCGGCGTGGTCAACAGGCCCTGGCGGGTGGTGGCGCCGACCAGGGTGAAGCGCGGCAGGTCGATGCGGACCGAACGTGCCGACGGGCCTTCGCCGATCATCAGGTCGAGCGCGCGGTCCTCCATCGCCGGGTAGAGCACTTCCTCGACCGCGGGATTGAGGCGGTGGATCTCGTCGATGAACAGGACGTCGCCGTCCTCGAGATTGGTGAGCAGCGCGGCGAGGTCGCCCGATTTGGCGATCACCGGGCCCGAGGTGGCACGGAAGCCCACGCCCATCTCGCGGGCGATGATCTGGGCCAGCGTGGTCTTGCCGAGGCCGGGCGGGCCGAAGAACAGGACGTGGTCGAGCGCGTCGCCCCGCGCCTTCGCTGCGTCGATGAACACGCGCAGGTTCTCGCGCGCGGCCTTCTGCCCGACGAACTCGTCGAGCGTCTTGGGCCGGAGCGCCGCGTCGACATCCTCGGCGCGGCGGGAGGCAGTGAGGATGCGGTCGGCGTCGGTCATGGGTGGGCATGTTCCCTACCCGTTCGCACCCGGCCTTGTCGAGCGCGAGCGTGAACGCGTCCGGCGCCGACCGTCACCTCATCGGAACGCGCCGTAGATCACGTCGACGATGCGCCGCGTGCGGACGTTGACCAGCAGGAGGTCAGGGCCGTAGCGGACCCAGCGATGGCCGCGCGGCGGCGGGCCGAAGCCGAAGTTTCCGTAGTTGTTGTAATAATAGGCCGACGACAGGAACAGGCTCGGCAACAGCAGGCCGATCGACCAGCGCCGGTAGCGATAGCCGCGCGGATAACGGAATACCGGCGCCGGAAGCGGCCGGAAGTTCGGCGGACGATAGCCCGGCCGATGCGGCGGACGCGGCCGCGGCGGGCGGACGCCATGGCCCGGACCCGGCCGCGGCGGTTGGATCGCCGGTCCGCCGGGATTGGGGCGCGGCGGCTGGATCGAGGGTCCGCCCGGATTGGGCCGCGGCGGCTGCGGCGGCCTCACGCCTTGACCGGGATTGGGCCGCGGCGGCTGGACCTGAGGCCGGCCGACCGGCCGTTCCTGGCCGGGAGCAGGCCGGGTCGTCGCCTGAGCCATCGCGATGTCGGGAAACACCAGCAATGCGCTGGTCGTCACAAGAAGAAGCCGCTTCATACACGCCCTCCTGACTTGGTCGCGGCGGAGGCTATGCCTCGGAACGGTTGTTGGCAAGTCGCAACAAGTTCCGATTATTTCGCGGCTTTCCTGAGCGCGAGCCGCACCAGCGCGTCGAGGCCGGCACCGGGGCCCAGTTCCTCCTCCGCTGCCGCGACCGCACTCGACGCCTCGGCCGGGCGGAAGCCGAGGTTGGCGAGCGCGGACAGCGCATCGGCCGCGGCGCTGCCGGCGGCAGCCGCGGGCGCCGTGCCGCCGCCGATCGCGATACCGCCGACCTTGTCCTTCAATTCGCGGACGATGCGCTCGGCGAGCTTGGGGCCGACGCCGTTGGCGCGGGCGACCATCGCCTTGTCCTGCGCCGACACCGCGCGGGAAAGCTCTTCCGGCGCCAATACGGAGAGGATCGCCAGCGCGACCCGCGCGCCCACCCCCTGCACGCCGGTGAGCAGGCGGAACCAGTCGCGCTCCTCGGCGGTGGCGAAGCCGACCAGGCGGATGAAATCCTCCCCGACCAGCATCTCGGTATGCACGGTGACGCCGTCCCCGACCGCGCCGAGCGCCGACAGCGTGCGCGCCGATGCGCCGACCAGATAGCCGACGCCGCCGACGTCGATCACGGCGTGGTCGGAGGCGGTGGCGGTCAAAATGCCCTTGAGGTGCGCGATCACGCCGGCCGCCCCGAAGGTTCCGAAAGTTCCGGGAAAACGACATAAGCGTCGGCTTCCGCAGGGCACGCGCCGGGAAAGAGGACGGTCCAGGGTGCGGTCGGCGAGCCGGTCATGTTCGGTACGTAACAGGAACGATATGATGTAGGAAAGCGGGAAATGCCGGTCCCGGCTTCACCCGATCCGCCGTGCCGTCGCCGCGTGATGGGCGTGGCAGATCGCCACGGCGAGGGCGTCGGCCGCATCGGGGCCGTCGATCTTCGCGCCGGGCAGCAGCCGCGTGACCATGGCGTGGACCTGCGCCTTCTCGGCGTTGCCGACGCCGACCACCGCCTTCTTGACCAGCCGCGCAGCATATTCGCCGACGTCGATCCCGACGCGCGCCGCGGCGCAGAGCACGACGCCGCGGGCCTGGCCGAGCTTGAGGGTCGATTGCGGGTTGGCGTTGACGAAGACTTCCTCGACCGCGGCGGCATCGGGAGCGCGATCGGCGATCAGGGCGGCGAGCATCGTGTCGAGGTGTGCCAGCCGGCGCGGCAGCGGGGCCGCGGTGTCGGTGACGAGGCGGCCGTTGGCGATGTGGCTGAGGCGATTGCCCTCGGCGCGGATCAGGCCCCAGCCGGTGGTGCCGAGGCCAGGGTCGAGGCCGAGGATCAGCACCCGTTCCTCCCCGAGCTTGTCTCGGGGAGGGGGACCATGCGCAGCATGGTGGAGGGGGCGACGGCGAAAGCCGGCGCTGGCGCGCCGCCCCTCCACCACCGACCTGCGGTCGGCGGTCCCCCTCCCCGAGCGAGCTCGGGGAGGATTTGGGTCAAGCCAGCTTCTCCATCACCTCGTCGGGAACCTCGTAGTTGCCCCACACGGTCTGGACGTCGTCGTCGTCGTCCAGCGCGTCGATCAGCTTGAACAGCGTCGCGGCGTCGCCCTCGCCCACCTCGACCATCGTCTGGGGACGCCAGGCGAGCTTGGCCGCCTCGGCCTCGCCCAGCACCGGCTCGAGCGCCTTGGCGACCTCGTGCAGGTCGGCCTGGGCGGTCCAGATCTCGTGGCCGTCCTCGCTCGAGCTCACGTCCTCGGCACCCGCCTCCAGCGCGGCCTCGAACACCTTGTCGGGGTCGCCCGCGCTCGCCGGATAGGTGATCAGGCCCATGCGGTCGAAACCGTGGCTGACCGAACCCGAGGCGCCGAGGTTGCCGCCGTTCTTGCTGACCGCGGTGCGCACGTTGGTGGCAGTGCGGTTGCGGTTGTCGGTCAGCGCCTCGATGATCAGCGAGACGCCGCCGGGGCCGAAGCCCTCATAGCGGACCTCCTCGTAATTCTCGGCATCGCCGCGGCTCGCCTTGTCGATCGAGCGCTGGATGTTGTCCTTGGGCATCGACGCCGCCTTGGCGGCGTTGACCGCGGCGCGCAGGCGCGGGTTCATGTCCGGGTCGGGGAGACCCATCTTGGCCGCGACGGTGATCTCGCGGCTCAATTTGGAGAACATGCCCGAGCGCTTCTTATCCTGCGCGCCCTTGCGGTGCATGATGTTCTTGAATTTGGAATGGCCTGCCATGGCTCGTCTCTAGACCAGGAAAAGCGGCTCAGGCCAGCCCGAGCGCGGCCTTGTATGTTTCGAGCAGCGCCTCCGCCTCGTCGCGGTGATGCTTCTCCATCTTGCGCAGCTTGATGATCGTCCGGATCGTCTTCACGTCGAAGCCGGTTGACTTGGCCTCGGCATAGACGTCCTTGATGTCGTCGGCGATGCCGCGCTTCTCTTCCTCAAGCCGCTCGATGCGCTCGATCAAAAGGCGCAGCTGATCGGCGGCGATAACCTCGCTCATTCATGTATCTCCATCGGGTTGAGCGGCGCCTGTAGGCGAAGCTGCGCGCGGGCTCAACGGGGCTCCGTCATCGACGGCGGATCGCTCGCCGGAAAGCTCTCCTCCAGCGCCTCGTCGAGCGCGGCGTTCCGGGCGATGCTCTCCTCCATGCGCTTGAGCTGCTCCGGCGTCGCCTCGCCCTGGTGCTTCGCCTTCCATTCCTCGAATGGCATGCCGTAGATGATCTCGCGGGCGCGCGCCTTGTCGAGATGCCCCGCCTCGCCGATCCAGTCGGCCAGGCAGTTGCGGCAGAAGCCGGCCTGGCCCATCAGGTCGACGTTCTGCGCGTCGCTGCGACGGCGCAGGTGCCGGACCAGCCGGCGGAAGGCGGTGGCGGCCACGCGGTCGTCCAAGGCATCCAGTTCGTCCATTGCCCGTTCTCCGGTTGATCCGTTCGCAATAGACGCTAGACGCGCCCACGCAAGCGACAGGAGCCCAGCATGACCCGCACGATCCACCCGCGCTCCCGAAAGGTCCGGGTGCTGGCCACGCTCGGCCCCGCGAGCAACACGCCCGAGATGATCGAGAAGCTGTTCGTCGCCGGCGCGGACGCCTTCCGCGTCAACATGAGCCATGGCGACCAGGCGTCCAAGGAGCCGGTGATCGCGGCGATCCGCGCGCTCGAGAAGACCTATGGCCGGCCGACCACCATCCTCGCCGACCTGCAGGGGCCGAAGCTGCGCGTCGGCAGGTTCGCCGAGGGGCGGGTGACGCTGGAGACGGGGCAGCGCTTCCTGCTCGACCGCTCGACCGAACCCGGTGATTCGTCCCGCGTCGAGCTGCCGCACAAGGAGATCTTCGCGGCGATCGAGCCCGGCGCGCGGCTGCTGCTCGATGACGGCAAGCTGGTGCTGAAGGTGCTGGAGCACGACCAGGAGCAGATCATCACCGAAGTGGTGGTCGGCGGGCCACTGTCCAATTCCAAGGGGCTCAACGTCCCCGACGTGGTGCTGCCGCTGGCGGCGCTGACGCCCAAGGACCGCAGCGACATGGCGTTCGCGCTCGACCAGGGGGTCGACTGGATCGCGATGAGCTTCGTGCAGCGGCCGGAGGACCTCGCCGAGGGGCGGCGGCTGATCGAGGGGCGCGCGGCGCTGCTAGCCAAGATCGAGAAGCCCTCCGCGGTGTCGCGGCTGGAGGAGATCGTCGAGGGCTGCGACGGGGTGATGGTGGCGCGCGGCGACCTGGGCGTCGAGCTGCCGCCCGAGGCGGTGCCGCCGCTGCAGAAGCGCATCGTCGAGACTGCGCGGCGGATGGGCCGGCCGGTGGTGGTGGCGACGCAGATGCTCGAATCGATGATCACCGCGCCGACGCCGACCCGCGCCGAGGTGTCCGACGTCGCCACCGCAGTCTACGACGGCGCCGACGCGATCATGCTGTCGGCCGAGAGCGCGGCGGGCGCCTGGCCGGTCGAATCGGTCGCGATGATGAACTCGATTGCCGATTCGGTGGAGCGCGATCCCGCGCACGGCGACCGCGTGCACTTCACCATCACCAAGCCCGATCCGACCACCGCCGACGCGCTCGCCGAGGCGGCGAAGAGCATCGCCGGCATCGTGTCGGCGAGCGCGATCATCTGCTTCACCATGTCGGGCTCGACCGCGCGCCGCATCGCGCGCGAGCGCCCGTCGGTGCCGATCCTGGTGCTGACGCCCAAGATCGAGACCGCGCGGCGGCTGGGGCTGCTGTGGGGCGTGCATGCGGTCCATACCCGCGACGTCGGCAATTTCGAGGAGATGGTCGCCAAGGCCAAGCGCATGGCGCTGCGTCATCGCATCGCCGCGGCGGGCGACCGTGTGGTCGTCTGCGCGGGCGTGCCGTTCGGGACGCCGGGGAGCACCAACGTGCTCCACGTGGTGCGGGTGATCGGCGACGAGCTGAAGCGCTACAGCGACACGACCAGCGGGTGACCCTGCAGGTCGCTGTCGCGGGTGAGCAGCCGCGCACCGCGTTGCTGGGCGTGGACGAGCAGCATCTCGTCGAAGGGGTCCTTGTGCGAGAGCGGCGTGCGGAGTGGCATCGTGCAGTCAACTCCGGTGATCGGCACGATCTCAATGCCCGCCAGGTCGGCGAAAAGCATCGCGGCTTCGGGCGCCAGCGCGCCCTTGCGCTCGCCGTTTCGGCTCACCTTCGACCATTTTATCCTCAGCTCCCAGATCGAGATCGCCGAGATCCAGGCGCGCTCCTCCTGCGCGTCGAGAAATGCTCGTTCGCGCGGCGTCAGCTCCGCGCCGTCCTTGGCGAGCCAGATCACGAAATGGGTATCGAGCAGGACGCTCAAGGCCGATAAGGCTCCCAATCGTCATCGAGCCCCAGAACTTCGCGACTGAACGCGGGGTCGTCGAACTCCTCCTGCCATCCGTCGGGTAATGGAGGCAGCTTGTCCAAGCCCATTTCCTTGCGGACGCGCTCAACCCGTTCCCAATCGATCCCACCCTTGCGCTTCGGCTGCGCCGCGGAGGGCGGCCCCAGCTCCGCGACCGGGCGTCCGTTCTTGGTGATGGTCACGCGCTCGCCCCGCTCTGCAGCCGCAAGGGCGGCGGCGAATTGGGCGCGGGCTTCGCGAACCGACATTTCCATGATTCATCTCCGTGCACACAATGTACACACGGAAAGCCGTTCAGACAAGCAACCCCACCCGGCCGAGTTCCGCCCGGAACGCCGGCTCGTCGGTGAACAGCACGGCGTGGATGCCGACCGCCCTCGCGCCTTCGACGTTGGCGGCGTTGTCGTCGACGAACAGCGCCTCGCCCGGCTCCAGGCCGAAGCGGGCGAGTGCGAGGCGGTAGATGGCAGGATCGGGCTTCAGCAGCTTCTCGTCGCCCGAGACGACGATGTCGCGGAAGCGGTCGAAGGTCTCCGGCCAGCGCTTGCGAGCCTGAGGGAAGAACTCGCCCGAGAAATTGGTGATCGCGAACAGCGGGACGCCGGCCTCGTCCAGCTCCTGCACCAGCTCGAGCATCCCGGCGACCGGGCGGTCCATCGAATCGGTGAAGCGCTCGCCCCAGGCGGCGATCAGCGGCTCGTGCTCGGGGAAGCGCGCGACGAGCTCGGCCGAGGTCTCGGCGAAGGGGCGGCCGGCGTCGTGCTGGAAATGCCACTCATGGGTGACGACGTCGCGCAGAAACGCGTCGAGCGCCCGATCGTCTTCGATCAGGCGCTCGTAGAGGAACCGCGGATGCCAGTGGAACAGGACGTTGCCGACATCGAAGATGACGGCGCGGACCCTGTCCCCCACGACTCAGCCCTGGCGGGCCTTGAAGCGGCGGTTGGTCTTGTTGATGACGTAGATGCGCCCGCGGCGGCGGATCACGCGATTGTCGCGATGCCGATCCTTGAGCGACTTCAGTGAATTCACGATCTTCATGACCGATCCCGTTTCGTGCCTGGCGATGTTCGCTGGAAAAATGAGGCGCCCGCCTAGCGGCGCGACCCCGACAAGTCAAGGCGGGGCGGGACGGTTGTGCAACGCCCATGCAAGGCGCATCTGCAGCGAAACGCCAGCACGAGGATGTCGCATGGACCTGGAGGCCGCCCTTCGCAACCGCCCCCGCACCCGGCTGATCGACGGCCCGACGCCGATCCAGCGGCTGCACCGGATCGAGGAGGCGCTGGGCGAGGCGGCGAAGGGCGTCGCCCTCTACGCCAAGCGCGACGACCTGACGCCGATCGGCGGCGGCGGCAACAAGCTGCGCAAGCTCGAGTTCCTACTGGGGGCAGCGATCGCGGACGGCGCCGACACCTTCATCACCGTCGGCGCGCGCCAGTCGAACCATGCGCGACTCAGCGCCGCGGCGGCGGCGCGGGTCGGGCTTGCCGCGGAACTGGTGCTGACGCGCAGCGTGCCGCGCGAGGAGGCGGATTATACCGAGAATGGCAACGTCCTGCTCGACGAGCTGTTCGGGGCCACCATCCACGACCTGCCGGGCTCGGCCGATTCGCTCGCCTATGCCGAGGAGCGCGCCGCGACGCTCCGGCGCGAGGGGCGCAAGGTGCATGTCGCGCCGTCCGGCGGATCATCGCCGGTCGGATGCCTGGGCTATGCCGCCTGCGCCGACGAGATCGTTCGACAATCCGAGAAGCTGGGCGTCGAGTTCGACCGCGTGATCGTCGCGAACGGCAGCGCCGGGACCCATGCGGGGCTCGCCGCCGGCTATGCGGCGCTCGGGCGATCGCCGGCGGTGGTGACCTCCTATGCGGTGCTCGCCGACGAGGAGGCGAGCCGCCGCACGACGATCGACAAGGCCCGGGCGACGCTGGCGCTGATCGACGCGCATGCCGTCATCGACGAGGAGGCCGTCGACGTGATCGGCGACGAACGCGGGCCGGGCTACGGCATTCCGACCTATGCCATGGTCGAGGCAGTGCGGCTGATGGCGCGGGCCGAGGGGCTGCTGCTCGATCCGGTCTATTCCGGCAAGGCGTTCGCCGGACTGCTCGCGGCGGTGCGCGACGGCGCGTTCGCGCCCGGATCGCATGTGCTGTTCGTGATGACCGGCGGCACGCCGGGACTGTTCGCCTATCGGAGCACTTTTCGTCCTGCCGCCTAGGCCCTAGGCACTTGAGGGAACGGGGACGCAGGCGTAACGGTTGATCCCCAGGCGCGCCCGCGCCCGTGGAGGCAGGAGCGTTATGGGTTTGCTGACCATGTTGGCTGCGGCGAGCGCGGCGCTGGCGCCGGCCCAGGCGGCGGAAGCCGCGCCGGTGACGCCCGGCACCGTCTCCATCGAGTTGTCGGCGGAAAGGCCCTCCACCGCCGACCGGGTGTTCGCCGATGCGGTCGAGCAGGCGCTGATCGACAAGGGCTTCACCGCCCTGCCCGGCGCCGGCCACGGCCGCTATGTGGCGAGCGTGACGCTGACGCGCGCCGCCCGCGGGGCGGTGACATCGGACGTGCCGGTCGACGGCGCGAGCGCGACGAGCGGCGGGATGAGCCGGGGCGTCGGCGCCACGCTGGGGGTCGCCCTGCCCTCCGACAAGTCGCGCGTGGGTAATCTGGTGGTGACGGAGCTTCGGGTCCGCATCATCCGGCGCGGCGAGGACCAGCCGGCGTGGGAGGGCAGCGCGAGCACGGCGCAGGTGGCGGGAACCCGCAATGACGCCCCCGCGACCGTCGCGCCGAAGCTGGCTCAGGCGCTGTTCCGGAATTTCCCGGGTGACTCCAACCAATCGGTGAGCGTGCCATGACGAAGCGTGCGGCGATCCTGATCCTGGCAGCGGCGCTGGCCGGCTGCGCGACCACCGGCGGCGGCCGAGGCGGCCCCAGCGAGGTCACCCGCTACCACCTCGGCCAACCGATCGCGGCAGGCACGGTGACGGTGGAGCCCTTGTCGACCAACCAGACGGTCAGCCCCGAATACCAGCTCTATGCCGACGCGGTGGCGGGCGAGCTCGCCAAGCTCGGCTTCCAGCCAGCGCCGCAGGGATCGACCTCGCAATATATCGCCGCGGTCGCCTTTCGCCGGACCGACGCCGGCTATGTCGAGAGCCCGCCGCCCTTCTCCATCGGCCTCGGCATCGGCGGCGCCAGCTTCGGCCGCCGCACCGGGGTCGGCGGCGGGATCAGCACCGCCACCGGCATCGGCCGCGGCAAGCGACGCGCGATCCTCGCGACCGAATTGGCGGTGCAGCTGCGCCGACGCAGCGACGGGACGACGATCTGGGAAGGGCGCGCCCGGCGCCAGGGCATCGAACGCGCCGGCCAGCCCGATTCGACCGCCGACATTCTCGCCGCCGCATTGTTCAAGGGGTTCCCTGGAGAGTCGGGCATCACTATCAGCGTGCCATGACCATCCAGATCTCGGCCGCGTTCGACAGCGGCAACATTCGCGTGGTCGGGCAGGAGGGCGACCGCGTCGACCTCGAGATCGTCCGCGACCATCTCTCCGATTTCTACCAGTGGTTCCACTTCCGCGTTGCCGGCGCGCGCGGGCGGACGCTGACGTTCCGCATCGTCAACTGCGCCGGATCGGCCTATCCGTTCGGCTGGCCGGGGTACAAGGCACGCGTGTCGACCGACCGCATCGCGTGGCGGATGGCGCCGGACACCAGTTACTTGGACGGCGTCCTCACCTGGACGCACCGCTTCGACACCGAGCTCGCCTGGTTCGCCTATTTCGCGCCCTATTCGATGGAGCGGCACGACGATCTGGTCGCACGCATCGCGCTGCAGCCCGGCGTCACCCATCGCGAGCTCGGGCAGAGCCTCGACGGGCGCGCGATCGACTATCTGCGCATGGGCGAGGGACCCAAGCAGGTGTGGCTCTACGCCCGCCAGCATCCCGGCGAATCGATGGCCGAATGGTGGATGGAAGGCGCGCTCGAGAAGCTGGTCGACCTCAGCGATCCGACCGCGCGGGCGCTGCGCGAGAAGGCGACGCTGCACGTCGTGCCCAACATGAACCCGGACGGCAGCTTCCGCGGGCACCTGCGCACCAACGCCGCCGGCGTGAACCTCAACCGCGAATGGCATACGCCGAGCCTGGAGCGGAGCCCCGAAGTGCTGTGCGTGCGCGATGCGATGGACGAGACCGGCGTCGACTTCGCGATGGACGTGCACGGCGACGAGGCGATCCCGGCCAATTTCCTCGCCGGCTTCGAAGGCATCCCCGGCTGGACCGATGCGCTCGGCGAGAAATTCTACGAATATGCCCGTCGGCTGGCGGCGGCGACGCCCGAGTTCCAGATCGAGAAGGGCTATGAGAAGGCCGCGCCGGGCAAGGCCAATCTCAGCATGTCGACCAACCAGCTCGCCGAACGCTACGGCGCGGTGGCGATGACGCTGGAGATGCCGTTCAAGGACCATGATCCGAATCCGGACGCCGAGTTCGGCTGGTCGCCGGAGCGGTCGAAGCGGCTGGGACAAGCCTGCCTCGACACGCTCGCCGGATTCATCGACGAGGTTTAGGGCCGGTCGACATTAATCCTCCCCCGCCAGGGGGAGGTGGCACGCGAAGCGTGACGGAGGGGGAGGAAGCACGCCGATAACGAGTCGCCGTCCTCCCCCTCCACCGCCTTCGGCGGTCCCCCTCCCCCTGGCGGGGGAGGATTGAAGGTCGAACCGGCCCAATTCCCCTTCAACCGTTCGCCCTGAGCTTGTCGAAGGGCTGCCTTTCTTCCTATCAGCGCGCCGGGAAAGAAAAAGGACAGGGCTTCGACAAGCTCAGCCCGAACGGGGTTGGGGTAGGCCCCACTCTCAAGGAGTTCACATGCCCAAGCTCGTGCTCATCCGCCATGGCCAGTCGGCCTGGAACCTGGAGAACCGCTTCACCGGCTGGTGGGACGTCGGCCTGACCGAGCTGGGAGAGAAGGAGGCCTGGGACGCGGGCGAGGCGATGAAGGCGGCGGGGCTCGATTTCGACCTGACCTTCACCAGCTTCCAGACGCGGGCGATCAAGACGCTCAACCTGGCGCTGGAGGCGATGGGCCGGCTGTGGCTGCCGACGGAGAAGAGCTGGAAGCTCAACGAACGCCACTATGGCGGGCTGACCGGCCTCAACAAGGCGGAGACCGCGGCGAAGCACGGCGACGAGCAGGTCAAGCTGTGGCGCCGCAGCTTCGACGTGCCGCCGCCGCTGCCGGAGGAGGGCTCGCCGTGGGACCTCGCCAAGGACGAGCGCTACAAGGGCGTGCCGATCCCGCAGACCGAGAGCCTCAAGGACACCATCGCGCGGGTCCTCCCCTATTGGGAGGAGCGGATCGCGCCGGAGCTGCGGGCGGGCAAGCGCGTGCTGATCTCCGCGCATGGCAACTCGCTGCGCGCGCTGGTCAAGCATCTGTCGGGCATCTCGGACGCGGAGATCACCGGGCTGGAGATCCCGACCGGGCAGCCGATGGTCTATGAGCTCGACGCGGATCTCAGGCCAACCGACCGCTATTATCTGTCCGAGCGCGCCTGATGACCTACGTCCCCGCCTCCGATCGCTATGACGGCGCGATGCCCTATCGCCGCTGCGGCCGCAGCGGCATCGACCTGCCGGCGATCTCGCTAGGGCTGTGGCAGAATTTCGGCGGGGTCGACGTGTTCGAGACCGGCCGCGCGATCCTGCGCCGCGCCTTCGACCGCGGCGTCACCCATTTCGATCTCGCCAACAACTACGGCCCGCCCTACGGATCGGCCGAGGAGATGTTCGGCCGGATGATGGCCGGCGACTTCGCGGCCCATCGCGACGAGCTGATCGTCTCGACCAAGGCGGGCTGGGACATGTGGCCGGGGCCCTATGGCGGCATCGGCGGCAGCCGGAAGTATCTGATCGCCAGCCTCGACCAGTCGCTGAGGCGGATGGGGCTCGACTATGTCGACATCTTCTATTCGCACCGCGTCGATCCCAAGACCCCGCTCGAGGAGACGATGGGCGCGCTCGCGCACCTCCACCGGCAGGGCAAGGCGCTCTATGTCGGCATCTCCAGCTACTCGCCCGAGCTGACCCGGCAGGCTGCCCGCATCCTCGCCGAGGAGCGCGTGCCGCTGTTCATCCACCAGCCCAATTATTCGATGTTCAACCGCTGGATCGAGAATGGGCTGCTCGATACGCTGGAAGAGCTGGGCACCGGCTGCATCGCCTTCTCCCCGCTCGCGCAGGGGCTGCTCACCTCGCGTTACCTGAACGGCGTTCCGGAGGACACGCGCGCGGCGCGCGGCGGTTCGTTCGGCAAGGAGGTGCTGACCGCGGAGAACCTCGCGCGCATCCGCGCGTTGAATGCCATCGCCGAGCGGCGCGGCCAGACGCTCGCGCAGATGGCGATCGCCTGGGCGCTGCGCGATCCGCGCGTCACCTCGGCGCTGATCGGCGCGCGCACGGTCGAGCAGCTCGACAATTCGCTGGATGCGACGGCGCGGCTGGACTTCACCGGCGAGGAGCTGGCGGAGATCGACCGTCATGCCGTCGACGGCGGCACCGACTACTGGCGGGAGTCGGCGAGCTACTGAGATGGGGCGACGAAGGAGAGGCCGATGGTTCAGCCCTATGTTTCAGTCATCACGCTCGGCACCGCAGACGGCGCCCGCTCGCGCCGCTTCTATGTCGAAGGCTTCGGCTGGCAGCCGGTGTTCGAGAACGACGAGATCGCCTTCTATCAGCTCAACGGGATCGTGCTCGGCATATGGCGAGGCACCGCGCTCGACGAGGATCGGCAGGAACAGGCGGGGCCCGGCCCCGGTGCCTTCGCGCTCGCGCATAATGTCGGGAGCGAGGACGCGGTCGCGCCGCTGATCGACCGGCTGGTCGCGGCCGGCGGGCGGCTGCTGCGGCCGGCCGAGGCGCCGCCGCATGGGGGCGTGCGCGGCTATGTCGCCGATCCCGACGGCCATGCGTGGGAGATCGCGTGGAATCCGAGCTGGCCGATCGATGCGGAGGGGAACGTGCGGTTCGCTGGGCCGTGATCCAGAGGAGCGAAGGAACCGCACCTTAAGCGTCATGCCGGACTTGTTCCGGCATCCACTCCTCCACAAGCATAGGTGTCGAGGCTCCAGCCCGATTCTCGAAACCCGCGTTGGTTGCCCGGTGGACCCCGGAACAAGTCCGGGGTGACGAAATTTAGTGTTGTCCGCAATCGAGCTAAGCGGCGAACGTCTCCGCGTCGACCGCATACAGCGCATCCGCCTTCGCCGTCGCCGCGGCCTTGAGGCCGAGCGCCTCGGGCACGATCTGCTCGACGTAGAAGCGCGCCGTCGCGGTCTTCATCCGCAGGAACGGCTCCTCGCTGCCCGCGGCAACACGGCCCTGCCGCTCCACCAGCCAGCCGCACACGGCGACCGAGAGCATCGTCAGGAACGGATAGCTCGCCGCCAACCGGTCGTCGATCTCGGCTGCCAGCAGCGTGCGGGCGGCCTGCTCGCACGCATCGATCAGCCCGCGGAGCGCCGGCGCCTCGGCCTCGGCACGCATGTCCGCCACCAGTCGCGCCAGCACGCCGCCGTTGTCGAGCCCGAGCTTGCGGCCGACGAGGTCCGCCGCCTGGATGCCGTTGGTGCCCTCGTAGATCGGGGTGATGCGGGCGTCGCGGAAATATTTCGCCGCGCCGGTCTCCTCGATATAGCCCATGCCGCCGTGGACCTGGATGCCCAGGCTCGCGACCTCGTTGCCGAGATCGGTGCCGTGCGCCTTGGCGAGCGGGGTGAGCAGGTCGAGCCGCGCCTTGGCCTCGGCGTCGCCGCGCGCGGCGCGGTCGACCTCGGCGGCGGCGAGATAGACCAGCGCGCGGGCGGCCTGGGTCTGCGCCTTCATCCGCATCAGCATCCGGCGGACGTCGGGATGCTCGACGATCGCGACCGGCCCCGCCCCCGGCGCCGAGGCGCGCGCGGACTGGATGCGCTCGCGGGCGTACTCCACCGCCTTCTGCGTCGCGCGCTCGGCGACCTGCACGCCCTGGAGGCCGACGTTGAGGCGGGCGTTGTTCATCATCGTGAACATCGCGCGGATGCCGCCGAGCTCGCCCCCGATCAGCTCGCCGACGCAGTCGCCGTTGTCGCCGAACGACAGCACGCAGGTCGGCGAGGCGTGGAGGCCCATCTTGTGCTCGATCGAGACGACGCGCACGTCGTTGGGCTCGCCGGGATGGCCGCCGGCGTCGAGGCGGTATTTGGGGACGAGGAACAGCGACAGCCCCTTGGTGCCGGGCGGCGCGTCGGGCGTGCGGGCGAGGACGAGGTGGACGATGTTGTCGGCCATGTCGTGGTCGCCGAACGAGATGAAGATCTTGGTGCCCTGGATGCTGAACGTCCCGTCGCCGCGCGGGGTGGCGCGGGTGCGGAGCGCGCCGACGTCGCTGCCGGCCTGCGGCTCGGTGAGGTTCATCGTGCCGGTCCATTCCCCGGTCGCGAGCTTCGGCAGGTAGCGCGCCTGCTGCTCGGGCGTGCCGTGGTGGGTGAGCGCCTCGATCGCGCCCACGGTCAGCGTCGGCGCCAGCGCGAATGCCATATTGGCGCTGCCCAGCGTCTCCAGCACGGCGGCGGCGAGGCAGAAGGGCAGGCCCTGGCCGCCGAACGCCTCCGGCGAGCCGATCGTGCCCCAGCCGCCCTCGACATAGGCCTTGTAGGCCGCCGCATAGCCCTCCGGCATCACCACGCCCCGCTCGGTCCATTTCGCACCAATGGTGTCGCCAATGGTGTCGAGCGGCGCCCATTCGCCCGCGGCGAACTGGCCCGCCCCTTCCAGCACCGCGTCGAGGATGTCGTGGTCGACGCCGAGCTCGCCGATGCGGGCGACATGGTCGAGCACGAAGCGCTGCTCGGCGACGGCGGGGGTGAAGGGCATGATCCTCTCGCTTGCTGCTTGTCCGCCGAGGCTATAGCCGCAGGCGCATGAGCGCGCCAAACACGCGGACCTTACCCTACGGCGAGGCGGCCATCGCCGAGGCCGCGGCGGTGATTCGCGCGGGCGGATGCGTCGCGGTGCCGACCGAGACGGTCTACGGACTCGCCGCCGACGCCACCGATTCGCGGGCGGTGGCGGGCATCTATACGGCCAAGGGACGGCCGAGCTTCAATCCGCTGATCGTGCATGTGCCGGACCTCGCAGCGGCGGAGGCGATCGCGGTGTTCGACGGCGAGGCGCGGGCGCTGGCCGAGCGGTTCTGGCCCGGACCGCTGACATTGGTGCTGCCGGTGCGCGAGGGGGCGGTGGCGAGCCTCGTCACCGCCGGGCTCTCGACGGTGGCGGTGCGGGTGCCGCGTCATCGGGCGATGCAGGGCCTGTTGCGAGCTTCGGGCAAGCCGCTGGCGGCGCCGTCCGCCAATGCGAGCGGGAGCATCAGCCCGACGCGGGCGGAGCATGTCGTCGCAAGCCTCGGCGGGCGCATTCCGCTGGTGATCGACGACGGGCCGACCGAGGCCGGGATCGAGTCGACGATCGTGATGGGAAGGACGGTGCTCCGTCCCGGACCGATCGCCGAAGAGGAACTGTTCCCCGGCGAAGGCCGGGGCCCAGTCACGACGCAGCCCGATGCTCCTTCGCCGGGGCACGTTGCAGCTCCTGGCCAACTCGAAAGTCACTACGCACCGTCCAAGCCCCTTCGTCTCGACGCGACCGAACGGCGCAACGGTGAATGGCTGATCGGCTTCGGCCCGGTCGTGGGGGACGCCACCCTCTCCGCCTCGGGCGATCCGGTCGAGGCGGCCGCCCGGCTATTCGACGAGCTCCACCGCGCCGATGCGAGCCCCTCGCCTGCCATCGCCGTCGCGCCGATTCCTGCCGCGGGAATCGGCGTCGCGATCAACGATCGCCTGCGCCGCGCGGCACATCCGCGCGATTCTTTACACGTCCGCAACGACGCATAGACTGCGCCCACCCGCGTGAGTCGGGGGAACGCAGGAGAAATGCCATGACCAATGTGCAGCGTGGACTTGCGGAACTGATCGGGACATTCTGGCTGGTGTTCGGCGGATGCGGCAGTGCGGTGCTGGCCGCGGCCTTTCCGGACGTGGGCATCGGCCTGTTGGGCGTATCGCTGGCCTTCGGGCTCACCGTGCTGACCATGGCCTATGCGATCGGCCATATCTCGGGCTGCCATCTCAATCCGGCGGTCACCGTCGGCCTGTGGGCCGGCGGGCGGTTTCCGTCGAAGGACATCCCGCTCTACGTGGTCGCGCAGGTGATCGGCGCGGCGATCGCGGCCTATCTGCTGCTTCTGATCGCGCAGGGTCAGCCGGGCTGGGATCTGGCGACCAAGGGCCTCGCCGCCAACGGCTTCGCCGAGCATTCGCCGGGGCATTTCTCGCTGGCCGCGGGCTTCACCATCGAGGTGGTGCTGACCTTCATCTTCCTGCTGGTGATCCTGGGCGCGACCGACGGCCGCGCGCCGGCCGGCTTCGCGCCGATCGCGATCGGGCTGTGCCTGACGCTGATCCACCTCATCTCGATCCCCGTCACCAACACCTCGGTCAACCCGGCGCGCAGCACCGGGCCGGCGCTGGTGGTCGACGGCTGGGCGCTCGGCCAGCTGTGGCTGTTCTGGGTGGCGCCGATCGTCGGCGGCGTGCTGGGCGGGATCGTCTACAAGGCGCTCGGCGCCGAAGCGGCGACGCGCCCGCCGGTCGAGGGCGAGGCGCTTCCGGCGGAGTGACCCTCTTCCGTTCGTGCTGAGCTTGTCGAAGCACCGTCCTTTTCTTCCAAAGAAGAAGGACAGCCCTTCGACAGGCTCAGGGCGAACGGGATAGGATCAGGCGTTCGTCAGCGCCTTCGACCGCGCGGCGAAGCTCTTGCGGAGCTTCTGGAGCTTGGGCGGGATCACCGCCAGGCAATAGGGATTCCGCTGGCCCTCGCCTTCCCAATATTGCTGGTGATAGTCCTCGGCGGGCCACCAGGTGCCGAGCGGCTCGATCGCGGTGACGATCGGGTCGGGCCAGTTCGCCTGGTTGCGTTCGATCGCGGCGCGCGCCGCCGCCTCCTGCTCCGGCGAATGCGGGAAGATCGCCGAGCGGTATTGCGTACCGATGTCGTTGCCCTGGCGGTTGAGCGTCGTCGGATCGTGCGTCGCGAAGAAGATGTCGAGCAGGTCGTCGTAGCTCACCTGCGCCGGATCGAAGGTCACCCGGATCGCCTCGGCATGACCGGTGTCGCCGCCGCACACCTGCTTGTAGGTCGGATGGTCGACATGGCCGCCGATATAGCCGCTCTCGACGCTCTCGACGCCGATCACGTCCTTGTACACCGCCTCGGTGCACCAGAAGCAGCCGCCGGCGAGCGTTGCGGTTTCCGTCGTCATGGCATGGTTCCTTTCGTTACGCGCCGTCGCCGGCCCCGAACGCGGCGAAGACCTCCGCGCCGGTCTGGTTCCGGGTCCGTTCGGCAAAGCTGTAGGTCGACGGCTTCTCGTCGATGAATATCTGGGAGGTGAAGGCGAAATCGCCAGGGTTGTCGAACGCCTGCACCGAGACGGCGATGTGCTCCCCATCCTTCGACCGCCAGAACATCGTGCTGCCGCAGGTCGTGCAGAAGCAGCGTTCGGCCCATTCCGAGGAGACATAGCAGCTCAGCGCGCCGGGGTCCGCGACATCGACCGCCTTGGCCTCGACCGCCAGGAACACGCCGCCCGACCAGCGGCGGCACATGCCGCAATGGCAGGCGCCCATCTCCGGCTCGGCGATCTCGGCTTCGAAACGGACTGCCCCGCAAAGGCAACGTCCTGCATATCTGGACGGCTCGGGCATCGCTGGCTCCTCGGCTGGGCGGCTTGACGGGCGAGATAGGGGTGCCATGGCGCTCGGGCAATGATTGCCCGGATGGCCGGGCGCAACGCAAACGTGAAAGGGCGACGATGGACGGCGCGGTGCTGGTGACGGGCGGTGCGGGGTATATCGGCAGCCATGCGGTGCTGGCGCTGGCCGACGCGGGCTACCGCGTTGTCGTGATCGACAACCTCGTCACCGGCTTCGACTGGGCGGTCGACCCGCGCGCCACCTTCGTCCGGATGGCGGTCGAGGATCCGGCGGTCCGCGACGTGATGCGCGAGCACGACGTCCGCGCGGTCATGCACTTCGCCGGATCGGTGGTGGTGCCGGAATCGGTCAGCGATCCGCTCAAATACTATCGCAACAACACCGCGGCGAGCCGGTCGCTGATCGAGAGCGCGGTGGCGAGCGGGGTACGGCATTTCATCTTCTCGTCGACCGCCGCGACCTACGGCATCCCGGAGAAGGTGCCGGTCGCCGAGGGCGACCCGACCGTGCCGATCAACCCCTACGGCATGTCCAAGCTGATGACCGAGGCGATGCTGCGCGACGTCGCGGCGGCGCATCCGATCAACTACGCGGCGCTCCGCTACTTCAACGTCGCCGGCGCCGATCCCAAGGGCCGCTCGGGCCAGTCGACCGCGGGGGCGACCCACCTCATCAAGGTCGCGGTCGAGGCGGCGATCGGCAAGCGCGACGGGGTGAGCGTGTTCGGCACCGACTTCGCGACCCCCGACGGCACCGGCGTGCGCGACTATATCCACGTCACCGATCTTGCCGCGGCGCATGTCCATGCGCTGGAGCTGCTGATCGCCGAGCCCGGGAAGAGCCACACGCTCAACGCCGGTTATGGCCGCGGCTTTTCGGTGCTGGAGGTGCTCGATGCGGTCGACCGGGTCACCAACCTCAGGATCGAGCGCCGCCTCGAAGGCCGCCGCCCCGGCGATCCCGACGCGCTGGTCGCCGACAACAGCGCGATCCTCGCCACCCTGCCCTGGCGTCCGCAGCACGCCGACCTCGACGGCATCGTCAAGGATGCGCTGGCTTGGGAGCGCAAGCTGGCGGAACGGGGTTAACGGTCTTCGCGGGGGCGTGGCGAGAAGAAGAAGACTTGGTTCACGCGGAGACGCGGAGGACGCAGAGATCACGTCGCCTGCCGCACGCTCAGCCGCACCAGCGGCCTTCAGACTCGTCACTTGCTACAGGTTGAATGGTCTCGCTGACGCAAGACGGAGCTACAGGCGAGACATTTCTGCGTCCCCCGCGTCTCCGCGTGAACCAACTCTTCTTCTCTTCACGCCTTCACAACCGCCGCCGCAGCAGCCGCGCCTCGATCCACCACCACATCAGCGCCCAAAGCGCACCGAACAGCCATCCGGCGAGCACGTCGCTCGGCCAATGCACGCCGAGGTAGACGCGGCTGATCCCGATCGCGCCGGTCAGCAGCAGGGCGACGGCGAGCACGAACACGCGGATCCGCGCCTCACGAACCACCGGGAACAGCAGCGAGGCGAGCGTCAGGTAGATGATCGCGCTGTTGGCGGCATGACCGCTGGGGAAGCTCGCGTTGCTCACCTCCACCAGATGATCGATCAGCGTCGGCCGCGGCCGCGCGAAACCGGCCTTGAGCGCGGAGACGGCCCAGCTGCCCGACAGCGACGCCATCAGCACGAGCAGCGCCGGCCGCCACAGCCGCTTGAGCGCTAGGAAGACGATCGTCAGCACGACCACGCCGGTCAGCACCGTCGCGCCGCCCAGCGCGGTCACGTCGCCCATCGCGCCCGCGAGCCATGCCGGGCCGGCCGGGAGCTCCGGATGACCGGGCACGCGCATCGCGAGCATGAGGCTGCGGTCGAGCGCCATCGCTTCGCCGGCACGCACCTCCGATCCGAGCCGGAACAGAAGCCAGAGGGCGCCGGCGACCAGCGCCCCGGCGATCAGCAGCCAGGGCGGCCGGCGCGTCGCTCGCACAGGTGGAACAGTCGGCACGAGCGGTTCGATCATTGCGGCGGATTATAGCCTTCGATCCCGCGACGCTATCGTGATCGGAGCTAAACCTCACCAGCCGCCGGTGCCGCTCGATCCAGCTGCGGCACGAGGAGCTGGACCAAGAGAAGCGCGACCAGATAGGCCGTGCCCGCCCAGAGGAACACCGGGAGATAGCTGCCGACCGTCTCGAGCACCTGCCCCACGTAGCGGGCCATGATCATCCCGCCGACCGCGCCCGCCGCGCCGCCGATCCCCATCACCGACGCGACCGAACCGCGCGGGAAAGTGTCCGACACCATCGTGTAGAGGTTCGACGACCATCCCTGATGCGCGGCGGCAGCGACGCCGAGGATCGCGACTGCGGCGAGAAGGCTGGAGACCACGCTCGCGAAGAAGACCGGCAATACCGCCAGCGCGCAGGCGAGTAGCGCCAGCTTGCGTCCGGCGTTGACGCTGTAGCCGCGCTTGATGAGCCATGAGGACAGCCAGCCGCCGCCGATGCTGCCGACGTCGGCCAGCAGATAGACCGCGATCAGCGGCGGGCCGAAGCTGGTCAGGTCGAGCCCGTGCCGCTTGGCGAAGAAGTCGGGCAACCAGAACAGGAACAGATACCACACCGGGTCGGTCAGGAACTTGGCTGTGGCGAACGCCCAGGTGCCGCGGTGGCGGAACAGCGCGGGCCACGGGATCGGGGCGGGTGCGGCGTCGGTGGCGTCGTCGGCGTTGATATAGGCGAGCTCTTGGGACGACACGCGGGGATGCCGCGCCGGCGCGCGATAGAAGGCGAGCCAGGCGACCAGCCACACGAAGCCGAGCAGCCCCGTCACGATGAACGCGCCCTGCCAGCCGTAGCGGATGGCGATGAACGGCACGATGATCGGCGTCGCGATCGCGCCGACATTGGCGCCGGCGTTGAGGATGCCGGCGGCGAGCGCCCGCTCCTTCTTCGGAAACCATTCGGCGACCGACTTGATCGCCGCGGGGAAGTTGGCGGCCTCGCCCAGCCCGAGCGCGAACCGCGCCAGCGAGAAGCCGCCCGGGCTGCGCGCCAGCGCATGGGCGAGCGCGGCTAGGCTCCACACGCCGATCGCCGCGGCATAGCCGAGCTTCGAGCCGATGCGGTCGATCAGCGGTCCGCAGGCGAGCAAGCCGATCGCATAGGCCGCCTGGAACCAGAACACGATCATGCCATAGTCGATCTCGGACCAGCCGAGCTCGGCCTGGAGCGTCGGCTTGAGGATGCCGATCACCTGCCGGTCGATGTAGTTGATCGTCGTTGCGAAGAAGAGCAGCGCGCAGATGATCCAGCGGACGTTGCCGCCCGCGGAGGCCGGGGCCGGGCGTGTCGCCTCGTTCGGATCTGTCGCGCTCATCGTCATGCGGTGACCAGGCGCTCGGCAGCGGCGGTCGCGTATGCGATGCCGCGCTCGACTCCGCGTAGCTCGGCCAGGCCGCGCATGCGGCCGAGCAGCGAGTAGCCGGGCAGCGTCGTCTTGGTGAGGTCGTCGAGCATCTGGTGCCCATGGTCAGGCCGCATTGGGATCGAGCGGCCTTCGCGCTGCTGCAGCGCGTGGATGGCCGCGACGAGCCGGACCATGCCGGCGTCCCCCTCGAGATGGGCCGCCTCGTGGAAGGTGCCCTCGCCCTCGCGCTGGACCGAGCGGAGGTGGAGGAAGCCGATCCGGTCGCCCAGCCGATCGATCATGCCCGGCAGGTCGTTGTCGGGGCGCACGCCGAACGACCCCGCGCAGAAGCACAGGCCGTTCGACCGGTTGGGAACGCGCGCGAACAGCGTCGCGACATCGTCCTCGGTGCTCACCACGCGCGGCAGGCCGAACAGCGGGAACGGCGGGTCGTCCGGGTGGACGACGAGACGGATCCCGAGCTCGTCCGCCAGCGGGCACACCGCCTCCAGGAAGGCGACGTGATTGGCGCGCAGCGCGTCGGCGTCGACATCGTCATATTGTGCAAGCGCGTCGCGAAACCGATCGGCGGTGAAGGTCTCCTCGCTGCCCGGCAGCCCGGCGATGATCGTGCGTTCGAGCCGATCGCGGTCCTCGTCGCTCATCGCGTGGAACCGTCGCGCCGCGCGCTCGACCAGGGCAGGCGGATAGTCGCGTTCGGCGCCCGTGCGGCGCAGGATGTGCAGGTCATAGGCCGCCGCCGCCTCGATCTCGAACCGCAGCGCCAGCGCGCCGTCCGGCAGCTCCCAGGCAAGGTCTGTGCGGGTCCAGTCGATCACCGGCATGAAATTGTAGGTGACGGTGGTGATGCCGCATGCGGCGAGGTTGACCAGGCTCTCGCGATAGCGCTCGACCAGCTCGTGCCAGTCCTTCGCGCGGGTCTTGATCCCCTCGTGCACCGGCAGGCTCTCGACGACCGTCCAGCCCAGGCCCGACGCCTCGATCTCCTGCCTGCGCGCGGCGATCGCCTCGCGCGGCCAGATCGCGCCGTTGGCAACCTCGTGGAGCGCGGTGACGACCTCGCTGGCGCCGGCCTGTCGGATATCCTTCAGCGTCACGGGGTCGGATGGGCCGAACCAGCGCATCGTTTCAGTCATCAACACCGGTTACTTGCCTCCTTTGCCGCCCACCGAGGCCACCCCGGCCTCTCTCGCCAAGTGGACGGTTAGCAGGTCTGAATTTAGCAGGCCAGATACAAAGAATTGGTAAGGCAAATTTGGATATAGCGAACGAAGCTCGCCGTGAGCCGGGAGAGGCTCACGGCGACAGGGGAGGAGGGCTAGAATTGGAAGTTGACCGCCAGGGCGTAGGTGCGGCCGAAATAGGCGGTGTACAGCGGGTCCTTCCGCATGGTGTCGGTGTAGAGGCGGTTGGTCTCGTTGGTGATGTTCGACACCTCGGCGATCAGCTTGATGTTGTCGCTGATGTTGTATGACGCCGATGCGTCGACGAAGATCGAGCTGGCGTTGACGTTGGCGTCGCTGTCGGTCGGGCCGGGGACGCCGGTGAGGAACGCCGCGCGATAGTTGATCGTCGAGCGGATGCTGAACTTGTCATCCTCATAGTAGAGCGTGCCGCTGGCTGTCTCCGGCGAGAGGCCGACGAGCGGCGCCCTGCGTGTGATCGTCGGCGAGATGATGTAGTTGATGCTCGAGCGCACGCGCGTGAAGTTGGCGAGCAGGCCGAAGTTGCTGAACGCCCCGGGCAGGAAACGGAACGGCAGCTGGAGGTTCACCTCGAACCCGCGCAGCGGCCCGCCGTCGGTGTTGTTGCTGCGCGTCACGCTGAACAGTTCGTCCGCGGTGACGCCGGTGCCCGTGCCCTCCAGCAACGACAGCGGGAGTCCGAGCTCGCGGAACGGCACCAGCTGGTTGGTGTTCTGGATATAGGTCTCGATGTTCTTGTAGAAATAGGCGACCGACAGCAGCGAGCCGGGCGCGAAATACCATTCGAGCGAGGCGTCGAAGGTGTTGGCGCGGATCGGATCGAGATAGGGATTGGTGATCGAAGCGGTGCGGATCACGATGTTCGCGCTGCCGCTGGGGATCAGCTGGCCGTAGGACGGACGCGACATCACCCGCGCCGCTGAGAAGCGCGCAATGAGGTCGGGCGTGACGTCGAGCGCGAGGTTCATCGACGGCAGCCAGTCCTCGTACGAGCGCTTCACCTGCGAGATCACGTACTGTGAAGGATAGGGCGATCCGGCCGGCGCCTGGGTGGGGATCGGGCCGTAGGTGTCGAGGTCGGTGTGGACGTAGCGAACGCCCGCATCGCCGCGCAGCGCGAACGGCAGGACGTCCTTGGTGTCGAACTTCACCATGACGTAGCCGGACTTGTATTTCTCGTCGACGCCGCCGTAGGTGCCCTTGGCGCACTCCACGCTGCAATATTGGTAGCTGCTGAAGTTCACCGCGTCGCGGAACTTGTCCGGATCGATCGCGACGAAATCCTGCATCTGGCCGTCGAGATTCTTGCCGATCCCCTTCGTCACGAAGGTGATGTCGGCGAGCGACACGCCCGCCGGCAGCAGCTGCGGCAGCGACTGGGCAGGGATCAGCTGGCGCTCGCGCGCGGTATATTTGTTGGTGCGATACTGGCCGCCGACCTGAACGGTGAAGTTCGGCGCCGCTTCCCATTCGCCGTTGAGCTCGAACGTCTTGCTGACGATGGTGTTCTTGCGGATGAAGTTCGAAATCTGCCCGCGCTGCGTGCCGTCGGGCAGCGGCGGGCCATAGAGGAAGTTGGCCGGGTCGGTCAGGTCGATGCCGTAGCCGATCTTCGGGACATGCGGATTGTCGCGGAAGTCGATCGAGAAATCGTCGGTGTCGTTCGAATCGATCGCGACCTGCAGACGGTTCACCTTCAGTTGCGAATCATTGACGCCGGCCATGCCGAAGACGCGGAACGTGTCGGAGAAGCGATGGTCGAAGTTGAGGTTCACCTGGCGGAAGGTCGAGGTGAAACGCTCGTCCTGCATCTCCGAGCGCAGGTCCACGCCGTCCCACAGGCCATGGATCAGCGACCCGTTGTCGTCGACCTCAATATCGCGGATCGACATCATCGGCTGGCCGTTGTTCGCGGCGGTCCGGCCCATCGAACGCGCGTCGATCATCGTGTCGAGGCGATTGACCTTGAAGCGTGAATAGAGGCCGTCGAGCGAGATGTCGGTATTGTCGGTCGGCTTCCACTGCAATGTCAGCGATCCGGCCAGACGCTCCTGGTCCTGGCTGCCCTTCACCGGACGCGGCAGGCGCGGCAGGAACACCCCGCCGCCCGGACGACCCGACACGCCCGTCCGGCTCATGATATAGTCATAAGCTTCCTTCGTGCTGGTGCGGGGATTGCCGGCGCTGCAGTTGTTGGCATCGGCGCCCACCGACGTGCCGCTGTTGGCGTAGCCCGGCGCCGGACTGGTCACCGGTACGCCCTGATAGGTGTAGCCGACGGGCGTACAATAGGGGAAGATGATGCTGGTCGGAGCGGTGGCGCCCGGCAGCGTCACCGATTGCGATTGCCCGGCGACGTAGGACGGCAAGATGTCGACCGCCGAATAGGCATATTCGTCGATGTGACGCTTGGAATAGGCGACGCTGCCGAGCACCCCGAAGGTGTCGCCGAACTTTTTGGAAACCAGCGCGGACAGCCGCGGATCGACCTCCTTGGCGATATCGTTGTAGATGCCGCGGGCAGTACCCGAGAAGACGAAGTCCTTCTTCTGATCGAACGGCTTGGGCGCGCGCAGGTCGACGGTCGCGCCGAGCGAGCCTTCCTCTACGTCGGCCGACAGGGTCTTGCGTACCGAGAGGCTCGAGAAGATCTCGGTCGGGAAGGTCACGAAGTCGAATGAACGCCCGGTGGCGACACCGCCGCGGATGTCGCTGCCGCTGACCTGCGACACGCCCTCCATCCCGTTGATGCGCACGCGGGTGAACTGGGCGCCGAGGCCGCGGACCGAGATGTTGCGCCCCTCGCCGCCGTCGCCACGCGACAGGGCGACACCGGGAATGCGCTGCATCGACTCGGCGAGGTTCGAATCGGGGAATTTGCCGATGTCCTCGGCGACGATGCTGTCGATCGCCGCGGTTTCCTCCCGCTTCAGGTTCAGCGCGCTGTTCAGCGAAGCGCGGAAGCCGGTGACGACGATGTCCGGCTGCGAATCGGTCTGGGGAGAATCGGCGGCTGGTTGCCCACCTGTCTGGCCGGTTTGCTCTGCGGAAGCTTGCGGGGTCGCCTGACCGAACGCCGGCAACGCCATACAGAGACTCACCAAACTCGCCGAGATCAATAGCTGACGCTTGCTGCGGCTATCGCGGTTCATTTCCCCTCTCCCTGATTGGCCGGCAGCCGCTTTGGCCGCTCGGCATATGATTCCTGACAATCGGGTTTGTATCTTATTGTTAGTCGTCAGCTATCATTGTCAGGCAACTATGACAATAGCGTCTGACGAGAGGGGCGATTTCAGGTGTGACGAGTCGCCGCGCCACAAGGGCACCATGTCCCATGCCCGGAATGCGAACTCGGAAGAAATGCGAGGGTAACGGACCCGATCGGGCCCGGTGTCAGACCGTGCGGCGGGCCAGGGCGCGCCGGCGCTGATCGCTCTCCGCACGAGCACGTTCGACCGCTTCGGTTTCGGTGACGTGCAGAAGATGGTCGATGAGCCGGGTGAGATGATCGCGCATCGCGTTGCGCGCATCGACCGGGGAGCGCGCCTCGAGCGCCTTCAGGATGCGGCCATGCTCGGCCATGCGGTTTTCGGTGCCCAGACTACCCGCCTTCGCGAGCACCTCGCGCGCGAGCGGCGAGCGGAAGCGCATGTCCCAGAAATCGGTGACGGCCGAGATGATCACGGCATTGCCGGTCGCCTCGGCGATCGCGATGTGGAAGCGCCGGTCGGCGGCTTCGGCCGCCTCGGTATCCTCCTGCGCCATCTGGGCCAGCAGCTCGCGCAGCTCGGCAAGCTGCGCCTCGTCGATCTCGGTCGCAGCGACCGCGGCGACCTCGCCCTCGAGCAGCCGGCGGGCTTCCGTGATCTCGAACGCGCCGATGTCGAGCTCGCGGTCGGCATTGGCGGTCGAGGAGGCGAGCACGAACACGCCCGATCCCTTGCGCGCCTCGACCAGGCCCTGCATCTCGAGCGCGATCATCGCCTCGCGGATCGTCGGACGGCTGACCTGGAACCGCTCGGTCAGGTCGCGCTCCGCGGGCAGGCGCGTGCCCACCGGGAACACCCCGTCGGCGATGTCGGCGACGATCGCCTGGACGATTTTCCGGTAGAGTTTGCCACCCCGTTCTTCCGCCGACATATCGTTCCTCGTTCGATCAGCCGGACGCGAGCCCGGTCTTCGTATAATTGTCTTACTTCGCTCGCGGCGACCCATCGTCAAGACCTGGCAGGCAGGCAGCCATATTTCTTTGCAAGAAATGTCTGACAGCTATTGCAATGTGGTCCGACCACAGATTAACGATGCGAGAGAAGAGAGACCGCATCGGCAGGAGCCGGCACCGCGGCAACATAAGGCGGGGAATGCCATGGGATCGTCAGGACTTGGGTGCTCGACTCGCCCTCGCGGAAACAGGATCGGTGCCGGCGCAATAGTCCGAGGGATCGCCGCTCTAAGCCTGTTAGCTCTGCCAGGCATCGCGATAGCCCCGGCGATGGCGCAGAAGCAGGCGCCATGGGTCGACATCACGCCCCGGGCCGGCTTGGCCGGCTGGCACACCGCGGGCGGGCAGGCGCCGTACGAGGTGACCGGCGGCGAGCTCATCGGACGCGCCGCGGCGGGATCGGCGAACAGCTGGCTGGTGTCCGACCGGCAATATGGCGACTTCATCCTGGAGTATGACGCCAAGACCGATCCGGTGCTCAACTCCGGCGTCATGATCCGCGGCCAGAGTCGGCCCGATTACCGCAACGGCGTCGTCTTCGGATATCAGGCCGAGATCGACCCGTCGAAGCGCGCCTGGAGCGGCGGCATCTACGACGAGCAGCGCCGGCAATGGCTCTACACGCTCGGCCGCAACGAGGCGGCGCGGCGGGTCTTCCGCTCGGGCGATTGGAACCACTATCGCGTCGAGGCGATCGGCAACCGCCTGCGCACCTGGGTGAATGGCGTGCCCGCCGCCGATATCGTCGACGACACCGACGCGCAGGGGTTCATCGCATTCCAGGTGCACGCCATCCCCGACGCGCTGGCGAGCCGGAAGCCCGAGGTGCGGTTCCGCAACGTCCGGATCATCAGCGAGAACGCAGCCCGTTTCGCGTCTCCGGCGACCTCGCTGGAGCAGCAGGGCTGGCTGGCCAACCGCCTATCCGACGGCGAGCGCCGCGCGGGCTGGACGCTGCTGTGGGACGGCAGCACCGCGAAGGGCTGGCGCAGCGCCAAGGCCGCCGGTTTTCCGAGCAAGGGCTGGTCGATCCGCGACGGCATCCTGTCCGTCGAAGGGGGCGGCGGCGACATCGTCACCGCACGCGACTATCGCAACTTCGAGCTGTCGGTCGATTTCCGGCTGACGCCCAGCGCCAACAGCGGGATCAAGTACCGCATCGATCCGAAGACGCAGGTCGGCCTCGAGTACCAACTGCTCGACGATGCCCGTCATCCGGATGCCAAGATGGGCCGCGACGGCAACCGCACGCTCGGTTCGCTCTACGACCTGATCCCCGCGCGCAACCTGTCGGACCCCGACAGTCCGGGCAAGCGGATCAACCCGCCGGGCGAATGGAACCGCGCGGTGATCGTCGTGCGCGGCCGGCATGTCGAGCATTGGCTGAACGGCTTCAAGGTCGTCGAGTACGAGCGCGGCTCGCCCGAGTTCCGGGCACTGGTCGCGCAGAGCAAGTTCGCCGGACGGACGGGCTTCGGCGAGGGCGCGCAGAGCCCGATCCTGCTCCAGGATCACGGCGACCGTGTCGACTTCCGCTCGATCAAGCTGCGCGAGTTGCAAGGGGAATGACGATGCTCGACCGCCGGACGATGATGAAGGGCGCGGGTGCCACGCTCGGCATCGCGATGAGCGCGCGCAGCTATGCGCAGATCAAGGGCGCCAACGACCGGCTTCGGGTCGCGGTGGTCGGCGTGAACGGCCGCGGACAGGCGCATATGAGCGCCTTCTCCAAGCTGCCGAACGTCGCCGTCACCCACCTCGTCGACGTCGATTCGCAGATCCTGGCGAAGCGCGCCGCCGAGTTCACCGCCAAGGGCAATCCCGCGCCCAGAACCGAGCGCGACTACCGCCGGCTGCTGGACAGCAAGGCTGTCGACATCGTGACCGTCGCGACGCCGGATCACTGGCACGCCAAGGTGGCGATCGATGCGATGGATGCAGATCGGGACGTCTATTGCGAAAAACCGATCAGCCTCGCGCCGGCCGAGGGCGAGGCGATGATCGCGGTGCAGCAGCGTACCGGCCGCAAGCTGCAGGTCGGCAACCAGCAGCGCTCGAGCCGCGAGACGCAGCAGCTCGCCGCGCTGATCAAGGCGGGCGAGCTCGGCGACGTGTACGAAGCGCAGACCTGGTATGCCAACAATCGCACCTCGATCGGCCGGGGCCATGAGACCGCGCCGCCGGCGCATCTCGACTGGGACATGTGGCAGGGGCCGCGCCCGCGCGGGCCCTATCGCTCCAACCTGGTGCCCTACAACTGGCACTGGTTCTGGAAGTACGGGACCGGCGAGACCTGCAACAACGCGATGCATGAGCTCGACGTGGCGCGCTGGCTTATGGGGCTCACCTTCCCTGAGACGGTGACGGCGCGCGGCTCGCGCCAATTCTATCGCGGCGACGATTGGGAGATGTACGACACTCTCGCGCTCGACCTGATCTATCCCGACGGGCGAGCGATCCGGTGGGACGGGAACAGCTGCAACGGCATGCTGCGCTACGGCCGCGGCCGCGGCGTGCTGTTCCTTGGTACCAAGGGCTCGGCGGTCGTCGATCGCAACGGATTCGAGCTCTATGATCTCGCCGGCAAGCAGGTGCGGCAGGTGGCTGCGGCGGCGAGCTCCGAGACCACCGGGACGGTCGGCGAAGGCGCGCTCGACGTCCTGCACGCGGGCAACCTCGTCGACGTCATCCGCGGCCGGGCGAGCGCGCTCGCCTCGCCGATCCGCGAGGGTCATATCAGCACCACGCTCTGCCACCTCGGCAACATCGCCTATCGCACCAAGTCGACGCTCACGCTCGACACCGCGACGGGCAAGCCCTCCGGCGCCGAGGCGATGAAGCTCTGGTCGGTCGACTATGAGCCGGGCTGGGAGGTGAAGGCCTGACCGTCCCGTGATCACCCCCATGATTGCGATGCAGCCCGAGCGGTTCGCCGCGATGGGGACGCGGGTCGAGCTGCATCTGTTCGGCTCGGACGATCGCGATGCACTGCTCGCGGCGCGGCGCGCGATCGAGGCGGTCGACGATGCGCTGACGATCCACCGCCCCTCAGCGACGACAGCGCTCAACGAGTGCCTGATGGCGGGGCGGCACTGCCGTATCAATGATCCGGTGCTGCTCGACGCGCTGGTCGAGATCGAGGCGGCCTATGCGGCGACATATGGCCTGTTCGATCCGGCCGCCGATGCGTCGAGGCCCGGGACGGGGTGGAACATGATCGCGTTCGATAGGGACCATGCCCGGATCGAGGCGTCGCGGCCCGTCGCCCTCGACTTCGGCGGGTTCGGCAAGGGTTTCGCGCTCGATCGGGCATGCGACGTGCTGAGGACGGCGGGAGTCACGTCAGCCTTCCTGTGTGCGGGCGAGAGCTCGATCGCGGTCGTCGGCGAGCATCCGCTCGGGGGAGGCTGGCCGGTCGCGGTTCCCCATCCGATCCGGCCGGGGGGAGTCCTCGCGGAATTCGAGCTCCGCGACGAGGCGCTCTCGATCTCGTCGACCGTGGGCGCGGGAACGGCCGCGCCGGAACGCGCCGCGATGATCCGTCCGACCGACACCTCCGTCATCACCGCGCCGCGTACCACGGTTGCCATCGACCGCAGCGGCGCGCGGGCCGAGGTGATGAGCACGGCGCTGCTCGTCGCCGATGACGATCTGGCCGGACGCCTGCTCGACCCTAGGCAGGCGCGCCGCTTCCTGTTCGATTTCAGCCGTGAAGCGGCGATGCCCGTTCAACCAGGTGAGATGGCTCTGCAATGACCGACAAGGATTTCGACCTCACGCGGCGCGCGTTCATCGACGGCGTCCTGAAGGCGACGGCGGCCGCCGGCATGGCGGCGGCCGCGCCCTGGGCGGTCTCCGCCGCGGGAGCCGAGCCGGCCGCGGGCGATCGCGTGCGGCTGGGCGTGATCGGCACGGGCGATCGCGGCCGGACGCTGATCCGGAACATCCTCAAGACCCGCAACTGCACCGTCGCCGCGATCTGCGACAATTTCGAGCCGCATCTGTCCAAGGGACGCGCGCTGGTCAGTCCGGCCACGCCCGCCTTTGCCGATCATCGCGCGATGCTGGATGCCGGTGGCCTCGACGCGGTGGTCATCGCGACCCCACTCAACGTCCATGCGACCCACGTCCTGGATTCGTTCGACGCGGGTCTGCACGTCTGGTGCGAGAAGGCGATGGCGCGCACCATCGCCGATTGCAGCGCGATGGTGAGAAAGTCGCAGGACAGCCGCAAGGTGCTGCAGATCGGCCATCAGCGCATGTTCCACCCGACCTATCTCAACGCGCTGCGCCGGGTGAAGGCGGGCGAGATCGGCCCGGTTACCCAGATTCGGGCGAGCTGGCACCGCAACACCAGCTGGCGGCGTCCGGTCCCGTCCGGGGCGACCGACCGGCAGATCAACTGGCGCCTCTATCGCGACGTTTCAGCGGGACTGATGACCGAGCTCGCGACCCACCAGCTCCAGGTCGGCAACTGGTTCCTCGACGCGGTGCCGACCCGCGTGATCGGGTCGGGCAGCATCTGCTTCTGGAAGGATGGGCGCGACGTCTACGACCATGTCGCGCTGGTCTATGAATATGCGGGCGGGCGGAAGTTCGTCTACACCTCGCTCCTGAACAACGCGCGCTACGGGTGCGAGGAGCAGATCCAAGGCAGCAAGGGGACGATCGAGCCGGAGCTCGGCCGCATCTATCAGGAGGTGCCGCCCAAGGTGCTGGCGCTCCAGCGGATGCAGGAGGACGTCAAGCGCGGTCACAAGCGCACCGTTCCGATCGGCGGCGCCACCTGGTTCCCCGAGCTCCCCGTCACGACGCCGGGGGAATCGCTGGGCTGGGGCGAATATGACGAGACGATGCTCCAGTTCGAGGGGTTCGGCGAGGCGGTGCGATCGGGCAAGCCGCTTCCCGGACTGCTGGCGCAGGCCTATCATGCGAGCGTCGCCTCGCTGCTCGGCGAGCAGGCGATGGACCGCGGCGAGGCCATGACCTGGCCGACCGACCTCGTCACCGTCTGACGATCGAATGATGCGCATCACCAAGAGGAACCCGCTGTGATCGAATCCAACCGCCGCGAGCTTCTGGGCCTTCTCTCCGCGAGTGTCGCCGTCGGCTTCGCCGCCGACGCGCTCGCGCAGTCCGCCACCCGTGGCGATGCGCCGACCGAGGGCGCGCCGGCACGGCCCGCTCCTGAAGCCAAGTATCGCGTGCCCTTCGCCGTGATCGGGCTCGACCACAACCACATCTACGGCATCACCGACGCGGTGATCCGCGGCGGCGGCGTGTTGACGAGCTTCTTCGCCACCGATCCCAAGCAGATCGCGATGTTCCAGAAGCGCTATCCGGGCGTCCCGCTGGCCCGGTCGGAGGACGAGATCATCGAGAACCGCGCGATCAAGCTGGTGTGCAGCGCGGCGATCCCCAGCCTGCGCGCGCCGCTCGGCATCAAGGTTATGCGCGCGGGCAAGGACTATCTGAGCGACAAGGCCGCCGTCGTCTCGCTGCAGCAGCTCGCCGATGTCCGCCAGGCGATAAAAGAGACCGGGCGCAAATACGGGATCATGTATTCGGAACGCCTCGAGGTGCCGGCGGCGGTGATGGCAGGCCAGCTCGTCCACGACGGCGCGATCGGCCGGGTGATCCAGACGGTCAACCTCGCCCCGCACCGCCTGGCCGCGCCGAGCCGGCCGGACTGGTTCTGGGATACGAAGCGCAACGGCGGCATCCTGACCGACGTCGGCAGCCACCAGGCCGACCAGTTCGTCTATCTGACGGGCAGCAAGCGCGCGCATGTCGTCGCGTCGCAGACGGGCAACTTCAACCATCCCGAGCATCCTCAATTCGAGGATTTCGGCGACATGGTGCTGAACGGCGACGGCGGCACCGGCTATGTCCGGGTCGACTGGTTCACCCCGGACGGCCTGCCTACCTGGGGCGACGGCCGCCTGTTCATCCTGGGCACCGAGGGCTACATCGAGCTCAGGAAGTACGTCGACGTCGCCGGACGGCCCGGCGGCAACCACCTGTTCATCGCCGACCGCAAGGGCACGCGCTATCTCGACTGTTCGAAGGTACCGCTGCCCTTCGGCCCGCAGTTCGTGACCGACATCGTCGAGCGCACGTCGGTCGCGCAGGACCAGGAAGGCGCCCTGCTCGCCGCCGAGCTGGTGCTGACCGCCGAGGCCCGCGCGACGCCGGCCAAGGACAGCGCCAGCGCGTGACCTGAAGACTGTCCCCCCATGCCATTTGCGCCGGAAGCGGCCCTGGCCGATATAAAACTTCCGGAGACCTCCTAGCCCTCGGCCGGGCTTTCGAACCAGGCCTCGACCGGACCGGTGAGCTTGATCGTCAGCGGCTGGCCGTGGCGGTCGACCTTCTTGCCGAGCTGGACGCGGATCCAGCCTTCGCTGATCGAATATTCCTCGACGTCACGGCGCTCCTGCCCTTTGAAGCGGATGCCGATGCCGCGGCGGAGCAGTTCCCCGTCGAAATGAGGGCTGCGCGGATTGGTCGAAAGCCGGTCGGGAGGAGTGTCGCTCATGACCGCGCCTCCTGCCCCAGCCGCGCGCAAAAGAAAAGCGGCGCGGGAACCCCGAGGCTCCCGCGCCGCCGTTCGTCATATGGCTGCCGTCTCAACGGCAGATGCGGATCCGCTCGCGATCGCCCCAATAAGGGTCGTAGCGCCACTCGGTGTAGCAGCGCGGGCGATAGCGATAGTAGTAATCGTCCTCATAGTAATAGGGACGCGGGTAATAGCCGCGGTCGTAGTAGTAGGGACGGTCGTAATAGCGGTCGCGGCTGCCCGACGCGATCGCCGCGCCGACCGCCAGCCCCAGGACGCCGGCGGCGATCGCCGGACCCGTCCGGTCGTGGTGGTGATGGTAATAGCCGCGACCCCAGCCGCCGCGCCAGCGCTGCGCCTCGGCCGGCGCCGCCGTCGCGACGAGCGCGGTCGCGCCGAGCGCCAGGCCAAGCGTCGCTTTCTTGAACAGGTTGCGCATCTCGATGCTCCTCATGACACGCCAGGTCGCTTTGACGAACGAACGCACCATCGACCGAGCTTGTTGCCTGCCCTAGCAAGGGTCATCTGAACTCACCCGTAATGCTCCGTTTACCACAGGTTCAGCCAGAAGGGACTTTGCTGCAATGGCCTATTGGATCATGCGTTCGGAACCCGAGACGTACGGCTGGGACGACCTCGTCCGCGATACGTCGACCGAATGGGACGGCGTCCGCAACGCCACCGCGCGCATCTTCCTCAAGGAGATGCAGCCAGGCGACCGCGCCTTCTTCTACCATTCGGGCAAGCAGAAGGCGGCGGTCGGCATCATGGAAATCACCCGCGCCTGGCGGCCCGACGGCGAGGACGGCAACTGGGCCAGCGTCGCGGTGAAGGCGGTGGAGGCGCTCCCCCGCCCCGTCACTCTCGCCGAGATGAAGGCCGAGCCCCGCCTCAAGGCGCTCGAGATGCTCCGCCTCTCCCGCCTGTCGGTGACGCCGGTGCGCGAGGAGGAATGGCGGACGATTCTGGAGATGGCGGGCCGCTAGGCGCAGGCGCACCTTACGGCCGCCGCAGCTCCAGTCCCATCGCGTCGAGCGGAGTCCCGGTCGCGCGGTCGACCACCACCGGTTCCACCGCCCGCCCGCTCCCTGTCTCGACCAGTGCGCTCAGCGGCCCGCCGCCGAAGTGCCTTGCCCCCCACGCGCCCAGCGCATGGAGGATCGGCAGGTAATCGCGCCCGCATTCGGTCAGCACATATTCGTGCCGCGGCGGCCGCGCGCTGTACTGGCGCCGCTCGAGCAGGCCCGCTTCGGTCAGGGCCGCCAGCCGCCGCGTCAGGATATTAGGCGCGATCCCCAGGCTCTTCTGGAACTGGTCGAAGCGCGTCAGGCCCAGCCCCGCGTCGCGCAGGATCAACATGCTCCACATATCCCCCGCACGAGTGAGCCCACGCGCCACGGGACAGATGCCGGCGGAAAATTTCTCGGTGTCCATTGCAGAATGATAGTGACATAACTATCAAAATGCAAGCGACTCGATCCCGAGCCGCGGGAGATACGAGACATGACCAAGGCCCTCAATGAAACCGCGCTCGTCACGGGCGCGTCCACCGGCATCGGCGCCGTCTATGCCGATCGCCTCGCCCGGCGCGGCTACGACCTGATCCTGGTGGCGCGCGACGCCGCCCGCATGGAGGCGCTGGCCGAGCGCTTGCGCGCCGAGACCGGCCGCACCGTCGAGGTGCTGCGCGCCGACCTCACCGACCGCACCGACCTTGCCGCGGTCGAAGCGCGCCTCGCTTCCGATCCGTCGGTCACCTTGCTGATCAACAACGCCGGCAAGTCGATGAAAGGCACGCTGCTCGATGCCGAGCCGGCCGAGATCGACGACATCGTCGCGCTCAACATCACCGCCCCGACCCGCCTCGCCGGCGCCGCGGTCAAGACGTTCGCCGCGCGCAAGACCGGCGCGATCGTCAACATCGCTTCCGTCCTGGCGCTGGCGCCCGAATTCTACGACGGCGTCTATTCGGGGTCCAAGGCGCACCTGCTCAACCTCAGCCTATCGCTGGCCCACCAGCTCAAGGACCAGGGCGTCTATGTCCAGGCGGTGCTGCCCGGCGCGACCCGCACCGAAATCTGGGAGCGCTCGGGCAAGGACGTCGACAGCTTCCCGCCCGATTTCGTCATGGACGTGCACGACCTGGTCGACGCCGCGCTGATCGGCTTCGACCGCCGCGAGGGCGTGACCATCCCCCCGCTCGCCGACGAAACGGACTGGACCGTGATGAACGATGCGCGCCTGGCGATGCAGAGCCGCCTGTCGCGCAGCGAGGTGGCGCCGCGCTATCGCGAGGCGGTGTCCGCCTGATGGTTAGCGCGGATCGGCATTTCAGCTTTCTCGGCTCTTCCCAATCCTCTCCCGCCAGGGGGAGGTGGCGCCGAAGGCGACGGAGGGGGCGGTCAGCGATGTCGCCTGTTTCGATAGCGCCGAACGTCCTCCCCCTCCGTCACGCTTCGCGTGCCACCTCCCCCTGGCGGGGGAGGATTAGAATGCCGATCCGTCCCAGCCTAGGTCACGACCAGTAGCGCGCCAAAGCCTCGGCGGTATCGTCCATCGCGATCGGATCGGCGTCGCCGGTCAGCGCATAGGACATGTCGCCGCGGCGCCAATAGGCGACCGACTGCAGCCCCTCCCGGACGGCATCGGGCCGTTCCGGCGCGTCGCTCGCCTCGCGCGTCGCGAAGATCGACATGCTGCGCCCTTCGGGGGTCTTCACCGCGACGAGAAGCGCCGGCGTCTTGTCGGTGGGAAAGACCTGGACGTCGGTCACCTGCCAATTGGTCGGCAAGGTCGGTACGGCGATGCTGGTGCGAGCCAGGATTTCTCCCGCGTCGAACGTCGGCGCCTCGACCTGCGACGCCATGTGCGCGCGCATCATCGCGACGCGGTGCGACGCGACCGCCATGTCGACATAGGCCGGCGGCCGACCCGGCAGGAGCAGGAAGGCGGATGCCGCCGCCGCCAGCGACAGCGCGCCCGCCGGCACCGCCTTGCGCAGGAGGGCACGGGCCGGCCGCCGCTGCAGCGCCGCCGCCTTCTCCGCCATCTCGGCAGGCACCGGGCGCGGATCGTCGGCGAGCAGGTGCAGCGCCGTCCGCGTGCCGAGTTCTCCCATCACCCGCGCCGCGAGCGGCGGGTTCTCCGACAGATAGCTCTCGACTGCGAAGCGGCGGCCGGGATCGAGCTGGCCGTCGACATAGGCATGGAGGTCCATTTCCGACGGCTCATCCAGCATCCTGTCCTCCCACTACCCGCAGCTGCGCGGCCCCGGGCTCCTGCCCGCTGTCGCCATCCCTCAGCGTCGCACGCGCCCGGGCGAGGCGCGACATCACCGTCCCGACCGGCACGCCGAGAACGTCGGCCGCCGCCTGATAGCTGAGTCCCTCGACGACGACGAGGTGGAGCACGGCGCGCTGATGCTCGGGCAGCGCGGCGAAGGACCGGGCGATCCGTGCCAGATGGGCGCGCCGCTCCTGCTCCGGGTCGACATGCGCCATCAGCGTCTCGGCGAAGCGATCGTTGCGCCGCGCCTCGGCCGCCTCGCGCCGCTTGCCCGAGACGAAGACGTTGTGGACGATGGCGAGCAGCCAGCGGCGGCGGTCATGCCCGGGCCGGTAGCTCCGATGCCGCTCAATCGCGCGGAGCAGCGCGTCCTGCACGACGTCGTCGGCATCCTGGTCGTCGCGGGCGAGCGCGCGGGCGTAGCGACGCATCGCCGCGAGATCGTCCTCGATCGCCTCGTCCCGGTCCGACTTCATCCACCGCATCGCATTGGCCTCACGCCGCCTGGCGAACGGGCACGTGCCCCAGGCAGCGGCGATAGCTTTCCAGCACCGCCCCTAGCACATCGTCCCAGCGATGGCGCCCGGCCTCGTCGCCCGCCGCCCGGCCAAGCCGGCGCCGCAGCGTCGCGTCGCGGATGAGATTCTCGGCCGCACCGGCAAAGGCGGCCGCATCGTGCGCCGGCACCAGCAGCCCGGTACGGCCATGCTCGATCAGCGCCGCCGCGCTGGCGACGTCGGCCGAGACGACCGCGAGCCCGCTCGCCATCGCCTCCAGGTTGACGTTGCCGAACGCCTCGGTGACGCTGGGGTTGATGAGGATATCGGCGCTGGCGATCGTCCTGCCGAGCTCAAGCCCCTCGAGATGGCCGGTGAAGACCGCATCGGGCAGCCGCCGCTCGATCCAGCCGCGCGCCGGCCCTTCGCCGACCACCAGCGGCCGCATCCGGTGTCCCGCCTCACGCAGCGCGGCGATCGTATCCGCGAACACGCCGAGCCCTTTCTCGACGACCAGCCGCCCGAAGAACAGCGGCACGATATCGTCCGGGCCATAGCCATGGCCGGCGCGCAGGGCCTCGCTGCGCAGCGCGGGATGGAACAGCCGCCGCTCGACGCCGCGGCCCCAGATTGCCACCCGCTCCCGGCCGTGCGCCGCCGCCAGGCTCTGCGCGATCGGCCGCGTGGGCGCGAGGATGAGGTCGCAGTCGCCGTAGAAGCGGTCGAGGTAGCGCTCGATCACCGGCCGCAGGAACGACAGGCGGTAATAGTCGGCATAGGTCTCGAACCGGGTATGCAGGCTCGCCACTACCGGGATGCCTCTGGCCCGCGCATATTTCTGCGCCTGCCGTCCGAGCAGGTCGGGCGCGGAGAGGTGGACGATGTCGGGCCGGAAGTCGTCGAAATCGGCGCGCGCCTCGCGCGTGAAGCCCAGCGCCAGCCGGTATTCCGGCCGCCCCGGCAGGCTCAGCGAGCGGACCGCACGCACCTCCCCCACCGACGCGAAAGCCTGGCGTGGCGCACGCGGCGAATAGACGCGCACTTCGGCGCGCCCTTCGGCCAGCAGATAGGCGACCAGCCGGTTGAGCGCCTGGTTGGCGCCGTCACGCACGCAGTCGTAATTGCCGGAAAACAATGCGACGCGCAGCGGAGGCCGGGACGACGGCTTGGGGGCGAAACGCGGGTACGCGGTACGGACATCGAGCAGTGCCATAGCGGGCATACGCCTGCCGACGCCCCGCTATTCCCTCTCCGCCGTCAAAATTCTCTGACGAGCCGCACCCCCGCCCGCGGCCGCACCGGCTCGCCGCGGTCCTTGTGCGCGCCGAGGCCGAACTGCACGTTCACCGCGCGCGCCAGCCGCTGGTGGACCTGCGGCATCACCAGCACATGGCCGTCACGCCCGCCGAGATAGTTCACTTCCAGTCCAAGCACCCGATCGTCGCTGGCGTCATAGAAGGTGGAATGGTTGAGGATGGCCGCGTTGCGCCCCCGGCCGCCGCCGGCGGCGATGTCGGAGAGGCCGGCCATGCTCACGCTGCTCCACCGGCGGTCGAAGCGATGCGCGACCATATAGGCGAGGCTGCTCGAATAGCGCCGATGATGCCGGTCGTAGATGCCGAGATACTGGACGCCATGCGCCGATCGCCCCTCGTTGAACGTCCCAAACGCGCCTTGCAGCCCCAGCTTCAGCTCGGCGAGCCGGCGCCCCTCGAACGGCAGCTCGACCTCGACGGCGAGCCCGTCGGCGAAGGCGTATTCGACCTCCGGCGCCCAGCCGACCGTCCGCTCAGGGCCGGACAGCGGCACCATCGCCAGCGTATTGGCCTCGAGCTCGCCCTGGCGCGCACCGAGCGGGCGCATCATGTCGAACACCATCGGCTCGGGCACGTGGGGATAATCGTCCGCCCGCGCGAACGGACAAAGCCAGACGCTGAGGGCAAGGCACGCCACATGGCCGGCGACGCGGCCGAGTGGTGGTATCGGCAAGGGAAGCTCCGCGGAGATTGGTGACGCTCCCACCTACGCGCGTCACCCGCCGATTATTCCCCCGAGAGGGGAATCCCACCCGTCCGTTCGCGCTTTTCTCCCGGCGCGAAAGATGCTTAAATCTCGCCTGATAAAATTCAATCCCATAATATGGGACAAAAGGGAGAGTATATGTCAGGGTCGAAGGTTGCGCGCGCTGCTCTCATCGGTAGTGCTTCCATGGTCGCCGTGTGGCTCGCGAGCGTTTCCGCCCATGCGCAAAGCACGCCGTCCGAAACCCCAGCGCCGACGGTCCAGGACGGACAGGACGACGCCGATATCGTCGTCACCGGCTTCCGCTCCAGCATCGGCAGCGCGCTGAACGCCAAGCGCTCGGAATCCTCGGCGATCGACATGATCAAGGCGGAGGACATCGCCGACTTCCCCGACAACAACCTCGCCGAATCGCTGCAGCGCGTGCCGGGCGTCTCGATCAACCGCGTCGGCGGCGAAGGCAGGGCGATCACCGTCCGCGGCCTGTCGGGGAGCTTCACCCGCGTCCGCGTCAACGGCATGGAGGCGCAGGCGATCTCCGGCGCCACCACGTCGGACCGTGGCATCAACACCGGGCGCGGCTTCGACTTCAATGTCTTCGCGTCGGAGCTGTTCAACAATCTCGTCGTCCGCAAGACCGCGGACGCGGAGACGCTCGAGGGCTCGCTCGGCGCGACGGTCGACCTCAACACGTCGCGGCCCTTCGACTATAAGGGCTTCACCTTGGCGGTGAGCGCGCAGGGCGGGTACAGCACCCTCGCCAAGAACGTCGATCCGAAGCTGACCGGGCTCGTCTCCAAGACATGGGAGACCGGCATCGGCCGCATCGGCGTGCTGGCCTCGGCCGCCTACAGCCGCCGCCGCTATTACGAGGACCAGTTCGGCTCGGGTGGCTGGAATCCGGCGACGATCGACGGCGGATTCTGCTCACCGGTCGGGGTGACGCCGGTATCGCCCGAACTCAACCCGGGACAGGGCACCACCGCCACCGACTGCGCGACCGGCGTACCGCGTCCTGCCGCGAATGACACCAACTACGCGCTGGTGAACCGTTCCTCCGTCTTCCTGCCGCGCATCCCGCGCTACGGACGGTTCCATCACGACCAGAAGCGCCTGGGCGTCACCGGATCGCTGCAATGGGAGCCGAAGCCCGGCATCGAGTTCGGCGCCGACCTGCTTTATTCGGACTATAAGGTGTCCCGCGAGGAGAATTGGCTCGAGGGCTTCTCCTTCGCCCGCGCGATCGCCGCGCCCAATTTCGGCAAGCCGCAGACCGCCATCCGCGAGGCGGAGCTGCGCGACGCGGGCATCAGCCATACCCATGGCAATGCATTGCTCGGCGACAACTACGGCCAGACGGTCTACGACATCGCCTATGGCGTGTTCGACGGCGTCGACGTGCGCTCGGACACCCAGTACGACCGTTTCCGCAGCCGCTTCACCCAATATACGCTCTACGGAAAGTTCGACGTCACCGATCGGCTGCGCGTGAACCTGCTCGCGGGCAAGGCGCGCACGAACTTCGACCAGACCGAGCAGACCACTTTCTTGTTCGGCCGCAACAACACCCGCCAGACCATCGATTTCCGCGAGGACCGCAACCAGCCGACGATCACCTACGGCTTCGACGTCACCGATCCGAACCAGTACACGCTGGCCCCCGGCAGCGCCGAAATCCGCGCGTCGCCGTCGTTCGTCGACAATGAGAACAGGATGGTCGAGGGCAGCTTCACCTGGAAGGCCGCCGACGGCTTCACGGTGAAGGGCGGCGTGCATGTCGACCGGTTCGACTTCAGCGTCACGCCCTATCAGCGCCCCGACAACTTCCGCGTGCCGACGGTCAGCGCGGCGGACCTCGCGGGGATGACTCATCTGGTCAAGGGCTTCGGCAAGGGAATGCGCGACGGCGTGTTCCCCAGTTCCTGGGTCGCGATCAACTATCAGGACTTCGCGAAACGCTATGGGCTCGACAACTACACCGGCGATTTCGCGCTCATCCAGAACTTCAGCGGCACGCGTAAGGTGCGCGAGGATGTCGTCTCGGCCTATGGCCAGGTCGATTTCGACCTGGCCGGCATGGGCGTGCCGATCCGCGGCAACGCCGGCCTGCGCTATGCCCGCACGTCGCTCGACTCGACCGGCTATTCGCCGTCGATCAAGCAGTTCGTGACCGTGGGCCACAGCTATGAGGACTGGCTGCCGTCGCTCAACGTCGTGGCCGATCTCAGCCATAACCTGCTGATCCGCGGCGCGGTCGCCAAGGTGATGACGCGGCCCGAGCTCAGCTTCCTCAGCCCCGGCGCGAACGTCACGCTCGGCGGCACGCCCAGCATCAACAGCGGCAACCCGCTGCTCGAACCGATCCGCGCCACCACCTACGACGCGGCGATCGAATGGTATTTCGCGCCCAACTCGCTGCTGTCCGCCGCCTATTTCCGCAAGGACATCCAGTCCTACGTCCAGAACCAGGCGCTGCAGATGACCTTCGCCCAGACCGGGCTGCCGGAAAGCCTGCTCGGCACCAACAGCGGCATCAATCCCAACGTGACGATCTTCACGGTCAACCAGGCCCGCAACACGCCGGGCGGGCCGTTGGAAGGGTTCGAGATCAACTACCAGCAGGCGTTCACCTTCCTGCCGGGGTTCCTCAAGAACTTCGGCGCGCTGCTGAACTATACGCACGTCGAATCGACGATCACCTATTTCCTGGCGGCAAGCTCGGAGAACACCACCAACCGCGACCTGCTCGGCCTGTCCCGCGACGCCTTCAACGGGACGCTCTATTATGAGGACAAGAAGCTGAGCGCGCGCATCTCGGGCTCGTACCGCGGCCCGTACATCATCGCGCTTCCCGCCAACAACCCGCTCCAGGACCTGGAAGGCGTCGACAAGTCGCTGATCTTCGACGCGTCGGTGTCCTATCAGCTGACCGATCAGGTCAAGTTGACGCTGGAGGGGCTGAACCTCTTCGACCGGCCCTACCGCCAATATATCGACTCCGACCGCGACAGCACGTTCGTCTACAGCCACACCGGCGCCCAATTCTACTTCGGCGCCCAGTTCAAGTTCTGACGCAGCGACGCCGGGGCGGCAGGCTGCCCCGGCGACCTTCCGGCCCGCTTATTCCCTTGGCGATGTTCCGTTTCCGCGAGGCTCCGCCGGCACCGGATCGTCCAGCGGGATCGGCACGCGCGCCGACTTGTCCGGGGCTTTGCCCGGCCCGCGCTTCACCGCCGCGCCGATGTCCCGGATCAGCAGGCCCGGATTGGTCGCCTCGCCCGGCTCCTCGCAGCAGCTGTCGGGATCGATCAGCTTGCCGACCGCCCGGACCAGGAAGGTCGCGCCGCCGAGCAGGTCGACGCCGACCGTGCATCCGCGCATGTCCGCCGCGCACGGCGGCGCGGCTGCAGCGAGCGCGCCGGTGCCGCTGAGATCGGGATTGCTCGGCATCGGCCGGTCGGGCGGTCCGCGCTCGGCCGGCAGCGGCAGCCGCGGCGTCGCCGCCTCCGGCTTGCCGCAGACGACGATGTCGCTGGTGGTGTTCCGTGCCGAGGCACATGGATCGACCAGGATCGACCAACGCTGGGTACCGTCGCCCGCCGTCTCCGGCCGGTCGACGGCGGTGTCCTGGACGCCGGCCAGCGCCAGCAGCACGGCGATCAGCATGTCCGCGCCCTCCTCGCTCCATGAACGACCGCCTATCAAAGCATAGATCGGCCGGAAGCAGGAGCGAAAAGCGGCGGGGTCAGGCCGCCTCGCTCACCCGCTTCTGCCGCTTGCGCTCGTGCGGATCGAGGAAGCGCTTCCTCAAGCGGATCGACTTCGGCGTCACCTCGACCATCTCGTCGTCGTCGATATAGGCGATCGCCTGCTCCAGTGTCATCTTCTTGGGCGGGGTCAGCCGGATCGCGTCGTCCTTGCCGCCCGAGGCGCGGAAGTTGGTGAGCTGCTTCGCCTTCATCGGATTGACCTCGAGGTCGTCCGGCTTGGCGTTCTCGCCGATGATCATGCCCTCGTAGAGCGGATCGCCCGGCGCCACCATCAGGATGCCGCGCTCCTCGAGCGCGTTGAGCGCATAGGCATTGGCCTCGCCCGATCCGTTGGAGATCAGCACGCCGTTCTTGCGGCCCTCGATCGGCCCCTTGTACGGCCCGTACTTCTCGAACAGCCGGTTCATGATGCCGGTGCCGCGCGTGTCTGACAGGAACTCGCCGTGATAGCCGATCAGCCCGCGCGACGGCGCCGAGAAGGTGATGCGCGTCTTGCCGCCGCCCGACGGGCGCATATCGGTCATCTCGGCCTTGCGCTGGTTCATCTTGTCGACGACCGTGCCCGAATATTCGTCATCGACGTCGATCACGACGGTCTCGTACGGCTCCTCGCGGCCGCCGTTCTCGCCCTCGCGGAACAGCACGCGCGGCCGGCTGATGCCGAGCTCGAAGCCCTCGCGGCGCATCGTCTCGATCAAGACGCCCAGCTGGAGCTCGCCACGCCCGGCGACCTCGAAGCTGTCCTTGTCGGCCGCCTCGGTGATCTTGATCGCGACGTTCGACTCCGCCTCACGGAACAGGCGGTCGCGGATCATGCGGCTGGTGACCTTGCTGCCCTCGCGCCCCGCCATCGGCGAATCGTTGACGGCGAAGCGCATCGACAGCGTCGGCGGATCGATCGGCTGCGCCTGGATCGCTTCGCTCACCGAGGTGTCGGCGATGGTGTTGGCGACGGTCGCCACGGTCAGGCCGGCAAGGCTGATGATGTCGCCCGCACGCGCCTCCTCGACCGGCACGCGGTCGAGCCCGCGGAAGCTCATCAGCTTCGACGCGCGGCCGGTCTCGATGACGTTGCCCGCCTCGTCGAGCGCGTGGATCGGCTGGTTGACCTTGACGACGCCCGACTGGACGCGCCCGGTCAGGATGCGGCCGAGGAAATTGTCGCGGTCGAGCAGGGTGACGAGGAAGGTGAACGGCGCGTCCTCGTCGAGGCTGGGCGGCGGCACATGGCTGACGATCTTCTCGAACAGCGGGCGCAGCGTGCCCTCGCGGATGTCGGGATTGTCGCCGGCATAGCCGTTGCGGCCCGAGGCGAAGATCACCGGGAAATCCAGCTGCTCGTCGTTGGCGTCCAGGCTGACGAACAGGTCGAACACCTCGTCGAGCACTTCCTGTGCCCGTGCGTCCGAACGGTCGATCTTGTTGACCACCACGATCGGCTTCAGGCCCAGCGCCAGCGCCTTGCCGGTCACGAACTTGGTCTGCGGCATCGCCCCCTCGGCAGCGTCGACCAGCAGCACCACGCCGTCGACCATGCTGAGGATGCGCTCGACCTCGCCGCCGAAGTCGGCGTGGCCCGGCGTGTCGACGATGTTGATGCGGATGCCTTCCCAGTCGATCGAGGTCGGCTTGGCGAGGATGGTGATCCCGCGCTCCTTCTCGAGGTCGTTCGAGTCCATCGCTCGTTCCTCGACGCGCTGGTTGTCGCGGAAGGTGCCGGACTGGCGGAACAGCTGGTCGACAAGCGTGGTCTTGCCGTGATCGACGTGGGCGATGATCGCCACGTTACGGAGGCGCATGGGGATTCTCTGATTTCGCGTGAAAGTTGGCGGCCCCTAGCGCAAATGCTGCGTCGCGGGAAGCCTTGGCATTTCATTCGCGTGTGTTACATAGATAAGGCACCAAGGAGACGGCATGAACAAAGCGTGGGGATGGCTGGTGTTGGCGGCGGCGCTCGGCGGCTGCGGCGACGAGCAGGTGCACCAGATGAAGGCCGAGGTGACGCTCTCCGATACGGGGCGGTTGGCGGTGGCGTGCAAACAGTCGAGCTCCGGCGAGTGTCATGCTCTCGTCCTCGGCACCACCCTCGTTCGCGGCGTCGCCAAGGCCGGCGCCGACACTACGATCGACGGCGTGATTCCCGGCGTGCGGTTCTGCGTGGGCGAGGTCGCGCCGGAGCCCGACAAATGCGGCCCCAAGGAACTCGCCGTCGGCACCACGATCTTCAGCCATCGCAAGGTCGTCAAGAACTGATCCTCCTTGAACCCACGCGCCCTTGCGCCCATTGAGACAGCATCGGCAGGAGATAGCCATGGCGACCACCGCTTCCACCACCGAGACCAAGACCGCCGAGAAGAACCTCGTCCTCACCGCGCCGGAACCCGTACCCGCGGTCGCGCCGGAGAAGTCGGCCGGCCTCGTCCCCGTCGACGACGCCAAGCGGACCGAGCTCGAAAGCCGCGTCGACGCGTTCATCGACGACCTGGTCGCGCAGGACGTCAACTCGCCCGAGTTCGGCAAGCGCATCGACGCGATCACCGGCATGGGCCAAAAGGAGATCCGCGAGGCGGCGGGCCAGTCCAACCGTTTCCTCGACCGTCCGATCCGGGCCATGGACCAGGAATCGGGCGTCGGCGCCGACCTCGCCCAGCTCCGCCGCACGATCGAGGATCTCGATCCCGGCAAGAAGGGCGACCTGTTCACCTCGAAGAAGCTGTTCGGGATCATCCCGTTCGGCAACAAGATGCGCGACTATTTCGACAGCTACAAATCGTCGCAGACGCACATCGCCTCGATCCTCAAGAGCCTCGCCTCCGGCAAGGACGAGCTCTTGATGGACAATGCCGCGATCGACGTCGAGCGGCAGAACCTATGGGCGGCGATGGGCCGGCTCGAGCAGATGATCCACCTCTCCAAGACGATGGACCAGAAGCTCGAGGACAAGGCCGCCGAGCTCGACCATACCGACCCGGCCAAGGCCAAGGCGATCCGCGAGACCGCGCTGTTCTACACCCGCCAGCGCACCCAGGACCTGCTGACGCAGATGGCGGTGACGGTGCAGGGCTATCTCGCGCTCGATCTCGTCAAGAAAAACAACGTCGAGCTGGTGAAGGGCGTCGACCGCGCCTCGACCACCACCGTCTCGGCGCTGCGGACGGCGGTGACGGTGGCGCAGGCGCTGACCAACCAGAAGCTGGTGCTGGAGCAGATCACCGCGCTCAACACCACCACCGCCGACATCATCGATTCGACCGGCAAGCTGCTCAAGAGCCAGACCGCGACGATCCACGAGCAGGCGGCGAGCTCGACCATCCCGGTCGAGACGCTCCAGCGCGCGTTCCAGAACATCTACGACACGATGGACGCGATCGACACGTTCAAGCTCAAGGCGCTCGATTCGATGAAGACGACGGTCAACACCCTGTCGAACGAGGTCGAGAAGTCGAAGGGCTATATCGCCCGCGCTGAAGGCCAGGCCCAGGCCGCGCTGGAGGGGCCGCAGGAGACGTTCAAGCTAGAGGCCGTGTAAGTGTCCGAAGTCGACGACGTCGTTTTCCGCAGCCAGGAAGTGCTCGACCGCACGCGCGCCGGCTATGGCGCAGGGACCCGCGCCCGCAAGCGCCGCGAGCGGGAGATCGTGACCCGCGTCGGTCGTGTGCTCGCCGCCGACGCCGCGATCATCGTCGCGGCGGTGGCGATCGGGTTCATCGTGCCGCTCGGCATGTTCGGCGCGCTGGCGGTGATGGCGCTGCTGATCGCCGCAACCTTGTTCTTCGCGCTGCTTCCCGCTGGTCCGGCGCCGCGGCCGGAACGGTTCGGCCAGATCCCGCTCAAGGCGCTGCCCCGGCAGACCGAGGCCTGGCTGGAGCAGCAGCGGCCGGCGCTCCCCGCTCCCGCGGTCAACCTGATCGACACGATCGGCACGCGGCTGGAGACGCTGGCGCCCCAGCTCGCGGCGCTCGACGAGAACACCCCCGCCGCGGTCGAAGTGCGCAAGCTGGTCGGCGAGCAGCTCCCCGAATTGGTCAAAGGCTACCAGCGCGTGCCCGAACCGCTGCGCCGCACCCCGCGCAACGGCCGCACACCCGACGAGCAGCTCGTCGACGGCCTTAGGACGATCGAGACCGAGATCGGCGAGATGACCCAGCAGCTCGCGCAAGGCGACCTCGACCTGCTCTCGACCCGCGAACGCTATCTCCAGATCCGCTACCGCGACGACGAGGGCGTGGGGAAATAGGCGTCCCGAGCTTTTTCTCTTCGTCATGCCGGACTTGATCCGGCATCCAGGGTCACGAGCGACGTCGCCTGCGACCCTGGTCCCGGGTCAAACCCGGGATGACATTGGTATTGAGCTGTCCGTGCTCCCGCGGAGGCAGGAGCCCTGGATCATGGGGACCGCGCTAATACCGATCGACGTTTGAGGATGACCGACGCCTCGACTCTCTTCGCTGTCACCCCGGACTTGTTCCGGGGTCCACCGGGAGGCAAGGACCGGCCAAGAGGTTTGAGCGCAGTCCGCGAGGCTCAGTGGACCCCGGCACAAGGCCGGGGTGACGCATCTCGCAATCCGCCTCAGATCACCCGGTTGATCAGATTCTCGATCCGCTCCTGCCGCCCCGAACGCGGCACCGGGGCAAGATCGCGCTCAACGGCAAGGTCCGCGATGCCGGCAAGGTCACGCGTCCCGACCAACCGGCCCAGCTCCCCGTCCCACCCCGCATACCGCTCGCGCCGGATCACATCGACACGCCCGTCCTCGATCACCCGTGCCGCATTGAGCAGCCCCTTCGCCACCACGTCGATCCCGCCGACGTGGCCATAGACCAGGTCGACCGGATCGACCGACTGCCGCCGCACCTTGGCGTCGAAGTTGAAGCCGCCCGTCGTGAACCCGCCCGTGCGCAGCACCTCGACAAGCGCCAGCGTCATCTCCTCGACCGAATTGGGGAATTGGTCGGTGTCCCAGCCGTTCTGCGGGTCGCCGCGATTGGCGTCGATCGACCCGAAGATGCCGAGCGCGCCCGCCATCGCCAGCTCATGCTCGAAGCTGTGGCCGGACAGCGTCGCATGGTTCGCCTCGATGTTGACGCGGACCTCGTCCTCCAGCCCGTAGCGCTTGAGGAAGCCGTACACGGTCGCGGTGTCGAAGTCGTACTGGTGCTTGGTCGGCTCGTGCGGCTTGGGCTCGATCAGGATGGTGCCGGTGAAGCCGATCTTGTGCTTGTGCTCGACCACCAGGTTGAGGAACCGCCCGAGATTGTCGAGCTCGCGGCCGAGGTCGGTGTTGTGCAGCGTCTCATAGCCCTCGCGTCCGCCCCACAGCACGTAGTTGGTGCCGCCGAGCCGGTGCGTCGCCTCCAGCGCGTGGCGGACCTGGAACGCCGCCCAGGCATAGACCTCGGGATCGGGATTGGTCGCCCCGCCCGCGGCATAGCGGGGGTGGCTGAACAGATTGGCGGTGCCCCACAGCAGCCGGCGGCCGCTCGCCGCCTGCAGCCGCTCGAGATCGTCGACCGCCTCGGCGAAGAAGCGGCCGTGCTCGGCGACGCTGTGCGCCTCCGCCATCACGTCGACGTCGTGGAAGGTGTAGAAAGGTACGTCGAGCTTGCGGAACAGGTCGAACGCCACCGCGCGCTTCTGCGCGGCCGCGGCGCTGTCGTTGGCGCCGGCGTGCCACGGCCGGTTGAAGGTGCCGCCGCCGAACACGTCGCTGCCAGGCCAGCAGAAGCTGTGCCAGAAGCAGATCGCGAAGCGGAGGTGGTCCTCCATCCGCTTGCCGAGCACCACCCGGTCCTTGTCGTACCAGCGATAGGCGAGCTCGTTGTCGGTCTCCGGCCCTTCGTAGCGGATCTGAGGGATGTCGGCGAAATAGTCGGTGGCCATCAGGCGCTCCTTGGTGTGATGCGGGGATAGGCGGCGCGGAAGGCGGCGTGCTTCTCCGCCAGCGCGTCGATGAGGTCGGGTTCGGGATCGATGGTACGCGCGACCGGCGGCGGCACGCAGACCTCGGCCGGATCGCCGCCATCGACGGCGAGCTGCGCGAGCCGGGCGCCGCCGAGCGCGGGACCGACCTCGCCGCCCTGGAGATAGACCAGCGGCAGCTGCATCGCGCTCGCCAGCACGCGCCCCCAATAGCCCGAGCGCGCCCCGCCGCCGACGACGGCGAGCTGCTCGAGCTCGGTCCCCGCCTCGCGCAGCACGGCAAGACCATCGGCCAGCGCGAAGGCCACGCCTTCGAGCACAGCCTGCGCGAGCCGCCCGCCGTCGCTGTCATAATCGAGCCTGAGGAACGCCCCGCGCACCTCGGCGTCGTTGTGCGGCGTCCGCTCGCCGGAGAGATACGGCAGGAAGATCTCGGGCCCGCTCGCCGGCCCCGCCGCTTCGGCGCGGGCGAACAGCTCGGCCGGGCCCGCGGCGCCGGTGATCCGCGCCACCCAGTCCATGCACGCCGCGGCCGAGAGATGCACCGACATCTGGTGCCACATGCCCGGCAGGCAGTGGCAGAAGGCATGGACCGCCCGATCGGGATTGGGCCGGAAGTCGCGCGTCGCGACGAAGATCACGCCGGAGGTGCCGAGCGACAGCAGCGCGTCGCCGTCCCTCACCACGCCGACCCCGGCCGCCGCCGCGGCATTGTCGCCGCCGCCCGCCGCGACCGGCACCGCGCCCATGCCCCACAGCTCGGCGACTTCGGGCCGCAGCCGGCCGGTGATTTCGCTTCCCTCGTGCAACACCGGCATCTGCGCTTCGTCGAGCCCGCACGCCGCGAGCAGCGCCTCGCTCCATCGCCGCGCGCCGACGTCGAGCCACAATGTCCCGGCGCTGTCGGAAAGGTCGGACGCCTTGTCGCCGGTCATGCGCAGCCGGACATAATCCTTGGGCAGCAGCACGGTCGCCACGCGGGCGAAGACGTCGGGCTCATGCGCCCGGAGCCACAGCAGCTTGGGCGCGGTGAAGCCCGGCATCGCCATGTTGCCGGCGATCCGCCGCAGCTCGGGCACCCGCGCTTCGAGTGTCTCGCATTCGGCAAAGCTCCGCCCGTCGTTCCACAGGATCGCCGGCCGCAGCGGCCGGTCGTCGGCGCCGAGCAGGGTCGCGCCGTGCATCTGCCCCGCCAGCCCCACGCCGCGCACCGCGCGCCGCACGGCCGGGTCGATCGCCTGCACCGCCGCGGTGGTCGCGGCCCACCACGCCTCCGGGTCCTGCTCCGACCACAGGGGGTGCGGCCGCTGGACGGTGAGCGCCGCGGTACCCTGCCCCGCGATCGCGCCGCGCTCGTCGAGCACGACCGCCTTCACCCCCGAGGTGCCGATGTCGATGCCGAGGAACATGCGTCAGCGTCGCGGCGATCGGAAGGAAGCCTCGCGGCGGCGAATCATCTTACGCTCTCCTGACAATTCCGGCACGGGTCCGCGTCCGGTATTTACGTTAGCGCTATCACTTTCACCTGCGCGCCGCAACGGCGAGATATGACGAATGCCTTGCGCGCCCCGCCGGGACATGGAACACGGCGCCATGGCCCGAACCCCCCGCACCAGCGCCTCGTCGCCGACGATCTTCGACGTCGCCCAGCGCGCCGGCGTCTCGCAGATGACCGTATCGCGCGTCATCAACGGCCGGCACAACGTCTCGGCCGAGACGCGCCAGAAGGTCAACGACATCATCAAGGCGCTGGGCTATGCGCCCAATCCCGCCGCGCGCAGCCTCGCCGGCGCCGACCGGTTGCGCGTCGGCCTGCTCTACAGCAATCCCAGCGCCTTCTTCCTCAGCGAGTTCCTGGTCGGCGGCTTCAGCACCGCCAGCCGCGATGACGTCCAGCTCGTCATCGAGCAATGCGAGGATGAGGGCAAGACCGACGAGAAAACCCTGGTCCAGCGCCTGCTGGCGAAGGAGGTCGACGGCGCGATCCTGCCCCCGCCGCTGTGCGAATCGCCGGTGGTGCTCGCCGCCTTCGCCGAGGCCGGCGTACCGCTCGTCACCATCGCCAGCGGCCACCCGGCGCCCGGTGTCATGTCGGTCGGCATCGACGATCAGGCCGCCGCGCGCGCGATGACGCGGCACCTGATCGCGCTCGGCCACCGCCGCATCGGCTTCGTCAAAGGCAGCCCCCGCCTGCTGGCGAGCGCGGAGCGACTCGCCGGCTATCGCGACGCCTTGGCCGAGGCCGGCATCGAACCCGATCCCGCGCTGATCGTCGAGGGCGAGTTCACCTACCGCTCCGGCCTAGATGCCGCCGAGGAGCTGCTCGCGCTCGACGAGCGGCCGAGCGCGATCTTCGCCAGCAATGACGACATGGCGGCCGCGGTGATCGCGGTCGCGCACGGCGACCGGCTCGACGTGCCGGGCGACCTCAGTGTGGTCGGGTTCGACGACACCGGCTTCGCCACCTCGATCTGGCCCGAACTCACCACCATCCGCCAGCCGATCGGCGAGATGGCGCACAGCGCGCTCGCCATGCTCACGCGCCAGCTCCGCAACGGCAAGCGCAAGCACGAGCCCGAGCAGCGCCTGCTCGACTTCACCCTGATTCGCCGCCAGTCGGATGCCCCGCCGCGCCGCCGTTCGCGCCGGCGATAGAATCTCAACAGGTCGCTTCATCGAGGCGGTCCACCGGTGTCATCTTGCTTTCTCGCTCGTCTTTGTCTAGCGCTAACACAACGACACGCCGCAAAGGCGGTCATGGCCGGATGGCGAGAGGGGATGATGGGAGAGCTTGCAGCCGATGCGCATGTCCGCTCCGTCCTCGGACGGAGGCAGGTGCTCGCGGGCGCCTCGGCCACCGCGCTGGCCGGGCTTGCCGCACCGGCGGCCGCCGCTTCCCATGACGTCATCGTTTCCACGTCCGGCCGCCGCGGCACGGTGCCCTCGCTCAGCGAAGCGCTCGCGATCGCCGCGCGCGCCGGCGGCGTCCCTTTCACGATCGGTCTCGATCCCGGCACCTATCGCGAGAAGCTGTCCGTCACCGTCCCCAACGTCACGCTGGCCGGAACCGCCCCCGGCGCGGTGATCGCCTTCGCGGCCGGCGCGGCGCTGCCCTCGCCGGAGGGGCGCAACTGGGGCACCAGCGGCTCGGCGGTGCTGACGATCGCCGCGCCCGGCGTCACGCTCCGCAACCTCACCATCTGCAACGACCATCCCTATCTCGCGCAGCCGATGCAGGCAGTGGCGCTCGCCGTCGCCGCTGCGGGCGAGCGCACCCGCATCACCGGCTGCCGCATCGAAGGCTACCAGGACACGCTGCTGATCCAGGCCTCGACCCATGTCGTGGATTGCCGCATCAGCGGCTGCATCGACTTCATCTTCGGCGGCGGCGCGGCCTGGATCGAACGATGCGAGATCGTCAGCCGCTCCGTGCCCAACGCTCCGGCCGGCTACATTGCCGCGCCCAGCACGCACGAGCGCCAGCGCTACGGCCTCGTCTTCGACCGCTGCCGGCTGACCCGCGAGACCGGCGTCCCCGACGGCTCGATCTTCCTCGGCCGGCCATGGCGCGCCGGTGGCAACATGGCGCTGACCGGCCAGGCATCGTTCCTGCGCTGCTGGATGGACGCGCACATCGCGCCCGCCGGCTGGACCTCGATGGGCTACACCGACCCGGCCGGCGTCCGCCGCCAGCTCACGCCGGCGGAGGCCCGCTTCTCCGAATATGGCAGCCGCGGACCGGGGGCCGTCGCCGCCCCAAGCCGCCCCCAACTTGCGGCCGACGCTTATGCGCGAATGACACCGGTATCAATTCTGGGCTGGGGCCCCTGATCGAAACCACGACACAACAAAAAGAGGGAGAGAGAGAATGGACCAAGGCAATTTCGGACGGCGGGCAAGGACGGCCGCCGGACAGGGCGTATCGCTCGCGGCGATCCTGATCGCACTGGGGACGGCGGCACCCGCAGCGGCGCAGACCGGCGTCGGCTCGACGCCCGAGCAGGCGGAGGCCACGGCCGCCCCCGACCAGTCCGGCACCGGCGCGGACACCGTCCAGACCGCCGCCAACGAGACGCCCGCCGACATCATCGTCACCGGCTTCCGCGGCTCGATCCAATCCTCGCTCAACGAGAAGCGCCAGTCGGACCTCCAGATCGACGTGATCACTGCGGAGGACATCGCCGACTTCCCTGATGCCAACCTCGCCGAATCGCTGCAGCGCCTGCCCGGCGTCTCGATCGACCGCGACAATGGCGAGGGCCGCGGCATCACCGTGCGCGGCCTCGGCGGCGACTTCAACCGCACCCGCTTGAACGGCCTGGAGGCGCTGTCGACCGCCGGCGCCAACGATGCCGGCACCAGCCCCAACCGCAGCCGCTCGTTCGACTACAACACCTTCGCCTCCGAGCTGTTCAGCTCGCTGAAGGTGCAGAAGACCCCCTCGGCCGAGACCGACGAGGGCTCGCTCGGCGCGACGATCGACCTCGAGACCGGCAAGCCCTTCGACTACAAGGGCAGCCGCTTCGCGCTGTCCGGGGAAGGCAGCTACAACGAGAACAGCAAGAAGGTGAATCCGCGCCTCGCCGGCCTGGTCTCGTTCCGCTTCGGCGCCGACAAGCGCATGGGCCTGCTGCTCTCGGCCGCCTACAACCGCACCGAGAACGTCATCGATTCCTACATCCGCTCGCCCGGCCAGTCGGACTATCTCTACCGCAGCAGCCAGTTCGTCGGCGAAGGCGTGCCGCAGCGCGCCGGCTTCTCCGCGCCGGTCGGGTCGCTCAACTACGCCAACCCGAACGCGACCGCCTTCCAGACCGGATCGGACCCGGCGGCCTACGCCAAGCTCTACCCCGGCGCGCCCTACAACACGCCCGGCCGGTTCGACGATTCGACCGTGCGCATCCCGGCGCTGCCGTCGCTCAACCACCAGCTCGTGCGCAACAACCGCATCGGGCTGACCGGTTCCTATCAATGGGACGTGACGTCGAAGACGCGGCTCACCATCGACGGCCTCTACTCGCGCTTCCGCAACGTCAGCGAGAACGACCAGCTCTCGCCGGTCGGCCTCAACCGCAACAACACCAACGCGGCCTACAACAATGCCTCCGGCCGCCTCGCCCCTGCCACGGCGCGGGGTGCCTATCCGGGCCTGTGCACCTACAACGCCGGCAGCGATCTCGTGCCGGCGCAGGATTGCGGGCAGGAGATGTACGGCACCACGCCGGCCTTCACGACCGCGTTCAACCAGCAGGGACAGGTGGTGCCGGCGGTGCTCGGCACCAACATCTTCAGCACCAATCCCAACAACCTCGATCCTTACGACTATTACAACAATCCGAATTCGGTGGGGTACATCCCGTCGAGCAACGGCCTCGCCTATCGCGGGCAGCTGATCGGCCGCCCGGCGGTCGACGTGCTCGACGCCAACGTCACCAACGGCAACGCCGACTATCTGGTGCTGCGCAACGTCGATATGCGTTCGGCGGTCGACTATTCGGCCTACACCACCACCTTCTGGCAGGGCAGCGCGCGGATCGACCATGAGTTCAGCGACGCCTTCAAGGTGTCGGCGATCTACGGCAAGTCCAAGTCGGTCAACTATCAGACCGGCCTGCTCGCCGAGTTCAACCGCATGGATTCGCCCGAGAATTTCGTCTACGACGACCGCGATCACGGCAAGATGCCGATCCTCGATTTCGGCTTCGACACCACCGATCCCAACAACTGGCAGATGGTGAAGGGCTTCTCCGCCCTCCGCCATTACGAACGCTACGTCCGTAACACCTATGAGGGCGCCAAGGTCGACTTCGACTGGAAGGTCAACGACGAGTTCAACATCGGCTTCGGCGCCACCCGTCGCACCTTCGGCTTCTATACCCAGCAGGCCGAGCGCAACACCGACACGCTCAATCCCACGCTGCTGGAGGCGGGATCGACCACCGCCGCGAACAGCAAGCTCGTCTCGTTCGGCAAGGGACTGAACGTGCCCGAAGGCACTATCTCCAGCTTCCTGGTGCCCGATCTCGGCAAGATCGACGACCTCATCGGCTTCCAGTGCGACTGCATCAACAAATACGGCGATTTCCGCCTGACCACCAAGCGCAACGGCGGCCAGAACAACTTCGGTGTGAGTGAGAAGGACACCGCCTTCTACCTCGAGTTCGACTTCAACTCCGAGCTGTTCGGCCAGCCGCTGCGCGGCAACGTCGGCACCCGCGTCGCGATCACCGACCTGACCTCGACCGGCACCTCCCAGGCGGGCCGGCCGATCGTCGGCCGCAACAAATACACCGACTGGCTGCCGTCGCTGAACGTCGTCTACGAGCCGGTCCGCAATTTCTACATCCGCATCGGCGCGTCGCAGGTGATGGCGCGGCCGCTGCTCGCCAATCTCTCGCCGACGATCACCTCGATCTCCGTCCCCAGCAACGGCGACAACACCGGCGCGTCGATGACGATCGGCAATCCCAAGCTCAGCCCGTTCCGCTCGACCAACTTCGACGTCAGCCTCGAATGGTATTTCACCCGATCGAGCCTGATCTCGATCGCCGGCTTCTCCAAGGACATCTCGTCCTTCCCGCAGACGGTGCTATTCACCGCCCCGCTGTCGCAGTTCGCCGATGCCGACACGATCGCGGCGATCCGCGCGCAATACACCAACCCCAACCAGACCGCCTATATCGACAACAATTACCCGTTCGTGGCGCGCCAGTATCGCGATGCGCCGGGTGGGTATCTGCGCGGCTTCGAGATCAATTTTCAGCAGAACTTCACGTTCCTGCCGGGATTCCTCAAGAACTTCGGCGCGCTGGTGAATTACACCTACATCAAGTCGGAACTGAACTACATCCTCGACCCCGGCACCGCGACGCGGGCGCAGACAACGGGTACGGGCCCCTTCATCGGCGTGTCGCCGCAGGCGCTCAACGGCACGCTGTTCTACGAGGTCCCGGCGTTCCGCGCCCGCGTATCGGTCGCGCATCGCAAGGGCTATGTCTCGCAATATCCGATCGCGGCGGGATCGTGCGGCCCGGGCCTCAGCACCGTCGGCACCGGCACCGCGACCGCGCCGACGGAAAGCGCCGGCTGCGACAGCCCGCTCATCAACGACTTCGTCTACAGCCGTGCGACAACCAACGTCGACGCGTCGCTGAGCTTCAACGTCCTCAAGAATTTCTCGATCACGGTGGAGGGGCTCAACCTCACCAACCAGACCACCAACCGCTATGCCTATCAGGGCCAGGAAGCGGTGACCAACTACGGCAGCAGCGGGCGCGTCTACCGCGTCGGCGCGCGGCTGAGCTTTTGATGGTCCTCCCCGGAGAGCCTGCTTCCCGTCGTCCGGCAACGGACGGCGGGGAGCCTTTTCCCCTCGATCGCCGTACCCTGCTGAAGGGCGCGGCGCTGCTGACGCTGCCGGGCGCGGCCTTCGCGCAGCAGCCGCCCTACGGCCCGGCGCCGCGCCCGGGCGAGCCGCCACGCACCGGCGGCGACAACAGCGGCCGCATCGTCCCGCCGCCTCCGCCCGGCTACTGGCCCTATCGCGGCACCAGCGGCCCCGGCCGCCGCGCCACCGCGGCCAGCGCCAGCGGCGGCTGGACCTCGGGCCTGCCCGACGTGCGCTACAAGGGACCCGACACGCCGCCCTACCCGCTCGCGCCCTGGGGGGAGTCGGACACGGGCACCGCGGTGACGCAGGGGCTGCTGCCCCGCATCCGCCCGCTCCACGACGTCCACATCCGCGACACCATCGTCTGCCTCGGCGGCGACGGTCATTACTACATGACCGGCTCGACCGGCGACAACATCTGGGCGACCAACGACGGCGTCGAGCTGTGGCGCTCGAAGGACCTCGACCGCTGGGACTATCTCGGCCTGGTCTGGTCGATCGAGCGCGACGGCGGCTGGGAGAAGAGCTGGCGGATGCGCGCCGGCGTGCCGTTCCGCGCGCTGTGGGCGCCCGAGATCCATTTCATCCGCGGCAACTACGTCATCTGCCACAGCATGAGCCGCGCCGGCCTCGCCATCCTCAAGAGCACGACCGGCCGCGCGGAAGGCCCCTATGTCCACGCCTTCTCGCCCGACAAGCCGCTCCGCAAGGGCATCGACGCGACGCTGTTCGAGGCGCCTGACGGATCGGTGTGGCTGACCTACGGCTCGGCCGAGGAAATCGTCCGGCTGAAGGACGACCTCTCCGGCTATGCCGGCGAGTGGCAGCCGATGACCAGCGCCGACGGCTGGGACCTCGATCCGTCGCATCATCGCAAGCAATGCGCCGACCAGGGCTATCGTCACTTCGGCTACGAAGGCGCGACGATGTTCGAGCGGAACGGCGTCTATTACCTCGGCGTCGTCGACCGCTACGACGACCGCTATTCCTTCGCCTTCTGGATGTCCGACAAGCCGACCGGCCCGTGGCGCGACCGCCACGAGGGCGCGCCCTGCTGCGGCGGCGGCAACGTGCTGCGCGATGCCGAGGGGCGCTGGTGGCAGACCTTCTTCGGCAACGACGCCTGGAGCCACTTCCGCGAGAAACCCGGGCTGGTGCGGATCGACTTCGACGCCGCAGGCCGCATAGTCGTCGCCGAGGACCAACCGTTCAGGATGACGACATGACCATTTCGCGCCGCGAGACTTTGGGACTGATGGCCACCGCCGGCGTCGCCGCCGCGCTCCCCAAGCGCGCGGAGGCGGCCGCGCCGCATCCGCTCACGCTCTGGTACGAGCAGCCGGCCGCCGAATGGACCCAGGCGCTCCCGGTCGGCAACGGCCGGCTCGGCGCGATGGTGTTCGGCGGCGTCGCGCGCGAGCGGCTCCAGCTCAACGAGGGGACATTGTGGGGCGGCGGCCCCCACGACCCGGTCAACCCCGGCGCCCGTGCGGCCCTGCCCAAGCTGCGCGAGATGATCTTCGCAGGCCGCTTCGCCGAGGCGGAGGCCTTCGCCAATGCCAATGTGATGGCGAAGCCGCTCCGGCAGATGCCCTATCAGGGCCTCGGCGACCTGTTCCTCGACTTTCCCGGCCTCGGCGAACCGGCCGACTATCGCCGCGCGCTTGACCTCGACGCCGCCGTGGCGACCACCCGCTTCACCGCCAACGGCGTACTCCATGAGCGGAAGGTGCTCGCTTCCGTCCCCGACCGCCTGATCGCAGTACGGCTCAAGGCCGGCCGCAGCGGCGCGATCGACGTCGACCTGTCCTTCACCTCGCCGCACAAGTCGGCCTCGGCGCGTGCGGACGGGCATGAACTGGTGCTGACCGGCACCAACACCGCCGCCCAGGGGATTCCCCCGGCGCTACGCTTCACCGCCCGCGCCCGCGTCCAGGCGAAGGGCGGCACCGTCACCGCGACCGGCGACCGCCTGACGGTACGCGGCGCCCGCGAGCTGGTGATCCTGCTGGCGATGGCGACCAGCTTCCGCCGCTTTGACGACGTCAGCGGCGATCCCGACGCGCTCACCACCGCAACCCTCGACGCCGCCGACAAGCGCCCCTTCGCCCGCATCGCCGCCGACGCGACGGCGGAGCACCGCCGCCTGTTCCGCCGCGTCACGCTCGACCTCGGCACCAGCCCGGCCGCCGCACTCTCCACCGACCAGCGTGTCCGCGCCGACAACCTCGCCGCCGACCCGAGCCTCGCCACGCTCTACTTCCAGTATGGCCGCTACCTGCTGATCTCCTGCTCGCGCCCCGGCGGCCAAGCGGCTACCCTGCAGGGTCTGTGGAACGACAGCCTCAACCCGCCGTGGGGCTCCAAATACACCGTCAACATCAACACCGAGATGAACTACTGGCCCGCCGAGGCCGCCAACCTCCCCGAATGCGTCGAGCCGCTGGTCGACCTGATCCGCGGCATCGCCGAGCGCGGCGCCCACACCGCGCAGGCGATGTACGGCGCGCGCGGCTGGGTATGCCACCACAACACCGACCTGTGGCGCGGCACCGCGCCGATCGACGGCGCCAAATACGGCCTGTGGCCGACCGGCGGCGCGTGGCTCTGCACCCACCTCTGGATCCGCTGGGAATATGGCTGCGACCGGGATTTCCTCGCTGCGGCCTATCCGCTGATGGCCGGCGCCGCGCGCTTCTTCCTCGACACGCTGCAGCGCGATCCCGAGACCGGCTATCTCGTCACCAACCCGTCGCTCAGCCCTGAGAACGGCCACGGCCACGGCTCGTCCTTGTGCGCAGGTCCGACGATGGACATGGCGATCCTGCGCGACCTGTTCGACCAGACGAGCGAAGCCGCGGCCATCCTCGGCCGCGATGCCGAGTTCGTCGCCGAGATGCGCGCCGCCCGCGCCCGCCTCGCTCCTTTCAAGATCGGCGCTGAGGGCCAGCTCCAGGAATGGCAGCAGGATTGGGACGCGGGCGCCGACGACATCCACCACCGCCACGTCAGCCACCTCTACGCGCTCTACCCCTCGCACCAGATCGCGCCCGACACCACGCCCGATCTCGCCGCCGCCGCCCGCCGCAGCCTGGAGATCCGCGGCGACCGCGCGACCGGTTGGGCGACCGCCTGGCGCGCGAACCTCTGGGCAAGGCTGCGCGACGGCGACCACGCTCATAGCATCCTCGCCTTCCTGCTCGGCCCCGAGCGCACCTACCCCAATCTGTTCGACGCCCACCCGCCCTTCCAGATCGACGGCAATTTCGGCGGCGCCGCGGCGGTGATCGAGATGCTGCTGCAGAGCCGCGGCGACACGATCGACCTGTTCCCCGCCCTCCCCCGCGCCTGGAGCGACGGCAGCATCACGGGCCTGCGCGCCCGCGGCGGCTGGCAGGTCGACCTCGCCTGGCGCGCAGGGCGCCTGACCCAAGCGACCTTCCGCGCCGACCTCCCCGGCACGCGCACCGTGCTCGCCCACGGCCGCCTCACCGAGATCACGCTGGCCAAGGGCCAGCGCCGCACCCTCACCGCCAGCAGTTTCGAGAAAGGACAGGCATGACCGTCACCAGGCGCGACGCGCTCACCACCGCGCTCGCCGGCACCATGCTGGGCGCGCTGCCGGCACGCGCCGAGACGAAGGACGACGCCTGCGCCCCCTTGCCCACCAACTGGCGCCGCGGCTTCGACAACCAGCGCATCGCCGACCTCGGCGACGGCCGCTTCCTCAACCCGCTGCTGTCGGGCGACCGCCCCGATCCCGCCATCCTCAAGGACGGCGACGACTATTACATGACCTTCTCGAGCTTCGAGAGCTATCCCGGCCTCACCATCTGGCACAGCCGCGACCTCATCAACTGGCAACCGCGCAAGGCCGCCCTCACCAGGAACATCGGCTCGGTCTGGGCAGTCAGCCTGGAGAAGCACAAGGGCCGCTATTTCCTCTACATCCCCGTCAAGGCGAAGCCGAACTCGATCTTCGTCATCTGGGCCGACCATATCGACGGCCCCTGGTCGGAGCCCGTAGACCTCCACCTCCCCAGCCACATCGACCCGTGCCACGCCGTCGGCGAGGACGGCTCGCGCTGGCTGTTCCTGTCGGGCGGCGACCGCGTCCGCCTCTCCGACGACGGCCTCTCCGTCATCGGCAAGCCCGAGCACGTCTACGACCCCTGGCGCTACCCCGACGACTGGGACGTCGAGGGCTTCGCGCCCGAAGGCCCCAAGATCGTCCGCCATGGCGGCTGGTTCTACATGATCACCGCGGTCGGCGGCACCGCCGGCCCGCCGACCGGGCACATGGTGATCGCCGCCCGCTCGCGCTCGATCCACGGGCCGTGGCAGAACGACCCCGCCAACCCCCTCGTCCACACCAAGAGCCGCGACGAGAAATGGTGGTCGCGCGGCCACGCCTCGCTGGTCGAGGCGCCGGACGGCGGCTGGTGGTCGGTCTACCACGGCTATGAGAACGGCTTCTGGACGCTCGGCCGCCAGACGCTGCTCGACCCGATCCGCTGGACCGACGACGGCTGGTTCCGCATGACCGGCGGCGACCTCTCCCAGCCGATCGCCAAGCCCAAGGGCGGCACCGCGCTCCCCCACGGCCAGCCCCTCTCCGACGACTTCCGCACGCTGGAGCTCGGCCGCAAGTGGAACTTCTTCCGCCCCGGCCCCGCCGAACGCGACCGTGCCCGCGTCGAGAACGGCGCGCTGGTGCTGACGGCGGTCGGCAAGGCCCCGAGCGACTCCTCCCCCCTGCTCCTCATCGCCGGCGACCCCGCCTACGAGTTCGACTGCGACGTCGAGATCGCGCCCGGCGGCACCGCCGGCCTCGTCCTCTTCTACGACGACAAGCTCTACTGCGGCCTCGGCTTCGACGAGCGCAACTTCGTCACCCACCAATACGGCATCGAGCGCGGCCGCCCCAAGAACCCGCACGGCCGCCGCATGCGCATCCGCCTCGCCAACAAGGAACATGTCGTCGCCATCCACACCAGCGGCGACGGTGGCCGCACCTGGCAACGCTTCGACCGCGGCATGGAGGTGTCGGGCTATCACCACAATGTCAGAGGAGGTTTCCTGATGCTCAGACCCGGTCTCTATTCGGCAGGCGCCGGCGCGGCGCGCTTCCGCGATTTCCGGTTCCGCGCGCTGTGATGCTGCTGCTCGCCGCCGCGCTCGCCGCGCAAGCCGCCCCGACGACGACGCCGTCGCCGGCCCAACCGATCCGCGCCTCCAAGATCGTCCTGGTCGGCGATTCCACCACCGCCGTCGCCGGCGGATGGGGCGGCGCCTTCTGCGCGGATCACGTCACCTCGTTCGTCGCCTGCGTCAACCTGGCGCGCGGCGGACGGAGCTCGGGCAGCTACCGCGCCGAGGGTTCATGGGATCTGGCGCTCGCCGAGATGAAAACGCCCGGTTTCACCAAAACATGGGTGCTGATCCAGTTCGGCCACAATGACCAGCCCGGCAAGCCCGGCCGCTCGACCGATCTCGCCACCGAATTCCCCGCGAACCTGCGCCGCTACGTCGAGGAGACCCGCGCGGCGGGCGCGATTCCCGTGCTGGTGACCCCGCTCACCCGCCGCACCTTCAAGAACGGCCAGCTGGACCGCGACCTCGATCCCTGGGCCGACGCGGTGCGCAGGGTCGCCGCCGAGCTCAAGGTCCCGCTCGTCGACCTCAACGCGAAGAGCGCCGCCGCGGTGCAGGCGATGGGCGAGGCCGAGGCCGATACGCTCGCCCAGCTCCCCAAGGGCGCCGCGCCGGCCGGCGACACCACCGCGACCGAGGTCAACGACAGCCCCTTCGCCCGGCGCAAGCTGTCGTTCGACCGCACGCACCTGGGCCGCAAGGGCGCCGACTATTTCTCGGCGATGGTCGCGCACGAGCTCGCCATCGCCGCGCCCGACACCGCCCGCCTGCTCTACGAGTGATCGCAGAATGATGATCGCCGACACGCCGCCCGTCGTGCAGCAGCTCGCCTTCCCCGGCGCGGAGGGCGCCGGCCGCTTCGCGCGCGGCGGGCGTGGCGGCAAGGTGATGATCGTCACCACGCTCGCCGACGACGGCCCCGGCTCGCTGCGCACCGCGGTTGAGACGCCGGGCCCCCGCATCATCGTCTTCGCCATCTCCGGCACGATCCGCCTCGCGCGCCCGCTCCGCATTAGAGAAGGCCAGGTGACGATCGCCGGCCAGTCGGCCCCCGGCGACGGCATTACGCTCCGCGATCACCCGCTGGAGGTCGCCGCCGACGATGTCGTGATCCGCTACATCCGCTCGCGTCTCGGTGACGAATCCAAATCCGAATCCGACGCGATCTGGATTCTCGGCGGCCGCCGCATCATCCTCGACCATGTCTCGGCGAGCTGGTCGGTCGACGAGACGCTGTCCGCCTCGGCCAACTACACGCGGCCCGGCGAAGGCTTCTGGGACTTGACCGTCCAATGGTCGATCATCGCGGATTCGCTCACCCACTCGCTCCATGCCAAGGGCGAGCACGGCTACGGCAGCCTGATCCGCGGCGGGCGCGGCTCGCGGATCAGCTTCCACCATAATCTCTGGGCCAATCACGAAGCGCGGATGCCGCGCCCGGGCAACTACAGCGGCCCTGACGCCGATCCCGAAGGCGCCTTCTTCGATTTCCGCTCGAACGTCTTCTACAACTGGGGCGGCAGCCACTCGGGCTACAACGCCGACAAGGCCACGCTCGCCCGCTACAATTTCGTCGACAACAGTTATCTGAGCGGCCCGGATTCGGACAAGCCGATCGCGTTCAACGAATCCAACACGCTGGCCAGGGCCTATTGGTCGGGCAACAGCATGAACGGCGCCATTCCCGCCGACCAATGGTCGCTGGTGTCGGGCATCCAGCCGGACGGCTATCGCCTGTCCGCACCGCTCGACGTCGCTCCGGTAACCCCCGATCCCGCGCCGTCGGCCTACCCCCGCGTGCTGGCCGAAGCCGGAGCCTCGCGCGTCCGCGACGCGGTCGACCGCCGCGTCGTCGAAGGCGTGCGCACCCGCACCGGCCGCCAGATCGACACCCAGTCGCAGGACGGCGGCTGGCCCGACCTCAAGTCGCTCCCCACGCCGAAGGACAGCGACCACGACGGAATGCCGGACGAATGGGAACGCCGCCACGGCCTCGACCCGCGCCGCGATGACAGCGCGAGCGACCGCGACGGCAACGGCTTCACGGCGATCGAGGATTATCTCAACGAGCTGGCCAGGCCGGCCGGCCCTTGAGGCGACGCCCCACTGTCCCTCTCCCTTTGGGAGAGGGAAGGAGCGCCGGAGGCGCGGGAGGGTGAGGGTGGCTGCGGCCGGCGAGGTCACCCTCACCCTCCCACTCAGGCTACGCCTGAGCGGGCCCCTCCCTCTCCCAATGGGAGAGGTGTGAAGGTACTACCCCTCGCAGTCCGCGCACTTCCCCCGCACCTCGATCACCGGCCGCTCGGGCGAGAATCCCGCCCCCTTCGCCGCCTGCCGTACCGTGCGGGTGATCGCGTCGTCGTCGATGTGCGTGGTCTGCCCGCACACGTCGCAAACCAGGAAGATGCAGTCGTGCAGGCAGTCGGGATGCGCGTTGGCGATATAGGCGTTGGCGCTCTCCACCCGCCGCGCGACATTGGCGCCGACGAATAGGTCGAGGATGCGGTAGACGCTGTTGGCGGCGACGCGGCGCCCCTCCGCCTTCGATACCGCCTCGGCGATGTCATAGGCGGATGCCGGCTTCTCGAACCCGGCCAGCGCCTCGAACACGCGCGAGCGCATCGGCGTCCATTGCTCGCCGGCCCTGGTCAGCGCCGTCTCGGCAGCGCGCGTCAGCGCGGCGCCATGGGGTTCGTGATGATGGTGCGCGGCCATGCCGTGAATGTAGGCTTCCGCAGCCACCGCGGCAAGGCGGGCGGGGGCAGCGGATGCTCCCTACTGTCCCTCTCCCTCTGGGAGAGGGAAGGAGCCGCGAAGCGGCGGGAGGGTGAGGGGGTGACTGCGGCCAGCGAGGTCACCCTCACCCCTCCCACTCGGGCTACGCCCGAGCGGGCCCCTCCCCTCTCCCAATGGGAGAGGGGAAAGAACCGAAGATTACCGCTGCCCGACCAGCCGCGCGACCTCCCGCTCGCCATAGCGGGCACCCTGGACGTCGGTCATGACCTCCCCGATCGCCGCCAATTCCTCCGGCGAGAGGCGGAGGTCGACCGCGGCGACGTTCGCCTCCAGGTTGGCGATCTTGCGCGCACCCGGGATGGGAACGATGTCGTCGCCCTGCGCCAGCACCCAGGCGAGGGCGAGCTGCGCCGCGGTCGCGCCCCGCGCCTCGGCCAGCGCCTTCAGCCGGTCGACCAGCGCGAGGTTCGCCTCCAGATTGCCCTCGGCGAAGCGCGGCAGCCCGGCGCGGAAGTCGTTCTGCTCCAAATCGTCGCGGCTGCGGATGCTGCCGGTCAGGAAGCCGCGCCCCAGCGGGCTGTAGGGCACGAAGCCGATGCCGAGCTCGCGGCAGACGGGCAGCACCGTGTCCTCCACCTCGCGGAACCACAGCGAATATTCGCTCTGCAGCGCGGCGATGGGGTGGACGGTATGGGCGCGCCGCAGCTGGTCGGCGGTCACCTCCGACAGGCCGATCGCGCGCACCTTGCCCTCGCGCACCAGCTCGGCCATGCCGCCGACCGATTCCTCGATCGGCACCGCCGGATCGGGCCGGTGCAGGTAGAACAGGTCGATCGTCTCGATGCCCAGCCGCCCGAGCGACGCCTCCGCGACCCGCCGCGCATTGGCCGGGCTGCCGTCGAGCCCGGTCGTGCGCTGGAAGCCGATGCCCTGGTCGCCGATGGTGAAGCCGAACTTGGTGGCGATCACCACCCGGTCGCGCACCTCGCGCAGCGCCCGCCCGACGATCTCCTCATTCTCATAAGGGCCATAGACCTCGGCGGTATCGAACAAAGTGACGCCGAGCTCGACCGCGCGGTGGAGCGTCGCGATCGACGCCGCCTCGTCCTGCCCGCCATAGGCCGCAGTGAAGCCCATGCAGCCGAGGCCGATCGCCGAGATCTGCAGGCTGCCCAATCTACGCTGTTCCATATCGTCCTCCTCTGGGTGGGGCCGACCCGATGTAGCGCGCTGTCCTGTTCAGATTACCCGCGCTATGAAGCACATCCTGTTCGATAGGATTGCACAATGGACCGCGACCAGCTGCCGCATCTGACGCTGTTCGCCGCGGTGGTCCGCGCGGGCGGGTTCCGGGCGGCGGCGCGGTCGCTCGGGCTGTCGCCGTCGGCGGTCAGCCACAGCGTCGGCGCGCTGGAGGAGCGGCTGGGCGTGCGGCTGCTCAACCGCTCGACGCGCAGCCTGTCGCTGACCGATGCGGGCCAGCGGCTGCTCGGCCGGCTCGAGCCGGCGCTGGCCGAGATCGCGGAAGGGATGCGCGAGGCGCGCGACGCGGACGGCGACCCGTCGGGCCGCGTGCGCGTCACGGCGACGGCGTCGAGCGCCTATATGCTGCTGAGGCCCCACCTTGGCGCGTTCGCCCGGGCCTATCCGTCGATCTCGCTCGACATCATCGTCGAGGATCGCTTCGTCGACATCGTCGCGGAGCGGTTCGACGTCGGCTTGCGCCTGGGCGAATCGCTGCAGCCGGACATGATCGCGGTGCGCATCGGCCCGCCGCAGCGCTTCACCATCGTCGCGGCGCCCGACTATCTCGCGTGCCACGGCCGCCCGGCGACGCTCGAGGCGCTGGCCGAGCACCGCTGCATCCAGCGCCGCTTCACCGGCGGCAACGTCTATGCCTGGGAAGTCGAGCGCGACGGCGCGGAGGTCACGCTGTCCGACATGGTGGCGGCGATGACCACCAACGACGACCAGCTCGCCTATCAGGCCGCGCTCAGCGGCGCGGGGATCGCCTTCCTCTACGAGGCACGCATCGCCGACGATCTCGCCGCCGGCCGGCTGGTCGAGCTGTTCCCCGACCATTGCCCGCCGTTCCCCGGCTTCTTCCTCTACCACCTCAGCCGCCGCCAGGTGCGGCCGGCGGTGCGGGCCTTCATCGACTTCTTCGTCGCGGCCAATCGGGTGGCGGCGACGTCGGCGCGATAGGTTAGGCCGGAAACGAGAATGGCAGCTAACGCCCTGGTTGCTGCCGTTCGTTCACGGTCGTAGCGCGCCTTAAAGCAGACGGTGGAGAGACCATCTTGACCGGCATCCGCATCTACAAGACGAAGACCGTTCAACGGCATCTCACCAGAAAGCTTCCTCGTAAATCTTGTCAGTGCGCTCGGTTATAGACCTGCTTATAGACAATCGGTGTAGAGAGAAGTGGACTGACAATGGTGGTATCCTCCACCAAATCCTGACCAACACTACGATACGTTGTGGTCCGCTCGATGTCATCGCCATGGAATGTTAGAGAAATGGCATCACCATTAGATTTTGCCGACACGTCAAAGACAAGCCCTTCCACGAGCTTCCACTTGATCGGCTCTCCGCCTAGCCAAACGACGATAGGTGCTTTGGCATCATACGCGATCCCCAACCGACTTCCTGCACTCGAAATTCTAATTCTATTTACCGCAATGGACTTGCGCAGCCTCATGCGAGCGAGAGGGCGCTTGGCGTTGGAAAGGCTTGCAATAGCGCTCTCGATCGCTTGAAAGGCGTTGTCGCTCCGTTCCTCGTCCAGAACATAGATGCCTGAAACCACACCTTGCACTGGGCTCGCGGAGCCTGAGCTAGAGCTCAAGATGAAAGCTCCGATCGCCGCCGACAAAGTCCAATGACGCATCACGCACTCCTCAAATTCCGCTGCTCGCCGTGACGGGTGTAGTGACGATCCGGCTTAGCGCATAGGTGATGCCTTGGTTGTCGGATCGAGGGATTTCCTCCCGTTTGTAAACGCACGGACTGGCGGAGGGCTGGCTGTATTAGAGGACCAAGCCTCGGGTCGCTAATGCGATCTGCAAACTCGAAAGCGGGCCAGCTTTCCACCCGATTCCGGCCGCTCGATCTTACGAATCTACAGCCTAGATCACCGCCCGCCGGTTGAGGTCGTGCCCCAGCGCGAGCAGGCCCACGCCGACCAGCGTGTAGAAGGTCTCGGCCCCGTCGTGCGGCAGCGACAACGCCCCCGCCATCACGCCGATCCCGAGCGCCCCGATCGCCGACGGCATCATATAGCCGTGCGCGAACATCCCCCGCCCCAGCGCCAGCGCGCCGAGCAGGATCGCGACCATCAGCCCCACCTCATGGATCCACGGCGCGAGCAGCAGCCCGCCCGCGGTCGAGGCCAGCGCGAGCAGCACCGACGTCGCCAGGCAATGCACCATGCACAGCCCGCTGAGCCCGATCGCCCAGCGATCGAGGCCGTGATACCAGCTTGAGCGGAACGCGAACGCCATGATCGCCGCCATCTATGCTCATTGAGGGCAAGTTACAACATCACATCCGCAGATTCCCGCCCGGGCATCGGCCTTAGGGTCGATCGTTGCGGCTATGCGGCGGTTAACGCTGTGCAATTTCCCGTCCTGTGCTAGGGGGACGCCGGGGCGAAAGGATCCGAACGACGATGTGCGGCATTGCAGGCTGGTATGCGCGGGGCGCCGCGAGCGTGACGCATGCCGTCGTCGCCGCGCAGTGCCGCACGATCCGGCACCGCGGTCCCGACGACGAGGGCATCCTGGTCGACGGCGACTTCGGCTTCGGGATGCGCCGGCTCAGCATCATCGACATCGCCGGCGGCCACCAGCCGATCGAGAGCCCCGACGGCCGCCACGCCATCGTCTTCAACGGCGAGATCTACAACCATCTCGAGCTGCGCCGGGAGCTCGCCCCGCTCGGCCACGCCTTCCGCACCCACAGCGATACCGAGACGATCCTCGCCGCCTGGCGCCAATGGGGCGACGCGGCATGGCAGCGCCTCGACGGCATGTTCGCCGCCGCGATCTGGGACCGGGCCGAACGCCGCCTGACGCTCGCCCGCGATCCGCTCGGCATCAAGCCGCTCTACGTCACCCGCCAGAACGGCGGCCTCGCCTTCGCCTCGGAGCTCAAGGCGCTGCTGCCGCTCCCCGGCCACCGCTTCGACGTCGACCGCCAAGCGGTCCACGACGTCTTCAGCTTCGGCCATATCCGCACCGACCGCTCGATCTATGCCGAGGTCGCGACGCTGCCCCCCGGCCACCTCCTCACCATCGGCGCGGAGGGCGAGGCCGAGATCCGCCCCTATTGGCGCCCCGCCTACCGCCAGGACCCCAGGCTCAGCGACGCCGACTGGATCGAGGCGATGCGCGAGCATCTCCTCAAGACGGTCGAGCGCCACCTCCTCGCCGACGTCGAGGTCGGCGCCTTCCTCTCCGGCGGGATCGATTCCTCCGCGGTCGTCGCGGCGATGGCCCGCCTCACCGGCGCCCCGGTCAAGACCTTCACCATCGGCTTCCCGGTCGAGCGCTACAACGAGGCGCCGTACGCGGAGGCGGTCGCCCGCCACCTCGGCACCACCCACACCACCCGTATCGTCGACCTCGCCGCCGCCCGCGACCTGCTGCCCGAACTCCAGCGCTGCTACGACGAGCCTTTCGCCGATCCCTCCGCGGTCCCGACCTGGTACCTCAGCCGCCTCGCCCGCGAGCAGGTCAAGGTCGTCCTGTCCGGCGACGGCGGCGACGAGCTGTTCATGGGCTACAAGCGCCACCTGACCGAGCGCGCGGTCGGCCGGATGCCCGCGCTCGCCCGCCACGCCGCGCGCGGCATCCTCTCGCTGCCGCCGACCCCGGTCCGCCAGTGGAACCGCGTGCTGCAGCGCTGGCAGAAGGCGGTCGGCACCGCCGGCCTCCCCGACGGCGCCAGCCGCTTCTTCGCCAAGACCCAGATCACCTCCATGGCCTTGCGCGAACGCGTCCTCGACCCCGAGCTGTTCGCCGAGTTCGACGGCCCGGGCGCCTACGAGCGCCTGCGCGACGAATATTTCCCCGATCCCGCCGCCGCCATCTCCCCCGACGGGCTCGATCAGTTCGCCTACGCCGACCTCACGCTCAACCTGCCCTGCGCGATGCTGACCAAGGTCGACCGCGCCAGCATGGCCAACTCGCTCGAGGTACGCGTGCCGCTCCTGAGCCCGGTGTTCGTCGACTGGGCGATGGGCGTGCCCCAGGACATGAAGGTCCGCGGCAAGACCGGCAAGTACATTCTGCGCGAGGCGATCAAGCCCTGGGTGCCCGACGGCATCGTCGACCGCCGCAAGCAGGGCTTCCAGATCCCGCTCGCCGAGTGGTTCGACGGCGACTTCGGCGACTATGCCCGCGAGCTGTGGCACGACAGCGGCGCCGCGGACCTCGGCTTCCTCCGGAGCGGCGAGGTCGACGCCCTGTTCGCCGAGCACCGCGAGGGCAAGCGCGACCACGGCCGCTTCCTCTATGCGCTGTCGATGTTCAGTCTGTGGTGGACCGACCGCAAGGCCGCGCCGGTGGAAGCGCCGGCGCCGGTGGCGGTCACGCCGCGAACCCCGGCGGTCGCGGCGAACGATCCCCTCCCGGCGGCGCCCGGCCGGCGCCTCGCCACCTTCGGCCGCGCCGCGGCGATGGCGGCGATGCTGTTCCTCGGCTGGGGCCTGCACGATGTCGTCGGTCCGGTGTTCCGCGCGCCCGCCCAGGCATCGAGCTTCGTCGACGAGGCGGTGATGAGCCACCGCGCCACGCTGCTCCGCGCCGCGATGCGCCTCGAGCCCGGCGTCGCCGCCTTCGATCGCACGGCCATGGAAAGGGCGACCGGCATCGCCATGCCCGCGCTGCCCGCCGGCTGGAAGCTGCTCGACGTCCAGGTCTATCCCTCCGCCGGAGGCCCCAGCATCGGCCTCGCCGTCCAGTCCGAGCGCGGCGAGCGCTTCTCGATCTTCGGCATGAAGGCCGAGACCCCCGGCGGCCCGACACCCGCGCTCGACAAGCGCCTCGACGACCAGGTCGCCTATTGGGAAGAGGGCCACCTCGCCTTCGCCGTCGTCGGCACGCTCGAAGCGAAGCGCCTGCTCCAGCTCGCCGCGATGCTCGAACCGGCCCGTCCCGCCGCCAAGACGATCACCTGAACTAAGCCCGGGTTCGATCAGGTTGAATCAAGCCCGCCTTCAGGGGAGGGGCTTAAGCGGCTCGCGACCCCAAGCGGGAAACGGGGGTGGGCGAAGCCCACCCCCGAGGGGCCTCTTACAGGCCGTCGACGGCCTTGCTCACCAGGATATTCACCGCGACGCGGCGGTTCTGCGCCTTGCCGTCGGGTGTATCGTTGCTTGCCGCCGGATCCGCCTCGGCCATCCCGGTGGGGGTCAGCATGCGATACGGCTTCCAGTGGCAGGCCTGCTGGAGATAGTTGACGACCTTCGCGGCCCGCCTCTCGCTGAGGGTCTGGTTGAAATCCTGGCTTCCCGTCGAATCGGTGTAACCGACGACGAGCAGCAGGGCATTGTCCATCGCCTCGGCCGAAGTCGCCGCGGCGCAGAGATCGGCTTTCGCCTGCTCGGACAGCACCGCCTTGCCGGTGTCGAAATTCACGTTGGTCGTGCCTTTGACATTATACTGGTCGATGTCACCGACGCGCCCGCGCAGCGCTTCCGTTGCCGCGGTCTGGTCCGCAAAGCCCTGTTCGGTGCCGTTGCGGATCATCGACGCGGTCCTGAGGTCCTTGTTCTTGAGCGCGATCTGGCTCGCGACCAGGCCGTCCGCCCATTGCACCGTCTTGACGCTGACCGGCAGGCCGTTGAGCAGCGAGTCCGCGGCCAGCTTGTCGCGATCGAGGCCCAGGAAGCCTCCGCTCGACTTGATCTTGGTTCCTTCGCTGAGGAAGACCATCGTCTTCGTGCCGCCGGCGGTCGTGACCTGCATCTTCCCGTCCTTGCGCGCGGAGATGAAGCCTTCGACCTCGGGTCCCTCCGGCATGCCGGACAGGTCGGCCGGCGCCGAGGCGCTCACGGTTATGTCCGGAGATGGCTCGCTCGGGGCCGGTTGCTCCTGCGCATACAGGCTGGCCGAGCCGGCAGACGCAGCAAGCAGCAACAGAATTCTCGAGCTTTTGGAAAGGACACTCATTGCATTGCTCCTTCAAATTCGATCAATCAAGCCCAAGTGATCGCAGCTCGCCGTCCGATCGCCGTCGTCGTGATACGGTATTCGGCTGTCGGAACCCGCTCCATCAATCTTCATCTGGATGTGCGTCTCATAGCTGTACCTGAGCACTAGGGACTTTCAGCGTGTTGAGCCCAACCTTGCGGGCACATGAACACTTCCGAGACCTCTGTTCGGCGGGCCGACAGTTCGAGTGTCTCCTGCGGCGAACCGATGTACGCTGCGCCGCACCAATGGACGCACCCCGCCGCCACGACATCCTCGCCCCCACACCCTTCCCCCTCACCCCCCACCCTGCTATCGGCCCCTTCGACTCTCGCATCCGCCCGTCCGGGCGCGCCTCGCGCGAGTGGCTCCGCCGGCCAACCGGCGCGTCGCTCGTCTCCCCGCCGCGCTCCCGCGACTGGCCGCAACTGGAAAGGACCCGCCGCCCATGACCGCGATCGGCCAGGACACGCTCGCCACTCGCTCCACCCTCACCGTCGGCGGCAAGAGCTACGACTATTACTCCCTGGCCAAGGCGGCCGAGCAGCTCGGCGACATCTCCCGCCTGCCCTTCTCGATGAAGGTGCTGCTCGAGAACATGCTGCGCTTCGAGGACGGCAAGACCGTCACCCCCGAGGATGCCAAGGCGATCGTCGACTGGCAGAACAACCCGGTCGCCCCCGACCGCGAGATCCAGTACCGCCCTGCGCGCGTCCTCATGCAGGACTTCACCGGCGTTCCCTGCGTGGTCGACCTGGCGGCGATGCGCGACGCGATCACCAAGCTCGGCGGCGACGCGGCCAAGATCAATCCGCAGGTGCCCGTCCACCTCGTCATCGACCACTCGGTGATGGTCGACGAGTTCGGCACGCCCAAGGCGTTCGAGGACAACGTCAATCTCGAATACCAGCGCAACGGCGAGCGCTACGAGTTTCTGAAATGGGGGTCGAAGGCGCTCGACAATTTCCAGGTGGTGCCGCCGGGCACCGGCATCTGCCACCAGGTCAACCTCGAGTATATCGGCCGCGGCGTGTGGTCGTCCAAGGCGGAGGACGGCAAGGAGATCGCCTACCCCGACACGCTGGTCGGCACCGACAGCCACACCACGATGATCAACGGCCTGGGCGTGCTCGGCTGGGGCGTCGGCGGCATCGAGGCGGAGGCGGCGATGCTCGGCCAGCCGGTGTCGATGCTGATCCCCGAGGTGATCGGCTTCAAGCTGACCGGCGCGCTCAAGGAGGGCATCACCGCGACCGACCTGGTGCTGACGGTGACGCAGATGCTGCGCGCCAAGGGCGTGGTCGGCCGCTTCGTCGAATTCTACGGCCCCGGCCTCGCCACCATGAGCCTCGCCGACCGCGCGACGATCGGCAACATGGCGCCGGAGTATGGCGCGACCTGCGGCTTCTTCCCGATCGACGACAAGACGCTCGACTATATGCGCCTGACCGGCCGCCCGGACGACGAGATCGCGCTGGTCGAGGCCTATTGCCGGGCGCAGGGCATGTGGCACGACGCCGGCTCGCCCGACCCGGTGTTCACCGACACGCTCGAGCTCGACATGGGCGAGGTCACCGCGTCGCTGGCCGGGCCGAAGCGCCCGCAGGACCGCGTGTCGCTGAACAAGGTCGACGAGGTGTTCAACGGCGACCTGTTCAAGGTCTACAAGAAGGAGCGCCCCGCGCGCGTGCCGGTCGACGAGCGCGGGCACGACATCGGCGACGGCGACGTGGTGATCGCCGCGATCACCTCGTGCACCAACACCTCCAACCCCTCGGTGCTGATCGCCGCCGGCCTGGTCGCCCGCAAGGCGCGCGAGAAGGGGCTGAAGCCGAAGCCCTGGGTCAAGACCTCGCTGGCGCCGGGCTCGCAGGTCGTCACCGACTATCTGGTCAAGTCGGGGCTCCAGTCCGATCTCGACGCGATCGGCTTCAACCTGGTCGGCTATGGCTGCACCACCTGCATCGGCAATTCGGGCCCGCTCGCCGAGCCGATCTCGAAGGCGATCAACGGCAACGACATCGTCGCCGCCTCGGTCCTCTCGGGCAACCGCAACTTCGAGGGTCGCGTGTCGCCGGACGTGCGCGCCAACTTCCTCGCCTCGCCGCCGCTGGTCGTCGCCTATGCGCTGAAGGGCACGGTGACCGAGGACATGGTCGAGACGCCGATCGGCCAGGGCTCGGACGGGCAGGACGTCTACCTCAAGGACATCTGGCCCACCAATGACGAAGTCCGCTCGCTGATCGACACCAGCGTGAGCGACGACATGTTCCGCTCCCGCTACGCGAATGTCTACCACGGCGACGACCACTGGCGCCAAATCGACGTCACCGGATCGGACACCTACACATGGCGCGCGGGCAGCACCTACATCGCCAACCCGCCCTATTTCGAGGGCATGACGATGGAGCCGGCCCCGGTCGGCGACATCGTCGAGGCGCGCGCGCTGGCGATCCTGGGCGATTCGATCACCACCGACCACATCTCGCCCGCCGGCAGCATCAAGGCCGATAGCCCGGCCGGCATCTACCTGCAGGAGCATCAGGTCGCCAAGGCCGACTTCAACAGCTACGGCGCGCGGCGCGGCAACCATGAGGTGATGATGCGCGGCACCTTCGCCAACATCCGCATCCGGAACGAGATGGTGCCGGGCGTCGAGGGCGGCATGACCAAGTACCACGACCAGGTCATGCCGATCTACGACGCGGCGATGCGCTACAAGGCCGACGGCGTCCCGCTGGTGGTGGTCGCCGGCAAGGAATACGGCACCGGCTCGTCGCGCGACTGGGCGGCGAAGGGCACCAATCTCCTTGGCGTGCGGGCGGTGATCACCGAGAGCTTCGAACGCATCCACCGCTCCAACCTGGTCGGCATGGGCGTGCTCCCGCTCCAGTTCGCCGAGGGCATCACCCGCGAGACGCTGAAGCTCGACGGCACCGAGACCTTCACCATCACCGACGTCGCCGGCATCCGCCCGCGCCAGGAGGTCGAGGTCAAGCTGACGCGCGCCGACGGCACGACCGAGACGTTCAAGACGCGTTGCCGGATCGATACCGTCAACGAGCTGGAGTATTTCCTCAACGGCGGCATCCTCCAGTACGTGCTGCGGAAGCTGGCGGCGTGAGCATCGCGCGGCGCGGGGCGATCGCGGGCGGCCTGGCCCTCGCGCTCACCGGCCGCGCCGCCTTCGCCGCGGGAGACGGGCAGATGTACGGCATGATCGGCAAGATCGCCGCCAAGCCGGGCCAGCGCGCCGCGCTGCTCGAGCTGCTGCTCCAGGGCTCGGCCGACATGCCCGGCTGCCTCAGCTACATCGTCGCCGAGGACATCGGCGACCCGGACGCGATCTGGGTGACCGAGGTGTGGAACAGCGAGGCGAGCCACAAGGCCTCGCTCCAGCTCCCGCAGGTGAATGCGGCGATCAAGGCCGCGATGCCACTGATCGCCGGCTTCGACACCGCCGCGACCACCCGGCCGGTGGGCGGCAAGGGGCTGTAGGATTGATCGATCCGGTTTGAAGCTGCTGTTCCCCGGCGAAGGCCGGAGCCCAGTTGCGAGCGGTTTGATACTCGGCCCCGGCCTTCGCCGGGGAACGGATTCAATCCGATTCTACTCCGGCATCGTCTCAAACAGTGTGAGACCAGTCGGCAGCTCGACCCACGCCGGCCGATCGCGCACGAACAGCGCCATGGTCGGGCGGAACAGCGACGCATCGTCGAGCGAGCCCGCGTAGATGGTATGCGAATCGGTCTCGCCGATCCCGCCGCCGAAGACGAGCCCGCCGCACTGCGGGCAGAAGTTGCGGGTCGCCTCGCCGCCACGGAAAGCGGGCGAGCGATATTGGCGCGGCTCGCCGCTGAAACTCAGATCGGCGGAGGCGAAGCCCATGAACGGGATGAACCCCGATCCCGACGCCTTGCGGCAATCGGCGCAGCAGCAGATGCCCATATTGTCCGGCTCGCCCCACGCCTCCCAGCGGATCGCGCCGCACAGGCAGCCGCCGGAATAGCGGACCGGCCCGCTCATCCCAGCACCCGCCCCGCCACCGCGTCGAGCTTCGCCAGCAATGCCGGATCGCGCACGTCGGGCGCGGTGATCAGCGCCGTATCGAGGCAGGTGTCGATCGGCGACGGCGCCCGCTCCGCCGGCAGGCCCCGCAGCAAATGGCCGACCAACGCTCGCGCCTTCTCCGCATTGGCATTGAGCTGTCGGATCACCTGGGCGACGCTGACGTCCTCGTGCGCGTCGTGCCAGCAGTCGTAGTCGGTGACCATCGCCACCATCGCATAGGGCAGCTCCGCCTCGCGGCACAGCTTGGCTTCGGGCAGCGCGGTCATACCGATCACATGCGCGCCCCAGCTGCGGTAGAGGTTGCTTTCGGCGCGGGTCGAGAATTGCGGGCCCTCCATGACGATGCAGGTGCCGCCCTCATGCACCTCGGCGCCCCCGGCATGCGCAGCCTCCGCCGCCATGCCGGCGAGCCGCGGGCACACCGGATCGGCCATCGAGACGTGCGCGACCATGCCGGTGCCGAAGAAGCTCGACGGCCGCCCCTTGGTACGATCGATGAACTGGTCGACGATGGTGAAGGTCCCCGGCGCCCGCTCCTCCTGCAGCCCGCCGACCGAGGAGATCGACAGCACGTCGGTGACGCCGAGCCGCTTCAGCGCGTCGATGTTGGCACGCGCGTTGAGCTCGCCCGGCGCGATACGGTGCCCGCGGCCGTGGCGCGGCAGGAAGGCGACGCCGACCTCGCCCAACCGCCCCCGGAAGATCGCGTCGGACGGCCTGCCCCACGGCGTCTCCACCTCGACCCATTCGCCCTCGACCCCGTCGATCGCGTAGAGTCCCGACCCGCCGATGATTCCGATCGTCCAGCCGCCCATGTCACCCCCGTTTGCTCGGTCCGCCCGCTCCTATAGCCGGCGCCATCAGCGGGATAGGCATTTGTTAGCAGGCGGCGTGCATGGTGCGCGGCCATGACGATCGCCCGACGCCTGCGCTATCCGCTGATCGCCCCGCGCCCGCCGCGCCCGAGCCAATTGGGGGACGTGTTCGCCCGCATCGAGGCGACCGGCACCTACAGCAACCATGGGCCCGAAGTACGCCGCTTCGAGGCCGCGATCACCGAGCGGATGTTCGCCGGGCGCGGCGCCAGCCTGACGCTCGCCAATGCGACGCTCGGCCTGATGCTCGCGATCCGCGATGCCGCCGATCGCGCGGGCCGGCCGGGCGGCTATGCGTTGATCCCCGCCTTCACCTTCGCCGCGACCGCCGAGGCGGCGATGTGGGCCGGTCTCACGCCGCTCCTCTGCGACATCGATCCCGAAGACTGGGCCGCAGCGGCGCACGCCGAGGAGGCCTTGCTCGCCGAACATGGTGAGCGGATCGCGGTGGTCGTCCCCTATGCCACCTTCGGCAACGCGATCGACCTCGCCCGCTACCGGCGATACGCCGAACGTCACGGCGTCGGCGTGGTGATCGACGCGGCCGCATCGCTGGGCACGCTCGACGACGACGGCATCGGCTTCGGCGCGGGTTCCCCCCACGCCGTCGTCTTCTCGATGCAGGCGACCAAGCCCTTCGCCGTCGCCGAAGGCGCCGTCGTCCACTCCGGCGACACCGCGCTGATCGAACGGCTGCGCGCCATGGCCAACTTCGGCTTCGAGGCGCCCCGCAGCGCCTCGCTGCCGGGCCTCAACGCCAAGCTGCCCGAGGTGCTGGCCGCCATCGCCTCGGCCAAGCTCGAGGAGATCGAGGAGATCAGCGAACGCCGCGCGCTGCTCGAGGAGAGCTATCGCGAGGCGCTCGACGGCTTCGGCGTCCAGCGCGTCTCGGGCCGCCGCCGCGCGCTCGGCTTCATGCCCGCGCTGCTGCCGCCGGCGCTGGCGCCCCGCCGCGCTGCGATCGTCGAGGCGCTGGCCGCGCGCGGGATCGGGGCCGCGCACTATTTCAGCCCGCACCTCGGGCAGCAGCTCTTGTTCCGGCAGCACGCACGGCTGACCGACACCCCCGTCGCCGATGACATCGCCGCGCGCATCCTCTCGCTGCCTGCCACCGACGACATGATCCCCGCCGACGTGCGCACCATCGCGGCGGCGGTGCGCGAGGCGTGCGGCCTGCTCCGGACCAGCGAGCCGCGCACGCCCGTCGCCGAGACGCTGATCGTCGGCGGCGGACCGGCCGGGACCGCCATCCTCATCGCCGCGGCCAAGGCCGGCCGGCTCGCCGAGCTGGCGGCCGGCGGCCTCACTATCGTCGAGCGCGGCGGCCATCTCGGCTCCGGCCGGCTCGCACGCTACGCGATCGCATCGGACAGCACCGCGCAGACCTTCCTCACCGCGCTCGAGGCGCAGCCCGATCTCGCCGGCCACCCTGCGGTCCAGACGATCGAGGAATGGCGCGACAAACTGGGCGTACCGCTCGCCGCCACCGGTCCGTTCCTCGACGTGATCGGCGAACGGCTCGCCCTGGCGGTCGAGCGCGGCGGCGGCCAGGTGCTGACCGGCCACGAGGTGCTCGGCGCGCGCCGGTCCGGCGGACTGTGGCACGTCGCCATGCGCCGGCTCGAGGACGATCATCGCTTCGAGGCCGCGGCGCGCAATCTCGTCGTCGCCACCGGCGGTTATCAGCCGCTCGACCGCCTCGCCGGTCAGCAGGTCGCGGGCGAACCGCTGATCCGGCGCGTCGGCGACCGGCTGCTCCAATCGGACGAGGTGCTCGCGCTCGGCGGGCTCGACAAGGTCGCCGACCTGCTCGCCGGCAAGCGCGACCCGCGCATCGCGGTGATCGGCGGCTCGACCAGCGCTCTCACCACCGTCGCGCTGCTGCTGCGCTCGCGGCCCGGCATCCCGTTCGGCGCGGGCGGGATCACCCTGCTCCATCGCCGGCCGCTCCGCCCCTTCTACCCTTCCGTCGAGGCGGCCCATGCGGAGGGTTTCACCGATTTCGGCCCCGACGACATCTGTCCGCTGTCGGGCTTCGTCTATCGTCTCGCAGGCTTCCGGCTGGAGGCGCGCGAGCTGGTGCTGCGCATCCTCGGCGTCGACGGGCGCGCGCCCGACCCGCGCGTCGCCGTGCACCGTATCGCCGACGAGGACCCGCAGGCGCTCGCGATCCTCGACGGGGCTGACATCGTCGTCGCGGCCCTCGGCTACCGTCCACGTGCGCTACCGCTCCAGGACGCGGCAGGGACGCCGATCACGCTCGCCGCGGACCAGGGCGACGCCATGGTCGACGATCGCTGCCGCGTGCTCGGCGCCGACGGCATGCCGCTTCCCGGCGTCTACGGCATCGGCCTCGCCGCCGGCTTCGTTCCGTCGGGCGCGCTCGGCGGAGAGAGGAGTTTTCGCGGTCAAGCCAACGGCTTATGGTTGTGGCAGAACGATGTCGGGCGCATGATCGTCGAAGCGATCCTCGCCAACCGGGCACAAGCAGCGGCATGAACACACCCACGGTCAGCGTCATCATGGCAGCCTATAACGGCGCCGGGCTGATCGAAGAGACGCTCGTCAGCCTGGAGAAGCAGACGCTCGCCGATTTCGAGGTGATCGTCGTCGACGACTGCTCGACCGACGACACGCGGGAAATCCTGCGCGGCTGGTCCGATCCGCGTGTCCGGTTGGTCGAAGCGGAGGCGAACGGCGGGCCGGTGCGCGCGCGCAACCGCGCCCTCGCGGAGGCGCGCGGCCGCTATATCGCCGGCCTCGACCAAGACGATCTCTGCCGGCCGGACCGGCTCCAGCGCCAGGTCGCCTATCTGGAGGCGAACAGCCGCGTCGTGCTGGTCGCCGCCGCCGCCAATATCCTCGAGGACGGCGCGATCCGCCGCTCGCGCCTGCCCGCCAACACCACGCCTGCGCTGATCGGCTGGCTGCTCCAGATCATGAACCCACTGGTCTGGTCGTCGGTGATGCTGCGCGGCGATGTCGCGCGCGAGCTCGATCCCTTCACCCGACCCGAGATCCTCTACGCCGAGGATTTCGATCTCTATCACCGCCTGCGCCGCTACGGCGCGATCGCGCGGATCGACGAGCCGCTGATCACCTATCGCAGCCATCCGGGCGGCGCCTCGCAATGCCACACCGCGCGGATGATCGACAGCGCCGAGACCGTGCTCGGCGAGGCCTATGCCCCTCTGCTCGGCGACAGTGCGGAGGAGGCGGCCGCGCTGATCGCACGCCATGTCATGGCCGGCGTGCCGGTGGCCAGCCGCGACGCGCTGCGCCAGCTCGGCACGCTAATCGCGATGCTCCAGGCGAGCTATCTCGACAGCGGCAGCTTCGATCGCGAGAGCATCAAGCTGATCCGTTGGGAGACGGCGCGGCTGTGGTGGCGGATCGGCCGGCGAGCGGTGAGGTCCGGCGCGCTCGGCCTTACAGACGCGCTCGCGGTGCGGCCCGATCATCTCGGGCTCGGCCATGCCGGCATCGACGACCTCCTGCTCTCGGGCCTGGTCGGCCGCGCCCGTGCGGCGCGGCGGCGTCTCACTGCCTGACCTTCTGGTTAAACTGTCCTTTACCGTAGCAGGTTACCAGCATCCGGTTACGTGAAGAGGGCTGACAGGCGCATGGCAACCGCGCACGCGATGGCGCAGGAACTCGACGGCGATGCGATCCGCGCGGTGGCGCGCGATTGCGGACAGCTTGCGGTCGGCTGCAGCGATGCCTCCGGCCATATCGCCGGCGTCTCGGAACGCATCGCCACCCAGCTCGAGGCGCTCGCCGACCTGGAAGGCGTCACCGCGGCGCTCGAAGCCGACCAGCGCACCGTCGCCGAGGCGACCAGCGAGGCGCGCCGCCTGTCCGACCAGGCCCGCGCCACGCTGGAGCGCGAGGCGTCGCTGATCGTGAGCTCGGTCGCCGATTTCGGCGCGCTGACGGAGCTCATCACCAATCTCGGCACCCGCATGACCGATTTCGCGGCGGCGATGGCGCAGGTCCAGCGCGTCTCCAGCGCGATCGACGACATCGCGCGCAAGACCAATTTGCTCGCGCTCAACGCCACCATCGAGGCGCAGCGCGCCGGCGACGCCGGCCGCACCTTCGCCGTGGTCGCGGCCGAGGTGAAGAAGCTCGCGCTGGAGACGCGCCAGGCGACCGACGAGATCACCCGCACCATGGACAGCTTCGTGCGCGAGGCGGGCACGGTGATGCACGAGATCGATGATGGCGTGCGTCAGAGCGTGCTCGCGCAGAAGGGCGTCGCGCAGATCAACCAGACCGTGCTGGAGGTCGCCGACATCGTCGGCCAGGTCGACCGCCTCACCGACGACATCGAGCGCTCGACCGAGGTCACCAGCAACAGCGTCGCGCGCGTGCGCGACACGCTCACCGGCTTCGGCACCCATGCGCGCGAGAGCGGCGCCCAGCTCGCCAGCGCCCGCGAGCGCATCCTGCGGCTCGAGACGATGTCGAGCGGGATGCTCGACCAGCTCGCCCATTCGGGCGTGGCGATCGACGACACCGGCTTCGTCGAGATTACCGTCGCCGGCATGAAGGAGGTCAAGGCGATCGTCGAACGGGCGCTGGCGGCGGGCGAGGTCAGCGCCGACGAGGTGTTCGACACCGACTACCGGCCGATCCCCGGCACCGACCCGGTGCAATATACGAACCGCTTCAACGCCTTCGCCGATCGCGCCATTCAGCCGGTGCTCGACCGCATCGCCAAGTCCGACGAGACCCATATCCTCGGCCTCGCCGCGACCGACATCAACGCCTACCTGCCGACCCACATGTCATGGAAGTCGCTGCCGCAGCGGCCCGGCGATCCGGCATGGAATGCCGAGAACTGCCGAAATCGCCGCATGTTCATGGACGAGGCGACCGCCCGCGCCATCGCGTTCGAGGGCGACTTCATGCTCGTCACCTATTGCCAGGACCTCGGTCAGGGCCGCTATCGTGCGGTCAAGAGCGTGTTCGTGCCGCTGTGGATCAACGGCCGCCGCTGGGGCAATTTCGAGATGGCGTTCACGAACTGACCGCGCGGCGCGCCATCAGCAGCGCACCCTCCAGCCCGGCATTCTCCAGCATCGCCGGCACGACGAAATCCGGCGCGTTCGCCGCCGGCCCGACACCATAGCCGCCGAGCGCCGCGCGCAATTCCCCGGAAGTCGCCTCGAGCAGCCCGGGCGTCGTCATCACCCCGCCGCCCATCACGATCCGCTGCGGCGACCAGGCGAACACCAGCGCCGCCAGGAGCTGCCCCAGATAATGGGCGACCAGCGCCGCCACCTCGGGAGCCTCGGGCAGGGTCCGCCCCTTCAGCCGCTGCTGCACGGCCGGTCCGGCAGTCAACCCCTCCGCACAGTCGGGATGGAAGGGGCAGGTGCTCGGCGCATCGTCTCCGGCGGCCCGCACGAGACGGATGTGCCCCGCCTCGGGGTGCAGCGCTCCCACCAGCGCGCGCCCGTCGATCGCCAGCCCCGCGCCGATGCCGGTGCCGACCGTCACATAGGCGACGCTGCCGAGCCCTTGCCCCGCCCCCAGCGCCTGCTCCGCAATGGCGGCGACATTGACGTCGGTATCGACCGCAACCGGGCAATCCAGCCGGCCGGCGAGCACTACACGCAGGTTCGACCCGGTCCAGCCGGGCTTCGGGGTGTCGAGCATCTCGCCATAGTTCGGCAGCGCCGGATTGACGATCAGCGGGCCGAAGGCCGCGATGCCGGCTGCCGTGACCGCGACGCCCGCCGTCTCCACACAGCCGAGGATCGCATCCGCGGCGGCATCCGGCGTGGTGGTCGACCAGCGTCCCTCGCCGACGACGATGCCGTCCTCCGCCACCACGCGCGCCAGAATCTTGGTGCCGCCGGTCTCGATACCCAGAAACGCCATCGTCAGCCTGCCTGCAGCTGGTCGAAGGCAATCTGCTGAAGCGCCTTCACCACGCGCGGTTCGAGGCCGAGGTCATTGGCCGCGCGCTCTCGCTCGCCGAGCACGCGCGGATCGACACCTGTCACTCGGCCGAACACCATCAATGCCTCCAGATAATAGCCATAGGCGCTCGCGTGATACTGGTCCCATGTCCACAGATCGATCTGGCCATAGGTAAGGCCGTCATAGGGATTGGGATCGGCAATGCCAGCCGAGATCGCTCGATTCCACGCTTCGCCGACCGGTACTATTCCATCGATGTCCGGTACGGCGCGACGCGCAAGCTCGGAGGCTGCGCGCAGGTCGAGCGCCATTGCGGTCACCGGCTTTCCCGACCAGCGCCGGCCGGGCGGATAGGTAAGGTCGGCGCGCGTCCAGGTCGAAACCAGCTCGACGTCGACTTGGGGATTGGCGCGGCTGACCATCTCGGCCAGCAGCTTGGCATTGGCGATATGGATCGCCGGATCTCCCGGCTTGTCCCTGTCGAGCGTGCTGTAGCCCTGGAGCACGACCACGTCCCAGCGGCGGGCGATCAATGCGCGCTTCTCACGAACATGGAAATCGAAGCCTTTGCCGGGCGAGGTCTCGAGGCTCACCGCATAGTCGAGCCCCGCCTGCTCGGTGAAGGCCTTGAACAGCGCCGGCACGCCGCCGACACCGTCATGATTGAGATCGGTCACGCTGTCGGGCCGATAGCGCATCACCGGCGACCCCGCACCGAACGTGAAGCTGTTGCCGACGAATAGGATCGTTCGCGGTGCCCCGGGCGCTGCTGCCCCCAGCAACAGGCAGGCAAGAACCAGCAGCGCAGTTTTCATACCACGGCCGACTCGCCAACCGGTGCATCGGCGGTCCCCCGATCGCCTCCCGCAAGAGCGGCGTCGAGTTGCCGGGTGTCTATCTTGCGTTCCCAAGTGGCGACCACGATGGCGGCGGTGGCGTTGCCGATGAAGTTGGTGAGGGATCGGCATTCGGACATGAAGCGGTCGACGCCGAGGATGAGAGCCATGCCGGCGACGGGGACGGCCGGGACGATGGAGAGGGTGGCGGCCAGCGTGATGAAGCCGGCGCCGGTGACGCCGGCGGCCCCCTTCGACGAGAGCATGGCGACGCCGAGCAGGGCGAACTGCTCGCCCCAGGAGAGATGGATGCCGCACGCTTGCGCGATGAACAGCGCGGCAAGGGTCATGTAGATGTTGGTGCCGTCGAGGTTGAAGCTGTAGCCGGTGGGGACGACGAGGCCGACCACGCCCTTGTCGCAGCCCGCGCGCTCAAGCTTGTCGATCAGGCTGGGCAGCGCCGCCTCGGACGAGGAGGTGCCGAGCACGAGCAGCAGCTCGGCCTTGAGGTAGGCGATGAGGCGCAGGATCGAGAAGCCGTGCGCCCAGGCGATCGCGCCGAGCACGACGAGCACGAACAGGATCGAGGTCAGGTAGAAGGTGGCGACGAGACCGCCGAGGCCGATCAAGCTGCCGGCGCCGTACTTGCCGACAGTAAACGCGATCGCCCCGAATGCACCGACCGGCGCCGCCCGCATCAGGATCGCGACCAGGCGGAACACCACCAGCATCACCCGCTCGGCCAGATCGAGCACCGGCCGCGCCGGCTCACCGACCAGGCTCAAGGCGATGCCGAACAGGATCGCCACGAACAAGGTCTGCAGGATCGAGCCCGAGGTCAGCGCCGACACCATCGTTTCAGGGATCACCGCCATGATGAAGCCGGCGACGCTGCTCTCATGCGCCTGATGGGCATAGCCGGCGACCGCGCTCTGGTTGAGCGTCCTGGGATCGACATGCATCCCCGCCCCCGGCTGCACGACATTGGCGACCAGCAGCCCCACCAACAGCGCCAGCGTCGACACCACCACGAAATAGCCGAACGCCTTCGCCGCCACCCGGCCTACCGCCGCCAGCTCACGCATCCCCGCGATGCCGGTCACGACGGTGAGGAAGATCACCGGCGCGATCACCATCTTCACCAGCTTGATGAAGCCGTCCCCCAACGGCCGCAGCGCCTCGCCCACCCCGGGCCACACATGCCCCACCACCGCACCGCACACGATCGCCACCAGCACCTGCACGTACAGATGGGCATATAAAGGACGGCGCTTCGGCAAAGCAGCTGGAACGGACACGATCGCCACCCGTCCCTGATGCCCCAGCCCCGCTCAAAGGACAATCGGGTCCCCGACATCATCGTCATACAGCGCTAGGCGCGCGGCTCTCCCGCGATCGGATCAGGGAAGGCGCAGCCGGACTCTGCGGACCCTGACGAGGCTGCGCATCTTCTCGGCGACGATCTCCGCGCGATGCGGATCGATGTCGCGGACCGTGAGCGAAATGCGGCAGATCCTGGCCGAGCATTCGACCTGCGCCCGTTCGATCACACGATCCTGCTGCGCAATCAGCGCGAGCAGGCGACTGAGCACCTGCGCGCACCGATCCGCCGTGATCGCGAAGACGGCTGCGCGCGTGTCGACCCTCGGCGCACGTCTGGTGGCCATGACCGGAATCACGCCGCGCGCGCCGTCCGAAGATCGTCGAGGTGCACCGCCTCTTCGGGCTCTTCCGTCGGTTGCGCGTGATCCATCGTGCAGGTTCCTTCCCCAATCCGGGGAGGATATCCATGAGAAGCGGGAATTTCTTACCCAATCCCGCTGCAATTCGGCGGAATATCGAATATTCTGACCTGAAAATCGTCAATCCGAGAAAGATCGTGCCGGACAACCTGGATAATTTCGACCGAAAGATCCTGCGCCTGCTGCAGGACGACGCGTCGCTCTCCACTGCGGCGATCGCCGAGGCGGTCGGGATGTCCGCCTCGCCCTGCTGGCGCCGCATCGACCGGCTCGAGCGCGAAGGCTTCGTAAAGCGCAGGGTCGCGCTGGTCGACCGCCGCAAGATCGGCCTCAACGCCCAGGTCTTCGCGACGGTGAAGCTCAATGCCCATGGCCGCGCCAACCTCGACGAGTTCACCGCCTCGATCCGCGAGCTGCCGGAGGTGCTCGAATGCTATGTCCTCATGGGACCGGTCGATTTCATGCTGCGCGTCGTCGCCGCCGACATCGAGGCCTATGAGCGCTTCTTCTTCGAGAAGCTGTCGCGCCTTCCCGGCGTGCAGGAGATCAATTCGACCGTCGCCCTTTCGGAGATCAAGGCGACCACTGCCCTGCCCGTCTGATCCTCGCCTCTCCAGGGTCTGGATCCTAGCCCAGCGCCTCCACGGCGGACCTGAAGCGCCGGCCGAGCGGGATCGGCGTTCCGCAGGCAAGATGGACGACCGGCCGCCCGCTCGGCTCGCGTCGGATTTCGCGGACCTGCCGCGCATTGACGACGGTCTGGCGATGAACGCGCACGAAGCCGAGAGGGGCAAAGCGGTGCGCCAACTCGCTCAGCGTTGCCCGCACCAGATGGACACGGCCGTTGGCGACGATCTCGCTGTAATTGCCGGCCGAGCGGATCAGCGCCACGTCCTGGACGCGCACCCGCAGAAAGGGCGCCTCGGGCAGGTGGAGCCATTCGCCCGGTACCGCCGAATACGCCTCCGGCGACGGCGTGAACGCCATATCGTCCGATTCCCGGCGCGCATGATTTTCGAGGTGCCGCCCCCAGGCCAGCAGCGCCAGCAGCACGGTCGTACCCAGAATCGCTGCCCGCGGCAGGAAGCTGAAGATGGATGGCAGCGGCGGCATGCCCGGGGCGCAACGAAGATCGCCGGATATCGCGATCGCGAACTGGGACGCGAGCAGATCGGCAACCGTCACGGGAGCGAAGGCGAGAACGGCGAGCAGCAGCGGTGATCGCTGCGGCGCGGAGACGAGCTCGCCGACCGGCTCCCGGCAAGCGAAGCCGATCGTGAGCGTGAGCCCCCAGACCAGCAGATTGGCGAGCCGCGCTTCTTCCGGCCGCTCGGCGACGAACGGATCGACCGGCGTTCCGATGCCGCCCATGGCGTAGCCGAGCAGGAAGCCGAGCAGGCCCATAGCCACGCCGGCGCTCAGCGGGATCTGCCGCTCCCAGATCGACTCTCGAACATCAGCCGCCATGGTCCGACGATAGCCTACGAGCGCGCGCGCGCGAACTGCCGTTCGTCACGTCCGCGCGCCGTTCGTCCCAACCGGCTCCCGATGCCGCCGCGGCCGGGGCATCCGGCCCGGCGACCGGATGTCATCGGGATTGCGAATCATGCGTTGCTCCATCTGCTGTCTGTCGCTGCTCGCGGCGCCCGCTGCCCATGCCCAGATCGCGATCTCACCGCCGGCCCAGCCGCAGAACCGCGACGTGGTGCGGGCCGCGGACGACGCCTTCGGCCGGCGCATCGGCGTCGAGGAAGTCGGGCTCTACACCGAAAGCGAGGTGCGCGGATTCGATCTGCAGAGTGCCGGCAATTACCGGATCGAGGATCATTATTTCGTCCGGGCGGCCGGGATGCTTCAGCCGTTGACCGAAGGCACCGCCATCCGCGTCGGCGCCAACGGGTTGCGCACCGACTTCGCCGCCCCGTCCGGCGTCGTGCAATACGACCTTCCCGACGGCGTGCCGGGAATGCAGGCGACGATCGAGGCCGGCTGGTGGGGCGGGTCGGGACCGATCGTGCTGACGCGTTTCGCGGGCGGCACGCAGGACAGCCGGCTGAGCATCGCCGGCGGCCTCCAGCTGAGCGTCGGGCAACGCTATACCGACGGCACCGGCGGCGACTTCATCGCGGTGGGCCTCGTCCCGCGCTGGACGCCGGCGGCGGGCATCCGGCTGGCCGGCGTCTGGGGCCATAATTGGTACACGCGCGGTGCCGACACCACTTTCGCCAGCGCGGGTACGCCGCCGGCGCGCATATCGCTCGGCATCGATCGCACCCAGTCGTGGATGGACGCCAGCAACGAGAGCGATCTGTCGGGCGCGATCCTCGACATCGATGCAGGAGACGGCTGGAGCCTGGGCGCGTCGGCCTTCCGGTCGGAACTCGCCTATCGGCGCAACGTGTTCAACCTGATCCGGTTGTCCGATGCCGGCACCGGAGCCGAGGTGAGCGGCCTGTTGTTCGGCGAAGAGAACCGCCGGTCCTTCTCTGCCGAGATCACGGCCGCCAAGCGCTTCACCACCGGCGCACTGGATCATCGCCTGATCGCCGCGATACGGCGACGCGACAGCGTGGTGCTCAGCGATCCGGGCGCGGCCTTCACGCTTGGCCACTATCCCGATATCGATCGGCCGCCCGCCCTTCCCCGGCCGCCGGTCAGCCTCAATCCGCTGCGTCTTCGGGATGAGGTGGAGCAATGGACGGGCGGGCTTGGCTATCGGCTGTCGATCGGCAGCTTCGCGGAGCTGCGCGCCGACGTCCAGCGTGTGGAATATCGCAAGCAGGCGCGCGCGCTCGACGGAAGCTCGGAGCACCAGACGAGCCGGCCGTGGCTCTATGGCGGCGCGCTGTCGGTCGGGTTCACGCGCGCGCTGACCGGCTTCGCCAGCTATGCGCGCGGGCTGGAGGAGGCCGGGGTCGCGCCGGCCAATGCGGTGAACCGCGGCGCGGTGCTGCCTGCCGCAATCTCGCGCCAGGCCGAGCTCGGCATGAAATACGCCATCGCCGGCGGACCGACGCTGATCGCCGGCGTGTTCGACCTTTCAAAGCCGCTGCCGGGCATCGACGCCGGCGGCGCGTTCGACTTCGTCGGCCGGGTGCGGCATCGCGGCGCCGAACTGTCCCTCGCCGGACCGATCACTCCTCGGTTGGGTGCGGTGCTCGGCGCGACCTATCTTGATGCACGGACCGAAGGCGAGCTCGTCGATCGCGGATTGGTCGGCGCGCGTCCGATCGGACGCCCCGAGGTGATGGCGCTCGCCAATCTTACCTGGCGCGTGCCCGGCGTCGCGGGGCTTACGCTCGACGGCGGCGTCAGCATCCGCGGCGAGCGCTATGCCGATCGCGAAAATCGCGTGACGCTTCCCGGCTATGCGATAGTCAATCTCGGCCTGAGGCAGCGTTTCGCGATCGGGGACCATTCGGTCACGCTCCGCGCCCGCGTGGCGAACCTCACGAACCGGTTCGCCTGGAACGTCAGCAACTCCGGCCTGCTCACCCAGAACATCCCGCGCGTACTCACGCTCACCCTGACGGGGGAGATCTAGGGCCTTAAGCCTCTCCCCTTCAGGGGAGGGGTTGGGGTGGGGCCTGGCCCCAAGCGACCTGGCCCGCCGCACTGCCCCACCCCCAACCCCTCCCCTGAAGGGGAGGGGCTAAATTGCTGAATGTCGATCCGATCCGAAGATTTTTCGAAAATATGTCGGTTTTGTGAAATCCGTTCGTCTTCCCCTGTGGAAGCCCGCGGCGATGGACCGCCGGCTGGAACAGGGGGTCACATGACGCGATCTGGCAGTCTCATCCGGTTTGGCAGTGTCATCGGGGCGTGCGCGGCGATCTTCGCCGCTGCAGGCGTTTCGGCTCAGACGGCAGCGCAGGAGCAGTCAGCTCCGGCGGATACGCCGGCCGCGGACGGCGGCGAGATCATCGTCACCGGATCGCGCATCGACCGTAATTTCGACACGCCGACGCCGACGCTGACCGTGACCGCCGAAGACCTCTCGGTCGGCGCGCGCCCGAACGTCGCCGCGGCGCTCAACGATCTGCCGCAGTTCCGCGCGACCACATCGGCGCAGACCACCGGCACCAACACCGGCGCCGGCAACGCGCCGGTCGACTTGCGCGGCCTCGGCATCAACCGCACGCTGGTGCTGGTCGACGGCCGCCGCATCGTCAGCGACAACGACCTCAACACTATCCCGAACATCATGATCCGCAGCGCGCAGGTCGTGACCGGCGGCGCCTCGGCCGCCTGGGGCTCGGGCGCGGTGGCGGGCGTGGTCAATCTCGGAATCGACGAGAAGTTCAACGGACTGCAGCTCGGCGCCGAGGCCGGCATTTCGCGATACGGCGACGCCGCGCAGCATCGCTTCCAGGGCAAGGCCGGCTTCGGCTTTGACGACGACCGCGGCCACTTCGTGATCGGCGGCGAATATTTCAACAGCGACGGCATCGTGCCGAAGACCGCCCGCAAGAACGTCGGCCGCTGGGCGCCGTTCGGCGGCGCGATGACACCGGACGTGGGCTTCTCCACCTCGGCCCCTGGGGGCCTGATCACCTCGGGTGCGCTGAAGGGCAAGACGTTCAATCCCGACGGCTCGCTGCGCGATTTCGACTACGGCCGGGTGATCGCCGGCTACATGACGGGCGGCGAAGGATCGTCCAACGACGACCTGAGCCCGCTCGTCACTCCGCAGCGCCGCTATAGCGCGCTCGGGCGCCTGACTTACGACATCACGCCGTCGATCAAGGTCACCGCGGAACTGCGCCACTCGCGCATGTGGAACAACTACATCTGGTTCGGCGACCATGTGCAGGGCAACACGCTGACCAGCACGACACCGGCGGGAATACTGATCCGGTCGGACAACGCCTTCCTGTCGGACGAGGTGCGCACCGCACTCGCCAATGCCGGAGAGACCAGCTTCTACATGGGCCGGTTCAACAGCGATCTTTCCTATCCGTACATCGATTTCGAGCGGAAGGTGACTCAGGGCACGCTGGCGCTCGACGGCAAGGTCGGGTCGAACCTGCGCTGGAGTGCCTATTACAGCCACGGCGAATATCAGAACAACATCGACACCCCCGGCTTCCTGCTGACGCAGGAGTTCGCCAACGCGGTCGATTCGGTGACCGGGCCGGGCGGTACGCCGATCTGCCGGATCGCGCTGACCAACCCGGGCACCAACTGCGTCCCGATCAACCTGTTCGGCCAGGGCGCACCGTCGCACGAGGCGATCGACTATGTCACCGGCACGCCCAGCCAGCGCGCCACGACCAAGCTCGACGTCGGCGGCGTGAGCCTGCGCGGCGAGCCGTTCGAGCTGCCCGCCGGCGCGGTCTCCTTCGCGGTCGGCATCGAGGCGCGCCGGGAAGGGATCGTCCAGACCGTCGGCGCGCAGGACGCCGCCAAGGCGTTCCGCACCTTCAGCTTCTCGGCGATGTCGGGCCATTTCACCGTGAAGGAGGCATTCGGCGAGATCCTGGTGCCGCTGATCCACGACACGCCGCTGCTGCGCCAGCTGGAGTTCAACGGCGCGGTGCGCGTCAGCGACTACAGCACGACCGGCGCGATCTGGTCGTGGAAGCTCGGCGCCACCAACGAGTTCTTCCCCGGCTTCCGCGGCCGGGTGACGCGCTCGCGCGACATCCGCTCGGCCAATCTCAGCGAGCTCTACACCCAGACGACGACCGGCTATAACACCCTCTACGACCCGGAGAAGGACAAGACCGTCTATGTCCTCAGCAACGGCGGCGGCAACCCGAACCTGGAGCCGGAGAAAGCCGACACGTGGACATTCGGCTTCACCTATTCGCCACCGGCGATCGGCGGTCTCAACCTGTCGGTCGACTATTTCGACATTTCCGTCGACGATGTCATCACCACCATCTCCGCACAGGACCTGGTCACACGCTGTTTCAGAGGCAATGTCGCGTTGTGCTCGCGCGTCGAGCGCGACGGGAACGGCGAGATCACCCGCACCGTCTCTACATACGTGAACCTGGCAAGCTATAAGACCAACGGCATCGACGCCGAACTCTCCTACATCCTGCCGCTGAACCGCCTGTTCGCCTCCGCCGACGGCAGGATGAAGTTCCGCCTGCTCGGCACCTGGGTCGACAGCCTCACCACCGATGACGGCGAACTGAAGCTCGAATATGTCCGCTCGCAGGGCTATTCGTTCGGCCTCGGCGTGCCGGCGTGGCGGGTGAACGGATCGGTCGGCTACGAGAACCAGAGCTTCTCGGGGCTCGTCCGCGCCCGCTACATCTCGCCCGGCGAGTACAACAACCAGATCCCGCTCACCAACAACCACATCGGCGCCTACACCTATTTCGACCTGCAGGCGCAGGTGAAGGTGCCGGTGACCGACGGGCGGGAGATGGAGCTCTACGGCAACATCACCAACCTGTTCGACAAGGACCCGCCGCCGGGGTCGCTCTATTCGCCCTATTACGATGTGTTCGGGCGCTACTTCACGCTCGGCGCCCGCATCCGCTTCTGATCGTCGCGACTACCGACCGCCCGGCCCAGCTGCCGGGCGGTTCCGGTTCTGGAGACTGCCCGATGTTCCTCCGTCCTGCCTTTGCCGCAGCGCTCGCGCTGCTCCCCATGACCGCAACCGCGCAGGTCGCCAAGCCTGCGGCGATCGTCGCCGACGGCATCCCCGCCATCCCGCCGGCGCTTGCCGCCGAGACCCAGCCCTATCTCCAGGCGCGCAAGGCGGTGTTCCTCGGCTGGGACGCGGCCGACCGCTCGATGCTGATCAAGACGCGCTTCGCCAACACCGACCAGGTGCACAAGGTCCGCGGCCCCGGCGCCGACCGCACCCAGCTGAGCTTCGAGGAGGAGCCGGTCATCATGGCCAGCGCCTCCCCGGGCGCCGGCGACGTGACGGTGGTGCAGAAGGACGTCGGCGGCGGCGAGTTCTTCCAGCTCTACCGGCTGGTCGACGGCCGGCTGCACCTGCTCACCGACGGCAAGAGCCGCAACTGGTTCGGCGCGTGGAGTCCCGACGGCAAGCTGCTCGGCTATTCCTCGACCCGGCGCAACGGGGCGGACGCCGATCTCTACGTGATCGATCCGCGCGATCCCAAGTCCGACCATCTGGTCGCGACGGTCAAGGGCGGCGGCTGGAACATCGCGGATTTCTCCGCCGACGGCGGGACGGCGCTGGTCGTCAATCGCATGTCGATCAACCGTGCCGACGTCTATGAGCTCGACCTCAAGACCGGCCGGATGCGCGCGCTGAACGACCTCAAGCGCGAGGTCTCCTATGTCGCCCCTCGCTACGCGCCTGACGGCGGTATCTGGGTGCTGTCGGACATCGATTCCGATTTCGTGCGGCTCGGCCGGCTCGATCCGCGCACCGGCAGGTTCGCCCCGGTCTCCAAGGAGCCGAAATGGGACGTGACCGACTATGCGGTCGCTCCTGACGGCAGCTTCATCGCCTATGCGACCAACGAGGTAGGCATCAGCCGGGTGCACGTGCTCGACACCAAGGCGGGAACGACCCGCGACGTCACCGGCCTGCCGGCCGGCGTGATTCCCTACGCGATCGGATCGGCGATCGAGATCGCCCCCTGGGGCACGATCGGCCTCAGCATGTCCTCCGCGCGCGTCGCGGGCGATGCCTTCGCCGTCGATCCGAAAACGCTGGCGGTGACGCGCTGGACCGCGAGCGAGACCGGCGGGCTCGATCCCGCAAAGAACGTCGAGCCGCAACTCGTCGAGGTGAAGAGCTTCGACGGCGAGACGGTGACGGGCTTCCTCTACCGCCCCGATCCGGCGAAGTTCCCCGGCAAGCGCCCGCTGATCGTCAACATCCACGGCGGCCCGGAGGGGCAGACCCGGCCGGATTTCCTCGGACCGGACAACTACTACCTCAACGAGCTCGGCATCGCGCTGTTCTTCCCCAACGTCCGCGGTTCGACCGGCTTCGGCAAGAGGTTCGTGAACCTCGACAACGGTCCCTACAAGCGCGAGGATTCGGTGAAGGACGTCGGCGCCTTCCTCGACGCGCTGGCCAAGGACGCGACGCTCGATCCCGCCCGCTTCGCGGTGACCGGCCTCTCCTACGGCGGGTACATGTGCTACGCTTCCGCCACGCATTATTCGGCCCGGCTCAGGGGCGCGAACTGCTATGTGGCGATCTCCAACTTCGTCACCTTCCTCGAGAACACCCAGTCCTATCGCCGCGACCTGCGCCGCGTCGAATATGGCGACGAACGCGATCCGAAGCAGCGCGCCAAGCTGATCGAGATTTCCCCGCTCACCAGCGTCGACAAGATCACCGTGCCGCTGCTGATCGCGACCGGCGGCAACGACCCGCGCGTGCCCGCGAGCGAGGCCGAGCAGATCGTCAATGCCGTGCGCGGCAAGGGCGGCACCGTCTGGCACCTGCTCGCCGGGAACGAAGGCCACGTCTTCCACAAGAAGGAGAACGAGGACTATTATTTCTGGGCGAGCGTGCTGTTCTGGAAGCAGACTCTGCTCGGCGAAGGGAGGCGTTGATCTTCGTCCGCGGGCTCGCGATCGCCGCGACGGTCCTGCTGTCCGCTGCGTTGCTAGGCGCAGCGGACCGTCGACCGCCGGCGGTGCTCGTCGACCACCACGTGCATGTGCATTCGCCCGCGATCCTCGCCTTCCTGCCCGCTTATTGCGCGAGCCCGGGCAGGACCAGCAAATGCGATCCCGAGTTCACCAGCCCGCTCACCGTGACCGACCTGCTGCGGGCCATGGACGCCGCCGGGATCAGGCGCGCGCGGGTGATGTCGACCGCCTATCTGGCGGAAAGCCCGATGATGGTGCCGCCTGTCCCGGATCACGCGGAGATCGTCCGCAAGGCGAACGACTTCACTGTAGCACTGGCCCGCGCCCATCCGGACAGGCTCGAAGCCTATATCGGCGTCAATCCGCTCACCGCGACGGCGCTGCCGGAGATCGAGCGCTGGCGGGGCGATCGCCACGTCGCCGGAATCAAGCTGCATCTCGCCAACTCGCGCTTCGACTATCATCGGCCCGATCAGGTGAGGATGCTGACGGAGACCCTCCGCGCCGCGGCGGCCGCGCATCTGCGCATCATGATCCACATGCGCAACCGGGCGACCGGCTATGGCGCGGAGGAAGCGCGCATCTTCGTGGACCAAGTGCTGCCGGCCGCACGCGGCACGACGGTACAGATCGCACATGCCGCAGGCTGGGGCGGCATCGATGCCGCGACGCTCGACGCGCTCGGCGTCTTCGCCGGTGCCTGCGAGCAGGACCGGACGCTCTGTGCCGATCTCTATTTCGACCTCGCCGCCATCAAGCCTGCCGAGGCATCGGGTCAGGACAAGGCGGCGCTGGTCGCCCTGATACGCAGGATCGGGCCGGGGCACTTCCTGCCGGCATCGGACTGGCCGTTCGCGCGCGACCTCGGCGCCTATTACGCCGCGCTCGCCACCCTTCCGCTGTCTGAGATCGAATGGCGGACGATCGCCCACAATGTCGGCCGTTGAGAAAGGGTCTCGGATTTCGTCCACCGCATCGTGTAGGAAACGGCCAGGGAGCGCGATGAGCCAGTTGAACGAGATGTTGCGGCATGTCCGATCCGTGCTCAGGCGGCGTGGCGTCGCGGATCAGGATGCCGAGGATCTGGTGCACGAAGCCTTCCTGAAGGTGGAGCGCTACGAGCAGAAGCACGCGGTACGCTCGCAGGAAGCGCTGTTGGTCAAGGCGGCGGTCAACCTGTCGATCGACACCGAGCGCCGGGAGCGCCGGGCGCCCTTCTCCGCCGGAAACGTGTTCAGCATCGCCGATGCGGCGCCGGACCCGGAGCAGGTGCTGCAATCCCAGGCACGGCTGAAGCACGCCGCCGCCGGCCTGGCGCGCCTGCCCGAGCGCACCCGCCGCATCCTGCTCCGCCGCCGGCTGGACGGAGTCAACTACGCGACAATCGCCGAAGAAGAAGGGATGTCGATCCCCGCAGTGGAGAAGCAGGTCGCCCGAGCGACCCTGGAGATGATGAACTGGATGGAACAATGGTGATCCGCTCGAAGGAGGAGCGAACGCGCCTGAACGCGGAGGCGTCGGCATGGCTCGCCAGGCTGCACGGCCCGCGCGGGCGTGAGGCCGAGGGAGCGCTGCAGGACTGGCTCAAGGTCGATCCCGCGCACCAGGAGGCATTCGAGCGCGCCACCGAGCTGTGGGAGCTGCTGCCCGGCGCGGTCGAACTCGACGAGGAACCGCGGAGCCCGGCGCGAAGGCGCTTCGTGCCGCTGGCGCTCGCCGCATCGGTGGCCGCGCTGGCAGGTGCGGGAGCGATCACCTTCTATCTCAACCAGGCACCGACCTTCGATACCCGCGCCGGGGAGCAACGCACCGCAACCCTGGACGACGGCAGCCGGATCGCGCTCAACACCGACAGCCACATCACGGTGAAGTTCGACCGCGACGAGCGCGAGGTGCTGCTCGACCGCGGCGAGGCGATGTTCGACGTGGCGCATGATGCCAAACGGCCATTCGTCGTCAGGGCCGGCGACGAGCAGATCAAGGCGGTCGGCACCAGCTTCGTGGTACGGCGCGATGGCGAGCGGGTCCGCGTCACGCTGCTGCGTGGCAAGGTCGAGGTCATGCGTATCGGCGAGCGTCCACGGTTACTCGCCGTCCTCGCACCGGGTGAGCGCGTTTCGGCGAGTCCGGAGGCGGCGCCGCTGCTCGATCGGCCGGCGCTCGATGCGGTCACCGCCTGGCGCCGTGGCGAGCTCCTGTTCCGCAACACGCCCTTGTCGGAAGCGGTCGCCGAGGTGAACCGATACGGTCGGGAACGCGTGGTGGTGAACGATGCGCGGTTGGGCGCGCTACCCATCTCAGGCGTGTTCGCAAACGACGATCCGGCGGAGTTCGCCGCAGCGGTGGCGCAGCTGCACGGCCTCAAGGTGCGGCGCGAGGACAAAGCGGTGCTTTTGACGCCTTGAGCACATCTCCCTGCCATCCGCGGCGTATCGCGATCTATCATCCGCCGATCGACCGGAACCATCCGGCGATGCGGGGTAGGGGTCCATGATACGGGGATTGGCGATATCGCTGTCTGTGTTCGCGTGCATGGCCGCGACGGCCGCTGAGGCACAGACTGCCGCCAGGTTCCGTTTCTCGCTGCCCCGGCAGGACCTGTCGCTGTCGCTCGAGGCGGTGGCGACCATCACCCGCACCAACGTCATCTTCGTGCCAAGCGCCGCCAGGGGGCGCATCGCTCCGGCGCTCAATGGCACCTACAGCGCCGCCGAGGCGGTGCGCCGCCTGCTCAGGGGATCGGGGCTCGACTTCACCGTCACCGCCGGCGGTTCCTACGTCATCTCCAAGCGAGCATCCCCGCCGCGACGCGAGTACCGCGTGGCGGTCATTCCCGAGCCTGCGCCGGTGAAGATCGATGACGTCGCCGATATCGTCGTCACCGGTTCACGCATCGACGTGCCAGGCTTCGAGGCCCCGACCCCGACCTCGCATATAACCAGAATGGACCTCGACGTCGGCGCGCGCTCGAACGTCGCCGCCGCATTGAACGACCTGCCGCAGTTCCGTGGAACCATCTCGCCGCAAACCAGCGGTACCAACACGAGCGCGGGCATGGCGCCGGTCGACCTGCGCGGCCTCGGCATCAACCGCACGCTCGTGCTGCTCGATGGGCGGCGCTTCTCGAGCGACAACGATCTCAACACGGTGCCGACCGTGCTGATCAAGTCGGTCGACGTCGTGACCGGCGGCGCCTCCGCGGCCTGGGGCTCCGGCGCGGTCGCTGGCGTGGTCAACATCGTCCTCGACGGAGAGCTCGACGGCCTCAAGCTCGGCGCCCAGGCGGGGATTTCCTCGCGAGGCGACGCGGCCGAACACCGTTTCGAGAGCGCGTTCGGCACGCCCTTCGCCGGAGGTCGCGGCCATGTGATCCTCGGCGCCGAATATCTCGGCAATGACGGCATCATCCCCAAGACGTCCCGGTCCAGCGTCGGGCGCTGGGTCAGCGTGTCTGCGGGAAACGGCTATTTCAGGCTGACGCCCGACGTCGGGTTCTCCAATGCGGCCCCCGGCGGCCTGATCCTGAGCGGCGTCCTGGCGGGCCAGGTCTTCAACCCGGACGGATCGCTGCGCGACTTCCGCTACGGCACCGTGGTCGGCAGCGACATGATCGGCGGCGAGGGGCCGTCAAACGACAACCTCAGCGCACTGGTCACGCCGCAGCGACGGTACAGCGCACTCGGCCACGTCAGCTTCGACGCGACCGACGCCGTGAAGGTCACCGCGGAGCTGCGCCACTCGCGCATGTGGAACGACTATATCTGGTTTGGCGACCACAATCGCGGCAACATCGTCATCTCGCGGGACAATGCCTTCCTGTCGCCGGCCATCAGCGCGCAGCTGCTCGCGGCCGGGGAAGCCGGCTTCACCATGGGCCGGTTCAACTCCGATTTCCCCTTCCCCCGCATCGATTTCGAGCGGGTGACGACGCAGGGGACGATTGCGCTGGACGGGACGATCGGCAAGCGCTGGCGCTGGAGCGGCTATTACAGCCACGGCGAATATCGCAACGACATCGACACGCCCGGCTTCGTGATCGGCGCCAATTTCAACCAGGCGGTAGATGCGGTGCGAGATCCGGCGACGGGCCAGCCGATCTGCCGCGTCAAGCTCACCGATCCGTCGAGCGCCTGCGTGCCCATCAACCTGTTCGGCGAAGGCTCGCCCACGGCGGAGGCGCTCGCCTATGTCACCGGCACGCCGCGCCAGCGCGCCACGACGAAGCTGGACGTGGCGGGAATCAGCCTGCGCGGCGAGCCATTCACACTCTGGGCAGGCCCCGTCTCGATCGCCGCGGGCATCGAGACGCGGCACGAGGCGATCGAGCAGACGGTGGGCGAGCTCGACCTCGCCCGAGCATTCCGCTCGTTCAACTTCGCCCCGATCTCCGGCGGCTTCACCGTCAGGGAGGCCTTCGGCGAGATCCTGGTCCCGCTGGCGCGCGATCGGCCTCTGCTGCGCAAGCTGGAGCTGAACGCCGCGGTGCGCCTGTCGGACTATGACACGACCGGCACGATCTGGTCCTGGAAGCTGGGTGCGACGAACGAGGTCTTTCCCGGCTTCCGCGCGCGCTTCACCCGCTCGCGCGATATCCGCTCGGCCAATCTCGCGGAGCTCTTCACGCAGCTCACGGTCGGCTTCAACACGCTCACCGACCCTGAGAAGGGGACCAGCGTCTATGTCCCGAACAACAGCTCGGGCAATCCCGACCTGCGGCCTGAGACCGCAACCACCCTCACCGCCGGCTTCCTCTATGCGCCGCCGGCGATTTCCGGCCTCCGCCTGTCGCTCGATTATTACCGGATTCGCATCGACGACGTGATCACGCTGCTCTCGGCCCAGGATCTGGTCACGCGCTGCTTCAACGGCAATCGGGCACTATGTGCCTATGTCGAGCGGGATGCGAACGGCAATATCACCCGCACCGTCACCTCTTATCTGAACCTCTCGGAATACCGGACTGATGGGATCGACGCCGAGCTCTCCCAGACGCTGCCGCTCCGTACCTTCGCCGACCTGCCCGGCACGCTCACGCTGCGGCTGCTGGCGAGCTGGATCGACAGCCTCAAGGTCGGCGACGGCGTCGCGGCGATCGAATATGTCGGATCCCAGGGCAATTCGTTCAGCCTCGGCATGCCCAGGTGGCGGATCAACGGCAGTATCGGCTACGACAGCGACAGTTTCGGAGCCCAGCTGCGCGCGCGTTACATTTCTCCCGGCAACTTCAACTCGACGGTCAAGCTGCTCAACAATCACATTCGGGCCTATACCTATCTCGACCTTCTCGCACGGGTACGCGTCGCGGCGAGCGCGTCGGCGAAGATGGAGGTCTACGGCAGCGTGACCAACCTGCTCGACAAGCAGGCGCCAAACGGGTCGCTCTACTCACCCTTCTACGACGTGATCGGCCGCTACATCTCCATCGGCGCGAGGCTGGCCTTCTGAAACGCGCGCGCATGGATGGAGCGCTCTATCGCCGCTCCGCATTGACGGCTGAAATCGGCCCCACTTCGACCGCGAGCGCGCGCGCCAGAGCATCCATATTTGAATAAAGCCGGGGTCACGCGCACGCAGGCTCCCTTAGCGGGGCCATCGCGATGCACGGTGAAGATGCGGTGGCGGTCGAGGAGCCGGGCGGACAGCGCCGCATTGTCCCCGACGCTGGTGAGGCCACACAGGCGGAACGCGGTGATGCCGCCGTGCAGATCGGGCTCATCGGGCGTGAGTATCTCGATACCAGGCAGGGGACGGACGGCGGAAACCCAACGGTCGCGTAATGCCCGCAGCCGCGCCGCGCGGCGCGTGCGGCCGATCGCCTGCTGAAAGGCGAGCGCATCCGGGACGGTGAGGATCGCGGCGAAATCGGCTGTGCCGGTATGGACGCGGGCCTGCACGCCGTCGCGACCGTTTGCCGACTCGGCGGGATCGCGGTCGATACGGCTCAGCGCACGCCTGCGGATATGGATCGCCCCGACGCCGAGCGGCGCGCCAAGCCATTGTGGCAGTTGATGCCGACGAAATCGCAATCGAGATCGGCGAGCGTCATGTCGAGCTGCCCCCCAGCTGTGCGCCGCGTCGACGATCGCGTCGATGCCGCGGGCACGCGCTAGCGCCGCAATCTCGCGCACCGGCAGAACCAAGCCGGTGCGGTGGCTGAGATGCGTCAGCAGCACCAGCCGCAGCTGCGGATTCGCCTCGAATGCCGCGGCATTCAGCGAGGCGTTGAGGCTCTCGCGCATGGTATAGTCGATCCGGCTCCGGCCGAGGCCGACGCTCACGTCGTAACGGAAGCGCTCGCCGAGCTCGCCGCGCACGCCCGTATCCGCCTGATAGTCGCTGAATTCGGTGCCGAAGCGCGGCGTGAACCCGGCTGGATAGAGCGTTCTGAACGAGAAGCCCGGAAAGGCGCTGCTGGAGTTGTAGACGTTGGCCGTGCCGGCGGGGTTGCGCCAGTTGAAGTCGGTCACGCCATCGGCCGACTGGGCGGTGCTGAACAGGTAGAGCGTCGCGACATCGTCGAGCCGGTAGCGCGCGTCGATGGCGCCGCGGATGCGCTCCTCGTCGGGCTGTCCCCAGCGCTGCACGGGATTGAGCACTGCGATGGTCGGGTTGGCGGCCTGGAAGGCGATCGCGTCCGGCCGCTGGCGCGTACGCGAGGTCGCTTCGGACTTGTCGTACTCGCCGGTTAAGACGATGCTGCCGCGGTCGCCGGGCGCGATACCTCCGCGGGCTCCCGCCTGATATTCCTTACTGGGAAAACTGGCCGAACGCGTCCATGCCGGCTGGTCGGGGGTGATGTTGATCACGCCGGCGATCACATCCGATCCATATTGCGCCGAGGCGCCGTCGCGCAGCACCTCGATCCGCTTGATCGCCAGCGACGGGATGCTCGCGAGGTCGGGCGCATGCGCGCTGCGCGTGCCGAGCAGCGCCGAACGATGATAGCGCTTGCCGTTCACGAGCACGAGCGTCTGATCCGCCGACAGCCCGCGCGGCGTTGCCGGGCGCACGAACGCCTGGCCGTCCGCCGCGGGCAGGCGCTGGACGTTGAACGAGGGAAAGCAGCTAGGCGAGCGTATCGGACATATCGCCCGACACGCTGGAGCGCACGCCATCCGCCGACAGCACGTCGACGGGGGCGAGGGTGTCGAACTGGGTGCGCGAGCGTTCGCGCGTGCCGGTCACGACGATCGTGTCATCGGCATCGGCGGTCGAGGTTTGCGCCATCGCGGGCGTGCAAGCCGCGCCCAGCGCCACGATCGCGCCTGCGGTGATCTTCATGAAGTCCCCTGAACTTCCCCGGACGTGATCGTTCCGGGTTCGGGGCGGCGCTAGTCAGCGCATTCTTCACTTTGATGACCGAACGGCGAAAGTTTGAAGGTGCTGCCGGGGACGCGTCGGCTCAGGCTCGGTCGAGCCCAAGCGCAAAAAAGCCGCCCACGAGGGACGGCTAAAGCGCAGTCAGCGGCTGCTCTAGTGATGGTTGCGGGGACACGCTTCATGTGTCGGCGTGCTCTGACGCGCGTACGCGCATGATGCAGCGGAAAGTCTCGAATTGGGCCGGCTGCCGGCTGTCCGCTTTTCGACCCCTAAGCGCCAAAGCGGACATGATCGCGGCCCGAGCTCAAATGGCGTGAAATGGGCTGAAAGCGGGCTGACGGGTTTGAAGCAGGGTCGAAATAGCCATCGTTTGGACCGGTAATGTGCGGCTACAATACGTTAGCTAACATGCGATTATCCCATACGATCAATTTGCGGGAACGCTTCGCGCCGCGGCGGCGGAATATTGACCCCAGCCGCCTATCTACCTGTTTGGTCGCTTCCGGACCTTTCACGTTCCGCCGAGATCCTCCGGATAAGGCGCTCCGCAAGCGATCGGCGAAGCGCTGCGCCCCGTTCGATCTGCCGCCATGTGTTGTAGCTGATCCCAAATCTAGGCTGCAGTGCTTCGTCGGTACGGCCCGGGCAATTGGTGATCAAATGCTGCACAATATCGGGCGGAAGCGTGACCATGGACTTGGGCATCGTTTCTCCTTGCGGCGAAAGTGACGCGAGGGTGACATGGGGCCCGCGGGAGCGCCGTGGGCCCGAGGGTTACTTGGTTCGGGGATAGGCGATGCCCAACTGATCCAGGTAGGTCGGGTACTTCGCCGGATCGTAGTAATTCTTCTCCATCTCCGGCCGCAGCCGCCGCATGACCTCGGTGTTGAGGTGAATCGCCGGCTTGTCCTCGGCGGTCAGCACCGGATCATATTTCTGGTCCTTGAGCTGGACGTCGTTGAAATAGGCCTTCGCGTCCGCGACCAGCTTGGGCGTCGTCATCAGGTCGAGGATGGTCATCGACAGCGCCTTGGCGCCCGCCACCACGCCCTTGTGTGCGATCGGGGTCGCCATCGCCATCGCCGAGGTCACGTTGTGGCCAATCGCATTGGGGATGTTCGACGGATAGCGGATCGTGATGGTCGGCACGGTCCACATGATGTCGCCGATGTCGTCGGAGCCGCCGCCCATCGACGGGCCGCGCTTCTCAGGCGTGGAGAGCGGCGTCACCTTGGTCGCGAGCGGTTCGAGCTCGAAGCCGTTGGCCTGCTGCACCGCCTTGGCAAAGGCCTGGTCGTCGGCGGTCCATTTGGGCATGCCGACGCGCTCGATGTTCCGGAACGCCGCCTCGGCGAGCGGCCGGTTGCCATAGTTGGGCGCGGCATAGCCGAGGATGCGGCGCGAGACGGTGGTGCCCGTTGCCTTGGCGGCGGCTTCGGAGATCTCGTTGCCGGTCTGGAACAGCTCGCGGATCGACTTGAAGGTCTGCTCGCGGAAATAATACCAGACCGACGCCTCGCCGGGCACGACGTTGGGCTGGCCGCCGCCGTTGGTGATGACGTAGTGCGAGCGCTGGGTGAGCGGCAGATGCTCGCGCCGCATGTTCCAGGCGATATCCATCAGCTCGACGCCGTCGAGCGCGCTGCGCCCGGCCCAGGGCTGGCCGGCGGCATGGGCGGTCTTGCCCTTGAAGGTATATTCGACGGAGACCATGCCGTTGCTGGGCAGCGGCCCCCAGGCGGTACTGAAGTCGCGGCTGACATGGGTGAAGATGCACGCGTCGACGCCGTTGAACAGGCCGTCACGGACATAGAAGGCCTTGGTGGCGAGCAGTTCCTCCGCGACGCCCGGCCAGATCATCAGCCGGCCCTTGATGCCGTGCTTCTCCATCACGTCCTTCGCCGCCAGCGCGGCGACGACGACCAGCGGCATGCCGGAGTTGTGCCCCTCACCATGGCCCGGCGCGCCTTCGACCTGCGGCTTGATCGTCGGGATGCCCGGCACCTGCGACAGCCCCAGCAGCCCGTCGATGTCCGAGCCGAGCGCGATCAGCGGCCCGCCCTCGCCCCAGGTCGCGGTCCAGGCGGTGGGGATGCCGGCGACGCCCTTTTCGATCTTGAAGCCGTTCTTGGCGAGGATGTCGGTGATATAGTCGGACGTCCTGAACTCCTGGAAGCCGGGCTCGGCGAAGCTGAAGATGGAATCGACCATCTCCTGCGCAAGCTTCGCCCGCGCATCGACACCGACCTCCGCTTCGGATTTCAGCTTCGGGCTCGCGTCGGCGAAGGCCGGTGCGGAAAGGGTCGTGCCCGCCAGCAGAAGCGCGGCGGCGGCAAGCGAAAACGTCCTCATTGTTCTTTCCCCTCGTTCTGAAGATCAGAGCGCGATGCGCGCCACCACGCGGAAGGTGCGGCCCAGCGTGTCGTAGAAGTTGCGGTTGGTCTGCGGATAGGCGGTGGTGTTGTCCTGGCTCGGACCGTTGCCGATGATCACCGGGTCCTTGTCGAACAGGTTGCGGATCGCGAGCTGCAGCGATCCCTGCCCGGCCCAGGCCGGGAACTTCACCGTGATCGAGGTGTCGACGAACAGCGCGCCGTCGATGTGGTTGTCGTTGATCGTGCGGTTGTCCGCGGTCGATGCCGGGCAGCCGCTGGTACACTCGACATAGTTGTTGTTGTAGACGCCGTCGCTGATGCCGCGGCCGGTCAGGTTGAAGGTCAGGTCGGCGACGCTGTAGGTGGCGCTGACGTTGTAGACCCAGCTCGGCGGGCCGTTGCCGGTGTTGGATCCTGCGCCGTCGACCGGCAGGTTGATACCGTTGTCGGTCGTGTTCTCGATATTGTAGGTGACAAGGCCACGCAGCGTGAGGTCGCCGGGCAGGCCCGACGCGATCTCGTCGAGCCGCACGCGATAGCTGGTCTCGATGTCGAGCCCGCGCGCCTTCTGCGACGAGAAGTTGATCGGCTTGAGGTTGATCTGCTGGGTGAGGCCCGTCGCCGGATCGACGATGATGTTGTCGCAGAATGACTGGACGTTCTGCACGTAGCAGAGGATCGCGGTGTTGTCGGCGGAGATGACGCCGATCGCGTCCTTGATCGAGATGTCGAAATAGTCCGCCGACAGCGCAAAGCCGGGCAGGAAGGTCGGCGTCAGCACCGCGCCGACGCTCCAGCTGTCGGCCTTCTCCGGCTGGAGGTCGAGGTTGCCTGTGGTGTTCTCGAGGAAGGTGTCGGGCCGGAAGGTGCCGTTGGCGAGCGGGATCTGCACGGTGTTGGTGCGGCGCGTGCCGCTGGCGAACAGCTCGTTGAGGTTGGGCGCGCGGATGTCGCGGCTGATGGTGCCGCGCAGCCTGATGTCCTTGATCGGCTGCCAGGTCGCGCCGACCTTCCAGGTCTGGACGTCGCCCGAGGTGCTGTAGTGGGTGAAGCGGCCGGCCGCGTTGACGTCGAAGCCGGTGAAGACCGGCACCGCCAGCTCGACGAAGCCTTCGGTCACGTCGTAGGAGCCGCGATTGACCTGATAGTTCCCGTACTGCCAGCCCGACTGGTAGAGCGGGTCGACGGTGCCGTCGACCTGCTCGCGCCGCCACTCGCCGCCGAAGGCGACCGCGACCGGGCCGGCGGGCAGGCGGAACAGCGTGCCGTTGACGCTCACCGCCGCCACGTCCTGCTTGATCGTCTGGAAACGCTCCGGCTGGCCGGGACCGAAGATATAGTCGAGAGCCTCTTGGGTGATGCCGCCGACGCCGATGCGGTTGATGGGCACGCAGCCGTTGGCCGGATCGGTCAGCGTCGAGCGGCAGACGATCGTGCCGGCGGCGAGCCCCGCCGCATTCCCCGCCGGCGCGAACACCGCGTCGGTGGCGAGCGCGAGCCGCGCGGTGTTCCAGGTGTTCACCAGCAGCTCGTGCGCCTTCATCACGCCCTTCTGGTAATAGGCGTCCCACTTCCACTGGCCCCCGCCGATCCCGAAGCTGCCGTTGGCGCCGGCGACGTAGCGGAACACCTCGCGCGTGTTGTGGCTGCCGGCCGCCGGGATGCCGGCGTTGGTGGTGCCCATGATCAGCGAGCCGTAGCCGCCCGCCGCCAGCGCGGTGCGGACGGACGCGGGCAGATAGGCGTTGTCGGCCGCGATCGTCACCGAGGGCGTGCGCGAGGCCTGGTAGTAGGACAGACCCTCGTAGCGATTGTAGCTGACCTGGCCGAATATCTGGAAGCTGTCGGTGACGTCGAAGCTGACCCGGCCGAAGCCGGTGATCCGCTCCTCGTCCGGCGACAGCGTGTTGGTGCCGAGGTGCGAGCTCAGCGTATAGGCGGCGTCTCCACCGACCATGTACGGCGCGCTCTGCGCACCGAAGTTGAGGATGCCGGTGGTCGCGACACCCGTCGCCGGGTCGATCAGGCCGAAATAGGTGCCCTCGAGCGGCCCGGCATAGGCGCCCGCGGTCGCGCCGATCTGGCGGATCAGGCCGCCCGGCGTCATCTGGTTGAGCCCGACGTTCGAGGCGACGATATACTGCGGCAGGCCGTTGGTCGCGGTATAGTCGGGATTGGTGATCAGGAAGGTGCGGCTCTTGTTCCAGTCGCGGTCGATGGTGTGCCGGCCATCCTGCTTGAAATATTCGCCGCTGACGATGACGCGCAGCCGGTCGTCGAGGAACCTTTTCCCGGCGGTCATGGTGAGCTTGTAGGTGGGCGTGTCGCCGTAGGTGGTGATGCCCGACTCGGCAGACGCCTTGAAGCCCTGGTAGTTCTTGTTGAGGATGAAGTTGACGACGCCGCCGACCGCGTCGGAGCCGTAGGCGGACGAGGCGCCGCCGGTGACGACCTCGACCCGCTCCACCAGCTCCTGCGGAAAGGTGTTGATGTCGACCGTCCCGTTGACGCTCGACGCGACCGAGCGCTGACCGTCGAGCAGCACCAGCGTTCGGTTGGTGCCGAGCGAGCGCAGGTTGAGCGCGTTGATGCCGGCATTGCCGTTCGACAGCGAACCCGAGCTGTTGGCCGGCGTCGAGCTGCCCGCGATCGCCGGCAGCGTATTGACGAAATCGGCGAGGTTGGCGGGGGCATTGGCCTGGATGTCGGCCGTGCCGATCACGCTGACCGGCGTTGGCGCGCTGTAGCCGTCGCGGACGATGCGGCTGCCGGTCACGACGATCTCGCCCACGCCGGCACTGGGCTGGGAACCGTCGGACAGCGACTCGCCGGTTTCGGCATCGACCGGGCGCCCCCCGGCCTCGTTCACCGTCTGCGTGTCCGTATTGGAGGAGCGGATCGGCCCGCCCTGAGGCAGGACCTGCTGCGCCGAGGGGGGCTCGGTGTTCTGAGCATCGGCGCTCTGTGCGGCGGCGGCGCCGGCGAGCCACAATGGGGCCGTACCGACAGTAGCGAGAATGGCGTGCCGGAACGCCCGGGTTTTCGAATTGCGCGCAACGATATTGCCGAGATGCGTCATGACAGCCCCTTTTGTTGGCCTTGTCCGTCTCGGCACCCCCTCCCTGGGTCGTTGTCCTCCTCTCTGCTGGAATTAAGCTGCCGTTCCCGCTGCCCTGGCATTCCAGCGACGCTGCGATCCGGCCTGTTCTCGAAACAAAATTATCGGAAACCGCGCGCAGCTTCTCAGGAAATATTACGTCGAAAGCGGTATACGAAGCAGAATTTCATCACACTTCACCTGCTTTTCGACGCTTTTCATCAACCGCAGCGGGGCATGGAAGAAAAATCTACGCCGATTCGCTTCTGGACGACGAATTTCGGCCGCTGTTCCCGAACAGGATCGGCGGCGCCGTCCGCTGCGCCACCTGGCGCATTACGAAGCTGCTGCGGATGCGCGCGACATGCGGCAGCGTCGAGAGCTCGCTGCGATAGATCCGGTCATAATCCTCGAACGATCGGACGTGCACGATCATGACGAAGTCGGTGTCGCCCGATACGAAGCTGCAGAACGACATCGAAGGGCAGCGCACCACCGCCGTCTCGAATTCGTTGAGCACCTGCTCGGCCTGCGAGCTCAGCTCGATCGCGACCAGTACGACAATGTGGAGACCGAGCCGCCCGAGGTCGAGGTCGGCGTTGTACCCGCGGATCGCTCCCTGCTCTTCCAGGATCTTGCGCCTCCGCGCCGCGGCGGTACTCGACAGATGGACGCGCTCTCCCAGCGCGACGTCGGACACGCGTCCGTCGACGGATAGCTCCTGGAGAATGCGGTAATCGGTAGCGTCCAGCGGCTCACTAACGGATTCGATCACAAAACTCCCCTTTCTTGTTGCAAGTGGAGAAATACCCCGCTGAGGCTGTTGCAAAAGGGCGGGAAGCGCAACCGCATTGCTGATACCCTTCACTTCGCAACTGCAGCATGCCGCGGGACAGGATGAGATCGGCGCTTCGATCGAATCGATAGCAAGTCCGCTGAATATTTCGGTCCAGGTATCTTCCTTCCTGTCTCATGGATCATTAGAAATATTTGGAATCTAAAAACTACAAGAGAATATATGCGCGAAAGCGAGGCGGAACGGATCCGTGTATTGCTTGCGGAAGGCGGGGTTACAGCTCAAGTCTTACCGAATGCAAGTCATGATGAAGGTTTTAGGATCGTCGCTCCAGGCGTCGAATGGAACGTTGTGGAAGCCGCGTTGGACAAGCACGGTTATCGCTCAATGGCCCGTGACGAAGGGGCGGAGTAATGAGTGAGACCACCGTCTTGGCATACGCCGACGCATCCATCGATCTCGTGCTAGGAGCTTGATGCATGCTGGAGGTGGCAGCCGCGATCGCATCACAGGCGGTGTCGGAGCAATCTTTGCTGGCGTCGCCGCTATACGGATTGCCGACGCATGGAAGATTTGGGCGGGGCGCTGCGATCCAAAGAACCCGAACTTTCGGCCGCCCTCCTTGAGACGGAAGCTCTGACAACTGTGGCATTGAGGTGCATAATCATCTCTCGAGCCTCGAGCCCCCTTACATTTCTTATCGCGAAGTCCGACCATGCCGCATTAGCGAGCGATAGCCGCCTCGCGCCATTGCTCCCGCACCGCGTACTAACCGCCGCACGCGCGAGCGCACCCAATCCGATCGACTTTTCCAATCGCCGACATGTCCGGCACCGAGCAGGACCTCGGCGATCTCGCGTTGGCTCGCGCCCGCTGCGAGCGCATCGTGGACGCGCAATAACACCAGCCAACGAGCAATGTATGGATCGCGCGGAAACAGCGAGGCGGCAAAGCGGTGATGCTCGACAAGGTCGAGGAAGCGCCTCAGCGGCAGCAACCGCGGGCGAGCACTGACCAAGCCTTGCAGTCGATAGAGGAGGAGGACCCGCCCACCCCGGGCGAGGCTCCCCGTTTCGACGTCTAGGCGGATGTGATGCCAACCGTCCGAGAGAACAGCGTGCTCCCGCCCGTCGGGACCGGCCACGACCGTGAGCCAAGGCGCAAGCTCCTCCAGCATAACGTGATCCGAATCGGCGCAATCGGCAGAAACGACCACCACATCGAGCGTGCCCGGATCGAGATCGGCACGCCAAATAATACGCGCCTCGGGGGCGTGGCGAGCCGGCTCCTCAGCGAAAGTGAAGGCCCCATCGCGAAGGATCGGGACCGATGCCGGATACACCGCGCGTCGCGACGCTCGCGCGAGCATGCCAAGCGATATAGTCCGGATCGCGGCGCAGCCATTCCCACATAAGTCCGGCTCGATCGATACGAGCGAGGCGCGCGTAGTCCGCGGGATCGCGCCAATCGGGCGTCCCCTTATCAGACGGCGAGATCACTACCTGTTCCGTGCCGCGAAGCAGCGGGACTTCGCGCCAGGGCGCGATCCGTGGCGTAGCAACCGGCAATCACCGTATAGCAGGCTCTGCCGCCGGTTTCTTTTCGCTAGCCAGCTATGATATGTTGATTTCGTGACATGAGTCGCCGGACGGCAGCGTGAGAAACCGCCGTTCGGTCGGCACGCAGCGATAAGGGCGATCGCGGGATCCCCGGCGGCCTGAGACACCGCCTGCGGTCGGCATGCGAGCCGATGGACATACATCTGACGGCGATGCAGCTCATCCGCATCGTCGAGGGGGTCCGCAGCGTCGACGACATGACGGCCGCGATGGCGATCGTGGCGGCGCGGCTGGGCTTTCAATATTTCGCGCTTAGCCACCACGTCGATGTCGCCGCGGTGGGCAATGCCATCCGCATCCACAACTATCCGGCACGGTGGGCCGACTATTATGACCGGCAGGCGCTGGGCGTCTCCGATCCTGTCCACCGTGCCAGCCATGTGACCAGCGTTGGCTTCTGCTGGTCGCGCATGCCTCAGATGATTCCACTGACCGCCAAGGACCGACGCGTTCTCGCGCTTGGGCGCGAGGAGGGAATCGGCGACGGCTTCACCGTGCCGGCGCATGTGCCCGGCGAGGCCCGCGGCTCCTGCTCGTTCGCCAACGAAGCGAACCAGCCAATGCCGCAGGACATGCTGCCGGTTGCGCAGCTTGCCGGTGCCTTCGCGTTCGAAGCCGCGCGGCGCCTGTGGACCACGCGTGGGCATCTGCCGATACCGCCGCCGCCCGCGCTCACCGACCGGCAACGCGAATGCGTGCTGTGGGCGGCGCGCGGCAAGGGCGACTGGGAGATCAGCCGCATCCTGGGCGTCAGCGAGGAAACAGTTGCCCGGCACGTCAAGATGGCGTGCGAGCGTTACGATCTGAGCAAGCGGACATCGCTGATCGCCCGGGTCCTGTTCGACGGAACGATCACCTTCAGCGATATTTTCGGCCGCTGATATTACCCTTTTCCGGAATAGCACCGCTTCGCCGTCCCGGCCGATCCTTGATCCGACCACGGTCAGGGAGCCCGAGCCATGCTGCATGTGCTTCAGTTCGATGCGCAGCCCACGCCGGACGGCGTGCTTCGTGCAATGTTCGCCGCGCGCAAGCGTGTATTCGTCGATCTGCTGAAGTGGGACGTGCCGGTCCTCGACGGCAGATATGAAATTGACCAATTCGACGACGAGCACGCCTGCTATCTGGTGCTCACCGATCACCGGGGTGGTCATCTCGGTTCGGCACGGTTGCTGCCGACCACCCGACCACACCTCCTCGACAGCCTCTACGATCACCTGTGCTCCGTCACGCCTCCGCGCGGGGGAGACATATGGGAAGTGAGTCGGTTCTGCCTCGACCGCGGCTTGCGGGCATCCGAGCGCCGCGCCGTGCGCGACACGCTGGTGATGGCGCTTGCCGATCATGCGTTCGCCAACGGTATCGCCCGCTACACCGCGATCGCCGAGATGGGCTGGTTCCAGCAGATTCTCACGTTCGGCTGGCGATGCCGGCCGCTCGGCCTGCCACAGATGACTGGCGGCGCAACGCTCATCGCGCTCGACATTGAGATCACCGCCGAAACGCCTGGCCTTCTCGCTGCCGCCGGCATTGTCGCGCGGCCTATGCTCTTCGCCGGCGCCGGTCGCGCCGCCGCCTGATGCGCAGAGGGCCGAACATGACCAACGCCCACGACGATATCGTCGCCGCATGGTGCACCGAGCTCCGGTGCGAGGGCTGGTGCATCATCCCCGATGCGCTGCCGCCGGCAACGATCGCCGCGCTAGATGCCGACCTTGCCGAGACCTTCGAACGTACGCCGTTCTGCAAGGGCGGCTTCTATGGCGCGACCACCAAAAGGTTTGGACGGCTGCTGGCGCGATCCGCCCACGCCGCTGCGCTCGTCCAGCATTCTGTCATTCTCGGCATCACCGAGGCGATCCTCAGTCCCTGGTGCGATTGCATCCAACTCAACACGACACAGGCGATCGCCGTCCATCCTGGTGCGCCCGCGCAGTTTCCGCACCGGGACCAAGACATGTGGGCAGCCCCCAAGGGCGAGATCGAATATCTGGTCAACGTGATCTGGCCGCTCACGCCGTTTCGCGCCGAGAACGGCGCGACACGGATCTGGCCGCGTAGCCACGGAGCGCAGGCGCTTCTGCCCGAACCTGACCGCGCGCCGGTCGCTGCCGAGATGGCGCCCGGATCGGCAGTCGTGTTCCTCGGATCGACCCTGCACAGCGCAGGAGCGAACGAGAGCGGTGAAGTTCGCCGAGGAGTCGTGGTCGGCTACTCGCTGGGCTGGCTCAAACCTTATGAAAACCCCTGGCTCGCCTATCCGCCGGAGGTCGCCCGGCGCTTGTCACCTGAGCTTGCCGCCCTCGCCGGCTACCGTCAGCATCGTCCCAATCTCGGGAATTTCGAGGGACAATGCCCGTCGGTGCTGCTCGGTGACTATGCCGGCGAGCCGCTTGCCGCCGTGGATGCACTGCGACCCGACCAGCAGGCAATGATCAATGCCTACGCCGAAGAACAGGCTGATGTCCGATGAACTCCGGAGCAACCGCCGAACGCGTCTATGATGCAGTCAAGCGGCGGATCCTGTCCGGTATCTATCGGCCAGGAGAACGGATCGATGCAGCGGCGCTGGCGCAGCAGCTGAGCAGCAGCGCCACCCCCGTTCGCGACGCGCTTCACCTTCTCGCCGGCGAGCGCCTGATCGAGACGCGGGCTGGCGACGGCTTCCATGTCGCGCAACTCGACACGCCAGCGCTGCGCGATCTCTACGCCTGGAGCGGTCAAATTCTGCTGCTGGCGCTCAGGAAATGGAATACGGCTGCCGCAGGAATACCGGGCTCCGATGGCTTACCCGCCGAGGCAGGCGAACGCGTCGGCACCGCCTTCGCTTATATCGGATCATGCACCGGCAATTCGGAGTTTCAACGAGAGATCAGCTCGGTCAATGATCGCCTTTACGCGGCTCGCATGTGCGAGTCGCTCCTGTTCAAAGATTGGCACAAGGAAATCTCCGAAATCGAAGCCGCACTGGCGCGCGGAATTGCCTCAGAGTTGCGTCGACTTGTCCTGAGTTACCATCGGCGTCGGCAACGTTCGTTGATGGAGATCGCTCGGATTCTTCATAAATCCGTCGGGACCTGAGGATCACCGGGCCAACATTCGACATATATCCGGATTATATACTTCGTGTATCTTCGCGGACTGCGTACTCTCTCGAGGCTGCGTCACGTGCAGCACAGCAGGAGAGCAGTTATGGAACGCGAAGATGATGTGATCGAGCTCGGCACCGCGAGCATCGAAACCAAGGGCAGCGTGGGCCTGCCGATCGACCTCCGGAACGGCCAGGAGCCGTTCGGCCTTGCCAACGACTGATCTCGACGCGCGGCCCGGCCGGGCCGCGCGTCTCTTTCCGGTGCCGCCCCATGTCCTTTGGCCTTCGCCCCGGCGTCTCCTTCTGCCGTGCCGACGATCGCCTGGTCTTTCTCGACCTTTCCGCCGACCGTTACTTCTGCCTGTCCGAGCCGATCGAAAGAAGCTTCGCCCGGCTGGTCGAACGCGGTCACGGCGATGTTTCGTCCGACCTTATACCCCTGCGCCGTAGCGGCATCCTGACCGAGCAGCCGGGATGCGCGCCGCTCGCACCGTGCACGCCTCCGCAAGTTCCCGAAGCGAGCCTGCTCGATGCGCCGCTCCCGCATGTCAGCACGCCGTCGATATTGGCGGCGCTGGGCAGCCTCGCGAGCAGCCGCACGCGATTGAAGTTGCTGGGTCTTCGCCGGTCTCTGGCAGCGATCGGCCGCGGCAAGGCAAAGCTCCGTGAGCCCGGTGAGGCGGAGGTATCGAAGCGGCTGCTTCGGACGGTCGCTGCATTCCGAGGCGCGGAAGGCATCGTCAGCGCCCTCGACAATTGCCTGACCCGATCGGTCGCGGTGTCCGGACGGCTGCTCAGGCAAGGCGTATCGACGAACGTGGTCATCGGCGTCCGGCTAGGGCCGTTCAATGCCCATTGCTGGGTCCAGCGCGAGGGCTACCTGGTGAACGACCGGTTCGACATGGTCCGCATGTTCACGCCGATCCTGGTGATCTGATGCGCACCCGCTACGCCGCCGCGATCTTCCCGGGCGGATCTGCGCAGGCAGAACCGGCGAGAACCGGGATCGAAGCGGCGCTTCCAGCATCGTTCTCGCTCGTTTTCGGCGCCGGCGGCGTCCTTCTGTTCAGCGATCGTCCGGAGAGCTGCCTCAGGTTGCCGGGTGCGGCCATCGTCGGAGAGATCTTCGCGCGCGGTGAGGCGAAACCGTGCCGGTCGTTGGGTCCCGACACATCGATCGCCATCGAACGCTCGTGCGGCGAAACGCTCGTCGAGGCCTACTGGGGTGCCTATGTCGCCGTCGTCATCAATTCCAGCGGTGCAACAACCCTGGTGCGCGCGCCCTTCGGCGACCTCGGCTGCTATTACCTTCGCTCCGGCGCTGCCCTGCTCGTCGCGTCCGATCTCCCGCTGCTGTGCGCGATCGCCAATGTTGAACGCCGCCTCGATGTCCCGGCTCTCGCACGCCACATCGCCTATCCCGAATGGCGTTCGCACGAGACCTGTCTCAGCGAGGTGTCGGAGCTGCGCGGCGGCGACAGCCTGCGGATCACACCTGACGGGATCACGCCGCGGGCGATCTGGTCGCCTTGGCGGTTCGTTGCCGAGGAGCTGCAGATCGACGATCCGCACGACGCTGCCCGGCGCGTGTGTGATGCGATACAGCTCTCCGTCAGGGCACGGACAAGGAACAGGACATGCCTGCTCCTGCTTTCGGGCGGCCTCGATTCTGCGATCGTCGCGGCGGTGCTCGCCGAGGCAAATGCCGATTTCAGCGGTCTCAATCTGATCGCGAATGACGCCGCAAGCGACGAGTGGCGCTACGCGAGCCTGGCTGCCCAATCCCTCGGAATCGACCTCGAGTGCCGCCGCTTCGCGCTGGACAAGATCGACGTTCGCCGTTCCGGCGCCGCGGAGATGCCCTACCCGGTGCATCGCTGCTTCACTCAGGCGCTCGACGACATCGCGATCGAAGTGGCCGAAGCCCGGGGCGCCGAGTTGATCGTCGACGGCGGCGGCGGCGACAATGTGTTCTTCGGCTTGCGCAGCGTCAGCATTCTCGCCGATTGCCTGCTCACGAGCGGCTTCGATCAACGCTTCTGGATCGCGGCGCGCGCGCTCGGCGACCTCGCCCAAACGGGAACGGCGACCTTGCTGCGTAGGACGATTGCGCGCGCCTGGTTTCGCTCACGTCCGCCCCATCTCGCGCCGAACCTCGCCTTCCTGTCCGCGGATGCCAAGGCAGCCGCGTTGGCGCGTGAGCGCCACCCCTGGTTCGCGCCGCCGCCAGGCGTGCTGCCGGGACGCGCCAGCCATATCGCCCTGCTGGCGCCGGCGCAGAACCTCGTCGAGGCATTGCAGGCGCAGGCGCGCTATCCGTCAATGTCTCCCCTGGTCAGCCAACCGGTCGTCGAAACGTGCCTGCGCGTCCCGAGCTGGTCATGGATCGCCCCAGGCCGAAACCGCGCGGCGGCACGCCGGGCCTTCGAGACCAGCCTTCCACCCGCAATCATCGACCGCCGCTCCAAGGGGGCACCGACCGGCTTCGTCGCGGCGATCTTCGAGCAGAACCGGTCTGTCATCCGGAACATGCTGCTCGGCGGCGCGCTGGCCGAAGCGGGACTCCTTGACAGGCGCGCCGTCGCCGATGCGCTGGATCATAGCGGGCCGACCCGCGACTTCGGCTTCGTGCGGATCATGGAACTGGTCGACGCTGAGGCCTGGGCTCGCGCGCAGGATTAGCGGCAGCTTCGGGTCGCTGGCGAGCCGCCTCCCGCATCCTGCGCCAGCGCGCATATTGCTCCCCTTTCGCCGAGCCGGCATCTTCCCGCCCCTGCAGCCAGAACGAGAACCAGTCCAAATTGCGCTCGTACACCGCGCGGCGATGCACCGGCTGCCATTTGGTGTGCGCCTCGTCGGGGAAGACGTACATCTCGACGGGCTTGCCCTGCTCACGCAGCGCACTGAACGCCTCGAGCCCAAGCCGGAACTCGACATCCGAGAGCTGCATCAGCAATGGCGTGTCGATCCTCGCCGCATTCTGGGCGAGCGACATATCGCGCCAGAACGCGCGGTCGTCGCTGGTCGCCGAAGGGTAGCCGATGCTCCTCAGCCAGTCCGCCCAGGCGATCCCGCCATAGGTCATCGTGGTGTTGGGCTCGGTGCAGCAGGTGCTCATCGCGGCCGCCGCGAACACTCCCGAATGGATCAGAGCGAAGGCGACCGTGCTCGCCCCATCGCTGAGCCCGGTGATGCCGACCCGCCTGAGATCGGCATAGCCCTGGTCAATCGCCAATCTCACGCCGGTGAGGACGGAGGACAGCAGGCTGCGGCGCTCCGACCAGTCCTTCTGATTGACGGCAATGATCGCATCCCAGCTCTTGAGGTCCGGAAAGGCGGACGCAAAGAACGGCACCCGCTCGACGCTGAGCACGGCGAAGCCGCGCTCCGCCAGCAGGAAGATCGGATATTCGTCGCCGGTCCCTCCGCGCAGGAAGCCGTCGCTATGGTACTGGACGACAACCATCGGCAGGCGCGTTCCGGGCCGATAATCTGGCGGCAGCACCAGATCGCCCCATGCTTCAAGACCATAGGCATTGCGCCACTCAAGACGCCGCACCTGCCCGAGGCGGATGCCAGCGAACTCCGGATTGGGGTCGAACAGCTCGCGGCCAGCCCCGCTCCTGACGTCGATCGCGACCACGCGGCGCGGGGTCCGGCTGTTCTCGCGCGTACAGACGAGCTCGCGCGGCGCCATGACGCAGCCATGGAGCACGTCCTCGGTGCGCAGCACCGCGACCGGCTCCTTAGGCCCCGGTTTCCAGCGATAGAGCGCCATCGTTCCCTTGTTCCAGCCCTCCCTGCGCAGGAACAGCACTGCGCCTTGGTCCCACCAGATCGAGAGGATACCGTTCGAGCATGATGCGCTGCCGCAGCGGATCGTCGTACCCGCCAGCCCGGCCGCCATCAGGACAGATGGTGCCATCGGCGAGGCAGCGTCACGCTCGACCCACGCGCGGCGACCATCGGGCGCGGTCGATGCAGGATCGACCATCCAGCTGGACGGCGGCGCGCTCCTGAGGCGCGCATCGTCCTCCGGCTGAGCCGGGCGGACCTGCCCAGTCGCAAGGTCGGCCGCGAAGACATCGCGCGCGTCGGTGGCGCGCAGCCGCGGTCGCGCCGAGATTTCAGGAGTGACGCGCTCGTCGTACAGCCATCCCCGCTGGCCTTCCGCGTCGATCGCACGCTCAAGCGCCGCCTGATCCTTCTGCGTGCCATAGATCAGGCGCGTGCCATCGCCGCTCCACGCAACCGCGACCACGTCGACCTCCGCCTGCGAAACCGGACGGGCGCTGCTCCCGTCCGCCGCGGCCACCCAGGCCCGGGTCCGGCCGGCGTCGCGGCGCAGATAGGCGAGGCTCCGCCCATCGGGTGACCACACCGGCACGACCACCGCAGTGGCGCCGGCCGGCAGGTAGAACCCCTGCTGGACGTCGACCAGCTTGATGAGCTCGCCGCCGCGGTCGACCGCGCGCGGCGGCGCCGCGCCGCGAATGACGCTCACCACCAGCGCGCGGCAATAGCCGTTGGCGGCGAGGTTCGCCTGGTTGACGACGTACGCGACACGCGTCCCGTCGGGCGATACGGCAAAGGGGCTGGGGCTGGCGAACGAGGCCGAGTCGGGGCTGCCGATCTCGCGCATCTCGATAAGATCGCGCGTGGAGATCGCACGCGCCGGCTGCGACTGCTCCGTCGCGACGGGAAGAATCCCCGTACACGCCGCGCTGGCGGCGGTCGGAGCCGTGGTGGCGGCGAGCGGCGCCAGCAACGCGAAAGCCCCCCTCACCATGACGCGCGCACCTGGAACGCGACCAGCCGCCCGACCGGCGAGTAGTTGGTCGAATCATAGGGCGTGTCGTAGGGAATCGAGACCGCGATCGGATCGGGTTCATCGTTGAACAGGTTCTGGACCGAAAGGGTCAGGTCGAGACCGTCGAACACCGGCGTGATCGCCTCGACCCGGTAGCGCGCGGTCAGGTCGAAGGTGGTCATCCTGTCGATCGAAACCGCCGGATCGAACCGCACGTCGCGCACCCCACCGACATGATTGACTGCCGCGGTCAGCGTCAGCGGTCCGCCCGACCATCCGGCGGTCGCGCGGCCGCGCCAATGCGGCGGATTGAAGATCACGCCGGCGAGCGGCAGGACCGGCTGGTCCGGACTGAGCTGCTGTGTGCTGTCCAGATAGGCAAGGTTGGCCGAGACGGTGAGCGTCTGGTTCGATGCGATCGACGCGCTGTAACTGGCGAGCACGTCGACCCCGCGCGCGGTCTGACGACCTGCATTGACGTTCGCATTGTCGACGATCGCAATCACATGCGCCGGGTCATAGGGCGTGCCGGTCAGGTTGAGGAACGTGCCGGCGCCGGCGATCACCGCAGCCTGGTCCTCCGCGCCCGGATCGAGGGTGATCTGGTCACGATAGATCGGATTGCTCAACGCCTCGCGTCCAAGCGTGATCGGCGCGACGATGCGGTCGTGATAGGCCACGTCGAAATAGCTGATCTCAAGACGTGCCCCGGGGAGGGCGCGCGGATGCAGTGCGAGCGTCGCCGACCAGGTCGTCGCCCGCTCCGGCTTGAGGTCGGGATTGCCTCCAACGATGAGGAGCGCGCCCGACCCCGGAGGCGCACCGGTGGCGCCCAGCGCCGCCGGCGGATAGAGATAGACCGCCCGCGGCTGATACTGCTGATAGAGCGTCGGCGTGCGGAAGGATTTGCCCCAGCTCGCCTTGAAGTCGATATCCGGGCTGACGGACCAGATCAGGCCGAGCTTCGGTGTCACGACGTCGTCGATGCCGGGATAGCGCTCGTAGCGTAGCGCCGCGCTGGCATCGATGCGGTGCACGAACGGCACGTGCTCGCCAGGCCCGATCAGCGGGAGACTGAGCTCGCCGAACCCGTAATAGCTCTCCTGCGCATGCGCCGTGTTGATCGCGGCATTGGCGGCGGAATAGCGCCGGAAGCCGATCGACCGATAGCCGCCGCCGAGCGCCAGTTTCGCGGCGCCGCCCGGCAGCGCAAACAGCTTGCCGCTGCCGCTGAGCTCGAAACCCTGTGCCGTGTTTCGATAGAAGCCCGGCCCCGAATCCCTGCAGGCATCGAGCGCACACTCGACCTGCCGATAATCGACGCGGTCCTTTCCATAGTTGCCGCTGAGCGTGACCTGCCAGTCGTGCGCAAGTTCCAGGCGAAAGGCCGGCGCGATCGCGAAGGCCTTGTCCACCGACGAGAAGGTCGCCCGCCCCTCGTGAAGATCGCCGGTCGGCGTGGTCGGAAAGGTGAGGTCACTCCAGCGGATGTTGTAGAGGCCGTCGATCTCGAACGAGAGCCCAGACCCGAGCGACTGGTGCGCGGTCGCGATGGCACTGTGCTGGCGCATCGCCGGATAAAGGTCGAGACCGGGCGAGCGGCGCGCGGCATAGGAGCGATCGCGCGCACGGATCGCGGTGTTGTCGCCATATTGATAGGCGACCAGTGCCCCGCCGCCTGACCAGCGCGTGCCGGCGAGCGCGCCATATTGCTGCTCGACATTGCCGCCTTCGGTCGACGCCGCGACACGCGCGCTGGCTTCCACGCCCTCATAGTCACGCCGGAGGAGGATGTTCGCCACCCCGGCGACAGCATCGGAGCCGTAGATCGCCGACGCACCGTCGGGCACGACTTCGATCCGCTCTATCGCGCTCAGCGGAATCGCGGAGACGTCTACGCTCTGCTTGACGGCCGTATAGGCGAGCCGGCGGCCATTCAGCAGCGTAAGCGACGCGTCGCTGCCGAGCCCGCGAAGGTTGACCGACGAGCCGCCACCGACATCGACACCGCTCCCGGAGGGGACGTTCATGCCGATCCCCGGGTTCTGCCCGCCGCCGAAGCTCTGCGGAATCGCACGCACGACATCGCCGAGGGTCGCCTGGCCTGCGTCGCGAACCTGCTCCCGATCGATGCCGATCACTGGCGACGCGACCGCAGCACCGCGGATGCGCGAGCCGGTCACCAGGATATCCGAGGTGCTGGCATCGGCGTCCTGCTCCGCGGAGTCCTGCTCGACGATCAGGTCGCCGCCGACCTGCCGTGCTCGCAGGCCCGAGCCGCGCAGCAGCAGTGCAACCGCAACCGCCGGCGTGAATTGGCCCGACAACGCCGGCGCGGTCTTGCCGGCCACCAGCACCGCTGGCGCGATGATGCTGGTGCCGGACGCGACCGCCACCGCGCGCAGCGCGTCGCCAAGCGGCTGTGCTGGAAGGTCATAGGCCTGTTCAGCCACCTGCTGCGCGGGTGCGGGCGCCGCCGCCATCGCCAGCGCTGCGGCGCCGCACATACTCCCGAGAAATCGTCGGACCGTCATCGTCTCCTCCCCCCGGATGCGACGCGCGTTCGCGCGCGTCGTTCGAGGCGGTTGACGACAGCGGGGGAAAGTCGGCCCCCCTTCCCGGTCAGAAAAATCTCAGCTGGGCGAGCCGGCCGGCGAGGCAGAAAGAAGCAGGTTGCCTTCTCGGGTTCGCGTGACCCGCAATCGCAGCGACTGCGCAACGGTCCGCGCGAATCCGGCAGTGTCGCTGGCACGATAGGCGCCGGTGATGCGGAGCTCGGCGATGGCAGGATCAGCGAGGACGATCTTGGTCCCGCTATAGCGGTTGATCTCGGCGACAGCCTCGGCGAGGCGCGTCGCGTCGAACGTCAGCATGCCGGAGGTCCATTGCGCGTCTGCCTTGGCTGCCGCCTGCGGCACGGGCAGCGGCGCCGCGGCGACGAAGGCAATCGTCTGCTGGGGTCGGAGCGTTCTGACCTTGGACGGCGACGGCGTGGCCGATCGCATCGCCTCCGCGTTGCGGACCTCGACGGCGCCGCGCAACAGGGTCACCGTCACTTGCCCGTCGTGAAGGCCGACATCGAACAGGGTTCCCCGCGCGATGACCGCGCCGCCGCCCGCGGCCACGATGAACGGACGGTCCGCCTCATGCGCGACATCGAACCGCGCCCGCCCCTTGAGCAGTTCGAGCCGCCGTTCGCTGGCGCCGAATGCGACGCGAAGCGCGCTGTCGGAATCGAGGGTCACGGTCGAGCCGTCGTCGAGCGCGACCGTGCGGATCGCGCCCACCGGCGCGCTGAATTCGCTCGACCCGGCACCGGTCAGGCCCTGCAGCATCTCCGGCCGTGCGATCGCCAGCCCGATGAAGAGGACGGCCAGCGCCGCCGCGGCCGCCAGCGTATACCCCACCGGCCGGCCGAACCGCCCGTGGCGCCGCTCGGGCAGGTTGCGCGTCTGTCCGAAGCTGGTCTCGGCTAGCAAGCCGGACTGGTTCCAGGCGCGCTCGGCCCGCTCGTACGCTTCGCCATGGCGCGGATCGGCGGCGCGCCAGCGCTCGAACGCCGCCCAATCGACCTCGGCACCGGAGTCATGGATCAGCACCACCCAATCGCGCGCTTCGCGGCGCGCAACCTCGCCTGACTTGGCGCCGCCGCCGAGGTTCGCCATCAGTCTTCGCTCAGCGCGCGGTCGATTTCGGCGATGGCCCGGCTCATCTGCTTGCGGACCGCGCGCACGCTGAGGCCGGTCCGTTCCGCAACTTCGGCATAGCTGTATCCGTCGAGGCGACAGGCCATGAAGATCTCCCGCGTAAGTGGACGCAGGCGCTTCATAGCGGTTTCGAGGCGTTTGATCATGTCCCGCGCCTCGAGGCGATCATGCGGGTCGCCGGTCGCGAGCGATGCGTCGTCGGCCCGGACGTGTGCTGCGGCGTGATGCCTGACCGCAAACTTGGCCCGATCGCGCACGAGGTTAATCGCTATCCGGCTGAGATAGGCCTCGGGCCGGTCGAGCGCGGACAAGAAGGCGGCACCCTTGCGTACCAGCCGCTCGAAGGTCTCGTGGACGAGGTCGCGCGGATCATCACCGCCCGAGCGGCTGGAGAAGAATCGCATCAGCCGTGGCGTCTCGGCGCGATAGAGGTCATCGAGGGAACGCTCGGGAACGACGCGAACGACGCGGTTCTCCGGCGGCAGCGGGTCGCCCTCGGCGAGACGCGCAGTCCCGCACGCGCCGCCGATCTCGTCCGAGGTCAGGTTCAGACGCATGGCCTCACCGGGGCCCGCCCGGCCGAATGTCGCTGCGATCGACGCCTATCCGCCATGTCCGATCCGCCTCCATCTGCGAGGCCGCCGGCGAAAACCGGTGTCGAGAACGCGCCGAAGACATGCGTCGCCCGCATTAGCCGCGAACGGCCTGTACGGATGCGACGGTCACCCGGCCGCACGAGGTGCGCCGGGTCCTGCCTCTCAGGTCGAGGTTCTCAAGCCTCGGCGCCGCTCCTACGGCGCACCACAAGACTAGGACGAGCAAAACGCAAAATGCAAGGCGACGCCGCAATCAGGATCGGGCGTGACATCCCCCGGCTTGCCGACCAACGGCGTTCGCCTCTATCGTTCCGCTGTTCGGCGGTGCTGGATGGCCGGATCGATGCAGCCTAAAGGCGGCATGTCCGGCGCGCGTTCTCAGGCGCGTTTCTCAACTTCCAGGACCGTCGGACACCCGATCTGGCGCCTCCGCTCTCGGATATCCACCGCACCGGAAGAGCTGGCCAGAGTCAGTTGGTCGACGCAAGCTCAGTCCATCGCCGCAAGGAGCATGTCGATCGAGACCGTCGCGAACGCCGTGAACGAGTCGGCCACGCCATAAGGCAGCAGCAGCGCCCGGCCGAGCGCAAGCGCACCGCAGCTGTAGGCAACGTTGGGAACATAGCCGTCCCGGGTTTCCGGGCTTGGCCGGATCAAGGGCTCGCTCGAGCGGGCCAACAGCTTGGCGGGGTCCTTCTTGTCGAGCAAGCATGCACCAATGCAATAGTTGCGCACCGGCCCCACCCCGTGGGTGATGACCAGCCAACCCTCGTCGAGTTCGATCGGCGAGCTCGAGTTCCCAAGCTGGATGAATTCCCAGGGCCAGCGCGGCGAAATGATGATGTCGCCGTTCTCCCAGCTGTAGATATCGTTCGACCTGAGCAGCCAGATATTCTCATGGTCCTGGCGGCCGAGCATCGCATAATGGCCGCCGACCCGGCGCGGGAACAGCGCCATGCCTTTGGTCCCACTCATGGCGCCGCGCAGTGCGCTCAGCTCGAAGCTCACGAAGTCGCGTGTCCGCAACAGCTCCTGACGGATCGCCTCACCGCTGAACGCGGTATAGGTCCCGAAATAGGTGACGTGGCCATCCTCGTCGGTGAAGCGGACAAGGCGCAGGTCCTCGATGCCATGGCGCTGGCGGAAAGTGACGGGGAAGATCACCAGCTCGGAGAGGTCCTCGTGCGCGCCATAGTAGAAGCGCACGCCGGGATCGTCCGGGGCGCCGCCGGGGATCGTCTCGATCTGGGGAGACACGGCGCGGGGACTCGGCGGATCGATGACGAGCGTGCCTGCTTCGGAGAAGATCCCCGTGCGGAAGATGATCGACGAGACATGGCCCTCGCCGACGCCGCGCAGCGACAGCACCACGCGTATCGCGCCCGGCGCCACGTCCTCTTGGTCGGGATGTGGCACGATGCTCGGGTTGAACAGCGCCGCGGCCTCGAACGAATATTCTTCGACGAAATAGGCGCCCGCGAGCAGCGCCTGCTCGGCGCTAACCTCCCGGCCGTCGGCCTGCGGCTCGACCAGGTCATAGTAGCGTCGCCGCAGGACCGGCTCGACATCGCGGTGGCGGTCCGACAGGCTCGCGATCACGCGCGCCAGCTCGGCACGCAGCGCCGCGTCGCTCAACGACAGCACACGATCGAGGATACGTGCGACCCGCGGCCGTGTCGGTCCGTGCGCGATACCGCCATTCTCGGCAGGCACGAACGGGCGCAGCACGACTCGCGCTGGCGCCGGTCGAAGCAGGAGATCGAGCGGCTGGACGAGTTCGCGCGGGGCGTCCGCCTCAGGGCTGCGACCAGGCAATGATGAAGACCCAAAGGTCGCTGAGCACGATCCAGGCAAGGCGCGCCAGCACGAGAAGCCCAAGCAGCGCGACCGCCGCAATCGTCCAATCGCTCAGCGTCGGTCGCCTGCGAGCCCGGCGCGCTGCCGAAACGCCAAGAGGCCGCCTCGGCATCGGTCAGCGCTCGATGCGGCTCAGGATATGCGCGGTGCCATCGGGCGCGACATCGATCAGATATTGGCGGCCGTCGGTGCAGCGCGCACGCCACCGGGGCAGTCCACCGCGGCTCTCGATTTGCTCGGCGGCCGTCACGCCCTGGCAGTCGATCCCGGCGTCTCGGATCGCACGCAGGAACACCGCCCGGCGCCGGGGATCGGACAATCCGGACACTGCCGCGGTTGCATTGGTTGCCGTACCCGCCACCGGCCCGGAGTCGTTGACGGTCGGGGCTTTGTCGCAGGCGGCGGCAAGCAACAGGGTCGCGAGGATGACGCGTCTCATTGGGTTCCTCCATCAAAGGCCGACGGAGATCAGACCCAAAATGAGCCGCGAACCCAATGCGTAGTTGCCCGGATGAGCTCGGCGCCGCTTCGTAGGATTGCGGATGGCCTCGGACGCCCAGCGCGGCATCTTCGGCCCATATCCCCAAGGAGCCGAACGATGGCAAAATCACCGCTCATTCCGCCGCCCGACACGGTCGATCCCCACGCCCCGCCGGAGGCGCCGCCGCCGCATTGGCCGACCGAACGCGGCGCGCCGGCGGCGCCCGAATGCCCGCCCCCCGCGCCGGAGGAAGGATCGCCCGACACCGCGCCGCCGGAGCGGCCCGCACCTGACGGCGACGGCGATGGCGATGGCAATGGCAATGGCAATGGCAATGGCAATGGCGCTTGATTGCTATCGTCGGCGGCGCGGCTGCAAGGCGCCATTCTTGACGCTCGGCCGAAATGCTCCGGCAGATCACGGATTCAGCGCGACCGCCGGATTGCCCACCATGGCCCGGTCGAGGGAGGTGCAGATGGCGGACGATGCGCGATTGAAGCGGGACGTGCTCTACGAGCTGGATCATGATGCGCGAGTCGGTGCGGCGCATCTGCATGTGACCGTCAGCGATGGCGTGGCCGTGGTATCGGGCTCCCTACCCAACCTCACCGCCAAGCAGGCGGCACTCGCCGCCGCCCGCCGCGTCCCGGCCCTGCGACGCGCCTTCGACGGCATCGCCATCGACCCGGCGCTCGGCTCGCCCACCGATGCAGAGATCGCCGAGCGCGTGCGGGCGATCCTTATGCTGGACGCGGCCGTGCCGGCGGGCGTGCTCGACGTGGCCGTCGCCGAGGGGCGAGTGACGCTCAGCGGTGCCGTGGACTGGGGCTATCAGCGCGAGGCGGCGCGATCCGCTGCGGCCCGCATCGGCGGGGTGACCCACGTCGTCGACCGAATCGAGGTGTCGGGTCCGCCCAGCGTCGCCGACCTGCGCGGCCGCATCCTCGCCGCACTCGAGCAGCTCGTCGAGGCCGAGGCGGCGGCGATCGACATTGAGATCGAGGCGGGCGTAGTCCGGCTGCGCGGCGCGCTCGACGGCGCCGCCTGCCGCAAGGCAGCCGAACAGGCTGCGCGCGCCGCGCCTGGCGTTGTCCGCGTCGAGAATTTGCTGAACGCCGCCTGAGGACCTCCCCATGCCGCTTGAACTGATCTTCCACGGCGCCGCCGGCGCGGTCACCGGGTCATGCATGGAACTGCGCGGAACACGTCATCGCGTGCTCGTCGACTGCGGCCTGTTCCAGGGCTCGCGCACGCTGGAGACGCTGAACTACGAGCTGCTGCCGTTCGATCCGCGCGATCTCGACCTGGTCGTGCTGACCCACGCGCACCTCGACCATGCCGGCCGCTTGCCGCTGCTGGTTCGCGAAGGGCTGCGCGCGCCCGTGCTGTGCCTGCCGCCCAACCGCCAGCTGCTCGGACCGTTGCTGATGGATGCCGCCAAGCTGCAGGCCTCCGATGCCGAACGGCGCAACGAGCGCCCCGATCGCAGCGGGCTGCCGCCGTTCGAGCCGCTCTACGATTTCGAGGACGTGACCGAGCTGGTGGCGCAGGTCGAGACGCTGCGCGCGGGCAAGTGGCACGAGCCGCTCCCCGGGCTCGAGCTGCGCTTCTGGGATGCGCATCACATCCTCGGCGCCGCCTCAGTCGAGCTCCGCCTCGATGGCCAGGCCCTGCTTTTCTCGGGCGACATCGGCGACGGCGCGACGAAACTCGCCGATCCGCCGGCGCCGGAGGGCGGCTGGGATCATGTCGTTTGCGAGGCGACCTATGGCGATCGCGACCGCGTCGTTCCCACCGAGGAAGCGCGGCGCGAGCGGCTGGCAAAGTCGGCCGAGGCGGCCTTGGCGCGCGGCGGCAATCTCGTCATCCCCGCCTTCGCGCTCCAGCGCACCCAGCTGCTGATCGAGGATTTCGTGACACTGTTCGATTCGGGCCGGCTCACGCCAGTCCCGGTGTTCATCGACGCACCGCTCGCCGACAAGGTGACGCGTGCCTACCGGCGCTACGACACCCCCCCGCGCCGCGGCCCCTCCCCATTCGACCATCCCAAGATCCGCTTCACCCGCAGCGTCGACGAATCCAAGATGCTCAACCGCATCTCCGGGGCGGTGATCATCGCAGGGTCGGGCATGTGTACCGGCGGCCGCGTCCGCTACCATTTGCTGCGCAACCTGCCCCGGGCCGATTCGACCGTGCTGTTCGTCGGCTATCAGGCGCGCGGCACGCTGGGAGCAGTCCTCGAAAGCGGCGCCCGCCTGGTTCGCATCTCCGGCGCCGACGTCCGCGTCCGCGCGCACATCGAGTCGCTCGACGCCTATTCGGCGCACGCCGATCGGGCAGGGCTGCTGCGATGGATCGCAGCCCGCGCGCCGATCCGCGGCAACCTGTTCCTGGACCATGGCGAGACCCCCGCGCTCGACCGGCTTGCCGCCGATGCGGCGCAGCTTCCCGGCATTCCCGCCCCGATCGTACCGGTGCTCGGCGAATCCTTCCGGCTTGCGCCGCAGGCCCGCGCTATTCGCAGCGCTGCGCCGCGCGCCGACGCCCCCGCGCTCGTCGCCGGCGAGGACCTGTCGAGCCGTCAGGCGGCGCTGCGCGAATTGCTCGACTCGCGCCTCGCCGCGCTGCCGACCGACGCGGCGCGCCGAGCGGCACTCGATACCGTGCAGCACGCCGTCGAGGCGCTACCGCGCTGACTCCATCGCTCGACCTTGCGCGGCACCCATGCGCCGCCGGACAGTGCCCGAGGCAGTCGGTCGGATGTCCCATTGCCAGTGCCGTCGTGCGCCGGTCGTCCGCACGGATTGCCTAATTCTCCTCCAGGACCGTAAACGGCGGACTTCCCGCAACCAGGCTTTCCCCGGTCAGCACGACCGTCGTGCCGGACGTTACAATCGCCGCCACTACCCGGCGGAACGCCGGATCGACACCGAAGCCGTCCCAGAATCGCGGCGGAACCGGATCGGCTTTCGCGTCCGGCCGGAGCGCCACGCTGAACCATTGCCGCTTCGCACCGTCGCCATCGGCGAGGACATAGGCGGTGGTCGCCTCCACACGTCCGGCGATCGTCACCGCGGCGTGCCCGATCTCCCGCCCGTTCCGCAGGACGACCACGCGGCGGTCGGCTGCGCTGATCACGATCGATACCGGTCCGTCGGGTGCCAGCTCGGGATGCCACCAGCTTTCCCCCGGAGGGGCGGCGCCGGCCTTGCCCCGGAGTGGGTCCCCCGCCGGCGCGAGCCGAGGCAGGTCGCGCGCATCGGTGACGACAACCGTCATCCCCAGCCGCGTCACGCCATAAAGCAGCTTGGCGAACGCGGGCGGCAGCCGGATGCAGCCGTGCGATGCCGGATAGCCCGGCAGGCTTCCGGCATGCAGAGCGACGCCGCCCCAGGTGAGGCGCTGCATATAGGGCATCGGCGCATCGTCGTAGAGGCTCGAATAATGCTCGACCTCCTTCTGGAGCACGGTGAACACCCCGGTCGGCGTCTCATAGCCCGGGCGGCCGGTCGATACCGTCGTCACCGCGATGGGCACGCCGTTGCGATAGAGCACGGCACGCTGGCCGGCGATGCTGACGATCAGCACCACAGGGCCCTGCGGCGCCACCTGCGGGGTCCAGAGGAACTCGCCCGGCTTGAGCCGCTGCGCAGTTTCGATGATGCTTCCCGGCGCCACCGGCACCACCACCTGCTGCGCAACCGCTGGCGCCGCGCAGGCGAGAGCGAGCAGCAGCCTGCCAAGGCGCCCGGGCCTCATGCGTGCGCCATGTGCAGGCGCTCGGCGAGCTCGGCCGGCGGGCAGCGGGTGAGGTCCTTGGCGATCTCGGCGACGACGTGCCCGCGATAGGCCTTGGGAAGCGCATCGCGCAGCCCACCCAGCGTCCGCGACGGCGCCACCAGCAGGAGCGGCGTTCCGGCGGCCAGCAGCGGCGCGATCGTGTCCAGGACCTCCGTCAATCTTCGCCGCGGATCGGCCGGACCGTCGCCAAGCGCGCGGGTCAGCAGCCGGGCAGGAACGAGCTCGAAGTCGGGTTGATGGTCGCGGCCACGGTTGCGGAGCAGGCGGACATGGTCATCGTCGAGCACCAGCACCAAGGCGCCGTGCGGAATCAGCATCTGAACCTCCCTCGATCGATCGAAGGAGAGCATTCGCCAGGCACGTCCACGCGGAAATGCGCAATTGCCCGTAGTGGCCGCAGACGGAAAGGGCGCTTGAAGCCGCTGGGCATCGCTCCATTGCCGCCGCCACTACGGAACATTCCCAAGCGCATCGCCGGCGCATTGGCGCTTCGCTCCGCACGCGAAAGGAGCGAGTCATGATCAAGGATCTGCTGTTCGTCATCGACAACGCCAAACGGACCGAGCCCTTCCTCAAAGCGGCGGTCGCGCTCGGGGAAAGCTTCGGCGCCTATTGCGAGGTCGTTACCCTCTCCGCCGGACCGCTGCTCGCTGCCGAGTTCGCGCCGCTCGGCGCGCTCTACCTTCCCGAGGACGAGCTTCGCCGCGACGAGGAAGCGCGCCTCGCCGAGGTGCGCAAGCTCGTCGCCGAAGCGACCTGTCCGGTCGAGGTCTACGGGCTTCGCGACGACGTCGCATGGATCCCGCAGGACCTGAGGCTGAGCCGGCCGCTCGCCGACCTCTGCGTCGTCGGCACGGAGGAGTGCTGGGAGGTGCCATGGCTGCGCCGCCGTGTGCTCGACACCTTGCTCCTTTCCACCGGGACGCCGCTCTTGCTGCTGCCGCCGAACAAGCCGCTCGGCCGCATCCGCCACGCGATCGTCGGCTGGAAGGCGTCGCCCGAAGCCAATCGCGCCGTGCACGACCTGGTGGCGATCGCCGAGCCCGGCGCACGCGTCGAGCTCGTCACCGTCGGCGCCAATCCCGGCGACGCCAATGCACTCGCCACCGTTGCCGAAGCCCAGCGCCATCTCGTCCGGCACGGCTTCGATGTCTCGACCTTCGCGCTGCCGGAAGGGGATTGGTCGCGCGTCGCGGAGGTGCTCGAGCACCATGCCCGGCGGCGGCAGGCGGACCTGCTCGTCGTCGGCGCCTATATGCATTCGCGGCTGCGCGAGACCGCATTCGGCGGGGTGACGCGCGACCTCCTGTCGAACGCGATCATCCCCGTGCTCCTCTCGCACTGAGGACAGGCGGGCGCTCCCGGCGCGCTTAGCGGGCCGGGAGCCGGGCTTCACGCAAGGATGATCTCGTCCTCGACCGCCAGCACGCCGGGTGCCGCCCACGCGGCCGCCTCCGCCGTGCGGCGCTCGTTCCAGCCGCGTACCGCACCGCCGAGCGTGACCTTGCCACCGTCGACGCGGACGGTGATCGTACTCGCGTCGACCTCGCTCGAGCGCTTGAGCGCGGCCAGGATGCGTTCGTGCAGATCGGCCGGCGCGGGCTTCGGCTGCACCGTGATGTAGCTCGCTACGCCACGCACGCCGCTGATGCGGCCGGCGGCGGTGTAGGCGGCCTGCTTCTGATAGTTCCACTCGACCTCGCCGGTGAGCGTCACATATCCCCTCTCGACCTTGACCGAGATCTTGTCCTCGGGGATGCGCGCGTCCCATTCGAAAAGCCGCACGATCCGTCCGGCGATCTCGTCGTCCGAGGTCTTGGGTTCGCTCGGCAGGCGTACATCGATCTCCTGCGCCACCGCCTTCACGCCTTTGACGCCGCGGGTGAGGCGCTCGGCCGCAAGCTTCATCGCGTAGCTGGGAACATGGCCGATGAGCGTTACCACACCGTCGCGGGCGGTGACGCCGATATGGCCATGCTCGACGTCGGGAGCCCAGGACAGCTGGTCGATGACGTCCTGCTGCAGCTGGCTGTCGCTTCTCATATGCCGTCTCCTGATCCGAAGCGCCGGGGCACCTTGGCCCGGCCACCGACTCTCGCGTGTCGCTTGGGACGGAAGAAGTAGGAGTGTTGCGTAGTGGCGTGCGCGTAGAAGCGGCGCTTGGCGGCCTCGGTCGCGGCGGCGTAGGCGAGCACGACCGCGAGGCTGGTGCCGAGCAGGCTGAAGCTAAGCGGTACGAGGCCGAACAAGCGGGCGGGTTCCCCCGTCCAGGGGAGCACCAGCGCCGCGGCGGATGTCGCGATCGTGCCCCAGAGCAGGAGCCGGCTCGGGCGACTGCGCAGCGCCGGCCGGCGCGTGCGCAGGATCAGAACCACGACGAGCTCGGTCAGCAACGACACGAGAAACCACACCGTCTGGAACACCACCGCATCCACGCGCAACACGATCAACAGCAGCGCGAAGGTCAAAAGGTCGAACGCGCTGCTCACCAGTCCAAACACGACCATGAAGCGCTGGATCTCGCGCATGTCCCAACGCTGCGGGCACGCGACATGCTCGGGATCGACCCGATCGGTCGAGATCGCGACCGACGGGAGGTCGGACAGGAAATTGTTGAGCAGGATCTGCTTGGGGAGCAGCGGCAGGAACGGCAGCAGCGGCGTCGCCAGCGCCATGCTGACCATGTTGCCGAAATTGGCGCTGGTGGTGATCGCGATATATTTGAGGGTGTTGGCGAAAATACGTCGCCCATCCTCGACCCCTTGCCGCAGCACGTCGAGATCGCGCCGCAGCAGGACGATGTCGGCGCTCTCGCGGGCGACATCGACCGCCTGATCGACCGAGATGCCGATGTCGGCGACGTGCAGCGCCGGCGCGTCGTTGATCCCGTCGCCGAGGAAGCCGACCGCGTGGCCGGCGCGCTGGAGCGCGCGGACGATCCGCTCCTTCTGCTGCGGATCGATCTCGACGAACAGCTGGGCGCGCGCTGCCTTGTGCGCCAGCGCCGGCGCGCTCATCGCCGCGATCTCGGCGCCGGTCAGCATCGCCGTCGGGTCGAGCCCCACCTCGGCCGCGACATGCGCGGTGACGTGGCGATTGTCGCCGCTGATCAGCTTGACCGTGATTCCCAGCGCGGCGAGGTCGGCGATCGCCTTGCCGGCGTCCGGCTTGGGCGGATCCCGGAAGGTGAGGAAGCCGAGCAGGACCATGTCGCGCTCGTCGTCCCGCGACCATGACGCCGCCGGCGTGAGCTCCCGCTCGGCGACGGCCAGCACGCGCAGGCCCGCTTCGCCCTGCGCACGGACCAAGGACTCGATCCGCGCTCGCCAGGCAGCGTCAAGCGCGACCGTGCCGTCCAGCATCGCGACCTGCGTGCAGACCGCGAGCACGTCAGCACAGGCGCCCTTGGTCACCATGCGTGCGGCAGCGGATGCCTGTGCGACGATGACGCTGAGCCGCCGGCGCTGGAAGTCATAGGGGATCTCGCCGAGCTTGATCGTGCTTCCAGGCGTCCAGCCGTCGTGCTCGGCCGCCGCACAGAGCGCCGCGTCGAGCGGATCGGCGATCCCGCTTTCGAAATGCGCGTTGAGAAAGGCTGCGTCCCGGACGCGGCAGTCGGACGCACCGGCGGCACCGAGCGCCCCGGCAAGCGACACCGCGCCCTCTGTGAGCGTACCGGTCTTGTCGGTGCACAGCACGTCCATGCTGCCGAGGTTCTCGATCGCCTCGAGCCGGCGGACGATCACGCCGCCGCGCGCCAGATGCCGCGCGCCCGCCGACAGCGTGACGCTGATGATCGCCGGCAACAGCTCCGGCGACAGCCCCACCGCAAGCGCGACCGCGAACAGCAGCGACTCGGTGACCGGCCGGCCGAGCAGCTGGTTGACCGTCAGCACCGCGAGCACGATCACGATCATCACCCGCAGCAGCATCGTGCCGAAGTGCCGCACGCCCTGCGCGAAATCGGTCTCCGGTTCCTGCTCGCGGAGCCTCGCCGCGATCGAGCCGAACTCGGTGCCGCCGCCGGTGGCGGTGATGAGCACGCGCGCTGTCCCGCTGCGGACGGACGCGCCCATGAAGACGGCGTTGGTTCGCCCGGAGACCGGCGCATCGGCGGAAACGGCGCAGGGAGACTTCTCGACCGGCAGCGATTCGCCTGTCAACGCCGCCTCGGTCACGAGGAAATCATTGGCCTCGATCACCCGCGCGTCGGCAGGCACGAGATTGCCCGCGGCCAGCAGCACTATGTCGCCGGGCACGATGTCCGTGACCGGCTTGGTCTCGGCCACGCCGTCGCGCAGCACCGTTGCGAACAGGGCGAGGCGGGCACGGAGCGCGAGCACCGCCCGTGATGCCCGGAATTCCTGGAAGAAGCTCAACAACCCGCTGCCGAGCACGATCGCAAGGATGATCGAGGAGTCGACCCATTGGCGAAGTGCCATCGAGACGCCTGCGCCGAAGATCAGGATCAGCACGAGCGGATTGGCGAACTGCCGGATGAGCAGGCGCGGCGCGGACAGATGTTCCTTCCCGTCGATCGCATTCGCGCCGCACCGCGCCAGCCGCGCAGCGGCTTCCTCCTCCGCGAGGCCGTCGGCTCCCGTGGCGAACCTCGCGAAGAGCGATTCGATCGGCTCCGCCCAAAACGGCGCCGGTGAAGATGCGACCCTGTTCATGCCGAGCGGGCCAGGAAGCGCCGCGCCGAGGCTGCGATCCGTGCGGGCGGGCCGCCAGCGGCGAGCCGGCGCCAACCACGAAGCGATCCCACCGGCCGACGCGCCTGCAGGCGGACCACGCGGGCATTCGCGTCGGAAGCGTCACCCTCTCGTCCCGACACCCGTGCGATGCGTACCGCGAGGCCAGCCTCGAGCCACAGTCCGACGAAGCGCGCACCGGCCGATGCCGCAGCCTCGGCGATCGCACCGCGTTCGCGCGGATCGAGGAACGCCGCGTCGGCGATGACGCTGCCGCCCTCGGCAAGCCTGTCGCGACAGGCGCTGTCGAGCGCGGCATAGACGCGGACGCTCGCGGCAGCGGTATAGTCGGCGGCTGGGATACGCGCCTCCGGCGCCAGGCCCGCCAGCCGCTTGCGCACCACGTCGCTGCGCAGGATGCGCGCGCCAGGCGCTGCGCCGATATCCGCGGCCAGCGTGCGCGCCAGTGTCGATTTGCCGGTGCCCGACCGGCCGCCGATCGCCAGCAGCAAAAGGGGAACGGGATCGAGCAGCGATGCAGCGAGGGCGAGATAGCTGCGCGCCTGCCGTATCGCCGCGCCGCCGCCGCCTCGCCTCGCGCGCGCCGCCGCGACATGGGCGCGAACCGCGGCGCGAATCGAGAGGAGCAAAGGCATCAGAGCCACCCCGTCCTCGTCTTCGGCGGACAGGTCGAGATAGCGATTGAACAGGCGGTTGGCCTCGCGCCTGAGCCCGCGGTGCCAGAGGTCCATCAGCAGGAAGGCGAGATCATAGAGCACGTCGGTGGTGGCGAGCTCGGCGTCGAACTCAAGGCAGTCGAACGGGACCGGCACGTCGTCGATCAAGGCGATGTTGGCGAGGTGCAGATCGCCGTGGCAATGTCGCACCCGTCCTGCCCGCGCCCGCGCATCGAGCAGGGCGGACTGGCGGGTGAGCGCTGCGCGCTGGCGCGCGAGCAGCTTCGCCACCGCCTCGCTGTCGAACATGCCGGCGTAGGCAGCAAAGCTCTTGGCATTGCCAGCGATCACCGCGCCAAGACGCTCCGCCCCGCCTGAGCTGGACGCGATCTCGGCGGCGACGTGGAAGGTGTGAACGGCGTCGGCGAGAGCGATCATCAACCCCTCGTCGAGTCCGCCGCGTCGTGCACGATGATCGAGGAGCACGTCGTCGGCGAAGCGGCGCATCTCGAGCAGCCAGTCGACGGCCGCTCCTTCGCCGTCCAGCGCCAGGCACCCGTCCGGCTCGCGCGTGATTGCGTGCAGCCCCACGTAGAGGCCGGGCGCGGTGCGGCGGTTGAGCCGGAGCTCGGCCGCGAGCGCCGCCTTGCGCCGCGCCGGTGTCGAGAAATCGAGATAGTCCAGCCGAACCGGCCGCTTGAGCTTCCAGGCGCGGTCGCCGGCGAGAAAGACATGCGCGGCGTGCGTATCGACGCGGCGCACTGGATCGGCGCCCAGCACGCCGCTCTCCTCGAGGAAGCCGACGACCTCCTCCGCCGCAGGGCGTTCGGTGCGTGCGGCGGAGGAGGTCATGCGCCGATCAGCCCTTGTGGCCGATCGCGATCTTGCGGGTGCGCTCGACCGCCTCCGCATTGCGCGGCAGGGTGACCGTCAGCACGCCCTTGTCGAACTCGGCTGCGATCCTGTCGAAATCGACATCGCTCGGAAGCGTGATGCGCCGGGCAAAGCTGCCGTAGCTGCGCTCGCTCAGCAACCGGCCATCCTTCCCATGCTCCTCCTCGGAGCGCTTCTCGCCCTTGAGGGTCAGCACGCCCTCGGCGACGCTCAGCTCGATATCCTCCTCCTTCATACCTGGCAGCTCGGCGGTGAGGCGATACGCCTTGTCGCCCGAGGTCATCTCGAGCGCGGGCACCGGCGCGAAGCCGCCCAGGCCGAGATTGAGGAAGCTGCGCGCGGGCGCGACGTCGTCGAACAGCCGGTCGATCTCGGTGCGCAGCCAGCCGAACGGCGATGGCGCCGGCTGGCGCCGGGCGGGACTCTTGGACAGCTCGTTCATCGGGAACACTCCTTGCTGGTTCATTCCGCCGCCGGAGCCGCCCCAGACGAGGGGTGCGTTCGCCTTCCGCCTCGACCAATTCGGTCGATCAGCCGGCGCACCCCCGTCGCGCGAGCGCGGGGGCGCTGGGCCGAATTCCGATCCGAATATCGACGTCTTCCGTTACGGCGCGTCCAGACTAGGTCCGTCCCGCCTCGGCCCTCCATTGGGGACACTACCTAGCGGCGCGCCGAGCCCGGGGCCGGGTGCGCATCAGCACCATCCCCGGCACGAGCGGCAGCCAGAGCGTGAACCCGCGCAGCAGCAGCGTGCCGGCGATCGCCGCCTCAACCGGCACGCCGAGTGCGCCCAGCATCGCAGTCGAGGTCGCCTCGAAGCTGCCGAGCCCCATCGGGATGGGCCCGAGCGTCGCCACGATCGAGGCCGTCATCAGCGCGATGAACGACGATCCAGCGCGCAGCGGCTCGCCGAGCGCGCACAGGCAAAACGCAAGCGTCGCCGCATCGGCGAGGAACACGAGCCCGTTGAACGCCGCCACCTTGAGGATCAGAGGGCGGTCCGTCACCAGGCGCTTCGGCGCCTCGCCCATGATCCCAAGCAGCTTGCGGACCACGCCGATGTGCTCGAGCCGGGGCGGCAGTGGCGCGCTGCCGCGCGCACGCAGCCACAGCGCCAAGGCCGGGATCGCCAGCGCGACGAGCAGGAAGGTCGTGACCAATCCGACCAGCAAGGGTGTCGCATGGCCGTGCAGCCACAGCACGGCCAGCATCACCATCGCGAAGCTGGCATAGGCTGCATAATAGCCGATGAGCGATACCAGCAACGCCGCAACCGCCGCACCACGCGGAACGCCCAGCGCGATCAGCCGGTCGACCAGCACCACATTGCCGCCCATGCCGGCGCCCGGGATCGCCTGGTCCGCGAACAGCTTGACGAGGGCCACCGGGAGCAGCCGGCCCAATGGCTGGGGCGAACCGGCGCGGCGCAGGACCGTCGTCCAGCCGAGCGCGACGGCGACATAGGTCCCCGCCTGGAGCGCAGCGGCGGCTACGAGCCAGAGCGGCTGCGCGCGGCGGAGCATCGCCGCGAACCGCTCGAGCTCGCCGAAGTGGAGCACCGCCGCAACGAGCCCGGCGATCGCCAGCAGCGCGATCAGCCACCGCGACAGCCATGTCCGCCGCTCCTTGCTCTCCCTGCTTGGTTCCGATTGGCGCGTGCCGGCCATTCCGCTGCCTCCGTCGCGGAGCTAGGCCGTCCTCACGCGCCCGGCATTGCGCAAAATCCCCTATTCTCCCCCGGTTCCGAAGCGCGCAGGATCGCCGGCATGATCGACGGCTATGCGATGCAGTTCGACCGTGCGGGGCTGCCGCTCCGCCGCGTGCCGCGAACATTCGGGCCGCCCGACCCCGAGGAGGTCCTGCTCGAGGTGCTGGCCTGCGGCGTTTGCCGGACCGACCTGCACGTTGCCGACGGCGAGGTGGCGGCGCACTACCCGATCGTGCCGGGGCACGAGGTCGTGGGCCGCGTCGTCGCGGTCGGTTCCCGGGTGACCGGCATCGCCCTCGGCGCACGTCTTGGCGTGCCGTGGCTCGGCGGCAGCTGCGGCCATTGCCGCTATTGTCTCAGCGGCCGTGAGAATCTCTGCGAGACGCCGGTCTTCACCGGGGCGACGCGCGACGGCGGCTATGCGACCCACTGCCTTGCCGATGCGCGCTATTGCCTGCCGATCCCGGACGCCTTCGCGGATGCCGAGGCGGCGCCGCTGCTCTGTGCGGGGCTGATCGGCTACCGCGCGCTGGTCATGGCCGGCGACGCCGACACGATCGCGCTCTACGGCTTCGGCGCCGCCGCGCATATCGTCGCGCAGGTCGCCAACTGGCGGGGCCGGCGGGTGTTTGCGCTTACCCGGCCGGGCGACGCCGCGACCCAGGCGTTCGCCCGCCGTCTGGGTTGCACCTGGGCGGGTGGCTCGGACCGGCCGCCGCCCGAAGAGGTCGACGCCGCGATCATCTTCGCCGCCGACGGCGCGCTGGTTCCTGCCGCGCTCCGCGCGGTGCGCAAGGGCGGGCGTGTCGTCTGCGCCGGCATCCATATGAGCGACATCCCCGCCTTCCCCTATGCCGATCTGTGGGGCGAGCGCGCGCTCCTCTCGGTTGCCAACCTCACGCGCGCGGACGGCGCAGCATTCTTTGCAGTAGCGCAGCGCATTCCGGTGCGTACGACCACTAGGGTCTATCGGCTGGCGGACGCCAACACGGCGCTCGACGACCTTCGCGCCGGTCGGCTCGAAGGCGCGGCGGTGCTCGTGCCGCGCTAGCGCTAGCCTAGGGGAATCTCCGCATTCGCAGGCGCATCGCCGAACGGCATGCACGAGTCAGAGACGGAGGAGCGCATGACCGACACCGAGACGATGGCCTTTCCCCAGCTGCGCCAGCACGCGCACGACATTCGCAACCTCTTCGGTGCGATCGCGTCCGCCCGCCATCTGATCGAAGAGGCTCCGGACAGCGCGTGGCGCGCACAGCTGCTCGATGCGATCGAAGACGCCGCCATGCGCGGCGGCGTGCTGACCACCCAGCTGCTCCTGGTCGACTCGGCCAATGCGGAAGCCTTCGCGCCCGCGACCCGCCTCCAGCGACTCGTGCCGCTGCTACGCTCGATCACCGGTTTCGACGCGCGCCTGGTCCTCGGCCCCGTTACCGGCGATGGCGCGGTTCACGCCGACGGCGACCATTTCGACCATGCGCTGATCGAGCTCGTCACCAACGCGCGGCGCGCGATCGGTGCCGGCGGCACCATCCGCATTCGGCTGCGAAGTCGTGGCGGCCGGGTGCGCCTGATCGTCGCCGACAACGGATGTGGCATGCGGCGCCAGGACAGGGAGCGGTTGCTCGCAGGCCCTGGCCGGCCAGGTGCTCACGGCACCGGATTCGGTCTCGTACGTGATTTCGTCGCCGCGGCGCACGGCCGGCTCGCCATCCGGAGCGCCCCGCAGCGCGGCACGGCGGTGATGATCGACTTGCCGGCGATCCCGCGCCCCGCGACCCGCCGGCCTGAGACCGCTCCTGCACCGCGATCAATGGCAGACGTGCGCCTGCTCGCGCCGGTGCCAGGCGTTCAACAGCTTCGCGCAGAGCAGGCGGGTCCGCTCACGCGCCTGCTCGAGGCATTCCTCGATGTACTGGGCCTTGGTCCCGCTGACGATCGCGTCGAAATGGACGTGGTCGTCGCTCGCGAACGCGAAGATCGTCGACAGATAGGTGTCGAAAGCCTGGCGCAGCGACACCCATTGTCCGTGCTCCTCGAGCCACGGGCGCGTCGTCGCCGACGAACTCAGGATCATCAGATGCTTGCCCCTGAGCATCGGGTTGGGAAGATCGTGCTTGATGCTGCTCGGCCCGAAGCCGGCCCCGAGCACGCGGTCGATATAGCCCTTGATGATCGCCGGCGGCATGCCGAACCACAAGGGATAGATCAGCGTCACCACATCGCACTCCCGCAGCAGGGCAAGCTCGGCCGCGACATCGGGCGCGGGCTCGAAGCGATCGCCGGCCGGCCGTTCGTCGGCCTTGAGCAGCGGATCGAAGCCGATCGCATAGAGATCGCGAACCTCGGCCTGCTGGCAGCAGGCCTCGACGGTCTCGCAATAGGTCTGTGCGACCGTGTGATTGAAGCTCCCTGGAGCCGGGTGCCCCAGCACGACGAGATGACGGATCGGAACCTGCGACATAGTCCTCCCTCCTAGACCGGCAGGTGAAGGACCAGACGGGCGAGCATGCCGGTCAGCGTGACGGCGCCGAGGCCAGACAGGCCGATGGCGACACGCGGCTGCTGGCTCAGCAGGGTCGTGGCGTGGTGGGCAAAAGCGCTGAGTGCGTAAATCATCGGTCGTCTCCGCAATCGATGGCGCCAACCTCCTCGATCGCGGCCCCCGCCGACATACGGTTCTCTACTTATCGCGGACCGCCCCCTGACGGTGCTCAATCATGGCTGCTCAAGAACCAGGAGCGATGCCATGACCATCCGCAACCTCGACGCCCTGTTCCACCCGCGCAGCATCGCGGTGATCGGCGGCTCGAGCCGTGCCGGCTCGCTCGGCGAGCGCGTCCTCGAGAACATCATCGACGGTGGCTTCGAGGGCTTGATCTTCGCGGTCAACCCCAAGCGGGTCGAACTCGACAAGACCTGGTGGGTCCACTCGATCGACGCGCTGCCCGAGGCGCCCGACCTCGCCATCATCGTCACCCCCGCCGACACCATTCCCGGGATCATCGGCGAGCTCGGCGCCAAGGGGATCAAGGTCGCGGTGGTGCTCTCCGCCGGTCTCCAGGACCCTGCGCTCCGCGACGCGATGCTCGCGGCGGCCCGACCGCACCTGCTGCGCATCGTCGGACCCAACTGCCTCGGCGTGCTGCTCCCCCATGCGCGGCTCAACGCGTCGTTCGCGCCGCGGTCGGCCGCGCCCGGCCGGCTCGCCTTCGTCTCGCAGAGCGGCGCCTTGGTGACAGCGATGCTCGACTGGGCGGCCGACAAGCATGTCGGCTTCTCGGCGGTGGTCTCTGCCGGCGACATGGCCGACGTCGACCTCGGCGACCTGATCGACATGCTTGCGGGCGATCCGGCGACCGACGCGATCCTGCTCTACGTCGAGGGCGTCACCGCGCCGGCGAAGTTCATGTCGGCCGCCCGCGCCGCGTCGCGGGTCAAGCCGGTGATCGCGATCAAGGCGGGCCGGAGCGCGGCCGCGGGCAAGGCGGCGATCTCGCACACCGGCGCGCTGGTCGGGGATTATGACGTCCATGCCGCGGCGTTCGCGCGCGCCGGCATCGTGCTGGTCGACAGCCTCACCGACCTGTTCGATGCCGCACAGGTGCTGTGCCGCCATCGGCCGCAGGGCGGCGACCGGCTCGCGATCGTCACCAACGGCGGCGGAGCCGGGGTGCTCGCCGCCGATGCCCTGGCCGATCAACACCGTACGCTAGCGACGCTCTCGCCGCAGACAGTCGCCGCGCTCGAGCCCGTGCTGCCGCACGCCTGGTCGCGCGGCAATCCGATCGACGTGGTCGGCGACGCTCGGGCCGAGCGCTTCTCGGCCGCGGCCGAGGCCGCGCTGGCGGACCCGGGGGTCGACGCATTGCTGGTGATCCATTGCCCGACGGCGGTAGCGACCGGGACAGAGATCGCCGCGGCGCTGGCCACCGCGGTCAAGACCAGTAATCCCGCGCGCAAGCCGGTCATCGCCTGCTGGATGGGCAGCGCCAACGCCGACGCGTCGCGCGCGATCTTCGATGACGCCGGCATCCCGCTGTTCGACAACCTCGACGATGCGGTGCGCGGGTTCGGTTATCTGCGGCGCGCGCATCTCGGACAGGAGGCGCTGCTTAGGGCGCCGGCGCGCGTCAGCATCGCCGCGGCCGACAAGGCCTGCGCCACCGCCGCGATCGCCTCCGCCCGCCCGGAGGGGCGGACCATCCTCAACGCGACTGAGGCCAAGGTGCTGCTCGCCGCCTATGGCGTGCCGATCAATGCCATCCGCTTCGCCCAGACCCCCGATGCGGTGGCGGCCGCGGCGGCCGACCTCGCGCCGCCCTACGCCGTCAAGCTCGTGTCGCCGCAATTGCCCCACAAGTCGGACGTCGGCGGCGTCCGGCTCGACCTCGCCACCGGCGAGGACGCCGTCCAAGCAGCGCGGGAGATGGCGGCGCGGATCCGGCACAGCCACCCCGAGGCCTCGATCAGCGGCTTCGAGGTCGAGACGATGGTGCCGATCGGCGACGGCCAGGAGCTGCTGGCCGGGTTCGCCAATGATCCGACGTTCGGCCCCGTGCTTGCGTTCGGCGCCGGCGGCAAGGCGGTCGAGGTCGTCGCGGACCGCGCGCTCGGCCTGCCGCCGCTCGACGACCGGCTTGCGGAGGATATGATCGATGCGACCCGGATCGGCAGGCTGCTCAAGGGCTATCGCGACGTCCCGCCAGCCGACCGCGCGGCAATCGTCCGCGTGCTCAACGCGCTGTCGGCGATCGCGGTCGATTTCCCCGAGATCGCCGAGCTTGAGATCAACCCGCTGGTCGCCACGGCCGAGGGGGTGATCGCGCTCGACGCGCGTGGACGGCTGTTCGGCGATGATCGCCGGTCGCAGCTGGCGATCCGACCAGTGCCGGTTGAATGGACCGCGGACCTCACCACCAGCAGCGGTCTCGCGCTGCACGTGCGCCCCGTTGTTCCCGAGGACGAAGCGCTGCTTGCCGATCTCTTCGCGCATGTGAGCCGTGAGGACCTGCGGTTCCGCTTCCTCAGCGGGCGGGAGAGCGTCGGCCGCGACCAGCTCGTGCCGATGTGCCAGGTCGACTATGCCCGCACGATCAATTTCCTCGCCTTTGCCGGCAACCTCATCGTTGCCAGCGCCATGCTGGCGACCGATCCCGATCACCGCCGCGCCGAGCTCGCGCTTGCCGTGCGCGAAGACTGCAAGGGCAAGGGTGTGAGCTGGACGCTCGTCGAGCACGTCATGCGCTATGCCGCCGCCGAAGGCATCGAGACCGTCGAATCGCTCGAGAGCCGCGACAACCGCGCAGCCCTGGCGCTCGAGCGCGAAATGGGGTTCGAGACGGTTCCGACGGCCGATGATGCAAGCGAGGTCCTGGTCCGGCGGCGCGTGACCATGCACTGACCGACCCGCCTCAGATCCGGGTTTCCCCCATACCGGCAGCAAAGGCGATGCGAAGCGCCTCCGACAGGCTGCGTGCCTTGAGCTTGGTCATGATGTTGGCGCGATGCACTTCCACCGTCCTTGGCGAGATGCCGAGGTCATAGGCGATCGTCTTGTTGGGATAGCCCTGGGCGAGCCCCTCGAGCACCTCGCGCTCGCGCTCGCTGAGGGCCCCCAGCACCACCTCGGCCTCCGCCGCCCGGGCCATCACGTCCTTCTCGGAGGCGATCTGCGCGAGCGCACGCGTGATCGCGTCCTGCAAGGCGTCGGTGTCGAACGGCTTCTCGAGGAAATCGATCGCGCCGGCGCGCATCGCGGTCACCGCGTTCGCCACGTCGCCATGGCCGGTCAGCACGATGACGGGCATGGTGACACCCCGCTCGTTGAGTTGGCGCTGGACCTCAAGGCCGTCCATCTCCGGCATGCGGATGTCGAGCAGGATGCAACCCACCTCGACATGCCGGACCTCCTTGAGGAACGCGACGCCCGACGGCCAGGTGCGCACCGCATAGCCCGATGTCTTGAGGAAGAAGCTCGCCCCGCGGCGCACGCTCTCCTCGTCGTCGATGACGTGAACCAATGGCTTGTCGCTCATACCGGCGCCTCCATATCTGCGCGAACCAAGGTGAAATGAAATTGCGAGCCGCCGTCCGGGCCCGGCTCCATCCAGATGCGCCCGCCATGCGCCTCGACGATCGTCCGACAGATCGACAGGCCGAGCCCCATGCCGCTGCTTTTGGTACTGTTGAAGGCACGGAACAGGTTCTCGGCGATCTCGGGCGAAACCCCGGGCCCGGTGTCAGCCACCGTGACGCGGACAAACCCCGCCTCGTCGGGCGCGCTCGAGATGGTGAGCACGCGTTCGGGCGCGTCCGCCATCGCCTCGATGGCGTTGCGCATGAGGTTGATCAGCACTTGCTGCGTCTGGATGCGGTCGACGAGCACGCTGTCCACGCGCGGGTCGAGCTCGATATGCGCCTCGACACCTTTCTCGCGCGCACCGATCAGCGCGAGCTTGGCGGCGTCGTCGACCATCGCGGACAGCGAGCCGATCTCCTTCTCGATCTCGCCGCGCCCGACGAACTCGCGCAGACGGCGCACGATGCCGCCGGCGCGCAGTGCCTCCTCATAAGCGTCGTCAAGGCCCTCTTCGATCATCGCGCGATCGTCGGGATCGTCCTCACGCAGCAGGTTACGCACGCCGCGCACGAAGGTCACGACGGCGGTGATCGGCTGGTTGAGCTCGTGCGCGAGCGTCGAGGCCATGGTGCCCATCGCGCTCACCCGCGCGGCATGAACGAGCTCGGAGCGCAGCTGCTCGATGCGGGTCTCCGCCCGCTGCTTCTCGGTCAGGTCGCGGATGAAGCCGGTGAAGACTCGGGTGCCCTCGGTGACCGCCTCGCCGACCGAAAGCTCCATCGGGAAGGTCGAGCCGTCGCGCCGCTCGCCGATCACGGTCCGTCCCAGGCCGATGATCCGCCGCTCGCCGGTCGCGAGATAGCGCTGGATATAGCCGTCGTGCCGCTCGCGGTCCGGAGAGGGCATGAGGCAACTGACGTTCCGGCCGGCGACCTCGGCTTCGGCATAGCCGAACAGCTTCTCCGCGGCGGTGCTGAACGACAGGATCCTGCCCGTTTCGTTGATCACGATCATCGCATCGGGGACGGTCGCCAGGATGGAGCGGAACTGCGAGGCGCTTGCCTGGTTGCGGCGCTCGGCGGCGCGCTCCTCGGTGACGTCGCGAATGACCTTGCCGAAGCCGCGCAGCGCACCGGTGTCGTCGTAGAGCGCGGTGACCGTGACGTGCGCCAGGAACTCCGAGCCGTTCTTGCGCACCCGCCAGTCGTCTTCCTCGAACCGACCCTCGGCGCGGGCGCGATCGAGATCCCGTTGCGGCTTGCCGGCTGCCACCGCCGGCTCGGGATAGAAGATCGCGCAATGCCGCCCGAGCACTTCCTCCTCGGTCCACCCCTTGAGGCGCTCCGCCGCCTTGTTCCAGATCGTCACCCGCCCCTCAGGATCGAGCATGTAGATGCCATAGCTCGTCGCGCCGTCGATCAGGAGGTTGAGCGTATCGGCGAGGTCGTTCGCACGCGCCGCACGGCGCGCGGCAGTCTGCTCGCTCGATCGCCAGCGGCGGCGCAGAGCGGCGATATAGGCGGCGACACCGACGATCACCGCCCCCGCGAGCAGGAAAGCGGCAAGCTCGAAGGGGGCGATCGGCCCGTCCGCCCAGCCGAGCAGATGGACGAGCGCAACCGACAGCGCGGCAGCGATCAAGGCCGGCCACGGCCCGGCCAGGACTCCCGTCACCAGCACCGCAACCGTGAAGAACAGATAATGACCACGATCGTCGAGCCATTCGTGCGCCGCCCACCGCACCAGCGCCGCGACGGCAACCGAAGCGACCGCGGTACCGTAGGCAGACACGGCATCGCGTGCGAACGAGGTGCGGGCGTCGGTCAAGGGCCCCTCCCCGATCCGGCGCGCCCGCCGTGCGCGACCAGGCACGGCCGAGGCCCCCGCATCGGTCGTCGGATCATAGCATGGCGATGCAGCCTCAGGAACAGAGCAAACCCTAGCCTGCACATCGGTCGAAGTGGGCCCGCTCATGCGTCGGTTTGAGGCTCCGCGAGCGCATCGATCAGCGCATCGTCGCGGAACGGCTTCGCCAGCACCGCGGCGAAGCCGGCGGCCTTCGCCTGCAATTGCAACGCATGTGAATAGAAGGCGGTGATCAGCACGGCGACGCCGCGCCAGCCCGACGCCCTGAGCGCCCGCAACACGGCGATGCCGTCGGTGCTCGGCAGGGCGTAGTCGATCACGACATGGCTTGCGCCCGACAGGGCGGCATCCGCCAGCGCGGGCGCCGCTTCGGAGAAGGAGTAAACCTCATAGCCCTGGCCGCGCAGGAGCAGCTGCAAGGCACGGCGCACGGCGGCGTCATCCTCGATCAGCACGAGGTGACGGACTGGCGCATTCTCGGGAGTCATTCGGCCACGCCTTTTACAAGCCCGCCCGCGGAAGGCGGACAGGTCGGGGAAGGCCTATGCGATCGCCGGCCGCGCGGGCGATCCGTAATCTTCCGTATCACCCCGCGGGCAACATGAGCGAGACCGAACGCCATCGGCAGTACCCTCCCCGCCGTCGCCGACGGCGCCCACCTGTGACGGTGGCGCCACGCCGACGATCGGCTCTTCCTCGCGCCGGCACATCGTCGTGCCGGCGCGCTCGCACTCTTCCGCCTCAGTGCGCGATGAACAGCGGCACCGGACATTCCTTCAGCATGCGCTTGGTGACGCCGCCGAACGCAGCCTCGATGAAGCGACGATGCCCGAACCCGCCCATTACGAGATATGCCGCGCCGACCGCTTCGATCGTGTCGAGCAATACGGTGCTCGGGATGTCCTCGCGCGCGCTCTCGCGCCGGACGATCGGCTTGATGCCGTGCCGGGAGAGATACTCGGCCGCTTCGCTGGCAGGCAGCTTGATCGAGCCGTCGTCGACCTCGAGGATCGTCACCGTCCCCGCATGCTGCAACAGCGGCACCGCCGCGCGCAACGCCGCCTCCGCCTGCTCCGAACCGTCCCAGGCGACGAGCGCGTGGCCGAAGGCGTCGAATCCCTTCGCGTTCTCCGGGACCGCGACGATCGGCTTGCCGGTCTTGACCAGCAGGTCGCCGACGAGCTCGCGCATGTCCGGATAGGGAATGCTGTCGAGTTCGCGGTTGAGGACCACGAGGTCGGCGAGCGCGGTGCTGTCGCATACGCACGGCGTGAGGAAACCCTTCTCGTCGATCCAGTCATAGGGCACGCCCTCGACCCGGAGCCGGGCTTCCATGCGCGTGCGATTGACGCCCTCACGCTGCTCCTCGTCGGCCATCAGCAATGCGGTGCCGCCGCAATCGGCATAGTCGCCGACGAAGACCGGCGCGATCGCGATATCGATGCAGGTCAGGTGCCCGTCGAGCGCGCGGGTGAGATCCACCGCCGCCTGGAACCGCGCTTCCTGGCCGGCGTCGTCATGCATCAGGACAAGGACATTCTTCATGGTCGCCTCCTGCGAATTGCACGGGCGAGGCTATGGGCGGCGCGCAATGCGGCCCATGCGGAATGTTACGGATCGGCCACCGATGAAATCTGGTTCCCCGCACCCTAGATCGCATGGGCGCTCGCGAGAAAGGATTGCGTGATGGCCCAACCGATGAGGATCGACCTCGTTTCCGACGTCTCCTGTCCCTGGTGCATCATCGGCCTACGCGGGCTCGAGGAGGCGCTGGAGCGGACCGCCGGCCTCGTCGACGCCGAGATCACCTTCCAGCCATTCGAGCTTAATCCCGGCATGGCGCCGAACGGCGAGAACATCGTCGAGCATGTCGCCCGCAAATATGGTGCGACACGCGAGCAATCGGCCGCCAATCGCGAAACGATCCGGCAACGCGCTGCGGCGGTCGGGTTCCGCATGAACACCTCGGAGGACAGCCGCATCTACAACACCTTCGACGCGCACCGCCTGCTCCACTGGGCCGCATTCGAAGGGTACCAGGCCGCGCTCAAGCACGCGCTGCTCGAAGCCTATTTCACCGAGGGGCAGGACCCGTCCGATGTCGACGTGCTCGTCTCGGCCGCCGAGAAGGCTGGCCTCGACGGCGATGCGGCACGCGAGGTGCTGAGCTCAGGCCGCTATGCCGACGAGGTCCGGCATGCCGAGCAGCTCTGGCAGGCGCGCGGTGTCCGTGCCGTGCCGGCGGTGGTCATCGACGGGAAATATCTCATCTCGGGCGGCCAGCCTCCCGAGGCGTTCGAACAGGCACTGCGCCAGATCGCGGCTGAAGGCACGTAAGGCTCCTGACTGGAAACCGCGGACCTTTCGTTCTGCCCAAATGTTAGCAACCGGCCTGGCGGCTGCGGCCGGTGTCTAAGATGGAGCCCGCCACGATGGCGAAGGACAGCGCGAGCGCGCTGCCGATCCAGAGCGCGGCGGACTGGGCGCTCGCTGCGGCCGCCGCGCCGCAGACCGCGCCGGCGACGAACCCGCCCCAGAGGAGCAGGTAAGGCAGCCATGCCCACCTGTCGCCGCCCGAAACCGCGCTGGCGAGGCCCTGACCGAGCTTGACGATGCTGCCGGTCATGTAGGTCAGGCCGATGCGGACCTGCCCGTCCTGCTCGAAGATCGCGTTCTCGGCCCCCATCGCGAACGCCGTCAGCGCCAGTGCGGCGTGGAGATATCCGGCCCATGATGACACGGCCGCGCCGGCGATCAGCGCCGCGATCATGAGGAGCACGGCCGCCGCTCGCCGCTCCCCCGCCGCCCGCCCGTAAAGCGACCCCGCCGTCACGCCGAGAAGGAAGGCGAGGATCAGCCCTCCCGCCGCCAGCGCATCCGGCAGCGCCTCCGCGACGCCGACCGCCAGCCGCGTCGAGTTGCCGCTCATGAACGAGACGAAGAAGCCTTTCGACAGGATGAAGCCGCAGGCGTCGACATAGCCGGCGAGGCTGGCCAATCCTGCCGCAAACAGCCTCACCCGCCGGTCGTAACGATCCATCCTGCCATCCTATGAGTGGCTCGGGGATGTCCTGCAACATGGCGGCGCCGGCCGGCTTATCATCGTCGAGTCGCCCGCCTTCACGAGAGACGGGCGAGCGTCACCATCCGGACGAGCTCGGACAGCGTCTTGGCATGCATCTTCATCATCACATTGGCGCGGTAGACCTCGACCGTGCGCGCGCTGATGCCGAGATCGAAGGCGATCGCCTTGTTTGCCTCGCCCGCCACCAAGCCGTCCATCACCTCACGCTCGCGTGGGGACAGGCTGGCGATCCGTTCCAGCACCGCCTGGTGCTCCGCCTGCGCCTGGTCGTCGCCGGCCTGCCGAGCCAGCGCGTTGCGGATCGCCGCCAGCATCACCGCGTCATCGAACGGCTTCTCGATGAAATCGGCGACGCCGGCCTTCATCGCCTGGATCGCCAGCGGCACATCGGCATGACCGGTGATGACGATCACCGGAACGGCGGCGCCCCGGCGCCTGAGCTCCTCGACCAGCTCGACCCCGCTCCGGCCAGGCATGCGCACGTCGGTCACGACGCAGGCGCCGGCCAGCGGCGGCGACGCCGCCAGGAAGGCATCGGCGGACACGAACGAACGGACCCGGATCCTGGCGCAATCGAGCAGGAATTCCAGCGAGTGGCGCGCGCTATCATCGTCGTCGATCACATAGACGATCGCCTCACCCGCCATCGTACAGCTCCTCCTCGCCGACGCGCGGCAGCGTGAAACCGAACAATGCCCCGCCGCCCGCACGCGCGTTTGCCCAGATCCGCCCGCCATGCGCCTCGATGATCGTGCGCGAGATCGACAGACCGATGCCCATACCCGCGCGCTTGGTGGTGACGAAAGGCTGGAACAGCTGCTCGGCCACCTCTGGATCGATTCCCGGTCCGCTGTCGGCAACGGTCACCTGCGCCATCTCGTCGTCGACGAGTTCGGTGGTGATCGTCAGCTCGCGGCGCACTGACACCGATTCGGTCATCGCGTCGACGGCATTGCGCACGAGGTTCAGCACGACCTGCTGGACCTGAACCTTGTCGGCGAGCACCAGATCGATCTCAGGACTGAAGTCATATTGCACGCGGATACCATGTTCCTTGGCGCCGATCAGCGCCAGCGCGCTCGCCTCCTCGACCATCTTCGGCAGGCTTTCGACCGCACGCTCCGCCTCGCCGCGGCCGACGAAGTCGCGCAGGCGCCGGATGATGTCGCCGGCACGCAGCGCTTCGCAAGCCGCCCGCTCCACCGCGTCGGCCACCCGCTCCTGCGGCACCTCGGCGCGCTCGAGCAGCATGCGGGTGCCCTTGAGATAGTTGGCGATCGCCGAGAGCGGCTGGTTGAGTTCGTGCGCAAGCGCCGAGGCCATCTCGCCGAGCGCCGTCAGGCGCGACACATGGACAAGCTCGTTCTGTAGCTCCTGCAGTCGCGCTTCCGCCTGCTGGCGCTCGGTAAGGTCGCGGATGAAGCCGGTGAAGTACCGCTGCCCGTCGGCCCGCATCTCGCCTACGGCGAGCTCGATCGGGAAGGTCGAGCGGTCCCTGCGCTCCCCGACGACGACCCGGCCCTTGCCGATGATCCGTTTCTCGCCGGTCCGGTAGTAGCGCTCGAGATAACCATCATGCGCCGAGCGATAGGGATCGGGCATCAACATGCTGACATTGCGGTCGAGGACCTCGTTCGCCTGCCAGCCGAACATTCTCTCGGCGGCCGGGCTGAAGTCGCGGATCAAGCCCTGCTCGTCGATCACCACGATCGCATCCGGCACGGTATCGAGGATCGAGCGCAGGTGCGCTTCGCGGCGTGCGAGGCCGGCGGTGACGCGCTCGGCGCGGGCGCGGGCGCGCTGGAACCATTCGCCGCCGAGCGCGATCGCGCATCCGATCACCACGAAGGCCGCGGCCGCGATCAGGCTTCCCGCCTCGATCGGGCCGATCAAGCGGTCGCACCACAGACCGACCACCGCGCCGGCGATGCTCGCAGCAACGCCCATGCGCAAGCCGGACAGAGCGCTCGCCGCCACCACAGCCGGAACGAAGAAGATATAGGTCGCCCGCGGCCCGAGCTGCTCCGCGAAGCTGATCCGGACGCCGGCGCCGAGCGCGATCGCCGCGGCGGCGAGCGCCAGCGTCACGACCAGCGGCGGCGACGGCCAGACTGCCAACCGAAGGGGAAATCGGCGCGGGACCACATCCTCCCTATGCATCTGAACGTCATCCTCCCCACCTCCGGTAAGGCCCTTAGGGGCCGCACGGTAGGGTCAATATCCGAATGTCCGCATTGGCCTCGGGATCATAGAGGCCGGACACCGGCAAACGAGTGCCACGGAGACCAACCATGATCCCACCGTTCATCGATCTCGGCATCCATCACCAGCCCAAGGGCCTGTCGGACCGGATCGCCTTCGCCTTCACCAAGGTGCTGCGCTGGACCGCCGACACCTTCTTCGCCGAGCGTTACGGCCATCGCGCCGTCGTTCTGGAAACGGTTGCCGCCGTTCCGGGGATGGTCGGCGCGACGATCAACCACCTCGCCTGCCTGCGCCGCATGTGCGACGACAGGGGCTGGATCAAGACGCTCATGGACGAAGCCGAAAATGAGCGCATGCACCTGATGACCTTCATCGAGATCTCCAAGCCCACCTTCTTCGAGCGGGCCGTGATCATCGGCGTGCAGTGGGTATTCTATCTATTCTTCTTCGGCCTCTATCTCGTCAGTTCGAAGACAGCGCACCGGGTGGTCGGCTATTTCGAGGAGGAGGCGGTGATCAGCTACACCCATTATCTCGCCGAGATCGACGAAGGGCGCAGCGAGAACCTGCCGGCGCCCGAGATCGCCAAGCGCTACTGGAGCCTGCCCGAGGACGCGACGCTGCGCGACGTGGTGCTCGTGGTCCGCGCCGACGAAGCGCACCACCGCGACGTCAATCACGGTTTCGCCAACGAGCTTGCCGGGCTGCCGGTCGGCGCCGTCGCCGCCTCCCCGCCGCATGCGACGCTCGAGCCCAATTGGAAGCGGGCCGCCTGAACCGGGCGGTGGCGAGGACAGGACATGACGGCGGAGAATTCGATCCTGCTGTTCATCAGCGACGCCTCGGTCCTGGCCTCGCTCCAGTTCGCCCTCTCGCTCGAAGGGTTTCAGGTGGCGGACGGACTGGCGGCAGCCAATCCGTCCGCCACCTGCCTGGTGATCGACCAGGCCTGCCGCGGCGGCGGGCTGGATCTGCTCGCATCGCTTCGCGCCGGCGGCTGCAATGCACCGGCCCTGCTGCTCGCCACCAATCCGGGGGCCGCCCTGCGGCGGCGGGCCGGCGCCCTTGGCGCCACCATCATCGAGAAGCCCCTGCTCGGCGACGAGCTGACGCGCGCGCTGCGCCGCATCCTGCAAACCGAGGCTGCCTGAGATGCCCGCATCCATCACCGAAGACGATATCCATCGGCTTGTTCCGGCATTCTACGACCGCATCCGCAAGGATGCGATGCTCGGACCGATCTTCAACGGCGCGATCGAGGATTGGCCGCACCACATCGATAAGCTGCAGGCGTTCTGGTCCTCGGTCATGCTCACCAGCGGCCGCTACAAGGGCCAGCCGATGACCGCCCACGTCCGACACGAGCAGCATATGACGTCCGAGAATTTCGCGCGTTGGCTGGGACTCTGGCGCCAGACTGCCGCCGAACTGCTGACAGCCGAGGCCGCCGCCGCATTCCAGGACAAAGCCGATCGCATCGCCGAAAGCCTTCAGCTCGGCATGCAATTCTACCGCGACCGGCGTGCTGCATGCCGCGCAGCGGATCGCGCCTAGACCGCGGCGCCTGCCAAATGTCCGACCGCCGCGGTGATCGCCATCGCGAGCGCCCCCCAGAACGTCACCCGCAGCACCGAGCGAAGCGGCGGCGCGTCGCCGGCCTTGGCGCCGAGCGCGCCCAGCACCGCCAGGCAGACGAGCGATGCGCCGACCACCACCGGGATCACCAGCGCATGCGGCGCGAGCGCGACGGCGAGCAGCGGCGCGGCTGCGCCCGCGCTGAAGGTCGTTGCCGAGGTGAAGGCGGCCTGGAGCGGGCGGGCGGTCGATATGTCGGAAATGCCGAGCTCGTCCTGCGCATGCGCGGCGAGTGCATCCTTGGCCATCAGCTGGTCGGCGACCTGGTGCGCCAGCGCACGGTCCAGGCCGCGCGCCACATAGATCGCCGCAAGCTCCTCATGTTCGAACTCGGGCTGCTCGGCCAACTCGCGCCGCTCCTTGGCGAGATTGGCGCGCTCGTTGTCCGCTTGAGAGCTGACCGAGACATATTCGCCGGCGGCCATCGACATCGCCCCGGCGACCAGCGCCGCGACGCCGGCCAGCAGCACGCCGCCCTTGTCGGCGTCCGATGCCGCGACACCGACGATCAGGCTGCCCGTCGAGACGATCCCGTCGTTGGCGCCGAGCACGGCGGCGCGCAGCCAGCCGACCCGCGCGATCGTATGCCGTTCGACATGGGCCTTGAGCCTGGTCATCGATGCCCTCCTGCCCGCGGATTCGTCCCGCGGCTTTAGGTAATATCACCAACTGACGCGACCGCGTCGCCCGCTAGGCTACCCCGCAAATCCTCAGCGTCCCCGCGGAAAAGGCATGGATGGCCATGTATCGCAGCATTCTCGTTCCGGTCGACCTTGACCAGCCGAACTCCTGGGCCAAGGCGCTGTCCACTGCCGTAGCGCTATGCCGCTGCTTCGGCGCCAGCCTCACCCTCGCGGCCGTCGTCCCCGACACGCAGTTGACCCTCGATGCGCAATGGTCGGCGATCGCCTGCCGCGAGATCATCGCCACCGCCGAAGCGCGGCTCGCCGCCCTCGCGGCCTCGGTGACCGGCGCCGGGGAGGTCGCGCATCGCGTCGAGGCCGGCGCCGTCGCCGGCACGATCGTGGCGATCGCCGAGCGCGCCGGCACCGACCTGATCGTGCTGGCTTCGCATCGCCCGGCGATGACGGACGTCCTCCTCGGCAGCACCGCCGCGCGCGTGGTCCGCCATGCCCGCTGCTCGGTCATGGTGGTCCGCGCATGAGCGCCGCAGCCGTCCTCGATCGGGCGCGGCCTACCGCGGCACCGCCCGCAGGCTCCACCGCCCTGTGCCTCGGCCTCAGTCGCGCCGAGGCCGAGCACCGGCTCGCCTGCGAGGGACCGAACGAGCTCCCGCGCCAGGGCCGGCGCACGGTCCTGTCGATCCTGCTCGGCGTGCTGCGCGAGCCGATGCTGTTCCTGCTCGTCGCCGGCGGCCTCGTCTATCTGGCGTTGGGCGACCATCAGGAGGCCGTGATGCTGATCGCGTTCGCTGGCTTCTCGGTGGCCGTGACGGTCGTCCAGGAGGCCCGCAGCGAACGCGCGCTGGAGGCGCTGCGCGATCTCGCCAGCCCGCGCGCGCTCGTCGTCCGCGACGGCGAGCGGCAGCGCATTCCCGGCCGCGAGGTGGTGCGCGGCGATCTCGTCGTGCTCGCCGAGGGCGACCGCATTCCGGCCGACGGCTGGATCATCGAGAGCGACGGGCTCGCCGCCGACGAATCACTGCTGACTGGCGAATCCCTGGCCGTGGCCAAGGGCGAGGTAGCCACCCTCTCGGGCAAGCGTCCGCCGCGTCCAGGCGGCGATGGCCTCGCCTATGCCTTCTCGAGCACGCTCATCGTGCGCGGCAGCGGCCTATGCCTCGTCAACGCGACCGGCCCCCGGACCGAGGTCGGGCGCATCGGCCAGTCGCTATCGGCGATCGAGACCGGCGCGCCACGCCTCCATCGCGAGATCCACCTGCTGGTGCTCGCTTTCGGCGTCGGCGCGGTCGCGGTCTGCACGCTCACCGTGCTGCTGTTCGGGCTGCTACGCGGCGGATGGCTCGACGCCGCACTCGCCGGCATCGCGCTCGCCATGTCGATGCTGCCGGAGGAGTTCCCGGTCGTGCTCGCCGTATTCATGGCGATGGGCGCGATGCGCATGTCGCGCGTGCGCGTGCTCGCCCGCCGCGCCGCCGCGATCGAGACGTTGGGCTCGGCGACCGTGCTGTGCACCGACAAGACCGGCACGCTCACCGAGAATCGCATGCGCGTGGCCGAGCTCGCCTTGCCCGACGGCCGCACCTTCGCGTCGGACGGGGCAGCGGCAGCGCCGCCCCGCGACTTCTGGACCATCGCCGAGCTCGGCGTGCTCGCGAGCGAACCCGAGCCGTTCGACCCGATGGAAGCCGCGTTCCACGCACTCGACCGCGCCCATCGCGACGCCGACCTGCCGCGCCGTCGCGGTGACAGCTGGACCCGCCGGCACCACTATCCGCTCGATCCGGCGCTGCTCGCGGTCTCGCACGTCTGGAGCACCGGCAGCGCCGACGATGTGATCGCCGCCAAGGGCGCGCCCGAGGCCGTCGCCGAGCTTTGCCGCCTCGGCGGAAGCGAACGGGCCCGGATGCACGAAGCGGCCGGCGCAATGGCGACCAGGGGACTGCGCGTGCTGGCGGTGGCCGAGGCGCGCTGGCGCGGGGCGGAGCTGCCGCCGTCGCAGCGCGGCTTCGACTTCGCCTATCGCGGCCTCGTCGGACTTCACGATCCGCTGCGCGCCTCCGTTCCCGATGCGGTCCGCCAGTGCCGCAACGCCGGCATCCGCGTGGTGATGATCACCGGCGACTATCCCGATACCGCGCGCGCCATCGCGGACCAGGCGGGCATTGGCGCGGGCGAGGTGGTGACCGGCGCGGCGGTCGCGGCGATGGACGACGCCGAGCTTGCCCGCCGCATCGGCGGTATCGGCATCTTCGCACGCGTCATGCCCGAGCAGAAGCTGCGCATCGTCGAGGCGCTGAAGGCGGCCGGCGAGGTCGTCGGCATGACCGGCGACGGCGTCAACGACGCGCCCTCACTCAAGGCCGCCGACATCGGCATTGCCATGGGCGGGCGCGGCACCGACGTCGCACGCGAAGCCGCCTCGATCGTGCTGCTCGACGACGACTTCGGCTCGATCGCGACCGCTGTTCGCGTCGGCCGGCGCATCTACGACAATCTGCGCAAGGCGATGGGGTTCATCGTCGCGGTCCATATCCCGATCGCGGGGCTGGCATTGCTGCCGTTGCTCGCCGGTTTCCCGATCCTGCTCGCGCCCGTCCATATCGCCGTGCTCGAGATGATCATCGACCCGGTCTGCTCGCTCGCATTCGAGGCCGAGACCGAGGAGACCGACGTCATGCGCCGGCCGCCGCGGCCGCCGTCCGCCCGGTTGCTGTCGCTCGACCTTCTCGGCTGGTCGCTCGTCCAGGGCCTGGTGGCACTCACGGCGGTGGTCGGCCTGCTGCTCTGGGACCATGGCCATGGGGTTGACGAGGAGACGCTGCGCGCCGCCACCTTCATCGCACTGGTTGCCGCCGTCCTTGCGCTCGTGCTGGTCAACCGGTCCTTCTCGGCGTCGCTCGTGACCGCCCTCCGTCGGCCCAGCCTCGCCCTGGTGGTGGTCGCCGCGCTGGTCGTCTCGGTGCTGGCGCTCGCGCAGCTCGTGCCGGGCGTCGGCCAGCTGTTCGGCTTTGCGCCGCTCACGATGCGCGAAGCGCTCGTCGCTGTCGGAGTAGGTGTCGCCGTTCTGGTCCTGCTTGAGCTTATGAAGCTGGTCCGCGGCGCGCCGAGCCCGCGCGGTGCCGGCACGACCGCCGCATGAGCACACCGGTGGAGACCTCCCCGGCGCTCCTGGCCACGCCGGCGTGGGACGTCCTGCTGCCGCTCGGCTATGCGCTGGCGATCGGCCTGCTGATCGGCCTCGAGCGCGGCTGGAGCGACCGCGACGACCCGAGCGGCACCCGCGTCGCCGGAATCCGAACCTTCGCGGTGCTGGGTGTGCTGGGCGGCATCGCCGCCTTGCTGCCGGCGGCAGCGATGGCCGTGCTGATCGGCGCATGCGGCGCCGTCCTTGCCATCGGCTATGTCCGCCAGAGCGGCGTCGAGACCGGCCGAAGCGCGACCAGCGCGCTCGCCGGGCTGAGCGTGCTCGGGCTCGGCGCCTTGGCCGTAAGCGGCCGCCCGGTCGAGGCGCTCGCCTGCGCGGCCGCGCTGATGCTGCTGCTGTCGATGCGGCAGAACCTGCATCACCTGCTCAAGGATATGAGCGGCGAAGAGCTGCGCGCCGCCGCCCGCTTCGCCATCCTCGCGCTCGTCCTGCTGCCGCTGGCGCCGGACCGGCCCCTCGGTCCCTACGGCGCCTGGAACCCTCATCAGCTGCTGCTGGTCATCGTGCTGGTCTGCGGCCTGTCGTTCGTCGGCTATGTCGTGGCGCGCCGCGCCGAGGCGACTCGCGGCATGCTCCTGACCGCCGCGTGCGGCGCGATCGTGTCCTCGACCGCGGTGACCGCGACCTTCGCGCGCCGCCTGACCGGCGCCAACGGCGCCGACCGGGCGCTCAATGCCGGCATCGCGCTCGCCTCCGCGATCAGCATCGCCCGCGTGCTGCTGCTGGTCGCTCTCCTCGCGCCGCATGCCCTCGGGCGGTTGGCGATCGTCTTCGTGCCGCCCTTCCTGCTGCTCCTTGCCGCGACGGCGTGGCGGACGCGGGGGGCGTCCGACGACCAGCCGACGGCGGTTGCGCTCGACAACCCGCTCGAGCTCGCCGGCGCGATCGGCCTAGCCCTGCTCGTCGCGCTCACCGCGCTCGCGAGCCGCTGGGCGCTCGACCATTATGGTCATATGGGCAGCGCCGTCGTGCTCGGGCTGACCGGCCTCGCCGATGTCGATGCCGCGGTGATCGTCTTCGCGGGCCTGCCGATCGGACCCGCCTCCGCAAATCTCGCCAGCGCGCTGGCGCTGCCGGTCGCGCTCAACATGGCGGTGAAGGCGGGGATCACGCTTGCGTTCGCGCGCGGCCGCGGCGGCGCCGCAGCGGCGGCGCCCCTGGCCCTGGCCACGGGACTGATCGGGCTGGCGTTCGTGCTCGCCTAGCGCCGCGTATCCGGGATTCTCCGAAGCGAGCCCGACGCGGCGGGAGCCTATGCTCCCCGTCTTGCCTGAGGAGAGACATCATGGCCGATACAATGCGCGCGACGATCTTCATCGAGCCCGGCAGGATCGTGCTGGGCGAGAAGCTCATCCCCGAGGTCGGGCCGCTCGATGCGCTGGTCCGCATCACCACCACCACGATCTGCGGCACCGACATCCATATCCTCAAGGGCGAGTATCCGGTCGCCTCGGGGCTCACCATCGGCCATGAGCCGGTCGGCGTGATCGAGAAGCTCGGCTCGGCGGTGCGCGGCTACCACGAAGGCCAGCGCGTCATCGCCGGCGCGATCACGCCGTCGGGCTGGTCGAACGCCTCGCTGTGCGGCTGCGGCTCGCAGGATGGCCAGGACGGACCGCACGGGTTCAAGGCCATGGGCGGCTGGCGCTTCGGCAATACTATCGACGGCGCCCAGGCCGACTATCTGCTCGTGCCAGACGCGATGGCGAACCTGGCACCGATCCCCGACGGCCTCAGCGACGAGCAGGTGCTGATGTGCCCCGACATCATGTCGACGGGGTTCGGCGGCGCCGAGGCCGGCCGCATCCGCATCGGCGACACCGTCGCGGTGTTCGCGCAGGGACCGATCGGCCTGTGCGCCACCGCAGGCGCACGGCTGATGGGCGCCGCCGAGATCATCGCCGTCGAATCGGTGCCGGCGCGCGCTGCCATCTCGCGGCGGCTGGGCGCCGATCATGTGGTGGACTTCACCAAGGAGGATCCGGTGGGCGCCATCCATCGGATCACCAAGGGCCGCGGCGTCGACGTCGCGATCGAGGCGCTCGGCCGTCAGCAGACCTTCGAATGGGCGCTGCGCGCGCTCCGCCCGGGCGGCACGCTGTCGTCGCTCGGCGTCTATTCTGAGGATCTACGCATCCCGCTCGACGCCTTCGCCGCCGGGCTTGGCGACCACCGGATCGTCACCACGCTCTGCCCTGGCGGCAAGGAACGGATGCGCCGGCTGATGGCGATGGTCGAGAGCGGCCGGGTCGATACCGCGGCGCTGGTGACACATCGCTTCGGACTCGACGAGATCGAAACCGCCTACGACCTGTTCGGCCACCAGCGCGACGGCGTGCTGAAGGTCGCGATCACGCCGTGATGCAAAGTCGCGCCGCAGTCCGATGATCCGCTGCCGATGCGCCGACTCATCCCAGGCCGATCGCGGCCCACAGCTTGAACAGGATGCTGGCGATCAGCGCGACGGCTACCCCATCGGAATGGGATTCAGACCGGCTTCGCGTGACGTGTCGCGCATCACGCACTCGGCTTCGACGTCGAACCTCTCCTCCCCATCGGACGATCGGGAAAGACACGAAGGATTTCGGATCGGCAAGCCTCCCGACCGCCAAAGTCCGCCTCACCACACGGTATGCTTCACGCGGAGCGTCGACGTTCGAGCGTGATGCCGATCCGGTGCATCGTCACGCCCGCCGCTACCCGGCCAAGGCCTCGCCGACGGGCTCGCAGGAGCTCACCTCGAAGCACTGCGCCTCCCCACGGCGATCGGTGATGGTGACGAAATCCCCCGGCCGCAGCGGATGGGTCTCGAGGTGGAACAAGGTCTCGTCGTCGCCGTCGCCAGGCGCATAGGAGAACACCCATCGGCCATCCCTGCGGCCGAGATGACCAGCCTGCTCGGGCGCGTCTGGTCGCGACCGCAGCACCGTTGCCCGGCGGGGATCGGCGCGCGCGGCCGCGGGATCGATGAGCCCGCGCTCGTCGAGCGGAAGGCGGAGTAGATAGCAATGCTCGTGCGAACCGTCCGGATGCGCATCGGATCGCGCGAGATCGAGCCGGATCATGTACCAGGCCATGGATACACCTCTCAGTGGGAGAGCAGGACGGGTACGTAGGAGGCGTCGATCACGTCGCGCGTGACGCCGCCCAGCACCGCTTCGCGCATCCGCGAATGGGCGAAGCCGCCGATCGCGAGCAGATCGGCGCTCACCTGAGCCGTGAACGCCTGGAGGGTGGCAGCCTCGGAGCGGTCCGGTTCGTGCAGATCGTGGAGTTCCGGCGCGAGTCCGTGACGGATCAGATGACGGACCACCTCGGTGCCGGCGCGCTCGCCGTCTTGTTGCGACGTCGCGCCGATCGTGACGACATCGACCAGCGCGCCAGGCGAGACCATCGCCGCAAGGTCGTGCAGTGCTCGCGTGGCTTCTGCCGAGGGCTTCCAGCCAAGCACCGCATGACGGACCTGCATCAGCCTTCGCTCCGGCGGCAGGATCAGGATCGGCGTGCCGGTTGAGAGGATCAACGTTTCGAGTACCCGCCGGCGGAGCCAGTGCAGCTCCCAGGTGGCGGCGGTGCCGATCATGATCAGGTCGGCGATCTCCCCCATGTGGCGGACATCGCCGGCGAGCCAGGCGACGTCGTCGCGAAGGCTGAAGACGGAGACCGGGCATGTGGCGCGCGCGGCAAGTCTCTCGACTGCGGCGACATCGGCTTTCGCGTCTCGCTCCAGCACGGGATCAGGGACGTAGAGACCTCCCAGGGGAACCAGCGCCGGACTGATCACCGGCCCGGGCGTCAGCACGGCGATCTCCAGATGCGCACCATGCTGCTCCGCGAACGCGATCGCGGCATTGACGACCGGAGCGGCCTTTTCCGGATCTTCGACGACGGCGAGGATATCCTTGATCATGAGCTCTTCCCTTCGCGCCTGTTGGAGCATTCGCCCGCAAGCCGCGCAGTTCGGAATTTCCCTTAGGCCGGCGCAAGGGCATGGGGTCGGGTCAGACGAACAAGGCGTGTTCGCCCGTCCGTTCGATCGCTTCGGGGACCGGGAGATCGCAGTGATCGCGATCCACCGAGCATATCGCGCATGGCGGCCACCAGGCGTTCAGCGCAGCGTTCCACCATGCCGTGAACAGGATCATCGGAATATAGCCGGGCTGCAGCGCGAGCAGCGGCTCCAGCGGGCGGCGGGACAGTTCGGCAGGGGATTCGGTCATGGCATCGCTCCTCGGGGATTTTGCCCAAGGCTAGGCCGTGACGATAATGCGCTGCATCAGGAGAATCCCGGAGGGCCCTGCTGCGGGAGCTTCCCGATGACCCGCGACCGAGCGTTCCTCCCGGATTTCGACGCACTCCTCCACCTACGGAGCATCTCGACGTCGGCGCATCGCGCCGCGCCAGAACAGCCCGTCAGCGCGTCGACTGCGGACGAGGTCTGATCAAGCGGCTTCGCCGAGCCGCTCCGGCGCGATGGCGACCATGCTGTTGGCGCAAGCCTGGATGAGGTCACGCCGGTGGCTGACCAGCACCAATCCTTGGCCGGTCCGGTCAAGCCGTCGTGTCAAACGATCGGCGATGGAGGCTTCGGTTGCGACGTCCAGCCCCTCGGTCGGCTCATCGAGCAGCAGCCAGGGCGCGTCCACGAGATAGGCGCGTGCCAGCGCGAGCCTCCGGCGCTCACCGCCGGAGAGCCGGCTGCCGTTGTCTCCGATCCAGGTATCCAGCCCGTGCAGCAACGCCGCGATTCGGCCGTCGAGCGCAGCATCGTGAAGCGCCTGCCAGAGCCGCTCGTCGGTCGCATCGGGATCGGCCAGCAGCAGATTGTCGCGAACGGTTCCGGCAAGCAGCATCGCGTCCTGCGGCAACCAGGCGAAGGCACTGCGCAGCGTCTCGAGCGGAAGATAGGCGATGTCGATGCCATTCAGCTTCGCCCGCCCCGGAGGAGCGACACGGAGCCCCAGGAGCTGCTCGACCAGACTGGTCTTTCCGCTGCCGGAATTTCCGACGAGGGCGATCCGCTCGCCCGAAACCAACCGTGAGGACGCCGGGCGGAGGAATTGCAGCGAAGCTTCGCCGTCGAGGGCGAGGCGGACATCCTGTTGCTGGCATCCTTCGACCAATATCGCGGCCAGGCGATCTTCGGCCTGACGCACCGATCCGCGTTCCGCGAAACGGCGCAGCAGCGGCGCGGCGCCGTCGATCGCCATCGCCGCGGCCAGCGCGGCGAGTGCCGCCACCGGCGCGCCGGAGGGTGCGGCAAGCGACAGCGCCGTGCCGGCGGCAGTCGCGATCGCGCTCGCCTGCAGCAAGGTGAACCAGCCGGAGGCGCGCGCCTTGGCGACCTGCGCGTCCGCGAGCCTCCGGCTCGCTTCGGAGACGGTCGCGCTCGCCCAGCCTTCCAGGGTATAGCAGCGCAATTCCGGTGCGGCCTCCGCCAGCTCGCCGAGCAGGTGCTTCAGCTGGCCGTTGGCGTGCTGGACCTCGCGCCCCGGCGCCTCGATCCGCCGCGCCAGCCGGGCGCCGAGCATCAGCGTCGCGACAAGGCATAGCAAGGTGCCGAGTGCCGCGGCCCATCCGCCCATCAGGACGAGACCAATCCCCGTTATCGCCGCCGCGGTGGCTCCCGATACGGCCGAGCGGCGGACCATGTCCTGCTCCACCGCCGCGACGTCGTTGACAAGGCGCGCGCTCGCGTCGCCGGCCGAATAGGTGAGGGCATGGGCAACCGGTGCGGCGGTGATAGCGCGGAACAGGACCGGCCTGATCCTCGCGAGCGCGCGGAGCGATGCCGCATGGCCGGCCAGCGCCTCGCCATAGCGCGCGCCGGTGCGGACGATCGCGAGCAGGCGGATCGCGGCGCTCGGCAGCATGTAGTTGAATGCCTGTGCCGCGGCGAGCCCGGCAGCGCCCGCCAGCGCAGCGGCGGTGATGAACCAGCCGGAGAGCCCCAGCAGCACGACCGACGCTCCGCACACCAGCGCGGCAAGCGCGGCGGCATGCCGGAGATTCCTGCGTTCGCGCCACCGTTCGCGGGCAAGCAGTCGATCGAGCGGGCTCGTCATCACCTACTCTCCAAATCGATGATCCTGTCCGCGATCGCGGCCAGCCGGCGGCTGTGCGTCGCGAGGATAGTGGTGCGGCTCCTCGCCGCGGCGGCGATGACCGCGATCAATTCCTCCTCGCCGACAAGATCGAGATGGGCTGTCGGTTCGTCCAGAAGCAGGATCGGCGCGCGCTTGAGCAGGGCGCGCGCCAGACCGATCCGGCGCCGTTCGCCGCCGGAAAGTCCGCCGCCGCGGGCGTCGAGCACCGCATCGAGGCCGCCGGCGCGACGCGTCAGCATCCCGTCCAGCCCCGCGGCCGCTGCGGCATCGGCGATGTCGCCGGCGCTCGATCCCTGCGCCCCCAGCGCGATGTTGCGGGCGATCGTGCCCGGGAGGATGAGCGGCGACTGACCGGCCCAGGCGGTGCACGACGCCAAGCTGGCGCCGGGCGGGAGCGGCTCGCCGTTCACCAGGATCATCCCCTCGGTGAGCGGTGCAAGCCCGAGCAACAGGTGGAGCAGGCTGCTCTTCCCACTGCCTGACGGGCCGACCAGCGCGATCGCCTCGCCGGCACCGATCGCCAGGGAGAATCCGCGGATCGCCGCCTGACACTCCCCATCGTGGCGGATCGTCACGTCGCTGAAGGCAATCGATGGCGGGCCGTCGACGAGGATCGGCATTTCGGCACTTGGGGGCCCGGCGATCTCGACCTGCGCCAGACGCTCGGCCGCCGTCTCGGCTGCCTGGCGATCATGGTAGGTGGCGGCGAGCCGACGCATCGGCGCGTAGAACTCGGGCGCCAGCGCGAGGACGAAGAAGGCCTCGCCAAGCCCGAGCCGCTCGGGAACCGGAAAGGGCAGCAGGCCCAGTAGGTTGAACCCGGCATAGACCGCAACCAGCGCCACCGACAGCGCGGCAAAGAACTCCAGCGCGCCGGTCGACAGGAAGGCGATGCGAAGGACCCGCAACGTGCGCGTCGCGACTTCGCTCGCGGCGGCGCCCAGCCGCCGGCTCTCCGCCTCCTCTGCCCGAAAGGCGAGCACCAGCGGCAATGCCCGGATGCGATCGCCGAGCAGCCCCGACAGCCGCGACAGCGCATCGAACTGCCGGCGCGATTCATCGGCGGCCGCGCCGCCAGCCAGCGTGAGGGCTAGAATGAAGGGCAGCAGCGTGGACATCAGGATCGCCGCGGCAACGGGACTGACGAACGCGGTGGCGATCACGACGATCGCCGGCCCCAGAGCGGCGGCGTGGCGGGCAGGAAGGAAACGCGCGACATAGCCGTCGATCGCTTCCACCTCGTCGACGGCGGCATGAACCAGCTCGCCCGTGCTGCGATGGCCTCCAGGCGGCAGATGAAGGATCGCATCCACCATCCGCGAGCGCAGCCGCAGCTTGAGATCACGCGCATCGTCCGCGCCGGCATCGGCCGCGAGCATCGCGCAGGCCCCCCTGCCGACGCCGGCAACGATGGCGAGAAGCACGCCGGGCCAGGCTGAGCCTCCCTCAGCCAGAGCCGGGACCGCCATCGCCAGTCCGGCAGCGAAGCCGACCGCCGCGTAGACGTCCAGCACCAGCAGGATCGTCGAGCGGCCGGCCAATGTCCGGCCGGTGAGCTCCCGCAACCTGTGCCGGCGGACGCGCGCGCTGTTCGGCTCAAGTGCGATCGTCTGCATGAGCGATGCGTAGGTGGCGCGGGCCCGACGCTGAATACGGGGTTTCCCCAATACAGGACCTCGTCCGAGTTGCGTCTAAGGGCGCCGCCGCGGCGAGCTCGCGGCACAGGGAGGCTTGAACCGATGGACGTGCTGGACCCGAGCGTCGTCGATCTGTCGCGACTGCAGTTCGCGCTGACGGCGCTCTATCATTTCCTCTTCGTGCCGCTGACGCTGGGGCTCAGCTTCATGCTCGTCATCATGGAGGCGATCTATGTGATGACCGACCGGCCGATCTGGCGGCAGATCACGCGCTTCTGGGGCAAGATTTTCGGCATCAACTTCGTGCTGGGCGTCGCGACCGGCCTCACCATGGAGTTCCAGTTCGGCACCAACTGGTCCTATTTCTCGCATTATGTCGGCGACATCTTCGGCGCGCCGCTCGCGATCGAGGGCCTGATGGCCTTCTTCCTCGAGGCGACCTTCGTCGGCCTCATGTTCTTCGGCTGGGACCGGCTGTCGAAGGTCGCGCACCTCGCCGTCACCTTCCTGGTCGCGCTCGGCACCAACCTGTCGGCGCTGTGGATCCTGATCGCCAACGGCTGGATGCAGAACCCGGTCGGCGCCGCCTTCAATCCCGAGACGATGCGGATGGAGGTGACCGACTTCGGCGCGGTGATCTTCAATCCGGTCGCGCAGGCCAAGTTCGTCCACACCGTCAGCGCGGGCTACGTCACCGCCGCGGTCGTCGTGCTCGGCATCTCCTCGTTCTACCTGCTGCGCGGGCAATGGACCGCCTTTGCCCGCCGCTCCTTCGTCGTCGCCGCCGCGTTCGGGCTTGCCGCATCGCTGTCGGTCGTCGTGCTTGGCGACGAGAGCGGCTATGCGCTGACCGACAACCAGAAGATGAAGCTCGCCGCGATCGAGGCGGCTTGGCGCACCGAGCCAGCGCCAGCCGGGCTGACGCTGATCGGCATACCGGATTCGGTCGCGCAGACCACCCGTTATTCGGTGCAAATCCCGTGGGTGCTCGGCCTGATCGCCACGCGCAGCATCGACGGCGAGGTCACCGGCATGTCCGAGCTGGTGCTCCGCGCGCAGGAGCGCATCGCCTCCGGCGTTACCGCCTATCGTGCGGTCGAGCGGCTCAAGGTTGCGCCGCAGGATGTGGCCGCGCGGGCCGACTTCGAAGCGCACAAGCGCGACCTCGGCTATGCGCTGCTGCTCAAGCGCTACGTCGCCGATCCCGCCGCCGCCACGCCGGCGCTGATCGAGAAGGCGGCCTGGGACACCGTTCCCAGCGTGCCGCTGATGTTCTGGAGCTTCCGCACGATGGCGCTGATCGGGTTCCTGATGATCGCACTGTTCACGACCGCGTTCCTGCTTGCGAGCCTCAGGCGCCATCTCGAGGCGCGCTGGTTCCATCGGCTGGCGCTCTTCGCGATCCCGCTGCCCTGGGTCGCGATCGAGCTTGGCTGGATCGTCGCCGAGATGGGGCGCCAGCCCTGGGCGATCGAAGGCGTGCTGCCGACCTTCCTCGCCACCTCCACCCTCACGCCGGCCGCGCTGTGGACGACGATCGTCGGCTTCACGCTGCTCTACGGCACGCTGGCGGTGATCGAGGTACGGCTGATCCTCGCGACCATCCGCCATGGCCCCGTCGAGGACGAGCCGGATACGTTCCGCGCGCCCGCCGCCGTGCCGGTCGCCGCCGAATAGAAGGGAATCGGACGATGGAATTCCTCGACTACGAAGTCCTGCGCATCATCTGGTGGGCGCTGCTCGGCGTGCTGCTGATCGGCTTCGCGCTGACCGACGGCTACGACATGGGCATCGCCGCGCTGCTGCCCTTCGTCGCGCGCACCGACGCCGAGCGGCGCATGGTGATCAACTCGATCGCTCCGCACTGGGAGGGCCATCAGGTCTGGTTCATCCTCGGCGGGGGTGCGATCTTCGCCGCCTGGCCGTTCGTCTATGCGGTGAGCTTCTCCGGCTTCTACCTGGCGATGTTCCTGGTGCTGGCCGCGCTGATCCTGCGCCCGGTCGGGTTCAAGTACCGGTCGAAGAAGCCCGATCCCAAATGGCGCGCGCGCTGGGACTGGGCGCTGTTCGTCGGCGGCCTCGTCCCAGCGCTGGTGTTCGGCGTCGCGGTCGGCAACGTCCTCAAGGGCGTGCCCTTCCGCATCGATAGCGACCTGCGCGCCTGGTACGGGGGTTCGCTGCTCGACCTGTTCACGCCATTCCCACTCGTCTGCGGCCTGCTTTCGGTCGCGATGCTCGTGCTGCACGGGAGCGCCTGGCTCGCGATCAAGGTCGAGGAGGGGCCGGTCCATTATCGCGCCCGCGCTTTCGGCCTGGCGGCCGGGGTTGCGGTGATCCTGCTGTTTGCGCTCGGCTGGCAGCTGGTCGCGGGCATGGGCTACCGCACGGCGAACGCGGTCGACCCGAGCGGCTTCTCCAATCCGCTCCGCACGCTGACCCAGCCGGCCGCAGGGGCGTGGTTCGCCAACTACACGGCGCATCCCTGGACGATCGCCGCGCCGGTGCTCGGTTTCGGCGGCGCGGCGCTGGCGCTGTTCGGCATCCTCAGGCGATCGGAGGCCGCTGCGTTCGCCGGCTCCTCTGCGGCCGCGGCGGGCATCATCGCGACCGTCGGCCTGGCGATGTTCCCCTACATCCTGCCGTCGAGCATCGATCCACGCTCTAGCCTCACCGTCTGGAACGCCTCGTCGAGTGAGTCGACGCTGTTCCTGATGCTGATCGTAACGGCGATCTTCCTGCCGATCGTGCTCGCCTACACCGCCTGGGCATTCCGGGTGATGTGGGGGCGTGTCACTACCGAGCAGGTCGCCGCTTCCCCCGATTTCTACTGAGGAGTCGAACCATGTGGTATTTCAGCTGGGTCCTGGGCCTCGGCCTCGCGGTCGGCTTCGGCATCCTCAACGGCCTGTGGCACGAGTTCCACCTGCCGGTCGACGACGACGAGCAGCTCACCGTCGCCGCCGACGCATGACAGTTCGCCGATAGGTGTTCGGGCTCGCCTAATCGGCCACGCCGGCGGCAACCGACCTGGCTGACAGCGCAATGATCGAGGCGCGTCGCATCGACATCGCGGCGCTGGCGACGCCCCGCTTAGCCTTGCTCGAAGTCCGCGATCTGCTCGCCACTGGTGCAAAGGCGGATTGAAGGTCGCGCTCATGCCGTGATGCAGGTCGTACCGCGGCCGGGCGCGCCGCGCCGTCTCATCCCAGGCCGGTCGCGGCCCACAGCTTGAACAGGATGCCGAGAACGATGGCAGCCATCAGCACTATGGCGAGCAGCGCCATCAGGACGGGATCCAGACCGGCGTCGTGTGACTTGTCGCGCATCGTGCACCTCCGGTTCCTGCTCTGAACCGCTTCTCTCGGGCGGACGATCAGGAAAGATACGAAGGGCACGGCGCGCGATTCTTCGCCGCCAACGCCGCCGGCGCCGCATGATGGACAAGGCGATGGCCATGCGGTCATCGCTTCGCGATGGCGTTGCGGTTGCCTGACCCTGGTCGCGCGGTGGGCGGCGCTCCCTGCTAGGCCCGCTCCGGCGGGCCGCAACGCGGGGCGTGCGCCCCGCGTCCTCCTCTTCGTTCCGGCCCTATGGGTGCGGCCCGCCTCATGTGAGTGGGCCTCTTCGGTCGCGTCTCGCCGCCCACCCCGCTCCCAGGGGTCAGGTGCGCGAGATGGTGGAATCACGCGCGCACCTGACCCGCAGCGGTCGCCCTCGGGGAGCCCGGGCGGGAGGAGGTGAGACATGCGCGCCAAACCCGATCGTCGCAGCAGGCGCAAGCCGCCCCGTCGCGTGCGGGCATCCGGTACGGCCCGCCAGCCGGAGTCCCGCGCCAGCCTCTACTCGGAGGTCACCCGCCGCATCATCGCCGAGCTTGAGGCGGGGCGCCGACCCTGGGTGCAGCCTTGGGGTCGCACTCCCGGCGCCGGGCCGGCGGTCGGCCTGCCGCGTAACGCGCTCACCGGCCGCCCCTACTCGGGGATCAATATCCTGATCCTGTGGCGCGCGGTCATCGAGCGCGGCTTCCCCAGCCAGGGCTGGCTCACCTTCCGGCAAGCCTGCGAGGCCGGCGGCACGGTCCGCAAGGGCGAGCGCGGCACCACCGTCGTCTATGCCGACCGGTTCGTGCCGCAGGCGGAGCGGGCGCGCGTCGGCGGGCGAACGAGGGCGACGCGGCGCTGCCGTCATCGCAAGGGAGCGACGGCGACCATGCCAGGACCATCCCCTTCCTCAAGCGCTTCACCCTGTTCAACGTCGCGCAGTGCGAGGGGCTGCGCCCCGGCCTCGCCGCCGATCCGGCGCCGCTCCCCGAGCGGGAGATCATGCCGGTCGCCGAGGCGGTGATCGCGGCGAGCGAGGTCGATGTCCGCATCGGCGGCGACCGCGCCTTCTATGTGCCGGCCCACGATTATGTGCAGGTCCCGCCGCCGCGCGCCTTCTTCGAACCCGTCGACTACTATCGCACCTGCCTTCACGAGCTGACCCATAATCCGGATCGCGGCATTATGGGTCTTATGCCGATATCGGCATAAGACCCACGCGACCGGCCACCCCACCCGGTTCGGCCGCAACCAGACCGGCGCGTTCGGCAGCAAGGACTATGCGCGCGAGGAGCTGGTCGCCGAGATGGGCGCGGCCTTCCTCTGCGCGAGTCTCGGCGTCGTGCCGACCGTCCGCCACGCCGACTATCTCGCCGGCTGGCTCGACGTGCTGGGCGGCGACAATCGCGCGATCTTCCGCGCCGCCGCGCAAGCGAGCAAGACCGCCGACTGGCTGCTGGCCCGTCACCGCGCCTTGCTCGCGGCGTGGAACGGATGCGCCGGGGCGGCAACATGACCCCTATCGCTTTTCATCGAGCTTCCGCCGCCGAGGATCGGCGGCGGAAAAAAGCGAGCGGCCGTTCGCCGCTCATCGAACCGGTCCCGCCTCCAGGGGCTGCTGACGGAGGCGGGACCGGTGCCCCCTTCGAAGGAGCAAGTCCCATGAAACTCGAATTCATCCCGCTCGACAAGCCTTTCGTCGACAAGGCGAACATGCGCCACGCCAAGCGTCCGCCCGACGTGTCGGACCTCTCGACCGTGCGCCAGCGCGGCATCCGCCGACGACGGCCGGTTCGGCATCGTCGCCGGATGCCGCCGCTTCCACGCCGCGACGCTGGTCGCCGAGGAACGCAAGGCCGCCGGCGAGGCGGACCCCGACGTCACCCTGCCGTGCGGCATCCTCGACGAAGGCGATGATGCCGCCGCGATCGAGGCCTCGCTAATCGAGAATCTCGCCCGCCTCGACCCCGACGAGGACACTCAATGGGAGACCTTCACCCGGCGGGTGAAGGAAGGCCGCAGCGTCGAGGAAATCGGGCTAACCTTCGGCCTGCCCGACCTCACCGTCCGCCGCCTGCTCGCGCTCGGCAACCTGCTCCCGCGCATCCGCGCGATGTACGCGCGAGGAAATCGACCGGGTGACCGTCCGTCACTTGACCCTCGCCAGCAAGCGCCAGCAGCGTGCCTGGCTCGCGCTCGCCGACGACCCCGACGCCTATGTCCCGACCGGCCATCAGCTCAAGGCATGGCTGTTCGGCGGCCAGTCGATCAGCACCGCCCGCGCGCTGTTCGACATTGCGGCGAGCGGCCTCGCCATCGTCGCCGACCTGTTCGACGAGGAGGCCTATTTCGCCGACAGCGAGGCATTCTGGACCCACCAGAATGCCGCCGTCGAGGCGCGGCGCGCCGACTATCTCGCGGCGGGATGGGCCGACGCGGTGATCGTCCCGCCCGACCAGCATTTCCACAGCTGGGAATAATATGAAAAGGCGCCCAAGCAGAAGGGCGGCCGCGTCTACATTGACGTGCGCGCGAGCGTCGAGGTAGTCTTCCACGAGGGCTATCTCTCGCGCAAGGAGGCGCGCCGCGCGCTCGGCGGCGGGCAAGGTGCCGCGCCCGAGACGGTCGCCAAGCCGCCGCGGCCCGAGGTCAGCGGCGCGATGCAGGCCTATATCGACCTGCACCGCCATGCCGCTATGCGGCCGGCGCTGCTCGCCCATCCCACGATCGCGCTCCGGCTGATGGTCGCGCACGCCATCGCCGGCTCGCCGCTGTGGAGCGTCCGGCCCGAGCCGCAGGCCGCGCACGGCGAGGAAACCCGCGAGAGCGTCGAGACCGCCCGCGCCAAAACCGTGTTCGACGAGCGCCGCCGCGCGGTGCTCGGCCTGCTCGGTTTCCCGCCCGAGGACCCGACCGTGGTCGGCGGTGAGCCCGCAGCCTACGAGGGCGACGTGCTCGCCGCGATTTTCCGGCGCCTCCTCGCCCTTCCTGACGCGGCGGTGCTCGACGTGCTCGCCGTCGTCGTCGTCGAAACCCTCGCTGCCGGATCGCCGGTCATCGAGGCCGCCGGGCTCCACATCGGCCTCGACATGGCCGACTGGTGGCAGACGGACGGTGCGTTCTTCGATCTCGTCCGCGACCGCGAGGTGATGACGCGGACCGTGGCGGACATCGCGGGCGAAAGCGTCGCCGCCGCCAATGCCGGCGAAAAGCTCAAGACCCTGAAGCGGATCGCGGTCGACCATCTCGACGGCACCGGCGGACGGCCCAAGGTCGGGCGCTGGGTGCCCCGCTGGATGGCGTCGAGGAGGCCGCGTGGCGGAAGAAGTGCGAACGCCGTCGCCGAGGAAATCCATGGGGCAGGGAGTTTGAGCCACGTCCGATATTTCCGGAATGGGACTATATCTGCACCGGTCAACTCGGCTTCGAATGGAGGGCGTCTACATCGCTGGCGGTGGTGCTCCCCGAAAGACCTTCCGCGATGCCAAGATCCAGCGTCTCCAGAATCTAGCCAGCGACATTGCAGTCGCATTGGCGGTCCTTGCTACGGCGAAGCGGGAAGCGCGCGCGTCGCGAGGAAGACGAGCGCAAGCATCGAGAGGAGCGACTGGAGCGTGAGCGGCCCTTGCGGCTCAAGCATATCGCGGACCGCCGCAAAGAAGCGCTCGATGTGGTGTTGAACGATCTTGCGAATATCGAAGGACTGAAACGATTGATGGACGGCCTGACTGTACCGGCAGGGACCGAGCGATCGTCGCGCGTATCGGAGTTTCTGGAATGGTCTCAGAAGGAGTTGGCCGCTCGTGAGGCTGCATTTTCGAGCGAGGGCCTAGAGCGCCGGTTTGCGAACGACCGCGTCTTCGGAGACGAGGATGACCATTCGTTCAAGTCGCCGTTCTGGTATAGAAGCCGAATGGAGCGAGTTCGATTTCGAAGCGCGACCGGCTCCGGCGTGACCATGACCGTATGTTTCGCCACGTGATCGATCGGAATGATGTGGAGGCGGTCATTCCATCTGACCAAGTCCCAAAAAGATATGTCTTGGCGGGGTTCGCCGGCACCCTGCCGTGCAGGGTGCCGGTCTATTCCGGCTGAAGCCGGCTTCACGGGCGCGGTGCCGGGGAAACCCGCTTCCAGAGATCATCGAAGGCGATCGCATCGAAGAAGGCATGTGCCTCGACGATCTTCCCGTCGTGCATGCGCAGGATCCAGGCATAGCTGTTGACGTAGGGCTTGCCGTCGCGTGCCGTGCCCCTCGCATCGAAATGCACGATCACCGTGTCGCCTTCGGCATAATAGCGGTGGACGCTGGGAATCAGCCGATCACGCATGCGCGCGTTGAAGGGCCGGATCACCTCGGCGAGGAACGCCTCCTTGCTGGGATAGGTCTTTGCCGCCAGCGCGTTGCCGGTGATCGTCCAGCGCGCGTCGTCGGCAAGCAGGTCGTACGGGCTTCCGGTGCCGTCGGCCCAGGCCTCCATGCCTCTGGCGACCAGCGCCCGGTTGCGCTCGGTCTCGCTCGCCTGCTGGGCGTTGGCATGGCCCGGGGCAAGGACCAGCGTGCAGGCGGCGATGGTTGCCGCGAAAGCGGCGGCGGCGGTCTTGATCATCTTTGCCATTGTCAGGGTTCCTTTCACGCATCGGCCGCGAGGGCTGCGACGGCAGCCTGAGCTACCTGATAATCCTGAGCGACCGCGCCGCCCGACACGCCAACGGCGCCGATCAGCCGATCTTCGCCATTGCGGACGGGGATGCCGCCGGCGAACACGATCAGCCCGCCGTTAGTCTGGTCGAAGCCCGGCGAGGTGCCCCCTGGCTTGACGAATTCGTAGAGCGCCTCGGTGTTGAAGCCGAACAGCGCTGCGGTGCGCGCCTTGTTCTGCGCGATGTCGGCAGAACCGAGGAAGGCACCGTCCATCCGAACGAAGGCCTTCATGTTGGCGCCGTCGTCATAGACGGCGATGTTCATGGGGACGCCGATCGCCCGTGCTTCGCGGACGGCTGCGGCGATGGCGGTATCCGCCTGTGCCTGGGTGATGCTCATGATCGTTTTCCTTCTTGGGTGAGGACCCGGCCGCGGTGTCAGGAAGGAGCCGCGGCCGGGCGGGAGCCGGATCAGATCCGGTTCTCCCAGGCCTGGAGCTGGTGCTGCTTCAGCATGTCCTCGATCGTCAGGGGGACGACGTTGCGGAACTTGCCCTCGTCGGCGGGGACGATCTCGATCATGCGATCGATCATCTCCTGCGCGTCCATCTTGCCCTCCGGCGTGGCGAAGAAGTCGTCGAAGCCCTTGCGGAGATCGGCGCGCTTGGTGAAGTTTTTGCTGTCGTCGAGCCAGCGGAAGGCGTTGTCGGCCATCGTCTCGTTGTAGCCGGTATAGTAGGCGCCGGGGTTGATGGTCTGGACCTTGACCCCGTAAGCCGCGAGCTCCTGCTGCAGCGCCTCGGCGATCGATTCCAGGGCGTGCTTGGTCGAGACGTAAGTGCCCCAGTTGGCCGGGGTGAACAGGCCGCCCATCGAGGAGGTGAACACCACCTTCTTGCCCTGGCTCTTGCCTTCGCGGACCCACTTCTGGACCACGCGCTGGGTGAGATCGAGCGGCAGGAAGACGTTGATCTCGTAGTTGCGGCGGACGAGGTCGAGCGGGATCTCCCACACCGGACCGCTCTCGCCCTGGCCGGCGTTGTTCCACAGCACGTCGAAATCCCAGCCGACCGCCTGCTGGATGTCATAGGGATCGGTGAGGTCGAGGCGCTCGACGCGGATGCGGTCGGAGAGGCCGAGGGCCTCCACTTCCTCGCGCAGCGGCGTCACCTGCGGCGAGACCTGCACGGTGGCGATAACGTTGTGGCCGTTGCGGGCCATGCCGATCGCGGCACCCTTGCCGAAGCCCGAGCCCGCGCCGGTGATGAGAATGGTCTTGCTCATGATCCGTACTCCCTCTTGATGTCGGCGCCCGATTGCGTCCGATGAGCAGGGAGTAGCCGGGGGCAGCGCGCCTCACCGTCCGCCGTTTGCGACGACTGTCGCGATATTGCGGCGGCGGATGTCCCCGGCGCGATTTCGCGTTATGCACGGCCTCCATGGAGGCAAGCGCGACACCGAGGGCGGATGATGCGGTCGAGCGGATCGCGCGCATCCTCGACCGCCCGCCCGAAGTGGCCGGAGAGCCGCTGCAGGGCGAGACGCTGCTGACCAACCGCTGGGGCCACGGGGCGCTGCACGATACCCTCGCGGGAATGTCGACCCATGTAGTGATGACTTATTATGGGCTCGACCAGGACATTGTCTGGCGCACCGACGGCCGGCGCTTCGCCTCGCGCACCCGCAGCGGCACGATCACGCTGATCCCCGAGGGACACGATGGGCGCTGGGACATCGCCGGCCCAATCGAGGTGAGCCACGTCTATCTGCCCGACGCGCGGCTGCAGGCGGCCGCCGACCAGCTCGCGGGCGGCAGGCGGGTCGAGCTGCTCGGCCGGGTGGGGTTCGAGGATCCCTCGGCGGCGCGGATCATGGAGCTGCTGAGCCGCGAAGCCGGGGCGGGAGATCCGTCGTCGCGGCTGTTCGTCGAGCAGGCGATCGACCTCCTGTGCATTCAGTTGATCCGTGGGCACAGCTCTTTCGCCGCGCTCGAGGTGACGGCGCCGCGCGGCGGGCTGGCCGACTGGCAGGTCAAGAAGGTGACCGGCTACATGCGCGAGCACATGGACGAGGAGATCGGACTGGAGGAACTGGCGGCGTTGGTGAACCTCAGCCGGTTCCATTTCTGCACCGCGTTCCGCAAGGCGACCGGCCACACGCCGCATATGTGGCTGGTGATGCAGCGCATCGGCGAGGCGCGGCGGCTGCTCGCGGTGCCAGAGCTGCCGGTGACCGAGATCGCGCTGGCAGTAGGGTACCAGACGCCCTCGGCCTTTACGGCCGCGTTCCGCAAGCTGGTTGGGATGACGCCCAGCGAGTTCCGGCGGCGGCTGTGAAGCGGCGCCGGCCGCCACAAGGGCGACCGGCGATAGATCCTGGAGTCTGCCGAGCTTAGGTTGAACCTGTGCCTGCCTCCCTCGTCACTGCGAGGAGAGCCAACCAAAGCCGCGACCGACTCTAGGCGGCGAAGTCGGTCGAGATTGAGACTTCGCGCCATTCGGCAAGGATCGCCGCGTCGGAAGCGTGCTTGGCCTCGATCGCCGCGACTGTGTCGCTGCCGAGCGGCAGGCGGACGGGCGGGTTGGGCACGTCGGCGAAATCGACCAGCACGCGGGCCAGCTTGTCGGGATCGCCGGGCTGGCCGTGATTGAGGCTGGAGGCCACGCGGCGCACCGCGCCGACGGTGCCGTCGTAATCGGCTATGCCGGTGGTGCTGACCGAAAGCGACGAGGCGTCGAGGAAATCGGTGCGGAAATAGCCCGGCTCGACAGCCGTGACGTGGATGCCCAGCGGCGCGAGCTCGGCGCGGAGCGCTTCCGAGAGGCCCTCGACCGCGAATTTGGTGGAGGCATAGACGCCGAAGCCGGGGCCGGCGCGATAGCCGCCGATCGACGAGATGTTGAGGATCCGGCCCGAACGCTGCGCGCGCATCTGCGGCAGGACCGCGCGAGTGACGTTGAGCAAGCCGAACACGTTGGTGCGGTAGACGCGCTCGACCTCCGCGACGCTCGCCTCCTCGACCGCACCGAGCAGGCCGAAGCCGGCGTTGTTGAGCAGCACGTCGATCTGCCCGAAGCGCTCGACTGCCGCCGCGGCCGCCGCCTGCGCCTGAGCTTCGTCGGTGACGTCAAGCGGCAGGGCCAGCAGGTTCGGATGCTCGCCAATGGCTTCGGCGACCGCCTCGGCGCGGCGGGCTGTGGCGGCGACGTTATCGCCCCGTTCGAGGGCGAGGCGGGCGATCCTCAGGCCGAAGCCGCGTGAGGCGCCAGTGATGAACCAGCTCTTCATTTTCCAAGTCTCCATACCCAGCAGAATCGCTGCGGCATGGGAGCTACACCCCCGCTACCCCGAACGCCGTTCGCGGATTTCGCACGCTGTCGCGATCTTGCGGTTGGATGGCTCCGCCTCGTTCATAGCCCCGAACGAAGATCTTACGCTCAGGAAGGAGTTTGGCTGCTGCCTCGATCTCCGGCGCGGCAACCTTCTGCGGATTGACCAGCACGGCGCCATTGGTGCCACGCGTTCCCGGCTGCTCCGCCGCGAATCCATTGACGATCGCCCGGCCGAGGTCGGGATAGGTGAACAGGTGCGTGCCAGGCAGTTCGGGAAAGGCGACGCCTATCGGAAGTTGCCGCACGATGAACGTGAGCGATCCGTTCGGCGGGAGGTCCACCGCGCCGACCAGCTCGCGCATCTTTGTCGCCAGGCGTACGCGCTCCGCCGCCGCGTGCACCCCCGGCGCGTCGATACTGTAAAAGGCTTCGAGCAGCGCCTTGCCTTCGACCTCGTCGGTCTCGTCGAAGATATGGAGATCGGCGTTCAGCGCATAAGCGTAGTTTGCTGCGATGACCTCCGAAAGGGGCTCGTGCGCCTCGCAAATCACCAAGTGGCCAGACTTCGAAAGCACTGCATCGCGCGGCGCCTCCTTGTCCGCGAACTCGACGAGCTGGCCAGAGTATAGCGCCGTGAGCAGTCCGAGACCGACGCGATCCCGCCCCCAAACGAGTCGGGGACGCTCCGCGCGCTTGGGGTCCAGTGACAGGGCCGCTACGTCATCGAACCCGACCACCTTAGCGTGGTTCTGCGGCAGCTTGTCTGTCAGCGCATCCCAAGCCTCCGCCGAAAGGCCAGCGAGAAGCGTCGTCTTCGTGCCCGCATGGGCGAGCGCTGCTACACGGCGAACGACCTCCGACGCGTGGTCGGGACGCGTGAGCCGCGGCCCGTCGAGCACCGGCAGATAGGTATTGCGGCGTGCCAGCGCGCTGCTGAGCGCGGCCGCCAGTTCCGGATCGTCCGAGACGATCGCGTTGGTCGAAAGGGCAGGACATTTCACCGGCATCTGTCCCGTATCGGCGCTTCCGCCAGCTCGTCCAGCGGTTCGGGAAGGCTCGCTTGCGGCCGCCGCGACGGCGCACCCGCAGGTTCTCCTCGCGGTAGATGCGCCGCAGCTTCTTGTGATTGGGTGTCATGCCCTCCCGGGCCGGAAGATAGCCGAGGCGACGATAGCCGAACCGGCGGCGCTCCGCCGCCAGCTCGCGCAACCGCGCCCGCAAAGGCGCATCATCGCCCCTGGTCGGCTGATACCGGATCACCCTGCGGCTCACGCCGACCAGACTGCACGCCTGACGCTCGCTCAGCCCATGATGTTCACGAGCATGGGCGACGGCTTCCCGCTTCGCGCCGGGCGTCACCATTTTTTTGACGCCAGATCGTTGGCTGCGCCGCCCTCCGGGTCAGCACGACGTTGTCGAGCATCGCCTCAGCCAACAGCTTCTTCAGCCGGGCGTTCTCCTCCTCGAGCGCTCGAAGTCGACGCGCCGCCGAGACCTCCAGCCCGCCGTACTTCGACTTCCACTTGTAGAAGGTCGCCGAGCTGATCCCGTGGCGCCGGCATACATCCGCCGTCGCCATCCCGGCCTCCTGCTCCTTCAATATCGCGATGATCTGCTCTTCGCTGAACCTGCTGCGCTTCATTCCGACCGACTCCCTCGAGGCGGACTCTACCCAAAATCGGTCACATTCCAGGGGCGCACGTCATCCTCAATGAGGCAATCACGCAAATGCGCGACAGGCTTCTCGGACCAGCCATGGGGTACCGGCGCTCAAGCCTGAATCGAGCATACACTCTCGCGAAAACCTGCATTCATAGAGACATGAACCGGCACGCTCTCGCATGTTCTGCTCACTGAAACAGGTCCGGATCATCACGGAACCGCCAGCGGAAATCAGCGGCTGACCTTGCCTTGCCAGGAGGAAACGCCGTTGACGAGCTCGTCAGCGCGTAGCGTGACGGGCGCATATAATTCCCGGCCGCGAACATCGATCACATTGAAGCGCAGGGTCGGCGTCTTCGCGGTCATGTCGAAGTCGATGACGCCGGCATTGTTGATCCCGAGCAAGGGCGAGCGGATCATCCGATCCGGAAGCATATCCGCGATGCGCCGCTCAATTCCGTCGGGAGAATCCGCGATGATCTGGGCAAGGGCGGAGCTCACCAGATCATAGAAGTCGTATCCGCCCCGCTCGGACCAGGGAGCGCAGGCCACATAGGGGAAATGCGTGTCCCCCGACAGGAGCACGACCCCGCCGATCGCATTGTCGCGAATGAAGTCGAAGAGGCGCGTGCGCTCGTGCTGATATGCCGACCAACTGTCGCCGCCCGGCCCCTTGAAGCGCGACCAGCCGCTGCCACAGGCGAGTATCTTGAAGGGTGCCCGGCTCGCCAGCAGTCGCTGCTGCAGCCAAGCGAACTGAGCTTTGCCGAGAAATTCCTTCCCGGGCGTGTCCGCATCGGCATCCGGCGCGCGATGATAGCGATCGTCCAGGAAGATGAAGTCGACTCCGCCATAGGAATAATCGAAGAACACGCCGGGCGTACCCGGCAGGCCGGCCTCCGGATTGGCCCAGAATTGCCTGAAGATCTCCAGCGACTGGCGCCGGATGGGATTGGTGCGGTCGAAATTGTCGAGCCCATAGTCGTGATCGTCCCAGATCGCGAGCTGCGGGACGTTGCGCCCGATCGGCTGGAAGGACGGGACGAAGCGCTGCCGCTGATATTCGGAGACGAGCGTCGCAGGGCTCAGGGAGTCGCCATAGATGTTGTCGCCCAGCCAGAAGAAGAGGTCCGGGCGATACTGGGCCACCGCCCGCCAGATCGGCTGCTCGGGATCGCTCTGGATGCGCGCGCACGAGCCGAACGCGACACGGAAACGCGCCGCCGCCGCGGGCGCGGTGCGGACGCGCTGCGGCGGCGTGTCGCGCAGATATTTGTCCTGCTTGCCGCCGGCGAGGACGCGATAATGATAGGTCGTGTCCGGTTGCAGGCCCTCGATGCGGATGACGAGCGTATAATTGTCTTCGGCACGTGCGCGCTGCGGCGCCGTGCGCCGCCAGCTGCCGGCGACGGGATCGGTGGTATATTCGACGACCGCGTCGAAATAGTCGCCGCTCAGCTGCATCCAGATCGGCACGCTGTCCGGCGTGACGGCCCCGACCATCGGCCCGAGCATCACGCGCGGCGTCCCATCCGGATTGGGATCGCCCCAGGCCGGCAAGGGAGGAACGATTCCGACCGCGGCGGCAGCGGTGGCGGTGGCGAGAAAGGTGCGACGCGATTCTTTCATGGCAGGCAGCCCGCATGAGCGTGGAAGCCGCTGGAGCGGCCCTTCGCGATTGGGGAATCATGCGCGCCGGCGCGGATCGGCCGGCGCGCGGCGTGGATCACCAGCTTTTCGAGACGCTGAAGCGGAATTCCCGTCCGAACCGCTCGTAGCTGGAAACGAAGAACCTGTCGTGATTGCGGTAGCTGACCGAAGCCTGATCATTGAGGTTCGCGCCCGTCAGCGAGAATTTGAGGCCATTGTTGAAGGTATAGCTGACCTGCGCATCCACGGATTCACGCGGCGCGCGATAATTGTCGTTGTCCGGATTGGCGCCGAACGAGCTGCTCGTCGCATCGCCCTGATAGGAATAGGCCACACGAGCGGAAAATCCGTCCCGTTCATAATAGGCCTGCAAGTTATAGATTCTGTCGGCCTGATTGAAGAAAGGAACGTGATTGTCCGGACGCCCCGGGACGTTGATCTCGATGTCGGAGCTGATGAAGGCGGCGTTGGCGTAGATGCCAAAGCCATCGAAAGGCGCCGGAAGGAAATTCAGATCCTTCTGCACGCTGATCTCGACCCCCTGGATGTGCCCCGGGTTCGAGTTGGCTACCGTTTCCTCATAATAATGATCATAGGCCACGCCCTCGAAGCTGTAATTTTCGAACTGGTTCTCTATGCTGTAGATCGCATTCGTCACACGCTTGTAGAAGGCACCGATGGACATCGATCCGGAACGATCGGGAAAATAATAATCGAGCGAAGCATCGAAATTGGTGCTTTTGTACGGCTTCAGGTTTGGATTTCCGATCTCCACCGAGGCATCGAGGTCCACGCGGTCGTTGACCGAGTCATAGGACTCGCTCACGACGATTTGGGAGATGGGGGCGATGTCCGTGTAGTCGGGCCGGCCGATGTTGGTGGTCACCGATGCGCGGAACAGCCAGTCATTCGCCACGTCCCATCGCACCACAAGGGCGGGCAGCACGTTCGTATAGGTGTGGGAGCGGGAAATATCGATGATGTCGCTCGTCGCGAACGGTACTTCCCCCAGACGCGAACGCCCTTCCGGAATGGTCGGGTCGGTCATCACCGAGTTGACGAAGCCCATCGCCGAGATGTCGGATTCCGTCCGCTCCGCACGTACGCCAGCGATCACGCTAAATCGCGGCGTGATATGATATTCCCCCATCAGATAACCGGCATATATATCTTCATCGAGCCAATAATCATTCTCCATGGAATTGGCGCGCGAAGACACCGGATCATAATAGAAATTCCCGGGATTGGCGTTGAAATACGCCTCATATCCGGAGCGGCCGGGAGCAGTCATCCCGCCGAAGCCGGGAATGATCGAGAAAGGTTCGCCCCGACCGGTCGAAAACGGCTGCGATAGCCCCGGATAGCTTGACAGCAGATAGCTCGTTTCGAGCGGATAATAGCGATAATCGGTGTCATCCACCGACTTGTCCCGCAGAATCGCCTTGAAGCCGACGCGAAACTGGAGCGCATGTCCGGCGAGCTCGCCGTCCCAGGTCAGATCCAGATTGCCGGTGTAGGTCTTTTCGAGAACATTGGAGGTGACGCCGCGAAAGGCCGTGATGCGCTCGAATGCCGGGTCCATGAAGGTCAGCCCATTGGACAAGGCCGTGTTGAACCCGATCGGGCGGGCAAGTCCCTGGTCGTCGAGCGCGAAGGTGATCCCCGGATCCTGGCCGGCGCCCGCATCGGTGCTGGCGCCGGTCGACTGAAAATAGCGCTGATACGGGTTCAGCTCCTTGGCCGTCGTGTAATTGAGACCGGCGGCGACGGTCCACTCATCGCCGAAATGATGCTCGCCGCCCAGGACGAGCTGCTGCACCGGGCGCTCCTGGAGCTCGGAGCGCGTCTCCATCGATGCCGTATAGCGCTGGGAGTAGAACTCGTCGGTCGAATTGAAGCCGCGCGTTCCGGCCGTCGTCAGCGTGATCTGCGGGCGATCCCGATAATCGTTATACTGCGTGAAGAAGTAACGCAGCCACATCTTGGCATCGTTGTCCGGGCGATATTCGAAATTCGCTGAACCGCCGTAGCGCTCCTTCTTGCCGACGGATTCGGCGTAAACGACGCTTCCCGGAAAATAATAGTGACTAGGCAGACTGTCGTTCGTCCACAGCGAGGAGGCCGTATATTGCTGGGACATATATTGCTTGAACCAATATTCGCCGCTCAGAAAGATCGCGAACTCGTCATTGGCCCCGAATTGATCGCTGAAGGCCAGGTTGCCGGCGAAGATCCGGTTGTCCTTGCCGAAATCATTATAGCCGGCCTCCAGGCTGGCATTGAGATACATGCCTTTGTGGTCGTATCCGCTGGGCGTCACGATATTGACGGTGCCGCCGATGCCCTGGCCGTCCATGTCCGGCAGCGTCACCTTGTGGATCTCGACGCGGGACAAGGCGCTGGAGCTCAGCACGTCGAGCGGCGCCGCGCGGCCCGATTCCCCGTCCGTGTCCGAGACAGCGATGGTCTGGCCGTTCATCGTCACATTGTTGAGGATCGGATCGACGCCACGGATCGATACATAGCGGCCTTCGCCCTGATCGCGGATGAGATAGACCGACGGCAGGCGGCGCAGCGCCTCGGCGATATTGGTGTCGGGCAGCTTGCCCACATCGTCCGCCGACAGCACGTCGACATGATTGCTGGCCTTGTGCGCGACGTCACGCGCATTTGCGAGGCCCGCGCGAAAGCCCGTCACGACGATCTGATCGGCATCGCCGTCGCCGCCGTTCTGCTCCGGATCCGAACTCGCTTCGGTCCGGACCAGCATCAGCGAGCCGCGACCCGTCTCGGTCACGCGGAGGCTGGTCCCCGTGATCAGGCGCCGCGCGGCCTCGCCGGGAGTGAAGCGGCCGCGCAGAACCGAGCTTCTGCGCCCCGCGACGGCGTCGACGGGAAAGGCGATGGTGATGCCGGCCTGCTGACCAAGCTCATTGAGCGCCGCGCCCAGATCCTGGGCCGGAATGTTGAAGTCGAACACCCGCTGCTGTTGCTGCTCCCTGGGCGCCTGCTGCGCATGGGCAGGCTGCACGAGCAGTTCGAAGGACGCCAGAACGGTTGCGCTCAGAAGCGCGTGACGCAGCACGGACATCGGTTTTCCCCTAGATTGCGGATGCAGGCCCGCCGCGAATGCCGGGCCGTTCGACAGTCCGGATGCGCGGGTCGGGATAAACCGCTAAAGCCGGCGAAAATTTTTTCCGATCAGCTTCGCGTCAGCCGGATACGGTCGCTCTCGAAATGCGCCGAAACGCCGTAGATCGCGTTGAGCGCCTTGCAGAAATCGGCCGGGTCCGTAGCGGAGAAACGGCCGCCCAGCCGAAGCTGGCGGATCGATGGGTCCGCGATCTCAATCGGACGCGAGAGGTAGCGATTATATTCCGCGACGGCGTCCGCGAGGCTCTCGCCGTTGAAATGGAGCTGCCCCTGCTGCCAGGCCGAGACGGTGCCCGCCTCGATCCGCGAAATGGCCGAAAGCGACGGCGGTTCCCCGGCGACGACCTTGGCCTTGCGCAACGGAGGAACGCGGACGGCCGCGATCGCGTCCGGGGTCTTCAGCGACGCCTCTCCCTCCAGCACCGAGAGATCGACGCCCCGCGCGCTGGACCGCGCGTCCACGCGCCCGCCCGCTGCAAGCTCGATCTGGGATTGCCCGCAATGGAGACGACAGGGATCGCCGCCGGGTTCGCGCTCCAGCATCACTTCGCCGCGCAGCAGCTCGACGTCATAGGCGCCCCCCTGGCGACGCCATTTGACGCGGCTGTCGGTATTGAGCTCCAGCGCGATGCCCTTGGCGACCACGATGCGCCGCCGCTCGCCAACGGCGGTCTCGGCCTCGTGCGCGGCCGCCGCGAACGTCCAGCCAAGCCCGCCCAGCCCCGCCGCGAGAGCGCCCGCCGCACCAAGCGCCAACAGCTTTCTGCGGCTGGCGATGGTCTGGTCCGAAGCCGCCTGGGGCGCCGCGAACTTGTCGCTCAACCCGGCCTCCCGCAGGAAATCCAGGTCCCGGCCGATCTGCGACACGCGGATGAAGGCGAGCGCGTGCGCGGGATCGCCCGAGCGCCATTGCTCGAATGCCTGGCGATCGGCCGTGCCGCACTCGATCGCGGCCAGCCAGTCGGCTGCCTCGAGGTCGATCCGGCCTTGTCTGTCGTCCGCTCTGGTCATCACGCGGGTCCCATATATCGCTGAAGGATACGTGGCACAGCCAAAACCGCTATCGCGGCCATCTTGATGAAGCCAATTTCGTCTAGGCCTGCATTTCCGCGTCGGCGATTTCGTTCGACGCGGCGGCTTCCCGGGGCGGCATCGGGACTTGCGAAATTCGCCGCCAGTTCATCAGCTGCTGCATCCCCCGGGCGAGATGGGTCTCGACGGTGGAGACGCTGATGCCCAGCGCGAGCGCGATCTCCCGGGGCGTGCGCTCCTCGAACTTGCGCATCCGGATGACTCGCCGGCAGACGGGCGGCAGGCGCTCCACGTGCGCGAGCAGATCGATCAGCGCCTCGCGCGCGGCGACGGTCTCGAACACGCCGGGGGCTTCGTCGCGCACTTCGGCAAGGCTAGGCGCCGGAATATCGGTGATGGCGACCACCTGCTCGCGGCGCACGCGCTGGAGCACCAGATTGCGGATCATCGTCACGGTATAGGCGCGCGGATCGCGGAGCGCGGTCCAGTTGTCCATCTGAAGCAGCTTCAGATAGGCTTCCTGCACCAGATCGGCTGCTTCCTCACGGTTCCTGCACCAACGCCGCGCCTGCCGAAGATAATGGGCTTCATGAGACAGGACTTGCGTCGAGAACCAAATATCGATCGGACGAGACCAGCTCACGATGCTCCCCCCCATGGCCGGCCAGCGCCACTATCCAGATCGCTTGACGTTTTTGTGACGAGCCGCGGCCATGCGAGAGCCCCGCGCGGCCGATGCCGTTTTGTAGCAATTCCCGCCTAGGAGCCCCGTCGGCTGACCCGATTCCCGGGTGCCGGTCTCCATCGAGCCTTGCGCGCAAGCGCAGGACGCCGACGAAAGCATGCAAAGTGTCCGATGCGCATACAACGCTGCGGCTGGCCGTACCGGGGTTGGTGTCACAGGGAATCGGAGGCGTGGAATTCGCGTATCGCAGCTATCGGGAAGATGTGCGGCGCTATATCGCAGGCACCTTCGGCGCCGGCCCTCCGGATCCGGAAGATGCCGTCCAGGCGGCGTTCGAGCGTTTCGCCGCGCTTTCCGATCGGGCCCGGGTCGACAATCCCAAGGCGTTCCTGATCCGCAGCGCGCGCAACTATGTGATCGATCAGCGCCGGCGCCAGGCCGTCCGCATCAGCTATGTCCTCAGCGAAACCGCAGTGGCGACCGCCGTCGAGGATCGTGACGCCGAACGTGTGGTCTCCGCGAAAGAGCGGCTTGAAATCATTGAACGAACTATCCAAACCATGGACCCGCGGCGCCAACAGGTCGTGATCATGAACCGCATCCATGGAATCAGTTGCGCCGAGATCGCGCGCCAGCTCGATCGGTCCCCGACGCTGATCAAGGCGTTGCTCGCCGAGGCGCTTGTGCTGTGCGAGCGGGCCCTGCGCGAGGCGGATGGCGAGCGATGAGCGGTCATTCGCCGGAGGATACGCTGGACCGGATCGAGGACGAGGCAAGCGCGTGGGTGGTACGGCTCGGCGAGGGCGCCCTGTCTCCGGAGCAGGCGCGGGAGTTCGCGGCATGGTGCGCCGCCGATCCGGAGCATGACCGCCGCTTCCGCGCATTGCAGCGGACCTGGAGCGAGATTCCGGCGCTGACGCACCTTGCTGCGCTGGCGCTGCCGATCCCGGACAATGTCGCCGCGGCCGAGCCGCCACCGTCGACGCCTCGACGCCGCTGGATGGTGGGCGGCGGCGTCGCCGCGGCCGTCGCGGCAGCGGCGGCGGCCCTCGCCGTCCTCGTGCCAACCGGCCGGCCCGGGTCAGGACGCTACGCGACCGACCTGGCCCAGAGCCGCCGGATCACGCTCGCTGACGGATCGATCGTCACGCTGGGGGCACGGTCGGCGATCGCCGTCCAATTCGCCCGGCACGAACGGCGGATCGTGCTCAGCCGGGGCGAGGCGTTCTTCGAGGTCGTTCACGACCCGGATCGGCCGTTCCTGGTGGAGGCCGGATCGTCGCTGGTCCGCGATATCGGAACCAGGTTCGACGTGAAGCTGGGCGACGGCGCCATGCATGTCTCCGTGCAGGAAGGTCAGGTGCAGATCAGCGGCATCGCGGGGACGGCGCCGTCGGATGAAGGCACGGCCATGCTGCGCGCCGGACAGCGTGCCGAGATCGTCGCGGCGATGCCTTCCGCTTCCACGAGCGCGCCGTCCGACCATGCGCGGATCGTCGCCCTGCCCTCCCCGGCCGCGGGTGCCTGGCGTGAGGGGCGGCTCGTCTATGACAATGGCCGGCTGGCCGACCTGGTCGCCGACGTCAATCGCTACTATGCGCCCGGCGTCAGGCTGGCGACGCCGGACACCGGTGAATTGCGGATCACCGCCTCGTTCCGGACGAACGAGATTCCCGCCTTCATGAACGCGCTCAGCGCTACGCTTCCGGTCCGGGCCGAAGCCGGATCGAACGGCGCTTTCGAGATTTCGACGGCGCGGCGCTGACCCTGCGGAAAAATTTCGCGGCTCCTCCTGACGATCCTTTGCTGTGATGCGTCATTGGACTGAGGACGCCGAAGGTCGCGGAAACGGCGGCTGAAGGCCCCCTCTTCCGCGTGTCGATTTCGCGACCGCGGAAATCCTTGCGGATCGAGCGAAGGGGCGAAGAATGCGCGGCCGATATCTCGCGAACTCTGTTGTGATGACCGTCGCCGCGGCGGCCATGCCGCTGGCGGCCAACCCCGCCATGGCCAAGGCCCAGGCACAGCATTTCGACATTCCCGCCCAATCCTTGTCGTCGGCGCTGCTCGAATTCTCGCGCCAGTCGGACACGCTCGTCGTGGTGTCGCCCGATCTCACCGCCGGACGTCGGTCGCGGGCGGTGCGCGGCACGCTTCCGGCGAGCGAAGCGATCCGAATGCTGCTGATGGGAACGAGCCTGCGAGCGGTCGACAATCCGGGCGGCGGCTATCGCATCGACCGCAGCGCCGACGAGACCGCCCAGCGCTCCGACGACGATACACCCGCCGCTCCGGACGACGACATCGTCGTCACCGGGTCGCTGTCGGGCGTCGCCACCTCGATCGCGCGGCAGAAGGCGGCGAACACGGTCCAGAACGTGGTCTCCAGCAACGACTTCGCCAAGCTGCCCGACTTCAACGCGGCGGAATCGCTGCGCCGCCTGCCCGGCGTGTCGATGGTCGAGGATCATGGCGAGGGCCGCTTCATCTCCATCCGCGGCGCGCGGCCCAACTACAACGGCACGCTGTTCAACGGCTTCACCGTGCCGACCGCCGACAGCGAGTCGCACCGCGTCGACCTCCAGACCATCCCCAACGCGCTGATCGAGCGGATCGAGCTCAACAAGACGATGACCCCCGACCTGCCCGGCGAGGGCATCGGCGGATCGGTCAACATCGTCGCGCGCAACCCGGCCGACGTCGACAGGCTCACCGCCGGCGGATCGCTCTACGGCGGCTTCCAGCAATATCACGGCAAGGAGGTCCGCGCCGATGCCTTCATCGCCGACAAGTTCGGGCCCGACGGGTCGTTCGGCTTCTCGGTGACGGGCAGCTTCCGCCAGAACGAGCGCCGATCCTACATCAGCGAGCCCGAGGACTGGCAGAAGGTCCCGTCGAGCAGCGGCGGCGAGGCGTGGGCGCCGGCCGCGGTCACCCAGACCGCCGGCGACTTCAAGCAGCGCAACGTCGGCGTCGACGCGGCGTTCGGCGGCTCGTTCGACCATATGAAGTTCCAGATCCGCGGCTTCTACAGCCTGTCCAACCTGCCCGGCACCGAGAACCAGCTGTCCGAGAGCTTCGAGCCCGCCGAAACCAACGGCACGCCGACCAGGTTCGGCCCCGACGGCGGCCTCGTCGACGGCTCGATCAGCCGCGCCTTGTCGTACAAGGAATGGAACCTCGCACTGTACGGCGTGCAGACGACGATGGACGCCGATTTCGGCGACGGCTGGTCGCTCGACCTCGGCCATTCCTTCCAGCAGGCGCGCGAGCATTATCCGAACCGCCTCGACCTCCGCAGCACCTCGGCGGACTTCAGCGGCCTGCCGCTGCAGATCGCGCGCGACCGCGCCTCGCTCGGGCCGTTCGACGGCGCGCTGCCCGACGCGCTCCGGCCCGGCGCGGTCGGCGTCACCTTCTACCAGACGGGCGCGCGCTTCGACGATCAGAGCGAGCAGACGGTCTACGCCAACCTCCGCAAGCAGCTGAAGCTGGGAAACGGCGACGATCTTGAGTTCAAGGCCGGCACCTATCTGCGCTTCATCGACCAGGGCAGCGACAATGTCGCCACGCGCTGGTCGGTGCTGCCGGGGCAAAGCCTGAGCTTCGGCGACTTCATGTCGACCAGCCCGGCGATGGTGCGCGACGACATCTACTTCGGCTCGCTGTCCGACTTCGACAAGGCGCACGGGCTGCTCGACGCCAACCCGGGCAAGTTCGGCCCGGCGCAGGTGTTCTACACCCGCGGCGTCGACGTCGCGGCCGACTTCAAGGCCAACGTCACCATCCAGGCCTATTACGGCATGGCGACCTATCGCCATGGCCCGTTCACGATCATCGGCGGCGGTCGGTTCGAGACCGCGGACACCAGCTTCGAGCGGCTGGGCGAGACCGCCGGCACCGGCCTTCAGCGCTTCGAGGGCACGTCGTCGCATCTCCTGCCGTCGGTGCACCTGCGCTACGATATCACGCCCAATCTGGTCGCGCGCGCGAGCTGGTCGAACACCACCGCGCGGCCCGATCCCGAGAACGTCTACGCCAATGCCTCGCGCGACGACGAGGCGCGGACGATCTCCATCCCCAACCCGGGCCTGAAGCCGCTCGAATCGGAGAATTTCGATGCGTCGGTCGACTGGTATTTCGGGCCGCTCAACTATCTGACCATCGGTGCGTTCAAGAAGAATATCGACAATTATCCGCTGGTCACGCAGCAGCCGGTCACCATCGACGGCGTCATCTATCAGCAGTTCACCACCCAGACCGGCGCCAGCGGCAAGATCAAGGGGTTCGAGGCCGCCTATCGCCAGCAGTTCGACAAGCTGCCGGGATTGCTCTCGGGCCTGGGCGTCGAAATCAATTATGCGCACATCGAATCGACGCTGATCTATGCCCCGCGCCCCGATCGGCCGCCGCTGTCGGAGCAGCCGAAAGACATCCTCAACGCCGCGCTCGTCTATGCCAAGGGGCCGGCCTTCCTGCGGCTCAGCCTGGCCTATACCGGTGACAGCATCGACGATGGCGGCATGTCCGACGACGGCCCCGACTTCGACGAAGTCATCGCCGGCCGCACCACGCTCGATCTCAGCGCCAGCTACAATCTCAGCAAGCGGCTCCAGCTGTTCGCCGAATGGCGCAACATCACCAACAGCACCGCCATCACCTATGCCGGCGACCGCAGCCGCATTGTCAGCTGGGAATCGTTCGGCACCGCCGCCGGCCTCGGCCTGCGCCTGAAATACTGACGTCTCCGCCGCCCGCTACCCCGTCCGCGCCGCACCTGAGGAAATCCGCCATGTCCACTCCCAGCCTTACCCGCCGCCATGTACTGGGCGGACTTGCCGTGTCGTTCATGCCGCTGTCCTCGGCATGGGCGCGTGCCGGCGGACCGTCGATGACGTTCCTCGTCCTCGGCGACTGGGGCCGGTTCGGACGAGGCAACCAACGGGTAGTGGCCGATCGCATGGCCGAGACCGCGATGGAGATCGGTGCCGAATTCGTGCTGACGGTCGGCGATAATTTCTACGAGAACGGCGTGACCGGGGTCGACGATCCCCATTGGCAGGGGTCGTTCGAGGACATCTACCACGCCACCTCGCTCCAGGTGCCGTGGTACGCCTCGCTCGGCAACCACGACTATCGCGGCAACGAGCAGGCGCAGATCGACTATGGCGCGCGCAAGGGCCGCTGGACCATGCCGGGGCGCTGGTATTCGTTCCGCAAGCAGGCGCCCGACCGGACGACGGTGGAATTCTTCGTGATCGACACCACGCCCATGATCTCCGGCTATTATAACGATCGCAAGACCATGGTCTCCGGCCAGGATGTCGAGGCGCAGCTCCGCTGGCTCGACCACGCGCTGGCGGCGTCACGGGCCGACTGGAAGATCGCGATCGGCCACCATCCGGTCGTGCGCTACGGCGCTGCGGACAAGGCTGCCGGTCCCGACCTGATCGACCGCGTCAATCCCCTTCTGCAGCGCTATCAGGTGCCACTCTACCTGCACGGCCACAACCACAACCTGCAGCATGTGCAGCAAGGCCTGACCGACCATGTCTGCGCCGGCGCCGGCTCGCAGAACGACGACCCATGCAGCGACAATGGCGGCGATTTCTGCGCGCTGAAGCCTGGCTTCGTTGCCTGCGCGCTCAATCGCGAGGCCATCCGCATCGGCTATCGCGACGCCGACGGCACGGAATTGCACGTCGCCCGGATCTCGCGCACCGCCTGATCCCGACGACGATCCGTCGATTGCCTGTTCGTGGCGCATATCGCGAAACATTCTTCTGCCGCGGCAGGCAGGTCATGGGCGGCCCAAGGCTTCAATTCCGTCGAGATTGTCGCATGCCTAGGGAGCCAGACCGTGAGCGCAAGCGGAGAGGAAAGGGCTGACAGGGCGAGCAGGATGAGTGAACGCGGTGCCTCAGCTTGGCCTCACAGCTGCGGTGCTACAGCTTCCGACCAACATATGTCGTTCCGTAGCGGTGCCGGGAAAATCGCTTCACGCCAGAACCCGCCACTCACAAGTTTGACAGCTACCGGGGACCAAGGCGCCGGTGAGCCAGTGTGGGACGAAATCGGGCGCGGCTCCCTCCGCTCGCTCTGCTCGGCGCACTGTTCAATTTTCGCCGGCGTGATCGTTAGCGAGCTTCGTCGGCAGCCAGCTGCGCCATTTGCTCGTCGGTCAGCCTGTAGAGGTCGCTCACATCCAGTCTCCTCACGGAGCCTGAATCAGATCGCGCCTCTCATATCAATGGGTCCTGAGCCCATGCAGCGGTCACGCGGGCAGTCAGCGTCGTGATGTCATTCCAGTTGCAGCCGCCTGAAATCCGGCGACAGGTGGGCGACGAACGGTCCGCCGTCCCGGTTCCTGTAGGAGAGCAACCGGATTTGGAGCTCGCTACGTGTAACGCGAAACGGCAGGAGCATGTCCTCGCGTCCCCCATCATGGTCGAGTTCGATCGCTTCAGCGCAGCTGCCGATCAGATGAGAGGCGATGACCTGGGGGCGGGTCGAACTGACGTCGACGACCTTGAGATATTCTTCCACGCCGGCGCCACATTGACCGTTACCATCGCCCCCGGTCGTTCGGAGCGTCAGGGTCAGCAGAAGCTTCCCCTGCGCGATGTAAGGCTGCAGGCGGGCCGGAAGGAAGCGGATATCGCCTTCCGCGCCCACCAGAGCGGGGTCATATCCCGTCGGTATCCTGAGGATAGATGTCGCATGATCCTCGTGGCGGAGCTCGATGGTCCGGTCACGCCGGTCATAGACCAGCGTAAAGTCGCCGTGATTTCTGACCCGAATCTCGGAAACCATGTTGCCGTTTCGAAGCTCTCTCGGGGTGGTCGAGTCCGCCGCGAGATCGGATGACGCCGCCACGGAAGCGCAGCCTCCGGAAACACTACATAAGACGAGCGGCAGAAGGCCGATCCCGAAAGCGATAATGGGCCGGCCGGCCCTCATTGCCAGCGACTCATTGAGCTGGATCGGCCCATGTTCCTGGCTTGTCCTTCGTGTTCAGGGGTGATCGATCATGCCGGCAGCAACGGAGGCGTTCTCGACGAATCCGTCGCATATCTGACCGACAGTCATATGGGAACGGTCGGCGAGCTGTTCCAGCGACATATATTGCCCTGCGGCAAGGAGTTTGCCTTTCTTGCCGTCGCCCTCCGCTGCCCGAAGGATAGCATCGGGCGGCATTGCAGGACGATTCATCAAGATCTTGCGTGCGTTCTCAACATCTCCCGCCCTGGCGAAGCCCAACGCCTGGCAATGTTCCAGCAAACCCACGCGATTGGCAGCTTCCTGAGCATAGACATCTATGGGGCCGGTCGCTGCCAGGGATGTCGACAAACAGCAGGTCGCGACCAGAAGCGCACATGTCACGCCGGCACGACCCATGGGATTATTCACTCTTCTCGCTCATCGCCGCCGCCAGGGCGGAATGCCAGTCCTGTGTGGACAGAGGCCTTGCATAGCGGTCACGATCCGCCGCTTGCGCGCAGACCAGATCGACGATGCGCGCACCCGTTGGATCGCCATCGGCCTTGGCCCAGGGCTCGCTCACGCTGTGGGTTATGTCGAAGCCGGTGTCGGGGCCACTCTGCTTCGCCACCGACGTGATGCTTTCCGTGTGGTCGCGGCAGTTGATGCTCGTGCGGGCACGAACGTTGTTGCCCGGCATATCCTCGCCTTCGCGCATGTACATGTCGAAGGTCCTGACGTCGCCGTCCGTCACCATCGTTCCGACGTCGATGACGCCTGGCTTATCGCCGCCGCGGATCGCCCGAAAATCGCTTGGCCGTTGCGCAGAGGCGGAAGCGGCGCAGAGCCATGACGCCAGCAGGACAAGGTGACGATCGTACTTCATGGATTGAATCCCCGCTATGGTTCGAGGGTGAAGGTCGCGCCGGCGCACCCCGGCCCCGGCGACAGGCGCAAATGCGTCTTCTTCACGACCACCGTATCGATGCCCCTGTCACAGGCCGGGGACGCCGGCACCAGTGTCCGAACGAGCTGGCCATCGCTCTTGTCATGAACCTCGATCGCGCGGACGTCGCCGGTCGCGACCGATGGAATGACGAAATAATAGCGATCCGTGGATGCCGCCTGCAGGATGGGAACCGGTTCGGCGCCATAGCTGCTATAGGCAGTCCGTATGAGATGGATCGGCAGCATTCGGCCGGTCCGATAACTGGTCCAGCTCCCGTTGAACGCCACGGCGTCGAACGTGATCCTGAGGCGGGCGGCGGGAATGCCGTCGGCGTCCAGCTCGTCGATGCCGCCCTCCAGTGAATGCGTGGCGGCAGGCTTGAGCCGGATCGGCGTGCGGTAGCGGTCGTAGAAATAGACCCCGCGCACGATGGCATTCCCATCATCCAGAAACAGCGTCACGCGCTCGGTACCGATGGTTCCCGTATACGCCGCATAGGACGCTGCCGCCGGCGCCGCCCATCCAGACAACGCCCAGGCCAGCGCGATGTGATATCGAAGTCTCATCTGTCAGAACGGCCTTTCCTCGCTCTCCTCGAACTTGATCCTTTGGGGGTCACGAACCGATATCGGTCCAGAAGAGGACTCGAAATCACCGCTTAGTATGCTGAAATACATGTGTTTTCTCGTAGGCACCGGCATCGCACCATGATCGATACCATGAGCCATCAAATTCCGCAGTGGTTCGAGTCCCTCGGAACCCATTGCGCCGCTCTGTTGGAACGATTCGGAGAACGGACGCGCGACCGGATTTGGGCCGTCTCCTGACCGGCCACTCTTTGCGGGAGTGTTTGCACGGGCACTAGCCTTCACATGTACGGAACGCTCTGGCTTCTTCACCCACTCATGCAGCGTCTGCGGCACGCAACCGATCTTCTCCGAGATCGAAACCACCGCCGCCCAGCGAGACGGATGATCCCGCTCATGATCCAGCACCATCCGCACCGCACGCTCGCGGACCTCAGGTGAAAACTTGTTCGTCGTCTTGCTCATATCGGCTCCACTCTCTCAGGAGTTGGAGGCTCCGGCAAACCCGGGGGCGGTTCACTCGTGCCGTCCTCCGCCTGCTTCAGCACGAAGGCGATCTGCGCCTCCGAAAACTTCGACCTCTTCATCGTCCACTCCGCTTCTCTGGCCCTCCTCCATAACTGGAATTTTCCAGCTCAGAACGGTCCAAGAAACGGGCAGCAGGTCACGGCGGTTGTGCGCGCATCCGATTCCGCGGGAAAGCGGATGCGATCAATGCAATTCGGAATTAGTATTTGTAATATTATCTGAAGTTACAAATCAATCGTGATTAATAGCGCGCCAAGTGGTTACAACAATTTACGTGACTATAGACCGTGGCGCCATATTTTAAGTCAGAACCTGTCGGGTGAGCCGATAGAGGTATCCACATATTACTATGCTTCAGAGAATTGTTCCTTCCGCCGAGGGGCTGACCTCGGCGCCGTCGACGCTGGCCTCAACTGGACCGTCATCGCGCGATCGGGCGTCCGATCGCCAGAATGCCGGACGTCGACCATTCTATCTGCCGCTTCATGGCAAGTTCGCATTGGCGCTGTTCATCGCGGTTGCGTGGACAGCGCTCAGCATCTGGCTATCGCTGCGGTGGCTCGATGATCTGGCATCGGTGACCGGTTGGGTGTTCGCGCTGATTGCGATCGGCTTCATCGCCTACGTGCCGGGCTTCATGAACGCCTTCCTCATCGCGACGCTCCTGCTTGACCGCAAACCGCGGCTCAAGGCGATTACGCACTATCCTGGCGTGACAGTGCTGGTCGCCGCCTACAACGAGGCTGCGGGCATCCGCGATACCCTGACCAGTCTCGCGCGGCAGGATTATGCCGGGGCGTTCGAGGTTCTCGTCCTGAACGACGGCTCGACCGACGACACGGCTGCGATCGTGCGGCAGATGCTCAAAAACCTGCCGCTGCCGGCGAACGTCACGTTCAGGCTGCACGATTTCGGGATCAACCGGGGCAAGTCGGCCGTCCTCAATGACGGGCTGCGTCCCGCCTCGACCACCGCCGATACGGTGGTGCCTCGACCTCACCCTCGACGACGCCGCTCTCGACGAACACCTCGATCACTTCGGCATTGTCAGCGTCGACCAGCCACGGATCGACATCGGCGTCGCGATAATAGCGCTCGCGGACCGAGGGACGCCGCCAGAACTCGGCCGGCAGATCGGGTCGTGTCCGCCATTTCCCGAGCAGCGAGTCGAAGGTCGCGTCGGTCGCCGGGCTTAGCGGCCCGACCGTATCGATCGCGCCTGCGAGCGCCGACATCTTGAGCAGGGTCTGCTCGAACGCGGCATTGCGCGCGATCAGCTTGTCCAGATTCGGCGTGATGCTTCCGCGCAGCTCTTCCAGCCCGCGCAGGGCCACCGCGTTCCGCGCAATCGATTCGAACTCGATTCCGACCCGGTTCCGCGCTGCGTAGCGTTCCGCCAGCTGCGCAAGGGAGCCGGTATTGATCTGCTCCGCCCAACGCTGCGCGCGCAGCACATGCTCTGCGCCCGGGCGATCGTCGATCAGCGCCCAGCGGGGCAGCTCGATCCCCGACAGGGAACTGGCGAGCGCGCCGCGCGTCCTCGCGATTGCATCGGCTAGCCCGCTGATCTCGCGCAGGAGTTCTTCATAGGGCCGCGTCAGCTTTCCAATTCGGCCGAGGCCGCTGTCGGCGAGCGCGGTGCCCAACGGATCCATCTTTCGCATGAGATCGCGCAAGGCACCCGCCTCGACGTAACGAGCCATCACCCCGCCGCTCAACCCGCGCGCGATTTCATCGACGCGGGTACGCCGCGTGCAGCCTAGGCTGGATCGACATTTAGCTAGATTTGCTAATCTCGGTGTTGCGATACCGCCTTGCGGCCCATTTACGTCGCTTCACTGCTTTGGCTCAGCCTTTTCTGGAGGACGACCGCCGCAACTTCTTCTGGGCTTTCTCGGCAAAGAGCCCAATATAGGGCAGTCCGTTGAACAGCCCGGCGGGGTTCGGGATCTTCTGTGCCGGGTCCGCGTACACGAACATGGCGTTGGCCTGGGGAATGCCCCGCTCGGCGCATGCGGCGAGGATGGCCTGCGCGGCATCCTCCGACCGCAAGGCGCTCATCGCCACGATCTGCTCGACCGGGACCGGCGCTTCCAGCCAGATCACCAGCAGCAGATCCTCGTCGTACAGGAACTTCTCGCCAAGATCCTGGCAAAAGCCGCAGCCCGTTAGGTCATGGTCGGCGGCTTCGATGTCCTCGACATCGAGCTCCCAATAGTTCGCGGCATGGTCGAAATATGCCCCGAACCGTGCTTCATCCAGCGCGGTCGTGCCGATCCAGAAGTGCAGCGCCGAAAAGGGCGCGGGTTCGAGGAGCGACGGGCCATATTGCTCGACCCAGTTGAACAGCGTGCCCGGACGCAGACCGTGACGCTTCTCCAGCTCAGGGAAGCCGCCGGATGGCGTGCGGTTCAGCGCCTCGTCGACAAGCTGCCGCCGGAACGCCTCCGAATGATGGACCTTCTTGATCTGTCGACTCCTCGATCAGCGAGCAGGAGCGGCGAGGCTTAGCCAATCCGTCGCACGCGGCAATGGCATCAATCCGGACTTGCATCCGGCTGCGCGTCGGCGTCCTCAGCCGGACGGCGGATTCTCCGTGGCGGTGCGGAACAGGCGCACCAGCGTGCGGCGCAGCTTCTGCCGCTGCTCGAACTCGGCGCTCATGGCCGGGTCCGCCACGGCATCGCAGGTTTCGGGGAACGGGCTGCGCTCCAGCTCTTCCACGCAGCGGGTGGGCCAGCGCGCCGATGCCGCGACCGCGCGGCGATATGTATCGCGCGCTTTGGTGCACAGCGCGGGCATGTCGTCGGTGCAGCCCATCGCATAGGCCAGATATGCGATATAATCGCGCTGCCATGCCGCGTCCGAAAGCCCCATGTCGTCGGCGGAGGGGAGGCTTTCGGCCAGGATCTCGCAGCCGTTTCCATCGATGAACGGCTCGGCATTATGCAGGAAGCAGGAGCGCGACAGTGGCCGGAACGCCAGGTCGATCCGGGGTTTCGCCGTCAGGCCATTGCGATAGATGATGCCCAGATATTTGCAGGCATAGGGGCCTATCCCGGCATCGTCGGAATCGCAGACCCGAGCCATCCGATCCTTGGCGATGCCGTAGCTCCGATGGGCCGGATCGAGGAAATAGATCTTGCCGGCTTCGTAACAACCGCCCACCTGGAAACCGGCCGCGCAGGACCGCTCATAATTCGCCAGCGCCGCGGCGGCATCGTTCCGTTTCTCGGCCGCGACGCCGGCGCTCCAGCAGCTGTCGACGTTGCTGTCCTTGACGCAGGCCGGCGGGGACGGGTCCTTCATCACCTGCTGTGCCGGTTGGGAAAGGGATCCCGCTTGGGCGGCCCCGCCACCGGACACGATCGGCGAGGTCATCGCTATCACCAAGGCAAGCAGCAACGATTTCATTTTTTCTCCCTGATGATGGCACGGTCTGATCGTCCGCCGCCGGAGTCATGGCCTTGAGGTCTCCAGCGCTATCGCTCTTTGTATGGCTGGTTTCAGGAAATGAGCCAACGGGTGGAGAGGCGGCTGGCGCCCTTGGGCATAGAGATAGTGTCGGCAAACGCCCGATTGATAACAGGTCAGCAAAGACAAGGCCGGTACACTCTGATCAACAGGCGAGCTAGGGCCGCCTCATCGTCGGCACCCAGTGCCAAACTTGGCGTCCAATCTGCGACTCGATCATATCCAACAGCTCCCATAAAGAAGCATGCTGCCGAGGCACTCGGCAGAGTCAATGAGGATGAGGTGACCATGGGACCGATCGAGCAACTTCGAGATGCAATCGCTGCGAGCAAAGTTATGCTCGATCCGCAAATTGGCGACGGTTTTGTCTTTGGTACGGCGCGCCTTCCGGTGGCTGGCGCTCACGTCAATGTCAACGTGGATCCTGAATCGGAAGATGGGTCTGGAATAGATGCCGGAGAGCTCGTCGGTGCCATCGAACGGGTTCTTGAGATGAGCCCCCAAGTCTGGCGGCGGATTATCGATGACATTGCCGAGGAGATCGAGGGTGCCGTGGGTGGCGAAGAGGTGATTGAGGCCACGGATTTGCGTGACGATTTGGCCGTTCGCTCCGTGGTCGTTTTTGCGGATGCCACTCTCCTATCCTTTGCGGCCCCGATGCAGTTTCCTGACAGTTGTATCCGCGTGCAATTGGGTGAGGACTTCGAGGTGGAGGATGTCTCCATCGACCCGGAAGGCGAGGGTTGAGATCGCTGAATCCGCTCCGGGCATCCCTGGATTGCAAGCTTGAGTTCTACTTATGCTGCGCGGATCGAGGTGCTGACAGATGTTCACGCCGCGTTGACGCTGATCGTGTCTCAATTCAGCGAATTGTAGGGTGCGGGATAGGAATTAGGCTCAATGACTTCCACGTTCAGCGTGGTCTTCGTCCCAGTCCTCCAGCGCTCGGCAGGCAGGGACATAATCCCCAGTTTGCCGCGCCTGCTTTCGTAGGCGCGCAATCAAGACTCGTTGTTCGTCAACCGATGGCATTTCCCCGGGCGCCCATGCCTCACCGGCGGCAAGATCCCGTCTAACGCGGGCTTCGAACTCTGCCTGGCCGCAGCCGGAGGTGACTAGTATCGGCGCCAACGTAAGCAATGACCGATATGCAATATAGGTGAGCCCGATAAGCAGACCGGTGAATAGCCAAACTTTGAGTTTTCTGCCCGCCGTCATACTTCCAATCCCACGTCAGAAGCCTCCCAAAAGTTTGCGTGCTCAGGTCTATGATTCGGCTTCCTAGAGCGTTTCTAGGATGAGCGGAATCGCTTGGGGGATTCCCATTGGATTGATCGTGTGATTCATAGGGCGCCATCACGAAGGAGACGGCGATAGGTTGGCGATCGGGTCAAAGCTACTCGCAGGACTTGCGAGATCGGGTGCTCGGTGCGGTGGACGGCGGCATGGCTGCCCGCGAAGCGGCGACAATCTACAAGGTGAGCGTCACCTATATCTACAAAGCGTTGATCCGGCGCAGGCTGACGGGAGACGCAGGGATCAATCCGGGGCGCGGCCGCCCACCGCGAAAGCTCTCGAACGAGCAGGAGGTGGCACTGTGGGCGCACATCCGCTCGCGTCCCGGCATCACGCTGCCCAGGCGCAAGCCTGGCTACAGGCCGAGCATGGTATCGATCTGAGCACCGGCGCGGTTTGGAATACAGCTCAGCGACTGGGGTTGTCGTTCAAAAAAAGCCCTGCGCGCGGCCGAGCAGGATCGACCCGACATTGCCGCACGACGCAGATTGTGGAGGGCGGCACAGCCGTTCATCGACCCCAATAGCCTGGGTTGCCTCGATGAGACCGGGATGAGCACCAAGATGGCCCGGCGCTATGGATGGGCGCCCGTCGGCGAGCGCTGTCGCGACAGCGCGCCATTCGGTCACTGGAAGACGATGACCTTCGTCGCCGGCCTGCGCCTCACTGGCAGGACGGCGCCCTGGGTGCTTGATGGCCCGATGGATGGGGATGCTTTCCGCGCCTACGCCGAGCACGTCCTCGCGCCAACGCTCAGGCCTGGGGACGTCGTGGTGCTCGACAACCTGCCAGCTCACAAGGTCGCGGGTACCCAGCCAGCGCAGCAACGGCCATCCGAGCAGGACACCGGCGTAAGTACATCCCAGGATCAGAAGCGCCATATCCCGCAAGCGCCGCTTCACAGCCAAATCCCGACCCCGCCGTGGTGCGAGCAGGTGCCCCGGCGGCTATGGCTGAAGCTCCACGATCCATCACGGCATCGCGCGGTCGCACCCGGCGGGCGACGGTTCTCGAAGACGGGCCTGTGCACGACATGCCCGTCCGTGGAACGATAATAGGCACCGCCGAACAACGATCCGTCGAATACGCGCGATAGCGGCCGCCGGATCGTGCGCACGAGCGGGCGGTGCGGCTTGTCGACCCTCGCGTGCGGCGCAGCGCGACGGTGGCGCCGCGCATCAGTCGGCGCCGCGATCATGGCGGCGCAGGCGATGCACAGCGCGAGGCGCGCGATCACTGCGGCGTCGTCACCGCGGCTGGAGTCGTGACGGGCGCCGCGGGCGATGCCGCCATGTTCTTGCGGACGAACACCGACTGGTTGATCTTCTCGAACGCGTCCGAATAGACGGCCGGATCGTAGATCGGCTCCTCGTCCTGCGCGCCCGAGCCGTAGAGGGTCGACCTGACCTTCGCCATCACGAAGCTCAGGCGCACGTTGGTGACACCGGGCGCCCGCTCCTCGATGAACGCCGAGACAACCGGCGATTTCTTCGACTTTCCGAAGCCGCTCCACAAGCTGTAGGTCAGCTTCGATTTGGTCGAAGAGACGCCGGTGATGAGGCCCGTGTCCTTGTCGGCTGCCTGGATGCGATAGCCCGCATCCTGCAGTACGGTCATTACTGCGCCGAACACTAGCGCCTTGTCGCCTTCGATGTCGCGCGACTGCATCTGCTGGATCTCGAGCGCGCTGCGCTCCACCTTCTTTGCCGCCTCGGCGACACCGCCGGCGCAGGCGAGAGCCACCGCTCCCGCGAACAACATCCCCCTCATCATTTCCCCCCTTCAGAATGAGCTGCTGCGGCTCTGGAAATCGCTCACGACTTTGTCGGGACCGAACTTGATGATCAGCGTCATCGTGCGCTGGGTCTGCTCGCTCCGCGACTTGCGCGACCCGAAGCCAAGCCCGCCTCCGCCGCCGACACCCCCGCCACCCCCGCCGAGCAGCATCCCGATCGAGAAACCCGACGACTTGTCGTAGGTCACAGTGGCGTGACGATCATAGACCCACATCTCGCGGCCGTTGCCGTCGATGGTCGTAATATTGGGCGCGCCGAACGTCTCCAGCACTTCCGCCTGAGTGGTCGTCCCGACCTTGACGGTCATCTGCACCATGCCGTGCGTCAGCGCGTCGTTCTTCTCGGTCCGTTGCGCCATGGCCGGCGCGGCGCATGCCGCAACGGCGAGCGCGATCGCGATCGTCTTCACAAGAGCCCCCTTCGACTCGGCCGCCCCCGCAGCCGATCATAGTTTCAGATGAAACCTAACCGCGGTCAGCCGTCAAGTGGCGCGACCGTATCGGGGCCGAAAGCGGTCTGACGGGTTTTGGCTGCAATCTTGGAATAGCCGCCGTTCGTGCAAAAGTCAGCGTCATACATTCGGCGCGAACTTCAGCGGAGCTGAAGTCAAATTCCGCTGCCGCCTGAAGCCGCCGATAGCGATGCGGTGCAGATAGAGCCGAAGAGAGAATAGGCTTTCCCGGTGTACGCACAGCGGCCGATCAATCCTCGGCCGAAATGCGAGCGCCGGCTTCCTGAGCCGACCGGATGTACCATGCGTCGGCCGCTCCTCGACCCTGGGCGCGGAACCGTCGATTATACTCGGCAAGGAGGCTACCCATCTGGGTGCCTATCCTGCTGGCGGATCGCATATACCATTGCTTCGCTTTCGTCTCGCCGTCTTCACGCCAATGGCGCTGGAGGCCGGGACGAAGCGCCTCCAGTGCCGCCACTTGTACGCGATCTGCGATATCGTTCCTGCTCGAAGCTCGCCCGGAACGGTTGGACGAGCCGGATGACCGCGCCGGGCCGGTATTGATCGTGACTCGATTGATTTCTGCGTTCAGGAAAATATTGGCTTGGTTGTTGACCATTCCCGGGTCGTAAAATTGTGCATGACTTGGAGACGCCGCCGTCGCGAAAAATGCAGCTACCGTAACGAGATAGAGTTTCATCATCATAGCTTCTCCTGCTGCTGCTGACATCTTCGGCAACGACGAGTGAAATCAAAATTGCGGCCATGAAATTCTGCCGTTAGCGGCTTGCCCCATTCCTCACATATTGCTGTCCGGCCAGGCGAGCCTGATCGAGGAACCATTGGTCGGCGTTCCAAGTGCCATTCGTTCGCAACCGGCGTTGATATTCCGGCGCCATCGCGCCCATCTGCCTTCCCAGTTCTCTTGCTGCGATGTTGAGCCATCGTGCCGCGGCAGGTTTGCCATAGGCCGTCGTGCGCCGCTGGAACTCAGGGGCGATCGCGGCGATCGCAGCGTCGTACGTCCGATCGATAATAGACCGTGTGGATGTCGGCGTAGCGGTCGACCGCCTGTTCGGCTGCCCGTTCTGTTGTCTCGCTCGATCCGCACGAGCGCGCTCGCGATTGAGGCTGTCATTCTGGATCGATGACATGACCAGCGCATTGCCGGCATTCCAGTCCATGACATATTGCGCCTGTGCCGGAACGAATGCGAAGACAGCAGGCGCAAGCATTATAGCATTCACAATTAGATGGCGTTTCATAGCCTTGCTCCTCCTACCCCGACGTTTCCGTGGCTGAGAATGTGAAATCAAAAATTAGTGCAAACTGAACATTCCCCCGAAAAAGCACCGATCTTTACCGCCTCGGAACGCATCCGATGAGACGCTATCGTACTGATTGAAGTCGGGTCGATATCGATGCCATTGCATTTGATAGGCATCTGATCCTTATTGCTGTAGCATCAACCAAGCCATTGAGTGCTGCCGCCCCTCGCAGGCGCGTTGCGTCTCTAGCTTATGCCTCGACGTTCCGCGGCAAAAGCTGTTCTGTGCTCCCGGTGCAATCAACGCAATCGTGCAGGCCGACACTGGGCAAATGGAGCCGCCGTCCCAGCGGAGGCGCAGGTCAGAACCAAAGGATCAGGGCTGTTCTCACTTGGCCAAATCCGCGAAGCCATGGCTGACGAGCCAGTCTTGAACCGCTTTGCGGGCCGCTTTCGCTTCCCAGCTCATGACGCTTTCCTTGGGACGTATCGCAAAATATGCGGCGAACGTCTGACCGGACCTGTTGCGCATGGCAGGGTCGGCTCCAGCCTTCAGCAGAGCCAGTATATTCTCATAGTCGTTGATCTGCGCAGCAACATGAAGGGGGGTGTCGCCCTGGCGATCGGCAAGATTCGGGTTGGCCCGATGGGCCAGGAGAAGAGCGACGGCCTCGCGATTGCCGCTCATCAGCGCTTCAGCGAGCACGGGCGCCTCGGTTCGTCCGCTCGTGATGTCCGGGCTTGCGCCATTGTCCAGCAAGATTTTGAGATAGGCCTTGCGTCTTGTCATTGCGGCCATATGCAAGGCGGTCTGCCCTTCCAGCCCCTGCTGCGAGGGGTCGGCGCCCAATTCGAGCAGCAGTTTGAGCATTTGCGGTTCATCCTTGAGCATTGCCCACTGAAGCAAAGTGACGTTGTGCTGACCTTTATCGGCAAGGTTCGCTCCCTGCCTAACCAGTATGCGCACTTGCTCTGACTGCCCTGCGGCGATGGCTCGCGCCAATGCCGCCGTCGTGGGGTTGGCAAAAATCTGAACCGAATCCGTTTCTGATCGCGCGCCACCAGGATGGCATCCGGCGGCACCCATGACCAAGAGCAGAAGGGCCACGGCCGTGGACAGGATCATTCCTGATTGCAAGGAATCAGACCTCATGCTTTCAGCGTAGCCGGGTGGCTACGGTGCGGTCTATGCTGACAGATTGTGCACACTATGGCGCCTGAACCGCATTGGACAACCACCCTCAAGAAGGAGCATAGGGTCAAGGCACGGTCGCCCGTTATCATAGGGGATTCGGCATTTCAGCTTTTTCATTACGACAAGAGCGGCTTCTACGAGAGCAGCCTGCTTGCCCTCGACCTTGAGACCGGTGCTGAGCGGTGGCGGGCCACTATAGCCCATGTCGTCAATAAACCGATCGTCGGTCCTGACGGCACCGTTTATCTCAGCAGTTTCAAGGGGGCGGTCTATGCGCTTGGCGCCGATGGCCGTACGCGGTGGAAGACAAAACTTGGCAACCACAATATTGGCATGGCGGTTGTTCCGGTCGTCCGACCTAGCCGCCGCAAGCTCCATATCGATATGATCGCCAAGCTCGCCTTTGCAGCGGCCATGCTCCTGGCTCTGTCGAACGTCGCCGCCAGCGCCGCCGGAAAGGACTGGCTCGTCGAATCCAGAAGCGGCGACCTTGTCGTGAAGAGCATGGATGGTACGTCGCTTGCCTTTTCAGCTAAGGCCTATGCTCAAGCGCTCGTTCCTCGGGGCTACCGACCGGTTGAAGGCGAAAACGACGCCTGCGCAGTCGAAATCAGCTTGAGACCGCTTTCGCTGCTTGGCGACGCGTTGAGCTTTTCGCTTACCTATCGCCGCCTTCCCGGCAGTTGCGAATCGCCTTTGCGCAACGGAGGCTATCACGTAATCCGCGCCGTGCAGCTGGATACCGGGCGTCCCGCGCGGATCGAAGAAGTCATATCCCCAAAATTACTTTTCGAGGAGCTGCGGGCGAGGCGCGAAATCGCCGATTTGCTTGGAGCAAAGGCGTCGTCGGTCGCATCGCTCGCGGAACTCCTTGGGCGTCTCGACGCAGCCACCGCCACGCGATGTGATCGGCGCCTGACAGCCGAATCGTCCTCGGCATTCTATGTTGGCGGGATGGATGGAGATTTCGCGCAACTCCGCATCGCCTTTGACCAGGCATGCGGCCAGCTCGCCGATGATCCGGTTATCGATGTCATCCCGCTGACACTGCCCAGAAGCGCTTTCGAGAGTGGGACGATAGTGCGATTGCTCGATGCTCCTGAAGCGCATTTCCGGTTCGTAAGCACGTAGTGAATAGGGTGAACACATGGAATATGAGGCTTCTGCCCGAGATGGTCAGCCTATATTAATGACAGCGCTGGATTCCGACGGTTGATCTGAACGTTGAACAATGAGAAGATTTCTGTAGAGTGAGGGATGACATGCGCGTTCGATTGCTGGCGACATCCATGGCCATTGCCGTAACTCTTTCTAGCTCTGCAAGTGCGCAGATATTTGATACGGACTTTGGCGCGATGATTCTGAACCAGAACATTGGCGCCATTAACACTTACAGTACGCAAATAGACCGTATCAATAGCGAGCGTGATGCCGATTCGCGGCGGAACGGACGCCAGCAATCGACGCAGTCTCCTAATGCCCCCATTCCCGCAGCGACGATGGAGCAACTCAAGAGCGCCGTCATCGACGTTCTGGATCCGGAATATGGCGCCGTTTGGCAGCCTATGGACCGACGCATTCACAGAATTGGGTAAGCACTACTTTGAAGAGTGTCGGCGGACAGGTTGGGTCACTGACACCGGAATATCATCGCCGCGTGCGTTCCAGCGGACAAAGGGCGGCCGATAGCTGGCTCGTGTTCCGGACACGTCAGATTGCCAGCGGCTATGTAAATGCTGGGACGAATGTTGGAAGAACAACGTCCGGTGCGATACCCGCGTCGACGATGAACAGGGCGGGAACTGCGGCGTCACAAGCCATTCCCGATTCCGTCCTCAATCGCACGTAGGCCAATGCCTTCGCGTATCTGCAGGGTGAGTATAATCGCCGCGTTTCATCCTATGGCAGGGCGAATGCGGACCGGTGGATGAATGCGGCAGCGTGAGGTGGGACGGCAGACGGGAGCGCTCGGATCTGAATATCTCGAGCGCGTCAGGCGCGAGGGTGGCGCCAAAGCGGCCGATTGGTATGAGGCGAAGGCACGCGAAATCAGTCGCCGCTATGTTGAGAGCGGTCAGCAATGATCAATGTTAGATCCACTTCCGGATCTGCTTCTACCAGGCCCTTGGAAGCTCTCCTTTGGCCTGAAGAACGATATCGCCGCTGTCGTCTGTTGAGGCCGCACCGGATTTAAGCTTTTGCAGGAGATCCAGACTGAAAGCGTCTTCGCCAATTTCCGCCACGAGTCGCATGATTACGGCCTGCGCCTCTTCCTGGTTTGCGCGCACCTCATCGGGGGTGTGTCCGCTCCAATAGTAGCCCTTGTCATTATATCCGGCAACGCCATCGAGATGGTTGATTAGGCGAGTACGCGCATCGTCTGATACCATCGTCACTCCTCCAATTCAGCTAACCCGACTACCGGCGGGTTCGTCGGCAAGGTCGATCCATACTTAAGGCCGTTGCAGGCCAGGACATTCTCAACGTCGCCAAGATCCGACTCTCCATGATGGCGGGAGCCAGCATTCGGGCGCGGACTCATTGCGCTCGGCAGCAGATGCGCGCGCAGATGAGTTGGGTGACGATCCGCTCTCTGGCTCCGTTCCGGCAGCCTCTAGCGGCGTAGCCTGAACGAATGGCGGCTTTCAAGATCGGCTCAATCGCGCCCAAACGGCGACAGAAGGGCGCAAAGCGGACGCCTCGAAATGCCGTTGCAGCCAAGTCATCGACCCGAGATTGGCTGAGATCTTACCGTCGATGTGGGAGTCGCCACCTCCGCTCCCGGCCTGCGCGCCTTTTAGGAGAACGCATGGACGGACCATTGGCAAGGTGCACAACATGACCCATTCGCTGCTTGGGAAGCCGAGAGGCAGGAAATGTTATCCTTGCCTAAGGCATCCGACGTTGTGTATTATTGCGCTAATACACTACTAACTTATTCTAAGCGACGCAGATCGCGTGGCGGTGAATGGGGTGACGTCATGCAGCAAAATACTCACCGATCCGAACTTAGCCGTCGCCACTTCTTCGGGCTGATGCCGGTCGGCGTGGGACTCGCGCTGTTGCCGGAGCTGGCTCGAGCCATCGCGGTCGATCCGGTACAGTCGCTGGTCGATGACTTTGTAAAGAGCGGCAAGTCGGCCGCAGTTTCGGTTGCGGTGATTCGCGGCGGGTGGACGACTTTTCACAGCGCGGGCGTCGCGAACCGTGCGACCAACAAGCCAGCGAGTGAGCATGTGGTGTACGAGATCGGCTCGATTTCCAAGACCTTCACCGGTCTGATCCTCGCTCGTGCCATCATCGAGGGTCATGCCAAGCTCGACGACGACGTTCGAAAATACCTCCCTACGGGTTATGACAATCTGGTACGAAATGATCGCCCCGTACGCTTGATCGATCTGGTCACCACCACCTCCGGGCTGCCCGACAATATTCCCGACTGGATGGAACGATTTGGCAAGCTATCGCCTGCTGAAGCCCCGTTCGCCATTACGAAGATGCTTGCTGGCCAGGGCCCGCAGCAGTTCCTTGCGGATCTCAAGGGTGCGCGGCTGGTCGATACGCCAGGTCACCTACCGCGACATAGTAATGTCGCCTCGCAGCTCCAGGGGGTCATTGTTGAGCGCATCTACCGGGCGTCTTACGATGCGCTCCTCGCCCGCTTTATCGAGAAACCCTTCGGCATGCGCGCTGGCGGAGGCGCGGTGCCATCTACGCTGTTGGCAATTGGCTACGGGGACGACGGCGCCGAGAAACCTCCCTTGGACATACCAGTCATCCGCGCCGCAGGCGGGCTGCGCTATTCGGCGGCGGACATGGCGCGGTATATCTCCGAGCAAGTCGTCGCGTCCAATCCCGTTATCGCCTTTACCCATCAGCCTCTGTTCGGTTCGCCTGAGACAAATCAAGTCGGATTCCATTGGGTTATCGGGAAGACCGCTGAGAGCGAACCTTATCTGCGCCACTCCGGTGGATCGTTCGGCTGTTCGAGTTATTGTGCATTCTATCCCGAGAGACGCTGCGGATTGGTCGTGCTCGCCAACCGCGGTGGCGCCGAAAGCCGCACTCAGGGCCTTGGCGACGCGATCCATGCGGCGCTGTTTGGGCAACCCAAGGGGCTGATGGCGCTGGAGGCTGCGCTGGAGAGCAGCGGCTATGCCGATGTCGCCGGCACTATTGCCGAGGTGAAGACGCGCTTCCCTGAGTTGCACCTCAACGAGGACTTCATGAACGCATGGGGCTATCGCCTCCTGCGCAACTCGCGCGAGCGCGCCGCCTTAGGCGTCTTCACTTGGAATGCGGCGATGTATAGCGAAAGTTGGAACACGCACGACAGTCTTGCCGAAGCGCTGGCGGGTGTCGGAGACAAAGCCGGTGCAATCGTGGAGTATCGGCGCTCACTCGAACTCAATCCCGGCAATGACAGTGCCAGAGCGGCTTTGGCAGAGTTGCAGAAGCAGCCTTGATGCGGGCAACGTCTACCGAGCAATACGGATCGCACCCAGCAATCGTGAAGTTCGTCAATAAGCTGGCAGGCATTTCGCCTGCAACTGACGATAGTTGGCGATCTTGCAAGAACGACTGCTTCTGGGGCCGGTCGAAGCACGACCGAACGACCGTAATTAGGGTGCACAGCGGTCATAACCGTGATCGCCAAAACAGCGCTCGATCTCGATTTTGCCCAATCAGCGGCGACGCGTTCCGCACCAATCCGGCTTGGGGCTATGGTTTCGCCACCATCGCGCGATACCGCTGCGAACTAGCTCGTCGCCAAGGTCGCGGCCGTTCCAACTGACTCGCGCGACCGTACGCCGATAGCTCCGCCCGACCCGCTCAATCTGCACCGTCTGCCCGGTCAGCAGTTTGCGGACCGTTGCCGTCGCGGTGAGCCCTGCGGCAATCTCGCGCGCGCATTTCGCCTGGCCTTGCTGGGTCTCCGGCGCATCGATTCCGGCGATGCGGATGCGCTCGCCGCTCGTCAGCCGAAAGGTATCGCCGTCGATCACATAAGCGATCCGTCCTCGATCCGGCGCTGCACCGGTCAGCAGCAGCGCGGCCAATCCCGCGGCGCGACGCAGACCCCGTCCGTCCCCTCTCGCCGCCTTGCCCATGCCGTGCGCCGTGGCTCGCGTGCGCCCTTGATGCCATGCCATGGATCGTCCGCTATCGGCTCGGTCGCACATGCACAATCGCGGCGCGATGCGGCTCGCGCGCTGGTAATGGCCGAGACGATCAGGCGCGCGGGTGGTTCCTCCGCACGAGCAGGGTTCCACTCTCCTTCGCTGCCTCGACCCGCCGTTCCCGGCGCCTTGGCTCGACCTGGAACGGTCGCCGGCCCCGCAAAACCATCGCGAACGGCTTATTTCCCCGCCGGCTTCGCCAGCTCCTCGCGGCCGCTTCGCTCCAAATAAGCCCGCCGCTCCGGTCCTCCGCTCGCGCTGCGGCCCTTACGGGTTCGCATGTCCGGCTCGCGCCGTTCCTTCGGTCCGCCCATCGCCCGGAACGGTCCGGGCGAGCAACCAAGGAGACGAACAATGCCCGCTATCGGTTATGTCACCCGCGACGGCGACGGCTTCAAGGGCCAGATCAAGACGCTGTCGATCCGCACCGAGATCGAGATCGTGCCCAACCGCGCGAAGAGCGCGGACACTCAGCCTGACTATCGCGTCTCGGCTGGCGGGGTCGAGGTCGGCGCCGGCTGGATCCGGCGCGGCGAGATGTCGGGCCGGGACTATGTGTCGCTGAGCCTCGCCGCGCCCGAGTTCGGGCCGCGCCGGCTCTACGCCAACCTCGGCCGCGCCGCCGGCCAAGACGATGAGGACGCCTTCGCGATCATCTGGAACCCGGCCGACTGAGCGGCCAAGCGCTTCCGCGCTGTCGGCGCGGGAGCGCACCTTCGTGGGAATGGGGGTCGAAAACGCCTGCGCGCGAATTCGACCCTGCCCGGACGGGCGCACTTCAGCGAGCTTGGGCCAATCGCGGCGACATGTTCGCAGCCCGATACCGCCGGAGCCAAACCCATGGACGACGATGCCGACGCGCGCGCCAAGTCCGCGCGCCAGACCTGCCCGTTCCTTACCGCCAAGCAGACCGCGTTCCACCTCGGCATCGCGCCCTCGACGCTCAAGGCGATGCGCTTGGCCGGCAAGGGTCCGCGGTGCCGGATGCACGGCCGCACCTGGCGCTATCACATCGACGATATCGAAGCCTGGTCGGCAGCGAGCGCCAGGGGTGGCAATCATGGTTGAGACCCGCGACCTCCCGCTGTTCGCGTTCGGCGAGGCGCTCCGCCGGGCGCGGCGGCGCCGCCGGGCGCTGCTGCGCCGAAGCGCATTCGGCACGCTCGGTTTCGCTGCGCTCGCACTCACCATCGCGTTCCCGCCGCGCCCGCGTCTCGTCTGGAACGCCAGCGCAAGCGTCCCGCTTGGTCTGTACGGCGTCGGTCTGCGCGCGCCGATCGCGCGCGGCGATCTCGTGCTCGCCTGGCTGCCTGAGCCGGCCCGCACGCTTGCCGCCAAGCGGCGCTACCTCCCGAGGAACGTGCCGGCGATCAAGCGCGTCGCCGCGACCGCCGGCGCGCGCGTGTGCGGGCATAGGGGTCTCGTCACCATCGACGGCCAGGTCGCCGCGCACCGCCTCGCCGCCGACCGTTTCGGCCGGCCGTTGCCGCGCTGGCAAGGCTGCCGGACGCTCGGTCCCGGCGAGCTTCTCCTGCTCAATGCCCGGAGCCCCGACTCGTTCGACGGGCGCTATTTCGGGGTGAGCCGGACCGGCGATGTGATCGGCACGGTCCGTTCGCTCTGGACTTACACACAGCAGAAGGCCGCCGATGCCTAGCGCGCTCGCCGCCCTGCTGCTCGCCGCGCTCGGCGCACCCGACGCGCCCCATGCCGGGCCGCAACCGGTCGCGTCACTCGTCGATCCGGTGATGCGCTGGCGATCCTACATGCGCGAGGCGTCGCAGCGCTTCGGCATCCCGCTCGAATGGATCGAACGCGTCATGCGCGCCGAGAGTGGCGGCCGCACACACCTCGACGGACGGCCGATCACCAGCCACGCCGGCGCGATGGGGCTCATGCAGATCATGCCGGCGACCTGGACCGAACTGCGCGCCGAACTCGGCCTCGGCGACGATCCTCATGATCCCCGCGACAATATCCTCGCCGGCACCTGCTACCTGCGGCGCATGTACGACCGGTTCGGCTATCCTGGGCTGTTCGGCGCCTATAATGCCGGGCCGGCACGCTATGCCGCCTGGCTTGCGGGTGCGCGCCGGCTTCCCGCCGAGACCCGCGCGTATCTCGCCGAGGTCGGCGGCGGCTCGACATCGTCGCCGACGGTCGAAGCCCACGCCGATCAGGCGACGTTGTTCGCTATCCAGGCCAGCGTGCCACCATCGGTCGCGCCGACGTCCCGGCCCTCGCGCTCACGCCTGTTCGCCGTCCTATCGAGGGAGGCGGCGCCCGTCCTCGATCGCGATTGAGCAGGCGACTGCCGAGCGAGGTTGCAGGTCGCGACCGGGCAGCTTCTCCGTTGCCCGATCGCTTGCGCCTCTACCAGCCGAAGGTCATTCCCATCCGGCCGCCGGTGGAGCCCTTCACGCTCGACCGGGCGATGCCGCCGCTCACCCAGACATGGTCGGTGACGCGGGCAATCGCGGCACCGGAGAAGCCCTGCTCTCCGCGATAGGTGGCGAGATTGAAGGACAGGGCGAGGCGGCTGTCGGGCGGCATCACGGTTCCGCCGCGGCGATGCCGCCCTCGGCCTGGCGCAGGCCGCGCCCGACCGTGCTCTCCAGCGTGCTAACCCGCCGCCAAGCCCTTCGAGCTCGGCGACATCGATAGTCGATGTGGCGAGATTGCCGGCGAGGTCCGAGGTCACGAGCCGCACCGCACCGCTCTGCGCCGCGCGGCTCGCATCCGAGGCGACGCCCGCCAGCTTGTGGCGCGGGTCGACTGCTGGCCGACCTTTTGGCGCAGCACCGGACCTCGACGAACAAGATGTTCGCTAAGCTATTGTTTTTCGCCGGCCACTTCCCACCTCATGCGCATCGTTCAACAACGGAAAGGAGGTGGTCAGATGTCTCATTGTCATATGCCGATCGCGGCAGTTCGGATGAGCAAGACCGCCACCGCGGGGGTCCGGCACGCCTGATCCGGCCGCGTTCGGCTGACAATGGAAAGGCAGCTCCGTAAGGGGCGGCCTTTCGCATTCCAGGGCAATGGATTTCGGCCCATGGCGGCGCAGCCCCTTTGTTCGGCGAACGGCGTGACGCGGAGCCGCGGCTGCTTTTCAAGCGCGAGCGACGACGCCAGCTAGCCTGCGAACAGCAGCGACATTATGCCGCACCAGATCCCATAGGCGAGCGAGCTGCCGACCAGCACGGCTAGGATCAGATATTCGACATCCGCAACAGTCGGGCGGCGCTTCATCCGCGATGCTCCCGATGAACTCCCGCCATCGTCGCCTGGCGCTTGCCGCACCGGGTGCAGCGCAGGCGCTTTGCCGCCTGATCGAGCGGCAAAACCGGCGGGAACATTTCGACGATCACTTTTGGCGAGATGACGACCGTTCGGCCGCATGCGCAACGGATTTCCGCATGCTGCCTCTTGCTCTGAAACTCGTACACGACCCGCACACGGTGATCGGCCATCGACGAACGAAAGCAGAACAAATCCATGTAGGAAAGGGGATTTCGCGTCTAGCCAGGCGCTTGGGTGACGCCGGACACGCCCACATTGGATTGCGGGAACCCAGTCCGCCGCCTAGCGAGCTCCGATGCTGATCCGAAAAGCTGCAGCTGCCGACATCGATGATTGGGCCGCGCTGCGCGCCGAGCTTTGGCCTGAAGCGAGCGCAGACGAGCATCGGCAAGAGCTCGCTGAGACCTCCTTTGACGATGACGACCGCGCCGTCTGCTTCCTCGCCGTCGACGCGGCCGGCGCCATCCTGGCGTTCGCCGAAGCCTCGCTGCGAACCGACTATGTCAACGGCTGCGAGACCTCGCCGGTGGCGTTCCTCGAAGGCATTTACGTCCGGCCCCGGCATCGGCGAACGGGCCTCGGGCAAGCGCTCAGCGCCGCGGTCGAGCAGTGGGCGCGTGCCACCGGCTGCACCGAGCTCGCCTCGGATGCGCTGCTCGAGAATACGGCCAGCCACCGTTTCCATGGCGCGATCGGCTTCGAGGAAACCGAGCGGGTCGTCTATTTCCGCAAGCAGCTCGGCAGCTGATCCGGGCTGCCTCGCGCCGGGGCAAGGTCATCCCTCGCGTTCGTGCGAGACAGCCTTGCCGCGCTCCGACAGGCTACGGAATGTGACCGACCAGCGCGTCACGTCCATCGGCGCGATGCTGTGCTCCCAGCCGTGGCGGACCTCGCCGGCGAGATGATAGATCGAGCGCGGCGCAAGGTTCTGTGCCGCCCGCGCGAAGCCGCCGTCCGGCTTGCGACGCCTCAGGCGCAGCACCGCCTCGGCGCCGAGCGACAGGCCGACGACATGCTCGAACACCGGCCGATCGCGGTGCCAGCCGATGCCGGCGCCAGGGTCGTAGCGGATCAGCAACGCCTGGACGAGCGCGTCGGGATCGAGCCCGGCGAACGCCGCCGCCCGCGTGCGGATCGGCAGCAGGAATTCCGGGATCGGCGTCGTCGGCGCAAATGTGGCTTTGTCGAAATCATACTGCCAGCCGAACGAGGCGGTCAGCCGTTTGCCGGTCCAGCCCTGGAAACGGAACGGCGACAGCGCCGCGCCGTCGATTCCCGCGATCAGAGCGCGCTCGTCCTCGGCCGTAAGGAAGTCCTCGGCATAGGCAAGGCCCGGAACGGCAGGAAGGTCAAAGAGGTCGGCCATGGAACGCGTGTGCGCCCGCGCGGATTTGAGCGGGCACGGCTCCGATATGAGGATCGCGACCTACAATGTGAACGGCATCAACGGGCGCCTGCCCGTGCTGCTGCACTGGCTGGAGCGATCCGCACCCGACATCGCCTGCCTCCAGGAGCTCAAGGCGCCGGATGAGCGCTTTCCTGCAAAAGCGCTCGCCGACCTCGGCTACGAGGCGATCTGGCACGGGCAGAAGAGCTGGAACGGCGTCGCGATCCTGAGCCGGATCGGCCCGCCGGTCGAGACCCGCCGCGGCCTGCCCGGCGATCCCGACGACAGTCACAGCCGCTATATCGAGGCAGCGGTCGGCGGCGTCCTGATCGGCAACCTCTACCTGCCCAACGGCAATCCGCGCGCCGGCCCCAAGTTCGACTACAAACTCACCTGGTTCGAGCGGCTGATCGGCCATGCCGCCGCGCTGACCGGAGCCGACATGCCGGTGGCCCTCGTCGGCGACTTCAACGTGATGCCGACCGAGCTCGACGTCTACAAGCCGGAGCGCTGGCTCGACGACGCGCTGTTCGCGCCGGAGGTGCGCGCCGCCTACCACCGCCTGCTCGACCAAGGCTGGACCGACGCGCTGCGCAGCCTCAACCCGGACACGCGCATCTATACTTTCTGGCATTATTTCCGGAATGCCTTTGCCCGCGACGCCGGTCTCAGGATCGATCACATCCTGCTGAATCCGACGCTCGCCAAACGGCTGAACGCCGCCGGCGTCGAGCGCGAGGTGCGCAGCTGGGAGAAGTCCAGCGACCATGCCCCGGTCTGGATCGAGTTGTCCGCGGACAAGCCAGCGAGACGCCGCAAACAGGAGTAAAGGCTCGTCTCGGCAAGGCCCAGCATGACGGCCGCCGGACCGGCTCTCAAGGCCGGCGGCCCCTCCAATTTTGCCGCCAAATGAGCGCGCTTCGCGCGCAGTTTTTGTTCGTTCGCACGCGACAAAATCGGTTCCTCCGCCGCCGCTGGCGCGGCGCTCCGGCTGCGCCTGCGCGGCCCTGACAGCCGCCCCACCGCCCGTCTTCGACGGTCTGTCCTCAATCGAGAGGACGTTCGGTTCGGAGGTTCGTCATGACCATGATTTCGATCATCAGAACGGCGTCTCGCGACGCTTATCCGGCGCTTCTCGCGGGGCTCCAGCACGAATTCGGACGCGACGGCGCGGTCGAGATCGCGACGCGGTTTCTCGAAGCGGAAGCGGCGGATTGCCACTGGGAAAGCCGCACGATGGAACGCCATCTCGGCGCCTACGAAAGCCTCGATGACGATGGCGGGGAGCTGGAACGGGTCGCGATCGCCGGCACGCTCAGGGACACCTGGTTCGTGGCCATATGCATCGTCGATGGCGACGGCGTGGTGCACGATATCCGCGATCTCAGGCTCCTGGAAAGCGAAGGGCAAGCGCGCGCGGCATTCGAGCACCTGCGCTGACGGGAGATCGCCCGTCCCAGCGGGAGCGGCGTCAGACTGGCGTCGCTCCCGCGCTCTTTTGGCCCTTGGCGCGGAGAACGCCGGATCGCCCGGGGCGCGCCTACAGCAGGTCGAGCCGCACGGCGACCTCATCGCCAGCCTGCAGGCCCTCGGCGCGGCAGATCGCCTTCTTGACCGGCAGGAACCAGCCGCCTTCCTTCGGCGGAAACACCGACGTCGACCAGCGGCTGTCGCCGATCTCGACATCGACCCTGACCGAGCCGAACCCGCGCCGCCGCCCGCGCTCGAGCCGTCGCATCAGCTCGTGCGCGCTGATCGCCTCGGCAGCCTCGCCGGTGATCCGGACATAGCCGATGTCGCCGTATTTTTCGGTGCGCCATACCAGCAGCGGCGCAATGAAGGTGACGGTGTCGCCGCTCAAGCCCACCAACTCCTCGACAAGCCCATGCAGGGACGGACGCTGCCCTACCCGGCCGACTGCTGCAACGGGCCGGAGACACCACCCCGTCTGCTCCGAGCGTGACGAGCTGCGTTCCCAAGGCATCTCGGCCCAGGAGGCCGCCGAAGGCAAGATAAAGCGCCGGCACCGTCGGTGCCGCAAGCGATTGTCTGCACATCCTTTTCCAGCGATTGCACCGGCACTGCCGCTCGCGCACCGGTGCCACCTGCTGAAGAATTAGCGGATTTCTGCGGCTTTCGGCGGCACCGGTTTTCAGCGCCGGCCAAGCGCGCCATGTTCTTCCCCGGGGCGCGCGGACCGGATCAGGCCATGGCCACAGACGACATGTTCGAGCCCAAGCTCGGCCGCATCGGCGATCGCGGCGGCAAACGCGCCCGCAGCTATCTCTCGCGCGTGCTTGCCGCCGCCAATCTCGCCCGCGGCGGGAGCGGCGGTCGGCGCGGCGCCTTCGCCGGCGCCCGGATCGGACGCGGCGCGGGCGTCGGCCGGCTGCTCGCCCAGCGCGACCGCTATGCTGCCTATCGGCAGCGCCGCGTCATCGTCAAAACGCGGATCGCTAAACTCGCCGGCAAGGGAATGGACGGTGCCCGCGCCCACCTCAGATACATCCAGCGCGACGGCGTCACCCGCGACGGCCGGCCGGGCGAGCTCTATGGTCCGGACGCCGACAAGGTCGACGGCAAGCGCTGGCTCGACGGCCACGCCGGCGATCGCCATCAGTTCCGCTTCATCGTCTCGCCCGAGGACGGCGACCAATATGCCGACCTCAAGGACTTGACCCGCCGGCTTATGGCGCGCGTCGAGCAGGACCTCGACACCAGGCTCGATTGGGTGGCGGTCGATCACTTCAACACCGGCCATCCGCATACCCATGTCATCGTGCGCGGCAAGGACATATCCGGGCGCGATCTCGTCATCGCGCCCGACTATCTGACCCGCGGCATCCGCGAGCGCGCGGCCGAGCTCGTCGATCTCGATCTTGGACCTCGCAACGACCGCAACATCGAGGCGCGGGTCCGCGCCGAGATCGATCAGGAGCGGCTGACCAGCATCGATCGCCAGCTCTTTCGCGAGATGGACGACGAGCGCACCGTCGCGGCGCTGGGACGCGATCCCTTCCAGCACAGCCTGCGCACCGGCCGCCTCCAAACACTCGCGCGGCTCGGCCTTGCCGAACGTTTGAACGACGGCCGCTGGCAGCTGGCGGAGGGTATCGAAGACACGCTGCGCCGGATGGGCGAGCGCGGCGACATCATCCGCACCATGCAGCGCGCGTTCACGGCGCGCGGCATCGCGCCTGCCGCGGCCGATCTCGCCATCTATGAGCCTATGGCGCCGGACGCGCGACCAATCACCGGACGCGTCCTCGAACGCGGTCTCTCCGACGAGCATCGCGACCGCCATTATCTGCTGGTCGAAGCGACCGACGGCCGCACCCATTATGTCGATATCGGCAAGGGCGAGACGCTGGCGCCGCTGCCGGCCGGCGCGATCGTCCGGATCACGCCCGCGCCGCCGGCGGTCCGCGCGGTCGACCGCACGATCGCCGCGGTCGCCGCGGCCAATGGCGGGCGCTACGACGTCGACGCGCATCTGCGCCACGATCCCGGCGCGACGGAGGCGTTCGCCCAAACCCATGTCCGCCGGCTCGAAGCGATGCGACGGAAAGGCGGCGCCGTCGAACGCGCAGCAGATGGCAGCTGGATCATCGCGCCCGACCATCTCGACCGTGCCCAGGCCTATGAGGCGACCCGCGCCAGAGAGGCTCCGGTGCGGGTCGAGACGCTCTCGGCTCAACCGCTCGACAGGCTGATCGATGCCGAGGCGGCGACCTGGCTCGACCGCGAGCTCGTCGCAGCCGTACTCGAGCCGCTGCGCGATGCCGGGTTCGGGCAGGCGGTGCGCGATGCGCAGCGGCAGCGCCGGCAATGGCTGGTCGCCCAGGAGCTCGCCGAGGAAACGCTGGGCAGGACGACCTACCGCCCCGGGCTGCTCGCCACCCTCCAGCGCCGCGAGCTACTGCGCGCCGCTGCGCGGCTCTCGGACGAGCTCGGCAGGCCGTTCGTGGAAACACCGGCCGGCGCGCGGGTCGAGGGCATCTACCGGCGGGCGGTCGATCTCGCCGGCGGCCGGTTCGCGCTGATCGAGAAATCCCGCGAGTTCACGCTGGTGCCGTGGCGGCCTGTGCTCGACCGCCATGTCGGCAAGGCGGTGTCGGGACTGATGCGGAGTGACGGCATCAGCTGGTCGATCGGACGCGGCAGGAACGGACCGTCCATCAGCTGACTGCATCACCGATGGTGGCGTTGCCTATCATCGCGCGAGCGGACCGCCGCCGGTCACACCTGGCACGCAGCTGGTGGAGGGCAGCATGCGCACAGTCTGTCGCGGGATACCGGGTCCGCCGAGCCCGAAGCCATGGCCACGCGTCACCACGGGTTGATTGACGTGCGCGTTCGCCTGTCGCTGGCGACGGCTTGGGCATTATGGCTGACGGCTGTTTTGCCGTGTTCCGCCCGGCTTCAGCCGGCAACGGCCTGACGCAACGTCTCGACCGGCAGGAACAGCGTTCTGGTCCCGGCGGGAAACACCTGAAAACCATATCGGGCATAGAAACCCACTGCTTCGTCATCGAGCGCATGGACGATCAGTGCCCGCAAGCCGGCGACCAGCGACGCGTCCAGGGTGCGTTGCATCGCCTCCCGGAGCAGTCCCGCGCCGATGCCCTTGCCGCCGTGGTTCCGGTGGACAGCCAGACGCCCCAGAACCATCACCGGAACCGGATTGGGCAGGCCTTGCCGGATCTTTTTCGGCACCTCCTCCCGTGTGACGCTGCCGTAGGCGAGCGTATAGTAGGCGACCACGTTACCGGCGTCCTCGCCGGCTTGCGCCGTGACGACATAGGTGCGCGACGCCTTGCCTTCGTTCTCGAGCGCGTGCGCTCTCAACCAATCGTCCAGCGGCGACTTGCCGCAGGCGAATCCGTCCAGCCGGTGATCAGCGGTGATGGGCGTCGGCGCGGCATAGGGGCGCCGGGACATGCCGAGCGGCTCGACTACTCCCAAGGCGACTTGCTCGCCACCAGCGTGCGCAGCGCCTCGACCGGTGCCGGCGGCTTCTCCAGGATGTCCGCAAAGGCTTCGCTCGCTGCGGCATCGAGGTGGAACACCCGCTGATCGAGCAGCACATCGATGGCGCGCTGCCGGGCGCTCTCGAGCACGAACTCGGTACGCGACTTGTCGATCGTCGCCGCGGCGCGATCGATCAGCTCACGAGTCTGCACGGGCAGGCGCATCGTGATCGTCGTATCGGCCTTCGGCCGCTCCAGTACGTCCGCCATGTTCAACCCTCCGTACGCAAACTCATGAGGAGCTGGATATGGAGATTGTATTGACAATGTCAATACACCTGCCCCTCCTGTTTGCTTCGGTCGGTCTAGACGACTGCTTGCAGACGTTGGTGCTCTACAAGCGGGCAGATGCATGATGGCAACGTCGCTGTCCTGCTGCTCCGGTACGCTAAAGCAGGCTCGGCTGCGCCTCCCGTCCATACAGCAGATGCAACCGCGCATTCTGCGCCGCTTCGACCGCCCGGCGGTAATGAATCGTTCCGTATTTCTCGGCTTCGTCGAAACCGACCGGCGCAAGTTCCTCGGTCGGAAAACAGGCATCGTAGATCGCGCGCGCGGCGGCGCGCAGGCAGGCATCGTGCTGCATGACGGCTCCAGGACTGATCGAATCACCACGAGGGCGCTGGAGCGGAATTTAGAACATTATAGGAACATTGGGCAAGCCCCGCTCAATGACGAGGCGAAGCTTCCTCGGCTGTCAGCCCTTCGATTTCCGCGGATCCTTAGCCCGTGGATAGGTCCGCTCCTGCTGGATGCGTCCTTTCTCGTCATGGATTTTCACGGAGCCGCCCTGCGTTCCCAACGCGCTTTTCAGCACGCCCCCTTTCAGCGCGTCACTCTTCCGGCCAAAGGTGCGGACCGCGCGATCGCTGCCAGCTTGTTCGAGGCGCCATGCATCCCCCTTCTTCGTCAGGTGGAAACTGCGCAGCTTGTCGTCAGCCATCGACCTCTCCTTTCGCCCGGGGCTCCGCCGGCGCTTTGGTGATGTATAGTTTATTATTGGATTAGTTGCATTTGGATCGATCGCCGCCAAATGTTCGTACTCGGTTGCCCCCCGTCCTTGACGCCGATAGCTTCGTCGCCGAAGCCGTGACGCTATGGATCCGCGCGTCGCCGAACTGCATTGCATAATGCCGATCGCGAACCTCCCGTCGGTGTTGGCGCATGGCATCCTATCTTATGAAAGAGCCGCCCAGCTTCAGCATGCGTCGGTCGCCATGCAGCCTGTGCAGGACCGGCGCGATCAGCGGCGCGTGCCCCAAGGCCTGCGACTCCACCAATATGCCAACCTATACTTCCACGCCCGCAACCCGATGCTTTACAAACGTTTAGGCGAAGCCGGATCGTTGTGCGTGCTCCGCGTGTCGCTCGACGTTCTGGCGATGCCGGGCGCCGTCATCACCGACAGCAATGCCGCCAGTGACTATGCCCGTTTCCTGCATCCCTCCAATGGGCGCTGATCAATTTCGACGACGTGCTTGCCGAGAGTTGGACCCACCCCGACGATCCAAGACGATATTTTCAGCACAAGTCCCGCAAATGCGCGGAAGTGCTGGTGCCGCACCGCGTTCCCCAGGAATTGCTGACCGGCGCCTACGTGATCGATGCCGTCGCCCACGACCGGCTGACGGCTCAGGCACCGCATATGACAGCCACCATTGATCCCGTTCTGTTCTTTCGGCCAAATCCGTGGTAACGAATCCTATGTTCAAAGCCCTGATCGGAGACCTGTTCGCCAGCCAGGCGCAGACGCTGGTCAATACCGTCAATTGCGTCGGCGTGATGGGCAAGGGCGTGGCGCTGGAGTTCAAGAAGCGCTTTCCTCGCATGGCGCGGGACTATGCGGATCGTTGCGCACGCGGCGAGGTGCGCCTGGGTGAGCCCTATCTCTATACCGATGAAACGGGTGCGCGGATCGTCAACTTCCCAACCAAGGGTCATTGGCGCTCGTCCTCGCGGTTGGCGGATATCGATCGCGGACTCGACTACCTCGCCGCCCATGCCGCCGAATGGGGAATCACCAGCCTGGCCTTGCCGCCGCTCGGCTGCGGTAACGGTGGCTTGGCCTGGTCGGAGGTGGGGCCGCTGATCCACGCCAAGCTCCACGAGCTGCCGATCGACGTCGAGGTCTATGCGCCGTACGGCACGCCCAAGAGCGAGCTGACGGCCGAGTTCCTCGCTGCGCCGTCGCAGCTCAGCCTGACAGGTCGGGGAATCAGGGCCGAGAAGCCTAACCCGAGTTGGATCGCCCTGGTTGAAGTGCTGCGCGAGCTTCAGGCGCAGCCCTATGCGAACCCGGTGGGGCGGACGATTTTTCAGAAGATCGCCTATGTCCTCACCGAAATGAGAGTGCCGACCGGCTTTGAGTTCGGCAAGGGAAGCTATGGCCCGTTCTCGGGGGACATGAAGGCCGCACTTCACGATTTCGCCAACCGCAATTGGCTTCAGGAAGCGCAGCTCGGCAAGATGATCGCCTTCCGGGTCAGCCCCCAATATGAAAAGGACCGGCGCAAGCTGGGCCCGGAGATCGAGCTCCACCGCAAGAAGATCGACAAGACGGCCGACCTGTTCAGCCGCATCAAAAGCACCGAACAGGCCGAGGAAGTCGCAACCATCATCTATGCCTGCCGGTGGATCAAGGCGCGCAGACCGGGCTCGACCGTCAGCGAACAGAACATATTGGACTATGTGCTGGACTGGAAACCGTCTTGGCGGTCCGAAGAAAAGCGCGAAGCCGTGGCCGGAGCCATCCGCAACTTGGTGCTGCTGAATTGGGTCAAGGCCGAGATCAGCGAAGCCATGATCGAAGCGGCATAACAGGGCAGTGAACTAACCGGATTCGGAGATACCGGTGCGCTGGCGTGACCGGAACTGGGCCGATAGCAGACCGGCAGCTATCGGATCGCCTAGTCACGAAAGCAGGCATCGCTGCGGTTGGTCGAGGATGCAGCTGGTAATTCACCGTATGTGGATCGGGTGTTTGTAGCCGTGCCCGCGAGTGGGCATCGGCATCAGATCGCACTTCGACGCTGGACGATTGTCTTGCTCAGTATTCGTCGATTGATTTTCTGCTTCCACGCTATCTGCGCGGACGAGAGGTTACGCTTGAGCGCCGTCTGTTTCAGGAACCGATATTCCTTCTCGCCAAACAGATAGCCCATTCGATAGGCGTGTTCGATGAGGTCATTGTTCGCGTTGGCGGAAATGTCCTTTGCGATGCGCTTCAGGCCTTCGAAGAGATTGCCGGTGTCGATCTGGATGAAGCGGTTGATGCAGACGTTCCCAACATAGGTCGAATTGCCATTCAACCTGTTCCGAATATAGCAATGTTCCTTGATATCTTGACCGCACGGGCAGTGATCGAATTCTTCGCTGATCTCGACGCCAACAAGATCCCATTCTCGACGTGCGATATCGAATGTCGAAGCTTCCGACAGCGGCAGAATGTGCGCTTTTAGCCGCTCGAAATTGTGGGTTTCCATCACCCCCTCCTGCCTCTCGAAAACGTTCGTTAGCCTCCGAACAAATCTTTCAGCCAGCGCCAGAAACGCGCCAGGAGTCCGTTCGGATACTGCTTGGCGTAGTAGCTTTCTCGACGCATCTGCTCGCGCCGCCTGCCAGCGGCAATCTGCTCCGCGGACCACTGCGTCGACCACTCGACCTGGCCGCCCCTGATCCAATAATGCGATTGGCATGGCCGCTGCCAATTTCCGATCGAGGGAGATAGGGTCGGACCGGTGGCATCCTCCCAGAACGACCATTCAGTTGGCCCAAGGGGGGTTCTGACCTTCGATCCGCAACCACACGCGCACAGGTGCGCAGCGGTTTCAAACTCTTCCGACACGTAGAGGATGCCCGGCTCGATCTGAGCTGGCATTGTGCGCACACGCGCAAGCCTAAACGTCGTCAAAGCTGGACTCTCCGGTGATGCGAAGGTCGCCAACGCCGAACAACAAATGCTTGAGCGCCTCTTCTTCGCGATAAAAGCCCCGAAGCTGCTTATACCTGATGAGTGCCAGACACGCATTGAGCGCGTTGAGTTCTCCAATCTGGATGTTGGCACGATAGAGATTGTCAGGCACGTCTGACAGTTCGGCGAGCTGACGCTCGCACATCTGCGCGGCGTCTTCCGCCGAGTAATAGGTCACCCGGAGCATGCCGTTGAGCGGCCCGTCCTTCCGTTTGAGGCCCATGCCGACATCGATGAACGGAATGCCGAGTGAGACCAGCAGCTCAAAAATCGCAGCGCGCGCCGATCCCTTGTCCACGCACACGAATGCGAAAGTCACACCGGCGAACGCATCTGCGGAGCCCTCGTCGATATAAGTCGCCTCAAGTCGCAAGCCGTGCCGGAAATTCTCGTAGCGCCCCTCATAGACTTCGACCTTCTTCAGGCCGAGTTCGGTTCCGTCGAGCCGCCCAGGCGAGCGAAACGCATTGTGGACATGAAAGCCGTCACCGTCGAAGCCGCGTATCTCGGGCACCGGTGTCTTGACCAGCAGGTCGAGCAGATAGGCTCCCGTCCCCCCAAGCCCGATGACGGCCACCACCTCCTCGGCAAAACCTTCATTGAGATCTCCGATCTGAGCGCGCGAGGTGAGCGTGTCTTGGAACTTGAAGATCGTGTCCGGCGCAATCTCCTCCCTGCATCTGAAGGTGTATGGGTTTGCGTCGAACTTTGCCATCGCCGGGCCGGCGATGACCGAGACGTAGCTTTCTATCTTCTCGAAAAAGTCCTCAAATTTTCCCGTCGCCTTCGGCTTGTTCGAGAAAGAGCGTTGCACAACCACATCGGCGCAAGCTGCGGTCAACTGGATCGTCGTTGCGCCACCGCCCAGGTTGCGAATCGGTGTGCCGTCCAGCTGATGCGGATGCGTGCCGGCAAAATAGACTTGGTGGTCATCCTGCTGAACCCGTTCGTGATCGACGAAGACGAGCTTAGCGACTATTGCGCCCCACTGTAGATCGCCTTCCCGGTCCAGATACGGGATGTCGCGAACGATCAGGCAATTGCTGTCGAACGCGACCGCGTAGCCGCGCTCGACCAAGCGCCCGAGATCCGGATTATGACTGACCAGTTTCCGAAACATTGAACTTCATCCCGTTCTTCACCTTGATCGAGGCGCCCGGCACCAGCGTGCCCTCGGGCTTGTTGCCGTGGCCGCGTTTGTAGGTGACCGAATATGTGATCTCGGGATGCTGCGCGTAGTCCGGCACCTCCAGGGTCACGACCTCGGCGTAGCTGATCTCATCCTTCGGCCACTCATGCTCCGTGCCTTCGACGACGATCGTTACGGTCTTCTTGGGCTTGTCGTTCGCCAACTTGGCCTCCTACTTTTTGCGGTTGGGGCGCTGCGTCAGCGCCGAGGCGGCTGCAGTCTTCGCTGCCTTGCTCGACTTGGGGTCGCGCAACACCTTCGAAGCGGCAGTAGCCGCCCGCTTGCTCGTCACTTCAGGCTTCTTCGTCATGTTCCCGTCCTCACGCTGCTTGACGACCCCACCGAGTCGTCATATAAAAACCTACGTTTTCGTAGATAGATACGATCAAAAAAATGCCCCGAGGGGGCCAATCGATCTACCTACGATATCGTAGCTATACAGGAATGGATAACGTAGAGTCAATGACGACCGAAGGTAGCGACGATTTTGGCGACCGGCTGGTCCAGGCGCGCGAGAAGCGCGGCCTTAGCCAAGCCGAACTCGCCAAATTGGCGGGATTGCAGGCCGCCGCGATCGGACATTTCGAGCGGGACCGGCGAAAGCCATCATTCGCGAATGTCCGGGCCCTCGCCAAGGCGTTGAGCGTGTCCTCCGATTTCTTGCTTGGTCGCTCGCCGACGATGGAAGGCGCCACCACCGCTTTTCGCGGCGAGGAGCAGCTCTCGCATCATGACCGGGAACACATCCAGATGATGATCGACCTCATGACCAAGAAGCGGGAGGCTGGCGAAGAATGAGCAAGGCCCGGCTCTCCTGGGCTCGCCAATGCGGGGAGCGAAAGGCCAAGGAGCACGGGTTCGACACCTTTCCGATCGATCCATTCGTGATCGCTTCGGCTGAAGACATTTTGGTCGTGCCAAAGCGACCTGATCAAGTTGGCGTCAGTGGGGGCATTATCTTTGGAGACGAAGTCGGGATCTTTTACTCGACCGACATCAAAAGCGACGGATTTCAGCGGTTCACCATAGGCCACGAGCTGGGGCATTATTTCCTGGATGGGCACCCGGAAGAAATCCTCAAAGTTGCTCCGGCACATATCTCGCGAGCGGGCTTTACCGAGGGGAATTCCGCGATCGAGCTTGAGGCCGACCATTTCGCCTCCGGCCTGTTGTTGCCGACCCGGCTGGTCCAGGCTGAGCTGGACCGAGAACAGATCGGTCTCGAGGGCATCGAAGCGCTTGCCGAGATATCGAAATGCTCCCTCACCGCGTCGGCGATCCGCGCGGCAGAGTGCAGTCCCTACCCAATGGCAATTGTGATGAGCAGGAGTGATGAAGTGCGCTACGCCTTCCTTTCGGAAGGTTTCAAAAAGCTCGGCCGCCTGAACTTCCTGCGCAGGGGCTGCGCCCTTCCACAAACGCTGACGCGGCGCTTCAACGCCGACAGGGTCAACGTTGAGGCAGCGAGACGCGCCTGTGAGCTGACGACCCTCAACGATTGGTTCGGGAGTTCATCCCAGATCGAGCTCGACGAACAGGTAATCGGGCTCGGAGAATATGGTTTCACGCTAACGGTACTGACGAGCGAGAATCTTCCGCCCGATCCGGATGAGGAAGAGGATGAGGAAGCGAAGCTGATCGAGAGCTATCGCCCCAAATTTGCCTATGGCAGATGAGCCTGCGTCTATGTGGGCTGATGAGCCGAGTGCAGACTTGCCGCTCGCAGGATCGAAAATGTTAATAGCAGAGGTTCGGCCGGGCGCGTTTGCGTGTCTACCGCATGGAAGGCCTTAATGCGAAGGGATGTCGATCATCTGCCGGCGGTACAGCAGGGCGAGCTGGAGCGGATCCAGCGCGTGCTAATGGAGGAGTTCGCCGAGGCAATATCCAGAGCGACGACGCCCAGCCGCAGGAACGGCAAAATACTAAAGATCATCCTGTTCGGCTCCTATGCGCGGGGCGACTGGGTCGATGAAGCTGAGAACGGCTATCAGTCTGACTTCGACCTGCTCGTGGTGGTCAGCCACGACGACCTCACCGACATCGCCCATTACTGGTATGTTGCCGAGGACCGGATTCTGCGCGACGCCGAGATCCGGCGGCCGGTTAACATCATCGTCCATTCGCTCGACGAGGTGAATCAGTCGCTCAAACGTGGCGAGTATTTCTGGGTCGATATCGCCCGGGAAGGGATCGTCCTTTACGAGCTGCCGTGTCACCCGTTGGCGAGGCCGATGCCACTCACCTCGGCGGACGCCTATCAGATGGCAAAGACCTATTTCGAAGAGTGGCTCAAGAAGATCGACAGTGGGATCAAACTATCGCGGTTTGCCATTGGGGAAAGCGAATACAAAGATGCGGCCTTCCTGCTGCACCAGACAACCGAGCGCGCCTACATCTGTTTCCTGCTCGTGCGGACGCTCTATTTCCCGCGCTCGCATAACATCAAATTCCTGCGCTCCCTCGCCGAGGATAACGAGCCGCGGCTGATCGAGGCGTGGCCGCGCGAGCGCCGGATCGACCGCCGGCGCTTCCAGTTGCTCAAACGCGCCTACGTCGAGGCGCGCTATTCGACGGCCTATGAGATCGACGTCGAGGAGCTGAACGCGATCCTCGGATGTGTGCGTACGCTCCGCGATTTGGTTGAGCAGGTCTCACGCGAGCGGCTCAAGGAATTGCGGATCGCTGCCGGACTTTGACCACCGCGCGTGCCTGGTCGATCGCCAAAGCTAGCCCTTCCCGGCCCATCAAGGCCCATCAGCGCCATTCAGTTTTCGCACCGCTAGGCAGAGTCTGAGCCCGCTCGGATCGACCGCATGTCGACCGGCGGGAGCCTCGACGTGACGCCCACCAAATTGCTCATCGGACAGATCCTGGTTGTCTTCGCGATCGTGCTGCTGGGGATGTGGGCCGGCACGCAGTGGGCGGCCGCGATGCTTGCCTACCAGCCCGAGCTCGGTCCGCCGTGGTTCCGTATCGCGAATCTGCCGATCTACCAGCCCTGGGCGCTATTCCCCTGGTGGTACCATTTCGATGCCTATGCGCCGCACGTGTTCGACCGCGCTGGCACGTTGGCAGGCGCGAGCGGGTTCGTCGGCTGTGGCGCTGCGATCGCCGGCTCCCTGTGGCGGGCACGTCAGTCGCGCTTCGTCACCACGTACGGGTCCGCCCGCTGGGCCACCGATCGCGAGGTCGAACGCGCCGGACTGCTGCACGATGCAGGCATAATGCTCGGGCGGTTCGGTCCGCGCTATCTCCGGCATGACGGCCCCGAGCATGTCATGGCGTTCGCGCCGACCCGCTCAGGCAAGGGCGTCGGCCTGGTGGTGCCGACGCTGCTCAGCTGGACCGGCTCGGCCGTCATCCACGACATCAAGGGCGAGAACTGGCAGCTGACCGCCGGCTGGCGGTCGCGCTTCTCGCATTGCCTGTTGTTCAATCCCACCGATCCGCGCTCGGCGCGCTACAATCCCCTGCTCGAGGTCCGCCGCGGCACCGACGAGGTCCGCGACGTCCAGAATATCGCCGACATCCTCGTCGATCCCGAAGGCGCGCTCGAGCGGCGCAATCACTGGGAGAAGACCAGCCACTCGCTGCTGGTCGGCGCGATCCTCCACATCCTCTACGCCGAGGAGGATAAGACCCTCGCCCGCGTCGCAACCTTCCTCTCCGATCCGCAGCGCCCGTTCGTCTCGACGCTCAAGCGGATGATGGAGACCAACCATCTCGGCACCGACGCACATCCGCGCGTCCATCCGGTGGTGGCCTCCGCCGCGCGCGAGCTCCTCAACAAGAGCGAGAACGAGCGCTCGGGCGTGCTGTCGACGGCGATGTCGTTCCTCGGCCTGTACCGCGATCCCACCGTCGCCGAGGTCACCGCGCGCTGCGACTGGCGGATTGCCGACCTGGTGGACGCCGAGCGGCCGCTCTCGCTCTATCTCGTCATTCCGCCATCGGACATCAGCCGGACCAAGCCGCTCGTCCGCCTGGTGCTCAACCAGATCGGCCGGCGGCTGACGGAGCGTCTTGACCAGTCCGGACCGGGCCGGCGGCACAAGCTTCTCATGATGCTCGACGAGTTCCCGGCGCTGGGACGCCTCGACTTCTTCGAGACCAGCCTCGCCTTTATGGCCGGTTACGGCATCCGCGCCTTCCTGATCGCGCAGTCGCTCAACCAGATCGAGAAGGCCTACGGCGAGCACAATTCGATCCTCGACAACTGCCATGTCCGTGTCGCTTTCGCGACCAACGACGAGCGCACCGCCAGGCGCATCTCCGACGCGCTCGGCACCGCGACCGAGCAGCGTGCGATGCGCAACTATGCCGGGCACCGCCTCGCGCCATGGCTCGCCCATGTCATGGTCAGCCGCCAGGAGACCGCGCGCGCTCTGCTGACCCCCGGCGAGATCATGCAGCTCCCGCCGACCGACGAGCTGGTGCTCGTCTCCGGCATGGCGCCGATCCGTGCCAGGAAGCTGCGCTACTTCGCCGATCGCAACTTCACGCGGCGCGTGACGGCGCCGCCCATGCTGGCGGATGGCGACTATGCCGACCGTCCCGACGCGCGTCTCAACGATTGGGGCGATCTCGTCCGCGGCACCGACGCCCGTCTCGGCGAGTCCGATGATGCCGAGGGTGCAGCCGAGGACGGCGGACTCGAGCAGCAGCGTCATCCCGGCCTGCCCGAGCCAGTGGCGCAGCCTGCCGAGCCGGCGCCCAATCCCGGGGCTGCCGTCGCCGATGACGACGACATCGCCGCCGACAGCCACGCGATGGACCAGGCGCGCGGCTTCAGCGCCGTCGCCCGCGGATACGCCCTCAATCAGGGCAGCGATCGCGACCTCGTGCCGGGGCTCTAAGTCATGAAGGTCCGCCAGAACCTCTATATCGACCGCGAGCTCGCCGACGCGCTGGAGGCGCTCGCGGCCGGCACCGCCGGGAACAAGTCGCGGCTGGTCAATGCCGCGCTCGCCGATTGGCTGGCACGGCGGGCTACCCGAGAGATCGACGACCTCCTGAAGCTGCGCCTCGACCGCATCACCCGCGAGATCGAGCATGCACGGCGCGATATCGAGGTGCTGCTCGAGAGCCTCTCGCTGTTCGTCCGCTACCAGCTGATGGTGACGGCGCCGCTGCCCGACGCCGATGCCGCAGCCGCTGCGGTCGGTCGCGACCGCTTCGAGCGATTCGTAGCCCAGGTCGGCCGCCAGCTCGCCGCCGGCAAGCGCACGATCGGCCATGTCCCGGGCGTTGGAGGCGCGGCATGAGCGCCATCGGCTCCATCGCCGAAAACCGGCGCCGCGCCATGCTGCGCACCGCCATGGGTGAGACCATTTCGGCAGCGCTCGCCGACAGCCAGGTCCTCGAGATCATGGTCAATCCCGACGGCGCGCTCCGCCTCGATCGGCTCGGCGAGGGCATTACCGATACGCTGGTCCGGTTCGATCCCGCGCAAGTCGAGCGGATCATCCGCCTCGTGGCGTCGCACGCCCGCGGCGAGGTCCACGCCGACCGGCCGATCGTCTCCGCCGAGCTGCCGCCGCATGGGCAAGGCGCCGGAGAGCGCTTCGAAGGCCTGCTGCCGCCGGTCGCGCTCGGTCCCTGCTTCTCCATCCGCAAACCGGCGACCCGCCTCTATACGCTGATGGACTATGTGAGTGACGGCATCATGTCGGCCGAGGCGGCGCGCCTGCTGTCGCTCGCCGTCGTCGCGCGCAGCAACATCCTCGTCGCCGGCGGCACCAGCTCGGGCAAGACCACCCTCGCCAACGCGCTGCTCGCCGAGATGGCGCACCTCCACCAGCGCGTGATCCTGATCGAGGACACCCGCGAGCTCCAATCGCCCGCCGCCGATACCGTTGCACTGCGCACCCGGCCGGGCGCCGTCACCATGGCCGACCTCGTCCGCTCGACCCTGCGCCTCAGGCCTGACCGCATCATCGTCGGCGAGGTCCGCGGCCCCGAGGCGCTCGACATGCTCAAGGCCTGGAACACCGGCCATCCCGGCGGCATCGCCACCGTCCACGCCAACAGCGCGCCCGCCGCGCTCAATCGCATCGAGCAACTCATCCAGGAGGCGGTGGTCACCGTACCGCGCCGCCTGATCGCCGAGGCGATCGAAATCGTCGTGTTCATCGCCGGACGTGGGACCGGTCGACGGGTCGAGGCGGTCATGCACGTCGCCGGGCTCGATCCCGACGGCGGCTACCGCCTCGTCGACCTCCTCCCGGATCCGCCCCTCCCGCCCTCAGGAGATTGCGCATGACCTCGCCCACTCCCTCCCGTCTCGCCCGTATCCAGCCGCGCCTGCACGATGCTCTGTTCGCGCTGTTCGCGGCGAACCTCATCGCCCGGCCCGATCCGCCGGCCACCGGCAGCATCGCGCTCGACCTGCTGCTCGGCCCCGCGACCAAGCTGGCGGCCGCGTTGGTCCTGCTCGCCTTCCTGCTGGCGTTCCTGCGCAAGCATCCCGTGGTCCCTGGCACGCGGGTCAGCTTCGCCCACCCGGCTCCCATCGGTATCCTAGCGCTGCTGACGGTCGGCAACGCCTGCACCGCATTCGCTGCGGGCTCCGGCATGCCGTGGGAGCAGCCGCTGCAGCAGGTGCTCGAGTCGGTCCAGGGCCCCGTCGCCAAAATCGTGGCGGTGATCATCATTATCACCACCGGGCTCACCCTCGCGTTCGGCGAGACTGCGGGCGGGTTCCGCCGCCTCATCCAGATCGTGTTCGGCCTGTCGATCGCGTTCGCGGCCTCGTCCTTCTTCCTATCCTTCTTCAGCTTCGGCGGCGGGGCCCTGATCGCATGAGTGCCGGCGGCCACATCGAAGGGTTCGAGGTGCCGATCCACATGAGCCTCGGATCGCCGATCCTGCTCGGCGGCGCGCCGCGCGGGCTGGCGATCGTCAACGGAACGGTGGCGGCGGCGCTGGGGCTCGGCCTCCAGCAGTGGCTCGCCGGCCTCGCGCTCTGGGCGATCGGCCACAGCCTCGCCGTGTTCGCCGCGCGCAGCGACCCCGATTTCGCGCCGATCCTGCTACGCCACCTGCGCCAGAAGGGCCATTGGGCATGCTAGCGCTGCACGAATACCGCCAGCGCGCCGATCGCCTCACCGACCATCTGCCTTGGGCGGCGCTGGTCGCACCCGGCATCGTTCTCAACAAGGACGGCAGCTTCCAGCGCACGCTCGCCTTCCGCGGGCCGGACCTCGAAAGCGCGACCGACGTCGAGCTGGTGTCTGCCGCAGCGCGCGCCAACAACGCGCTGAAGCGCTTCGGCTCGGGCTGGGCGCTGTTCTTCGAGGCCGAGCGCCGCGAGGCGCTCGGCTATCCCGACAGCCGCTTTCCCGACGCGGCCTCATGGCTGGTCGATCAGGAGCGCCGCGCCGCCTTCGAGGCGGAGGGGCGGCATTTCGAGAGCCGCTATTATCTGACCCTCCTGTGGCTGCCCGGACCCGATGCCTCCGACGCCACCGGCCGGCTCCTCGTTGACCGGCCCGCCGGCAATCCCGATCGCGACTGGCGCGCCGCGCTCCACCAGTTCGTCGCCGAGACCGACCGCCTGCTCGACCTGTTCGGCGCCTTCATACCCGAGGTTCGCGCGCTCGACGACGCCGAGACGCTCGCCTATCTCCACCGCGCCGTCTCGACGCGCGACCATCCGATTCGAGTGCCCGAGACGCCGATGTATCTCGACGGCGTACTCGCCGACACGCCACTCACGGGCGGGCTCGAGCCGAGGCTCGGGGAGAGCCACCTGCGCACGCTCACCGTGCTCGGCTTCCCCACGATGAGCCGGCCCGGCATCCTCGACGCGCTCAACGCCGCCGACTTCGCCTACCGCTGGACCACCCGCTTCATCGCGCTCGATAAGACCGACGCCACCAAGGTGCTGACGCGCATCCGGCGGCAATGGTTCAACAAGCGCAAGTCGGTGGCCGCGCTGCTGCGCGAGGTGCTCTACAACCAGCCGACGCAGCTCCTCGACAGCGATGCCGACAACAAGGTGGCGGATGCCGACCTCGCGCTGCAGGCGCTCGGCGGCGACCATGTCGCGTTCGGCTATCTCACCACCACCATCACCGTCGCCGACGAGGATCGTACCCGGGCCGAGGAGAAGGTCCGTGCGGTCGAGCGCATCGTCAACGGGCTCGGCTTCACGGTGAAGCGCGAAGGCATGAACGCCGTCGAGGCCTGGCTCTCCTCCCTCCCCGGCCACGCCTACGCCAATGTCCGCCAGCCGATCGTCCACACGCTCAATCTCGCGCACCTCGTACCGCTGTCGGCGATCTGGGCAGGCCCATCAGCCAACCCGCATCTCGGCGGGCCGCCGCTCCTCCACGCCCGGACATCGGGATCGACGCCGTTCCGCCTCTCCACCCACGTAGGCGACGTCGGCCACATGCTCGTCGTCGGCCCGACCGGCGCCGGTAAGTCGGTGCTGCTCGCGCTGATCGCGCTCCAGTTCCGCCGTTACCCCGGCAACCAGCTCTACATCTTCGATATGGGCCGCTCGGCGCGTGCCGCGACGCTGGCGTGCGGCGGCGCGCACCACGGTCTCGGGCTCGGCGGCGATGCCGGCGCCACGCTCGCGTTCCAGCCGCTGCGCCATATCGACCAGCCCGATGAGCGCGCTTGGGCGGCGGAATGGATCGGCTCGTTGCTCGCGCACGAGACGGTGGCGGTCACTCCCGACGTCAAGGATACGGTCTGGACTGCGCTAGGCAGCCTGGCCACGGCGCCGGCCGAGGAGCGCACGCTGACCGGGCTCGCGCTGCTGCTCCAGTCGGCGGCGCTGCGTGCCGCGCTCGCACCCTATACGCTCGACGGCCCGTTCGGCCGGCTGCTCGACGCCGCCGAGGACGACCTCCGGATGGCCGACATCCAGTGCTTCGAGACCGAGGCGCTGATGGGAAGCGGCAGCGCGGTCGCGCCGGTGCTGACCTATCTGTTCCACCGATTGGAGGAGCGCTTCACCGGCAGGCCGACCCTGCTCATCCTCGACGAAGCCTGGAAGTTCCTCGACCATCCGCTGTTCGCCGCCCGGATCCGGGAATGGCTGAAGACGCTCCGCAAGAAGAACGTTGCGGTCCTGTTCGCGAGTCAGAGCCTCGCCGACATCGCCGACAGCGGCATCGCCCCCGCGATCATCGAGAGCTGCCCGCAGCGCATCCTGCTGCCCAACGACCGCGCCGGCGAGCCCCAGAGCCGCGCGGCCTATGCGCGGTTCGGGCTGAACGAGCGGCAGATCGAGCTCATCAGCCGCGCGACGCCCAAACGGCATTATTATCTGCAGTCGGCGCGCGGCAACCGCCTGTTCGAGCTCGGCCTGGGGCCGATCGCGCTCAGCCTTTGCGGATCGGCCGATCCCGCCACCCAGGCGCGAATCGACGCACTGCTGGCGGACGCCAGCCCGGCCGATTTCGCTGCGCGCTTCCTACGCGAGCGCGGCCTCGACTGGGCCGCCGACCTCATCGCCCAATTCCCGGGACCTTCGATCCCACCCGACCAGGAGATGACGCCATGACACGCCTGCCCGCACGCCGCACGCCCCTCGCGGCCGCTGCCGCCGGACTGCTCGGCCTCGGTGCGAGTGCATCGCTGGCGATAGCGCTCACCGCCGCACCGGCTTCGTCGCAGATCACTGTGTTCGATCCCACCAACTACAGCCAGACCGTCCTCACCGCCGCACGGACGCTGCAGCAGATCAACAATCAGATCCGGTCGCTGCAGAACGAGGCGATGATGCTGCTCAACCAGGCGCGGAACCTCAGCCGCATCGACTTCCCCGAGCTCCAGCAGATCACGCGCGCCATCCAGCAGATCGATCAGTTGATGGGCGAGGCGCAGGGTCTGCGCTTCCGCGTCGCCGGGCTCGACCAGCAGTTCGGCCGGATGTTCCCGCAGCGGTTCGGCGAGGCGCTCTCGACCGACGCCCAGGTGATCGCCGCGCGCGACCGGCTCGACGCCACGATGGCGGCATATCGGCAGACTATGACGATGCAGGCGCAGGTGGTCGAGAACGTCGCCGGCGATGCCCAGGCGCTCGGCGCGATCGTCGCGAAGAGCCAAGGCGCCGAGGGCGCGCTGCAGGCCGCGCAGGCGACCAATCAGCTCCTCGCGCTCTCGGCCAAGCAGCAGTTCCAGATCCAGACCCTGATGGCCGCACAGTACCGCGCCGAGGCGCTGGAGGCCGCGCGGCGCGCGCAGGCGCAATCCGATGCGCGCGCCGCAACCAGACGGTTCCTCGGCAGCGGCACCGCCTACACGCCCCGATAGCGGGCGGGCCTAGGCGGCGGCGGTATCGCCTCCCGCCGCCGTCGCCGCGGGGCGTGGGTGAGCTCCCGGGCTCACGTCCCGCGGCATCCCTTCAGGGTCAGCCGAAAGCCGCCGCCGTGAACGACCTCAACGTCATCGACCGCTTCATGGACGTGTTCGTCCGCTACATCGACAGCGGGTTCGGCCTGCTTGGGCCGGACGTCGCGTTCCTCACAACGACGTTGATCGGCATCGATATCGCGCTCGCCGGCCTGTTCTGGGCGATGGGCGGCGAGCAGGACGTCATCGGCCGTTTCCTGCGGAAGATCCTGTTCATCGGCGCGTTCGCGCTGATCCTCAATCGGTTCTCGAGCCTCGCCGACATCATCTTCCGCTCGTTCGCACAAGCCGGCCTCACCGCCGGCGGCGGCACCCTCTCGGCCGGCGACCTCATGAAACCCGGCCGGCTCGCCGGAACCGGCTTCTCGGCCGCTTGGCCGCTCCTCGAGCAAGTCTCGAAGCTGCTCGGCTTCACCACCTTCTTCGACAATTTCCTGACGATCATGGTGCTGCTGTTCGCCTGGGGCCTGGTGATCCTCGCCTTCTTCATCCTCGCCGTGCAGCTGTTCGTCACTGTCATCGAGTTCAAGCTGACCAGCCTCGCCGGCTTCATCCTAGTGCCGTTCGCCCTGTGGAACCGCACCAGCTTCCTTGCCGAACGCGTGCTCGGCCATGTCGTTACCTCCGGCATCAAGGTGATGGTGCTGGCAGTGATCGTCGGTATCGGTTCCAGCTTCTTCGCCGAGTTCACCGCCGCGCTGCAGGACCAGGAGCCCGACATCGGCCAGGCGATGAGCCTGGTGCTGGCAAGCCTCACGCTGTTCGGCCTCGGCATCTTCGGCCCCGGCGTCGCCTCGGGGCTGGTAACCGGCGCACCGCAGCTCGGCGCCGGCGCGGCGCTCGGGACCACGATCGGCGCCGCCGGTGCGGTCGCATTGACTGGCGGCGGGGCTATCGGCGCGGCCCGCCTCGCCGGCGGCGCGGCCCTAGGTGCGATCCGCGCCGGCACCACGATGGGCGCAGCGGCGAAGACCGCCTACGCGCTCGGCCGGGAGACCTCGGCTGAGGCCAGCGTCGGCGCAGGGCTCGGCGGCGTCGCGCACGCTGCCGGCGGCATCGCCCGCCAACGAGCCGGCGCCGCCCTTGGGCTCGCCGATGCCGCGACCAAGGGGCGCGACGCTGCCTGGTCGGCGCTCGCTGATACGGCTGCTTCCGCGTCCGCCGCCGCGTCCGACGAGACCGCGCCGGCCTGGACCCGCTCGCTCCGCCGCCATGAGGACGCCCGTCACCGCCGCCATGTCGCGCTCCAGGCGCTGAAGGAGGGCGACCGCGGCGGCGGCTCCGCTGCGCCCAACATCAAAGAGAAGGAGGACTGAACCATGCGCTTCAAGCGAAGCGTCCAACGCTACGGGCGAACGCCCGAGCCTGAGACGCCCTATCAACGCGCCGGACAGCTCTGGGACGAGCGGATCGGGTCCGCCCGCGTGCAAGCGCGCAACTGGCGACTGATGGCGTTCGGCGGGCTCGCGCTCACATCGGCGATGTCCGCAGCGCTCGTCTGGCAGTCGCTCCAGAGCCGTGTCGTGCCGTACGTCGTCGAGGTCGATCGCCTGGGCGAAGCCCGTGCCGTGACCGAAGCCGAACGAGACTATCGACCGAGCGATGCCCAGATCGCCTGGCATCTCGCCCGGTTCATCGAACAGGTCCGGTCGATCTCGACCGATCCCGTGCTGATGCGGCGGGAATGGCTCGCCGCCTACGACTTCGTAACCAGGCGAGGCGGACAGTTTCTCGGTGACTACGCGCGCTCCGCCAACCCCTTCGGTGCCATCGGCGAGAAGACGGTATCGGTGCAGGTGACGAGCGTCGTCCGCGCGTCGGAGCGCTCGTTCCAAGTCAAATGGACCGAGACTGCCTTTGAGCGGGGAGTGCAGACCGGCAGCTCGAAGTGGACCGCCATCCTTACCGTCGTGCGCCGCCCACCCTCGTCGGCGGACGCGGTGCGCCACAATCCGCTCGGCCTCTACATCGACGCGATCGATTGGAGCCGCGAGCTCGAGCCGCCGGCCTCGCCAGGCGACGCCGCCGTGGAGGGCGGTGCCGACAGCGCCGGCGGCACCGCACCGGCCGATCGCGACCCTGCTCCAGCTTCCATGCGACTGATCCCGGAGAACCAGCCATGAAACTGTCGTTCCTCGCCATATCCGCCATCGCGCCGGCACTTGCCTCGGCAGACGCCGTCGCCGGGCCGCGCAACCCCGGCACGCCCGCGCCGATGCAACGCCGTGCCGCAGCGCCGGACGCAATCGGCGCGGCAAGCAGCGCTGCCACCGTCCAACCGCGTCGCAGCGATTTCATCAATGCGATGGCGGTCCTGCCGTATGCCGAAGGCGCGATCTACCGGGTCGACACCGCTCCGGAACGGGTCACCGATATCGAGCTCCAACCGGGAGAATCGCTCGTGGCGGTCGCGAGCGGCGACACCGTGCGCTGGGTGATCGGCGATACCAGCAGCGGCACCGGCGCCGACAAGCGGGTGCACGTCCTGATGAAGCCCTTCTCGGCAGGGCTTTCCACCAATCTGGTGATCACCACCGACCGCCGGACCTATCATGTCGCGCTTTCCAGCACCGCCGGCCCGGCCATGGCCGCGCTCGCCTGGTCCTATCCCCAGGGCGAGCTGCTTGCGGTCAAGCGGACCGAAGCCGCAGCGGCCGCGGCCGCGCCAGTCGCTTCCGGACTCGACGTCGAGCGCCTCAACTTCGGCTATGCGATCTCGGGAGACCGGCCGGCATGGCGCCCCCTGCGCGCGTTCGACGATGGACGACAGACGTTCATCGAGTTCCCGCCGTCGCTGGCACGAGGCGAGGCGCCGCCGCTATTCCTGGTCGACGCCCAAGGACAGGCGCAGCTGGTCAACTATCGCCTGCGGGGGCGGTACTACGTCGTGGACCGGCTGTTCGGCGCGGCCGAGCTGCGGCTGGGCCTGAAGAGGCAGGACATCGTGCGGATCACCCGGACTGGCGGCGAGGCCGCCGACAAGCGGAACGCGGCGTCATGAGCGAGGAAGCCACTGCTCCTGCTGCCGTGGCGGGTACGTCCAAGGTCGACCCGGAGGCCATGGCGCTGAGGGCGCGGCCTGCGCCGGCGATCCGCTTCAAGCGCAGCCTGATCGTCGTGCTAGCGGGCGCCGTGCTGATCGCCTTGACGACGACGACCTGGCTGGCGCTCAAGCCGCGCAGCCTCCTTCTGACGCCGCAGGCCGACGATTCGAGCGAGCCTGCCAAGCCGCCGACCGACACGCTGAGTGCGCTCCCGCGCAGCTACGGCGACCTGCCGAAGCTCGGCCCGCCGCTTCCGGGAGACCTCGGGAGGCCAATTCTCGAGCATCAACGGGCACTCGGGTCGGAAGGTGTCGCCACGACCCCGCCGACGCAGGCCGACGCGGCCGCGACCGAGCGCGAGCGGCTCGCGGGGCAGCGGCGCGCGGCACGCGAGTCCGGCCTGCTGGTGCAGGGCGGGGACCGGGAGGCACCCGCCAACCCGGTTGCCGGCGCGTCTGATGTGCAGGCGGAGGACAAGGGCCAGCTCACGCTCAATCCCGACCGCGATCCCAATGCTCAGCAGCGCAAGGCGGACTTCGTTGCCGCCAGAGACCCTGGCGGCGACATCAACCCGCACGGCGTTCGAGCGGCTCCCTCACCTTACCTGCTCTCCGCCGGCAGCGTGATCGCAGCCAGTCTCATCACCGGCCTGCGATCGGATCTGCCGGGCCTGGTCATCGCGCAGGTGACCGAACCCGTGTTCGATAGCCCGACGGGCCGGATCCTCCTCATTCCGCAAGGCGCGCGGCTGATCGGCGCCTACGACAGCGTCGTCGCCTTCGGCCAGCGGCGTGCCCTTGTCGTCTGGCAGCGGATCGTCTTCCCCGACGGACGATCGCTCAGGATCGACAATGTGTCCGCCACCGACCCGGCCGGATATGCCGGGCTCGAGGACAAGGTCGACTTCCATACCTGGTCCCTCCTCAAGGGGGTCGCCCTATCGACCCTGCTGGGAATCGGCTCCAACCTCACCTTCACCGGCGAAAGCGATCTCGTGCAGGCGATCCGGGAGTCGACCCAAGCCAATGTCGCGCGGGCCGGCGATCAGCTCACGTCCCGCAACCTTCAGATCCAGCCGACGATCACCATCCGGCCCGGCGCACCAGTGCGCCTTGTCGTGCACCGCGATCTGGTTTTCGCTCCTGCCGAATAGGTGCCCCATGTCCGATCTCAAGCTTCCCAAGCTTCCCGACCGCACACCGATGAAGCTGACGATCAGCATTACGCCCGATCTCAACCAGGCGCTCGCCGACTATGCCGACGCATATCGCCAGACCTACGGACAGAGCGAGGCGGTCGTCGACCTGATCCCCTATATGCTGCGTGCCTTCCTGGAGAGCGACCGGGCGTTCGCCAAGACGCGCCAGAGCGGACGAGGGCCAACAGCATGAGGCACCCGCACTATCTTCACCATCCGCTGTCGGCGCCGTTCTGCGCCGGGGGATCAGGCGATCCTCAAGATCGCCTTACGCCGGCTTCCACTGGTATCTCCATCATGGACGTCGCGGTGAAAACCGATGGCGACTATGCCGACGGCTCGGCCGACATGATCGTGAAGGATATCAAGGTCTACCCGAACTGACGCGTGACAGAGTCGCTGTGATCACGCCGCTCCCCCTTCCGACGCCGAGAGGGCGGCAACCGTCCGAGATGTGCCAGCCAATCGATGGTTTTCCGGACAGGCGAGTCTGCCGCGGTGCGCGACGAATGCCTCGGATCCTGGCGACTATAGCGCTGGCGGCGCCGGTGCGGTGAACGCGCCGAGATCGGCAATCCCAAGTGCGTGTTCGATGTCGACCACCTTGTCGAGTGCCATGTCGAAGCCGTCCCCGCCGAAGCGTTGGTGCTCAATCTCCTCGAACTGCTCTCCGAGTTCGTCGTAGCTTTTCTGTCCGAGCGATGCCTTGAAGGCAGGAAAGATCACCGTGTCCTCATGCGCAGCATGGGCCTCGTACATCCGCGAGAATGCCGTCATAGCATTTGCTAGGACTTCGCCCTGCCCCGTTGCGATCTTGCCCCCTTTGGTGCGGTCAAGGATATAATCGGTGATTGCACGACCGCGCTGGTGCTGCGTCATCAGCATATCGATCAGACCAGCACCTTCACCGCCAGCTTTCCGGACCAGTGGAAAGACATGCTGCTCCTCGAGCAGTTGCTCGTGATAATGTTCGCCGAATTCACGAAACAGGGCGGCGGCGCTGGCGATCGCGCCCGCATCGATTGGGCCAGAACCGGCGGCGAGCCTTGGCGCGATCTCGCGATAAACGATGAGGATTCGGCGCAGCACGCCATGCTCACGCATCAGATCCTCGTTGGCGGCGACTTCGCCACTGCGATCCTTCTCGTGTTCCTCGCTCTTTTGAACAAGGGGGGAGCATCCCGGGAGGAGGAGCACGGAAGCGGTGACGCCTGTACCAGCCATCAAGCCGAGGGCGGTGCGACGATCCTGCTTAACTGTGTCGAGCGGTTCTCTCATCCGACGGCCTCGCCGGGACAATGACCGAAACCCAACAAGCCGCGTCTGGATCGGTTCCAGTCTGAAAGAGTGAAGTCAGACGAGGGCTAGAGAGGCACGGTAGGGCCGCAGATCGGCGCGGACACCATCACCTGCCGCCCGGAAGACGCGCCGCGATAGGAAACCGATCGACTTTCCCTCGGACGAGTCGAACCCGATCCTTCAGCGACATCAGGCATATGCGTGCCAGCGCACCGATTTCCTTGCGTGGCCGCCTGACGCATCGGCACTGCGTATCTTCCCCAATATCGGCCAGCCTCCGCCTTGCACATTCTCACCCTATGACACACCAAGCTCTTCTGGAACCGTCTGTGCGGGCGGACGATCTCATCGCCTGGTTCGACACCATCGGGCGCGACGATGTTCCGCGCGTCGGCGGCAAGAACGCATCGCTCGGCGAGATGATCAACGCGCTCGGTGCCCACGGAGTACGGGTCCCCGGCGGCTTTGCGACGACGGCGCACGCTTACCGGTCCCTGGTCACCGAATGCGGCATCGGCGATCCACTGGCCGAGGCGATTCGGGCGTTCCGCTCAGGCGACCGGTCGCTCGAGGAGACGGGCGAGGCAATCCGGCGGCTATTCCTCGACGCGACGCTTCCCCCGGCACTGGCGGAGTCGGTGGTCGCCGCCTATCGCGCGCTTTCACGGCGGGCCGGCAAGCGCGAGGCGGCGGTTGCCGTCCGCTCGAGCGCGACCGCCGAGGACCTGCCCGACGCGAGCTTCGCAGGCCAGCAGGAGACATTCCTCAACATAGTCGGCGAGCGCGCCCTGCTCGACGCGTGCCGCCGCTGCTTCGCTTCGCTGTTCACTGACCGCGCCATCGCCTATCGCGAAGCCAAGGGCTTCGACCATCTCCAGGTCGCGCTCTCGATCGGCATCCAACTGATGGTCCGCTCCGATCTGGCCGGCTCGGGCGTGATGTTCTCGCTCGACCCCGAAAGCGGCTTTCCGCGCGTCGCCGTAATCAGCGCGGCCTGGGGGCTCGGCGAGCCGGTGGTTCAGGGCACGGTCGATCCCGACAACTACATGGTATTCAAGCCGCTGCTGTGCGACGGGCGCCTGCGGCCGATCCTCGAGAAGCGCGTCGGCGAGAAGGCGTGCAAGCTGGTCTACGCCTCGGGCGGTAGCGCACGCACTGCGCTGGTCGACACCAGCCGCGACGAGCGAAGCCGCTTCGTCCTCGACGACGAGGAGATCCTGCAGTTGGCGCGCTGGGCGGCGGTCATAGAGGACCATTACGGCGTGCCGATGGACATGGAATGGGCCAAGGACGGCGAGACCGGCCAACTCTTCCTGGTCCAGGCGCGCCCCGAGACCGTGCATGCGAACGCAGCGCCCGCTACGCTGAAGGCATGGCGGCTCGACACGACAGCCGCCGCGATCGTCACCGGCTCGGCGGTCGGCGAGGCGATCGCAAGCGGCCCGGCGCGGATCGTGCGGAGCGCTGCCGATCTTCCCGATTTCCCGAAAGGCGCCATCCTGGTGGCGGAGACTACCGATCCCGATTGGGGACCGGTGATGCGTAAGGCAGCCGGCATCGTCACCGACCATGGCGGGCCGACCAGTCACGCCGCGATCGTCGCGCGCGAGCTCGGCGTGCCGGCGGTGGTCGGCACGGGCGACGCCACGCGGCAGATCGCCGATGGGACGCAGGTAACGATCTCGTGCGCCGAAGGAGACCGGGGGCACGTCTATTCCGGCGCGCTGCCGTTCCACAGCGATGAGGTCGATCTCGGCTCGCTTCCGAAGACCCGCACCGAGCTGATGGTGAACCTTGCCAGTCCCGCTGCCGCATTCCGCTGGTGGCGCTTGCCCGCCAAGGGCGTGGGGCTTGCGCGCATGGAGTTCATCGTCAGCAACCTCATCCGCATCCATCCGATGGCGCTGGTCCACCCCGAGCAGGTCACCGACCTGAACGCACGGCGAATCATCGATGACTGCACCAGCGGCTATTCCGACAAGCGCGACTATTTCATTGACGTGCTGGCGCAGGGCATCGCCCGGATCGCGGCGGCCTATCATCCCCAGCCGGTGATCGTGCGGCTGAGCGACTTCAAGAGCAACGAATATGCCCATCTGATCGGCGGCGCCGATTTCGAACCGTACGAGGCCAATCCCATGCTCGGCTTCCGCGGCGCCTCGCGCTACTATCACGAACGCTATCGCGAAGGCTTCGCGCTCGAATGCCGGGCATTGCGGCGCGTGCGCGAGACGATCGGTCTCGACAACGTGATCGTAATGGTGCCGTTTTGTCGCACCATCGCGGAAGCAGATCTCGTCCTCGCCGAGATGTCCCGTCACGGCCTCGCACGCGGCGACCACGGCCTCCAGATCTATATGATGTGCGAAATTCCCTCGAATGTCGTGCTAGCCGAGGAGTTCGCCGCCCGGTTCGACGGCTTCTCGATCGGATCGAACGATCTCACCCAGCTCCTCCTCGGTATCGACCGCGATTCGGAACTGCTCGCGCCGAGCTTCGATGCGCGCGATCCGGCGGTTACCCGGACCATCGCCGACTTTATCCGGCGCGCGCACGCCTGCGGGGCCAAGGTCGGCATCTGCGGACAAGCGCCGAGCGACCATCCGGATTTCGCCCGCTTCCTCGTCGAGCACGGGATCGATTCGATCTCGCTCAATCCCGACAGCTTCGTTTCGACGCTTCGTCGTCTCGCGGAGGCGGAAGCGAGCGTGGCCGAGGCCGCCGAATGAACACGATCGCAACGATCACGCTGAACCCGGCGCTCGACGTCGCGACGAGCACGCCGAAGCTCGTACCGGCGCATAAGCTGCGCTGTACGCCGCCACTGCACCACCCCGGCGGTGGCGGGATCAACGTTGCCCGCGTCATTCACGCGCTGGGCGGCGCCGTAACCGCTCTGTTCCCTGCCGGCGGCCCGGCCGGGCGGATGATCTGCCGTTTGCTTGAAGCCGAGGCGGTTGCCTTCGCCGAGACTCAGATCGCTGGCGACACGCGCGAGAGCTTCGCTGTCACGGAGGACAGCACGGGCGCGCAATATCGTTTCGTCCTGCCCGGCCCGACGCTCACTCCCGCAGAGCAGGGGTGGCTGCTTGGCACGCTGTTCGATCTGCCGGTGGCGCCCGACCATCTCGTCGTCAGCGGAAGCCTCCCGCCCGGCATCGGCTCACAATTCCTGAGTGATCTGCGCGGTGTCGCGGAGAGGCTCGGCGCCCAGATCGTTCTCGACACCTCAGCAGCCGGCCTCAAGCTTGCCGGGGGATTGGACGCACTGCTGGTAAAACCCAGCCGGCGCGAACTCGAAGGGTTTGCGGGGAACGATCTGCCCGACGATGATCGGCTTGCTTCCGCTGCGCGCGCGCTCATCCGGGAAAAAGTCGCCCGAACCGTGCTGGTCTCGCTTGGATCGGAAGGAGCGCTGCTGGTGACGAGTGACCGCGCAAGCCGGTTCGCGCCGGTGGCGGTACCGGTAGTGAGCTCGATCGGCGCGGGGGATTCGATGGTGGGGGCGCTCACGCTCGCACTTTGCGAGGGCCGTTCGATCGAAGAAGCAGTGCAGCGCGGAATCGCGGCTGGCGCGGCTGCGTTGCTGGCACCGGGCACGCAGCTTGCGCGACCAGCCGATGTCGAGCGGCTGTTTGCGGAAATGCGCGCCGGGGTATGCTGAACGGGCGGGTGAACGGCATGACAGATCGGGCACGACTGCAGACCGAGATCGCGAGAGGCGACGACATGCTCGCCTACATGATACGCGATGCATTCGCCGACGATCGGCAGGTCGATCCCGATTCTCTTGGTGTGGCCGTGCGCTCCGGCGTCGTCACGCTCTCGGGATGGTCTCCCAACCTGGCAATGCGCGAGGCGGCGGTCGCGGCGGCAGGGCGCATCCGGGCCGTCCGGTGCGTGGTGGACGAGATCAGGATTTTCGGGAGCGCTGCCGACAAGGGCCGGGATGAACGAATAGCCGATCGGGTCCGGAAGATGTTCGCGCTTGATGCGGCCATCCCGACGGACGCCTTCGAGGTTTCCGTCGTCCATGGCTGTGTGGCGTTGAGCGGAATTGCCGAACGCGCGTACCAACGGCATGCAGCGCGCCGGGCTGCCGCGCGCGTCGGCGGCGTCGTGGCGATAGCCAACCGGATTGACGTCGCGCCACAGACCGCACCCGCAGCGATCTTGCCTTCCCTAACTGGCACACCTCACAATTCCTCACTCCGTTCGTGAAAGCCGGCATCGGCTTCCACTTTTCAAAACGCGGCTTGTGATAAGTGAGTTCTACGCTTCCTCCCTATCGATTCCTGATCCCACGTACGACTTTTCACGAATCCGTGCCGCGCTCGCTGATTGCGTTGGGATTCAAGGCACGATCATCACTGCGCATGGTGCAAGCGACACGAGCTTCTGGGAAACGCTGCCGAGCAGAAGCGCGGTGAGCCGGCCGCGACCGCGTCGCCCGAGCACGAGGAGGTCCACCTCGCCAGTGCGTGCGTAATCGAGGATCACCTCGGCCGGATCCCCCCAAACGGTGACGGTCTGGACCTCTGCGGCACCGGATGACTTCGCCTCGGCCTTTGCGGCCGCAAGCAGTTCCTCGGCGAGCGTATCGACGGCCGCGCCCCCATCACCCTCGGCATACATGAGTTGGCGAAGTTCGTGAGGCGAAAGCTCATGCCCAACCGTCAGGATGGTCATATCGGCTTCTGTGGCCCCGGCGATCTCGGCGGCCAATCTCACCGCCCGGCCAGCGGGATCCGAGCCATCGGTTGCCACCAAAATATGGGTCGGTCTGGCCATCGGCGTCATCCCTGCGCAGGTCGTCGGCAGCTAAACCCTCCCGGGCGCCCTTGGCGATGCGGGAATCTACGATGATGTGGTCGTCAGGCCGCGCGATGACCGGAGACCCGACCGGCAGAGGCCACGCTTGTCCGAGCTGGTGATCAACCAACTCGCCACCGCTGACACGTTGCGTGCGGCACCCAGATACCGAACGCGGGCCGACAACAGGAGTAGCCGTCGCTCCCCGCCTTTCGGCCACCGTCCGGAATCAACCGGATATCCGATGGTACCCGCCGGGAGAATCATCACGCGTCCCGCACTTGGTCGGGGCGATTCTTGGGACGAGGAGCAATATGATGAAGACCGACAGCCAACTGCAGCGCGACGTGCTCGACGAACTGGCCTTCGAGCCGATGGTCGAGCACGGCCAGATCGGCGTGATGGCAAAGGACGGTGTCGTCACCCTCACCGGCCATGTGCCCAATTATGCTCAGAAGATGGCCGCCGAACGAGCGGCGGCGCGAGTGAACGGTGTCAAGGCAATCGCCGAGGAGATCAAGGTGCGCTTTCCGAGTGATCCCAAGACTTCCGACACGGAGATTGCCGAGAGAATCCTCCAGCTATTCCGCTGGGATGTCACCGTCCCCGACGAACGCATCCAGGTTCGTGTCGAGAACGGCTGGGTGACGCTCAGTGGTGACGTCGAGTGGAATTATCAGAAGAAAGCCGCTCAGACCGCTGCCGGCCGTATTACCGGAGTCAAGGGCGTCAACAACCGTGTCGAGATCAAGGGCGAACCGTCACCTGCCGACGTCCGCGAGCGGATCATGACAGCGATCAAACGCCAGAGCGCGCTCGATGCAAATGCGATCAGCGTCTCCGTGGCCGGTCATACAGTAAAATTGAGCGGCGAGGTCCACGGCTGGAATGAACGTCGGGTCGCCGAGCAGGCCGCCTGGTCGGTTCCGGGGGTCAATAGGGTGGAGGACGAGATCGCTTTCGCCTGAAACGACTTCGGCGCGGAGCGGCCGCCCGTGCCGCCCCGCGCTATTTCGCAGATCCCTGCCGGAAATGCGCATGGCATCGGCAGCAAGATTTCAGCAACCCGTCCATCCGCCGCCGACAGCGGGCGCCTCACCAGTCGCGAAGCTTGCGACATCTCCGCCGAGATTTCTCGCGGTCCCAACCCCCTCTCGTAAACGGCGGAGAAGGCGTGCACCGCACCTCGGACAATCCCTTAATGCGGGCCGGGGACCACGACGGATAGGCTCGCCTCCATCCCGCAATGGAGGAGGCAAGCATGCGAGCAACTGCGGACGAGTGCCTGGTTGATTCCCCGGGAACGCGGAAACTGGTTCCGTCCCGGCCACGGCCGAAGCGGATCGCGCTGCTCGGCAATTCGCTGCCGCGCCTATGCGGCCTCGCGACCTTCACCAGCCATGTCCATGACGCCATCACGATGCGCTTCCCGGACATCCGCGTCGACCATTATGCCATGGCCGATCCCGGCCAGAGCTACCGTTTCCCGCCAAACGTCGTCCGCACGGTCGATCAGGAGGACATCGGCAGTTATCGCGCCGCTGCGGCCGCGATCACCAGGAGCGGAGCCGACCTGCTGTGGGTGCAGCACGAGTTCGGTATCTTCGGCGGCCCGGCCGGCATCTATCTGCTCGAACTGCTCAATCGCCTCGCCCTCCCGGTGGTGGTGACGCTCCACACCGTGCTCGAGGACCCCAATGCGGACCAGTTCGCGGTGATGGAGCGCCTTCTCAAGCATGCGCAGTTGCTGATCGTAATGGCGCAGCGTGCCCGCACGATCCTCGAGGAGCGCTATGGAGTCGCCTCCGAACGGATTGCCGTCATTCCGCATGGGGTGCCGGATCGACCTTATGTCACCCCTGCGCTCGCGCGCGCCCGTCTGGGGCTCGAAGACCGCAAGACCGTTCTGACCTTCGGCCTTCTGTCGCCCGGAAAGGGTATTGAGACGATGATTCGGGCGATGCCCGTCATCCTCGCGCGATGCCCCGATACGCTCTATTCGATCGTCGGGGCGACGCATCCGCACCTCGTCGCGCACGAAGGGGAGGCGTATCGCGCGCGTCTGCAGTCGCTTGCCCACGAGCTCGGCGTCGGCGGGCATATACGCTGGGAGGCGCGGTTCCTCGATGAAGAGGCGCTGATCGATCGCATCGCCGCGGCCGATGTCTACGTCACGCCGTACGGAAACCCGGCGCAGATCACCTCGGGAACGCTCGCCTACGCCTTCGGGCTTGGCAAGCCGATCGTCTCCACCCCCTACGTCCATGCCGTCGAGCTCCTCGCCGACGGCCGCGGCCGTTTGGTCGATTTCGGCGACGTCGCCGGCTTTGCCCGTACGGTCGGCGCGTTGCTCGCGAATGATGCAGGCCGCGCTCGTATGGCCGCTCGCGCTTACGAGCATGGACGTTCGATGACCTGGGCTCGCATGGTCGAACGCGCGGTCGACGCTTTCGCCGATATGCTCGCCGAAGAGGCCGAAACCACGCAAGGCATCGAAGAGCGGGTGCCGGCGGTGCTTGCCGCCTAGGCCGATGCATGCCGGCCGCAAAAGACCTGAACAGGCGCAGTCGGCATGATCCGGTCTATCGCGTCGAGGGCCTGACCAAGGTCTATGGCGAAGGCGACAACGCCGTGCAGGCACTGCGCGGCGTCGACTTCACCGTCGATCCGGGCACGATGGTCGTGCTGCTTGGGCCGTCAGGATCAGGCAAGTCGACCCTGCTCAACATCCTCGGTGGACTGGATCACGCGAGCGCGGGCCATGCCTGGTTCCACGACCGCGACCTCACCGAGCTCGACGATGATGCGCTCACCGAATATCGCCGCCGCAGCGTCGGCTTCGTCTTCCAGTTCTACAATCTGGTGGCCTCGCTGACGGCGCGCGAGAACGTCGCGCTGATCACCGAAATCTCGAACGATCCGATGGATCCGGCCGAGGCACTGGCGCTGGTCGGGCTCGACGCCAGGCTCGACCATTTCCCCGCCGAGCTGTCGGGCGGCGAACAGCAGCGCGTCGCCATCGCTCGCGCCATCGCCAAGCGTCCCGAGGTGCTGCTGTGCGACGAACCCACCGGGGCGCTCGACAGCCAGACCGGCACGCGCGTGCTGGCGGCGCTCGACCAGATCAACCGTGAGCTCGGCACCACCACCTTCATCATCACCCACAACGCCGTGATCGCCGACATCGCCGACCAGGTATTCCTGTTCGGCGACGGCCGCATCACCGGGATGCGCCACAATACGACCCGCATTTCCCCGTTGGAGCTGAGCTGGTGATGCGCCTGGGCTCGACCCTCGACATCAAGCTGCTGCGCGACCTCTGGCGGTTGCGCGGCCAGGCAGTAGCGATTGCGCTGGTGATCGCGGCCGGGGTCGGCACGGTCGTCATGGCGGTCGGGCTGATCGGTTCGCTCGAGACGAGCCGTTCGGCCTATTATGATCGGTACCGCTTCGCCGATGTGTTCGCGCCGCTCGTGCGCGCGCCCGAGCCCATGATCGCCAGAGTCCGCGCGCTGCCCGACGTTGCCGCCGCCGACAGCCGGGTGAGCACGCGCGCGACTCTCGACGTTGCCCAAGTTGCCGAGCCCGTGTCGGCGCGCGTCCATTCGCTTCCCGAGGCGAGAGGCGATGCGCTCAACCAGCTAGTGCTCCGCTCCGGCCGCTTCCCCGATCCGCGCCACCCCGAGGAGGTAGTCGCCAATGAAGCGTTCGTGCAAGCGGCCGGCCTGTCGGCCGGCGATCGCATCACCGCCGTGCTCTACGGCAAGCAGGTCGCGCTTCGCCTCGTCGGGACCGTGCTGTCTCCCGAATATGTCTATGCGATCGGCGGCGGGCAGGTGTTTCCCGACAATCGTCGCTTCGCTATCCTGTGGATGGGCCGCGAGCCGCTCGCCGCGGCGCTCGATCTCAACCAAGCGTTCAACGATGTGCTCGTTCGGCTGTCGCCCGGCGCGAAGCCGGAGGAGGTCGAACGGCACCTCGATCTGCTGCTCGCGCCCTATGGCGGCATCGGCGCCTACGATCGCGAGCAGCAGATTTCCGACCGTTTCATTGCGAGCGAGATCGACCAGCTGAAGACAATGGCCGGGGTGCTGCCGCCGGTGTTCCTGCTGGTGGCCGCGTTCCTGCTCAACATCGTGCTCGCCCGGCTGGTCGAGACCGAGCGCGAGATCATCGGGCTTTTGAAGGCGTTCGGCTTTCCGGGGCGAGCGATCCTGCTCCACTACGTCGAGCTCGCGCTGCTGCTGTCGCTCGGCGGCCTTGCGCTCGGAATCGGCCTCGGTACCTGGCTGGGACGGGCGCTCGCCGGCCTCTACCAGCGTTTCTATTCCTTCCCTTTCCTCGCTTTCGACGCCGACGCCGATGTCTATTGGATCGCCGCCGCCGCAACACTGGTGCCGGTGGCGCTGGGCGCCGCAACCGCGGTATGGCGCGCAGCGCGACTCACGCCGGCGGAAGCGATGCGGCCGCCGGCGCCGTCCGACTATTCGGGGCGGGTCGGCCGCTGGATTGCCGGCATCGGTCCTGACGAGCCGACGCGCATCGTCTTGCGCGGATTGCTCCGCCGCCCGGTTCGCAGCCTGCTCTCGGTGATCGGGCTCGGCGCCGCCTTGTCGCTCTACATCGTCTCACAGGCGAGCCCGGGCAGCATCGAGCGGATGATCGAGATCGGTTTCGGCAGCGCTGACCGCTCCGACCTGCTGGTGCTGTTCGCCGAGCGCCGCGACGAGCGCGCCCTTCATGAGCTGCAGCGCATCCCGGGCGTGCTTGGCGTCCAGCCGCTGCGGGCGACCGATGCCCGGCTCGTCGCCGGGCCGCGCAAGACGCGCGAGGGGATCAGTGGGGTCGATGCCGGCGGCGAGCTCAATCGCGTCGTCGATGTCGAAGGCAAGGTCCTCGATCCGCCGCCGCGAGGCGTGATGCTGACCGGGCAGATGGCGAGCGAGCTCGGAGTAGGTCGAGGAGATGCGATCGAAGCACGTGTCACCGAGGGCGAGCGGCCGGTGCTGCGCCTGGTCGTCACGGATGTGCTCGATGCCCCGTTCGGAAGCTCTGCCACCATCGATCGCGCGCTGCTCAACCGGCTGATGCGCGAAGGAAACACGCTGTCGGGCGCCTATCTCAAGGTCGATACGGCTGCGCTGCCGCGCATCTATTCGCGGCTCAAGGACAGCCCGATGGTGGCAGGCATCACCGTCAAGGCGGCGGCGCTCCATTCGATCCGAGCGACGGTCCAGGAGAACTTCAACACCATGACCATCTTCTACACCGGGCTGTCGGTGCTGGTGGTGATGGGTGTCGCCTACAACAGCGCCCGAATCAGTCTGTCCGAACGCGCGCGTGATCTGGCGTCGCTCCGAGTGCTCGGCTTCCGCCGCGGCGAGGTCGCTTTCGTGCTGCTCGGCGAGCAGGCGCTGCTCGTGATCCTGTCGCTACCGATCGGCATCCTCGGCGGCATGGCACTGTGGCGGTTCCTGGTGACGCAGTTCAGCAGCGACCTCTTCACCATTCCCTATTTCATCGATCCGCGCGTGTTCGGCCAAGGCGCGCTCGTCATCGCTGCCGCCGCCGGCATCACTGCGCTCATCATCCGCCGCCGGGTCGACCGGCTCGATCTCGTCCGCGCGCTCAAGACGAGGGAGTGACGATGGCCCGCAAACTATTGACCGGCCCCCGCATGATCGGCGCGTTGATCGTGCTCGTCCTCGCTGCCGCCACGTTCGTCGCGACGCGAACCCCGTCGGCCGAGGTCGAAGTCGGCGAGGTGACCCGCGGCCCTATGGCGACTACAGTCGACGATCTCGCCGAGACGCGCGTGCGAAATCTGTTTATGGTGTCCGCGCCGATCACCGGCGAACTGGTGCGCGTGCCGTTGAAGCCAGGAGCGCGGGTCGTTGCCGGAACGACGCTGCTCGCCCGCATCCGTCCGGCCGAACCAGGTGCACTCGATGCGCGAACGCTCGCGCAGGCGACGGCCAATGTCCGGGCACTCGAATCGCAGGCCGACGCGGCACGCGCTGAAGTGGAGGCGGCGCTTGCGCAGCTTGATCTGGCGGAGCGCCAGCGTACGCGCGTGTCGACGCTTCGCGGAAAGGGCTTTGTTGCTCAGGCAGCGCTCGACGAAGCGAGCATGGAACGTGATCGTGCCCGCGCCGCTGCGCGGGCCGCGCGCGACGGCGAACGAGCGGCACGCCGCAGCGCCGATGCGGCACGCGCCGCGCTGATCGCACCAGGCGCAGGGATGCGCGGGCGCGGCGTCGTCGATGTGCGTGCGCCAATATCGGGCTATGTGCTGAGCGTGCCGCAGGAGAGCACGCGCGTCGTCGCTGCTGGCACCCCCTTGGTCGCCATCGGCGATCCCGACCAGCTTGAGTTGGTCACGGACCTGCTTTCGGCCGATGCCGTCCAGGTGAGCCCAGGCGCCGAAGTGTCGATCGAAGATTGGGGCGGCGATCATCCGCTCAAGGGGCGCGTACGGCTGATCGAACCCTATGGCTTTCTCAAGGTCTCGGCGCTCGGCGTCGAGGAGCAGCGCGTCAACGTCGTAATCGATTTCACCGAGCCGCGCCGGGCTTGGGCACGACTCGGCCATGGGTTCCGGGCCACGATACGCATCCGGACCTGGTCGGTGGGGGAGACGGTGCGCGTGCCGATCAGTGCCCTGTTCCGAAGCGGAAATGCCTGGCAGGTGTTCCGCGTGAGCACGGAGGGTCGCGCCGAGACGGTGAACGTTCGGATTGGCCGGATGAGCGAGGATTGGGGACAGGTGCTCGCGGGGCTCGTCCCAGGCGACCAGATCATTCTGCACCCGGGCGACAAGGTCGAATCGGGGACGAAGGTACGTACAGCGCAATAGGTTAGATCTATTTGGGCCCGTGCGCCTGCCCCGCCCCCTGCATGCCTAGAAGCGTTCGCGCGTCGATGACTTCGTCGCCTGGGCTGTTCGTGAACGCGACGGTATAGCTGACCTCGATATGAGGCCTGGGTTCATCTCCTGATGGCCAGAGTGGATCGCTCTCGCAGTGATCCCAACCCCTGCCGATGCAGTAGAAACGCCAGAAGCGGCGCCAGTCGCGATAGCTGCCGCGATAAGTCACCCTCCCGCCTTTCGTGGTTGGCAGCACATAGACATCGTGGACGACAGCACGGTCAGCGACGACGAAGCCATAGAAGCCTTTTGCGAGCGCCAGCTCGGCTGCCCGTCGCAACGCAAGCCGGTCAACAACTGCAAGGTGGGTCCGCGGCGGTGCCGTATAGGTCACACGGTAACGATCGTCCCCGATTCTCTGCTCGGCATAGCCGCCCCCTGCGGTCTCGCGCTGATAGCGTAGGGTGGTCGACGAGCACCCCATGAGCAGGAGCGCTGCGATGGCAGGAGTCAGGAATTCTGAGCGCATCGTCTGAACCAGCACGGAGTAGCGACCTCAGCATATCTGGGCCTCCATCGCGGATGCATTGGGAATACTCCTGAAGGCCAATTAGGGTGCCGAGGCCGGCGAACGCCCGTCCAGCACTCGAAAGACGGTCCGACGGGGGCTTCGAGCAACGACGACGCTGACCGTTTCCGGCCTATCAGGGCCGATCAGCCCCATTCGGTTTTCGAAGATTCAGGCCGAATCTGAGTTAGTCCGGGTCGACCCTAGGTCGATCGGTAGGAACCCCGAACGTGACGCCCACGCAATTGCCCGTCGAACAGATTCTGATCGTCTTCGCGGTCGCGACCGCTTTTACCAAAGGGGCCGACGGGAGGCGGACGTTGACCAACGCTGCCAAATCGGCCGCGCTCCTTGCTGCCGGAATCCGCGATGGCGATTCGATGGAAGGGCGATTCCGGTGCGAGGTTGTCTTCGAATGACATCCACGAGCCCTCCAGAATTGCTCGAACTGGCGCGTGCTCTTGCGCGCGATGCGGCACGGGAGGAAATTGCGCGTCGAAAACAGCTGGAGAGGTCGGACCATGACGCGAGTCGTGATCTACGCGCGCTATTCCACCGACAAACAATCTGAACGGTCTGCGGAAGACCAGGCACGCCTCTGTCTCGAGCGCGCAAAGCGGGAAGGTTGGGAGGTCGTCGAAGTCTACTCCGATCTCGCACTTTCGGGCGCCAGTAGGAACCGGCCTGGGCTGAATGCCCTCCTCGCCCGTGTCGCCGATGTCGATATCGTCCTTTCCGAGTCGATCGACCGAGTCAGTCGAGACCAGGAGGACATCGCGGCAATTTACAAGGCTATCCGACATGAAGGGGCGCGCTGGGTCACGTTGTCGGAAGGGAACATTGACGAACTACATGTC